>CAYGPU010000005.1:0-149445 GCA_964352015.1 uncultured Marinicella sp.
CCATCGTTGGCAGGGTCAGGCGTGACAGAACAGGTACCCAGGGTTGGTGAGATGGTATCTATACCAGCGATTATTGTGGTTGTGGGTGAGTCATCACCTGGATTCAAAGCTTGAGATGCGGAAATGTCATCACCGTCATTGATGGTTCCAGTTAAATTACATTGCCAACTGCCATCACCCAAAACGGTTGCTGTACAACTGGCACCAGATGATCCAGTGACTGTAACAGTGGCTCCAGGTTCACCAGTTCCAGAGACCGGCGCGCCATTGGTGGGAGAAAATATAACTGGTGCAGCAGGCAGCACGGTGATATTGATTGTTTCAGTTGCGGTTAATGTATCGGTGATGGTGAAGTTGGTGTCAGTTCCAGTGACTGTTACTTCACTGTTGAAGGTGTTATCACCGACGGTAAAAATTCCAGAGCCTGCGGTGAAACTTGTGATGACAGACCGGCTGTCCGTGGTACCGTTTTTTTCATCGTAAGGTCCAACCAAAGCTGTTAAATCAGTTCCCACATCGGTGGTGGTGTCAGTCAAGAGCTCAACTTGAAAGGTTTCAGTGCCTTTGTTGACTACATTTTGACAGACATAGAAAGTATCGCCAAAGGCAAACGTATTGGTTTCTAATTGATCACTACAAGTGGCATTTGAACTGACAAAAAACTCATGGTCAACACCAGCAAAGGTGACGTCCAAACACACTTCTGTGATGGCGCCTAAATCTTGTGCATAGCCATCTGTAATTCTGGCAGTCCAGGTACCATTGATGTTATCACCGTTAAAATTACTCAGTGGTTCAATCGGCGTGGCTATGCCTTGAATGGCTGGATTACCAGGGTTGACTACGTTAAATACGAATGGATCAGCTGTGCCACCAGCGCCTGAAGCCAGTGAGTAATCCGTGTTACCCACACAGTAAGTATTTTCATTGGCAATGGTTAAAGGCACACCGCCACCAGTGTCACTGAAAGTGATGTCATAACCACCTTCACCGCAATTCGAGCCACCGGAACCGGTTGAGGGTGGAATGGTGCCGTTACCTAATTGCCACAAGTGGACATTGGTACCATCTGGTGAAATGAGGCGGCCACCCAAATCACCAGAGTAGGTGTGTATCAATCTGAATTCTGTGGATCGTACTGTATATGCAGTGGTGAATGCATCGCCCACATCACCGGTGTCCAAGATGATTGGAATGTCTTGGGTGGCTAAATCTGGTAAATCCCATTGACCTGGAACTGGAGGTGTCACACACAATGCAGTTTGTGATTGCGCTGTAGATAAAAATAATAACAGTAAGATTGCTGTCGAGCAGATGATTGATTTAACTTTCATTAGAAAACACACACAAATTTAAAAATATGTGTGACTTATATCACAAATATTGCGCCAATCAAGCCTGAATAAATAAAAACTGTGATGTAGGCCGCATTTAATGGAATTAATGCCTGACTTTGTAACAAAGATTTACATGATTAATTATCTTAAAAATTGGTTTGACAATTCATGTCACCAGAAATAAACCATGCATATCAAACTATTAAGGAGATGCTTTCAGTTCCTGTGGTACCAACTGAATGGCACTTCTGTCATAGCCTTCATCAACCGCAATTTGGATTAATCTGTCCAATTCACGTTGATCAATTTGGGGTTTTCTGGCCATGATCCAAACATAGTCTCTTTTGGTTCGGCCAATGATGGTGTATTCATAGGCTGGGTCGACATAAACAATGATGTATTCTGATTTAAAAGGCCACAGGAATTGCATCTTCCACTCGGCATTGGAAGGATTGTCTTCCACCACAAAACCGGTTGGGTTGTATTGTTTCTTTGGTCCGGTGAAACTGTCTTTATTGAAAGTAAAGGTGGTATCAATCACATCAGGTTCCTTCAGTTTGTAACTCTCAACTGCATTGTGCGCGCCCTTCTCAATAAAAGTAGGGATGTTGGCAATCACATACCAATCACCCATAAACAGATCCAAGTTGACACTTTCGGCCATTCTGATGGGTGGTCCCTGACGACAAGATTGAAAGGCAAATAATGACACGATGATGATAACTCCCAGACTGATGATTTTTTTCATGATGAAAAGCAGTAAAAAAATACATCATAAGTATTGTGGTGTGAAATCCGAGTCAACTTAAAGAGTAAAAAAAAGGGCGCAGATGCGCCCTCAGTTTTTTTTATGGGTTAATTTATCAATCACCTTCAAAGCCACTGGCAAAAATCAATTCTGAATCTCTGACTTGAAGTGCATCTAAGTAATTGGTAAACGGACTGTTAGTTGGAGAACTTATTTCTACACTGCAATTGGCTGACAAAGTGTTTACTGGCAACAGCATGATGGATTCATAGCTTGCCCAAGATGGTGTGACTGAAGCAGGCAAAGTGAATGTTTCGGTGTGATTGTCAGTCACATTGCCACACGCGGCTAAATCAGAAAAGTCACAACTGATTTGCAATTCTAAATCCCCCATTTGAGTGGCAGATCCTAAAACTGCTAACGAAACTGCGTGACTCTTTAACTCAGGGAATTCAACACATTGTTCAATGCCTGCATTCATCCCAACTAAGCTGTCTGTAAAAACAGAACCTGACAATGAAGAATCATCTGCATCACTCAAGGTGGTGACATCAACCATGTCTCCAACTTGATTGATGGCCATCCATGGGGTTAATTCAATGGCTGCATCTGCGCAATCATCCAAATAAGCATTGTCAAATAAATTATCAAATTCAATCCTGAACTGGCGATTTAAATTACCACCAGTGAAACCATCGCCATCGCCATCCAGCGCATTACCGGCCGCATCGGTGATGTCATCACAGACCAGCAGGACATATTGACCAGCTGTCAGCGGCTCATCCAAAGTCAAGGTCGCGTTTGGGTTGGTGGCTGTGCCGCCTGTGGCGAATGTAATAATGTTAACCAACACATCATCACCCATCAGGTTGTCACAAGACAGTGTCTGCAAGTCCTGATCCATGCCAGTATCAATCAAAGCATAGTTAGCTGGGTCGTTAACGCCAATGATACCGGCATTGTCATCTGTAAAGGAAATCACGATTTCACTGATTTCAGCATCATTTTGACTGCATGAAGCAATTTCAGTGATCGACGGGTTGGCATCAACCAAGGTCACGCTTGGAATGATTTGATCAACTGGGGTTAATTCAGTGTCTTCATCTGAATCAAGTGAATTGAATGCACTGAGGGTAGCTGTGTTAGTTAGTTCCGTAACACCTGAATCGAGAGACTCATCGACTTTTACGGCAAAGAAAACGGTGTTTTTACCTGATAACCCGGGTAGTCCACCTAAATCAAAAGTACAGCTTGAACCTGCCGTGTTATCTGGCACACAATTCCAGCCAACTGTGCTGCTGGGTGGGTAGAATGTGGTGTTATCAGGTACTGTTTCAGTGATTAAAGCTGACAAGGCATCGCGATCACCTTCATTGAAATTAATCAAAGTGTAATTGATCACTTTACTCAAGGCAGCCGTAACGCCACCATCGGTTTTAACCAGTCTTAAGTCAACCGAGGCATCGATGGGTGTGGTGTCTTGGGCATTGACAGCACTGGCATTGCTGGCATCCATAACCACGGTGTTTGTAAGTTGTGAGAAAATGCCCGGTACCGGGGTGTTTAAAGTCAAAGCAAAATCCACAGACCCTGAATTACCGCCACCCAAGGTACCCAGATCTAAGCTACAGCTGCTACCCGCTGTGATGTCCGGCAAACAAACCCATCCACCGTCACTGGACGAAGCAGCAAAAACTGTTTCAGCCAGCACCACTTCAGTTAAGGTGGTTGCTTCGGCGTCTTGATTACCGGTGTTGGCATAATCAATCTGATAAACCACCGTTGAACCAGGGGTCAAGGTGATGTCGTCATCAGATTTAGCCACACTGAGTGTCGCTGCAGATGTGATGGGTGTGGTGTCTGCGGCCATTATTGAGGTGGCATTATCAGCCGCAGCAGTGACGGTGTTGCTGATTGCTGTGGTACCGGCCGGAACTGAATCAATAACCTGAACATCAAATGTCAAGTTGCTGCTGCCAGCCCCTAAGTCAAGCGGGGTTGTGGTACAAGTTGACCCAGCCATGTTGTTGGGTAAACACGTCCAAGCCAAACCGCCAACAAAAAAGGTGTTGGTCGGTACAGTCTCAGTCAAAAACATATTGCTGGCCACGCGGTCACCGGAGTTGGTGACGGCAATGTCATAAGCGATGGTGTCACCAGGGATGGCATTTAACAGGTCGTTGTCAGTTTTGGTCACCTCTAAAACTGGGTTCGCAGTGATGGGTGTGGTATCTGCGGCGACTAAATCAGTGACGATGTTGGTGGCGCTCATGGTTGCTGAGTTACTGATTGAAACCAAGGCCACAGAAACGATTGAATCAACAGTCACAGCAAAATCAACACTGCCAGAGCCACCTGGGGGCACGTCGGTGGGTGTAAATACGCAGCTGGATCCTGCTATGACATCAGCACATACCCAACCAGCGGTGCTGCCAACAGCATCAAATGTGGTTTCAGCGGGTACTGTTTCAGTGAGGGTCAAGCCATTGGTTGCTCCAGCATTGGCATCATTGCTGTAGCTTAAAGTGTAAGTGATGGAATCACCTGGCACCTTGTCTGTGACATCGCCATCAGACTTAGTGAAAGTCATATCGGGTCCAGGTAAAACTTCAATGCCGGCATAGCCATTGGTTTGCACTTGCGCTGCATCTTCAATGTCAACGTTAGAACTGCTTTGTGCGTTGACATCTGCCGTGTACAAACTCCATTTGTTGGCGTTGGGCCCTACAGTGGGTCGTCCAATAAAGAAAAACAATCCAGAATCTTCATCTAATGCACTGAGCCCACTGGCTGTAGAAATATTGGCGCCACCATCCAAGCCAAAATCAATATCGACAAAAGCCTCTTCTGTGAACTCGTCTTCGCTGAGAACTTGAGCGATTCTGCGTTCACCCAAATCAGGGTTGTATAAAATCCATAAGGCATTGTTGTTGTTGTCCCATTCCAAGCCAAAAGTTTTGCTGCTGAGAAAGTTGCCGCCTTGGATGTCGACGAAAAAACTTTCTTGGGTGTCCGGGTTCATACTGAACAGCGCATCATTGATGAAGGCAAATATTCTTTTGGCGTTATTGCTGTTGGTGTTATCAATACCTCCGGTCATCAAGCCGCTGGCAAATGAATCTATGCCATCACCTAAAGTGACATCAGCAATCACTGTGGTAACAGCGCCAGTAATTGGATCAATACTGGCTAATTCCGCATTCCCAGCTACAGAGAATAGGCCATAAATAATGTCGGCTTGATCATCAAACCAAATGCCAAAATTAGTACTGGTGGTGTAACCAGCTGATAAAATAGGGGATGTGTCGGTGATGCCGGTCAGTAAATCTACTGTGTAGATGCGATCAACCAAAGTGGGAGCATCTGAATTGTCTTCGCCGATGAAGTATGATTTACTGTCAGTGACATTCAGTGCGGTGGCACCAGTGGTCATGTCGATGCGTCCATCCTCGACAGAAGTGTTGGTACCCAGTAAACTGATGTCGCCATTGGCTGGGCTGACAGTACCTATTTGTTTTTCACCTAAGTTGGTAGCCGGTGGTAAACTGAAGACGCCATACACAGCTTGGCCCCAGGTAGATTGACTGAATAAACACAACAAGAGCGCAGTGATTGAAGTTATTTTCATGACTTTCCCCAATGAATAGTTTTTTTATCATAGCTTAAAATTTGCATGATTTTCAATGCTGTTCAGTTCTTATGGTGATTCAACTTAAAATACAGCCATGATTAAACAAATTAAAACCATAAGAAAAAATAAATACAACGCCATGCTGATGGATGCGGTGTTGATATTTATGCTTTTGATGGCTTTTTCCTGGTGGCAAAACCGCGGCTCATTGGCAGCTGACAACCAAGCTGCACCTGATTTTACATTGATGGCTTTGGATGGCAGCAGTTTTCAGCTCAGTGATTACCAGGGTCAAGCCGTGCTGGTTTATTTCTTTGCGCCCTGGTGTTCAGTTTGTCGTTTGTCAGCTGATAACCTCAATGACTTGCGAGCGGCTCGTGATGACGAAGAGTTGTTGATATTGATGATGGCTTTGTCTTATGAAAGCAGGGCAGAAGTTGAAGCATTTGTGGCGGACTTGAATTTACTGGTTCCTGTTTTGCTGGGTTCGGAACAACAAATGCAAGACTATCAAATCGTTGGTTTTCCCACTTATTACGTGATTAACGAAGCAGGCAAGCTGGCCTCTAAGTCAATGGGTTACAGCACCGAGTTGGGTATGCGGCTGCGCACCTGGTGAAAATTCTGTGCTGAGACAGCGGCTTTGTTGATCAAAGTCAAGCCATCACTTGAATCACAGCTTTACCCACAGCCATTGAAACCTTATAATTTCCGCTTTGAATCTTAACCAGTAGCCTCAGGCGCAGCTGTAGAATAATCAATGACTGAATACAATCCACAACAAGTAGAACTGCATGCTCAAAAACTTTGGGACGAGCACAAATCATTTGAAGTCAAAGCCGACGACAGCAAGGAAAAATACTATTGCCTCAGTATGTTTCCTTACCCCAGTGGTAAATTACACATGGGACACGTGCGCAACTACACCTTGAGTGAAGTCATCGCCCGCTATCAAAAGATGCAAGGTAAAAATGTGCTGCAACCGATTGGCTATGATGCTTTTGGTTTACCCGCTGAAAATGCCGCCATCAAACACAACAGAGAACCGGCTGAGTGGACTTATGCCAACATGGAGGACATGACCGCACAGTTCAAACGCCTGGGTTTTGCCTTTGATTGGTCTCGAGAATTGGCCACTTGTAAACCGGATTATTACCGCTGGGAACAGTGGATGTTTGTTAAATTGTTTGAACAAGGCCTGGTATACCGCAAAGATTCTGTGGTGAACTGGGACCCTGTGGATCAGACAGTACTGGCCAATGAACAGGTGATTGATGGAAAAGGCTGGCGCTCTGGTGCAGAAGTGATCCGCAAAACCATTCCGCAGTGGTTTTTAAAGATCACTGACTATGCCGATGAATTGTTGGAATCACTCGATAGCATGCCCGGTTGGCCCGATTCGGTCAAAACCATGCAACGCAATTGGATCGGTAAATCCAAAGGCTTGGAGTTGGATTTTCAGGTTGAAGGTTTTGGGCAAGTCAGTGTTTACACCACCCGCCCAGATACCTTATATGGTGTGTCTTACATGGCAGTGGCACCTGAACACCCTTTGGCGCTTCAGGCTGCTGCCGAAGATCAGGATTTGGCTGTATTTTTAAAACAATGTAGCAAAGAACAAAGCAATGAAGCAGCCATGGCCACCATGGAAAAGAAAGGCATGTACACTGGCTTGGATGCGGTGCATCCATTGACTGGAGAGCGGGTGCCGGTGTGGGTGGCTAATTTTGTGTTGATGACCTATGGCACCGGTGCGGTGATGGCCGTTCCTGGACATGATCAACGTGATTTTGAGTTCGCGCAAAAATATGGATTGCCAATCACCCAGGTGATTGATGCTGAAGGTGATTTGAATGAGGCGGCCATCACGGAAAAAGGCCTGCTGATCAATTCCGAAGCCTACAACGGCATGGACTTTACCCAAGCTTTTGATGCCATGAGTAAACAATTCAAAGCCGATGGTACCGGCCGGCTGCAAATCAATTACCGTTTGCGCGACTGGGGCGTTTCCAGACAACGTTATTGGGGTTGTCCGATACCAATCATCTACTGTGATGATTGTGGTGCCGTGGCAGTACCTGAAGATCAGTTGCCTGTGGTGTTACCAGAGGAGGTGGTGTTCGATGAAACGGGCGGTTCACCGATCAAGCGAATGCCTGAGTTTTATGAGACCTCATGTCCCAAATGTGCGGCTCCTGCCAAGCGTGAAACCGACACTTTTGATACCTTTATGGAATCATCTTGGTATTACGCCCGTTATACCTGTCCACAATACGCAGGTGGGATGCTCAGCGAAGAAGCCGATCATTGGTTACCGGTGGATCAATACATCGGTGGTATTGAGCATGCCATCTTACATTTACTGTATGCACGTTTTTACCACAAAGTTTTACGTGACCAAGGTTTGGTGCATTCCGACGAGCCGTTTGTTAACTTGTTAACCCAAGGCATGGTGCTCAAAGATGGGGCCAAAATGTCCAAGTCAAAAGGTAACACGGTTGACCCACAAGCTTTGATTGACCAGTATGGTGCTGATACGGTGCGTTTGTTTTCTATGTTTGCCGCACCACCTGAACAGTCCTTGGAATGGTCCGATGAGGGCGTTGAGGGCGCTGCCAGGTACTTGAATCGTTTGTGGTTTCAAGTCACAACATTCAATGTGACAGTGGCCGGTAAGACTTTTGAAATGGACGCTGACTTGAACAAAGAACAACAGGCGATGCGCTTAAAAACCCATCAAACCATAGCCAAGGTGACCGATGATATCGGTGACCGCCAAACCTTCAACACCGCCATTGCGGCGATGATGGAACTCACCAATGCGCTTACCAAATTCAATGATGACAGTGACACAGGCTTGGCCATTCGCCATGAAGGCTGGTTCAGCTTGGTGAAAATGATCAGTCCTTTTGCACCACACATGGCACAAGCCTTGTGGGAACAGTTTGGCGAAAGCGACTTGTTATGCGATGCCATGTGGCCCAAGGTTGACCCAGCCGCTTTGGTGCAAGACGAAATTGAAATGGTGGTCCAAGTTAATGGTAAGTTGAGGGCTAAATTATCAGTGGCTGCTGATGCCTCTAAAGAAACTATAGAGACCTTGGCTTTGGCTGATGAAAATGTACAAAAATTTGTCGACGGCAAGACCATCAGAAAAGTGATTGTGGTGCCCAAGCGATTAATTAACGTGGTGGTGTCATGAAAAGGCTGCTAAGTCTAGTGTTGGTTATGCTGTTAATGCTATCGGCTTGTGGCTATCAATTAAAATCACAAGTTGATTTAGACAGTGCCTATGACAAAACTTACATCCAACATGCCATCAGTGCCCCTTTGTATCGTCCTTTGGCAGTTGCGTTATCTAATCAAGGCCTTAACTTGGTTGATGATGCAGGTGATGCCACAGCTAAAATACTGATTATAAAAGACAGTTTAGAAAAACAAATCCAGTCGATAGGGACCAATAATCGGGTGCAAGAATACCGCTTAGATTATGAACTCATTTTTGCAGTGCATTTTTTAGATTCCATTAAAATACCCGAACAGACATTAAACCTATCCAGAGATTATGCTTTTGATATTGGACAAATTACCGGTACCCAAGCTGAAGAACGCATACTGCGTGAACAAATGTACAAGGACATGGCGCAAATGATCATCCGCAGCATTTCCAGTCATTCTGCTACTGAATGAATAAACGCTTGGCGCCATGAAACTTTACAGCAATCAATTAGCCGGACAACTTAAACAAGGCTTATTACCAGTTTATTTGTTGGTTGGTGATGAACCGTTGCAATTACAAGAAGCGGGTGATGCCATTAAGTCCACGGCTGCTGCTCAAGGTTTTTCAGAACGAGAAACTCATCTGGTCGATGCCAAGTTTCAATGGCATGAATTACAAAACAGTGCTGGCAACATGTCATTGTTCTCAACCCAACGTATCATCGATTTGCACCTGCCCACCGGAAAGCCTGGTGCCAAAGGCTCTGCCAGTATCGTTGCTTTTGTTGAAAATATGCCAGCAGATGTGATGCTGATAATCCGTTGTGATGAATGGAATGCCGCCAATGAGAAAACCAAGTGGGTTAAAACCATTATTCAGAAAGGTGCATTTTTAAGGGTTTATCAACCCAAAGCAGCTGAGCTACCTAAATGGATCAGACAACGCTGTCAGTCGATTGGTTTGCAAGTAGATAATGATGCCATCGGATTGTTGAGTTTACGCTTAGAGGGTAATTTGTTGGCAGCAGCACAAGAATTAGAGAAACTGAAAATGCGTTACGCAGATCAAACTGTCACAGGGCAAGAAGTGGCTGGCTTGGTGGCTGATAATGCACGGTTTGATGTGTTCAGACTGACCGATTCTTTACTGGAAAATCAGCCTGCGCGCGCCATCAGAATCCTGCGATCACTACATAAGAACGATTTGTCTCCGGTCATTATCCACTGGGCTTTGGAGCGTGAAACCCGCATGTTGTGTGAATTGTCGTTCATTCGCTCGAAAAGTCGAAATGTTGGTCCAGCTGATTATCGCCGTTTTGGTATTTGGCCCAATCGCCAGGCTGTAATCCAAGGTGTATTGAACCAGAAGGCATTACCACACTGGGAGTCTTGTTTAAAGCAGCTTTCAAAAATTGATCGCATGATAAAGGGTCGACTTAAAGGCAATCCTTGGTCAGCGATGGAAAACTGGATGGTGAGTTTCAGTCAATAATTTGATTTACATGAATGTTTAAACGGATTGCTGTTACCGTTACTTTAATCTTTTTTATGCGCTAAAAGGTCTCCAGGTTGACAGTCTAAGGCTTCACAAATCGCTTCCAAGGTATTAAACCTGATTGCTTTGGCTTTACCGGTTTTTAGAATGGAAAGGTTGGATAGTGTGATGCCCACTTTGTCTGATAACTCATTGAGTGACATTTTACGCTGAGCCATCACCACATCTAAATTGATAATAATTGGCATAATTAAATGGTGTATTCGTTTTCGGATTGGATTTCGATGCCACGTTTAAACACCTGCGCCAAAACATAAACCATGGCAGACCATAATAAATAAGCTTCGTCACTTGAATTCACTGCCACGCCGACCGATTGCTCCAATGCTTTCAAGTGGGCATTGTGCAACAGTGTGATAATCCATATGAATAAGATTGAATAACAAATGCGTTCCATCAAAAATACCACCGCTTGACTGAATGGGTTCTGCAAATTTAAATCCCCTAATAGTTGGGTCATCAGATAAGCCACGTATGCTTGTGTACTGAACAGTAAAACTTGACTCAAAACAATGATGCTGTAATGAATGAGACTGTGGTCTCGATACACAGATAGGTCCAATTCAAAGTATAAACTTTGGGCTGTTTCGCTGTTAAATAAACTGATGATATAGGTGGTCATTACGGTACCTGTTTTTATCAGTAGCGCAATAAAAACAAACCAAGCCAGAAAGAACATGATGTTGAGTATGGTTTGTGTTTTCATGTTGTACTCCAAATTAAATATATGCTGATTATAGATAAAAATTTATTGTAAAACAATAAATCATTATCGAAATATAGAAATATATTTGCTCAGGAATAAAAAAACCAACCCATTTTGGGCTGGTTTTTTTTTAACCGATTCAGTGGACCTTGAATCTATTTTATTTCAGCTGCATTTTTTCCGTATTGAGTTTTCAAGACGAAGAAACCAATCAGCGCAGAAACCAGCGAGCCGACAATGATGCCCAACCTTTCATCAAAGAACATATCAAACTGAGTTTCTTCATACGCCAATGAACCAATGAATAAGCTCATGGTAAAGCCAATGCCGCACAAGGCTGAAACACCATAAATGGCGATCCAATTGCTGCGCTCTGGCATGGCCGCCCAGCCCATTTTAATGGCCAACCAGCACAGTGAGAATATACCCACTTGTTTACCCACAATTAAGCCCAAGGCAATGCCCAAAGGCACTGGGTGCATCATTTGTTCCAAACCCACACCAGACAAATTAAGGCCTGAATTGGCAAAAGCAAATATGGGTAATATGATGTAAGCCACGGCCGAATGTAAATTATGTTCTAAATCCTTCAGCGGCGAATAATCTGGTTTAATCTTAGATCTGATTGGAATGAACATGGCCAATATAACCCCTGTCAGCGTCGCATGCACACCTGATTTAAGCATGGCCACCCACATAACCACACCAATCAATATATAGGTACTGGTCGCCTCAACGCCTTTTTTATTGATCAGCCAGAGCAGGGGGATACACAGTGCAACCACCAAAAGCGCCGTCAGTGAAATTTGTGAGGTATAGAAAAATGCAATCACCAGGATGGCGCCAATATCATCAAAAATGGCCAATGAAGTTAAGAATATTTTTAAACTAGTGGGTACTTTAGGACCCAATACTTTCAATACAGCCAACGCAAAAGCGATGTCGGTTGCGGCAGGAATGGCCCAGCCTTGTAAGGCCATTGGGTCATCTTTGTTGAACCAGAAAAACACCAGTGCCGGGGCCAGCATGCCACCGATGGCACCTATACCTGGTAATACTATGTTTCTTTTATCAGACAATTCGCCTTCAATCAGCTCACGTTTAAGCTCTAAGCCAACCAGGAAGAAAAACACCGCCATCAAACCATCGTTAATCCACAACAACAAGGGTTTGTCGATGCTCAAAGCACCAATTTGAATGGCAACAGGCGTGTCAAGTAACAGGTTGTAGATGCCTGTCAAAGGTGAGTTGGCAATGATCATCGCCAAAACTGCTGAGAGGAACAATAAAATTCCAGCAGATGATTCCATTCTGAAAAAATTCTTGATAAATGACAGGGCAACTTGTGGCATGATTTTCACGTAATATAGATTGGATGTCTATATAGTATCTAGTATTTAAATTTCAAGAATAATCGTAATGATATTCATTCTAATTAAGGAGTTTTTCTGATGAACGTGGTTTGGTTTCGCACGGATCTGCGCTTGGCTGATAACCCGGCCTTAACTCATGCCCTTGCTGATGACCTTGATACTATTGCGCTGTTTATTTTGAACCCTGAACAACATCAACTTCATGGTGAAGCACCACAAAAATATGAGTTCATCAAAGCCCACATCAATGATTTGATTGAGCGATTGGCTAATCAGGGCATCAAATCTATACTGCATGAGGTGCCGCTGTTCAGCAACGTTGCTGATTTGTTTGAGCGCTTATTGAGCGAGCACTGTATTGAGCGGGTTTACCTGAATGCCAATTATTGGGCCAATGAAATTAATCGTGATGATGCGGTTAAGCAAGTGCTCAATGATGCGGGCGTTGAGTTGAACACTTACCACAGCAATTATCTGCTGCCTCCAGGCACAGTTCGCAAAGCCGATGGCAGCATGTATCATGTTTTTACGCCCTATAAAAATAAGTACATTGAAGCGGTAAAACAACACCATAAACTGCCGCTATCGGTGACCAAAATTGAGGCCAAACAAGCTGTTGAATCGATTAGCCCGCTCGCGGTTGATTTCAAGTTTGATCATTGGCCAATTGGAGAGCAGGCAGTGGCTGAGCGGGTCAAAGCCTTTGTGAAGAATGAAGATTACCAGGCTGAGCGAGACTTTCCTGCCATCGACGGCACCAGTAGTCTGTCTCCCTACTTATCCATTGGTGTTATCAGTGCCCAACAATGCTTGGCGCATGCCTTGAAACAAAAAGGCGAGTCGGCTTTTTACAGTACTTGGGTTTCTGAACTAATTTGGCGAGACTTTTATAATGACTTGATGTTTGAATACCCCAAATTAGCCAAACACCAAACCTTCAAACCACAAGCTGTCGATGATTGGCAACACAACCCAGAATTATTCAAACAATGGCAGTCTGGACAAACCGGTTTTCCTATCGTCGATGCTGGCATGCGCCAATTATTGGCTGAGGGTTGGATGCACAACCGGGTAAGAATGATTGTGGCCTCATTTTTAACTAAGTTGTGCTTGATTGACTGGCGATTGGGAGAAGCACATTTTATGGCGCACTTATTGGATGGCGATATGGCTTCTAATAATGGCGGTTGGCAGTGGTCCTCTGCCACCGGATGTGATGCGGCTCCTTATTTCAGAATTTTTAACCCCACCACCCAATCTAAGAAGTTCGATCCAGATGGCACTTACATTCGAAAATATGTGCCTGAATTGAATGAGGTGGCTGCGAAGGAAATCCACGATCCCAAATCAGACACTCGGTCAGATTGTAATTACCCAGCTCCGGTGATTGATTATAAACAAGCCAGGCAACAGGCTCTTGATTGGTTTAAATAAAAAACACTTCATGGTGAGGCTGCAGTTCTTCAGTTTGAACAGCTGCAGCCTAATCAGACAATTTGATTGGTTTATTTGATGAACGTCAGCAGTAAGTAAGCGGCTAAAATGACCACCACCCACATCACCATACTACCAGCAGGGTGGTTGCGTGAGAGCATGCCACTGAGTCGGTTATTTTTGCGTGACAAATAAGCCAAGCTGATTCCCATTCTTTGTTTCAAAATACCGCTGATGTTTTGATAGGCGCGACCCGTGGTGGCGAACGTTTTCTGTAAAACAGCTGGCAATAAACGGCGGTAAGTCCAATCAACATCCAGGTTGGTAGATGGCAACTCAGGTGGGTACAGTCCCCTCAGATTAAGCCAAACAAAGGCCAGTGCTGAGAAAAACAATAATTGAGTTTGAGCCAATACATGGGTTGCATCATAAGGATTATAACCGGTGTCATAAGGCAACAGCGAATACAAGGCCGCCGGATAGACACCAATGCCCACACACAGTGCTGCGGCTATCGACATCGCAATCAACATGTTTTTAGGTGGGTCGCTGGCGCGGATTCCGGAGTCGTGAGCGAAGAAAGCAAAATAAGGAATCTTAATGCCGGCGTGATGAAAAACACCAGCTGAGGCAAACAACAGCATCAACCAAATCCAATCATGGCCACTTTCTAAGGCCGCTGACATCACCATTGATTTACTGACAAAGCCACTGAATAATGGAAATGCAGATATTGAGGCTGCGCCAACAATACACAACACAGTTGTTTTGGGCATGGTTTTGTACAAACCGCCCAGGTCTGATCCATTGATGCGGCCGGTCATATGCAACACGGCCCCCATGGTCATGAATAATAAGCCCTTGAAGATAACATCATTGAAAGCATGAGAAACCGCACCATTGATTGCCAGCGCAGTACCAATGCCTACACCAACCACCATAAAACCGACTTGGTTGATCAGGCTGTAGGCCAACACCCTGCGCAAATCATTTTCAATCACCGCAAAAAAGATTGGGAAACAGGTCATGGCTGCGCCAATATAAACCAACAGTTCGGTTCCAGGGTATCCGCGGGCCAAAGTATAAACGGCGACTTTGGTGGTGAAAGCGCTGAGGAAAACGGTGCCAGTTACTGTGGCTTCTGGGTAAGCATCAGTCAGCCAATTGTGGGCCAAAGGAAAAGCACATTTGATCCCGAACGCAATGAATATAAGCCAGCCGGCAATGCCTTCCAGCCCAATAAATTCAAATGATAAGCTGCCATGCTCTGCGGCGTAAAACAGTGTGCCCACCAATAATATCACCCCAGACAACACTTGAATGATGAGGTATCGCATACCGGCGGTGTAGGATCGTTGGGTTCTGCGTGCCCAAATAAGAAACACGGAAGTAAATGCCAACAGCTCCCAAAACACAAACAAGGTCAATAAATCACCCGCAAAAACAGCGCCTAATCCACTGCCTGCATACAGCATGGCAGTCACTTGCTGGATGGTGTCACGCACATGCAAGGCATAGATGATGGCTATCAATGCAGCTATATGAAACACATAGCCAAACATCAGGCTCAGCTTATCAACCCGATAAGGCGTCAGTTCATAACCCAAGAATGCCAATTGTAAGTGCTGACCTTCTGGAACCATCCACAAGTGAATGGCGCCCAGAATGGGTATGGCAACCATGATGGCACCACGCAGAGGACCGCGACTGATTGCAGCAATCAACGCGCCAATGAAGAAAGGTACAAATGGAGGTATCTCAAGCATCCACATCATCATCACCTTTAATTAAGTTTTTGTTGTTGCTCAATTTATCTTGTTCAAGCTTTTCGTAATAGTCCTCAGGCCGCATCAGAAAAGTACGCATCCAACTGGCAACAAAAACCAGAACAACGCAACCAATAAAGCCGTAAATGGGGTAAAAGCCCCAGAGGTTTTCCCAACTGTGATAGATTTTGCGCTTAATTACAAAGTCCAAAATAAACAGCAACGCACAAATCGCATAGAAAATCGTTAACAGGCGTTTGATGTTTTTGGGGTCATCAAATAAATATTTTTTATCGTTATCCATGAGCTGCTTCAGTGGTTGTTAATATGGCTGACGCTAATTCGTAAAGCGGTTGTGGGTAGATGAATAGAATCACGCAAGCCACAGCTGTCAGCGACAAAGCCATCAGTGAGGGTAGCGGTGCTTCTTTGATTTTAAATGTCATATCCATTTGTTTGTTTCGAGGAAAGAACGCTCGGAATGGAATGGGTAACAAGTAAGCAATGTTGAGCAGGGAGCTGATCATTAAAGTTGCCATGAGAAACCATTGGCCTGCTTCCATGGTACCCATTAACAGGAACCATTTACTCCAAGTGCCACCAGTTGGTGGTACACCAATGATACTTAGACTGGCGATAAAAAATGCCGTCATGGTAACTGGCATTTGCCAACCTATGCCTTGCATTTCACTGATTTTAGACTTGTGCGCAGCAACCAGAATGGCACCAGCACAGAAAAACAGCGTTATCTTGCCAAAAGCATGCATGGCTATGTGCATAGAGCCACCAACTACCCCTGCCGAGGTGGCGAGCAAAGCGCCAATGGTGATGTAGCCCAATTGGCTGACGGTGGAGTAAGCCAAGCGAGCCTTCAAATTATCTTGCCGCATGGCAAATATAGAAGCCAATAAAACCGAAGCTCCAGCCAGGTATAACAGAAACTGTGTGCCAGGTAGTATGGACAATAAATCAAGTCCAAAGATAAACACACATACTTTGAGGATGGTGAACACGCCGGCTTTAACCACAGCCACTGCGTGCAACAAGGCACTCACAGGTGTGGGAGCGACCATGGCTGCAGGTAACCAACGATGAAATGGCATGATGGCGGCTTTGCCGATGCCAAACACAAACAGTATCAGGATGACACTGGCCAGTAAGGTGCCGATACCAGGATCAAAAACACCGCCGGCTTTAAAGTCTAAAGTACCCGCCACAAAATAGGTCATGATGACGGCCAACAGAAAAAACAAGATTGATGTACTGAGTAATATGCCCAGATAAACCCGACCGCCTGCTTTGGCTTTTTCTGTACCTGCATGAGTGACCAGTGGATAAGTTGATAAGGTCAAAACTTCATAAAATATAAACAAAGTGAACAAATCAGCAGCAAAAGCCACACCCATCACAGCGCTGATGGCGATGGCAAAAAAGGCATAAAAACGGGTCTGGTTTTGTTCCTCGTGGCTGCGCATGTAGCCAATGGCATAGATGGTGGTGATCAACCACAAAAAGCTGGCAATCAAGGCAAACAACATGCCCAGTGGCTCAACCTTGAAGTTAAACCCAAGCCCAGGAATGACATCAAACCAATGAACGCTGATGGTTTCACCTTGGGTCAGACCATGGTAAAGGCTGATAACAAAATAGAACAACACCAAACTGGTTATGATAGTCACGGCTTCACGCAAATTGGGTTTACGTCCAGTGACCACTATACCAATCACAGCTAACAGCGGTAATGCAATACACAGTTGCATCATGGTTTCTAACGATAAATTCATGGTGCCACTCCAAACAAACTCTCAGCTGCCGACTTCGCCACCTGAACACTCACGCGGGTGTCTATGCCAAAATAAATGTTGGCAAAAACCAGCATCCACACTGGAAGCAAAAGCGAGAAAGGCGCTTCCTCAACTTGCTTTGAGCCTTCGGCTTGTGGTTTAAAGTAGGCGGCTTCAATGATTCTCCAGATGTAAACTATGGCCAATAATGAGCCCAATAGAATCAGTACCGCAACTGGCCACCAACCCTTCTCAAGCACAGCCAGAACCAGGTACCACTTACTGATAAAACCAACTGTTAAAGGTACGCCAATTAAACTCAAGCCGCCCACCACAATAGCTGCCATGGTTAAGGGCATTTGACGGCCTAAACCATTGAAGTGGCTTAACTGAACGCTGCCAATGCGATACATCACTGCAGCCAAGGCCAAGAATAAAGCACTTTTCATCAGCGCATGGTTGAATATATGCACCAATGTAGCGGTCAAACCCATGGCTGTGCCAACACTGAGACCAACAATCATGTAACCCACTTGGGCGACACTTGAATAGGCAAATATATGTTTGACATTGGTCTGGTAAATGGCCGCAACAGAGGCGAAGAAAACGCCTGCTAAACCGAGTACCATAAACAAAGTATTTAAGGGTAAGGTGGTGAAGGAAAATGACAGCCCATAGACCGAATAAGTGAATCTGATGAGTAAATAAACAGCCACCTTGGTTGCTGTGGCTGCGAACAATGCGGTGACTATTGAAGGCGCGTAAGCATAGGCATTAGGTAACCACAAATGCAGCGGAAACAACGCCAGCTTCAAACAAACGCCTACAACAATAAACGCAAAAGACACGAAAACAGTTCGAGTTTGAGCCACTTCTGGTAATCGAACAGCCAAATCACTCATGTTCAAAGTGCCTGTCATCTGATACATCAAACCAATACCAATCAAAATAAAAGTGGCCCCAACAGTGCCCATAATTAAATACTGGTAAGATGCCCAAAGGGCGCGCTTGTCCTTGCCCATGGCTATCAATGCATATGCGGATAATGATGAAATTTCAAGAAACACAAATACATTGAAAGCATCACCAGTTGACACAATGCCCAACATGCCAGTTAAGGACAACAAGTAAAGCATATAGAAATAGGTGTGTCGGTCTGCACTGAGTTCTTTTTGCAAACTGGTTTTGGCTGCCATCATAACCACTGCACTGATGGATGAAATAATAACCAGTAAATAGGCATTCAGTTCATCAATGCGGTATTCAATGCCCCAAGGAGCCGGCCATCCACCTAATTCATATATGATGGGCCCAGTGGTGATGACTTGTTGTAGCAGCAACGCACTGATTAAAAATGTCAGTCCAGTTGCTATCACAGAAAACAGCCAAACTAACTTGGGTTGCTTCAGGAACAAACACAATGGTGCAGCCAGGAGCGGCACAATAACTTGTAAAATCGGTAAATGTATTATCACGGTTGGTTGTCTTGTTTTTGAATGAGTTCTTCTTCAATGCTTCCATATGCTTCATTGATGCGCATAGTCAGAGCAAGTCCCAGAGCTGTGGTGGCTATACCCACCACAATAGCGGTCAAAATGAGCACATGAGGCAATGGGTTTGAGTATGCCGTAGTGCCATCAGCCAATATCGGTGCACTGCCGCCATCAAGCTTGGCTACACTGATATAAAAAATAAAAACAGAGGTTTGGAAAATGCTTAGACCTACTATTTTCTTGATTAGGTTGCCATGCGCGATGATGATAAAAAACCCCAGCATCATCAATACCACCACAACCCAATAATTATAAAGTCCCATTAACATGTTATTCTCCTATTTTATCTTTAGGTTGCGGGCTTTCTTTGCGTCCTGCAAAGCTGAAATAGATAATAATCATCACCGATGTGACGGTGAATCCCACGCCCAGTTCAATTAATATGATGCCGAGATGTTGTCCAGCAATAGGGTTGTCCAGTAAAACATTGTAATCAAGGAAATTCCCGCCAGTCAGGAAAGAAACCATGCCAACACTTCCGTACAGCAACACACCAACAGCCGCTATTAATTGGACCAATGTTTGGTTGATAACCCGACGGGCTGTGTCCAAGCCAAACAGCATAGAATATAAAATAATCCCAGCGGCGAAAATAACGCCTGCCTGAAAACCGCCCCCAGGCCCATATTCACCATGAAATTGCACATAAAGTGAGAACAGTAAGATAAAAGGTATCAAGATTTTAGCCACAATGCGCAGAATCAACTGTTGTTCATGCATGGATTTGTTGATGGCATCTATTTTTCTTCTCCCGGCTGCACCTCCTACACCGGGTACAGCTAACAGTGCAAGAATGCCAATTCCAGCGGTAAAAATTACCACCACTTCACCAAATGTGTCGAAGCCTCGGTAACTTGCAAGCACTGATGTAACGATATTGGGTATGCCAACTTCCGCATATGAGTCATCAATGTAGCGCGAGGTCACATGCGACTGTGATGGTGCTTCAGCTGAACCAAAGTAGGGCATGTCAAAAGTGCCGTAGATAAGCAGACCACCTGTGATACTTACCAACACCAAGGCCAGTAAAGGTTTGTGCCGAACGGGATGTTCGGTGCGTTTGGTTTTGGCAATCGCGACCAACAGTAACAGGGTGGAAATGCCGGCTCCAACAGAAGCCTCTGTGAATGCCACATCGACTGCGTCCATGGCAACAAAAAAGCTTGCTGTCAACAAGCCATAAATGCCAGATAGCATAACCACAGCAAATAAGTCTTTCATCCAGACGATGGCAATGACAACGCCTACCAGAAAGGTGAGTAATACAACATCAACTAGCGCTTCGATGATTCTGTCTCCTTTTGAGTTGGGTCTTCGGTGATTAAAGGTAAGTGGCCACTGTTAAAAGCTGCTTTGGCTAATGCATGACTGGCCGTTGGACTGATGAGTAAGGTTAACAATAGAATGATAATCAGCTTGATAATAACCAAAGCATCGGGATTTTGCATGATTAAACCAATGAGAATCATAGCAGTGGCCAATGTTTCGGTTACCCCAGCAGCATGCATGCGGGTATAAAAGTCTGGGAAACGTAACAAGCCAACACCACCTGATAAACACAGAAAACTGCCGATTAAAAGAAAGGCTCCACTAAATATATCTATGAACAGTTCCATTATCGGTTCTCCTCAGGTGATTTATCGTTATTTGAATGTTTAAAGCCAACTGAATCTGAAAAACGCAGAAAACCAATGACACTGATGAAATTAATCAGCGCATAAACCATGGCGATGTCGAGAAAATCTGGTCGCCCCATAGCAAAGCCCAACAAGGCAATCATCAGTACCGTTTTGGTGCCAAACATATTTACTGCGAGGATGCGGTCGTATAAGCTGGGGCCCACCACAGCCCGAATGATGGCCATAACCATAACCACAAAAATAGCGATGATGGCAGCAATAATCATAGCAGAGGTTATCATGACTTCTCCAAATGGCAAACACGACGATCCATATCACCTTCTTGGAGTGATGTCAGGTCAGCACGCATGAGTGCATGAACCATGATTTGGTCGCCTTTCAGGTCGATGGCTACCGTACCAGGTGTCAGGGTAATTGAGTTGGCATAGATGACCTTGCCCATATCGGTTTTTTGATGGCTGGTGATGGTGGTCAATGCTGGTGATATGCTTTGATTGCCCAGCCAAATGTGCTTAACCACTCGAATGTTGGACAACACGATTTCTTTTATTAACCACAAATAATAGCCTGGTAGTTTCGAGGTTAGGTGAATTGGTTGAGATTCATGGTCTATCACATCCATTCGGTGACCAATGTACACCACCAAAATAACCGATGCGGCACCCAGCCCAAGCAATATGCCTGTGTAATGACCTGAGTTAATTAACCAAAATATGGCCAGGCTCAATGAAACACTGATGGTATGACGCATTAAATCACCTTTTTAATTAAAAGCTTATGGCTAAGCTGTGAAACTGGCAGCTGATTCTGTGAACAGCTGTCACTGGGCAGTAAGTTAAGGGTGTTGTGTACTGTTGTCGGTTGTTTAGATTGGGTCATAAACATAATACAGTTCTCCGAAAGTTTCAGAAGTTGGGTCATTTGTCATTATCCAGCTTTCGACTCATGATGCGGCATGCTTTCTGAACCACCCTGTCAATGGCAAAAGCCAGGTCAGTTTGTGTTTCGTCAATGACGATTTCATCAGGCATGTGAGCCAGGGTGATTTTAAGTCGACAGTATTTCTCATTACCATGGCTTGAGTCAATAACATTGGATAAATGCATTGAGATTTTTGATATTAAGGGCTCCATACGCGACATGGCGAGGTTAAGCTTTCGATGAATTTGTTCGAGGTCTGTGCTCTGCAGCTCGATGTCAGTTGGTTGAATGTCAATCTTCATGGGTTGTCGATAAACTCCGGACAGACTGATTTCAATGCCTCAAACACCCATATTTGTACACCCTCAACAGAGTTGACTCGCTGCAAAGGCTGATTACTGAGTACCTCAATGACTGCTGCATGTAACTCTTTATCCAAAGTGCAGTAATAGGTAAGACCGGTCGCTTGTCCTCGTTGTGCTCTGGCACCCACCCGATAGCGAAAAGCCCGCTCTGACCAACTGAGCGACTGGTCGGTGTCTTGAGAGGCATTGTCTTGTGTGGGGGGTGAGTCAGCAGACACCAATTTATTGTTATCTAAGGCCCCATCAATCAAACCAAGAATA
The DNA here is from genome assembly GCA_964352015.1 of uncultured Marinicella sp. Lineage (GTDB taxonomy): Bacteria > Pseudomonadota > Gammaproteobacteria > Xanthomonadales > Marinicellaceae > Marinicella. The sequence goes on from CAYGPU010000005.1 coordinate 22,294, forward strand.
TAAAACAGACAAGGCATCGCTGCAGGTTTTGTTTGATCAAGATTAAATGTTTGACAGGATGCTATCAAAGCATCGGTATTCTCCATCTCACCTTTCTCTGCTGCCGGCAGTTTAAAACACAAGGACAGCAACGCTACAGTTAAAAGGATGTGGTGTGTACTGTGTGATTTTTTGTTGTAAGCAATCATTGTCTTCTCGATTTGACCGTGCACAAATTCTAATTGACTTGTTAAGCAAGGTAAATTCGAATTAACTGTATTTTTACATCGGAAAAATCGATTTAAAGTGGTGCGTTGAAGAAAACCTTCAAGATATGGACTAATCATTTTTATAGGATTTGGCATGCTGATTTCTTTTGCTCAAAGCTCTGCTGTGCATCAACACCAACAGTCAAAGTTGTTAACAGACATTTAGCTGCGAGCTCGCTCACATGTTGTGATGTTATTGGGATGAATCAATGCCCCACTTATTAAGTCCTTATGATTCATGGTGTGGGATACTGGCTGTCTTGAATATGGTATAAATTGCGAATACAATCTATGTATTCATCGAAATATTCGAACTCAGTCATCTTATGAACGCATTAAATTACAAACACCTTTACTATTTTTATGTGGTTGCCAAGGAAGGAAGCATTGTCTCTGCCAGTCAAAGGCTGCACCTCACGCCACAAACCATCAGTGGGCAAATCACCGGTTTTGAAGCCAGGATTGGCTTCAATTTATTTGATCGCATCGGTAAAACTTTACAACTCTCAGAGATGGGCCGATTGATTTTTAGTTATGCCGAAGAGATTTTTCAATTGGGCGATGAGCTTAAAACTGTTTTAGAAACCAAGGAGCCCGTCCATTGGTTGACTTTCACTGTGGGTGTATCAGGTGTGATTCCAAAGGTGCTGGCTTATAAGTTGTTGAACCCAGCTTTAAAAATGTCAGAGCCAATTCGACTGATATGCAAAGAAGGTGACCAAGACAGTTTGCTGTCTGAACTGGCAGTCAATAAACTCGATCTGGTACTCACAGATCAACCACTGCAAGCCAGAAGTCATGTTAAGGCTTACAGCCATCACTTGACAGAAAGTGGGTTTACTTTTTTTGCTCCCAAAGCTTTGGCTGATTCTTGCATTGATAACTTTCCTGATTCACTGTCAGGTAAGCCATTTCTATTACAGGGTAAGAACACTGCAGTTAGGCAGCGGCTGGCGTCTTGGTTTGAGAAGCATGGCATCCATCCAAATATCATTGCTGAATTTGATGACACGGCGCTGATGAAATCATTCGGTGAAGAAGGGTACGGGATTTTCACCTCACCCACCCTCATCGAGCATGCCATCAAGTCACATTACCATGTTGAAATCATCGGTCGTACTGATGAAATCAAGGAACATTATTATGTAATCACACCGGACAGAAGAATCAAACACCCCGCGGTGGTAGAAATTGTGGATGCAGCCAATCAAGTTAACTGACAGTTTAAAGGCAATGCTTGCTGCTCGATGACAGTGCGGCATGGTTTTAATTATACTTGCGCGCCGTTTTTATAGAGGCTGACAGTTATTATTTGCTTCAACAAAAGTCACCTGTATCAGTTATGATATTTGAATCAAAATAATATCATGGAGGGGTTTATGAAAAACAGTGTGATTGATGAGCCATTGGTGGGGTCAGAGCGAAACATCGCAGAGTTAACCATCAAGGCATTAATTCTGGGCGCTTTGCTGTCGATGGTTTTAGCCGCTGCCAATGCTTACATTGGCTTGTTGGTCGGTTTAACCGTTTCAGCATCGATTCCGGCAGCCGCTGTATCGATGGGTTTGCTGCGCATGTTCAGACACTCGACCATCTTAGAAAATAACATGGTACAAACCGCAGCTTCTGCTGGCGAGTCGCTGGTGGCAGGTATTATTTTCACCATCCCAGCCTTGGTGATGATGAAGGCCTGGGCAGGTTATGAGTATGGACCAATGGTAGCCATTGCAGTGGTTGGTGGTATCTTAGGGGTGGCTTTCACCATTCCCCTACGGCGGGCTTTGATTGTTGAAGCACAGCTCAAGTTTCCTGAGGGTGTGGCCACTGCAGCGGTCTTACAGACTGGCGGTATTGAAAATGACCGCGCCCACAAAATCAAAAATCACATTGCTGATGCAGGATTTGCTACTTTGTTGAAAGGTGCATTGATAGGCGGTGTGATTAAATTATTGGAATCTGGATTGGGAGTTTTGGCCTCGGGCGTGGCTGCCACCAAAGCTTTGTTTTCAGGAAAATACCTGTTTATGGGTGATGTCACCTTGAGTCCAGCCTTGATTGGTGTGGGTTACATCGTCGGCTTAAACATCGCGTTTTTGGTGTTTTTGGGTGGTGCCATAGGCACTTTGGTCGGTGTGCCTCTGAATTGGGCTTTTAATTCTGAAGCCATTATGTTGGCAACTGGCATTGACGCTGCCAAGCCAATGAATGATTTATCCGCCAGTGAATGGAGTCAAATTGCCAATCAATCTTGGCAAAACTGCCGACGCATTGGTGTGGGAGCGATGATGATTGGTGGTTTGTGGTCTTTGATCAGTTTAGCCAAGCCATTGTGGCAAGGTGTTAAGGCCAGTATCAAAGCTTACCATGACAGCAAAGGCGAGGGAGGTGGTTTACCTCGAACAGAATTTGATACGCCGATACATTTTGTCGGCATCGTGGTGTTACTGGCCATCGTGCCGGTGTTTTTCATTTTCAAGAATGCCTTGGGTGTTTATCCGGATGCCAATTTTATTGCTGCTGTGATGACGTTGTTGATGCTGGTATTTGGCTTTATCTTTGCTTCAGTGGCCGGTTATATGGCGGGTTTGGTGGGTTCGTCCAACAACCCCATTTCTGGTGTCACCATTGCCACAGTGATTGTTTCGGCTTTGATTTTATTGCAGTTGATGGGCAATGAAGGCTTGGCTGGTACGTTGGGGCCGATTGCGGTGATTTTCTTGGCTGGTTTAATTTGTTCAGCAGCGGCCATTGCTGGTGATAACATGCAAGATTTGAAGTGTGGACACATCGTCGGTGCCACGCCGTGGAAGCAACAGGTGTTCCAGGTTGTTGGTGTGGTGGCTGCAGCGCTGGTGATTCCTTTTGTGCTGAATATTTTGGATCAGGGTTATGGCATTGGTCGAGTTTCGCCCCTTAATCCTGATGCAGTGATGTTGGCCGCACCGCAAGCCAGCTTGATGCAAGCCTTGGCCAGTGGTATTTTTGGTGCTGGTATTGAATGGAACTTCATTTTTATCGGCTTTGTATTGGCTGTGGCGTTGATTGTGCTGGATAAAATTCAAGAAAAACGTGGCTCAGAGTTTCGTTTCCCGGTATTGGCTGTGGCGGTTGGTGTGTATTTGCCCTTGGGCTTATCGGTACCCATATTTATTGGTGGTTTATTGGCACATATCCTCAAGCAGAAAGCCGCCAAAGAATCAGCGGATAAACAACAAGTCAAGGAATCCAGTGGCTTGTTATTGGCCTCAGGCTTAATCACTGGAGAGGCCTTGATGGGTGTGTTGGTGGCAGTCGCTGCGGTCAGTTTCCAAGGCATGGTGCCTTACACCACTTTCAGCGGTGCCTGGTGGTGTGGCGTGGCCGCTTTCATCGCAGTGATATATTATGTCTATAGCAAGGTGCAAAGAAGTTAGGCTAAAGTCAAAAAAAGGACGCATTTTGCTGCGCCCTTTGGTGTTTAAAAATGCAGTTTACTTGCCTTTAAATTCAGCTTGTCTTTTTTCTAGAAAGGCGCTGGTGCCTTCGTTTTTATCTTCTGAGGCGCAGCAGATACCGAAAGCTTTGACTTCGTAATCCAGCGCGTCAGGTAAGGCACATTCGAGGCCTTTGTTGATGGCATCAATGGTCATGCTTATGGCAATCGGTGCAGAGTTGGCGAGTTGTTGGGCCACTTTGATCACAGTTGGCATCAATTCGCCTTGTGGAACCACCCAGTTGGCCAAGCCGATTTGAGCGGCTTTATCGGCTGAAACCATATCACCCAGCAGGTTCATTTCCATTGATTTGCCTTTGCCGACCAAACGAGTCAGTCTTTGGGTGCCACCAAAACCAGGAATCACACCCAATTTGATTTCAGGTTGCCCAAATTTGGCGTTATCAGAAGCTATGCGCAAATGACAGGCCATGGCCAACTCACAACCACCACCTAAGGCAAAACCATTGACTGCAGCAATCACAGGCTTGCCACAGTTTTCAATGTTATTGAAAACCGACTGACCATAGCGAGCAAATTTCATCCCACTCATGGCATCGGTGGTGGCCAATTCAGAGATGTCAGCCCCTGCCACAAAGGCTTTGTCTCCTGAGCCAGTGATGATGATGGCAGCGGTTTGTTGGTCTTCCTTGGCTTGGTCGATGATGTCATTGAGCTCATGCAAAGTGGCTTGATTCAAGGCGTTGAGTTTATCGGGCCGATTGATGGTGATGGTCAATACATTATTTTCTAGGTTGGATAAAACATTTGGCATGATTGAGTTTGAAGTTTAAAGGAGCGTTAAATTATAACAACAATTGCGCATCAGGCTCAAATCATTACGATTTAGTTAAAGTTCAACGGAATTGGCTGAAATGAGGGTAATAAATGAACTTATTAGTCCTTTGCTTGTCTTGTTTAACTCTGAAGGCTGACGTACAATACGCGGCTGATTTTGTTAACGAGGTTACCAATGAAAAAAGTATTTATTTTAGTGTTTTTGGCATTCACTTTGACTGTTATGGCACAAGCACCACAAGAAATTCCCAAGAGTTCAGACATCACGTTTGATAAAAAAGCAGCATCCTATGCCATTGGATACCGCATGGGTTTGCAAGCCGCTGGTCGTGAGGGCACCGATTTTGAACTGGACATCGATCAAGCTGTGAAAGGTTTGAGAGAAGCAGCCACCAAAGCAGAGCCATCAGTTACCAAAGAAATGATGACCACTGAGTATGGAAAATACCAGCAAAAATTGCAGTTATTCCAACGTGAAGAATTCATGGCTTTGGCAGAAAAAAGCCAAAAAAGAAGTGATGCATTTTTAGCGCAAAATCGCGGTAAAACTGGCATCAAAGAATTGTCTTCCGGTATCCAGTACCGTGTGATTGAAGCCGGCTCTGGTAGAAATGCCACTTTGGATGACACCGTTAAGATTCACTACAGCGGTAAGTTGATTGGTACTGAAGTATTCGATAACTACACTGAGTTTGACAGCACCTACAAAAATGGTCAGCCTTTAGAAATGAACATGCAACAAATCAGTATGCCAGGTTGGAAGGAAGTGATTCCAATGATGAAAGCAGGCGATAAATGGCAAGTATTTTTACCACCTGAAATGGCCTATGGCGCAAGTCCTCAAAGCCCAGTCGGACCCAATGAAGTGTTGGTGTTTGATTTGCATTTGCTTGAAATCAAATAATCTGTACATTTCAATGTTGATTCAAAGGGCAAGTTTTAAAACTTGCCTTTTTTAGTTTTTCTTATGCACGATTTCAGAAAATCAGTTAAGCCACACCTCAATCATGATTTGATTGATGAGACCTTATGGTTGTGCTCGGCTGGTGACATGGACCGAGCGGCAGCGGTGTTGTTTCCGTTTTATTGGAAAGATGGTGCACCTTGGGTTTTATTGACCCAACGCAATGCCAATTTAAAGCACCACTCTGGGCAAATCAGTTTTCCAGGTGGGGCATTTGAAGACCAAGACAAAAACATCAAACACACCGCATTGCGTGAAACCCATGAAGAAATCGGGGTGACACATGAACACATTGATTTGTGGGGTATTTTGGATGGATTAACCTCCATCAGTGGCTTTCATGTGACACCATTTGTGGGGGAAATTAAAGATGTCAGCCAGTTGAAAATTGATCAAAATGAAGTGGACAGGGCTTTCGGTGTACCCTTTGCGTTTTTTCAAGACCACAACAACCGAGTCAAAAACAAAATCAAAACGCCTTTTGGGGTGAGACATTATTATGTTTTTGAATATAAAGATGATGTGATTTGGGGTTTAACTGCCCAAATCATTGTACAATTAGTCGATAGAATAAATGAACAAGCTTATGAGCGGTAAAGTTTTTATCAGAACCCACGGTTGTCAGATGAATGAATATGATTCTGACAAAATGCAAGACGTGCTATTAAAGTCACATGGCTTAAGCATCACTGATGTTGAGGAAGATGCTGATGTGATCTTAATCAACACCTGTTCAATCCGTGAAAAAGCCCAAGAAAAGGTGTTTTCGCAGTTGGGTCGCTGGCGCAAGATTAAAGAGAAAAATCCAAATGTGATCATTGGTGTAGGTGGCTGTGTGGCTTCTCAAGAAGGTGAGGCCATCATCAAGCGTGCGCCTTATGTGGATTTGGTGTTCGGACCCCAAACCATTCACCGTTTACCGGAGTTGTTGGACGAGCGCAACAAACAACAAAAACCACAAGTGGATATCTCGTTTCCAGAGATTGAAAAATTCGATAATTTACCAGAACCTCGCAAAGACGGCCCTTCCGCTTTTGTTTCAATCATGGAAGGCTGCAGTAAGTACTGTTCATTTTGTGTGGTGCCCTATACGCGCGGTGAAGAAATGTCGCGGCCTATGGATGGGGTGCTGGCTGAAATCATGAAGTTAGCTGAGCAGGGTGTCAAGGAAGTTAACTTGTTGGGTCAAAATGTCAATGCCTACCGAGGCTTATCACATGATGGCGAAGTGGTTGACTTGGCCTTATTGATTCATTATGTGGCGGCCATTGATGGCATTGAACGCATCCGTTTCACCACCTCGCATCCAGTTGAATTCACCGATGGTTTGATTGAGGCTTTCAGGGATGTGCCCGAATTGGCTAATTACTTACATTTACCCGTGCAAAGTGGTTCGGATCGAATTTTATCGATGATGAAACGTGGTCACACGGCTTTGGAATACAAACAAAAAATTCGCAAGTTGCGTGAAGTCAGACCTGACATCAGTTTATCGTCTGATTTTATCGTTGGCTTTCCGGGTGAAACTGCCAAGGATTTTGATGACACCATGAAACTGATTACCGACATTGGTTTTGACCAAAGTTTCAGTTTCATTTATTCTGCTCGGCCTGGTACTCCAGCTTCATCAATGCCTGACTTGGTTTCTATGGATGAAAAGAAGGCGCGTTTACAGCACTTACAAAGCACCATCAATGACATGGCCGCTGAAATCAGTCAAGAAATGGTGGGCAGTACCCAGAAAATTTTGGTAGAAGGCACTTCTAAGTGGTCAGAGGAAGAACTTTCTGGTAAAACTGAAAACAACCGAGTGGTAAATTTTGCTGGCTCCAAACGAATGATTGGCGAAATGGTTGATGTGGTCATCACAGAAGCCTTAAGAAACTCCCTGAGAGGGCGTGTGTTGATCAATGATGAAACATAATTAATGATGATGTATATATGGTAGAAAACAACAAAGCTACAGTTCGAAACATGGAATTCTCGGACTTGAACAACGGAAGTTTAGTTAATTTATATGGACACCATGATGCCCACTTAAAACAACTGGCCGAGCACACCGCCACTGAAATTCATGCCCGAGGCAACCAGTTTCAAGTTCAAGGCGAAGAAGACAATGTCAATCATGCGGCAAAAATGCTGCACTTGTTGGTTAAAGAAGCCCGCAAAGAAGCTTTGAATCCTGAAATTGTTCATGTGATTTTGGCCGGTAACGCCAGCAAGCCTGATTATGAGCCACAAGAAGTGGCGATTAAGACCAAAGCCGGTGTCATCACTGGACGCTCGGATAACCAAAAAGAATATTTGCACAACATCGTCACCCATGACATTAACTTTGGCATTGGTCCAGCTGGTACCGGTAAAACCTATTTAGCCGTGGCTTGCGCTGTAGAGGCCTTTGTCACTGATCGCGTGCGCCGTTTGGTGCTGGTGCGGCCGGCAGTAGAAGCTGGAGAGCGTTTGGGCTTTTTACCTGGTGATTTAAGTGAAAAAGTCGACCCTTACTTAAGACCACTGTATGACGCACTGTACGACATGCTGGGTCACAATAAAGTTGAAAAAATGCTCGAAAAGAATGAAATCGAAGTGGCCCCTCTGGCTTTTATGCGAGGTCGAACTTTGAACGATGCCTATGTGATTTTGGATGAAGCACAAAACACCACGGTGGAACAAATGAAAATGTTCCTCACCAGAACTGGTTTTAACACCACTGTAGTCGTCACAGGCGACATCACTCAAGTTGATTTGCGACCAGGTGAGAAGTCAGGTTTGAAACACGCCATGGAAATCCTGCAAGACATCAAAGGCATCAGTTTCAGTTGGTTCAAGTCCAAAGACGTGGTCAGACACTCGTTGGTACAAAAAATCGTTGACGCTTATGACAACCAAAAACCTGGGCAACAGGACAGGTAAGCAGTCATGCCTGATCTTGAACCGAAGATCAATCTTGAACTGATCAACGAACAAAACTTAACAGCGCCTGACTCAAGCCAATTTCAATTGTGGTTGAATCAGGTGGCTGAAAAACTGAGCATCAGCGGCGTAGTCTGTATCAAAGTTGTTGATGAAGCAGAAAGCCAAGCTTTAAACCACACATACCGCGGTAAAGACCAACCAACCAACGTCCTCTCATTTCCATCAGAAGTGCCTGACTTTGTTGCATCGACACACCTGGGCGACTTGGCTATTTGTGCAACTGTGGTTGAACAAGAAGCCACTGCACAAAACAAATCCCTCGAACACCATTGGGCCCACATGAGCATCCATGGGGTCTTGCACTTGCTCGGTTATGATCACATGGAAGATGATGAAGCAGAAGAGATGGAGGCGCTGGAGGTTGAGTTGTTAAAAGACTTGGGTGTTGAAGATCCTTATACTTAATTTTTATTCATGGGCCAGCTATTGATGGGAAGTGGTTAACTATTGCAATCAAACAACAGAGTGGCATTAACTGAGTTTTAATCTGGGTTTTGGTAATATGAATAAAAAAAGGAATTAATATGAAAATATCTCATTTGAAAATGGCACTGGCCATGATAACTTTTACAGTTTTGCTCAGTTGCGCCAGCAGTCCTGTGGTTAAAATTGATCAAGTCCCGATGTACGGTGGTATTGACCGAAGTGCCAATCCAAGGCTGGCAGAGGGTGATAAGCAGTTTATAGATAAAGTCATCAATGAATATGGCGATAAACGCACTGCCAGTGAAAAATTTGTTGATCAAGGGTTTCGCTTTTACCATGGAAACAATATGTCTAACGCCATGAAGCGATTTAATCAGGCATGGTTGCTGGATGACAGTAATCCTGAGGTTTATCATGGCTTTGCTTCTGTTTTACTTGATCAAGAGAAAGACTGTGAAGCGGTGGAGATGATGAAACGCTCCAAAGATTTGGATTGGGGCAGTCGCTGGATGAATCGATCAGGTTTTTACACTGATTTTGGTTATTTGACAGCCATGTGTGCAGGTTACGGTTCGGGATTATCACAAATTGAAAAAAATGAATTGGCTGTCCAATCCATGCAATGGTTTAAACAAGCAGCAGCCGAAAAATTAGTTAATCAACAATACTTATTAGACAAATGGTGGCAAGCGAAATATCACCTGAGGAACTATGCTGGCGCATGGGAAAAAGTCATTGAGTTAAGAGAATTAGGCGGCACACCAGATTCTGATATGTTGCCCTATTTAATCAGACAGATGCCTGAACCAGGTAAATAAAATGTTCGATAAATCACTGCGATGAGTGAATGATATTGGCTCACACAGGTTAGCTAAATACACTTCGACAGGCTCAGTGACCTGTATCTTCAGTTGGCTGAGCCTGTCGAAGCCTTTATCAGATCCGATTAATCTTACTGATCATTAACAATCCTAATGAAATAAGTGGAACCTAGCTTTTGAGTCTCGTTGCTGAGTTCCTGCGTACTTAAAAGGCCTACTATTGGTGGGAATGCATAGGGATTTCAAACGCTTTAAATGCTGATAAAATTGAACAACCACGGACTGAGTTTCTTGCGCTGTTGGCCAACGGCATTACATTTAAGCTTCTTTTGCTTAGCCCATACCGCTTAATTATCATTACCTGGCCTTAGGATCGACCAGAATGACGGTTATAATGAGTGTATGTTTAAAATAACAGGGTTGGATATATCCAAATGAATTTTTTAGATCACCTTGAGCAAGGGGTTAAGTTTATATTCAAAGCATTGAATTTGATCATTGGACTGATTGTAGGTGCTGTTTTTGGTGCACTGCTGTCGATTGTTGTTATGCTGATGGTTAGCGATGGCTTCAGTTTTTCAAGTGGCTGGTACTGGCGTTTATTGCCTGGTGTGGTTCTGGGTGCATTGGCTGGCATTAAACTTTGGCCATTGATGCTGGGTTTATTCATTGGCGGAGATGCTGATCTGACCGATGTGGATTCTGGATCAGATTGGGGCAATAACCAATTGAATGATACTGAGGTCAAAGGGTCTGATGACTTGTTAGGTGATGCAAATAAAGATAAAGACCCCAATGGCAGCGGTTGGTGAGCTGAGATGTTGATATTCTTCAAAACTTTAAATAAATAGGTGAATGTATGTTGATGAAGTGTGTGGTTACGGTGGTTTTATTACAGGTGATGTCATTGGTTTACGCTGCAGATGACAAAACTGGTGTTGAAGCGCTGGCACCTGAGTTAAGGGTTTTGTTGCAGCAAGAGATGCAAGCCATCGAAACGGCCATGAAAGACATCATACCTCTCAATGCTGCAGGCGACTTTGAGAAAATTGAACAGTTGGCCAGTCAAATTGAAAACAGCTTTATTTTGAAACAGAACCTTTCTGAAGAGCAAATGCATCAATTGCATACTTTACTGCCTGAGGGTTTTTTACAGCAGGACCAACAATTTCATTATGATGCTGGCATGTTAAAGCACGTCGCAGCGAATAAAAAATCAGAATTGGTGGCTTTCTATTATGGGCAATTACTTGAATCCTGTGGCAGCTGTCATCAAGCCCATGCCAAACACAGGTTTACCCTGTTTAATCAAGCAGATGAAGCCACACAACACAATCACTGACCCAACCTCAAAATTAGACAAGAGCATGGCTGTGCTAAAATCACAGGCAATTCATTTTATTTCGATCACTGACTGCGCTATTTACTGGCCTGGTTTGGCATCGGTATGCAGATAAATTGAATTAAAACAGTGCATATTTATTGGGGAGAATTCTGATGTTAAAAAAAGCCAAGTCGATACTGATTTTAACCGTTGCCTTGTGGGGGTTTATTGGTGCATCGCATAATTTAATGGATTGGGGTGGGACCCTGGGAGCGGTGGGTGCAGTCACATCCATGGCCACCATTGAGGGCGGCAGTGAAAGTTGGCAAGCGACGTCACAATCATGGCTTATTTGGTTGGGTGCACTGTTCATTGTCAGCGCTAAGCTGACCACCGGTGGTTTGTGTCTTGTTGGGTCAATGGGTATGTGGCGCAGCGATGAATCTGATTTGGTGGCCTACAAGTCCGCCAAACAATACGCCTTAACTGGCTGTGCAGTTGCCATGATCATGCTATTCGGAGGGTTTATCGTGGTGGCTGAAAGCTGGTTTGAATTGTGGCGTTCTGAATCGATGCTTGGACCCGTGTTACAAAGCGCATTCCGCTATGGTGCCATGATTACCTTGATTGGGTTGTTTGTGGCTTCTAAAGATTCATGAATAATTTGATTCTGTGGATGCGGTACGGCGTTGGGCGTAGTCGGGAGTGATTCAATCAAGCTTCAATGTCTGACTTGAATCAGTTATTTAAATAAATTGCTTCTACTCTTCATCACCAATTTCAAATGTGGCCACCACGGGTAAGTGATCACTGGCCAGTTTGGCGATGCGCATTTTGGTGCTGCTGACATGGCTACATTGAATCTTACCGCGGTAGTAAATTCTGTCTAAACCACCACGCGGTGAAAATGATGGGTAAGTTTTCATGGCAATTTCACTGCCCCGCATCGAAGTGCGGTCAGTGGCACATTGAAAATCTTTGCCGATGATGAACAAGGCGCGCAGCATCGAGCGCCAGTCATTGAAGTCACCGCCTACGATACATGGTTGGTGGTTATCTATGCGTGCGAACTCTTTGGATTTGTATAATTTGCCGGCTTGTTTTTGCCGTTCTTTGGCTGACAGGCCCAAATGTAAATTAAACACGTCTAAAAACTGTAGATCAGTTTTAGAGTCGCTGATGCGCAACTTGGTGTGCTGGCAGCCGCGCTTCTTTTTGTTGTCTATGGTCAGGTCAATGTTGTTTTGTTTGTGGATGGGAAAGCGACTCAGTGTGGCATTGCCGTAGTTGCCTTTCTTTAATGTCACATTGTGACCCAGAGCATGGTGTTCATAGCCACAGGCATCGGCCAGTACTTTAGCCAGGTTCAACTCATTGGAACGGGGCACACCCTCATCAACCTCTTGTAATAAAACCACATCGCCATCCAAAGCATTGAGTATTTCAATGATGCGCTCAGGGGCGAACTTACGATCAATGCCAATGGCTCGGTGGATGTTGTAAGTAACGACTTTAATTGTTTTCAACGTTGTTTGTTAAATTAAAATATTTATTTTACCCGATTTAACATTTAAAGGACGTCTACAGTTTTCAAATTATCTGATCACCCTTTGAATTTGATACTTTGATCAGGAGATAACATGCTGACCTCTCATCGGGTTGTTGAGTGCGCCTATTAAAATTGATATAATTGCGTTTAAATCGGATTGTTTAATTAAAATGCTGTTTAAAATTAAATGATATAAATTTTAAAATTCAAAGGGAGTTATAAAGCATGTTAAAAGCTATACCTTTATTCTTAATCTTGGGCTTATCAGCCTGTACATCCATGAAGGTTGTTAAGACCAATTCTGATTCGGGTTATTTCTCAACAGGTAAAAAAGCGAACGTTACCAAGAGCATTGACTATGATTTGGATTCAGTCAAGGATTTGATTTTAGTTCCCAGCAGTGAATTCACACCTCAAATGGTTGAAAATATTGGCTATTTCAATGAGATAATTAACATCGAAGACCTACAGCGGATTATTGTAGCCAATGATTTGACTGATGAGGTGCCTTCTATTTCTGATCGGATTGGTTTGAACAAAGCCGCCAAAGCTTATAAACAATTTTTGTGGTTGCGATGGGATAGAAGAACAGAAAATAATAAAAGCTATATGCAATTAATCTTAACTGACCCAAAGACGCTTGAGGACATATTCATTTGCGAGACTCATTTGGATTACATTTGGAAAGGCGTCAATGACCAATCAAATTGGTACCCGATGATGAATTCTTTGATTGATTATATTAAGGCTAACTCACAAAGCTTTGGTCGATAGCGCAATAAAATGATCCTAAGTTGGTCAGGATTTTCAATATAAACTAAAAAGGATGATTCCTTTTTAGTTTATATTCTGGTTATTTAATTTTACTTGATGAGTTGTATTGATCTTTAAATTTGTTCATATCCGCATTGACCGTGTCGCTCAATTCATTAAGTTTTGAAAGACTGCCCGTTGTCTTGGTAGAGGTCAGGCTTTCAATCTCACCACCAGCACATCACAATCGCAGCCATGAATAACGGCACTGGATGTGGACCCCAGTAATAACCCCAAACCATGGCGCCCATGAGAGCCAATGATGATGGCATCACATTGATTGTCAGCAGCATATTGTCTGATTTCGGCGGCGGTACTGCCAGATAAGATACAAAACGCATCTGGTTTAAGTTGGTGCTTGTCAATCAATGCTTTCATGTGCTCAGTGGCTGAAGATTTAACCTGCGACTCAATCTGACTGGTATCAATCACCACCGGTGCATAAGGGGCTGTTGGTAGGGCGCACATAATCTCCATCACATGAACCAGGGTGATGTTATTGTTATCGGTGGTGATGGCTTTGGCTTTTTGAATTAAATCATCTGAGTCTACACAAGGATCAATGGCAACCAAAGTTTTTTTATATAACGACATATCTGCTTCCAGTGTTTGAATGGCATTTATTATAACAACTGAAATAATCAATGTGCTTGATTGAAATCAAGAGTTATTATTTATGTCAATTGCTGTGCCTTAAAACCCTTAAAAAACCCAAAACTCAGCTTGGTTGTAAAGTGGTAAGAGTGGTTCTTAAGACCTTAGTGAGTCAACGAATTGATCGCCAATAAAACAAGGCAGTCACTGCTGCTACAATCAGTGCCGAATTGGGTGTCCAACTGAGCCAGGTACCGGCTTCATCGAGGCTGTAGAGCAGGGCGGTGGTGATCAGGCCGCCGACGGTCAGTAGGGTGTAGCGGTTCTTTTTGCTCTCATTCAGAGCGGCTTGTTGTTCTGCTTGTTGAGCTAATTTCAAATGTCTGGGCAAGGGTTTGACTTGTTGGCTGAGTAATTGATGAATCAACATCGGTGTTTCAGCGGCTTGTTCAATCCACTTAGGCAGGTTTTCCTTGATTTTTTCCAATGACTGCTGCGGACCGTAATGGTCACGCATGATGTCACGCAAAATCGGTTCGGATAATTGCCAGATGTCTAACTGTGGATACAGTTGACGACCCAAGCCTTCGATGTTCAACAAAGTTTTTTGCAGCAAAATCAATTCAGGCTGAACAATCAGTTTAAAACGTTTGGCCATTTGAAAAGTTTTCAGCATCACTTCACCAAATGAAATTTCCTCAATCGGTCGTGCCATATACGGTTCACAAATGGTGCGGGTTGCCGACTCTAAATCCTCGAGGTTGGTGTCAGCTGGTACCCAGCCTGACTCAATATGCAACTCCGCCACGCGACGGTAGTCTTGTTTGAAGAAGGCCATGAAATTATTAGCCAAATCAACACGATGGCCTTTTGGTAATGAGCCACAGATACCAAAATCCAACAAGATAATTTGTGGGTCTTCAGGGTTATCTGGGTTGATGAAAATGTTCCCCGGGTGCATGTCTGCATGGAAAAAATTATCACGAAACACTTGGGTGTAAAATATTTTGATGCCTTTTTCAGCCAACTTTTCAAAATTGATGTTGGCCGCTTTCAGACCCGCAAAATCCTTGATGGAAATGCCATGAATGCGTTCTTGTACCATCACCTGTTCTTTACAGAAGTCCCAGTAAATTTTAGGGATGTAAATGTCTTTTGAGTTGGGGAAGTTCTTTTTCAGTACTGAAGCATTGGCCGCTTCCCTTTGTAAATCAAGTTCATCGTAGATGGTTTTTTCAAATTCAGCGACTATTTCTGTGGGGTCAACTTGAACCCCAGGTTTTAAATATTTTTTGGCAAAACTTGCCATGGCCTGCATCAGTTGCACATCCCTTTGAATCTTTTTTCCAATCCCCGGGCGCAGCACTTTGATTACCACTTCTTCACCGCTTTTCAGGGTAGCCGCATGAACTTGTGCAATCGAAGCTGAAGCCAGTGCAGTCTCATCCACTTGTGCAAACTGATCCAACAAATCTCGAGGTAATTGCGATTGCACCACTTGTTTGGCTTCCTCCCAAGTGATTGGCTCGACATCATCCTGAAGTTTTTCTAGCGCCTGTGCGATTTCAACCGGAATCAAATCAGGACGTGTTGACAGGGTTTGACCCAGTTTGATAAAAATAGGCCCCAAAGATTCTAAAGCACCACGGACCCGTTCTCCATCACTCATGTTTTTTAAACCCGAACGCCCAAAGGGTGAAAGCAGGTTGATTAATTTAAGTGCGTTGATGCCTTTACTGGGCATAAAGTGTGTTAACCGGTAGGCAGCGAAGGTGTGGGATATTTTAAGTAATCGAAAGATTTTCATGGTTTGTTCTGGGTGTTTTTTAGCTTAACTTTTTGCTTGTCCTTGGTGTTGGAGTTGAGCCAGTTTGCGCTCTAACCTAACGGTATCAGATTGTAAATCAGCCACTTGATCTAAAAAGGCTTCCATTTCATGCGGTGAAACCAATTCTCGGTTTTCTTCTAACAGGTATTCTTGACTGCTTTGCAAGACTGAACTAAATAGGCTTTTGCCGGCTTGTGCCACACTTTTGAGTAATTCTGAGGTTTGATAGCCTGGACCTTCACCGAGTAAGTCACACCAAGCCTCTTCCCAATCAGGTTTAAGTTGTTTCAGAAAATCTGCAACAAACTGACCCGTGCTGGCATCACCATTGATGGTAACTCCATCTAAACCTGGGATGTGTTGGCTGGTGCTCATGGCAAATAAGGCCGAAGGTTTACCACTGATGGTGGTGTCAACTTGCATGTCATCATCGGTGCTGACTTCGATGTTGTTTGAACCTATCAGTAAAATCACCGATTGGTTGATGGGCTGAATATTTACTTTGACTTTTTTGCCTGCCAAAGGCTTGAGTTTTTTGACTGACTTTGGGTCATATTGAATCATTTTTTGGATGGCAGCGGTCATCATTTTGGCCATCACTGAGGGTGCTTTGTCTTCAGGATTCATTTTGCTTGCTTCATTCATTATATTTTGTGACCTTTGTGGATGGCTACAATGCCACCAGATAAGTTTTCAAATGAGCACATTGCCATGCCAGCTTGTTCAAACATGCCTTGCAGTGTTCGTTGGTCTGGGTGTTGTTCAATCGATTCAACCAAATATTGATAAGAGTCGCGATCATTGGCAACGAAGTGTCCAATTTCGGGTAGAATCTTGAATGAATAGAAGTTGTATATTTGTTTCAACACACCGTTATTGACTTTAGAAAACTCTAACACCAATGCCTTACCGCCGGGCTTCAACACGCGATGCATTTCATTCAGCGCTTGTTGTTTATTGGTGACATTACGTAAGCCGAATGCCATGGTGATCGCGTCTATGGAGTTGTCTTCAAATGGCAAGTTTTCAGCATTCATTTGCATACATTCAAAGCGCCCAAAAAATCCAGCGTCAACCATCCGATCCTGTCCCACATCCAGCATGGCTTGGTTGATGTCGCCGATGATGACTTTGCCAGATTCTCCAATAAGTGGCATCAATAATTTAGCTATATCACCAGTACCGCCGGCTAAATCCAACACCAAATCGCCGGCATGGATGCCGCTGGTGGCGACAAAATGTCTTTTCCACAAACGGTGTACGCCACCTGACATCATGTCATTCATCAGATCGTATTTACTGGCCACTGAAGTAAAAACTTGTCCTACCAGACCTTCTTTGGCTTCGGTGGCGACTTCCTTGAAGCCGAAATGGGTGGTTTTGTCATTCATCGGATTGTTCCCCTGGTGAGGCAAATAAAGCCCTTTTTAAACGTATCAAGGCAGAAATGTCTTCATCGCCATGATCGGTATTCATTAATTCAGCATATTCATCAATGCTGTCATTGATCAATGGCATACTGGCGCCCATTTCAGCGGCGGTAGACTGACATATTTTTAAGTCTTTGTGCAACAAGTTGAGCTTGAAACCTACTTTGAACTCGTTGTTAACCATGGTTTGACCGCGGTTGTCTAAAAACCAATTCCCAGCAGCACCAGCACTCAAAACTTCAATGGTCTTTTTCATGTCTAGGTTACAGTTTTCGGCCAAGGCCAAAGCAGAACAAACCGCTTGTGCCACACCTGCTACCATGACTTGATTAACGGCTTTGGTGGCTTGACCCTGTCCAACTCGACCCATGTGGGTAATTTGACTACCAATGGCAGCAAACACATCTGAAGCACGTTTATACTGTTCACGATCTGCACCCACCATGATGGATAAAGAGCCTTTGTGTGCACCTTCTACTCCACCGGAAACCGGAGCATCCATGAAACTGATGCCTTTTGAAGCCAAATCATCGGCCAAAGTTCTGGCGGTATTGGGACTAACTGTTGAACAATCAATCACCACAGAGCCTGGTTTTAAATAATCAATAAAGTCATTCACCACAGCCTTGAGGTCATCATCAGCCGAAACGCAAGTCAGAACGCAGTCAGCTTGTGAGAACATGTCCTCGTCGTCTTCG
Organism: uncultured Marinicella sp.; assembly: GCA_964352015.1. GTDB lineage: Bacteria > Pseudomonadota > Gammaproteobacteria > Xanthomonadales > Marinicellaceae > Marinicella. Next base: position 40,235 of record CAYGPU010000005.1, read on the forward strand.
AACTCGTGTAAATCCAATTCATTGCTGATAGCAAGCGCTTTGCCTTCGGTGCGATTTTTTACGCCGATGAGTAAGCCATGGTCTTTGAGGTTTCGTGCCATGGGTCTGCCCATAGCCCCCAATCCATACACAACAACTTTACTGAGTTTGATTTCGCTCATATTTGAATGGTTTTTAGCTTATTTTAAAACCCACATTATAACCGATTGTCGTGAAAGCCTTATCAAGATTAAAATCAAGCTTTGTGTAACTTTTACTTCGGTATTGCGTTTTTAAATAAAAATATGTCAATACAGGCATTGAAAACGCATCAATCTGTTGAGAAACCTCAAAAACATCCCATCTATGGATACAATTAACTTATTTAAAATAACAGGTATAAATCTATGAAGACATTGCTTACTTCGCTTGCTTTGTTGGCTGTAACTGCTTGCACGCCAAGCCAACAAATCAAAAACGCAACCCCAAAAGAACAAGTTAACCCTGATTCCAGGGTGTTCACTCAACCGTATGATATGCGAGAATTAGACAATGGCCTTAAGGTCATTGTGGTCAAAACAGACTATCCAGGCGTGGTTTCTCTACAAATTCCAGTACAAACTGGCTCAAGAAACGAAGTGGAGCCAGGCAAATCAGGTTTTGCGCACTTTTTTGAACACATGATGTTTCGAGGAACCGAGAATTTCAGTCAAGAACAGTATGGAGCAATGCTTAAAGAAGTGGGCGCTGATCAGAATGCTTACACCACTGATGACTATACCAATTACCACGTAACTTTCATCAATGAAGATTTAGAACGGATGTTGATGTTGGAAGCCGATCGTTTTCAAAACCTCAAATACTCAGAAGCACAGTTTAAAACTGAAGCTTTGGCAGTCAAAGGTGAATATTTAAAAAACAGTGCCAGTCCATTCAGTCAGTTGTTTGAGGCGGTCAGAAAAAATGCATTCACTGAACACACTTACCGTCACACCACCATGGGCTTCCTAGAAGACATTGAAGACATGCCCAACCAATTGGATTACTCTTATGAGTTTTTTGATCGTTGGTACCGACCTGAGAAAGCTGCGGTGATTGTGGTAGGAGATGTGGATGTAGAGAACACCCATGCGCTGGTTGAAAAATATTTCGGTGAATGGCAACGCGGTGATTACAGTGTTGATATTCCGGTAGAACCACCTGCCAAAGGCACCCAAAGCCATCACATTCAATGGGAATCTGAAACTTTGCCCATGTTGGGATTGGTGTTTAGAGGCGCTTCAGCTGACCCCAGTGTGAAAGACAAAGCCGCTATAGACATGTTGGGACAAGTCTATTTTGGTCAAAATTCAGACATCTACCAAGACCTGGTGGTGTCCAGACAAATGGCTGATGCTTTGTTCTTCTATACCCCTGACAGCAAAGACCCTGGCTTAATTTATATTCTGGCACGCTTAACCAATCAGGACAACTATGCCGCAGTTCAACAAGCCATGCTGGACACCATTGTTAAAGCGCGTTCAAGTTTGGCTGATGAGAATAAACTGGCTGACATCAAATCTGCAGCCCGATACAGCTTCGCCAACTCCCTGGATAATTCTGAAGCCATTGGTGACATGTTGGCCTCAGTGGTGCAATACAACCGCGATCCTGAGTTCATCAATCAACAATACGCGCAACTGGATGCCATCAATGCAGCCGATGTTAAGTGGGCGGCGAATAAATACTTAGTTGATGACGGTCGAATCATGGTGACATTGGCTCAAGCTGAAACCATTGACAGCATCAACAACGATTTCAGTCTGGCTGAAAAAGTGGCTGCTGCCAATGTGCCGAAAGTGGCTCAATACCAAGTCACAGACATGACCAACGGCAGTGACATCGTCGATGTGAAATTTCTATTCAACACAGGGTCTGCACAAGACCCTGCTGGTAAGAAAGGTTTGGCGGCATTAACCGCTTCCATGCTGACCAACGGTGGCTCTGCCAGTAAATCCATCAAAGATATCCAAAAAGCCATGTTACCCATGGCGGCCTACTTCAATTCACAAGTGGACAAGGAAATGATTTCAATGTCTGGCCGAGTGCACCGCGAAAAAGCGGCAGAGTGGTTGGATTTGGTACTGGAAAGTTTACTTAATCCTGGTTTTCGTGAAGATGATTTCAAACGTTTAAAAACCCAGCAAATCAATAATGTCCAAACCGACTTAAAGCAAAACAACGATGAAGAGCTGGGTAAAGAGGTGTTGTATCAAAAACTGTACCCGAATCATCCCTATGAGTCATTGAATTTAGGTCATGTGACAGATTTAGAAAGCATCACATTAGATGACATCAAAGCGTTTTATCGTGACCAACTAACCCAAGCCAATTTAAATGTGGGTATCACCGGTAACCTAGCAACAGAGCAAAAACAAATGATGCTTGATCGCATTACCCATGAATTGAATGCTGTAGGTGCTGAAAAAGTGGCCATTGGCCCAGCGCCAAAATTATCTGGTCGCCATGTGACCATCGTAGAAAAACAAACCATGCCAACAGCAGTGTCTTTTGGTTTTCCGATTGAAGTCAATCGTTCACACCCTGATTGGGTGGCCTTGTGGCTGGTGCGTTCTTTCTTGGGTGAGCACAGAAACTCCAATTCATTTTTATACCAGCGTATCCGCGAGGCCCGAGGTATGAACTATGGTGACTATGCCTACATTGAATATTTCCCAGCGGGCATGTACAGAACCCAGCCGGCAGCGAATTTGGGTCGTTCGGAACAAATATTCCAGGTTTGGTTGCGCCCTTTACGCAGCAACACCGATGCGCATTTTGCTACCAGAACTGCCTTGTATGAATTGGATAAGTTGATTGAAAATGGTTTGACTGAAGAACAGTTTACAGCCACCAAAGCGTTTTTATCTAAATACGCTGGCTTGTTATTGAAAGGTCAAGACCGTGTGTTGGGCTATAAAATGGACAGTGATTTTTATGCCACTGCAGGGTTTGTTGATTTGGTTAAAAATGGACTGGATGAATTGACTGTTGAAAAAGTTAATGCAGTGATTAAAAAGCATTTACAGACCGATGACATTCAATTTGTGTTTATCACCAAAGACGGGGCTGATATGCAAGACCGTCTGGTCAATGAAACCACATCAGCGATGACTTACAATTCAGAAAAACCTGATAGTTTGATGGCTGAAGATGTGATCATTCAAGATTATAAATTGAACTTGAAAAAGTCCAACGTAAAAGTGGTTGATATCAGTGAAGTATTTAAGTAAACACTGAGCTGATGAACGAACATAAAGCCAAGTTTTAACACTTGGCTTTTTTTTGCAAATCATTCGCTGGGTAAAATGTAATTTTAGGCTGGCTCGGTTGGGATATAGATTAGAATATAGTTTTAAATGTTCTAATCAGATGCTCAGTTACAGACACTCATTCCACGCCGGCAATTTCGCGGATGTGTTGAAACACATTGTGTTGTTGGAAATCACCACACATTTGCTTAAAAAAGATAAGCCATTTGATTACATAGATACCCATGCGGGTGCCGGGATGTATGACCTCCATTCCTATGAGGCCAATAAACTGGCTGAATTCAAACGCGGTGTTGGTTTGTTGAACGCATTGGATTACCCTGAATTGCCTGACTACTTTAAGGTGATTGAATCGGTCAATCGAACCCCGGGTAAACTGGATTACTACCCTGGCTCACCTTATTTTGCTTTATCCATGATGCGCGCCGAAGACCGGGCTCATTTGTATGAATTACATGGTAAAGATTACACATTATTGAAAAATTTCATTTCATCAGAAAATCAATTTGTTGCAGATGTTCAAGTTCATGAAACAGATGGCTATGCAGGGTTGTTGCAATCATTACCGCCAGTTTCCAGGCGAGCCTTGATTCTGGTAGACCCTTCATATGAAGTCAAAGCCGAGTACCAAACCATGATTGATACCGTGATCAAAGCGCATAAGAGGTTCGCCACAGGTATATTTGCTATTTGGTATCCGGTGGTCGACCGGTCCAGAATCAAGCAGATTGATAACATCTTATTTAAAAGTGGTATCAAAGACATCCAACGTTTTGAACTGGCGTTGTCAGAAGATTCCGATGTAAAGGGCATGACGGCATCTGGCATGTGGGTCATCAACCCGCCATGGGGTTTAATGAATAAAATGCAATCGGTGTTACCCAAGTTAAAAAGGGATTTAACAGTTGAATCGAGCAAGTCCTCGAAAGCTTCTTACCGGTGTGACGTGTTGGTCAATGAGTGATACTCAGCCAGTTGATTAAAACTGGCTGAGATAAAAACTGGAATTACTGCTGTATGGCTGTGATGTAGAGTTCAACGCGGCGGTTTTGGCTGCGTCCGTATTCTGTGTTGTTATCCGCAATCGGCTGTGACTCACCCAAACCTAAAGGTGACAAGCGGTTACCGGGAACACCTTGAGCAGCCAAGTAATCAGCCACACTGTAGGCTCGTTTATAGCTCAAGTCACGGTTGTAATCATCTTTGCCCACAGAATCAGTGTGACCAATCACATCTAAGTTGGTGTCTTTGTATTTGTACAATACTTTAGCCACCGAGTTCAAACTGGGGTAAAAGCTACTTTTGATGTCGTATTCTGCGGTGTTGAAAGTGATGTTGCTGGGCATAATCAATTGAATCTGATCACCATCACGAACCACTTGTACACCCGTGCCTTGTAACTCTTCACGCAGCTCTTTTTCTTGGTGATCCATGTAAGCACCGACTCCAGCACCAATGGCCGCACAACCTGCGGCTGCATTGCGCGCGCTTTCTGAATTTCGGGTGGCGCCAATTAAGCCACAAACGATGGCACCAGCTGCGCCGTATTTGACACTCTTACGAACTTTCTGCTCGCCGGTGTAAGGGTCTGAGGTGGTGCATGCTGATAATATGACTGCCATTATCATTAAGGTCGTAATTTTTATCATAAGCTTTTAGTTTGGGTTGTAAGTGGTTGCTATGATACAGCTTATCAGCTTAACAAATTGTGAATGAATTACATATTTTATGGCTTATTATTTTATCGTGGCCACAAAAAAGAGGTCCCAAAGAACCCCTTAATTTAATTAACAATGTATGGTTAATTATTCTGCTTTGGGCTGCATTGACAATTCTTTGTCATGACGCCAAATAGTATAGTCAGAGCTGCTAAATGAACCATTGAAGTCGTCAAACATTTTATCCAACGCTTTTTCTTTTAAATGTTTTTTCGCAAATTGGTAAAAATTTTCATCCATCGGTGCCATGTCAGCATAGTTGCTGAACGGAACGACTAACATCACTCGATTAGAGCCACCTACAGGGTAGGACCACGAAAAGTTGCGCGGCCAATCATGCTCTTTGGCTAAGTTACTCATGGCAGTAATGGCTCTATTTGCTTGACCACCTTTACCCTGTTTAACCTCCCACATAGTCACACCCACAAAGCTGGCATCTGTATTTTCGCCCCAATGACTGTTTTCCATATCTGACTCGCCAAAGTTGTGCATGTATTTTTCAACATGTGGATGTACAGTTTCATTGAAATGGTTGCCCAAGTTTTCTTGAGTCCATTTTCTGTAACTGTCTTGTTCTGCCCATGTGTCACAGCAAGATCGAACCGTATAACGGTTCAATGCACCACCGGTGACCGGTCGCCAAACACTCCATTGACGTGTATCACCTTTTTCAGCCCGATAGGCCAGATGCGCTTTTAACGCCGCTTCAAACTCATCGCCATGGCCAGCCTTTGGAATCATGGTCCAGCCGTCTGATATGACTTGGGCTGGTTTGTCTTCTGCCACACACAAGGCAGGAATTAGTATTAGTAACAATAGTATTGAATAAAGTTTATTCATTTTTTTCCCCTGATAAATTATTGGTAGAACATTGAAACTCAATGTCGTGTTTTGGGGTTGACATATTTACTATATATTAATTAGCTGACTTTGTCTATCTATCTGATTTACGGTGATTATTTAATTTATGTTGGACGGCAGTTGAATTTTTAGCGAGGCTGAATGACAGCATCTAATAATCAGGCTTAAGCTTTGACAGCATGGATTTCTTAAATACGGTTAACTGGTTCATGATTTTTGATGCAAAGATGGCTTAAGATTCAACTTCTGTTAGCATGTTATGATATTGATTCAAATAATGAATAGAAAGTTTATCTTACTTATGATGGTGACTGTTTTGATACCGAAGTCAGCCACTGCAATTTTTGTTAATGATTTTGAAACTTCAGACTTGCCTGTGATTGCTGCAGGTAATAGTGAAACTTCTGGCAGGCACACGGCCATACCCATGGGTACTACAGATGCCAATCAAGGCTATTACGAATATTTACCCCCAGGGTATGAGCTGAATGACCAAGAATATCCATTGTTGTTGTTCATTCATGGTCTGGGCGAAAACGGCGATGGTGACAGCCAGTTAGATCGGGTGTTGGCCAATGGACCACCCAGGTTAATTAACAATGACTCATGGGATGAGACCTTGCCTTTTGTGGTGCTTTCACCGCAACGTTCCGGTAGCGGTTGTACATCAAGCAATCAAATCAGAGATTTTATTAATTATGCTCTGGCCAATTATGACATCAACCCCACGCGCGTCTATTTAACCGGTCTCAGTTGTGGTGCCATAGGCAGTTGGAATTATTTGGCTAACAACACCAACACACAAATTGCAGCCATGGTACCAATTGCTGGTAATGGCAATGGTGCTTTTAATAATGCGGGATGTGATTTAGGTGTGGTGCCGATATGGGCTTTTCATGGTGATAATGACGGCACTGTGGGTGTCGGTGGCACCACTGGACCCATCAACAATATTTTGGCTTGTCAACAGCCCCAACCAGCTGATGTCAGTATGGTCATTTACCCCGGTGTTGGGCATAATTCTTGGCGCAGAACCTATGACTTAAGTGATGGGCATGATATTTATCATTGGTTATTGAATTTCCGCAATAAAAATGCATTAACAGTGCCTCAACAAAATTGATGGGTTGGCGCTTGTAACAATGGGTTGTTGTGGTTACATTTGCTTTGAGCTGATTCTGGCTTTGGCGCTGATGTCCATCAGTTTTCTGATTTCATAAATCATCACCCCTTGGGTGTAGGTGAGGTAAAAGAACTTTTGAAATAGGTCTTCATCTTCAGATAATAAACTGTTGAATTCTTGCATGTGTTGGGCGCGTCTGATTCCAGTCCATTCAGTGGCATTTATTTGAGCGTTCGGATCATTGTATTGAATGGTCTTTACTAAATCTTCACTGATTTTAAAGTCTAAAGTTAATGGGTAACGCAGCGCGTACTGACCGGTGTCTGTCAGCAGCACTTGAAGTTGGCAGTAGGGTTTGAAGCCCAAGTACTCACCTTTATTTTTAGAATTTTTCAGGAACACCAAGAAGCGCTCACCTTCACCCAGTCTGTCTGGGTAATAACAAGTGTGGGCTTCAAAGCCTTTGCTGTTAATAATCAACAGGTCATTTTTTTCCACCCCTTTGTAAGGGACGTGCACGGTTAGAAAGGCTTGTCCCTCGGCGTTGATATCGCGGGTTTGTTGGTAATCGACATTCACCACCTGTGCAATGGCTACCACATCTGCCCATTCGGCAGCGGCAGCAAAGGAGTCGAATTTAACCGGTGTCAAGTCGCTGTAATCAAACTGATAATCAGGGTTGGCCTCAGGTAAAAGTCCATCGATATTTTGCTGGCCATGGCTGGTCGTTACCCACCCAAGCAGCAGTGAGGTTATAATTATTGTTGCATTGATTTTTTTCATGTCTCTATAGACCTTTCTCAGGGTTAAAAATTCCCTTTAAAGTGCCTATTCTCTGTCCCAGCTTTAATTCAGAACCCGCTTGAAGTTCACGGTTGAAAGCGACTGAGTCCTTGGGAAACAGCATAATCACCGTTGAACCCATGTTAAATCGACCCATTTCTTCACCTTTTTGATATTGGCTTTTTCCTTGGACCAAGACATCGTTAACTTGATTGGCATACGGTGGCGTGATGACACCATTGGCGACGGTTTCAATACTGGACACTAAAATGGCCCCAACATAAACATAGGCCACATGACCAACTGGGGTGTGTAAATGGTTGATCAAACGTTCATTGCGGGCAAACAAACGTGGGATCTTCTGGGTGGTCCAATCTGCCACACTGAATAATCTACCAGGTACATGACGCATTGATTTAAGGTCGCAATCCAATGGCGCGTGCAGGCGGTGGTAATCTTTAGGCGATAAATAGATGGTCATAAAATGGCCATTGATGAAATCTTCAGTGATTTCCGTGGCCAATAAATCTTTGATGGTGTAATGATGTCCTTTGGCTTGCAAAATTAACTCGTGTTCAATATCGCCCATTTGTGAAATCACCCCATCTACCGGTGAAACCAAACTGTCTTTGGATGCATCAATGGGCCGAGTTTCAGGTTTTAAGGCGCGGGTAAAAAAAGCATTAAAATCGCGGTAGTCATCGTAATTTTTTGACTGCGCTTCCTCTAAATTAATATTGAAGGCTTTGATCATCCGATTCAAGGTGAAGTTTTTGATCGGTTTAAATTGAATGCGCATTAAAAGGTACATCAATCGAGACAACATACGATGCGGCAGAATGTATTGAAATAATAAGGCGATGGTTTTCATGTTGACTCTATCAATGTGGCCAGGTCTTGGGTGATGCGCTCAATGTCATGAGGTGCTGAAAACAGTCCAATTCGCTCTCCTTGAGGATTCAAAACAAACAAGGCCGATGCATGGTCAACATCATAAACCAAGTCACCAGGCTGGTGGTCGGCTACGTTATAAGCCACACCCAACTGTGAAGCCACAGATAAGATATTGGCCGCATCTCCGGTGAGTGCATAGAATTCTGGGTTGAAGAAGTTAATGTATTCATTCAATACCTCAGGTGTATCGCGATCAGAGTCAACCGAAACGAAGATAAACCTTGGACTGGCTATATTCAGAGCTTGTAATTTCTTGTCAATTTTTTGCATGTCCAACAAGGTGGTTGGACAGATATCCGGACAATTTGAAAAACCGAAAAACAGCACTGAATAAGCCCCTTTAAAAGACTCACTGTCCCATGTCTCACCCAAGTGGCTGGTTAATTTAAAGCCAGAAAAAGATTTGCCTTGGGGAAATAATTTCAGACTTTGGTATGACTGTCCAGTCGCTGAGCCTGAGTTGCTGTTGTCACAGCCTGACAGCGTGATGCTGATAATTAAAATGATGAGTGTGGTTCGAATCGTGTGTTTGATCATAAAGCTGTTTTAACCGTTGACCTGGTTGATAAAAGCAGGCATTGTATAACTTTTTTTGTTGTGGCGAAATAAGTGACGAGTTTGTTGCACGATATATTCGAACAATCAGTGGACTATTTGTCTCAGCATGACGTGTTTTATGGTCATGGTGTTGAATTGGCAGAAGATGAAGTGGTGCTGTTGTTGATGCATGTTTTAGGCGTTGATTTCGAGACTTTGAATCAACGTGCCAATCAAACAATTGGGGCAAAACAAGTGGCACAGGTTCAACAAGTGTTAGCTCAAAGGGTCAGTCAAAAAATCCCCATGGTCTATTTGGTTGGATTTGCTGTGTTTGCTGGGTTGAAGTTTAAAGTTGATGAGCGGGTACTGATTCCGCGCTCACCTTTTGTTGAGTTGATTGACAATGGATTTGAGCCATGGGTAGACCTCACTGTACCTACCCATGTGTTGGATATGTGCACTGGATCGGGCTGTATTGGTTTAGCCACAGCACATTATTTTTCTGACTGTACTGTCGATTTAGTTGATTTGAGTCAAGCCGCTTTGCAATTGGCTCAGCAGAACACCGAAGCTTTGGGTTTAAGCCATCGAGTTAAGTGTATTGAATCCGATTTGTTCAATGCCATAGACACTAAAAAAACAGCACAATATGACCTAATCATTGCCAACCCACCTTATGTGGCTGAAGATGAATATCAAAATTTACCCACAGAATACAGACATGAACCGAAAATGGCTTTGGTCAGCGCATTGAAAGGTTTGGAAATACCGGTCAAAATTTTACTTCAAGCCCCAGAACACATGAATGAAAACGGAGTTTTGTTCTTGGAGGTGGGTTACAGCGATGAATTATTAACCGACAGTCTGCCTCAAGTGACTTTTGAATGGTTAGATTTTGCGCTAGGTGGGCAAGGAATTTGTGTTTTTAATCGGCATGATTTGTTAAAGTACCGTGCAGAATTTAAGCAGTTATTGGAGTCCCATGTCACATAACACATTTGGTAAGAATTTACGTTTCACATCATTCGGTGAATCTCACGGCAGCACAATTGGTTGTGTGTTGGATGGTTTTCCTCCTGGGATGGCCATCACCCCTGAAGAAATCAAACAACAACTGATACGTCGAGCTACCGGTCAATCAAGACACACTTCTCAACGCAAGGAAAAAGATGATGTGCAGATTGTTTCAGGTGTTTTTGAGGGCATAACCACAGGTCATCCCATTGCATTAATTATAGAAAACACCGATGCCCGCAGTAAAGACTACACTGACATCGCCAAGCAAATCAGGCCAGGCCATGCCGATTACTCTTATTGGAAAAAGTACACCGTCCGTGATTACCGAGGTGGTGGGCGGTCATCAGCTCGCGAGACCACCATGCGAGTGGCAGCCGGTGCCTTGGCACGTAAGTGGCTGTTAGATAATTATGACATCACCATCACTGCTTGGCTTGCCCAGTTAGGCGACATTCATTTGGGTGCTGGAGATTTAGCAAGAATTGATGAAAGTCCTTTCTTTACCGGTGAAATAGACCGGGTGCCCGAATTAGATCAATACATGGATGCGCTGCGAAAGTCTGGAGACTCAGTAGGTGCGCGCATCCATGCCCAAGCGGTCAATGTGCCGGCAGGTCTTGGTGAGCCAGTTTACGGCAAGCTGGATGCTGAATTGGCCTTAGCCATGATGAGTATCAATGCCACCAAAGGGGTGGAGATTGGTGCTGGTTTTGCATCAGTGGCACAAAACGGTTCAGAACACAGAGATGAAATCATTAATGGTCAGTTTGCCAGTAACCATGCAGGAGGAATCCTGGCCGGAGTTTCCACAGGGCAGGATGTGACCTTAAGTGTGGCTTTTAAACCGACTTCGTCATTGAGGCTGCCGGCACAAAGCATTGACACCGATGGCCATGCCATAGAAATTGTGACCAAAGGCCGACACGACCCTTGTGTTGGCATTCGAGCCACGCCCATCGTGGAAGCGATGATGGCACTGGTCATCATGGACCACATCATGCGCCACAAAGCCCAAACGCAATCCAACAATTTAAATCAATCTTTTAAACTAACAGATTAACTCAAACTAATTATGACAAAAAAATACAATGTAGCCGTTGTTGGCGCCACCGGTGCGGTGGGCAAAACCATGTTAGAGATTCTTCAACAAAGAAATTTTCCAATTGACCACATTTACCCACTGGCCAGTGAACGCAGTGCCGGTGATTATATTGATTTCAATAACAAACAGGTGAAAATAGGCAACCTGTCAGACTTCGATTTCGCGCAAGCTGACATTGCGTTATTTTCGGCAGGAGGGGCGGTTTCTGAGCAGTATGCGCCACAAGCTGCGAATAAAAAGTGCGTGGTCATAGATAACACTTCTTACTTCAGAAATGAACAGGATGTGCCGCTGGTGGTGTCGGAGGTTAATCCAGAAGCAATTGCAGATTACCAACAAACCTACATCATTGCCAATCCCAATTGCTCAACCATACAAATGCTGGTTGCTTTGGCGCCGATTCATAAAAAAGTGGGCATCGAACGCATCAATGTGGCCACTTACCAGTCGGTTTCAGGAGCTGGTAATAAGGGTATCGATGAGTTGTCAGAACAAACCAAGTCTATATTAAATTTTAAACCACTAAAAAACACCGTGTTTTCTCAACAAATTGCCTTCAACGTGATTCCACACATCGATCAGTTTCAAGACAACGGTTACACCCGTGAAGAAATGAAAATGGTTTGGGAGACCCAAAAAATTCTGGGTGACCGCAGCATCATGGTTAACCCAACTTGCGTCAGGGTACCCGTGTTTTACGGCCATGCTGAGGCTGTACACATTGAGACTCGAGAAAAAATCACCGCCACTGAAGTCAAACAATTAATGGCAAGTGCTGAAGGCGTGCAATTAATGGATGAGCCAAATTCATTGACTTACCCATCTCCGGCGGTGCATTGTGCCGGTAATGACCCTGTTTATGTGGGTAGAATTCGCGAAGACATCTCCTATGACAAGGGCATCAATCTGTGGATAGTGTCGGATAATATCCGCAAAGGTGCAGCATTGAACAGCGTGCAAATTGCTGAGAAACTTATAAAAATACTGGATAAAGAGTAGCTTAGCTAACTTTTTTTAGACAAATTCTTGGCTTTTTATTGTAGAATTAGTTACCATCGTTAATGATAACTTAATATCACTATACTGACTAACATAAAAGCATTGGGTAAATTATGAAGCAAAAACTGATTTTATTGGCCTTGGTTATGGGCTTGACCATCGTCTCACAGTCGTCCTTGTCACTTGGAATGGGCAAAATTCAAGTCTATTCAGCATTGAATGAACCCTTGCAATCCAGCATTGAGTTAATGGCCAATGCGGATGAAGAGCTGTTGAATTTAGAAGTTACTTTAGCCAGCAGCGAAGATTACCAGAAAGTTGGGTTGGATAAATCTTTTGTACCAGCCAACATCATGGTGTCTTTTGATGAAGAAAACCCCTATCAAATCAATGTCACATCCAATGGTCCAGTATCAGAGCCTATAGTCAGCTTGTTACTGGATGTGAATTGGAGTAATGGCCGTATATTGCGTGAATTCACCGTTTTGTTAGACCCGCCTGTTTATGACTCGACTGAAAGCAACGTTCAAGTCAACAATGTGGTCGTAGAACCCATTCAAGACAATTCAATTGCTGAAGTTGAGGTTGAGCAACCGATGACAGTTGAAGCAGAACCGGAAGTGCAAACTTCAGATCAACAAACCCAAACCATCACCAACGAAGATTTTGTTGAATATGAACAAGCAGATGAAAGCAATGAAGCTGAAGTGACTGCCGATGTGGTCGAAGAAAGACCTGTCTACAGCAGCAGTTCGGCTACAGAAGTCTACGTTGAATCTGGTGACACTCTATGGCGCATAGCCAACAACAACAAAGTAGGAGAGTTGTCGGCGCAACAGATGATGATGGCGATCTATAATAAAAACCCCAGCGCTTTTATTAACAACAACATCAATCAATTGATTAAAGGCAGTCGCTTAGATATGCCAAGCCTCGATGAGGCAAACACCATAGGCTTTTCAGAAGCCATGGCTCAAGTGGAGTCACATCACCAGTCTTGGGCTCCTGCACAACAGGATTACAACAGCTATCAAACCGAAAACACTGTTGAAGATGATTACCAAGCACCTGAGTCAAGTCTGGATTATGGTGTGCAACTTTCAGGTGGTGATAACGAAGGTTCAGATGGTGGTCAATCTAATGCAGATGAAGGCACAGCGGCTGATGCTATGGCCATTGAAGAGGACTTGTACAACAAAGAAGCCGAAAACACTGATTTGAAAGAACGCATTTCAGAATTGGAAGAGATTGTTGAACAACAACAAGATGTGATTGAAATCAGTGATGATGGTTTAGCAAATTTAGAAAGTCAATTGGCCAATACAGCCGATGATGTCGATCAAAATCTAGATGAAGCAGTCGATACTACAACATCTGCTGCGGATGACATTTGGGATGAGATAAGTGATGCGGTTGATGATGAAGCGGGTACTGAAGACTCATTAGATCTTGAAATAGATGCAACAGATATGAGTGCTGGTGCGGATTCTGAAAGTTCACAAGCTGGTGAATTTACAGCATCAGATGAAACCCAGGCCGAAGCAGTAGATCAAGCCGATGCTGAAGTCACTCCAGTTTCTCCAAAAAATTACACGCCAGCAGAACAATCTTCATTTATAGATACCGCGATTGAATGGGTGATGGATAACTTGATGTGGGTGTTGATTGGGGTGGTTGGATTAGTTGTGCTGCTGGTATTACCCAGATTGTTGGGTCGCAGTGATGATGAAGAAGAAGAAACCAGTTTCCTCGATGACATCAAAAACAGAAAACGAGCGGCAGAAGAGGATGACATTGATGCTGTTGAAACTAAAATGAATCAACCGCTGGTAGATGACAGTGAAGACGATGTTGACAGTGAAGATGATGTTTTGGCGGAATTAGATCGCAGCATAAGTTTTGATGAATCAGAAACCGATGCAGATGATTACGACTTGTCAGCTAACAACGATGATGAGGTAACTGAACTGAATGCTGAAGGTGAATTCAAAGACATCGAAGATGATGGCTTTGATTTAGATGGCTTCTTGAAAGATGACGACAACGACGACATCACCGCCACCAAAGACCATTCTGCGACTTTGGCTGACGTTTCTTTTGATGATGATGACAATGATCAAGACCATGACGATGATGAAGACGATGAGTCTGCAGCAGTGGTTGATTTAAGTGATGATGAAGACATGTCTCTTGATGATTTCGATTTGAACTTAGATGATGAGCTTGAAGATTTGACTGAAGAAGTTGAGGCAACCACTGAATCACTTGTGGATGATGTTAAAGACGTGTCTGATGATGTGGCTGAAGAAGTTAATGACATTGCTGAAAAAGCTCAAGATGAAGCCGATGAATTCAGTTTTGATGATGACGAAGAGTTTGATTTCAACCTGGATGAAGAGCTTGAAGAACTTGGCCAAGACGATGAGGTTGACAAGACAATTACAGACAAAGATGACGCAGATGCTGACAGTGAAGAATTTAATGATATGTTAGACATCTCTGACGAGGGTGCAGAGACTTTTGAAACTGTAGATGAGGAAGAGACAGGTATGGATGAGGAAATTGATTTAGGTTTAGAGGATTTGATGGATGATACTGATGCCATTGATACCAAATTAGACTTGGCTAAAGCCTACATGGAAATGGGCGACTCAGAAGGTGCGAAAAATCTGTTGGATGAAATTTTCTCAGAGGGCACAGAAGAGCAAATTGCCGAAGCCAAAAAACTGCTTGATGACATCAACCCATCGAGTTAATCGATAACTGCCGCATGGCATAAACATGAGGCATAAACTATAATAGGCCGGATTTAATCATTCGGCCTTTTTTATGCGCATTGCTTGTGGAATTGAGTACGACGGCCAACCGTTTTATGGGTTTCAAGTGCAAATCCAAGAGCCTACAGTGCAGTCATGTTTGGAACAAGCCATCAGTCAAGTGGCCAATCATCCAGTAAGGATTAATTGTGCGGGAAGGACTGATACTGGGGTCAGCGCCACACACCAAGTCATTCATTTTGAAACAGATGCAGTAAGGACACCCCACCAATGGACCCTGGGAATCAATACAGCCGTTCATAAAGGCATCGTTGTGTTGTGGGTCAAGGTTGTTGAGGATGACTTTCATGCCAGGTTTTCAGCCACCAGCCGCAGTTATCAATACCGCATCTTGAACCGCAGGGTGAGGCCTGCCATAAATCGTCATCATTTGACGTGGATTTTACAGACCTTGGATGAAAATGCCATGCAACAGGCGGCATTGTGTTTGTTGGGAACGCATGATTTCAGTGCATTTCGATCAAGTAGATGCCAAGCCAAGCAGCCGGTTCGTACCATGATGCAAGCAAAAGTCAGTAGACATGGTGAAGTCATTAACTGTGAATTCAAAGCCAATGGTTTTTTACACCACATGATCAGAAACATCATGGGCAGTTTGATCAAAGTTGGTAAGGGTGAATTGCCCGTCAGTTGGATGAATCAAGTTTTACAGAGTAAAGATCGAACCCAAGCAGGCATGACAGCTGCCCCCAACGGGCTGACTTTCAGTGATGTGAGTTACCCAGAAAAATTTAACTTACCGAACCATGAAACTAAACTTAATTTAAATGAATGAAATAAAGGTTAAATACTGCGGTTTAAAGAGACTTGCTGATGTGCAATCAGCGATTGAAGCTGGGGTCGATGCCATCGGGCTGGTATTTGTAGATAAAAGCCCTAGGTACATCAGTCCAGAAGCCGCCATTAAATTGGCATTCACTGCTAAGCAATCAGGTGTATTGGTGGTGGCCTTGTTTGCCAACCACGATGCAGCATTTGTTGAAGCTGTGATTGAAACAGTTGAGCCCGATGTTTTGCAATTTCATGGTGATGAAGACGCCGCATTTTGTGAACAATTTGATCACAAATACTGGAAAGCAGTGCCGATGCTGAAGACTCAAGATTACGTGGGCTACATTCAACACTATCCCAAAGCAGATGCTTTTTTACTTGATGCTTATGGCGGTCAACAGTCCGGCGGTTCGGGTCACTCTTTCAGTTGGTTTAAATTCCCTGAAAAATTAATTGCAAAACTTATTTTGGCTGGTGGCATTGATGCACAAAATGTAGCATCAGCCATCACAGCAACAGGTGCACAATATATTGATACCAGCAGTGGAATTGAGTCGGCACCTGGCGTAAAATCGAAAACTAAAATGCTGGCTTTGATGAGACAAATTCAGGCCATTCATTTGAGCCAAGATAAAAACAATTAAATATCCATTAAAATAACTTAACCCAAAATAAAATTATGACCATTAAATACTCAAACTATCCAGATAATAGAGGGCACTTTGGCCAATTCGGCGGTGTATTTGCCAGTGAAACACTGATGCACTGTCTTGAAGAGCTGAACACAGCCTACCGTAAATTAAAAACTGATCCTGAGTTTTTAGCTCAATTCCAAAGTGATTTGGCTGACTATGTAGGACGCCCATCGCCGCTTTACTTAGCTGAGCGATTAACAGCTCAATGCAATGGCGCAAAAATTTGGCTGAAACGAGAAGATTTGAATCACACCGGTGCGCACAAAATTAACAACACAGTGGGTCAAATTCTCTTGGCCAAATCCATGGGCAAAAAACGCATCATTGCAGAGACTGGTGCAGGGCAGCACGGAGTGGCCACTGCCACTGTTTGCGCTCGCATGGGCCTTGAATGTGTGGTTTATATGGGTGAAGTTGACATTGCGCGACAAGCCATCAATGTTTATCGCATGAAGCTTATGGGTGCAGAAGTTCGCAGCGTAGATTCAGGCTCAAAAACTTTGAAAGATGCTTTAAACGAGGCGATGCGTGACTGGGTTACCAATGTAGATGATACTTTTTACATCATTGGCACAGTGGCAGGCCCAGATCCATACCCACAGATGGTCAGAGATTTTAATTCTGTGATTGGTAAAGAGGCTAAAAAGCAGTTTGCTGAAAAAGTAGGCGGTTTGCCAGATGCTTTGGTTGCTTGTGTGGGAGGTGGTTCAAATGCCATTGGTTTATTTCATCCTTTTCTGGATGACAGTGAGGTTGCATTGTATGGTGTTGAGGCCGGTGGTCATGGAGTCGAAACTGGTGAACATGCGGCATCAATTACCGGCGGTAAAGTCGGCGTATTACATGGCAACAGAACCTACGTGATGTCTGATAGACAAGGTCAAATTATCGAAACCCATTCAATCTCAGCGGGTTTAGACTACCCAGGGGTTGGGCCTGAGCATGCCTTTTTGAATGAATCTGGTCGTGCCAATTACGTCACCGTTAATGACGACGAAGCTTTGGCTGCGTTTCACACCTTGACCAGAATTGAAGGTATTTTACCGGCCTTAGAAACGGCTCATGCGGTTGCCTATGCGATGAAATTAGCCAGTCAAATGAAAGCAGAACAAAACATCATTGTTAACCTGTCAGGTCGAGGTGATAAGGATGTGCACACCATAGCAGCCATTGAAGGGGTGATGGTATGAGTTTACTGAGACAGACATTTCAACTGTTGAAAGGTAAAAAAGCTTTGATTCCGTTCATTACGGCTGGACACCCGAAGCCGGAATTAACCGTGGATTTGATGCATGCACTGGTTAAAAATGGAGCAGATGTGATTGAGCTAGGCATGCCATTCTCAGATCCTATGGCTGATGGCCCTGTGATTCAACAAGCATCTGAGCATGCCATTGCTCAAGGCGTTGGCATTGAAAACACCATAGAGATGGTCAAAACATTTCGGCAAAACAATCAGCACACACCAGTGGTGTTGATGGGCTATCTGAACCCAGTTGAATGCATGGGACATGAAGAATTTGTGTCAAGAGCCAAAGCAGCCGGTGTTGATGGCTTGTTGTTGGTCGATAGTCCACCTGAAGAATCATCTGACTTGTTGTCTCACCTCAAAGCCCATGATTTAGAACAAATCTTTTTAGTCGCGCCGACCACCACGGACAGCAGGTTGAAGATGATTTGTGATCATGCGTCTGGTTTCGTCTATTACGTGGCTCTGAAAGGGGTGACTGGATCGGCTGATTTAGACAGCCAATCAGTGGGGGAAGATGTGCTGAATATCAAGAAATACACAGATTTACCTGTTGCTGTTGGTTTTGGTGTCAAGGATGCTGCGTCCGCTGTAGCAGTGGCAGAACATGCCAACGCTGTAGTGATTGGTAGTGCTTTGGTTAGTTTGTTGGGTGCTTGTGATGACTTGGTTGCAGCTGAATTAGCTATTGAAGCATTTATCAAACCTATCAGAACGGCTTTAGATTCGTTATAATGTCAGGCCGTACAGGATTTTCCGGAGTTTAAATGAGCTGGTTTCAAAAAATAATGTCATCGAGAATTCGCACCGAAGGTGGCAACAAAAAGAAGAATATTCCTGAAGGGTTGTGGGGAAAATGTGTTGAGTGTGAAGCTGTACTTTACCAACCTGAAAGTCTGAAACAAGGCAAAGTTTGTCCTAAGTGTGGACATCATGAATCATTATCAGGCCGTGAACGCATAGAGTTTTTTCTAGACGATGCACCGATGGTAGAAATTGGTGCCAACGTTAAACCCGAAGACCCACTTAAATTTCGTGACAGTAAAAAATATAAAGATCGTTTGTTGTCCACTCAAAAAGCCACAGGTGAAAACGATGCATTGGTTGCTGTGAAAGGCCAGTTGAAAGGTCGTGATGTGGTGGTCACTGCATTTGATTTTAAATTCATGGCTGGCTCAATGGGTTCTGTGGTGGGTGAGAAATTTGTTCGCGCCGTTCACTTTGCACTAGAGCATCAATTACCATTGATTAACTTTTCTGCATCCGGTGGAGCAAGGATGCAAGAATCGTTGTTTTCATTGTTTCAAATGTCAAAAACAGCTGCTGCATTGAAACGCATGAAAGTAGCTGGTTTACCATATGTTTCGGTTTTAACCAATCCTACTACCGGTGGTGTTTCAGCTTCATTGGCCATGTTGGGTGATATCAATATTGCAGAACCCAATGCATTGATTTGTTTTGCAGGACCAAGAGTCATTGAACAAACTGTACGTGAAACCTTGCCTGAAGGTTTTCAACGCAGTGAATTTCTGTTGGAAAAAGGTGCCATAGATCTGATAGTTACTCGTCATGACATGAGTGAGAAAATACATCAATTATTAGACATACTCAAACCAGTTAATGGACAGCTTGAAATCCCAGAAACCAAAGAAGATGCACCAACTGTTATTGTCCCTGACGAAGTGATTGTGGCTGATGACCACCCCAAAGACTGATAAGCTGGCACAACGCTTAGCTGAACTGAATCAAAATAAGATAGATTTAGGCTTGGATAGACTTAACAAAGTTATCCAAGCCTTGAATCTGACCAACAATCTACCACATATTATTACAGTAGGTGGCACCAATGGTAAAGGGTCTACTGTTGCTGCACTGAGCTCATTGTTAAACAGCAAAAAACTGAGTTTTGGTGCATTCACTTCACCGCATATATTTAAATTCAATGAGCGTTTCAATATCAATGGTAGTCATGCCACCGATGAAGAAATTATCAATGCCTTCGAGTTGATTGACAAGGCCATTTCAGACATCAATTTATCCTACTTTGAATATTCATTTTTAACCGCTGTGCTGTTATTTAAACAGCATGATGTTGATTTCATGCTATTGGAAGTTGGTTTAGGCGGTCGTTTGGATGCCACCAATGCTTTGGATTCCGATGCTTGCATTATTACCACTGTTGATATAGACCACACAGCCTGGCTAGGAGATACCTTAGAATTGATTGCAGCGGAAAAAGCAGGAATCATGCGTGCTGGAAGACCTGTTATTTTTGGTGATTATGATGTGCCAAAAGCCATTGAGTCACATGCCAATAAAGTGAATGCTCAGCTGCTGCAGTTAGGTCAAGATTATCAAATTACGTTACAGACAAGTTCATTTAATTATCAATTTGAACATTGCGTATTTAATGAGCTTAAACGACCACAGTTAAAAGGTGACTGGCAAATCAAAAATTTCAGCAGTGCGATGACTGCATTGATTTCGTTGGGTTATCAATTCGACCCCCAACAAATACAAAGTGCCATCAATGCTTGGCGAATCAAAGGCCGCTTAGAATCAATAAAAACCGAGCCTTTGGTATTGGTTGATGTGGCGCATAATCGCCAATCCGCCCAGATGTTGGCGCAATATCTTAAATCGCATCCGATTAATGGTAAAACCCGAGCTGTATTTTCAGTCTTGGCAGACAAACAGTTGGACACTTGGTTGGGTGATTTTGATGATGTCATAGATCATTGGTTTGTGTTTGAATTAGCAGGCGAACGTGCTCTTGATATCTTCAGTTTAAAATCTACATTATCCGATCATGTAACGTTGTTTTCACAATTTGATTCAGGTAAACAGGCGTATGAGATGGCATTACAATGTTCCGCCTCACCAGACCGCATCATTGTGTTTGGTTCTTTTCACGTCCTAGATGAGGTGTTTTCCAGCGAGTTACATCAAGTATGAAAATTAAAATTTGTTGTATTTCATCATTGGCTGAAGCTGAAATTGCCATCAATGCAGGTGCCGATGTGCTGGGTTTGGTTGGGCATATGCCCTGTGGCCCGGGTATCATTACAGATGAGTTGGCTGCAGAAATTGCTGCGAATGTACCTATCCACATAGAAACATTTTTACTCACCAGCGAAACCTCTGCAACTGGCATCATTGCCCATCACCATCGAGTTAAAAGTTCAGCGTTACAAATAGTTGATGAGTTGACTGAAGGTTCTTATGCTGAGATAAAATTAGCTATGCCTGATGTTAAGTTGGTTCAAGTAATTCATGTCCTGGATCAATCTTCAGTCAGTTATGCGCAAAAGATGGCATCACATGTTGATGCTTTGTTATTAGACAGCGGTAACCCCAATTTAGCTATTAAAGAATTAGGTGGCACAGGAAGAACTCATGACTGGTCATTGAGTCAACAAATAATCAAATCAGTTAATGTACCTGTTTACTTGGCTGGCGGCCTCAATCAATCAAATGTCAAGGCTGCCATCAGTGCTGTCAAGCCATTTGGTTTGGATTTATGCAGCAGTGTCAGAACTGATGGTGACTTAGATGTTGAAAAACTCAATACTTTTATCCAACAAGTTAACAACCATTGAATGTTAGCTCGCCCTACGATACTAAAAAAGACAAGTCTTTGCCTTTATTTTTTGGCTAATTTTAACCAAGTCTCGACCACCGTATCTGGGTTTAAGGAAACACTCTCAATGCCCTGATCCATCAACCATTCAGCCAAATCAGGGTGGTCTGATGGGCCTTGGCCACAAATACCAATGTACTTGCCGCGTTTTTTACAGGCGCTGATGGCCATAGACAGCAATTTTTTCACTGCGGGGTCACGTTCATCGAATAAATCAGCAATGATGCCTGAATCTCGATCCAAACCTAAGGTGAGCTGAGTCAAGTCGTTAGAGCCAATGGAAAAGCCGTCAAAAATATCCAAAAACTCATCGGCCAGTAAAGCATTGGAAGGTAATTCACACATCATGATGATTTTCAGGCCGTTTTCACCTTGTTTCAGGCCGTTTTTGGCCAACAAATCAATCACGCCTTGGCCTTCAGCTAAAGTTCTAACAAAAGGCACCATGGCCCAAACATTGGTTAAACCCATGTCATCGCGAATAAACTTCAAGGCTTCGCATTCCATTTCAAAACAATCAACAAAGGAATCATCTAAATAACGAGAGGCGCCACGGAAACCAAGCATCGGGTTTTCTTCATGGGGCTCATACTGTTTACCACCGATTAAATTGGCGTATTCGTTGGATTTAAAATCAGACAATCTGACGATCACTGGAGCGGGGTTAAAAGCAGCGGCCAAAGTTGAAATGCCTTCAGCCAATCGCTTGACGAAATAATCTCTTGGCGATGCATAGGCAACTATCATGGGGTCGGTGATACTTTTAACTGACTCTGGTTGACTGTCGTAATTCAACAATACTTTGGGGTGGATGCCAATCATGCGGTTGATGATAAATTCAAGCCTGGCTAGGCCTATACCAAAATTTGGCAGGTTTTGAAAATCAAAAGCACGGTCGGGATTACCGACATTCATCATGATTTTCAATGGTGCTTCTGGCATGTTGGCTAAATCTGTGGTGTGTATATCAAAGCCCAGTAAGCCATCATAAACAAATCCAGTGTCGCCTTCGCAACATGAAACTGTGACTTCCTCTAAATGGGTTATTTTACTGGTTGCATCACCACAGCCAACGATGGCCGGAATGCCCAGTTCTCGGGCAATGATGGCCGCATGGCAGGTTCTGCCGCCGCGGTTGGTGACAATGGCTGAGGCTTTTTTCATGATCGGTTCCCAGTCTGGATCGGTCATGTCAGTCACCAACACATCTCCTGCATTTATTTGATCCATTTGGGCAATGCTTTTGATTACCTTGGCGGTACCTTGGCCTACCTTTTGGCCAATACTGCGGCCCTCACAGACCACTTGCCCTGATTTTTGTAGGGCATAACGCTCAATCTTTTGTCCCTTGCCTTCGCGAGATTTTACTGTTTCAGGCCTGGCCTGTACAATGTAGAGTTCTTTGGTAATACCGTCTTTAGCCCATTCGATGTCCATCGGGCGACCGTAGTGTTGTTCGATGATGGTGGCTTGTTTAGCCAGTTGTTCAACTTCATCATCATTGATAGAAAACTGCAGACTGCGATTGGATTCAATATTTTTTGTGATAACTCCGCTGTCGCCATAAGTCATCTCAATGGCTTTTGAGCCGACATTTCTGCGCAGTATGGCTGGTTTTTCAGATTTTATATTGGGTTTGTAGACATAAAACTCATCAGGGTTTACTGCGCCTTGAACCACCATTTCACCTAAACCGTAAGAAGACGTGATAAACACCACATCATTAAACCCAGATTCAGTATCCATGGTGAACATCACGCCACTGGCTGCGATGTCTGAGCGAATCATTTGTTGAACGCCGACTGATAAATACACATCGTCATGATCAAATTTGTGGTGTACACGATAAGAGATGGCTCGGTCGTTGTATAAGGAAGCGAATACTTCATGGGCTTTCTCAAGGATTTCATCCGCGCCATGCACGTTTAAAAAGGTTTCCTGTTGGCCAGCGAACGAAGCATCAGGTAAATCTTCAGCAGTGGCTGAGGAACGAACCGCTACAGTGAAGTCACTGCCAAGTGCTGATTTCATTTCGTCATAAGCCTTTCGAATCGCTTGTTCCAAGGGTGCTTGAAATGGGGTTTCAAGTACCCAAGTTCTGATTTTTTGACCCGCTTCTCTTAACGCATCAATGTCATCGGTGTCCAAGCCTTTAAGGGTTTCACTGATGCGTTGATTCAGTCCTGATGTTTGTAAAAACTCTTTGAAAGCATCGGCAGTGGTGGCAAAGCCTCCAGGTACCTTAACCCCCAATGCATGTAAGTGAGTGATCATTTCACCCAGTGAAGCGTTTTTGCCCCCCACTTGGTTGAGGTCTCGCATGGTGATTTGCTCAAGTTTTACGATGTATTCAGTCATGAATTTCCTGCGTATTTACAAAAGTGTTCTATTCTATATTGAAGCGGGGCTTGCATAAATAGCCATGTTGATATAATTTAGAAATTCTCAAGATAAACAGACTCAATGAGCTTAAATTCATGACCGAAAGAAAAAAATGCGCCATATTTTATGTATCTGATGGCACAGCCATCACCGCAGAAACTGTGGGACGCAGTTTAATCACTCAATTCAAAGGCTTGGATTTTGTTGAAAAGCGCATGGCCTTTATCAACGACACAGCAACAGCTCAAGCTGCGGCAAAAATCATCAGCAGCACGCCATCAGATTACCAGCCATTGGTGATTAATACTGTGGTCGATATCGAGCTTCGAAAAATCATTCATGCTGCCGGTGGGTTAAAGTTGGACCCATTCAATCGTTTGCTCAGAGAAATTGAGGATGGTTTGGGAATAAAAAGTGACCCTGGTGTGGGCAGGACTCATGGCATGTCAGACAGTGGTTCATATAATGACCGCATTGAAGCCACCAATTATGCCTTGTCACATGATGATGGGGTCAACCTTAACCTGCACAAAGCTGACATGATTTTATTGGGTGTTTCGAGGAGTGGTAAAACCCCGACCTGTTTGTATTTGGCTTTGCATTATGGCTTAAAAGCGGCGAATTACCCCATCACTGATGATGATTTGGAGCGCATGCGTTTACCTGATGACGTGATGATGCACAAAGAAAAACTTTATGGCCTGACCATTGATCCTTTTCGACTGTCTCAAATCAGAAGCGAGCGCCGGCCCAATTCCAGGTATGCAGAACTGCGCAAGTGTCAAAAAGAGGTCAGCGATGCAGAAGCCATCTACCACCGCAATCAAATTCAATTTTTAAACACAACGCATACCTCAATAGAGGAAATTTCAGGTAAGATAATGATAGCCTTGAATTTAAATAAAAGACTCTACTAAATGATTTTGACCGAACAGTATATGACCCACAGACAGTATGTCCGCCGACATAACATCAGTCTGATGCAGTTACATGAATTTAACCATAAACTGTTGTGCCATTTATTACCTGCTCTAACTGATGGTATCAACGTCTTGCATTCCACAGTTGAAAATAAACCCACCTTAAAAGTTAAAATCAGGGAGCGATTCAAATTCACCACTGAGGTGTCTATGTGTATGTTATTTGACGAAGCTGTTTCCGATGCCTTGGTCATCAGGTTGTATCACGATGCACAATTGGCTGAGCTGGTTTATTCCAATGAATTTGAAAAACAGTACCGGCAGTTGGGTGGTAAAGTAGACAGTAAAAATCAAGCCAGTTTGCGCTACAGTCAAAACTGCTTTCTTAATAAATGGTTGATTTACTTACTACAAAATGGTTTTGCACCTACCTCATGGCGGCAAATAAAATAACACTGGTAGCAACATAAGAAAAAATAAAAAAAGAGAGGAAATACATGAAACCTACTGATATCAAAGACCCAGAATACTTTCACAAAGTAGTCGATTGTCAGTATGCCTGTCCAGCGCATACCCCAGTGCCGGAATACATCAGACTGATTGCGGCAGGTCGTTTTAACGATGCTTACATGATTAATTGGCAGTCCAATGTTTTCCCCGGGGTGCTTGGCAGGACTTGTGACCGTCCTTGTGAACCTGCCTGTCGGCGTGGTCGTGTTGAGGAGGAGCCTGTTGCGATTTGTCGCTTAAAACGTGTGGCGGCAGATAACAAGACTGATATCAGTGACCGCTTGCCTGAGATTCCAGCTCAGAAAAACGGCAAGAAAATTGCCCTGATTGGGGCTGGTCCAGCTTCTTTGACGGTGGCCAGAGATTTGATGCCTCTGGGTTACACGGTTGACTTATATGATGACCAGAGCAAAGGTGGTGGATTTATGCGCAGCCAAATCCCCTCGTTCAGGTTGCCTGAATCGGTTCTGGATGAAGAAGTTAATTACATACTAGACATGGGGGTGGTCACTCACTTTAAGCAACACGTCAGCAGTATGAAAGACATGTTGAGTAAACAATATGATGCGGTTTTTGTTGGCACGGGTGCACCTCGAGGCAGGGATTTACCCAATCTACCCGGGCGTGATGAAGGTGATGCCAATATTCACATTGGTATTGATTGGTTGGCTTCGGTGGCTTTTGAGCACATTGAAAAAATTGGTAAGCGGGTTTTGGTTTTAGGCGGTGGCAACACTGCCATGGATTGTTGTCGAACGTCGATTCGACTGGGAGGGGAGGATGTCAGGGTGGTGGTCAGAAGCCCCAAAACTGACATGAAGGCTTCGCCATGGGAAATCGAGGATGCCATGCATGAAGACATACCCATGTACGAAAACCATAACCCCAAAGCTTTTATCACTGAAAAGGGGCGACTCACAGGTATGCTATTTGAACTGGTTGAACCGGTTTTTGATGAAGCAGGTAAGCGCACGCTGGTGCCGACTGGAGAGGAGGTGATGATGCCATGTGATGATGTATTGATGGCTATTGGCCAATTGAATTCATTCCCCTGGATAGAGAGAGACATCGGCATTGAGTTCAATGATTGGGATATGCCAGAAGTGGACAAAACCACTTTTCAAACATCTTTACCTCAAGTTTTTATCGGTGGTGATGCCGCTTGGGGGCCTGAGAATGTGATTACCGCGGTGGCCCACGGGCATCAAGCGGCGATTTCAATCCACAAGCATTGTCATGGTGAAGACACAACTGTGCGTCCTGCGCCGGATTTCAATTTGGTCAGTCAAAAAATGGGCTTTCATGACTGGCTTTACGATGCGCATATTTCAGATGATGATCGCAATATTGTGGCTTTGGTGGATAAAAAGCAAGCCATCTCAAACCGTAAAATTGAAGTTGAGAAAGGCTTTGATTTGACCCAAGGCTATGAAGAAGCGATGCGCTGTCTTAATTGTGATGTGCAAACGGTGTTTGAAACCGATCGTTGTATTGAATGTGATGCTTGTGAGGACATATGTCCGGTTGATTGTATTAACTTTTTAGACAATGATGAGGAGCCTGCGCTGCGGGATAAATTGAAAGTTAAGGCCAGTAATGAAGATCAGGACCTCTATGTTTCTGGTACCTTAAAAACCAAGCGAGTTATGGTCAAGGATGAAAATGTTTGTTTGCATTGTGGATTGTGTGCTGAACGCTGCCCAACTGGTGCATGGGACATGCAAAAGTTTTTATTGCATGAAGCAACAGCTGGAAAATAAAGGGGTGAGTTATGAATAATATCAAAAAAATTTCCGCCACCAATGATTTTGTCATCCGCTTTGCCAACGTCAATGGATCAGGTTCAGCCTCGGCTAATAACTTGTTCAGTAAGGCTGTTTTTAGATTGGGTGTGCCGGTTTCCTCAAAAAACATTTTTCCATCCAATATACAAGGATTACCCACTTGGTTCGAGGTCAGAATTAATGAGCAAGGTTATCTGGGACGCCGTGGCGGTTACGATTTTATCGTCGCAGACAATGGTCAAACCATGGCCAAAGACTACCAAGAGTTATTACCAGGTGGTTATTTCTTTTACGATGCTTCCAAAAGATTGCCTGACACCTTTAACCGTCAGGATGTGGTTGAAATTGGCATCCCATTGACCGAGATTTGTCATGCCAATTATACCGACCCAAGGCAGCGGCAAATATTTAAAAACATCATTTACGTCGGTGCTTTGGCCTATTTGTTAGAGATGGACTTCAACGTGTTTGAGGACTCAATCAAATCACTGTTTGTCAAAAAAGCCAAACTGATAGAGCCAAACATCAAAGCGCTGAAACTGGGCTTTGATTATGCCGAACAAAATCACCCTAACGTGTGCCAATTGAACATTCATCGGCGTGACCTCAACGGTGATCAAATTCTGATGGAAGGCAATGCAGCAGCTGGACTGGGTGCGGTTTTTGCCGGCGCTACCGTGGCAGGTTGGTATCCCATTACACCATCCACTTCGGTGGTTGAAGCGTTTGAAAAATACTGTCAAGCCTATCGAGTCGATGCCGCCACAGGTAAAAATAAATTTGCTATTTTACAAGCAGAGGATGAATTGGCAGCGATTGGTATTGTGATTGGTGCCAGCTGGAATGGCGCCAGGGCTTTCACTGCCACGTCAGGTCCAGGCGTGTCATTGATGAGTGAATTTCTGGGTTTGGCTTATTTTTCTGAAATACCGGTGATGTTGATGGATATTCAGCGCACTGGTCCCAGCACTGGTATGCCAACCAGGACGCAACAATCTGACCTCGTCAGTGCTGCCTATGCCTCGCATGGAGACACCAAGAATGTGTTGTTATTTCCAGCCAATCCGAAGGAATGTTTCGATATGACGGTAACAGGTTTTGACTTGGCAGAGCGTTTACAAACCCCAGTGATATTAATGAGTGACCTGGATTTGGGTATGAATGTCCATCAGTGTGACCCCATCGAATGGGATGACAGCCGTGTTTATGACCGTGGTAAAGTTTTGAATGAGCAACAATTAACCGATTTAAAGCAACGCTGGGGCAGGTATTTGGATGTTGATGGTGACGGGATACCTTTTCGAACCATTCCTGGTACCCACCCTGAAAAAGGCGCTTACTTTACCCGTGGCTCATCACATGATGAATATGCCGCTTACACAGAAGATGGTGAAGTGTATGCCCGTGGTATGCAACGTTTGTTGGTTAAGTGGGATACGGCTAAAAAGTTGGTGCCAGCGGCAGAAGTGTCTGCAGATTCAACTGACCAAGGTTGTCAAGTGGGTGTCATTTATTATGGCACCAGCCATTATTCGAGCCAGGAAGCATTGGATCGATTGCGCAGTACACAAGCGATTGATGCCATGCGCATCAAAGCGTTCCCTTTTGGCTCAGAAGTGGGCACATTCATTGCTGAACATGCGGTGATTTTTTTAATTGAACAGAATCGAGACGCACAAATGAAAACCTTGTTGGTTAATGAGCTGTCAGTAAATCCAAGCAAGATTATATCTGTGCTAAATATTGATGGTATGCCAATTACTGCTGAGTTTCTGGTTCATGAAATTCAAAGTCACTTAGATCAAGTGACCATCAGCAACATTCATCAGGAGGCCTGATATGACATTTATAAGACCCAATTTCAGACACCCTGAAAACCACAGCAATGCAATCGGATATTCAATTAAAAATTATGAAGGCGCCTTATCAACCTTGTGCGCTGGTTGCGGCCATGACTCAATCAGTGCTGCCATCATTAAATCTTGCTTTGATCTCAATCTAGAACCACATAAGATAGCGAAAATTTCTGGTATTGGGTGTTCATCCAAAACCCCAACCTATTTTCTTGGCAAAGCACATGGGTTTAACTCGGTGCATGGGCGCATGCCATCGGTCACCACAGGTGCCAACATGGCCAATAAAGATTTGTTGTATTTGGGTGTTTCAGGTGATGGTGATACAGCATCAATCGGTATGGGACAGTTCGCACATGTGGTGAGGCGAAACCTGAATATGGTTTATATAGTCATGAATAACGGAT
This sequence comes from uncultured Marinicella sp., assembly GCA_964352015.1. GTDB lineage: Bacteria > Pseudomonadota > Gammaproteobacteria > Xanthomonadales > Marinicellaceae > Marinicella. The sequence continues at coordinate 69,670 of CAYGPU010000005.1, forward strand.
GTTACGGTTTAACCAAAGGACAAGATTCAGCCACCGCTGACAAGGGTTCAGCCAGTAAAAAAGGCGTGCCCAGCTTGTTTGATTCCATTGATTTATGTCAGTTGGCCTTGCAATTGGGAGCAGGTATGGTGGCCAGGTGTTTTTCAGGTGATAAGAAACAATTGATTCCCATCATCAAAGCTGCCATAAAACATCCTGGCTTTGCATTTATCGATGTTATTTCACCGTGTGTGACCTTTAACAATACACCCTCATCAACCAAGGGTTATGAGTGGGTTCGTGACCATTTAGAAGCCACTGGAACCATAGACTTTATTCCCAACAAGTCTGAAATAACAGTTGATTATCCAGTAGGTAGTTCAAGAAAAGTAATCTTGCATGATGGCAGTGAACTGTGTTTACAAAAAAATGCAGAAGACTACGATTTGGCCAGTAGAAAAGCCGCCATGAATCGAATAGAAACGGTCAAAGAGCAACAAAAAATATTGACCGGGTTGATTTATCACAATGAAGCAGAACCTGACACCCATGGTAAAATCAATACCGTAGACACGCCCTTGAATGCTTTGTCACAGCAAGAACTGTGTCCTGGTAATGAGGTTTTGGCAGCATTGAATGCAAAATTAAGATAAATTAAAAAACACGTGACAACAAGGAAGGGCTTTATTTTGGACAAACATTATTATTATCAAAACTCAGTTCAGTGTGTTGAAGCAGAAATTGATTTTGTTGAAAGTACTTATCAAGCCTTAAAAGGGCAACCTGCCAGGACCTTACGTGAAGACTTTTGCGGCACCGCTCAAACGGCCTGTGAGTGGATAGGCCGAGATGATCAAAATCAGGCTTGGGGAGTGGATCTTGATCCATTGGTATTGCAGTGGGGCGATGAGAATAATTTGGCAGCGCTGTCAACCCAACAGCGTCAACGCATTCAATTGTTGAATGAAGATGTGATGTCGGCCTCAATCACCAATTTGGATGTGGTGTTGGCGATGAATTTCAGCTACTTTATTTTCATGGAAAGAGATTTGATGATCAAGTACTTCACAACGGTCAGGGCGTCTTTGCAGGATAAAGGGGTGTTCTTTCTTGATGCTTTTGGTGGCTACGAAGCAGCCAAAGAGTTGGTCGAGGAACGTGATTGTGGGGGGTTTACTTATATTTGGGAGCAAGCCAGCTTCAATCCAATCAACTCTCAAATGCAATGTTACATCCATTTCGTTACTGATGAAGGCATTCGAATGGATAAAGCCTTTGATTATTACTGGCGCATATGGACCCTGCCTGAAATCACCGAAATGTTATTGACAGCGGGATTCTCAACCGCTCAGGTTTACTGGGAAGGTACCGATGAAAAAACCGGTGAAGGTGATGGTATTTACACCGCCGCTGAAGTAGGAACGGCAGATGCAGGTTGGGTGTGTTATGTGGTGGCTGAAAAATAGCGTGGCGAATTGATTTTGTTGCTGGTCATTGGTTTATTCTGCCAATGTTTTGATGTCGTTGCGTAAGTTTTCATTTTCCTTGATGTTCAGTTCAATGGTTCTTTTCAAACTGGCAAAGCTGTCCATATCAATCTGGGTCCACTCAGCGCCAAATTTGTTTTCGTTGGTATAAATCACTTCGATGTTCATAATTATGGCCGGTGAGCCTTCCATAGGAATACTCAGACGATACAGGCCACCAGCACGAGGTTGGTGGTTCTCAGGACATTTGAGCAAAACACCCTTCAGAGATATATCCAAAATCTGCGTATTCAAAGCTTCCATGCCCGAATATAAGGTGGCATTTTTGCTCAAAGGAATGCGCGTAAACCTACGCCGTTCCGTATAAATATTTTCGCTCATGCGGTAGATTGTACCCATGTTTTTTCTCAGTACAAGTTTTTCAGTACCCCTCAAATTACGTTACACCCTTGGGATTAGCAAAACTGTGACTCAGTACATGTTTTTCAATAAATCTGTTAGGCCCTCATAGTCTTCATCATTGGTTTCAATAAAGCCATCAGTATTTAGCTCAGCAAGAATATCATAAGATTCGTCATCACTGCCCAGGCTGATGATGGCGTCTTTGAATGATTGTCTGACTTGGGGGTCAACATTCGGTGAGGCCATGAAAGTTAATCCGGGAAAAGGCTGGCTTTCTTGTAATGATAAAAAGTTTGGGTACAACTCAAATAAATAACTTGGAATGATGGCGGCATTCGCAGATTGTGCAAACACCTGCTCCAAGCCATCCGCCCAAGACAGGGCTGTCACCACTTTTCTTGGTTGTAAAAACAAATCAGTGAACCATTCATCAAACAACAAAGACCCCATGTTAGGAGTGGGCAATGTAACCACCGATTCACCGACTAAAAATTCACCTATGCTTTGGCCATCAGCTGGTTCGAAATTAGAAATCAAATGGTAGCTGACATCTTCTTGTTGTCTGGCCAAGGGTATGTAGTTTTTTTCTTGCATGCGGTACGCAGCAATGTGTGAGGCATCAAGGGTAAATTCAGGTTGATTGTTTTTCGCTGAGCGCCAGTAAAAGTAATAATTATCAGCACTTTCAATGTTGACCCTGTAGCCGGTTTTTTTCTCCAGCCAATTTTTCAGGGGTTCATAAACAAATTCTGCTTGGTCCTTGGGGTAAATAGCCTCTACGGCTAAGGTTACTGTTTGGCCAAAACTGAGCGTGGCCATAAATAGCAGCAGCAAAGCCACTTGATATCTGATTTTATTCATCGGTTGTCCCACCTTTATCACATTAATATCTTTTCACCAATGATAGTAGCATGTTGAAATCATTCTATGCAACAAGTACGAAAACCTCTTTATGTGCTCTTAAATGCTTTATTGCGCTGTTTAAGCGGCAAAAAATGAGGCGATGGGTAATCTGTTTAACATGCAATGATGGCTTGAGTGTGCCAATTGCCTTGATACATAATCGATGGTGCACAAAATTCTAAGACCGCTTCATATTCAGGTAATTGAGCTTTTGAGTTGGCTGCGTGTGCTTGTTCAGATTGGTAATGAATGTGTTGCATGCGTTTCTTAACTTTGCCAAGGAAATGAAGCCTGGCAATGATTTCCTGCCCAGGATAGCAGCCTTTGTCGAAGTCAATGACGCCTAATTGATCCATATTCAGGTGTTGTGGAATAAAACTTTCGGTGGTTTCAGCAGTGATCCAAGGCAGTCCAGTTTTAAACATATACAACCAAAAAGTATCGGCACCGGAGTCAGCCAAACTGGTGTCGTCGGTAAACAACAATTCATCACTTGATTCAGGTTGTGAGTGCGCAATGTTGATACCGAGTAAGTAAGGTGATTTATTTATTTTTACATCCATTCGAAACCGCCGCATGTTGATATACTGTAAAAAATTGTCACTTAAACTTGAGTCTACGGCCACCAAGGTACTGGCAGTGCCTTGATATAGGAATAAAGTAAAAATAATGCGACCTTTGGGATTACAGATAGCGGTTAGCCTGGGAGTGTTATGAGTTTGTTTGAGTTCAGAAACAGTTTGGTTATTGAGAAATGTCAGTACGTCACTGCCTGTCATTTCATACACAGTTAAAGTTTTTTGATTGATTGTTGTGATCATCTTCAGTGGTTTTATTGGTGGCGGTTAAATGCTATAATTTGCAATTCTTAAAATGGTTGCTGGCGAACAAAAATTCAAGGGTCTAATCCAGTAAATACAGATATACTGTTTTGACTCATTTTTGACACTCGATAACCTATAGTGGCAACATATGAAAGATTCAAAAAACAATAAAAAAGTTAATCATGCTGGAGACAATGCAGGCCAATCTACTGAGCTTGTAACCAATATCGACTCTGAGCAACTTAACACTGAAAATCAACCCAAAGAATATGGCGGTAGAAAAGGGGGGTTAGACCCTACTCGCTATGGTGATTGGGAAAAAAATGGTCGCTGTATCGACTTTTAAGCGGCGTCAAGATTTAATAGGCCAACATACCAGATTAATTTTTCATCATAAAATCAAGCAGGAATTTAAATGAACAATGCACAAAGACCCTTGTCTCCTCACTTGCAGGTGTACAAACCACAACTTACTTCCATGCTGTCAATCATGCATCGAATCACCGGACTTTTTTTATCTTTGGGATTGGTGGTTTTTGTAACATGGTTGTATGTATTGGCCACTGACATGGTTATGGCAAATCAAATAATCGATTTCTTTAAAGCCGGTTTTGGTTTTGTGCTGCTGTATGTGTGGATTTTTACTTTTGCGTATCATTTATGCAACGGTATCAGGCATCTATTCTGGGATGTCGGCAAAGGTTTCTCAATTCCTGCTGTTTACCGTTCTGGTTACTTGGTTTTGCTTACTGCAGCATTGATGACTGCTTTGGTTTACATATTAAGTCGATAGGAGTGACACATGACTCAACAAACAAATAGTTTTCAATCAGATTTAGGCAAAGTTAAAGGCTTGGGCTCATCTAAAAGTGGCTTCAAGCATTGGTGGATGCAACGCGTCAGCGCGATGTTGTTGATACCCTGCGGACTTTATGTGTTATTCAGCTTAACTGCAATCGATGGCCTGAATGCTCAGACAGTAATTGATTGGTTGGCACAACCATTCAATGCGGCTGTGACGTTATTGTTTGCTTTGGCAGGCAGTTACCACGGCGCTCTGGGGATACAAGTGGTGGTCGAAGATTACGTGCACAACCATGCTGTGAATTTAATCATCAGATATTTAACCAAACTTCTTATGCTTGTCATGATGCTGGCCAGTATCTATGCACTTGCACTCATTTTATTCGGATAAACCCATGACCCAAAATAACAAAGAACTCATCAGAGAAAAATACAAAATAACCGAACATAAATTTGATGCCATAGTAGTTGGTGCCGGTGGTGCTGGATTAAGAGCGACCATGGGCTTGGCGACCAAAGGACTATCAACGGCTTGTATCAGTAAGGTATTTCCAACCCGCTCGCATACGGTTGCAGCACAAGGCGGTATGTCAGCCTCATTGGGTAACATGGGTGAGGATGATTGGCGCTGGCACATGTATGACACCATCAAAGGTTCAGATTGGCTGGGTGACCAAGACGCCATCGAGTATATGTGTCGAGAAGCGGTTCCTTCAGTCATTGAATTAGAACATTATGGCGTGCCATTCTCCAGAACGGAAGAAGGTAAAATTTACCAACGCCCTTTTGGTGGTATGACCACCAATTACGGGGAGGGCACTGCGCAGAGAACCTGTGCAGCGGCTGATCGAACTGGACATGCGATTTTACATACGCTCTATCAGCAGTCCTTGAAACATGACGCTTCATTCTTTATTGAGTATTTTGCCATTGACTTGGTGATGGAAGATGGTGAATGTAAAGGGGTGTTGGCATGGAACTTGGCTGATGGCAGCTTGCATTTGTTTCGTGGCCATGCTGTGATTTTAGCCACGGGCGGCTATGGGCGTGCCTATTTTTCTGCCACATCCGCGCACACCTGTACTGGTGATGGAAACGCCATGGTGTTGCGTGCTGGCTTGCCTTTACAAGATATGGAGTTCGTTCAATTCCACCCAACCGGTATCTATGGCGCCGGCTGTTTAATTACTGAAGGAGTTCGTGGCGAAGGTGGCTTTTTAACCAACTCCAAAGGCGAACGTTTCATGGAACGTTATGCGCCCAATGCCAAGGATTTAGCTTCTCGAGATGTGGTTTCACGTTCAATGACCATGGAGATTCGCGAAGGTCGTGGCGTGGGTGCAGAAGGTGACCACATTTATTTGAACTTACAGCACTTGGGTGCTGATGTGATCAACAAACGCCTGCCCGGTATTGCAGAGTCTGCTGAAATATTTGCTGGCGTTGATGTGGCCAAAGAACCGATACCAGTGTTACCCACTGTACATTACAACATGGGCGGCATTCCGACCAATTACCATGGTGAAGTGGTTAATCGGGTGGCGGATGATCCAGACAAGGTGGTGCCAGGCTTGTTTGCCATTGGTGAAGCGGCTTGTGTATCTGTGCATGGGGCGAATCGATTGGGTTCTAACTCATTGTTGGATTTGATTGTGTTTGGTCGCGCAGTTGCTGATCGCTGTGCTGAGGTCATTCAACCAGGAACAAAACACAAAGAGTTGGCAGCCGATGCATTGGATAAATCACTGTTCAATTTGGATAAAACCCGTCATGCGCATGGTGACATTAAAACTGCTGATTTGCGTTTAGAGATGCAAAAAATCATGCAAAACAATGCGGCTGTGTTCAGGACAGGTGAAGTGCTTGAGGAAGGCTGTGAAAAAATTACCGCCACAGCGGCTAAATTAGATAACCTCAATGTGAGTGATAACTCTATGATTTGGAACACTGATTTAGTGGAAACTTTGGAGCTGCAAAATTTAATGATTCAAGCCAAAGTGACCATGTTTTCGGCGGAAAACCGCAAAGAATCCCGTGGTGCTCACGCCCGTGAAGATTTCCCTGAGCGAGACGACGATCATTGGATGAAGCACACACTGGCTTATATAAATGACAGTGGTGAAGTGACCTTTGAATACCGTCCAGTTCACATGTATACATTAACCGACGAATGTGAAGTCATTCCGCCCAAACAACGTGTTTACTGATCCATTAACCAATTAATTACCGAGAACCAACGATCACTGAGAAATAATATGGCAGAATTTAGACTACCCAAAAACTCAAAAATAAAAAAAGGCCAACATCACAAAGCAAGCAGTGGCAGTAATTTAACCACTTTCAAAGTGTATCGCTGGTCACCAGATGATGATGAAAACCCAAGAACTGACACCTACGAAGTTGATTTGGATAATTGTGGCCCGATGGTATTGGATGCATTAATCAAGATTAAAGATGAAATGGATTCAACCGTGACTTTCAGGCGTTCGTGCCGTGAGGGTATTTGCGGCTCATGTGCGATGAATATCAATGGCACCAACACCTTGGCATGTACCACGTCAATCAAACAATTCAATGGCAAGCAAATCGCCATTTATCCACTGCCTCATATGGAAGTCATAAAGGATTTGGTGCCTGATTTAACCCATTTCTATGCACAGTACGCTTCAATTAAACCATGGATGCAAACTGATTCTGTTCCATTACCTGATAAAGAACGTTTGCAGTCGATTGAAGAACGCGAAAAATTGGATGGTTTGTATGAATGTATTTTATGTGCATGCTGTCAAACTTCATGCCCCAGTTACTGGTGGAATGGTGATCGCTATCTGGGCCCGGCAGTATTATTACAGTCTTACCGCTGGTTGGCCGACTCTCGTGATGAATACACAGGTGAGCGTTTAGAAGAATTAGAGGATCCTTTCAAAGTATACCGCTGTCATACCATCATGAATTGCGCCAGTACTTGTCCCAAAGGATTGAACCCAGGCAAAGCCATTGGTCAAATTAAAAAAATGATTGCAGAAAGGCATGCTTTGTAATGAATGTGTTTGATGACTAGTGCCAAAGTAGAGAATTTAACTCAAGGCTACTTCAGCTGGCGGTGTCGGCGTGGCATGAAAGAATTGGACTTTATTCTGAATCGGTTTTTGGAGGCCAAATACAGTCAGATGAGCGATGCCAGCAAGTTATTATTCGATGAAATGTTGGCCGAAGAAGACATGTTGTTGTGGTATTGGCTCAGCGGTAAAAGTCAACCTGTTGATTCAACCGTGCACTTTAAAACCTTGGTGGAGCAAATTTGTGCAGCTGGTTACCATCAAAAATAGTCAATACACCAATACCTTATGGTTAACTCAATTTGGTTTGAGTCTGTTGACGCTGATTGCAGTCTTTTTAGCTGCGGTCAATGTATTTTGGTTTTTGCTGTCAGTGCCAGTTTTGTTATTGGTCTTATACATCAATCACCTCACTCTATCTCAACAATCTCAACTCAGGTTTGCTATGCGGTCCAATGGTCAGTTGGTGGTCATAAATCAAATTACGACGACATTATCGGCCGATTCGAATACGTATTCAGGTTCTGATGATCAAATGGCGGTGGAAGTTAAGTCATTTTGGTATTTGCCAGGGATTTTGATGTTGAAACTATCAGTTAAATACTTAACAAAGCCGGTATACATCACTGTATTTCGATCGATTTTGGGGCGTGATGATTTTTCCCATTTGTTGGTTGGATTAACTCAATTTAATGACCCGTTAAAAATCAATCATGAGCACTGAAATAAAATCAAACCGAAAAGTTGTTAAAGTGGGTGACGTAGAGGTGGGCACTGGTCGCGTGGTGGTGCAATCAATGACCAATACCGACACTGCTGATGCCAAATCAACGGCCCAACAAATCTACCAACTACACCAAGCCGGTTCTGAGTTGGTGCGCATCACTGTTAACAATGAAGAGTCTGCTGCTGCTGTGCCTGAAATCATCGACCGTTTACAGGCAGCACACTGTCATGTGCCTGTGATTGGTGATTTTCATTACAACGGTCACAAACTGTTGCAAGATTACCCATTGTGTGCAGAAAAGTTGGCCAAGTACCGCATTAACCCAGGCAATGTTGGGTTTGGAAGAAAGCGGGACCAACAATTTGAAGAAATCATCCAGATTGCCAAAGACCTGGATAAAGCCGTTCGCATAGGTGGTAATTGGGGCAGTTTAGATCAAAAGCTGATGGCCAAACTGATGGATGAAAATGCCCTGTTACCCAACCCACTGTCCAGTGGTGCGTTGATTGAAAAAGCCTTGATTGAATCGGTGTTAACCAGTGCCCAACAAGCCGAGTCTTTTGGCTTGGCCGCCAATAAAATCATCGTCAGCTGTAAAGTCAGCAGCGTACAGTCTTTAATTCGAATTTATCAAGAACTGCACCGCACTTGTGATTATGCGTTGCACTTAGGCCTGACCGAAGCGGGTATGGGCAACAAAGGCATCGTGGCATCAACCGCAGCTTTGTCGGTGTTGTTACAACAAGGTATTGGTGACACCATTCGTGTGTCATTAACGCCTGAACCCAATCAAGCCAGAACCGAAGAAGTGAAAATTGCCCAGCAGATTCTACAAAGCCTGGAATTGCAATCATTCAAGCCAGAGGTGACAGCTTGTCCAGGCTGCGGTCGCACCACCAGTGAATTCTTTCAAGTGTTGGCCAAGCAAGTCACAGAACACATGGATGCCAAGATGCCGGAATGGCGTCTTTCGCACCCAGGGGTTAAGGACATGAATGTGGCTGTGATGGGTTGTATCGTTAATGGGCCAGGTGAATCCAAACATGCGGACATAGGAATTTCCTTGCCTGGGACTGGAGAAACACCTTCAGCACCGATCTTCATTCGTGGACAGAAAGCACAAACCCTCAAAGGCGACAACATTGCTGGTCAATTTATTGATATTTTAGATGATTTTGTAAAAACTCACTATTGACAGTTTTGTGTATTACTGGCTGAAGCACAGGTGATTTTGGGAGCAAAGCCCAGCACCTGAATGGCATTTGCAGAAATTTGATATTCTGGCTGTTGAAAAAAAATTAATTTATAAAATGTAATAGGTCCAATGTTTGTGGTTTTAACGCTGTGTAAATCACCCAAGTTTTCAATTCCAATTAGGGTGCTGATTTTAGATTTGATGACAGCATCCAGTTCAATGGGGTCGTTGATTACCATTGAAGCCACCGAAGTTAACTGTATTAATACCAATAAAAACAGTATACGCAATGGCCAACTTATCAGAGGCTTGTTGACTGTTATTTCTGTATTTATCATAAGGAATACTCACCGGTTTTTTTATTGTTCCCTAAAGTATATTAACTTCACGGCGAGTTATCAAGTCACATCAATTGATCTGTGTGATTGGAATGACCTCATATTTATTGATGATGATAACACCAATGCCAAGGTTCATAAATGATGCCTTGTTGGTTGTCTTTAGGGTAGCTCATGAAGAAGCCAAATTCTGCTGCATGTGTTGTCAGCCATTTGAAAGCAGGGCTTTGGTCAAATGCTTCCTCTAAAGGTTCAGCTTTTGGCGTGGTGATATCAATGGCACAGCCGGTGTGGTGCTCGCTGTAACCGGGTGCTGTGTTGGTTGAGAGGACTTGATTTAATTGTTGTCCTTGTTTTAATTTGCCATTGATCAGTTGGGCTTGATAAGCAAGCGACCTGAAAGCTGAGACCAATTGCAATTCGACACCCGCATCAGCTGCCGCTGCTTTCATGGCTTGCCATGCCAGGTTGGCTTTGGGATGTAATTTTGTCGGTCGGTCGAAACAGTCAAGGTCCGAATCAACCAACTGTGCTGCCGTGAGGTGTTTGGGGTGTTGTATTGAGTCGCTTTGAATACCCAGCTGCTCATTAAGCTGCTTGCACAAGTCCACATGCTTTAGATTTTCTGCGGTCACTGTAAAATGATCACCTTGGGCAGTGAAGCCTAAGTTCAACAAAAACTGTTGTGCGTGAGGAATGTCAGATTTTGCCTGATACTTGGGCGAGTTGATGGCTTTCATCAATCCAAAACTGGCTTCTGTAGCCACACCTAAATGGAGTGATTGGGGTTTCAGTAGGATGTTAAACCACTGTTTACGAAAAAAAAGTTTACCAATCATCTGCTTGTCGACCCGGTCGTAAATGGACCAACAATTCTTATGCGTTGGTTTGATGATCAATCTTTCAGTGGCAATACTTGACATATTTATGAGTTTATAGGGTTGTGATGGCTTGTTGCCAGTTATGCCCATCAAAATCCTGGTGAGCCCAATCTGTAGCATTGAAATTGTCTATACAATGCGTGTTAACGCTCCAACTGTCAGCATGTGAACGTGGTTGGTAAAACGATTTGATGCCACAAATTCTACAAAACAAATGATCTGCTTGGCAAGTATTGAATCTGTAGTGAGTTAATTCAGCTTGACCTGACAGCAGCACGAAGTCTTGATGACTGATGATCAGATGATTAAAACCTGTCATTGAACAAATAGAACAATTGCAGCGCAAAACGACGGTATTGGCCGCCACCACGGCTTCGAATCTAACTGCCTGACAATGACAGCCACCAGTAATCTCTCGTTGTGGCTGGATAATAGCTGAATGAGGCTCTTGATTTTTTGACATTTGAGTCCTATATCGGTGAATCTGGGGTGCTATAATAGCGCGCTTTATTTTACTAGATACAGGATTGAAGATGAATTTTTTTATATCTGACGCCATGGCTCAATCGGGTGGTGCTGCCAACCCAATGGGTTCCTTCATTTTTATTGGTGTGTTTTTTGTCATCATGTACTTCATGTTGATTCGTCCGCAACAAAAACGCATGAAAGCGCACAACGAAATGGTTTCTGCATTGGCTGTTGGTGATGAAGTGATTACCAATGGGGGGACATTAGGCGCGGTCGTCGCTGTTGATGATGCATTTATTAAAGTTGAAATTGCACCTGGCACAGAAATCCACGTACAGAAAAGTGCGGTCGCCAAGGTGTTACCAAAAGGCACCATCAAATCATTGAAATAATATAACAACTCAGTGTGACTGAGTAACTACACAACAAAAAGAGAAGACAATGAATCGATATCCATTATGGAAATACGTACTGATTCTGGTGATTGTAGCCATGGGCGCGCTGTATGCGTTGCCCAATATATACGGTCAAAGTCCAGTGGTACAAATCAAGGCAAAGGATGATGTGGCCGTCACCCAAACCACCATCCAAAATGTGGAAAACATTTTAACTGAGGGTAACATCGCTCATGACCAAGTGGTTATAGATGGTGAAACTGCGGTGGTTAAATTCAGTGACCTAGATTCTCAGCGTGAAGCCCAAGATTTACTTAAACAGAAAATGAAATCTTATGACACGGCGATGAATCTGAAGCCCAATGTGCCTGAGTGGTTGGAAAATTTGGGCGGCAGGGCGATGAACCTGGGCTTGGATTTGCGCGGTGGGGTGCATTTCTTACTTGAAGTGGACATGGCCAAAGCGGCAGAAAATAAAAAGAAACAACTCAGGGCGGATGTTACCGCTGCATTGATTAAGCAAAAAATACCCAAGAAAAAAATCATTTGGGAAGGCAACACCTTGGTGGTTGGTTTCAGAAATGCCGCAGATTTAGAAGCAGCTGATGACTTGGTTGGAACAGATTTCACCGAATTGAGTCTCAGTCAAGAGGTCAGCGGTGATACGTTTGAGCTCAAAGGCTTGTTGAATGAACAATCATTGAAGCTTATTAAAGACAATGCCATCGAACAAAACTTAACCACTTTGCGGTCTCGTATCAATGAAGTCGGTGTAGCAGAGCCCATCATTCAACGCCAAGGTTTAGAGCGTATTGTGGTGCAATTACCGGGTGTGCAAGACACCACGGTGGCAAAAAACATTTTAGATGCAACAGCCACTTTAGAGTACCGTGCAACTGATATGGAAAACAGTGCTGAACTGGCTGCACGAACCGGAAGAACGCCTGTTGGATCATCTTTATATTATGAAAAAGGTGTGCCGATTTTATTGAAAGATCGCGTGATTGCCACCGGTAACCAATTAATCGATGCCCAAGCCACCATCGATCAACAGACTGGCACGCCAGCTGTTTCGGTGCAATTAAATAGCTTGGCTGCCGCCAGGATGTTGGAATTCACCAAGACCAACACTGGAAACTTCATGGGCGTGGTATTCAAAGAACGCATTCCGATTGGTAAAAATGAAGCCGGTGAAATGCAGTACCGTGATAAAGAAGAGGTCATCAGTAATGCCCGCATCAATGGCATTTTCTCTAATCGCTTCCAAACCACAGGACTGGAATCTCAAAAAGCAGCCAATGAACTGGCCATGCTTTTGCGAGCCGGTGCCTTGGCAGCACCCGTACAAATAGTTGAAGAACGCACCATTGGGCCATCATTGGGACAAGATAACATTGATGCGGGTGTTTTGTCGGTGCAGATAGGTTTGGCCTTGGTGCTGGTGTTTATGTTGGTGTATTACCGCATGTTTGGTGTGATTGCCAATATCGCTTTGACCATTAATGTGGTGTTGATGGTGGCTTGCTTGTCTTTATTCGGTGCCACACTGACCTTGCCGGGTATTGCGGGCATCGTATTGACTGTGGGTATGGCAGTGGATGCCAATGTGTTGATATTTGAGCGGATCAAGGAAGAGCTGCGTGACGGCAACACAGTCCAAGGCAGTATCAAGTCTGGCTATGAAAAAGCTTTCTCGACCATTGCTGATGCCAATGTCACCACCTTAATCGCTGCGGTGGTGCTGTTTGCTTTTGGAACCGGACCGATTAAAGGTTTCGCGGTCACGCTGAGTATCGGAATCATGACTTCAATGTTCACCGCCATTGTGGTGTCTAGAGCGGTTGTTAACTTGGTTTATGGGCGTAAGAAACGCTTGAAATCGATAGCCATATAAAGGAGTTGAACATGAATATATTGCATAACATAAAGTACGATTTCATGGGCCACCGCAAAGGGGCTTTGATTTTTTCATCCATCTTGATTTTAATCGCCTTTGGTTCGTTGTTTACCCGAGGTTTGAATTTTGGTTTAGATTTCACTGGTGGCACGGTGGTGGTGGTTAATTTCGATCAAGCGGCATCGGTAACGGATGTGCGTGAGACACTTGAAACTGCGGGCTATGAGAAAATTGTGGTGAAAAATTTTGGTAACAGTCAAGATGTTGAAATCACTGTACCGCCGCAATTTGATGCAGAAACGGGTGAGGCCATTGATGATGCCAAACTCAGTAATAACATGCTGGTTGAGCTGTTGGAATTGGACCAATCAGCGAAAATCACCAAAGCTGACTTTGTTGGCTCACAAGTGGGTGATGAATTGGTTGAGCAAGGTTCATTGGCGCTGTTGTATGCCATCATGGGTATTTTGATTTATGTCACCATCCGTTTCGAGTGGCGTTTTTCACTGGGTGCCATTGTGGCCTTGGTGCATGACATCATCATCACTGCTGGGGTGTTTTCTATCTGGCAAATTGAATTTGATTTAACGGTTTTGGCGGCGCTGCTGGCGGTGATTGGTTACTCATTGAATGACACCATTGTGGTGTTTGACCGCATCCGAGAAAACTTCAGAAAAGGGCGCAAAGCCACCACTGAACAAGTCATCAATAACTCCATTGGTCAAACCCTGTCCAGGACAGTAATCACTTCCTTCACCACCTTGTTGGTGTTGTTTGCGCTGTTTTCTTTCGGCGGTGCTTTGATTCATGGTTTTGCTTTCGCTTTATTGGTTGGTGTCTTTGTCGGAACTTATTCATCAATATTTGTCGCCAGTACCACCACCTTGGCACTGGGCATCAGTCGTGAAGATTTGATTCCGGTTGAAAAAGAAGGTGCCAATCTGGATCACATACCTTAAAGATATCAATTTGGTGTGATTGTAAAGCCCGATTTATTCGGGCTTTTTTTATCGCAAAATTAAATTTGTAACAATTTCAATTGTGCTGCGTTCTATAAGCATAAATCCATGGCGAATAAAGTTTAATTGTTGAATTAACAGAGGTATATATGAAAAAGTTTTTACTGGTTTTAGTGTTGAGTTTGGGTTCAGTCACAGCTTGGGCCGATAATTTTGATGACTTGGAAAGTATTTTGGGTGTTGAAGCTGATGTAAAAATCACTTTAGGGCCTGGCATGTTGGGTTTGGCCAATATGTTCACCAAAGATGAGCCAGAAGCACAAGCCATTCTGTCCGGATTGAAAGATTTGTCCATCAGTGTTTATAAATTGACCGATGCAGTTGATGCGGCTGATTTGAATGATTGGATGACAGACACGTTGAGGAATTTAACTGCCAATGGGGTTGAAGAAATCGTTAAAGTCACGGAAGGTGATGAACGCGTACATATTTTAGCTAAAGTTAACGGATCATTTTTGACTGACTTATCCATCTTGGTCTATGAACTGGGTGACGAATTTGTTTACATTAAAATGGATGGCGATATTGATGTGGCTAAATTACATGAGATCACTGGCAATTTTGATATTGATATCGATGGTTTGCATGCATTGAACTTAAACCTGTAAAACTAATTTGTGATTGGCAACTGGCGCAAGCTGTTTAACGAAGTTCTAATCACAAAACCCTAGGCGCTGTCTTTCATTGTTGAGAGCGGCGCCTTTTTTTGTTGTTCAGTGAAACCAGTTATTGATAGATGTTTTTTAATTGGGTAGAGAGCCAAGCCGATAACTTCAAGTTACCAGCAATGACTTGTTGGCTTTGATTGAAGTTCCTTTTGGCGTTGTAATCCATGCATTGACCACCCGCTTCTTCAACCAATAAAATGCCACCAAGCATTTCAGAAGGCTGCATGTCGTTTTGCCAATAGCCGTTGAGTCTACCACCAGCGACCATGGCTAAGTCCAAAGCCGGACAACCCAATACTCTGGCTGCTGCGGTGGTTTTGCTGATGGTTCGAAGTGCCAGAGACTGTGCTGCAGACTTGTTTTTGTCATCCGAATAGTTGGTTGCTACCAGTGAGTCCTTAGGGTCATTTTGGTTGCTGATTCTCAATCGGCGTTGATTTAAAAACGCACCACCGCCTTTAGTTGCCACAAATTCGTCATCAGTGATTGGGTTGTACACCAAAGCTTCTTTACTTTTACCATTTTCAATCAAAGTGATGCTGATGGCACAATGAGGTATGTCATGCAGAAAATTGGTTACACCGCTCAGTGGGTTAATCAACCACACGCGTTCTGGATTGGTGTATTCCGTTAGGGTTTTTTCATCAGTTTGAATCTCATCTTCTGGATAAGCTTTTTTCAAGGTATAAAATATGTCATTCAGACTGACTGTCGTTGCTTGGTCCACAAACCCATTGTTAAGTTTTTTATTAACTGACAAAAGTTCGTTTTTAAACATCAGTTGTTCTATTGAGTTGGCGGCTTTCAAGGCGGCTTTTTTGGCTATATTGAGTTCAGGTGACATGGGGCAGATGGGGTCCGTTGTTCGATCATGTTGATGGAAGAGTGCTAAGCGCGTATGATACCAAATCTTTGACTTGAATGACACTGTTGTGGATATATTAGAAAACATCCGATTTGCACTGATTAACACCTCACATGCCGGCAACATTGGTGCAGCTGCCAGGGCCATGAAGGTGATGGGCTTAACTCAATTGCATTTGATTGGACCCACTGACTACCCCAGTGCTGAGGCCACAGCCAGGGCTTCAGGTGCTGATGATGTGTTGTTTAATGCCGATGTCCATGACACATTAGACCAAGCGATTGGCCCATGTACTGTGGTGTTTGGAACCAGTGCGCGCAACCGAGGTATGGATATTCCGGTCATTGACTTAGCTGAGGCGGTGACTCTGATGATTGATGCGGCTGCCACCCAACAAGTGGCTTTGTTATTTGGAAAAGAGCGTTATGGCATGACCAATGAAGAAATGCAGCGCTGCCATTATTTGGTTAGGTTTCCTGCCAATCCTGAATATTCATCATTGAATTTAGCTGCAGCTGTGCAAGTAGCGGCCTACGAAATTCGCAAACAATGGCTTGAACAAAGTGCTGATGGTACAGCTAAGACTGATAATTCGCCTGCAGATGAAGTGCCCTTTGCTGATGCTGCAAAAATGCAGGGTTTTTATGAGCATTTATTTGCGGTGATGCATGAAGTTGAGTTTATGCAGCAGCAAAATGCAGATTCATTAACTGAAAAGTTGCGAATGATGTTCAATCGTTTGCGAATTGAGAAGCATGAAATGGATATATTGCGAGGATTTTTAAGTGCTGTGAGAAAGAACTTAAAAAAGTAACAAAATTTCAAATCAGTGGGATTTATTGCTTGACAGTTTTTCTCCAAGCGGTAAAATGCGCAGCTCATGTCAAATATGAACTATTTTGGCATGACATACCATTTTCCCCGGTAGCTCAGCTGGTAGAGCGGGTGACTGTTAATCACTAGGTCGGCGGTTCAAGCCCGTCCCGGGGAGCCAAATACAAAAAAACCGTTGATAGATTATATCGGCGGTTTTTTTTTGCCTGCTTAATGTGGACTGAATTTAGGTTTGTTTAAAGCCCACTAAAAGGCAGGTATTTAAAGCAGTGAAGCACATACAATGATGAAATTTTACAAACCATCATGTAAAATAGCTTGCTTTGTTTAATTGAACACCCATTGGAATAAAAATATGGCATTAGAAGATTATGATGATTACGAACAAGAACAGATTGTCAAGGAATGGCTGGCTGGAAATTGGTTGACTATACTGGCTGGAATTGCCATTGGTATTGGCGGATTGTGGGGTTATGGGCAATGGCAAAACTCGAAAGTGGCTCAGTCAAATGCGGCCGCCACTGAATACACTCAATTAGAATTGGCTTTGGCAGTCAGCAATGGTGCGGAAAGCGAGCAACTGATCAATGAATATGAAGCACAGTTCGGTAGTAATATTTACACCATTCAAGCGCGCTTGAAAGCGGCCAGTCAGTTGGTGGCGTCTGAAGATACGGCAGCTGCGAAAGCACAATATCAAGCTTTGATTGCAGCTAAGCCAGATAAACCAATTGCAGAAATGGCACGCCTGCGTTTGGCCAGACTTTTGCTTTCAGAAGGTGACTACAATGCTGCAACAGCAGAACTTGGCTTGGTACAATCCAAAGCATACCAAACCATCGTTGAAGAGATTATGGGTGACATTTATGTGGCTCAAGGTAATCATGGAAAAGCACAAGATGCATACCAGCTGGCATTGAATGAAGGTGAAGGCTATTCTGGCAAACAAATTATTGAAATGAAATTAGCTGACATCAAAGTCGTCAACTGAAACAGATCAATCCGATACTGATTTAACAAAGAGGCACTGATGAAACGTTTTCCACTGTATTTAATGTTGTTGGTTTTAGTAGCTTGCGGCAATAAAAAAGATGAAATTAAGCCCAATGAGCTGATTGATGTGACTGAGCAAGGTGTGGTCAAAACCTTGTGGAAGCGTCAATTTGATGCATCAGATAAGGCGTATGGTTATAAATTGATACCTGCTGAGATGAATGGCAGCTTATTCATTGCCACGCAGTCCGGAGAAATTTACAGTTTGGATGCCAAAACCGGTAAGACTAACTGGGAAAATAATTTAGAAACTGAAATAAGTGCAGGTCCTGGAGTAGGCGAAACTGTCATGGTTGTGGGTGGTCCAGAAGGTCAAGTGGTGGCGATGGATATCGACACTGGAACCGTTTTGTGGCAAACCAGCGTCTCTTCTGAGGTTTTGAGCCCGCCAGTCATTGATCGAAATAAAGTGGTGGTTCGCACCCAAGATGGTCGAATTTATGGTTTTTCAATTCAAACTGGTAAGCGTGAGTGGAGCTTTGATACCAACATACCTAATTTAACTTTACGTGGTAACAGTACGCCAGTAGCTAAGGGTGGTCGGGTTTATATTGGCTTTGATAATGGTAAAGTGGCAGCCCTAAATATCCTTGATGGATCTGTGCTTTGGCAACAAAATGTGATCAACAACCAAGGAAAAACTGAAATTGATCGCATCGCTGATATTGATGGTGACATTGCTGTGGTGGCCACCGATTTATATATCTCCAGCGCAGCTGATAAAACCATGTCAGTAGCGACTGAGTCAGGTCGAGCTTTGTGGAGTCAGAACATTGGCTCAGTAACTGGAGTTACGGTTTCTAGGCGCTCTTTGTATCTAACCGACAACCAATCCGTGGTACATCAGCTCAATCGTACCGACGGTTCCAGAGGCTGGACACAAGAATCGATGTTAAATCGCAACTTGACCAAACCAAGCTTCTATCTGGGTGATTTGGTGGTTGGTGATTATCAAGGTTATTTACATTTCTTAGATGGTGTCAGTGGTGAAATCATCAACAGGACGCGAGTCGGTAGTGACCACTTTTATCATTCACCGGTGGTTGTTGGCGAAATTATTTATGCCTATAACTATGATGGTACGCTCAGTGCCTTACAGTTCAGTAAGTAGAGTGAATGAGGCCTTATGACACCTATCATAGCCATTGTTGGCCGTCCAAACGTTGGTAAATCAACACTCTTTAATGCTTTAACCAATACCCGTGATGCTTTGGTTGCGGATATGCCTGGTTTGACCAGGGACCGTCAGTATGGTGAGCTGGAGTTAGAAGACTTTCAAACCACTTTGATTGATACTGGTGGTATGTTGGGTGATGAAGGTGCTCTTACTGAGTTGATGGATCAACAAATTCTTCAAGCCATAGAAGAAGCCCATTTGGTGTTGTTTGTTGTCAGTGCCAGAGACGGTCTGGTGGGAGATGATGAACGCATATTGGAACGCATTCGCATGGCGGCTAAACCGATTTTGTTGTTAGTCAACAAAGCCGAGGGCCTGGTTAATGAAATGGCCTTGGCCGAGTTCTATCAAATGGGTGTGGTTGATTTGATGGCAGTCAGTTCAGCACACCGCAAAGGCATGGCTGAGTTGAAGCTGTATTTAAATGATTATTTTAAAGCCAATGAACAACAGTTTGAAACCGAAGTTGTTGATGACCATGGACCTAAAATAGCCATCATTGGTCGCCCCAATGTGGGTAAATCAACTTTGGTTAATCGTTTGTTGCGCGAAGACCGGGTTCTGGCTTTCGACTTACCAGGCACCACTCGGGACAGCATTTCTTTGCCGTTGATTTGGGATGATTTACCATATACCTTAATTGACACTGCCGGTGTTAGAAGGCGGGCAAAAATAGGTGAGGGTATTGAGAAATTCAGCATCCTCAAAACCATCGAGTCAATCAAGCTGTCGCAAATTTGTGTGATGATGATGGATGCCACAGAGGGCATCACTGACCAGGACTTGCATCTGTTGGGTTTGGCGGTTTATCATGCCAAACCGGTGATTTTGGTCATCAACAAATGGGACCATTTGTCAGAAGAACACCGCAATTACGTCAAAGAAAAAATTAACTTGAAAATGCAGGCGTTTGAGTGGGTGCCGTTGTTATATATATCTGCTTTACATGGTTCTGGTTTGCGGGTATTGATGGAACGGATTGATTTGTTAATGGATAAAGCCGACCAAGAATTGACTGCCAATAAACTAACCAACGTTCTGAATGAGGCTTATAAGGCTCATCAGCCACCTTTGGTTCAGGGATTAAGTACTCAGCTGAAATATGCCCATTCTGGTGGTAACCACCCGATGCGCATAGTGGTGCATGGAAAGCGAACCACGAAATTACCGGATTCATACAAAAGGTACTTAGAAAATACATTCAGAAAAGCATTTGAATTAAAAGGTGTGCCCATCATTATGCAATTCAAAGACGGCAAAAACCCTTATAAAGACAAACCTGGTAATGAACGCAAGTTTCCATCAAGAAGAAAACAAGCGCACAATCAACCCAAGCCTAAACACGACAGTTGACCTGAATCATTAATTAATACATCAAACCAAATGACATTTCCTAAGTCAATCAACCACAGCCAAGCAGTTAAATTGATCCTTCAACAACTCGAGGACAAGGTATTGGGTATTGAGCTGTTGGCACTGCCATCTGTTTGTGGGCGAATACTCGCTGAGCCAATTGAGGCACCCATAGATGTGCCAGCGTTTGATTGTAGTCGGATGGATGGATATGCCATCAATGTACATCATTTACAGTCAGGCGAGCAAGCACCTAACTATGTGATGAATTTAGGTGAGGCTATACATGCCGCCGCTCAAAGTCAAACTGAATTGTGTGAAGATCGGGCGATTCCAATCATGACAGGTGGCATGTTGCCCAGTGATGCCAATGCCATTGTGTTAAAAGAACAAGCCAGCATCAAAGACAATCAGCTGCATTTCAATGAACTGCCCAAAAAAGGGCAACACATCAGAACAGCCGGTTCCGATTTACAGCAGGGTCGGGTGGTGATGAAATCAGGACAGCGAATAACAGCGGCTCACTTGGGGTTGTTGTCTTCACTGGGCTTGTCTGTGGTGAAGGTGTTTAAACAGCCAACAGTGGCCCTGATGATGAGCGGTGATGAATTGGTTCAACCAGGTGGTATTTGTTTGCCTGGTCAAATTTATGATGCCAATTCCACCATGCTACAAACAGTGCTCACCGAAATGGGCTGCCAAGTAAGGGTGCTGGATGCTTTGCGTGATTCCGAAGATGCAGTGACCCACTGTTTTAAGTCGTTAAAACAGCAAGATTACGATGTGATTATTTCCGTTGGTGGCGTATCCATGGGAGATAAAGATTGGATCCCACAAGTGTTGGAAAATCAAGGTACAGTGGTGTTCCATAAAGTTCGAATTAAACCAGGTTTTCCGATGATTTTTGGGCGATTGGCTGATGCTTTATTTTATGGGCTGCCTGGTAATCCGGTATCTGCGTATACCACTTTATGTCAGTACGTATTTCCCGCCTTACAAAAGCTGAAGATGCAAGGCAATCAAAAATTAATCTGGCGTGCCAGCCTCAGCCATGACTTAAATAAAACCCATTACCGACGTGATTACCTTCGCGGTTATTATGACGCTCACAGTGACGGCCAGATTCAAGTGGCGGTCTGTGGTGGACAACAATCCAGTCGCATTGAGTCTTTGGCAGATGCCAACTGTTTTATTGTATTGGATGAATCACAGCATGCTTTGAAAGCGGGTTCGGCTGTTAGCATTCAACCGTTCTTGCAGTTTAAGAGCTGATGTTTTGCTGAATGTCGACGCCAATGAAGTCGCTTTATTAAGTCTGAATTCTGCGGCTGTTGTGGTTGATGTCAGGTCGCCAAGTGACTGGTTAAGTGGGGTACCAGAGCATGCGCTTCTTTGGTCTGAAAACAAATTAATAAACCAGGCCCCGCAGCTTAAACAGGACGGTAAAAAGGTCTACATAATCTGCTACCATGGACACACTTCCTTGAAATTGGCTGAGCAGCTGACCCAACAATGGGGTGACTGCTTTTATTCAGTTAAAGGTGGCTACACAGCATGGCAAGTTCAAAATTTGCCCACTCGAGTTCCTACTGACAGGCCTGCAGTTAATCGTTATGAACGCCAGATTAAATTACCGGGTTTTGGCGAAGTGTCTCAACAAAAACTTCGAAAATCACATGTTTTTGTGGTCGGAGCAGGTGGTTTGGGTACCCCGGCATTGTTGTATCTGGCAGGCGCTGGAATAGGGCGCATCACATTAATTGATGATGACACGGTTGCTTTACACAATTTGCACCGCCAAATCTTGTACCAACAAGATGATGTAGGACAGTCTAAGGCTGCAGTTGCCAAGCAGCGCTTGGAAGCATTAAATAACAACATTGAGGTTCGGGCATTGAATCAAAGACTGGATGCTGATAATGTTAAAAAACTCTTTGCAGATGTTGATTTAGTGATTGATGGCAGTGATAACATCAACAGCCGCTATGTCATCAATGATGCTTGTCTCAAGCTCAATAAACCTTGGTTGTTTGCTGCGGTTTCAGGATTTGATATTCAGCTGGCATTATTCAGTGGTGACCCATCTCAACCTTGTTACCGCTGCTTATTTCCAAATATCAATGACTCAGATACAGACAATTGTGCTGAAGCAGGCATTTTAGGCCCTGTGCCAGGCTTGGCAGGCTTGCTGCAAGCCACTGAAGCAATCAAATACTTAACTGGAATGGGCGATTGTGTCAGCCAAAAAATGCTGAGCTATGACGTACTGCATCATCAGTTTAAAGTGTTAAAATACCCTGCGCAGATTAGCAACAATTGTCAGCATTAAAACAACAGAGACGGCACCAATATGAGCGAACATCAAATATTAGATGGGAAAAAAGTTTCCGACCTGATTCAAGTCAGTTTGGCAGATAAAATTGCTAAGCGGGTGGCAGCTGGGCATCAACCGCCAGGTTTGGCGGTAATTCTGGTCGGTAATGATGAGGCTTCCCAAGTTTATGTCAACAACAAAATCAGGGCTTGTAAAAAAACTGGCATCCAATCAGTTTCTTATGACTTGCCGCGTCAGACTTCTTCTAAGGCCCTGTTTGCCTTGATTGATGAATTGAACGATGACCCTCAAGTGCACGGTATTCTTGTGCAACTGCCTCTGCCTGAGCATATCAATGAAACTGAAGTAACCAACCGGATTGATCCGAATAAAGATGTTGATGGTTTTCATGCCAGTAATGTTGGGCATTTAGTGCTGCGGCAACCAGGCCTGCGACCTTGTACCCCCCGAGGTGTGATGACTTTATTGCATCATTACTCAATTGACCCCAAAGGCAAGCATTGTGTCATTGTGGGTGCTTCCAATATAGTTGGCCGGCCGTTGATGTTAGAAATGCTGTTCGCTGGTGCCACAGTGACCATCTGTCATCGTTTCACTCAAGATTTGGCTGCTCATGTTAAACAAGCTGATATCTTATGTGTGGCAGTAGGTAATCCGAATATTGTTGATGCGGCTTGGATTAAATCGGGGGCTGTGGTGATTGATATAGGTATCAATCGAAAAGACAGTGGTGGTTTGTGTGGAGATATCGATTTTCAACAAGCGGCTGGGAAAGCCAGTTGGATTACGCCTGTTCCAGGTGGGATAGGCCCAATGACAGTGGCTACTTTGATGCAGAACACCTACGAAGCGAGCTTGTAATACAGCTCGTTCAATTTAACAACAAAAACTCAACCAGTGTTGCTTGGACCATCTTCACCGCTGTTGTTTGGTTGTTCGGTGTTTTCCGAATCAACTGTCACTTGTTCAGCTATCGAAGCCATGGCCCTATCGAACAGCGGGATTTGTTGAAGTACCACCGCCAGACGTTCACGCAAATCATGAGCCAACTCATCAAAACTTTTATCAGTTACTTTAACTCCACGGGCATTAACAAAAAGAAGTTTTTGGCTGATTGGGCTAATCCATGATAATTTTGCTCTGATGTTGTCGGTTTTTTCGTCGTTGTCGCTTGCTTGACTTTCATCAGCAACGAATTCAATCCATTCTCCTGTTTGTAAAGATTTGGCCTGTTGATAGTACTCATCATCAATATGACTGATGTTTTTATTCAGGTTGTTAAATTTATTATTAGCAATAAAATGAACGATTTCAGGTTGCTCATCTTCAGGGTATTGTTCGGTATTGAAAGCTGCTTGAGGCAGCACCATCTCAAGCTCAGCTTCATCATCAGATTCTTCTATACCGTTGATAGAAAGTAACATTTGGTAAAGTTCAAGGCTTTTAGTTTTGATGCTGTGTTCATCAAAAGCGACCAACCGTAAGCCTTGGCTGAGTTGGTCGCAAACATGACTTATTTGTGCATTGGTGGCCATGGTTTTTTTGTTTTTAACCGAGACATAAATCATTTTGTCGATAAACTTAATGAAGTTTTCGATTTTCTCCGGCTCGTCTTGGTGCCTTAAATGAGCAAGAATCAACACATTCGCCCAAGGTGTTAGCAACAATTCAGTCACTAATTTAGGCAGCGTATGTTTTTTTATTTTTGACTCTAGGATTTGGGCAGTCAGTTGTTTGGCCTTGATGATGCGTTCTTGGCCCAAAGCTTTCTCGGAGGTACGTTTCTCAATGACTTGAGTGCGTTTGTTATTCTTAGCCTCTAACTCCTGAAAATCTTCAATCAATGCTGGAAAGTCGATGTCCTCATGGTCTGTTTCTAAAATTGTTTGCACAATTTCTTCAATTTTATTGATGAATTTACCGCGTTTATCATCTTCTTCATTCCAGCCAATTGAAGCTTTGGCAATGATGTCCAGTAACCTTCTGGCGTTGTCATTTTTATGGGTGAATAACTTTCTGTCCTTCAACGCCAAATGTAAGTAAGGAATTTGAAGTTTAGCCAAAAGTGCTTGGATTCGATCTGGTAGGTTGCGATCGTCAACTAAAAACTGAAACAGCATACCAATCAAATCAATGGTGTCTTCATCTTGTTGATTGACTTGTTTTTTTTCACCTTCTTGATCCAAGTCCTTGAGCCTTGCCAGCAATGCATTTTTTATTTCAGTAGGGCTTAAGGAAGCTTGTCTTGAATTTAAATTATTCAGCTCTTCTACTTGAAGGATACTCAGTGCATTACTGACTATGGAGGCATCAAACATGGACATTTGACCCATCGAGGCTGTTCCATTTGAAGGATTGGCCAAGGGGTTTTGCATGTGTCTTTGACTTAATGCTGATGCAATGGCTTGATACCGTGCATCGGTGACTTCTCCGCTGCTGTGCTGGTTTGGTTCAACTGGGACCAATTGATCCATGTATTCATCAGCGTTGGTTGTCTGTACAGGTGCGTAATGACTGGCTTGGCCCTGCTGCGCGATGCGAAACTTTAGGTTAGGCAATATACCAGCCTCAATCAACAGTTGGTTGATGTCTTGATAAGGTTTAACCAAATTCTGAATTAAACTTCTTTCAAACAGTTTTAGCATGATGATGTACATGGTGTCATCAATATTCAGGTGTTCAAATGTTGCAGCAAAAGAGTCTACTATGACCTCAGGCGAGACTGGAATCTGATTGGTTTTGATTTCACTGCCACCAGCCAACAAAGCAAAACGCTTTTCCAATGCAAATAAATGCTGGTGTAAATAGGTATTGGCCTTTTCAATCAGGTTGGTGCTGGCCAGCTTTTGATCCAGTTCTTGTTCATCTACCAAAGACAAGCCATCTTCGCTTGATTGAGGTTGAGCATCGGTTTGAAAATAGTTGAAGTTGCCTTGTTTAAATAATTTAAATACTTGCTGCACATTTTCTGAAAACTTACGCACCATCAAATCTTTTTTCTTGCGAACTTCGCGCATGGCTTCAAAATAATGATTTTGTGTTTGATTGTTTTCGGCTTTTTCTGCCAAATCAAACAGGGCATCATCCAGTGTGTCGTAATACGCCCGAATGGTTGGTTTAAGGCCTTTTATGAAAAGTTTGTGAACTTGTGGCAGGAGCACACCCTGATTGATGCTTTCAGCTGTTTTGGGTTTGATGCCCACGATTTTTTTATCAGTATTTTTAGGGTTCATGTGCTTTCACTTGGCCAATGTGCACTCACTTTATCATTGCCCTGGTTATGGAATTGTGAATATGCTCACATCCATGGATCA
This sequence comes from uncultured Marinicella sp., assembly GCA_964352015.1. Taxonomy (GTDB): domain Bacteria; phylum Pseudomonadota; class Gammaproteobacteria; order Xanthomonadales; family Marinicellaceae; genus Marinicella. The sequence continues at coordinate 95,647 of CAYGPU010000005.1, forward strand.
ATGGGCTGATTTTATTTTTGCTGTTTGTTTCATATGCGGCATGTTACTTGGTATTAACTGGCCAACTGTATTGCACGGTATATTTAATCACTTCAGTGCTTTCAGCTGCCACATTAACCACAAAACGAATGATCGATGCATCGACCTTGGTATATTGTTCATTGTGTTGGGTGATTTGCCAGTTTGACCAGCGCAACATGGGTTCAATAATCTCAACTTGTTGTTGGTGTTCTTTCTGATTGTTGATGCTGATTTCAATTTCTTCAATCAGACCGTTTTGGGTGAGTTCAAAATGACGCTGTGTGCGTTTGCCTGTTACATCAAATGCATGACCTAATTTGAGTGTGATGGTGTCATTTTTGGGTGTATGCTCAATGCTGTCCTCGCCGATGAATTCTAAACTACCATCTGAGCTATCTGCCATGGTAACTCGAACGCGGCCAGCAGGCAGAGGTACTCCCAGTTGATTTTTGCTGCTGTTGTTAAAGCTCAATAAGGCTTCAACTTTGGCTTCAGATTGAGCCCAGTAACCTTTATCAGTGATGGGCCGGTGGTAATTGACTTGCCTCAGGCCAGTGGCATTAAAGACCAGCTTGCGCTCACATGTGATGCCATTGGTCCGGTTCATTAATTGGATTTGTTTGGTTGAATTATTGGGTAAATCTATTTTCCTGGGAAGTTTGTACAGGTGGTATTCAAACAGTGATTGTTCACTGAAGTCTTGTGCAGCCGACTTGACCATGGTTTCGCGAATCATGGCTTGTGCTTGGTGGTTGTTTTGTACCCGATTAACATCGCCGGCCACCAGTTTTAATTGTGTGTCTGCAAAGCTCGCACCTGATTTATTGACAATTGAAACCCATGAAGATAAATCTAATTGGCAGTCACCAGTTTCCCCTGAGAGGATGATGTTGTAGTCTGCCCACCAGGTCATGCCCTGAGTTTGGTAACTCAAAGCCATCATTTCTTTGCGGTTCGAATTTGAGTCAAGCAACCAAACCAAGGTTGGTTTGGTTAACAAGCCCCCAGGCAACTCAGGAAATTTGATGTGATTCCAAGTATTGATGGTGATGATTGCCCCAGATGCTGTTTGCAGTGTGATACCACCTTGGGTGCTGAGCAGTATGCCACTGGAATCTATGCTGTCACTGCCTTGATTGTGATTAACGTGAATGGTTTGATCCAGGTATTTTTGTAATAATTTTTCAGTACCAACTAAGTCAAATTGAAAATTTTGATCTAACACTGTTGCAGCATCGAGATTGTCAGGCGTGCTGAAACTGACGGTTGTGGGGTCAATATGCTCAGCAACATCATCGAAAGCCAAAGTAAATTGACCCTTTTGGAATTGCGCAGTTTTGGTTTGTTTTACCACGGCGTAACCCGGTATGCTGTTGACGTTTTGTAATTGATTTTGATTCAGGTGACCTTGGTGCTTGCCTGAATAGATGGTGATACTGTTGTTGGCATGGCTCATAGCAGCGTAACTTAAGTTGATTGCGAGTAGGGCAGCGGTACAAAAATTTGGAATCTGGGTCATTTTCATGTCTGTGATGGCTATCAGTCGGTGAAAAACTCTCTTGAGAATTTAACGTTGATGACTTCTTCACTGCCTTTAGGGGTGGCCTTGATGTCAAAATGAACGTCTTCTTGGTTGTTTAAGGCAAAAGTTCCCAAATAATATACAGCTTCATTTTCTTCAGTTATTTTTATCAGCTTAACGTCTTTATTTTGATTCAATAAATTTTTCACCACAATGGTGATGTCAGCTTCCATGGCTATAGACGGTGACTGGGTTTTATTCAACACAGAAAGACTGACAATACCGCGGTTTTTCGAGCGGGTTATCTGATATGTGTTGGCAATTTCCTTAGATAAGAAGGTAGAAGGGAAAGTGTTGTAATGTAATTCAAAATCACCTTGTGTGGTTTTTTGTTCAGCATGAGCCATGCAAGCCAATGACAGCAAAGCAATCAGTGTCAGGGTGTTAAAGATTGGGCGGGAATGTTTCATGTGGTTCTCCTGTAGCGAAAGAATAGTATTAAAACAATATAACATAAAAGCATGCAGTCGTCACAACTATGCAGCCCAGAGGAGGTGGCTTATTTGGACACAAAAAAAGCCAGCAGATTAACTGCCGGCTTTATTAAGGCCTGTAGGGTTGTGATCACACTGATCACAACCGGACACAATTGACTCAGGTCAGAGCATGTCTTTGATACTTTGGCCCAAGAAAGTCGGAGACTTAACTGTTTTAACACCTGCAGCTTCTAAGGCTTCGTATTTGGCCTGAGCTGTGCCCTTACCACCGGCCACGATGGCGCCAGCATGACCCATGCGTTTACCTTCAGGGGCGGTTACCCCAGCAATATAAGAAACCACTGGTTTAGTGACATTGGCTTTGATGTATTCGGCAGCTTCTTCTTCAGCAGAACCACCAATTTCACCCACCATGATGATGCCATCGGTTTGGTCATCAGCTTGAAATAATTTTAAACAATCGATGAAGTTGGTGCCTTGGATGGGATCACCACCAATACCAATACAGGTAGATTGTCCCAATCCCACTGAGGTGGTTTGGTGAACGGCTTCATAAGTCAGTGTGCCTGATCGAGAGACAATACCAATGCGCCCAGGCTGATGAATGGCTGCCGGCATGATGCCGATTTTGCATTCGCCCGGAGTGATGACACCAGGACAGTTTGGACCAATCATGACCACATCAGGGTTGGCGTCAAGCACTGTTTTGACCCGCATCATGTCCAAAACTGGTATGCCTTCAGTGATGGTTACAATCAATTTAATCCCTGCATCTACAGCTTCCAATATGGCATCCGCTGCGAATGGTGGTGGCACAAAAATAACTGATGCGTTGGCACCTGTTTCATTAACGCCATCAGCTACGGTATTGAAGACCGGGCGGTCTAAATGTTTTTCACCGCCTTTGCCCGGGGTGACACCACCCACTAAATTGGTGCCGTAATCTATGGCTTGTTCGCTGTGAAAGGTGCCTTGTGATCCGGTGAATCCTTGAACCAATAAGCGGGTGTCTTTATTAACTAATACACTCATATTATGCTCCTACCGCTGCCACTGCTTTATTGGCAGCGTCGTCTAAATTATCAGCTGAAATCACAGCCAAGCCACTTTCATTTAAAATTCTTTTGCCGGCCTCGACATTGGTGCCTTCCAAGCGAACCACAATGGGCACTTCAACACCCACTTCTTTGATCGCTGAAATGATGCCATTGGCAATTAAATCGCATCTCACAATACCACCAAAGATATTTACCAAGATTGATTTAACATTGGGGTCAGACAGAATGATTTTGAATGCAATGGCCACCCGCTCTGCAGTTGCGCCACCACCCACATCGAGGAAGTTGGCAGGGTCCCCACCTTTGAGTTTAATCACGTCCATGGTGGCCATGGCCAAACCTGCACCGTTGACCATGCAAGCAATGTCACCATCCAGTTTGATGTAATTTAATTCATGTTCGTGGGCCTTGGCTTCCGCTGGGTCTTCTTGTGTGATGTCGCGCATTTCAGCAAACTCTTTGTGTCTGAAGTGAGCGTTGTCATCGGTGTTGATTTTGGCGTCCAAAGCGACGACATTTTGTTTGTCATCTATGATCAATGGATTGACTTCAATCAAAGCCAAATCTAAGTCAACATACATCTTATGCATTTGCATCATGATGTGAGTTAACTGTCTGACTTGTTTCGAGTTCATGCCCATGGCAAAACCGGCTTTGCGGCATGCATAGGGAAACAAGCCTTCAACATTATCAATTTTAACAGTCTGGATTTTTTCTGGGTTGGTGCGAGCAACTTCCTCAATTTCCACACCACCTTCTGCTGAAGCCACAAATGACAGGCATTGGTTGGCTCGATCCAACAATAAACTCAAATAAATTTCTTGTTCAATATCAGCAGCCTCAGTGATCAAAACTTCATTCACAGGTAATGCCAAGCCGCCGGTTTGATAAGTTTGAATTTTCATGCCCAGCATATCAGTGGCGTATTGCTTCACTTCATCCAAGGTCTTGGCTAATTTAACACCACCTGCCTTACCTCGACCGCCAGCATGGACTTGGGCTTTGACCACCCACATATCACAGCCAAGAGACTTGGCAGCAGCAACTGCTTCTTCTGGCGTTCTGGCAACCTCACCGTTTGGCACGGGAATATTGTATTTGGCAAAAAGTTCTTTGGCCTGATATTCATGAAAATTCATATGATTGTATTCCTGTTTTGATTGTTGTTTTGAAACTCGCGCTGTATTTTAGCTGAAACGAGGTGTGTTTTGTGGGTTTTTGTAACGCAGATTGTAACATCGAATTTAACGCTTATTTTTAACCTATGAATTTGTTATCTTGACACACCTGATTGAAAAACAAATCACAGACAGTGGGTGGCTTGATTGTGTTGATTTGTGATAACAGTCGCAAATTAGTGGTGCTTGATAGGGATAATGAATATATCAACCATGTTCATATAAAAGCGCTTATGCACAGTTATCCAGGCTGTTAGGCGGCCGTGAATTCGGATTCTTTTATATTTGATTTTTGGGTTGATTGTTTAGATAACTCGATTGTTTTGTAAATTCCTTAAAATGATGATGCTAAATAGTTGTAATCAATTGATATTTTCAGGTAAAGTATTAAGATATGTATAGGAAATCTTAACGGCAGTAGCTATTTTATGAGTGTAACAAGTACAAAAACAATGGTCAGTGGTGCGCTGAGGCGTTTGGTTCAAAACGGACTGATTGAAATGGAAGCCGCATCTGAGGCCAATGAAACAGCGCGGAAGCAGAAGATTCCTTTGTTTGCATATTTAACTGATAACAACTTAGTTAATGCGGCAGATATATGCGAAGCCGCATCCAATGAGTACGGTGTTCCGGTGCTCGATGTCACGGCATTTGATATGACCTTGCTACCCAAAGGGCTGGTTTCTGAAAGTTTGATCGAAAAACACCAAGTATTGCCACTGTTTCTCAGGGGGAAAAAAGTTTTCATTGGTATTTCAGACCCAACCAACGTTCGAGCATTGGAAGAGGTCAGGTTTCACACCAATTTAGCTGTTGAGCCGATATTAATTAAACAGGACAGTTTGCAATCTGCCATTGAAGAGGCCTTGAAAGAAAGTTCTTCAGTGATGGATGATTTGGGTGATGAAGGCCTAGAAAACTTAGAGTACGATGACGAAGAATATGCTGATAACTCAGATGCGGTTGAAGATTTGGCAGATTCGCCTGCAGTTAAGTTGGTTAATAAAGTCCTGTTAGATGCCATAAAAAGGGGTGCTTCAGACATTCACTTTGAGCCATATGAAAAGACCTACAGGGTCAGGTACAGAATTGATGGCATGCTCAAGACGATGATCAAACCACCAAAGAACATGACGCAAAAAATTGCTTCACGTTTGAAAGTGATGTCTAAATTAGATATTGCTGAAAAGCGGGTCCCTCAAGATGGCCGGGTTAAATTGAACTTATCTAAGAACCATTCAATAGATTTTAGGTTAAGTACTTGTCCGACCTTATTTGGTGAAAAAATTGTGATGCGTATTTTGGATGCTTCGGCAGCCAAAATGGGTATTGATAAGCTGGGTTACGAGGATGAACAAAAAAAATTATTCATGGATGCCATAGTTAAACCTTATGGTATGGTGTTGGTAACAGGTCCTACTGGTAGTGGTAAAACCGTTTCGCTGTATACGGCTTTAAACATTCTCAATACCGAAGGGGTGAATATTTCAACAGCAGAAGATCCAGTTGAAATTCGAGTTGATGGCATCAATCAAGTTCAGCAAAATGCCAAACAAGGCATGACTTTCTCGGCGGCACTGCGTTCTTTCTTGCGTCAAGATCCAGATGTGATTATGGTCGGTGAGATTCGAGACTTAGAAACTGCTGAAATAGCAATTAAGGCCGCACAAACTGGTCACATGGTACTGTCTACATTACACACCAACAATGCGCCTGAAACTGTTAGTAGGTTGGTAAATATGGGTGTAGCACCTTTTAATATAGTCTCTGCAGTTTCACTCATCATTGCGCAAAGACTGGCCAGACGTCTTTGTGATTGCAAAAAACCCACTGAGCTTCCCAAGGAGGCGTTGATAGAGGCAGGTTTTACTGAGGAGGAATTGGTGGATGCGACCATTTGCGATCCTGTAGGTTGTGGTAAGTGTAATGAAGGATATAAAGGTCGTGTAGGCATTTATGAAGTCATGCCAATGACTAACAACATTAAGAAAATTATTTTAGGCGGCGGCAATTCATTAGACATTGCTGAACAGGCTGATAAGGATGGGATATCAAACTTAAGAAAATCAGCATTACTCAAAGTTAAACATGGCATTACTGGTTTGGTCGAAGCCAACCGGGTCACTGTGGATTAAAGATTATGGCAAAAGCACAAAAAATTGAAGAATTACAATCATTCCAGTGGGTAGGGATTGATAAGATTGGTAAAAAACTCAAAGGCGAGCAACAGGCCAAATCTGTTGTCCTGGCTAAGAATGAGTTGAGAAGACAAGGTATACAAGTTAAAAAAATACATAAAAAAAGAAAATCACTGTTTGCCAGTGGTAAAAGTATCAAGGCACAGGATATCTCATTATTCAGTAGACAGTTGGCAACCATGATGGAATCTGGTGTACCTATGGTACAAGCTTTTGAAATCATAGAAGGTGGGCAGTCAAACCCCCGTATGGCCAAGTTGCTAAACGCGGTTAAAACCGAAATCCAGTCAGGGTCTTCGTTGGCTGAATCATTGGGAAGGCACCCCATTTACTTTGATGAGTTGTATTGCAATCTGGTAAATGCGGGTGAAAAAGCCGGTGTGTTGGATGAGTTATTAGACACCATTGCAACCTACAAAGAAAAGACTGAGGAAATTAAAGGAAAAATTAAAAAAGCCATGTTTTACCCTGCTGCGGTTCTATTTGTGGCTGTTGGTGTGACTATTTTATTGTTGGTCAAGGTGGTGCCAGAGTTTCAAAACATGTTCACCAGTTTTGGGGCGGATTTGCCCGGATTAACCTTGATGGTGGTTGATGCTTCAAATGCCATGCAAAAATATTGGTGGATGATTCTTCTTGCTATTGGTGGCATTATTTGGGGTTTTATATTCTTGAAAAAAAGGTCGCTCAAATTTGCGCATGCCTTGGATCGATTGTCACTGAAAATACCCATTGTTGGTGGTATATTATTTAATGCGGCAGTTGCGCGTTTTGCTCGAACCTTGTCCACTACCTTTGCTGCTGGTGTGCCTTTGGTTGAGGGTTTAGATACGGTTTCAGGTGCTGTTGGAAATGTGGTGTTCAGAGACGCTGTACTGCACATTAAAGATGATGTTTCAACTGGGCATCAGTTGCAATTGGCCATGAGTCAAACCAATTTGTTTCCTCATATGGTGGTGCAAATGGCTGCCATTGGTGAGGAATCTGGTAATTTGGATGCCATGTTGGCTAAAGTGGCAGATTATTATGAGCAAGAAGTTTCAAATGCTGTGGATGCGTTGAGTAGTTTGCTTGAGCCAATTATTATGGTTTTGGTTGGTGGTTTGGTTGGTGTTATGGTGGTTGCCATGTATTTGCCGATCTTTAAAATGGCCTCAGTGTTTTAAAGTGTCTGAAATTATAGCTTTACTGGAACAGCATGTGATTTTGTTTTACCTGATTGCTTTTGCAGTTGGGTTGATCGTTGGTAGTTTTCTTAATGTGGTTATTCTTAGGATGCCGCCATTATTAGAATTTGCTTGGAAAAAGGATTATGCGGATTTTACAGAGTCAACATTCCAAGAAAAAAAACCACCAGGCATTGCTTTAAGTCGATCGCATTGTCCCAAGTGTAAAAAACAATTATCTGCCTGGCATAATTTGCCTGTTATCAGTTATATTCTGTTGAAGGGGCGATGTTATTTTTGCCAAGAAAAAATATCTGTCAGGTATCCATTAGTTGAGTTATTAACGGCATGTTTGACCTTATTGGTGGCTTATCAATTTGGTTTTGGATTACAGTTTTTGGCTGCCATCCTGTTGGTTTGGTTGTTAATGGTCATTACTTGGATTGACATTGATACATACTTGATTCCAGATCAGTTGAGTTTGTCACTGTTGTGGCTAGGTTTGTTATTCAGTTTATTTGAGTTTTCCATACACCCTGAACAAGCCATCCAAGGTGCTTTGATTGGATACTTGAGTTTATGGCTTGTTTTTCATCTTTTTAAGTTAATAACTGGTAAGGAGGGTATGGGCTATGGCGATTTTAAATTGTTGGCAGCTGGCGGTGCTTGGTTGGGCCCCGAGTTATTGATTGCCGTACTGCTCATTGCATCTATCAGTGGACTGGTTATTGCTTTGATGCAAGCGATGGTTAGAAAAGGCAGTAACAAAATTCCATTTGGCCCTTATTTATCTATAGGAATTTTTGTGAGTTATGTGTTTGGCACAGAAATCATTAATCTTTTGTTTCCTGGTCTTTAATGCCTAAGTTTAAAGTGTGTCTAACTGGCGGTATTGCCTCGGGTAAAACTTATGTGTCGAATCAATTATCAGCATTGGGCGCGTGTGTTATTGACGCTGATGTTCTGGCTCGACAAGTGGTTAAAAGGGGTTCCATAGGCTTGGCCCAATTGGTTGATGCTTTTGGTGAAGAAGTTTTGAATTCTAACAAAACCTTGAACAGAGGCAAGTTAAAGGAGCTTGTATTTAAACAAAAGGCTCAATTGCAAAAGCTCAATTCTATTTTACATCCCCTGATCAGAAGTGCCTTTGCTAAAGCTTCCGAATTGAATCAATCAAAACTTGAAGTGTGGGTTATTCCGCTTTTCAGTAAGCAAGAGGGGTATGAAAGATTTGATCGTGTATTGGTGGTGGATGTAATAGAAAGCATCCAGTTGAAACGAATCACTGAACGAGATCAAATCAGTGTTGAAATGGCTAAGACAATCATCGGTTCGCAGCCATCCAGAGCGTTGAGGCTCTCGATGTCAACCGATGTAATTGCCAATAACAAGGGTTTTGATAGGTTAGATAATTCGATCAGAAAAATATCTGATTTGTACAACCTGATGAAAATTGGTCAAACGGTTTGAATAATTTAGTGCAGATACAAAAGTCTTAAGTTATAATTCGCAACCTCTTTTGCGGGCCTGTAGCTCAGTTGGTTAGAGCAGTGGACTCATAATCCATTGGTCGTAGGTTCGAGTCCTACCAGGCCCACCATCCCCAATCCTAAGAAAATCAGTAGTTGCTGTCTCAGTTCGCGGTATTATTTATATAAATTAATACAATGCGTCAAAAATTATGAGCATAATTTATAAATATGTCTTGATTATTCAGTACTTTAAAGGTTATTCTTGCAATGTCTTCTTAGAAAAAGTAAAGTATTGCTGTAAATTGTGATTAGCGGCACAGTATTAAGACAGTTTGATGTGTCTAATGTTCACAAGCCAGAAGTGTAAGTAGTTAACAATTATTAAAGAGAGAGATGGTTTTGCAATTGTTAGGTCGAAATAAAGTTCAGTTAATCGGGGTTGATGTCAGTTCATCAGCGGTCAAGATTTTACAGCTCTCGGGTAGTTTGGATAACCTGAAGGTTGAAAGGTATGCGGTTGAACCCTTGTCTGTGAATGCTGTGGTAGATAACAACATTGCAGAAGTTGATTTGGTTTCAGCAGCCATCAGCAAGGCGATCAATAAAGCAGGAATCAAAGTGAAAGGTGCCGCAACGGCAGTTTCAGGTTCTGCTGTGATTACTAAAATCATACAAATGCCCAGTGAGTTGGATGAAGATGAGTTAGAGATTCAGCTAGAATTAGATGCCACTCAATACATTCCTTACCCCATAGATGAAGTCAGCCTTGATTTTTGTGTTCTGGGACCTGTTGAAGGTAATGAAGAAGTCAATAATGTTTTGATTGCCAGCTCGCGCTCTGAAAATGTGGATGTTTATATCGAGGCATTTGAAGGAGCGGGTCTCCAGTTGAAAGTGGTTGATGTTGAGGCATTTGCCATTGAGCGTTGTTTTAATCTAGTCAGAAATCACTACGAAATCAATGATGAAGAGGTGGTGGCTTTATTTGATATAGGGTCGAACACCATGACCATGCATGCCATGCATAAAAGAACAGGCATTTATAGTCGTGAACAGTCTTTTGGCGGCAAACAATTAACTGAAGAAATCATGCAAAGGTATGGCTTGTCTTATGAAGAAGCAGGTTTGGCGAAGCGTCAGGGCGGCTTGCCTGAAAGTTATGAGTCTGAAGTATTGCAATCATTCAAAGATACATTGGTTCAACAAGTCAGTAGGGCCTTACAGTTTTTCTTTTCTGCCACAGAATTTGGCAATGTGGACAGGATACTTTTAGGCGGTGGTTGTGCAGCCATACCTGACATAGATGTTTTGGTTGAAGATCAGGTGGGTGTACCTACTGAAGTTATCAATCCGGTAAACAATTTCAAAGTCTCCTCGAAAGTCAGTGCTGAAGCGCTCGAGGCAGACGCTCCAGCCATGATGTCAGTGGTTGGATTAGCATTGAGGAATTTTGATTGATATGGCTAAAATTAATTTATTACCCTGGCGTGAAGAAAGGCGCCAACAACTCACCAAAGAATTTTATATTTTATTGGGTATCTCAGCGAGCTTGGCATTGTTGCTTTTTGCTCTGGCGTATTACTTTTTTGACCAAAGTATTAAATTCCAAAATCAAAGAAATTCATTTCTAACTTCAGAGATAACAAAGCTTGATCAGCAAATTGCTGAAATTGATAAGCTTGAAGCCAAAAAAGCCGGTTTAATTGCCAGGCAACAAGTCATTGAAGAATTACAGGCTAACAGAACGCAAATGGTTCATTTGTTTGATGAATTGGTGAAAACCATCCCTAATGGTGTGTTTCTAGAGAAGATCACCCAACAAGGCACATCGATTTCAATGGAAGGGTATTCGCAATCTCATTCGAGGGTATCTGATTATATGCGCAGACTGGATGAGTCAGACTGGTTCACTAAAATTGAATTGGACTATATCAAGGCTGATGAAACTTTAGGTACTCACGAACAAAAATTTAAATTAAGTGTTAAGTTGGTCAATCCACAGCGTACTAATGACACTGATCAAACCGATGAGGATGTGTTGTCATGAGTTTTATTGATGAAATTAATAGTTTAGATACAAGTAACCCAGGAGGGTGGCCAGGTTCAGTAAAGGTGGCAGCTTTGGTGGCACTCGCCATATTGATATTAGCAGGTGGGCACTGGTTTGTCATAAAGGACATGAGAACAAGCCTAGATAGTTTACAAAAAAAGGAAATTGAATTAAAAAATACTTATTCATTTAAACATCAAAAAGCGGCCCAATTGGATGCTTATAAAGAGCAACTTGAAGAGATGGAAATAATCTTGCAATCAATGCTCAGACAGCTACCAAGCAAAAACGAAATGTCAGACTTAATTGTTGATGTTTCACAAACTGCGCTGGCCAGTGGTATAGAAAATGAATTATTTGAACCCGGTGCTGAATCGTTGAAGGATTTTTATGCTGAAAAACCTATCAGTCTCAAAATGAAAGGGAATTATCATGAATTCGGAAACTTCGTCAGCGGAGTGGCCTCCTTGCCAAGGGTGGTCATATTAACCATGCACGATATATCTTTAAAGCCATTGGGTGATTCAATCCAAGGCGGCAGATTGCTGTTAGAAGGCACTGCAAAAACATACCGTTATTTAGACGATGAAGAGATCTTGGCCGTTGACAACGCGGCAGGAGCTAAAAAGAAATGAACAAAGTATTAATAATGCTGCTGTTTACATTCTTGCTGGGTTGTAACAACAACATCAATGACTTGAATGAATTTATTGATCGTCAAAACAGTAAACCAGTAAAACCAATCGATCCTTTACCACAACTTAAGCCACTTGAGGTTTTTGAATACAATGCGACGGCAGCGCGGGATCCTTTTTCAAACGATCTAGAATTAGAGGCTGAGTCAGAACAGCAAACTCTGGTGGCGTCTGAAGATGGTAGAGGGCCTGATTTGTCAAGACGGAAAGAGTTTTTAGAGTCTTATCCATTAGACAGTTTGTTGATGGTTGGTACTTATCAACAAGACAATGATTACTGGGCTTTGGTAGTTGATCCAGAGGGAACCATACACCGTGTCTCTCAAGGTCATTATTTAGGTCATAACCATGGACAAGTGGTTTCGATTTTTGAAGATGAAATCCAATTAACTGAATGGATTAACGATGGCTTAGGGGCGTGGCGTGAACGCAGTGCTGCAATGGCTTTGAAAGAAGAATGAATGTGAGTGAATTTATGAAGATGAATAATTTATTTTTGAGTAGAATGAGCATGAAGAAATTTATATTTACTCTGTTTTGTATGATGCTGACTTTACAGTCTCTTGCGCAGTCATCTATAGAGAATATTGATGTCAGAACTGGACAAGATGGAGCTGTGGTCATAGATTTTACTTTCAGTAACACCACGGTTCAACCTGAATTGTTTTCAACCAACTTGCCACCAAGACTTGCACTGGATTTTTCAGCGACTGAGAATGCCAGTAACGTCAGGAATATGGCCATAGGCACTGGTAGCGCCAAAGGTATGCGGGTGGTTTCGAGTGGTGATAAAACCAGAGTGGTCATAGACTTGCTCAATCAAGTGACATACGAAATGTCTACTGTTGAAAACACTGTCTCATTGTCGATAACTGGAAAGGATTTTGTCAGAAGTCAAAACTCAAATAACATAACAAATGTAGAGGTTGTTGACTTCAGAAGAGGTACAGAGGGTCAAGGTATCATTCAAGTTGAGCTTTCAAATTCAGATGCCATTATTAATTACTCTGAAACCTTAGGCAAAGTTACAGTTGAGGTTGCCAACAGCCAACTTCACGAATCAATGGATAAAAAACTGGATGTCATTGATTTCGCTACACCTGTTTCTTATGTAGATTCCAGACAAACTGCTGGTAATGTTAAAATTGACATTGAAGTATCAGGCCCTTATGAAAAAGTAGTGTATCAAACTGGTAATCTTTACACTGTCGAAATAAAAGAACTTGTTCAGGACATGTCGAATAAATCTAAGTTAATCGATGATGAACTTGTTTACACAGGTAATAAAGTGTCATTTAATTTTCAAGACATTCCAGTCAGGTCTGTTATTCAGTTAATAGCAGACGCCTCACAATTAAATATTGTGGTTGCTGATAATGTCGACGGTAACGTGACTTTGCGATTAAATGAAGTGCCATGGGATCAAGCTTTAGATATAGTTCTTCAAAGTAAGCAATTGGATCAGAGAAGAAGAGGCGATGTTATTTGGGTTGCTCCAGCTTCTGAGATAGCACAACGCGAAAAAGAAAAGTTGGAAGCATTGAGTCAAAAAGAAGAGTTGGAGCCGTTGGATAATATTTTTATTCAAGTCAATTACGCCAAAGCTGAAGAGTTGGCCATGTTAATCAATGGTGATTCTTCTACAGGTGAAGGCAGTAGTGGTAATGCGTTGATTTCAAACAGAGGATCTGTTGCTTTTGATGAAAGAACCAATACTTTGCTTGTAACTGATGTTCCTGATAGATTAATTGTTATCCAAGAATTGGTGGATAACTTAGATAGATCAGTTCAACAAGTTCAAATTGAAACACGTATTGTTGTAGCTTCAGAAAAATTTGGTGATGAGTTAGGTGTTCGTTTTGGTGTGACCGGTTCTCATGAAGATAAATATGGAAACATCATCAGTACTGGTGGAAGCGCATCTGCGGTCGATCGTTTGAACAATGCTGCACTGAACAGAAGATATACATCTCCAAGTGGGTCTGGGTTACCAACAGTTACCCCAGATACTGAATTTTCTTCCCCCATTGCAGGACCACCTTTGGGTGAGCGGTTAAATGTTAATTTACCTGCTGCATCGACATCAGCTGGTAGTTGGGCTGCCAGTATCCTTGCTGCAGATTTCTTGTTAGATTTAGAGTTGTCTGCTTTGGAGACTGAAGATCGAGGTGAAGTGATTTCATCGCCACGTGTCATAACAGCCAATCAATCACAAGCAATTATAAAACAAGGTGTTCAAATTCCTTATGAGCAAGCCACTTCTAGTGGCGCTACATCGATTACATTTAAAGATGCGGTTTTATCCTTGAATGTAGTTCCATTGATTACACCAGATGAGAGAGTGGATCTGACCCTAAAAGTTGACCAAGATGCAATTGGTCAAGAGATTTCAACTTCTTTAGGTGGCAGTGTTCCTTCAATCGATACTCGATCCGTTGAAACTCGTGTTTTAGTTAATAATGGTCAGACTGTAGTATTGGGCGGTATTTACGAACAAATTCGAAGAACTACTAAATCTAAAGTTCCAGTTTTAGGTGATATTCCAGGATTGGGTAATTTGTTCAGAAACAAATCAGTGCAAGACGATAAGGCGGAGTTGTTAATATTTGTAACTCCTACAATAATTAAAGAAAGTTTATAAAATTACATTGAAGGTTTAATATGTTAAAAAACGCAAAACAACTCATTATATGTTCCTTGGTGTTGGTATTATTATCGGCATGTGGCGGTAGCAGTGACAGTGGTGGAACATCACCAGGTCCAGCTGTTTCAAACCTAAGAATTACTTTCAGTCCTGCTGCACCTACAGTTCCGGCTAATACCAATGATTTTCCAATCATTCTAAACTCGCCTTTCTACACACAACTGAATGTTACTGTGACTTTTGATAATGGCACCCCTATACCAGATGCCACTGAAATTCAACTTCAAACATCTAATGTTCAAGTGGCTCCTATTTCTACATTGGACGATCCAGAGACCACTGATATCAATGAATTCACAACATTGTTCGGGACTGTTCCATCTGAATCAAGCGGTGGCAATGGTACATTTTTCATTCACGGTATCAGCCCAGGTACAGTTACTTTGACAGCATCAGCAGTTGACCCACAAACAGGTCGGACTTCTCGTGCAACTTTCAATTACACCATTTCAGAGGGTCCTGATCAATTTGACCGGTTAACCCTTGAACCACAATCTCAAACGATTCCAGCCAATATTTTTAATTTATCACCAGAGCAAGCGTTTTTAACTGTCTACATGACTGAGGTAGAAATTAGTTTTAGAGACCCTCTTGGTAATTTTGTTAATCCGGCAGGTGCTGATGGTGAATCAACTGTTGGGGTTTCAATTAACCCACTTTCAGTAGCGGCATTCTCGACTCTAGACGATCCATCTACAGACGATGTGAATGAAATATTTGTGTTATTAGGTTCAGGCCCTGTTGATATGACGGCAGGTAAAGGTAAAATATTTGTTTGGGCTAGTGATCCAGGTGTTGCAACAATAACAGTTAATGCGCTTGATCAATTTACTGGCGAAACAATCAGTAACCAACTTGATATCTTTGTCGATGCAGGCACAGATCCAGGATTGCCAAACTCTATTTCATTGACAGGAACTGGCAACAGTTACATCAATGGATCAGGTGGGCCACAATCACAAACCATCCAAGCATTTGTAGAATCCTCAACGGGTGTTTCAGTTAATGACCCTATTGGATTTAACAATGTAATTGCCAGTATGACTACTGACAGTCAAAACAGTGGTGAAAAGTTAACTGGTGTAAATGCTCAAGGTCTTAATGTTCAAGGTCAATCAATTAACATAAACAGCAGTAATGGCGTGGCTTCATTTCAATTACTCAGTGGTACTGTTTCAAACACAGCAATCATTACTGTTACCACAGACAGAGCTGACAACAATGTAGACAATGGTCTACAAGACCCGATCACTGCACAAAGATCATTTGTAATCAGTGATGGTGTGTTGTTTGGATTAGACATCACCTCTCCTGAAATCGGTGGTTTGTTCATTAACCGTGTTGATAACACAGTAGTTAATGAAGACGGTATTGGTAATCTTGATGGTACCTATACAATAACAGTTAGTGCCATTGGAACTGATAAAGGCGGTAACCCCGCTTTACCACAAACCATTCAGTTTGGATTGATTGACAGTCCAGTGATTGGCTTCCCAGATGATGGACCTGGTACATTCGTTAACTCAGGCATCGATGGTGACCCTCAAGAAGGTGGTGATTTATTCACCTCACTCAGTGGTGATTTCATCAACGGCACTGCAGAGGTTCAACCCAACGATACATTGTTGGTGTTTGGTGAGGAAATACTCAGAAATGAAGATTTGGAAAGTGCTGTCACTGTGCAGTCAATTATTTCGGATACCACACTAAGAATTTCAGAGAACTTCAACGCCAACAACTTATCTGGAGCAGTTATCAATGACTTAGATATTTTCCCATACATCATAGGTCGTGCGGTTGATGGAAACATCAATGCCACAGCTACGATTGATGGAAATGGGGTTGCGTCAACTCAGATTAATTACCCAGTATCTAAATTAGGTAAGATCGCTGGTATTTATGCCAAAGGTCAGGGCGCAGTTGTTAACGGCGTGACAAGAAATGTGACTGATGTCGAATTGATTATTTATCCAGGTGCAGGGTCAGTTGGTGATACCGACTTAACACCAAGCATCAGTGTTTCACCGAGTATCATTCCTGCCAACATAGCCACACCAGTTACTGTTTGTGTTTATGATGCTGCATTCAGTCCGCTACAAGGTGCTTCTGTACAATGGGGTTATGTTGGAGGCGCTGGTACAGGCTTTATTGATGGTGTTGCTGGTTCGGGCATCATGGAAAACAGAACGGGTCAAAATGGTTGTGCTACGGGTTTAGCAGAACCCAGTGGTGTGATAGAAGTATCTGATACAACTGGTTTTATTTTTAATGTTGGCTCCATCTCTTGTTTGAATGAGAATATACAAGATGTATGTATTCGCGTTGCAGATCCAGGATCGATATTCCTTTCAGCGGCTCCTGCATTCCACAACAGCAGTGGCGTTAAAATTATTGATTTATTCTTGTTCGGTGGAAATGGTGAAGGTATCGCCAACGTTCCTTTATTTGGCTCTTGCACATCAAGTGGTGGAGAGTTAAGGGTAGCAGTCCAACCTGGAAGTACCGATGAAAATGGCATGGCAGAAGCCAACGTATTTGCAGCCTTAGATGGCATAAATGAGTCATTCAGTGGTACCTGTGAATTCACTACTGGTTCTGGGTCTCCTGTAGCAACAGTTGAATTCAATGGTAGAGACGTATGTGAGCTGGGTGTATCGCCCAATACCCCGCCAGAATGTACGCCATAGATTGAATCCATGATTTTTTCAAAGGCTTATCAATATGATAAGCCTTTTTTTTTTGAGTGACTAAAAGCACATGATATTGTCATTCAAACACATACAATAACAATATTGAATATTATTAAGCGTTATGAGAACTTTACTGTTAATTACCATGGGAATCACATTAGTGGCCTGTCAAAAAGGCGCACCTGATTCGGAAAAGCAATCCAAATCATCTGAACAAGATGAACAAGAAAAAGTCATCATCAATGTTGAAACTGCGAAAACATACTTAGGGGAGTCTATCGCTACTTTAAAATCAACTGCTATTCTTGAAGCCGATCGGGCAGCGACCATTACCACCAAGTCTTCTGGAATTATTCTCGATATATTGGTTGAAGAAGGTGACTTGGTAGAAAAAGATCAAGTTTTATTGGTGCTGGAATCAGATGAACAGCAGTTAACATTGCAGTCTGCAACGGCCAATTATGCTAAAAGCCTGAATAATTTTGAACGGGCTCAGAAGTTGCAAGCCAAAGGACTGGTAAATGAAGAACAAATTGATAACCTCAAGTTTGAAACACGTTCATTAAAGGCGGCACTTGACCAAGCTGCTATGAACTTATCTTTTACCCAAGTTAAATCACCATTTGCAGGAACTGTGGTTAAGCGTCACGTTAAAATAGGTAATTTGGTTCAAAATGCCACAGCTGTTTTTGAAGTGATTGATTTTGATTCACTGCAGGCAAAAATAGATGTCCCCGAACACCAGTGGCGCATCATGAAACCCGGTTTACCAGTACAGTTTGAGTTTGATGCTTTGGAAAGTCAATTTGTCACCGGTGAGGTTATTCGGGTCAGTCCTGTCATCGATTCAGCTTCAGGAACATTTGAAATAACGGTACAAGTAGATAACTCAGAAAAACTCTTAAGGCCGGGTCTGTTCGCTAAAGCACAGATTATTTTCGATCAAAAAGACGATGTTGTTCTGGTTGATAAGAATTCAATCATAAGAGAAGACGAATTAGCTTACGTGTATTTGCTTGAAGGCGAAAATGAAGTCAAAAAAATCAAAGTATCATTGGGTTATGAAATGTCAGATGCCTATGAAATTACCAGCGGTTTGATGAATGAACAAGTGGTTATAACTACAGGTAAAAATAACTTAACGCCTGATGTGCTTGTTAATGTGGTTAATTACGACGAATCTTAATGATCAATTCTATCACACAATTTGCAACCAATCGCAGGGTCACTGTGTGTATGTTGGCCATTGGGTTCATTCTTTTTGGTAGCATTGCCATGAACAACATGCCAGTTACACTGTTGCCCTCGTTAGAGTATCCAACTTTAACCATTCGAACAGAGTACGACAACACTGGCCCTGAGGAAATGGAACTGTTGATCACCAAACCGCTTGAAGAGAGTGTGGGTGTGGTTAAAGGGTTGAATAAAATATACTCAACCTCAACAACAGGTCGCTCTGATGTTAAATTGCAATTTAATTGGGATGCTGACATGAAAAGAGCTACTTACGATGTCAGAGATCGGATGGATGCTGTGCAATTACCCTTAGATGTCGATTCACCTATTTTGTTGCGTTTTAATCCATCTACCGACCCCATCATTCAGTTGTCTTTAAACCTAGAAGCCGAAGGGTCGCCAGCAGAACTTAAGCGCCTGCGAACTTATGCTGACAATGATTTGAAGAAGAAACTTGATCCAATCGCCGGAGTTGCTGCGGTTAAAATCAGTGGCGGATATGAAAAGGAAATCGAAATTTTACCCGATCAATTTAAATTATCTCAATTAGGCTTAAGTATTGATGACATTTCAAATCGATTGAGGCAAGAAAATATCAACCTATCCGGTGGTTCAATTAAGCAGGGCAGTAAAATGTTCTTGGTCCGTACGGTCAATCAATTTGAAAACATTGACGCTATCAAGCAATTGATCATCACCAATAAAGGTGGACGCAGCATAAAAATCAATGACGTTGCTACCGTCACACTGGGCCACAAAGACCGAAAATCCATCAATCGACTGAATGGTAAAGAGTCCATTGAGGTGGCTATCTATAAAGAAGGTGACAGCAACACAGTTGCAGTTGCAAAAGCAGTCAAAGACAAGATTCAAGAGATCAACAAACAAATGCCCAATGGGGCCTCCATAGTCATCATAGATGACCAGTCCGCATTCATCAAGGATGCCATAGATAACGTCATCAGTGCAGCAATGATTGGTGGGATTTTAGCTGTGTTAATCATTTACCTATTTTTAAAAGACATCTTAGCCACAGCAATTATTGCTGTGCTGATTCCAGTTTCTGTGATATCAGGTTTCTTTTTTATGTACCGAGCTGGTGTCAGTTTTAATATCATGTCCTTGGGTGGTATTGCCTTAGCGGTGGGTTTGTTGGTTGATAACGGTATTGTGGTTTTAGAAAATATTGCTTCAAAAATGAAACTTAAAAATAACCCCATTGAAGCCGTTCGAGCTGGTACTGCAGAGGTGGGTGGTGCCATCACAGCATCAACACTGACCACCATAGCGGTGTTTTTGCCTCTGGTATTTGTGCAAGGCATTGCCGGGCAGTTATTCAAAGACCAGGCGTTGACCGTCACGTTTACATTGGTGGTTTCCTTGATTTTTGCACTGATTCTTATACCCATGTTATCGAGTTTAAAGCACCGAAAATCTGGGTTCAGTGATGCAACCGGTGAAACGGCATACCAGCCAAAAACCAAGATTGGTGGGGCCATCAGGACAGGCAGAAGATCTGTATTTAATTTTATTACTGATGGCTTTTTGTTACTTGTCAGTGTGCCTGTAGTGCTGATTGGAACTGGACTGAAATATTTATTATTCGTTCCTGCCACAATCGTCAATAAGCTGTTTGATGGTTTAGCACATGGCTATAAAAAAATGCTTCCTTGGGCGTTAAGAAATCGTTTAACAGTGATGTTTTTTGCCACGCTTTGTTTCCTCTCTGGTTTGTATTTGTTGCCTAAAATTGGCGTTGAATTGATACCTGACATGGATGCCAGCACAGTCAAAATAAATTTTAAATTACCCGAAGGCTCTACCATTGAAGCCACAGACGAATTTTTCAAAAAGCTGAGTCAAAAACTCAAAGGTTCTGATTCAGTAGAACTTGTTTATGGTTTCAGTGGTGAAGGTAATTTACTCGATACCTCGTCGTTATCTGGTGGTGAAAATTCAGGCCAAATCACACTGAAAATTAAACCAGGGACGAATAAAGCTGTGGTGCAAAAACAAGCCCTCGAGGTGATTAATGCCACGCCTGGGCTACAAAGTGAGCTGAAAACAGGTCAGTTTTTTGATTTAGCCAAACCGATTGAAATCGAGCTGATTGGAAATGATTTGAACTTGCTTAAAGAAAATGCGGTGCGACTGGCTCGATTGATGATGGCAGATACTCAGTTCATCAATGTCGATGATGGTGTTGAAATCGGTAATCCTGAGGTGCAACTGTATTTTGATCAAGAAAAAATATCCTCACTGGGTATGAATGTTTCTACAGTGGCAAACAATGTGGTTAATAAGGTTTTGGGTAAAGTTGATACCACTGTGTATTGGCAAGACCAAAAAATGGATTTACGCGTCAGAACCCAAGAAAACCAACGGGATTCTATTGAAGACATCAAAAATTTAATCATCAACCCAGAGAGCAATTCTCCTATTAGGTTGGTTGATGTGGCTGAAGTTAAAATTGCCGAAGGCCCGGGTTTCATTCTCAGACGCAATCAAGATCGAACGGTGGTGGTTTCTGCAGACATCAACAACACGGCCTTGAGTGATGCTGTTGAAAAAGTCAATCAGTTAGTCAGTCAAGCCAACATACACCCTCTGGTGATGACCAAAGTTACGGGCCAAAATGAAGATTTGGAATCTTCAAACCAATCGATGATATTTGCTTTGTCATTGGCGGTGTTTTTGGTTTACATGATTCTGGCCTCTCAATTCGAATCTTTTATCCACCCTTTTGTGATTTTGTTTTCCGTGCCCTTGGCATTCATTGGTGCTGTTTGGGCCTTGTTCCTAACCGGTACGTCTATCTCCGTGGTGGTGTTTATTGGATTGATTATGTTGGCAGGTATTGTGGTTAATAATGCCATCGTATTGATAGACATCATAAAACAGTCAATAGAAAAAGGCCATTCCACAACCCAAGCCATCATTGATGCTGGCCAGTCAAGGCTGCGGCCGATTATCATGACCACCATGACCACAGTGTTGGGTTTGTTACCCATGGTTATTGCTTTTGGCTCATCCAGTGCTGGTGCTGAAATCAGGGCGCCTATGGCCATTACTGTGATTGGTGGGTTACTGGTGTCAACGTTTCTGACCTTACTGGTGGTTCCGGTGATGTTCTCTTTATTAACCAAGGAGAACAGCAGCAGAGAAAACCTAGTTAGACCAGAAGATAACCCCACAGTAGTTAGTTAGTACCATGAATAATCAACAGCAAACACAAATTAGCAATGAAGCCACGGGGATAGCCAGGTTGGCCAGTTTTTCAATGGCCCGGCCTGTGACCATCAGTATGATGTTCTTGTCGTTGGTTACCTTTGGTTTGATTTCATCAAAGCTGTTGCCATTAGAGAGTTGGCCTGAGATTAAATTACCATTTTTGATTGTGGTTGTGCCTTATGATGCAGGCACACCACAAGAGGTGGAACGGAACATCACCCGACCGATGGAAGAGGCCTTGGCGACCATTGGCGATGTGGTACAAATGAATTCAAATTCAAGCACTAACTCGAGCAACACCTTCATGTTGTTTAATTTGGATGTTGATATCGATGAAAAGGTCATGCTGGTTAATGAACAAATCGATTTGATACGCAGTGAACTGCCCTCAGATGTCAGACAAATATTCATCCGCAAGGAACAACCTGGCAGCGATGCCATGATGCAAATACGCATTGTTGGAGACCGGGATTTAGAGGGTGCCTATGATGTTTTAAACCAATACCTAGTTAAACCAGTTCAGCGCATACCAGGTGTGGCTCGGGTTGAATTACAAGGCATAGAACCGTTAGAAATCAGCATCAATTTAGATAACGAAAGGATGAAACGTTATGGCATCGGTTTTAATGAATTACAAAGTAAGCTCAGCAACCTCAATTTCACCATCAAGTCAGGTAATTTTTTCACTGCTGATCAAGCCATCAGATTAAGCCCACAATCTCAAGCCACTGATATCGACCAATACCGCAACCTGATTTTGAATGACAACAACATCCGCTTAAAAGACATTGCCACCATTGAAATGATTAATGGTGAACGGGATTATGCCCGTCATTTAAACCGCAAGTACTCAGTGGGCATAGAAATATACAAAGAATCAACCGCCAATTTAGTTGAGGTTGGAGAGCAAGTCCTAAAGACCATCAATGAAATCAGTCAAACCGACCAGATGAGTGGCATTAAATTGATCTTCTTGGGTAACCAAGCTGAAGACGTGACCAACTCGTTGAAAGATGTGATCACCGCAGGAATCACCGGTGCCTTACTGTCATTGATTGTGTTGTATGTGTTCTTGCGTAATTTACCCATGACGATGATCATTTCCATGTCGATTCCCATATCCATCATTATTACACTGGGGGTGTTGTATTTCACTGGCATCAGTTTAAACAACCTGTCTTTGATGGGCTTGATGCTGGCTGTGGGCATGCTGGTGGATAATTCAGTGGTCATCACCGAGAGTGTGTACACCCAGCAACAATTGGACCCAGATAACCCCAGAGACGCACTGATCAGAGGGGTTAAGTTGGTGATTAAACCGGTGATAGCTGGTACCTTAACCACCATTTGTGTGTTTTTGCCGGTGATTGTTGGCGAAGGTAATTTACTCGGAATTTTCTTAACTCATGTGGCTGTGGCGATCATTGCCTCTCTGATTATTTCATTGATGCTTTCAATATCTGTGGTGCCGATGGCGATTAACTTGTTTGTAAAGAAACAAACCATTAAATCTAATGGTAGAGAACAGCGATTTTTTGCGCGTTGGAATCAAATCAAAAAACGCGTCAAGGTTGTATTGATTTTAAGTGTATATGTTTTGATTTATCTGCTGTCTGAATCGATGAAAATGCCGACTGAGAATTTTGCCATTTTTGCTTATGTCTCTCTGTTTTTTTTATTCAGTTTGTTTTTGATACGTAATTACCAGTCAATTTTAACTTTCTTCTTGAGACATCGTTGGCTTACTGTGTTCAGCAGTTTGTTTTTAATCATTGGTTGTGGCTTGTTTTATTTTTTGATGCAACAAGATGATGGTACCGGACAGTCAGTAGAAAGAGACTTTTGGTTGCCTTATCATATCAACGGAAACTACACCTTAGACCGGATGAAAAAAGATGTCGATCGCATTGAAAACTACTTGTATGCCAACCAAGAGAAGTTTGAAATTGATTCGGTCTACACTTATTATAACGAAAACGGCAATGCCACCTCTAAAATCACATTAATTGATGAAGCTTATGCCACCAAAACTGTGGCAGAAATTAAAAAAGAAATCTTAGCAGACTTGCCTGACATCACCATCGGCGCACCGTCATTTCAATGGCGCAGTAATCTGGGTTCTCAAGGCATTAAACTATATCTTCAGGGTGAATCATCTCAATTCATACGGGATGAAATGTTGGATGAAGTGATGTTTTTATTGGGCAATGTTGAAAAAGTCACCAACGTTCAAGTGGAACAAAAAAACAACCAGGAAGAGCTGCAAGTCAACGTCAACCGTGAGCGTGCCTTGAACTTAGGTTTGAACCCAACTCAAGTGGCCCAGTCTGTATCAATTGCCATGCGTGGCATGAATCTGAAGGAATATGTTTCTGAAACCGGTGAAATACCGGTCAAGATGCGGTTTTATAAAAAAGGTCAGTTCGAGATTGAACAACTGAGAAACTTACCAATCAAGAATGCCGACGGTGTCTCTATCCCACTGAGTAATGTTGCGGACATCGTATCTACCAGCTCCCCACAACTATTGTTTAGGCTGGGGCGCATGAACTCGGTGCAAATTGATTTAGATGTAGAAGATGAAAGCAACGTCAAAGAAGTCAGAGATGCCATCA
This sequence comes from uncultured Marinicella sp., assembly GCA_964352015.1. Taxonomy (GTDB): domain Bacteria; phylum Pseudomonadota; class Gammaproteobacteria; order Xanthomonadales; family Marinicellaceae; genus Marinicella. The sequence continues at coordinate 119,980 of CAYGPU010000005.1, forward strand.
CTGAGGCGCTAAAAAACTATAACATGCCAACAGGCTACACATGGACTTTTAATTTAGAGGGTGGGGGTGCCAACATTAAGTTGTCTGACTTGTATATGCCCTTCGTGATTGCTTTGTTGGTGATATTTATGGTGATGGCGGCGATGTTTGAATCATTGTTGTTTCCAATCTGTGTGTATAACACCATTTTATTTTCAATTTTAGGTATCTTTTTGTTTTTTGCCATTACCGGCACCACCTTCAATGTGATGGCTGGCATTGGTGCCATGATATTAATAGGGGTGGTGGTTAACAATGGCATCGTGTTGATTGACCACATCAATAACTTGAGGGCAGAAGGCATGAATCGCTTTGATGCCGTGGTGCAAGGCGGTCTGGACAGGATTAGACCGGTTTTGATGACCGTTTCAACCACGGTGGTTGGACTGTTGCCGCTGAGTGTCAGTGTGTCTTCAGTCGGTGGCAGCGGACTCAGTTATTTCCCTATGGCTCGTGCCATTATTGGGGGACTGACTTTTTCTACCATCATCAGCTTGGTGCTGTTGCCTTGTATTTACTGTTGGTTGGATGATTTAAGCATGTGGTCTAAACAGCGCTTTACAAAACTATTGCTGCGCTTGAAAAGGAACAGAATTGGAGATGATGAAATAATTGTTGCTTTAGCTGCTGAATATAATATTGATGCTGATCACCCAATAGATGTTAAACGAATCGAATCAAATGAGCTAAAAAAACCTCAATGGTCATTAAGGTTGAAAGGGCTATTCAAAAAATAGAAAACATCAATCTGATTTTCGCAATGCAGATGCCATGCCTTTCGGTTAGAATTCAATGTTTTATTTATCAATAATGGAGAATTATTTATGGGCGTATTAGTGGGAAGAAAAGCACCCAACTTTAAAGGTGCAGCTGTGTTAGGAACTGGTGAGATTGTTGAAGATTACAATTTTAAGAAAGCCACTGAAGGTAAACTTAAAGTGGTATTTTTCTACCCTTTGGATTTCACTTTTGTCTGTCCTTCAGAACTGATAGCTTTTGATAAACGCATGGCAGAATTCGAAAAGCGTGGTGTTGAGGTGGTATCAGTTTCAATCGATTCTCAATTCACCCACAATGCTTGGCGCAACACCCCCATCAATCAAGGTGGTATTGGACCAGTTAAATACACCATGTTTGCGGATGTCAGTCACCGAGCTTGTAAAAAGTATGACGTAGAAACGCCAGATGGTGATGTGGCTTTCCGAGCTTCTTTCCTGATTGATGCTGATAACGTGGTTCGTCACCAAGTGGTTAATGACTTACCTTTGGGTCGTAACGTTGATGAAATGCTGCGTATGGTTGATGCCTTATTATTCCACGAAAAGCATGGTGAAGTTTGCCCAGCTGGCTGGAAAGACGGCGATAAAGGCATGAATGCCTCACCAGACGGCGTGGCTGAATACTTGTCTACAGAATCAGGTAAATTGTAAAAAATATAGACTTACCTACACCAGCTGCTGGCTTGACCCGATGCAGCAAATTTCGGCCTGATGGTATATACTTTCAGGCCGTTTTTTATGTCTTATAACAAAAATCTTTGACTGTGTTGATCGACTGGAACTACATACAACAACAATACCACAAAATTCTACAGGAACTACAAGCCTCAGAACCGCTGGATGTATGGCGCATAAAACCGCAGGCACTGCAAGCCACCAAGCATAAAACCAAATATGGCATGGCTGATAGAGACGGTGTGGTGCACATCAATCAAGCTTTTGTGGGAACGGCTGCAGTTAACTTATTGGATGTTACCATCAGGCATGAGTTGGCGCATTTATGTGTTGGCTTACAGCAAGGTCATAATGCGGTTTTTAAAGCCAAGGCGAAACAATTCAAAGCCATTTTTGGTAAGCACTTAAATCTTGAATCTGCCGCAGTCCATGACTCAATAGGTTATAAATACCGTTTGTACGCGACTCTTGAAAATGGTGAAGAAATCATGTTCCGTCGCGTTCATCGTAAACATGTTAAGTATTCAAATTACCGGGCAGGGCGGTTCCGTTATTTAACCATCAAAGGCATTAAAGTCATCAACTTCAGGTATTCTGAATAATTGATTATCAATTATTTTGAGTGCGTAACCCAACTCATTAGCCTGTGGTTTATCTGTTCTGATAAGTCTTTCTGAGTTATATTCATAACCTTTGTCATTATTGAGCTTTTTTATGAAAAGTATTTGTCTGTTGGGTGGTTTGGTGTTTTTGGCGGCATGTCATATGGTCAATGACCCAGCCATAAAGCCGAATAAGCCACCGCAACCGCTTCAGCGCGCTGAGTTAGCATTAACACCTGCAGCTGTGATTGCGCAATCATCTGACAGTGAGTGGCGTTTGCTTGACGCTGATAACACTTTATACCTTAATTTGGAAGCTGGCACTGTCATCATTGAGTTGATGCCTGAGCTGGCGCCATTACATGTTGAAAATACCAAAGCCTTGGTTCGACAAGGGGTGTTCGATAACAGCCAATTTTATCGGGTTATTGATGGTTTTGTTGCCCAAGGTGGGCCCCTGTTTGAATCTTCAGCAGACCGGCAGCCTCTAGACTATGGCCAGTATACTGTGCCCAGTGAGTTAAGCGCTAGAATTGAATTAAGTGAAGAGTATACCCGCTTTGATCAACAAGATGGTTTTGCTGATGAGACAGGATTTTTGCACGGCTTTCCTATAGGTCGGGATTTAAGCAGTGGTGAAAGTTGGTTGTTACATTGTTATGGGGCTTTGGGCATGGGGCGCGCCAATGAGCTGGATTCAGGTGGAACTGAATTGTATATTGTTAACGGTCCTGCGCAACGTTATTTAGACAGGAACGTCACAGTATTTGGTCGTGTGATAGATGGTATGCAATACATACAAGCACTGAAGAGAAGTGTTGATATGGCAGGGGTTGTTGATTTAACCGGCGAGAACAGCATTCAATCTATCCAAGTGGCGGCAGATTTGCCGGCAGCAAAAATTCAAGCCATTGAAGTGATGGATACCCATTCAACTTCATTCCTGCGACTATTACAATCAAGACAGAACAGGACGGGTGAGTGGTTTGTCCATCAACATAATTACATGGATGCCTGTGGTATTCCGATTCCGGTTAGGTTGCAAACCATTCAGTCGGACAAGTAAGGTAAAAACTCATCACGGCTGATGAGTTTCGCACCCATGGTTTGCAGGTGTGGGTTATGTAGCTGGCAGTCAAGTAGCTGGATGTTGTTATCTAACATGTATTGGCACAAGCCATACATGGCCAGTTTGGAGCCGTTGGTTTTCAGGGAGCACATGGATTCACCACAAAACACCGAACCCGTTTTGACGCCATATATTCCACCGACCAATTGACCCTCAATTTCGACTTCCAAACAAAAGCCATACCCAGCCTTGAAAAGTTCACTGTAAGCAGCAATCATCTCAGCGTGAATCCATGTGCCTCGGTCCTTTCTTGGGATGGTTGCACAATGTGTCATGACCGCACTGAAGTCGCGATTGAAAAAAAACTGTGGTGCTGACTGATTGATGAACTTTTTGAGGCTTTTACTGACATGTAATTGATCAGGAAATAAGACCATGCGATCTGATGGACACCACCACATGATAGGTTCATCTTCTGAATACCATGGGAATATACCTTCGGAGTAGGCTTGAATCAGTCTTTGTACACTGAGGTCACCACCAAAACACAACAAACCATCGGGCTCTGATAAAGCCTTGTGAGGCTCAGGGAACGGGTCAGATCCTTCTAGGTAAGGCAGAATCATGGGTGGTTTGATGAGCTTGTAACAAAAGGCATGTGAGACATTGTGTCACATGCCTGAAAAATTTACGCTTTGTCTTTAGCATCTAAGAAACGTTCGGCATCTAAAGCTGCCATACAACCTGAACCGGCTGAGGTGATGGCTTGGCGATAGATGTGATCCATAACATCACCTGAGGCGAACACCCCTTCAACTGAAGTTTGGGTGGCGTTGCCTTGTTGACCAGACTCAACGGTGATGTAACCGTGTTGCATGTCTAGCTGACCTTCGAAAATTTGGGTGTTGGGCTTGTGACCAATGGCAATAAACACACCTTGAACATCCAAAGTCTGGGTGCTGTTGTCTTTGACATTTTTAACCCGCAATGCATTCACGCCTGCAGCTTCTCCCAACACTTCATCAACCACATGATCCCACACCAGTTCAACGTTGCCATTTTTGGCTTTTTCAAACAGACGGTCCTGTAGTATTTTTTCAGAGCGCAGTTCATCACGGCGGTGAACCAAGTAAACTTTTGAGGCAATGTTGGATAAATACAAAGCCTCTTCAACTGCCGTGTTTCCTCCACCCACCACAGCCACTGGCTGGTCTCGGTAAAAGAATCCGTCACATGTGGCGCAGGCTGAAACACCTTTGCCTTTGTAGGCTTCTTCAGATTCTAAACCTAAATACATGGCGCTGGCACCGGTGGCAATAATCAAAGCGTCACAGGTGTAGGTGGCTTGATCACCGTTCAGTGTGAATGGTGCCTGTTTCAAATCAACCGTATTGATGTAATCAAAAACCACTTGGGTATCAAACTTTTCAGCATGCTGTAACATCCGCGCCATCAATTCTGGTCCTTGCAAGTCGCCTGGATCACCTGGCCAGTTTTCCACTTCTGTGGTGGTCATCAGTTGTCCGCCCTGTTCCAAGCCGGTAATGATGACTGGTTTTAAGTTGGCACGTGCTGCATACACAGCTGCTGAGTAACCAGCGGGGCCGGATCCAACTATGATGAGTTTATGGTGTTCTTGTTTCATCCGAATGGTCCAAAAAATTAAAACGGTAAATCATATACCTAACAACAGTCATTGTAAATTAGATTAAATAAGTCATGACGATTGTTTTTTTAGATAGACAACAATGAACCTGTCCTCAATCAAGCATAATTCACTGATAGGCTGATTGAGGTGGTTTTAATTCTCTCTTTTAACTGGCTGATAAAATAACCCAACAGCGGTCATAAATCATTTGTTGTCACTGTAATGATTGAGATAAAATGTGCGCGTTGTATACATTTGCGCAACCGACTGTTGTGCTGTTCAAAAGATTGAATCACAGGTTAATAAATTCAATCTTCAAATGACCTTTTGTGGGACACAGAAAGATGAAAATTGGGATTCCAAAAGAAACCAAAACGCTCGAAGGTCGAGTGGCGTTGGTACCAGCGGCGGCAGCTGATTTAGTCAGGGCCGGTAACGATGTTTATATTCAAGCCAGTGCTGGCGTGATGAGTGGCTTTTCAGATCAAGACTACATCCAAGCAGGGGTAAACATTGAGCCAGATGCCGAGAGTTTATATGGCGTGGCTGAGATGATTGTTAAAGTCAAAGAACCGATTGCAGGAGATTTACAGTATTTACGTGAAGACCATTTGTTGTTTTGTTATTTGCACTTAGCAGCAGAGCCGGCGTTGACCCAGTCTTTGTTAGACATTGGACTAACCGGCGTGGCTTTTGAAACGGTTGAAGATGAAGATGGATCTTTACCTCTGTTGGCACCCATGAGTATCATCGCTGGAAAAATTGCCACTCAAGTAGGTACTCATACCTTACATCATCCGATGGGTGGAAAAGGTATCTTATTGGGTGGTCTGCCCTCTACCGAGCGTGGCAAAGTTGTGGTTTTAGGTGGTGGTGCAGCCGGTGGCAATGCAGCAGCTTTAGCTGCAGCCAGTGGTGCCAATGTGGTTGTCTTTGATAAGCGTCAAGATCGTTTGGCACAAATGATGGCGATGGGTTCGAACGTCACAGCTTTGTATCCCTATCAAGAACTCGTGGCTTCAGAAATTTCTAACGCTGATTTGGTGATTGGTGCTGTGTTAGTGACAGGTGCCAAAGCCCCCCATGTGATTACCGAAGAGATGGTCAAAGGCATGGAACCAGGTTCTGTTATCGCCGATATATCGGTTGATCAAGGTGGTTGTGTGGCGACCACAAGACCCACCACATGGGCGGCACCTACTTTCGTTGAACATGATGTGGTGCATTTTTCAGTGACCAACATGCCTGGTGCTGTACCCAGAACTTCAACGCATGCCATTTCAGCGGCTATATTGCCCTACGTGCAAAGGTTAACTCATGTAGATTGGCCATCTGTGCCATCGTTACAAAAAGGCATCAACGTGCAAGGTGGTCAAATCGTACATCCTGCATTATTAGACCTGTAAGAGGTTATTTGTTAACCCGGTGGGATGTTGTCACCGGGTTCCCCAAAACAATTGAAAAAAATTGATGGATTGATGTAATTGACTGCCGGGTTAATAAGGCTTATCCTAAGTGCTCAATTCAATCAAATGTGAACACTGTTGAGTCAAGTTTCTAAACAAGTCAGGAATCGTATCAAGGAAAGTATGGTGTTTATCATAGTTCCTGTGGCGGCTTATTTCCTGTTGTCATTATTCACTTACCACCCTCAAGACCCAGGTTCTTTTGCGACCTCTGATGTGACTAAAATTAATAACCTCGGTGGCTTGTCTGGTGCATATATAGCTGATTTTTTGCTCCATTTTCTCGGGTATTTTGCTTACTTTATACCATTGGGCTTGTTGTATATAGCATGGCGTTTGTATCAAGACGCCGCTGAATATGATGACAGTTGGTTAGATACATTCATTAAGTTGCTCGGTTTTGTGGCTTCATTATTAACCGGTTGCGGATTATCTCATTTACATGCACATACCGGAGGCTTGCCATTTTCAGGTGGTGGCATCATTGGTGATGTTGTTGGTAGCTCTGTTTATGCTGGTTTTGGTGACATTGGCGCAACTTTGATTTTGGCAGCTACTTTTCTGGCAGGAATCACCTTATTCACTGGTTTATCATGGATTGGCTTGGCCGATAAAGTGGGTCAGTTGACCGTTAAATTATTTCATTGGTTGATAATTAAGTGGGAACAGTTCAACGACTGGCGTGCCGGTAAAAAGGCTCGCAATGAACGCGAAGAAGTGCGCAAAATTGATGCGGTGGTGCAAGAAAATCGTGAACCAATTGTCATTGAACAGTTTGAGCATGAAGTTCCAGAGAGCAAGCGATCAAGCAAAGAAAAGCAAATGAACTTATTTCATGCGCTGCCTGCTGGTAAATTACCACCTTTGGCATTGCTAGATAGCCCACCCAACCAAGAATTTGGTTATTCAAATGAAGAGCTGGAAGTGCTGTCCAGACAACTGGAGTTAAAACTGGCTGATTATAAAGTCAAAGCTGAAGTGGTTGGTGTTTATCCAGGGCCAGTGATCACACGCTTTGAAGTCAACCCATCAGCAGGTATTAAAGCAAGTAAAATCATGGGCTTAGCCAAGGATTTGGCCCGTGGTTTATCCATCACCAGTGTCAGAATTGTTGATGTGATTCCAGGCAAACCCTACATAGGTATTGAAATACCCAATGCCAGTCGTGAAATTGTTTATTTAAGTGAAATACTGCGTTCAGTCAGTTTTGATAAATCCCGTTCTCCGCTGACTTTAGCCATGGGCAAAAGCATTGGTGGTAATCCGGTAATTGCTGACATTGCTAAGATGCCCCATTTGTTAGTAGCTGGGACCACAGGTTCGGGTAAGTCAGTGGCGGTTAACTCGATGATCATTTCGTTACTTTATAAAGCCAGTCCTGAGCAGGTCAAGATGATTATGGTAGATCCCAAAATGTTGGAATTATCCATTTACGAAGGCATTCCACATCTGTTGGCGCCAGTTGTCACTGATATGAAGGAAGCGGCCAATGCATTGCGTTGGTGTGTGGCTGAAATGGAACGCCGTTATAAGTTAATGGCTGCCATGGGTGTCAGAAACCTGGCTGGATTCAATAAAAAAATTCAAAAATCTATTGATGCCGGTGAACCCATTATGGATCCATTCTGGGACGCAACCACTTCACCTTTTGGTTCAGTACAAGAAGCACTCAAGCCGATGCCTTTTATTGTGGTTATCATTGATGAGTTTGCAGATATGATGATGATTGTTGGTAAAAAGGTAGAAGAATTGATTGCCAGACTGGCACAAAAAGCCCGGGCGGCAGGTGTACATTTAATCTTGGCGACTCAGCGACCTTCGGTTGATGTCATTACTGGACTGATAAAAGCCAATATCCCAACTCGCATGGCATTCCAAGTGTCATCACGAATTGACTCCAGAACCATATTAGACCAAGGAGGGGCTGAAATGTTACTGGGTCATGGTGACATGCTCTACTTGCCACCTGGTCGAGCTCAACCTGATCGAGTTCACGGCGCCTTTGTTGATGACCATGAAGTTCATTCTGTGGTTAATTACTTAACCAGCCATTATGAACCTGAGTATCAAGAGGGTATTTTGGATAATGTGCAATTAACTGACGACGGACAGATGCTCAGTGAGACTGGATTGCCAGAACGTGGCGAGGATGATGTCGATGAGTTATACGACAAAGCCGTGTTTGTGGTGACCGAAAGCCGCAAAGCATCGATCTCTTATGTTCAACGCCGACTCAGGGTAGGGTATAACCGAGCAGCCACCATAGTTGAGCAGCTTGAAGCCAACGGCGTGGTCTCAGCCCCAGCTCACAATGGTGCCAGAGAAGTGTTGGCGCCACCTCCACCTTCAGTGGAATAAACCAATTGGAGAAAATTTGATGCACCAGATAAAAATACTCATCACTGTCATGTTGTGCATGGTCAGTGTTGCAGCCTTCGCACAACTCGACTCATTTCATGCTGGAAAAACCATTGCTAATTATGGCCAAATTGCCACTGTTGAGGGTATGGACCCTATACCCAAAGAGAGTCAATTTAAAATCAGTTTTGACTTGTCCAAACCTGCTGCCAAAGGTGAGGTTAATCGTTCATTGGACAGTGCAGCGAGGTTCATTAACATGCACACAGCCGCTGGTATTCCCATGGAAAATATTAATTTGGCGGTGGTGGTTCATGGCGGTGCGGTTAAAGACATGGCCAAGTCAGCTGAAGATTATGCGCACATCAATGCAGAATTGATTCAAGCTTTGTCTGAACATGGGGTGAGTTTTTACGTTTGTGGCCAAAGTGCTGCTTATTATGGGGTTAAAACTGGAGATTTATTACCAGGGGTCACCATGTCGCTGTCTGCCATGACTGCGCATGCCTTGCTACAACAACAAGGTTTTACACTGAATCCTTTCTGAGTTGTTTTGAGGCGTTGATGCTGGTTGGTATGATCCTGATGTTACTTTTTTAATTGGCTTGGTGTGAACTTTGCTGTGGTTTGAGTTATAATATTTTTCACTGATTTATTCTAGAATTCTTATGACTTTACCGACAAAGAAAATGTTTGAAAAACACGCTGATGATCCTTTTGAGGTGGCATTTTCAGAAAGTTGTTCTTTGACTTGTTGTATTGAAGAAGTGAAGGCGGGTTCGATACCATCCCACTCAGAGCACAAGGAGCAATACTCAGTGGTGTTTGCTTGTGATAACCCTCAAGTGTTTGAGCAAGGTGTGTATAAGGTTTCGCATCAACAACTGGGCGCGTTTGAACTGTTTTTAGTGCCTATTTTTGGAGATGAAAAAGGGGTGCAGTATGAGGCCATTTTTAGCTGAAAAACCTGATTTAATAACTGTTTAACTGGCTTTTTTCTGAGTCACTTGGGTACCATTCCATGTATTGATATACGCCTTTATCCTCAATCTGCTGGAAGCCATGTTGTTGGTACCAATGATATGCTGGGTTAAAATTCTCCACATGAATCACCACTTTTTTATGGCTTAATTGTGCTTCTAGCAGCAATTCTTTCAGCAGTTTTGTACCCAGTCCCTGGCCGCGTTGATGGGTCATTAAAGCCACATCAATTAAACAAATAGAAACCTCATCGCGGTCAACATAGATTCGACCAATGTTCTGCTGATCTTTTATGACCAATAATTTTTCTGCGTTCGGATAATGACTTTGATAATGCGTGTGTTGAGCTTTGAATTGTTGGTCTAAAAATTCTATGCGTTGTTCATCACTCCAAGGTGCCTGTAAGACCTCTTGCCAACGCGTAGAGCGATACAGTTCAGATAAAAAAGCCATATCATCATCTGATATGGCTTTGAAGGTAATGCCTGATGGGATGTGCTTAGGTTGGTTGCCGTAAGCAAGCCAGCTTTCAGGCATGGGTTCTCCAGTTAAAAACAGCTTGTAACTGATTTTGATCAACAGGGGTCATAAACATGACATGTTTTTTACCATGGTGATCTGTTAGGTGGTAAATCTTTTCATCCAGAGAACCGCTTGGGTTATCGACATCAAAAGTTAACACAAATTGCTTTTGATCTTTATCAGAGGTCGGTAAAGAATGCCCGCTTAACGTCATTTTTAAACCATCACTGGTTTGCATTTGATGACCCGCTTCAAACTTAACTGGGTTGACTGCTGTCCCAGCTGAAGCCGAACCACCGATCAACAATGATACGCCAGCAGTTCCAACCACTGATTTTGCAAAATTTCTTCTGTTCATGATTAGCTCCTCGATGGGTATAAGCCTTGTAAGGCGATGATGTAGTTAATGGCTAACAATGGTTGTACATTGTTATGTGCTTGACCGCCACCCGAATTGCTGATGGCTTGCGGCGCCATATTGACATTGGAGCCACTGGCTTTGTAAGTGGCTTCACCAGCTTCAGTCACCACTGTGGTTGCCGTTGGTGTTTCATTTCGCGGTCTTCTGGCAGCAGCACCTTGTGTGTGTGAGTGCGAAGGCATTTGCTGCGCTGTTAATGTCACTGTGCTGACACCTCCCCTTTCTCCAAGTATCCTATTGGTGAGCCCTGGTCCTCTACCCGGATGCATGGGTGCTCGACCCTGCATATTAGGCAGCGCCGTTGTGGACCTGCCATCGCCACCATAGGTGGTCCCAATCAATGAAAATAGGGCGGTGTTTTGCGAAATAGGTAATAATTGGCCGTTACAGAAAGCCCAGCTTCTGGGTGCAAAATTACCAGCGAATATTCTGATTTCTGCGATAAATGGTTCTGACATGATAATCTCCTAATTTCTGCTTGGGTAAATGCCGAACAATGCGATGATATAATTCACGCACAAATAAGGCATCATGTTGGTGTGAGATTGGCTTCCGCCTGTGTTACCTACTGAGTTGGGTGCCATGGCTGTCGATGCCGGTGTTTCAATGTATGTGGCATCACCTGCGCGGCCTGCCAATACATTACCTGCTGGGGTATTGCTGCTTCCGGCATCGGTACTGCCCTGATAGGCATGACTGTGTGATGGCATTTGGTTCGTTGTTAAGGTGACATTTTCAGCGCCACCCCTGGCGCCCAGCGTTCGGAGGCTTAACCCTGGACCTTGTCCAGCGTGAACAGACAGTCTACCTCGCATATCTGGCAGCCCAAAGGTGGTCCTTCCATCACCGCCATAAACAGTGCCTAACAAAGAAAATAAAGCATCATTCTGGGAAACTGCAAGTAATTGACCGTCACAAAATGCCCATGATCTGGGAGCAAAATTGCCCGCAAACATTCGGATTTCTCCTACAAATGGTTCTGACATAATATTTCTCCTAGTTGCGTGATGGGAACAGGCCCTGTAAGGCGATGCAATAATTAACAACCGCAAATGGCTGCATATTTTCATGGGCTTGACCGCCGCCAGCATTGGATATATTGCTGCTGTCCATGGCGATTAAATTTGCAGCTGAATGATACAAGCTTTTTGTACTGGCAAATTGTCTGCCTTCAGGTGCCGTGTTATCCGCAGCGTCCGAAACACCTACGGCCGCATGGGCATGTTGTGGCATTTCTGTTGAATTAAGTGTGTGAGTTTCTTCGCCGGTCTTTTGTCCTATTTGGTATGCACCACCTCCAGTTCCTGAATCCCCAGCATGAACAGCGACCCGGCTTCTTAAGTCGGGTAAAGCAAAACTGGTTCGCCCATCTCCCCCATAAGTGGTGCCTAATAATGAATACAAGCTTTGGTTTTGATTGATAGGCAGTATTTGCCCATTACAAAAAGCCCACCCCCTCGGTGCAAAGTTAAACCCAACCATCCTGAGTTCAGCTAAAAATGGCTCTGACATCAGATTATCCTCCAATTTATTATTGTTATAGAGCATGCAAACATCAATTTGCATATTCCCCTCTTATTTGCCGCCAAAGTGCTGGCAGCTGTTTAGAATTTTTTATTTCTGTCAAATTACTTTAATCATATGAAAATAAATTCAATAACAGAGTAATTGATTTATGCCATCAAGGTTGAGCACATCCAGCCCCACCGGATACCCCGACTGTAAATGCCACGGCAGTGTAGGGTGGTGTGCCTGAATTTGTATTTAAAATGTGAGTCTCTAACCCCGGATCAGTAAAAACAGCTAGTCCTGGGTCTCGGTAAGTACCCGTACCCAAAATATCAACATCAGCTTCTTCGTTAGTCGGGTCATTCAATGCATTACTATCAACTTGAACACAAGCTGTTACGGAACCTCCTCCAAATACTGCAATTGCCGCATCAAAACCAGAAGAACCCAAACCATCACTGACTGTGTTGTTGATGATGGTGACATCGTAATTGCCGTTATCATTAAAGTTGGCTTCTATACCGGATGCGTTGTAGTCAAAAACGCTGTTGTTGCTCACCAGCGCAATCATCGAGTTGGTTCCGCTACCAATAATTTCTATGCCTGCATCACCTTGATTATCCAATGGATCGAAGGCTGAACCATTGCTATTAGCTACCCCAATTGTATTCCCTGAAACAGTGGCTCGGTGCGTACCTGTAAAGGTGTTTATGTTTTGTATCGCGATGCCGTCACCTTCAAAAGTAAAGAATCCTGATTGGATTGAATTTCCAATGATGTTTGAGGTTACTGTGCCAGCAGAACCAACGGCATTGATATGAATCACATCATCTCCACCCAGTGGGTCAGGTGACTGATCTTGAACAAATAGATTGGGTAAGGAGCTTCCAATGTTTATCGTGCCGCCACCCGTTCCACCCACATCAGCCAATATCATTCCACGACGTGAACCTGTAAAAACACTTCCATTGATATTTAAATTAGCCGTGGCAGTGGCAGTGGTAATGAAGGCAATGCCATTCAGACCCGTTGCCGCATCATTTGAACCAATGGTTATGCCATCAAAGCTGGCGGTTAAAGTGCCGCTGGCGTTGTTGATTAAAACCGTGTTGGCATTGGCCCCGGCGCCTGACATCGTACCGCCATTAACAGTGAGACTTCCAGCAACATTATTTAAGTCTAAGGCCTCTGAGGCACTGCTGGTTGAACCAAGTGAGTCAAATGTTGCAGTCATTGTTCCATTGATCAGATCCAACGCTTTGCCGGTTCCGCTGATGCTGACATCACTGACTGTGAGTGTGCCAAATGTATTGCCAGTAATGGCTGTGCCTGTGCCTGTGTTGCCCACGGTCAAGCCTCTGATTGTGTTGCTGTTACCTAACACTATGCTGTTTGCATTGATTGTGACAATCGTTGGATTAGACGCGGCTGTAGCAGGTAAAGTTCTGGTGTGAGCCGGGAAGGTGATTCCCGTGTTCGCTGTATTAAGCGCCACCCCTTGACCCAACAACCGTTGATTATTTAACAGTGTGATGCCTGTGTCATAACCAGTGGTTGTTCCAGTACCAGCATCAATATATATCACATCACCTATCGCATCTGTCGCGGTGCTGTTAAAACTGCTGATTGAATTAAACGGAGAGATCAAGCGGCCATCACCGCCGGCAGCAGCTGAATTATCAATAAACCAAACCTTATTGGCTACAGTCAGATTCACAGTGGCGGTATCGGTTAATGCACCATCAGAAACGGTGTAATTGAAGCTGTCAGCTCCAGTGTAACCAGCGGCTGGATCATACGTGAAACTGCCGTTGGCGTTAACTGACACGGTGCCACCTTGCACACTCACCGCATCAAATGCAGAAACTGTCAGTGTATCAAACTCTGGGTCGGTGTCATTGGAAGTTACACCATTACCTACAGGCACATTTATACCCACATTACCGGTCACGCTGTAAGCATCATTAACACCTGTTGGTGCGGTGTTAGAACTGGTGACATCTAAAGTGACTGTCGCTGGGGTACTGTTCAAAGCACCGTCATTGACTAAAAATGTAAAGCTATTGTCCCCGACACTCCCAGGTGTGTATGTAACCGAGGCAGAGCTGGGCGGGATTTGGGTGATGGCACCCAGTGATCCAGTTGCAGGTGGAGTGACTATTGAAAACGTCAGTGTACTGCCTTCGGAGTCACTACCGGTCAAGGTAATTAACAAAGGTGTGGCATCATCCGTGGTGGTGGATTGTGCATTGGCCACGGGTGGTGCATTGACTTCATTGACTGTCACTGAAATGGTTTCTGAGTCAGACAGGGTGGCTGGGTTGCTGCCGTCGTCAGTGACCACGACATCAAAACTGTACACACCGAAACCTTGTGCTTCAGTAGGTGTCCATGAGAACACACCTGCTGGGGTGATTGATGCGCCTGCTGGAACGGTACCAGCTAAACTAAAAGACAAACTTTGAGCGGGTAGATCTGAATCTGTTGCTGCGGCATTGAAGCTTAACAAAGTTTCTTCATCAACAGATTGATTGCCGATGGCTGCCAGTACAGGCGCCGAGTTGACATCGTTTACTGTGACACTGATGGTTTCTGTGTCTGATAAATTGGCTGGATTGCTACCATCATCAGTCACAATAACATCAAAAGTATACACCCCAGGTCCTTGTGCTTCAGTGGGTGTCCATGAAAATGCACCCGCAGCTGAAATTGTTGCGCCAGCTGGAACCGTGCCACCCAAACTGTAAGTGAGGTTTTGTGCGGGGTCATCAGCATCAGTCGCTGTGGCTGTGAAGTTTAAGGCCACCAATTCATCAACTGATTGTGCTCCAATGGCAGTTAAAACCGGTGCTGTGTTGGCTTTATTGACGGTGACTGTGATGGATTGTGAGTCAGTTAAATTATCAGGGTTGGTACCATCGTCGGTTACGATGACATCAAAAGTAAAGGTGCCCGTTGTGCCTTGGGCTTCTGTTGGTGTCCATGTGAAGTCGCCAGCTGGTGTTATGTTGGCTCCTGCTGGTACTGCACCACCCAGTGAAAAGGTCAAGTTTTGTGCAGGCACATTGGGATCTGTTGCAGTTGCAGTAAATGACAGTAAAGTCAATTCATCCACTGTGGGGTTTGGAATATTGGCCAACACCGGTGCCTCATTGACTTCATCAACCCTGATGTCAAAAGTGATGTTTGCAGAAGTGTCCACACCGCCGTTGGCAGTGAGCCCATCATCCATTAAATTAATGGTTACAGTTGACACGCCAAATGTATCTATAGCAGGGGTGAAGCTTAAGTTGCCTGTTGAAGCATTGACAGTTGGCTCCACAGAAAAGAGCGCGTTATTGGTTACATTGATGACATTAAAGTTGAGCGTTTGTCCATTTTCATCAATTGGTCCTGCAGATATTGCCGTGGCCCATAAACTATCATACGCACCATTGTTTTCATTAACCGCGACATCACCACCTGGGGTAAATGAGGGGACATCATTCACACCAGTGACAGTGATGTTAACTGAAGCTGCTGGTGAGGTGTCATCACCACCATTGGCGGTACCACCGTCGTCCATCAGAACAACTGAAAGGTTGGCGATGCCATTGGCATCTGCAGCGGTTGTGAAAGTTAAATCACCAGTGATGGGATTTACTTGAGGAGCTGCACTGAACAGGCTGGGGTCACCGTTGTTGGTCACAATGAAGGTCAGTGTTTGAGTGATTTCATCTGGTGGGCCAGCCAGGATGTTGGTCGCCCAAGCCGCCACAGTTTGTGCGCCGGCATCTTCCAAGACCACTTGGTCACCACCTGCTGTGAATGACGGTTCATCATTAACACCTTGAAGGGTAATGGTGAAATTAACGGAGGTTGAGGTGTCATCACCGCCGTTGGCAGTTCCGCCATCATCGGTTAGATTCACTGTCATGTTAGCAATGCCAGTGGCATCAGGTACACCGGTGAAACTTAAATTGCCATTGCTGTCTATGCTGGGCTGAACTGTAAAAATGGCTGCATTGTCATTGGCCAATATATTAAAAGTTAGGTTTTGGGTGTTTTCATTGACGGCACCAGCTGAAATATTGGTGGCCCAAATTTCGCTGTAAGGTCCAGCTGTTTTCAATTGATTGATGTTACCGCCAGAGTTGAACGTGGGTTCATCATTGATGGCGCCAACATTGACATCGACAGTTGCTGGTGCTGAGTTGACTTGGCCATCATTGGCAACGACGGTAAAGCTGTCGGTGCCATTAAAGTCTGTGTTGGGGGTGTATTGAACCGTGGACGTGGTGTTGTTGACTACTGTATAGGCCGACAGTGATCCATTGGCTGGGGTAGTGGCTGTGGCGAAGGTGATGGCTGAACCTTCAGCATCAGAACCAGTCAAAGTGATGGTTACAGCGTTTTCTTCCAGTGTACTGTCGCTGGTTGAGACAGCTACAGGGGCTTGGTTTTCGAGGTCTACCAAGTCCATCCTAACAAATATTTCACTGTCTGAGCGGGTCAAATAAACCGCGCTGAAGTCGGCGAAACTGCCATCGACTGAAGTATCCCCAATCGGATCGGTGTTGGCAGGGTTGATGTTGGCCCAATCATTGGTTTGTCCGTCAATGATGATATTCATTGCATAAACAACCGTAACCACACCCACCAACAGTATGGAAACAGTCAGGTTTCTGGACAGAGATTTCTTGGCTGTGAAGAGTAAAAACACCAGCAGCATGGCTAATGCCAATAGGCCCAATGCAGGAACAGGAAAGGTGAAACCAAGGAAAATTGAACCACCGCTTGAACTGGTCAGAACGATATCAGATGCGCTGTCTGATTGACTCGCATAGTAAAAAATAACTGGACCTGAAGTGTTTATCGACAGGTCACTTTGATTGATGGCTGCTTCGAACACATCAGCACCGCCATCTCCTGTGTTCAATCCCAAGGCTGCTGGACTGATGGCTGTTCCTGCGTCGAAAGTGCCGCCATTACATTGGTGTAAACGTGTTGCAGTGATGGCTGGCGGTAGATTGTTGTTGGTGGTGATGGTCAGTCTTGATTCGGCACCATCGATGCTGGTCGCAAAATCAGGTAGGTTGGTGTTACATCCAGAAGCGCTGTCATTATCGCTGTCCACATAGACATGGTAGAACCGGTTTTGAGCATCAGCCGAAGTGAATGAAAAAATGAATGCCAGAAAAACCAGAATGGTTATGCGTTGTGTCATGATAGCCCCTTATTAATGTAATTTTTTATGTGAACTGAAACAGCAAATTAAATGCATGACTGTTCGTAAATTTATACCCTTTGAAACAGGATAAGAGGGTTGTGAAAAAATGTCAATTAATTATGGCAATAATCCCTGTTTGACTGAGATTGTTGATTTTATTTAGCCCTTGTTCAGCTCGATTGGTTAAAATAAGTTTTTACTTGAGTTTTAAGATGAGAAAAATAATTGTTGTTTTGTGTTGTTGGCTGGTAACCAGTGCTTACGCACAAGAACCAAACCCGAAGACAACCACCATTGATCCGCTGCAATTGTTAAGCGAAGTCAGAAAGGACTTATCTGGTCTGGAAGCTGCTTTTGTGCAATATGAATTGATTGATGGCAGTGAAAAAGTGGACCCCAACGCAGGTCGGGTTTGGATGCAGTCGCCCGATCAGTTTCGGTGGCATTACATTGATCCGATTGAGCAGTTGATAGTTGCTGATGGTAAAAATGTGTGGGTCTATGATGAGGATTTAGAGCAGGTTACTGTCAAAGCACAAAGCAATCAACTCAACCCTATATATGTCATTATCAATGATGACAAGTCACAACAGCATTACCACATCAAACATGAAGTCCAAAGCCAAGGCATGGATTGGATCAGCTTAACGCCCAAGGTTGAGAATGAAGAAGTCAAAACAGTTTGGTTGGCGATTGAAGACGCTGTGGTTAAACAAATTAAAGTGGTGAATAATTTTTCTCAAACTATGGTCTTTGAATTCAGTGACATCAAGAAGAACCCTGACTTCGAAGCAGGGTTGTTTGAGTTTGTGCCGCCTGAAGGGGTGGATGTTGTGCAAGCCATCTCTGATGATGCAACTTCTGAACTCTGAATTGATGATTGAGTTAAGCTATTAAAGTGACTGAAGAACCCTCACACCAACCACTGGCAGATTTGTTGCGGCCGCAATCCTTATCTGCTGTGGTGGGTCAACAGCACTTGGTGGCCAAGGGAAAGCCTTTGGATTTATTGCTCACCAACCAGTCAATGCATTCAATGGTTTTTTGGGGACCACCTGGTACCGGTAAAACCACGCTGGCTCGCATCATCAGTCGTGCCATGGATGCACAACTGATTAACTTATCTGCGGTGTTATCTGGAGTCAAAGACATCCGAGCTGCCATCGTTCAGGCCGAACAAGCTTTGCCACAGAGTACCCTGTTGTTTGTGGATGAAATCCATCGCTTCAATAAGTCGCAACAAGATGCTTTTTTGCCGCATTTGGAAAGTGGTTTAATTACCCTCATTGGTGCCACCACTGAAAACCCATCATTTGCCTTGAATAACGCTTTGTTATCACGCTTAAAAGTCTACATTTTAAAAAGTCTGGATGATGAAGATTTGCAACAATTGCTGCAACAAAGCATGGATGCAGTTAAAAGCCAGATTGAAATCAACCCCCAACAACGCATGGCTATGATCCGAGCAGCCGATGGTGATGGTCGTAAATTACTGGGGTTGTTAGAAATGTTATTGGGTTATGTCACTGATGGCGTTGTTAAAGACCAAGACATAGAGCTGGTCACCACGGGTCAAGCGCGGCGTTTTGATAAAAGCGGTGATGAATTTTATGAACAAATCTCAGCCCTGCATAAATGCGTCAGAAGTTCACATCCAGATGCCGCCTTGTATTGGTTGGCGCGGATGCTGGATGGTGGCTGTGATCCCTATTACTTGGCTCGCAGAATCTTGCGCATGGCCAGTGAAGACATCGGTAATGCCGATCCGCGGGCGTTGTCCATGTGCTTGGATGCATGGCAAAGTTATGAACGTTTGGGGCACCCTGAGGGAGATTTGGCTTTGGCTCAAGCGGTGGCCTATTTAGCCAGTTGCCCAAAAAGTAATGCAGTGTATTCAGCTTTTAACCAAGCGCAAAGTGATGTCCACCAATATGGTAGCTTGCCGGTTCCGATGCACCTACGCAATGCACCTACGAAGCTGATGAAGGACTCAGGTTTTGGTGATGGCTACCAATATGATCATGAGGTTGCTGGTGGCATTGCTTTTGATCAAACCGGCTTTCCGGAAAAAATGGGCGAAAAATCTTATTACCAACCTGTAGAACAGGGACTTGAAATGAAAATTGCAGCTAAGCTGAATTACATCAGAACCCAAAGGGCTGCTGCACAAGCCAAACCTAAAGCCCATAAAGGAGGGCAGTGATGATTGCTTTCCTGGCGGTTGCTTTGGGTGGTGCGGTGGGTGCCAGTATTCGCTTTGGGGTCAATCAATTGGTGGTCAATGTATTTAATGCCCCTTTGTTTTGGGGTACCTTGTTGGTCAATGTGGTGGGTTGTTATTTGATGGGCTTGGCATACCATTACCTGCACACGCATGCCAGCATCAGTGAACCCTTGCGCTTGTTTGTCACCGTTGGCTTATTGGGCGCACTCACCACCTGGTCAACTTTTTCTATGGAAACGGTTTTAATGATTCAAAACGATGAATTGACCCAAGCCATCATGTACACCGTCATCACTACATTTTGTTGTTTTTTGGCCTTTTGGCTCGGAATTAAATCATGAATTACATCACATTGTTAATGCTGCTATTATCTGCCCAAATTCAAGCAGCTGAAGAATCAGTTGAATCCAAGCCTGCGGCGCCAGTCATACCTGGCAATGAAATCTTGCTGTTCGATATCCAACAAGATGCAACTGGTATACCCATGTTATCAAAGGGTATAAACATCACCAACCAGCCAGGCTATGATTCTCAGCCAAGGTTCTCAAACGATGGCAAAACCCTTTATTACACCCATGCGGTGGTGACAGCATCAGCGATGCAAATGGACATATATCAGTATGACATAACCACTGGTAACACAAGCCCTTATCTGACCACTGAACTCAGCGAGTACTCTCCGACACCGATGCCGCATCAACCAGGCTTGAGTGTGGTTCAGGTCGATGAAAAAGGGGATCAGTATTTGGTTTTATTGAACAGTGAACTTAAAGCAGATAAACCCAATGCCAATAAAGTATCGCAGCGTTACAGTGATTTAACTCAAGTGGGGTATTTTAACTGGATTCAAGCGGCCGATGAGTCAGGTTATGATGCTTGGAGCTTTATTTTGAATGATAACAACGGTGGCGATTTATACCAACAGGGCTCAGGCCTCAAGGCTGCCAAGGTATCGCAGCATGTGGGCAGGTCTTTCATCACTGACAGCCAGCACAAAACGCTTTACTACGTGGATAAGAACAGCACCCCTTGGCGGATTAAAGCCAGAACAGCCGATGCTGCTCACTCCACAGATGTGATGCCCTTACCCATGGGTGTTGAAGATTTTACGTTAGACAGCCAAGGCCGATTTTGGGCGGGCCGAGATAATACCTTGTTTGTCAGCTCTGATCAGAAAAGGTGGTTTATTGTGGCAGAGTTCAATGACCCAAGTTTGCACCAAATCACGCGGGTCACCACCAACCCATTGGCCAATAAGATCGCCATTGTGTTTGCAGAAAAAACCGCCAGCGAATAGAATACTCAATTGTTAAATTCACCCAATTCGCGCCCGTAGCTCAGTGGATAGAGCAACCGCCTCCTAAGCGGTAGGTCGCAGGTTCGACTCCTGCTGGGCGCGCCACGTTCAAAAAACTCCACAAAAGAACCAAGTTCTCAAAGTTTTATATCATGTATAGAGTCGAACCGTGAAGCTTTGCTTCAAATTGGTTTGATTAAATTGTCGGGAACAATTTAACCCCGCGCAGCGGACCCGAAGGGTGGAGGGCATGGATGCCCGAAATACTCCTGCTGGGCGCGCCAATTTCGAATCAATTTTAAAAGCTTAAGGTTCTTTGTTTTAAGAATGCGCTATACTCGTGATTTATTTTCAACACATAAAGACACATGAATATCACCATACCCACAGCCCTTGAAACCCTCGCCGCTGGTGGCTCTGCAATGAAGCGCATGAATAATTGGTGGAGCCAATCAAAGGGAGATTCAAGAGCGCTGATAGGTGAGCTGAAAGACAACCTGTCTTATCTAGATATGGTGGTCGCAGATGGTATTCCATTGGTTGATGTTATAGAGAGTTTGTCCACAACTGAGTACAAGCGCCTGTCCTTGGAAGGTTATAACTTTAATAAACTAAAAAAATCAAAAATCAAAAAATACCCGTCGCTCAAAGGCAGTGATTTAAAAAAGTGGGGAGGCAAAAGAACTGAAGACTTGGTGGTGGCCATTTATGACAAAATCAACGACATTAAAATACGCTTCCCGCACGTGGGTCATGATCATAAATACCGCTGGGGCGTTCGGGTTAACAACATCAGAAAAAGAATTTGGTTGTTGTTAAAGCATGTCAGTGCCTAAACACATGTTTATTTCAACACATGTTTATTTCAACACATGTTTATTTCAAGTTAAGGTTTACTCATTGCAGCATCAAATTGATTTAAATCTTTTACCCTTCAGTAAAACATGAGTCTGGATTAACGGCAGTCTCATCACCTTGGGCCAACCTTTTTTGGTGGTTTAACTCAGCCAGTTTAATTAATGTTTCGAGTTCATCAGTGCTGGTCAAATTTATTTTTTGATATTCAGGGTTAAAATAATTGTCGATGAAATACCTGTCCTGAGTTAAATCGCGGACACACTCATAGGTATTACGAAATTTTTCATTCAATTGTTGTGCGGCGTTAATTCCAGCTTGGTTACGTTCTAACTCATAAGTGGCAATCAATAATGAATGACCCACGCCTTTATCAAGCATTGAGTTGCTGTTTTGAATCATGACTTCGGTGATATCACGACAAGCATTCAATGCTGCCAAGTTAGACTGGCAATATTGCAAAAGGGGTTTATAAGGCGGAACATCGTTCAAATAGTTGAATGAGAATTTTATGAATGCAGGCATGTAAGCTGGCATCAACTCATCTAATTGGGCTTTTTTCTCGGACGAAATGCCAGAAAGTTGCTGGTAATCGCTGATCAAGTTATCGATGGCGGATTGGGGTATGGGGTTATCAGCAATGAACCCATCAATCAAGGATTCCATGGTGTCATTGATACCCAAAGGTACTCGGCTGTATTGACTGGCAGCCATCAATTGAATCAGTTGTTGCATGGTTTGGGCGTTATTGGCTTTGGCAGCCAGCGCAAAAGGGCGCAAGTATGCCTGTAGATTGGCTGTGTCTTGTTGCATGCGTTTTTCCAGTAACACATTGGCATGACAATAATCCTGAACCTCCGGGTTAAAACAAATGCTGGTCAGGATGTCCATGGCTGCTGCTGACAGTTCTGGTTGGTTGATTAGCTGATTTAACAAGTCAGCCAAAGGCTGGTAACTGAGCTCATTGAGCGCATCGACCTGTGCTGTGTCTTCATGTAATGTGGCCAACATTTTGCCAGTTTCAAGTCCACTGACCATTTTGGCCAGGGCCATGGCTTGGGAGAAGTCATCTCCTGAGGCGATTAGATGTTCATTGAGCTTCATGCCCCAAGCAGCAAACGCCACTTCTGAGGTTTTGCGTTCAACCAATTTTTCAGCAAAGACCACAGCCATGTCATGATTAAAATTTTCTTTGTTGACAGTGTTGTTTTGATTTTCAACTGCAGTTTCTTGGCTTTCAACAGTCTGGTCAGTTTCAGCTGCGTTGTTGGCAAATGAGTCCACACTGATAGCGCAGAATAACAATAACGGAATGATTATTTGTTTCATGATCACAGTTCCATGGTTGGTTTTGAATGCTAAGAAAGTTATGAGCCGGTTTTTAAAAACTCTTTGGCTTGTGCCAATGTGGCTGCGGTGATGTTTTGTCCCCCTGACATGCGTGCCAACTCCTCAATGCGTTGTTGTTGATTTAAATGCGCTATCTTGGAAGTGGTGTACTGGCCTTGGCTGGATTTACTGACCAGTAAATGATCATGAGCATGACCTGCCACTTGTGGCAAATGAGTGACAGCAAATACCTGGTTGTGATCACTCAGTTGTTGCATGATGTGCCCGACTTTTTCGGCGGTGGCTCCACCAATGCCGGTATCCACTTCATCAAAGATAAAGGCTTGATTGTTGCTGTTTTGTTGGGTACTGACTTCGATGGCCAGTGATATCCTGGACAGCTCACCACCTGAGGCGGTTTTATTCAGCGGCTGTGACTTTTGGCCTTTGTTGGCGGCAATCATAAACTCAATTTGGTCATTGCCTAGGGCTTTGGGCTTGGCGTCGGTCTGGTGATTCACAGCGATGCTGAATTCAGCTTCAGGTAAACCCAGTTCGCGAATCATGGCGGTGATGTCTTTGGCCAGAGACTTGGCTGCTTGTTGTCTTTGGGCGGATAATTTTTTTGCGGTTTGTTGGTAGTTTTGTTGGGCTTGTACCAGCTGTTGATTTAACTGTTGTTGTTGGTTGGCTAAATCGGCATGGGTGGACAGGGTATGACTTAAATCCTGGTGGCGTTGGAAAAGCAGTTCGGGCATAACATTTTGTTTTCTGGCGACATGATTGATTTGTTCCAGCCTGGATTCAATCTGGTTTAAGTTGTCGGGGTCACTGTCAATGCCTTCAGAGAGTTTTTTCAGTTGTTGATAGGCTTCGTTGATGTTGATCAGCGATTCCTCCAGCATCTGTACGATGTCGCTGAAATCATGTCCTTTGGCTGTATTCAACTGACTGATGACAAGGGCCAATTGATCTTCCACACTGTGTTCATCTTCGCTGATGGATTGCATTGAACGGTCAATAGTTTCTAATAAATCTTGAGCATGAGCAGCGGTTTTTAATGATTGATGCAAATTTTCATACTCACCATCCTCGGTGGCTAAAGTTTCCAGTTCATCCAGTTGGTACTGTAACAGCTGCACCTGTTCTTTACCCATTGAACCTGCTGCCATCAAATCATCGACCTGCTGCTCGATGTCGCGAATGCTTTTGACTGCTTCACCGGTTTGTTTTAACAACAATTCATAATCCCCCGATTGATCGAGGATTAATAATTGGTTTTGGTTTTTTAATAGCCTGATTTGGTCGTGTTGACCATGGATTTGAACCAAGTATTGACTCAGTTCTTTGACCAAGCCGGAGGGTGTTGGTCGGCCATTGACCCATTGTTTGCTGCGGCCTTGTTGGTTGATGGTGCGTCTGATGATCAGTTCATCGTTATTAGACAGCTGTTGTTGACTGAGCCAGTTTTGTGCCAGCTGGTTGTTGTTGATGTTAAATTCAGCAATGATCTCAGTTTGATCAGCGAATGGACCAATCGCTTGTGTGTCAGCTCTATTGCCCAAGGCCAACGACAAAGCACCAATGATGATGGACTTACCTGCGCCGGTTTCCCCTGTAAACACCGACATTCTGGCATCAAAATCAATCTCTAAATGATCAATCAAAACAAAATTTTCAATGTACAGGGATTGCAGCATGATATATGTCAATTTTTTTGTTTAAAGACTTTTAATTTTAACCACCCTGTCTTGAAATGTCATCTGTAAACACCATATCACCTGCATTATTAATTTGTATAAGTGATTATGACTGAGGAAAACGTAAATCGATTTGAAAATGATGTTGATTTGAATGATGAGGCCATTGATCAAGATAACAACGATGTGAGCGAATTTGACGCTGATGAGTATGAGGAAGATGAGATCATTGCCGAATTGGATGATGATGAATTGTCTGCTTTAGAACAAATGCAAGCCAGAATTGAAGACTTGCAAGCACAACTTGATGAAGCCAACGAAAAGTTAGCCCAAAAAGACGATGAAATACTCAGAATTGCTGCCGAAGGGGTGAACCTACAAAAGCGCTTACAAAGAGATCTGGATAACACCCGTAAATTCGCCAACGACAAAATCATCAAAGCCATGATTCCAGTGATGGACAGTTTTGATAAGGCGCTGGAAGTGATAGACGATGAAACTTGTGAAGTCACCACCGAAGCCATGGTTGAAGGCACCCAAAACACACATAAAATTTTCGCCAAAGTGTTGGAAGACAATGGCATAGAAATAGTCAATCCAATCGGTGAACAGTTTGATCCTGAAGTGCATGAGGCCATGAGTATGGTGCCATCTCCAGAGCATGAGAAAAACACCATAGTCAATGTGTTTCAAAAGGGTTACTTGTTGAATGGTCGAGTGATTCGAGCTGCCATGGTGGTGGTGGCGCAATAAAGCTGAACTCAGCCTTAACTGGCAAGTCATGGCTGACTTGAATTAAATCAAACTGACCTTAGATAGTGGTCATAGAAATTAATCGCTCAATACAGCTAAGTTGTAGAGCATCAACGAATCTGAAGGATTGGTCACAATGAGCAAACCCTTCAATGAAGAATAAAATATTTAGAGGTTTTAAAAAATGTCAAAAGTAATAGGTATAGATTTAGGAACAACTAACTCCTGCGTCGCTATCATGGAAGGTAACGACATAAAAGTGATTGAAAACTCAGAAGGTGACAGAACCACACCATCTGTTGTGGCTTTCACTGAAGATGGTAAGTCAATCGTCGGCCAAGCCGCCAAAAGGCAAGCGGTCACCAACCCAGAAAACACATTATTTGCCATTAAGCGTTTGATTGGTAGAAAGTTTAATGAAGACGTGGTGAAAAAAGACCAAGACATCGTGCCTTACAAAATCATCGGTGCAGATAACGGCGATGCATGGGTTGAAGTGCGCGGCAAAAAAATGGCGCCACAGGAAATATCAGCGCGTATCTTAGAAAAAATGAAAGCCACTGCCGAAGATTACCTGGGCGAAACAGTCACCCAAGCGGTCATCACAGTACCGGCTTATTTCAACGATTCACAACGTCAGGCCACTAAAGACGCTGGTAAGATAGCAGGGCTTGAAGTCAAACGCATCATCAACGAGCCGACTGCTGCAGCTTTGGCTTACGGCATGGATAAAAAAGGTGGTGATCGCACCATCGCTGTTTATGATTTGGGTGGTGGTACATTCGATATTTCAATCATTGAAATTGCAGACATCGACGGTGAACAACAGTTTGAAGTGTTGGCCACCAATGGTGACACCTTCTTAGGTGGTGAGGACTTTGATAATCGAGTGATGGATTACTTGGTGGCAGAATTCAAAAAAGACCAAGGCGTCGATTTGAAAAATGATCCGCTGGCGTTACAACGTTTAAAAGAAGCGGCTGAAAAAGCCAAAATTGAGCTGTCCACTTTAGATCAAACCGAAGTGAATTTACCTTACATCACTGCTGATGCATCAGGTCCAAAACACATGAACGTGAAAATTACCCGTTCTAAATTAGAGTCTTTGGTTGAAGATTTGGTTAAAAGAACAGTCGCACCTTGTGAAATGGCGATCAAAGATGCCGGCATTTCATTGAGTGAAATTTCAGACGTTATTTTGGTCGGTGGTCAAACCCGTATGCCAGCAGTGCAAACCATTGTTGAACAAACATTTGGCAAAAAACCTCGCAAAGACGTGAACCCAGATGAAGCGGTGGCCATGGGTGCTGCGGTACAAGGTGGCGTATTATCTGGTGACGTTAAAGATGTGTTGTTATTAGATGTGACACCTTTGTCTTTGGGTATTGAAACCATGGGCGGTGTGATGACTAAATTGATTGAGAAAAACACCACCATTCCTACCAAGGCGTCGCAAGTGTTCTCAACCGCTGAAGACAACCAATCTGCAGTAACAGTCCATGTGTTACAAGGTGAACGTGAAGTGGCTCATGCCAATAAATCTTTGGGTCAATTCAACCTCGAAGGTATCGCAGCGGCACCTCGTGGCATGCCACAAATTGAAGTGGCCTTTGACATTGATGCCAACGGCATCATCCATGTATCAGCCAAAGACAAAGCCACTGGTAAAGAACAACGCATTGAAATCAAATCAGGTTCAGGATTGTCTGATGAAGAAATCGAGAATATGATTAAAGATGCTGAATTGAATGCCGATAAAGACAAAGCCTTCAAAGAATTGTCACAAGCCAGAAACGGTGCTGATGCGATGACGCATTCAGCCAAGCAAATGCTGGAAGAGCACAAAGCAATCATTGATGACGGTGAAAAATCTGCCATAGAAGCCGCCATTGAAACGGTTGAAACTGCGGCCAAAGGCGATGACAAAGCTGCCATAGATTCTTCAGTAGAAGCTTTGCAAGCAGCCACTCAACCGGTGATGCAAAAAGTGGCACAAGCTTCTCAGGCGCAACAGGCAGGCGACACATCATCTGAGGGCGAATCAGCCGCAGCCGGTGATGATGACGTGGTTGATGCTGAGTTTGAAGAAGTCAACGACGAAGAAAAAAAGTAAGTTGAGATTGATAACACCGATTAATCCAATTTAATTGTGAACCGGCCGCCTTGATAAAACCTCAAGGCGGCTTTTTAATTTAAACCAGAATATCCCTATGGCTCAAAAAGATTTATACCAAATTTTAGGCATTCAAAAATCAGCCACACAGGCTGAAATCAAGAAAGCTTTCAAACGCACTGCTATGAAGTTTCATCCTGACAGGAATGCCGATGATCCCTCGGCTCAGGATAAGTTTAAAGAAGCACAAATGGCCTATGAAATATTAAAAGACCAACAAAAACGCCAAACCTATGACCAATATGGTTTTGATGCCGTCAGTGGTCAAGCTGGTGGCCGAGGCCCCGGTGGTTTCGGTGGTGGTTTCCAAGGTGATGTCGGAGACATTTTTGGTGACATATTCAGTGATATATTTGGTGGCGGTGGTCGTCGTGGTGGTCGTTCAGCAGGCCCCCAACGTGGACGTGATGTACAAATTGAAATGACTGTTGAGTTAGAAGAAGCCATCAATGGCATCAACAAAGAGATCAACATCCCAACCATGGTCAGTTGTAATCCTTGTAATGGATCAGGTTCTGAAGACGGTGAAACCCAATCCTGTCAGACCTGTAATGGTATCGGCCAAGTGCGCATGCAACAAGGTATGTTCTCGGTACAACAAGCCTGTCCAGACTGTCAAGGCCAAGGCACCATCATCAGCAATCCATGTGGTCAATGTGGTGGTCAGGGTCGACGCCAAGAAAACCGCAAACTCAACGTTAAAATTCCTGCCGGGGTTGACCAAGGCGATCGCATTCGTTTATCTGGTAAGGGTGAAGCCGGCCCTAAAGGCGGTCCAGCGGGTGATTTATATGTCGATATACATGTGCTACCCCATGATATATTTATCCGCGAAGGCGACTCTCTGTTCTGTGAAATGCCGATAGAATTTACCACGGCGTGTCTTGGCGGTGAGATCAAGGTACCGACCTTATCCGGTGAGGTGAAATTAAAAGTACCCGCTGAAACTCAATCAGGTAAACAGTTCAGGTTGCGTGGCAAAGGGGTTAAATCAGTGCGTTCACACAGCACCGGTGACCTGTTTTGTAAAGTCAACGTAGAAACACCAGTGAACTTATCATCAGAACAAAAAGATTTACTGGAAAAATTAGCCCAAACCATTAAAGATGCTGGGGATAAGAACAACCCGAAACGTAAAGGTTGGTTTGAAAATGTGAAATCATTCCTCGATCGCATGACAGGTTAGTATGAACCCACCCATCAAAGTCATCATTGCCGGTGTTTCAGGTCGAATAGGGCGTCGCTTATTGAAGTTGCTGTTGGCCGACAGCCAATCGGCACAACCTCAATTTGAGTTGGTCGCTGGTTTGGTCTCTCCGGGCAGTCAACATTTAGGCCGCGATTTGGGTGATTTGATTCAAGTCAATGCCACCGGCATCCATGCGGTGGACAGTTTGGCTGAGGTTAAAGCCGATGTGGTGATAGATTTTGCCCAGCCTGAGGGCTTTGATGAGCTGGTTGATTACTGCGTGCTACAACAAACCGCGCTGATCAGCGGCACCACCGGACTGAATCAAGACAGTTTTGATCGCATTGGCCAAGCGGCCAAATACATTCCGGTGATGTGGACATCGAATTTCTCATTGAACATCCAAATCCTGAAAAACCTGCTGCAACTGGTGAAACAGACCAACCCAAAGGGTCAGTTCAGCATCACCGAAACCCACCACATCCACAAAAAAGACGCCCCATCTGGCACCGCCATTTCCCTGGCCCAAGCCATTGATCCACAAAGTAAAATGACCAAAACAGCTGGCGCTTCATTTAAACTGGGCGCCGTTGATATCCATTCGATTCGAGAAGGTGAAATACCCGGTACCCATGAAGTGGAAATTAAACTTGATGATGAAACCTTCA
>CAYGPU010000005.1:149455-152435 GCA_964352015.1 uncultured Marinicella sp.
CCCACGACCCAACCATCTTCGCCCAAGGCGCATTGGACGCTGCGAAATGGATTCATGGCAAGCCGGCCGGTTTTTATGATTTTAATGCGGTGTTGCTGGGCTGAAGGTTTTTAGTTATTGCCTTGATTTTCGACAGTTATTGGCATGTAGGTTGGCGTTGAGCTTGTGACCAAAAAGGGTTTTTATGACAAGCCCAACAAACCATGCTAGTTTTTTAAATTCCCACCAAAGCTGAAACTCCCCCTATCCGTGTTCCTGCCCTCAGTTGTGCATGGCTGGAAAGACGAGAAGAGGGGGGTGAGGATTCGGGGGCTGTCTACTTCAGCCAACAACCCAATTAGTGTTCACGTTTATAAATTTAATCAAACTTCACTTTCTTCAAAAAATTATTGGCTTAAAAACATGAATAAGTCTATTTGAAATTGTGTGACTTGATCTGCATTTGTAAATAAAACTACAGCCCATTTTTTCTCTCTATCCAACCCAACCATGCTGGTAAACCCATAATTATTACCACCATGATAATAAAAATTATCAGGGATTTTAAATAATGAAAAACCTAAGGTCCAGTCAAACAGTCCAAAAGCCCGACTTTGGTGGTCGGCAGGAATATCAACATTTTGAGGAGAAAAATACATCGCATAAGTTTGGGCAGACAAAAGGCTTTCATTCAAAATTGCTATGACCCACTTAGAAAAGTCCAGCGCTTCAGAATGAACTGAATAGGCAGCACCAAAGTCTTGGTTTGCTTTGCTCCATATTAATGGGGAACTGTTTTTATATGGAGTGGCTTTTCGTTTAAGTATTTGTTTGGTTTGCATGAATTGTGTATTGATCATTCCAAAAGGTCTAGCCACAGTTTCATTGAATAGCTTTTCGAGTCCAAATGCATCTGTATTTTCTATATGTGCAAGCACTTCAGCCAGGTATTGATATCCCTCACCAGAATACTCGAAACCAGTGCCAGGTTTAAATTTAAGGAATAATTCTTTACTCGGGTAGTCAGTACGCCAATTAGGGAAGCCACTGGTGTGTGAAAGCACCATTCTTGCAGTAATCTCTTTGTATTTAATATCTTGTGCGATGTCAGGATATGGTAAATACTCGAACAGTGGTTTATCTAAACTTAACTTTCCTTGTTCGACAAAGCACATAACGAAAAATGCAAATAATGGCTTGGATAATGAAGCACCCTCAAAAATGGTTTGACCGTCAACTGGTTTAAGTTTTTCTATATTGGCATAACCTTTGGTTTTGTAATAGACCACTTTGCCTTCATTGATAATGGACATTGAAAGACCCGGTATTTGGTGGTTTACCATTTGTTTGTCTAGAAAAGCATTGATTTCTTCTGCTGTTACACTGTCTCCGGAAAGCTTTTGAATGCTGTTATTTGCTTGTAACGGTATTGAACCTATTATTAAGAGGGTGAAAATAAGAATTAAATTGAATAGATTTTTGCTTAAATTTTTCATTAAAGTTGATTTCATAAATAAGATAAAATATTTGTAGGATCTTTATGAAAACACATAAAAAAAAACCCTTCTTCTCATATTTTAAAAACGAGTAAAATTGATTGAAATTGAGTGGTTTTATTTAGATTTGGGTGATTTTAGCCAAAGCTTGTTTGCGAAAAAAGCTTGGTGCACAAGATTCATGTTCTTTAAAAACACGATTGAAGGTTTGTAGGGAAGTAAATCCAGAGTCTAATGAAATTGATAAAATAGGCAAACGAGCTTTTTTTGGATCTGACAATAAATGTTTGGCATATTCAATTCTATAGCTGCTTAAAAAGGTGGAAAAATTACGATACCCCATTCCTTGGTTAATCAATGACCTTAAACGGTGTTCTTGCGTGCCAAGCTGAATAGCTAGTTTGTTTATACTGAGTCCATGTTCTTTAAACAATAACTGATTTTCCATCCCATCTATTAAATCTCGGTACAGTTCTGTGTCTTTGGGGTTAATTTCCAATGCTGTTGGCGCAATAATTTTTTGTTGATTGAAACTTAAAGCATCAGGCTCAAGACGCGTTAGCCAAAATAAAAAGGTTAATATGATAGGCACAGCAAATAAGTTGCGAGTAATAAGTTCTATAAATGGACTGTCAATGTATTCCGATAAAACAGAAATAAAAGTAGCAACCATCAGCCCTAAGGTGAGCCAAAACCTTGCCTTTCGGCGTGGTTCGACCAGATCGTTATTTCGTTCAGACAGAGCAATTAAAATGATATGAGCAACTAATGCAAAAGGCATGACCCCTCCCCAAATGTTAATTGCTTTCCAGAATGGAATATGAACACCAAACAGAGCGATAACGTATATTATAGGGGCAAAACTGAGCACAGCCATACCGAACCATTCGTATTTATTTATCCTGAAATCATCTTTCAATAAAGACAAACAAAACCACCAAAGCAAACCCAAATGAATTGAAGACAATATTCTGGTTATTAAATAAAGTGCTTTTGGTAACTCTAAAAAAGCAGGAATTGCACTGATGTACAGCGCAGCCACACTTATAGATAAAGCTGTCAACAAACGTCCTTGAATCAGATGTCTGGCATCACGGTATGAAAATATTGCAATAATTAATAATATTGTAATCATTGCAATAGTTAAAAAGGATTCAATTAACAACATGGCTAGGATTAGACTCTAATTAATAGAGTGATTCAAGAAATAGGTTTTAATTATTATTTAAGATTTGGTATCGAGCAGCTTAATTGGTTAAAAATAGGCAGATACACAGATTAGGTTACAGTCTCTGGTTTACAGTCTCAAGTTAACACCAGCTCTGGAATAAACCTAAAAATAACTAAACCCATACCGGCAGATTATGTCTGCAAACATCCAACTCGACTCAATTCTGCCAAAACCACCTCAAAACCGCTTAAAAACCATACAGGTCAAAAACATGGTCTTTTAGCTATGATTTAGCAGTTCAAATCAATCAATTATTAGTCGCAAACCGCTCTAA
>CAYGPU010000005.1:152535-177875 GCA_964352015.1 uncultured Marinicella sp.
GTTCAAATCAATCAATTATTAGTCGCAAACCGCTCTAATAAGTTGGTTTTTAGTTTTTAAGAAGTGTGTGTCCTTGTTTAGTTTATCCGTCAAACTATGGCAGGTTCAGTGTGTCCTTGTTTAGTTTTTATAAATTAGTTTAACAATCATTTATATTCAAAAAATTTGAATACAAATAACCTCATTTATTACAGTCTATAAATAGAGCCACCAACTAAAAGGGGTCAGACCCCTTTTAGCTTAAGACCCCTTTTAGCTTAATTTGCTTATGGATTAACTGCAGAAATCAGTGATTATTTAGGCAAAAATCAAACATAAAAACCAATCTGACTTTCTTAATCAGTGACTGTCCCTGATTAGTACTCTAAAAAGTTGGTTTTTAGTTTTTAAGAAGTGTGTGTCCTTGTTTAGTTCCTTGCTACCTTGATTGATCATTTTTTCCAGCAAACATAGGCCCTATCACAAGAATGGCGCTGACTATTAGAATAGTAAAAACACCAGGATAATTATCGCTTTGTTTTCTAGCAAATAATACACCATCATTAAAAAAATATTCGTTAAATGCATATAACAAACCCAAAAGCCCAAAAGCCTGAATTATTAATTTCAAAAAAGTGTTCTTCATTGTTTTTTATTTTCTATTGTAAATATCAGTCAGCAGATTAAGGTTAAACTATGTTTAACCCCAGTCTTGCTATAAATTAAATTTTCAAAAGTTGTTATCTATAAAGTCTTTTTTGCAATCTTGCCAACATTTATACGTATCCAAACTATCATAAGTCAAATCAATTTTCGTAACTTTTCTAACTAATCTTCCCACAAGTGAGGTAGCTGAAGTCGACTCTTCAGCCAGATCACCCACATCTGGCAAGAAAAATGATAATACACAAGCCTGCCTACATCCATCACATCCAGACTGATTTGGCTCTGAGTAACATTCAATATTTATGGCTCGTTTCTTACATCCCCACACATTGTTCCCCATATATATTCTCTCAACACATGGATTTGTTGTTATGCAAAACAACCCAAATGGATCTGAATAAAATAAGGGATTACTTAAAGCATACCCAAAAGTATTAATCCCCCCATCCAACCCAATCGGATCACTCTCCAAATACCTGCCCGTACCCGGCTCATAATCTCTGAAATAATTATAATGCATTCCTGACTCAACATCAAAGAACTGCCCAGGAAAACGCATATTAAATTCAAAGTTGGTTGAATCGCCATCCACATCTTCATTCGGCGCACTGGTGCCAAAGGCATCTGACTCCCATGTCCAAATCCTCACACCGGCATCATCAGTAATCCAACGCGGGGTGTTCAGATGGTCAGTTTGGATGTAGTGGATGTCTTGGTTCATACCACCATAATATGTTGTCCTGACTTGCGCTACTGGGCGGTTACCCAACCAGATGGTCTCACGGTCCCAAAGCAACGCGTTACTGAATGAGCCATTGGGTAGGCCGTATTTGGATTCATGCACCAACTGACCTTGTTCATCATAGATGTATAAATAATCATAACCACCTACCGTCTTGTGTACTCGCTGACCAATACCATTGTGTGCATACTCAGCAACCAGGGTTTTACCAATTTTAAACCCTGACATGCGGTTGGCTTGGTTGTATATCCAATCATAATTATTCAAATCACGTATACTGCGGGTATTACCATTGGCATCATAGTCACGTGGCTTACCACTACCGGCATTCAATAACTTGTTGCTGTTACCATCTATGATGTAGTTGGTTGCTGGCAAACTGCCTTGTTGTTTACTGGTGCGGTTACCCAGCTTGTCGTAAGTCAATGTGGTCAAATCATGAGAATCATAGGTTAATCGATCCAACTCATCGTATGAGAATCCATCATTATTAGCGGCCACTTCACGGGTGATGGCGGTGATGTTGTGGTTATTGTCATAGGTATAAACAGCGGTGACATCAGTACCATAACTGTAGTCTAACAAGCGGTAACCACCATCATAATTGGCACTGTAGTTTTTCCCGTTACCAAAATTAATTGCATCAACTGGTCCAAACGGTAAGTAGCCCACTTGATCAACCACAGTTTCAGTCTGTCCATTAACACTGGTGATGATTTTATTCACCTGATTCAAATCATCATATTCATAGTTCAAGGTTAAACCTGATGGGTAGGTCAATGTGGCCAAACGATTATAGCTATCATAAGTGTAAGTGGTGGTCAGATTATTAAAGCCAACATAGTTGATGCCATTGAAACCCGTGACCACTTGTGCCTTACTTAATAGGTTCCCAAAGGAATCATAACTGATGGTCGTGCTGCCAGTTTGGTCGATAAATGAAGCTAACTTTCCTGTTCCGTTAACGCCTTGATCGTATATATAGCTGGTATCCAATGAGTTATCAG
Organism: uncultured Marinicella sp.; assembly: GCA_964352015.1. Classification (GTDB taxonomy): domain Bacteria; phylum Pseudomonadota; class Gammaproteobacteria; order Xanthomonadales; family Marinicellaceae; genus Marinicella. The sequence goes on from CAYGPU010000005.1 coordinate 154,930, forward strand.
CATAATCAATTGAGGTGATGCGGTTTCTGCCATCATAGCTCATGGTAACTGTGGTGCCATTGGCATCAGTTTTAGAAGTCATGTTGCCAGCTAAATCATAAACATAGCTGGTGGTACCAGTATCGGGGCTGACTAAGCTGATTAAGTTACCAAAATCATCGAAGTTGTAGGTGGTCACGTTACCTCTGGCATCGGTGACTGTTTTAACCCGCTCCCCGGCATCATAGGTGAATCCAGTGATGGTGTTGGCGGTGGCTGAATTGGTGCCATTGTAGTCTTGATTGATTTGCGTCAGTCTTTTTAGGTTGTCGTAACTGTAATCAGTGGTGACGTTGTTACCGTTGGTTTGATTATTTAACACGCCATTACTGCCATAGTTATAATCGATGGTCACACCAGATTGGGTCATGCTGTCAACAAAATCATAAGGATCAAATATTTGTGTGATTTGTTTTTTTAAGACACCACTGGGGTCATGGGTGTTTTCAGACAACTGATTACCTTCTGTGTCCAAATCATACTCAACATAGTTTCCCAATTCATCGGTCACTCGGGTGACGCGCAAGGCATCATCGTAAGTTAAGGTTAATGTACTGGCTTCAGGAGTTCCATAATTTCGGGTAACAGATTCGATATGACCTGTGGTGAGGTAGCTGAATTGCGTGACAAGAGATTTTAGTCCATCAGTTTGAGTGCTGCTGACTAAACGATCATTAAGCGGGTCATAGTTGTTGGTGATAATGATGCCGTTGGGTCTTTCCTCCTCAGTAACCTTTCCGGTGGCTGACCAACGAATTCTATTACGCTCTAGGATGTCTTCTGGACCTGTCACACGCTTCAAACGATTTCGACGTTCTGGAACAGGGTTGGTATCGGGATAATATTCATAAACCGTTTCATCTATATTGCCAGCTCTTGGCCCGTCAATTCGACTGATTTGATTAAAAGGACCATTGTATTCATAAGTGGTGGTTTTACTGATGGCGGTGCCATCTGGTTTAAACCCAGACTCGGTCATTGAAGTTAATTGGCCATTGGCATCATAGACATAACTGTTAACTTTGTTGTTTGTACCTAAAACCGAGGCTTCGGTGATTGAAGTGACCTTGCCAATAAACCTTGAGTCATAAGTGTAATCAGTGCGCTTCGCGTCAGTGGTTCCAAAAGCTTCTATTTTATAAGCGTATTGGCCTTTATCATCATAATTAAAGTATTTGGTGATCACCCCATCCTGAGTTTTACTGATTAAATCATTGGTCATCGGATCGTATACAAAGGTAGTGTTGTCATTTGAACATGATGAACAACCAGGGCCGGTGATGCTTTTTATTTGCCAAATACCAGAAATCTCTTCAACTTCATAATAACTAATCTCTCCAAGTGAATTGGTTATTTTACGTGTGCCAGCAGGGTATCCGGTGGGGTCATACAAGATGGTAAGTTCTTCAACTTTGATATCTGTGCCCGCTAAATCCTTGGCATGGTGCCATTCTTTAATCACACGACGGTCTGCGTCGTATTCATAAGTGGCGAATCGGGTGCCTGTCTGTCCATCAGGATGTCTGCTGGTGATGCCGGTTAACGCATGAATATGGCGTGGGTTCGATGTCACTGGGTCAACATCGTCATAATGAAAGGTTTTTAGGGTACCATCTGGATACTCAATGGTTTCTAAATTATGATTGGTGCTGTGATATCTCAGAGTCCATTGACGACCATCAGAATGCTCGATTTCACGGATTCGGTACCCAATATCAGTGGTCGTTAAGGCCTTGAAAAATATAAAATTCCCAAAATCATCTGTAACTCTACTGATATAGCCTGACTTATATTGAAAGCTCAAGGTATGACCTGAATGCAACACTTTTTGAGTGATTTGTGACTTGCCATATCCGGATGAAGGCAAGTCATAATATTCAATACCATCTTCAGCAATGAACTCCCAGCCATCTGTTAAAGATACCAGCTTTCCATCTGAAGCCAGTTTAGTTATCCATGATTGAGATGTTTCGTCATATTCATAACGTATATTACGTCCATTTGGTCTTTTAACCATTACAAATTCAATACCATGAGCCTTTTTTACAGCGCTGATTTCAAAACGATAACTGTAATTCCAGCCTGGTGCAATGGTATTGAAATCTTTTTTGCCGTAGGGGGTTATTGAATGATTTGATGTGTATTCTAAGCTCAATTCAAGTATGTCACTACCCAAATCAATGCGTTCTGTGTGGTATTTTGATCCGGTAGCTGTATTGATTGGATTTCCAGCTTGGATTTTACATTCTTTAGGCTCATCTTCTTGAATACAACCACGCTCTAGATCCAGTGTGGTGCCTATGGGGCATGTTGGGTGATAAAAATTACCAAGAAAAGCAAACTGATAATCACAAGTTAAGCTGACACCTTTCTCTAATACAAGACATTGCGGGTCTTCATGATGTCCACTTGAGAAAAGCGGTTCGAAATTAGCATCATCACACTCATCATCAGACTCAAAGCCGGGAAGCCCTTGTAACCAAGTGTCACATGCTGATTTTGCATCCGTTGCATTGTCATAATGTTTTTCAATTGTGAACCTTTTACATGGTCCAATTTGAACGCCATATTTATAACATGCATCAGAATGCGCTGTCTCTTCTATGCTCGCATGAACTTCATTAAAACTCATGAAAAATATCAATGTAATGAAAAGTAATACAAACGATATAAATGTTTTTGTCAGGTAATTGATTTGAGTATGTATTATTTGAATCATCAGGCATTCCTCTTTTTTTTTGTGTGTATATAGTTAATCGCTAATGGCTGTCAGACCTTGTCAATTATTTTTAAATAATTGTGTTGAACTGTATGTTTTGGAATTGAAACTTCTCATCGATCAGTTAGTTTAGTAAACTAAGATCAATGTTTTCGGCTAATGTTTTTATTTTTTGATGAATGGATAAATTGGGATTAATGTGTTTGTTTATTTCTGGGGTTATTTTGTTGAGTATTTCTTTGGCTTGACTTAAGTGGTTTATATCAAACAAACATTGTGCCTTGTGATATTCTGCTGTCAGTGTATACCTTTTGTTTTGGTATTTTGGTGAAGAAAAAATGCCAATGGCTTTATCAAATGATGTCATGGCGTTATCTTTCAGTTTCATTTTACATTGCGCTATCCCTAAATTTCGAAGATGCATACCGGTATTAAACGAATTCTGGTTACCATCCTTGGTTCTTAAACCTATGACTTCTTCGAGTAACTTTATCGCAGTTTCAAATTCACCCATAGCTAAATGGTAGTTGGCTATTCTGTACAAAGGCTTGGCTATATAGCTGAAATTATTGTATTGGTTTTCTCTACTGTAAAGTAGTCTACTGTTGTAAGCCCTTTCAGCATGAAATTTTGCCAGTTCAAGTTGTTGGTTTTTTAATAAAGCATCTGAGAGAAATATATCTAAATTGGCCACTGTTGGGTGGTCAACAGCCACCAGTTCGCTTTTAAGTAAAATTGAATGATTGAAATGATCAATTGCTGACCGATGATTTTCAATTTCATCATCAATACGGCCTAATATAAAATATATTTCACTTAACTCCCAGGTGTTTTCTGAAGTTAAATCTGAGTTTATCAAGCTTGAACATTGTGACAAAATGTTTTTGGCTTGTTGATATTGTTCAATTGAAAATATTATTTGGCCATAAAGTAAACAACTCGGTAAATATAATTCATCATTAGAATCTAATTGATTGAAATACCTCAACATGGCTTGTTCTGCGAGCAAATATTGGGCATTTATTTTGCTTAAAATCAATGCTTGGGTATACAGTAGTTGTGGTGATTGTCCCAGTTCACTGATGGCACTTTCAACTAACTCAAGCAAGTCATCGCCAGAGTAGTCTGTGTACATTGATGCAGTAATCACTTCTTGGTGAAATTTAACTTTAAGTTCAGCATTCAATTCATTGTAGGCAGGCCTTACTTGATTTAACAATTCTAAGGCGTTTTTCGAATCTCCTAAATTTCTATAAACTTCAGCCATTGACAGGCTGAGTTCAGCATTTAATTGATTGGGCGTATTAGAGGTCTTGGTTTCTAAAGTTTTCCGTGTTTGATTAACAATGTCTAATGCGCTAACAGATTGACCATTTGACTTAGTAGGGTCAGCGTTTTTAAAAGCCGATACAAATGTATTTGATAAAACCTCAGCACGTTCTTTCTGCTGAATGGCTATGTCTCGTTGTTGTTTGATACTGAAAAATGAATACAGCAATGTTATTAAGAATAGAAGTGCGGTGCTGGTTGGTAACCAATATTTTTGTAGGTGCTTTTTAAGTCTGTATATGCTTTGATTTCTTCTGACTTGAATGGGTTGTCTATTGATATAACGAATGATGTCTGTACTTAATTCATCTACAGTTAAATATCTTTTTTCAGGTTCTTTTTTCAGGCTGTGGCTTATTATGGCATCCAAATCACCCTTAAGCATTTTATACCAGTGGTGATTACTTTGACCTTCGCTGGCTGATATTTTGTGCTTAGATTTACTTGGTAAAGAAGGAAGTTTTTGGTTTACGATGTACTCAATTTCACCCCAAGTTTTATCGGCAAATTCAAAAGCATGTTGGTTGGTTAACAGGCGATAAAGTAACAACCCTAAAACATAAATGTCACAAGCGATGCTGATGATTTCTCCATTGATTTGTTCAGGAGCCGCATACTGTGGGGTCATGGCTGAAGTGCCAACCACTGTTTCATGCACAACATCTGTTCCAGGCAGTTGTTTTAATGGTTTCGCAATACCAAAATCCAATAATTTCACTGTTCCTACAGGGGTTACCAAGACATTTGAAGGTTTTAAGTCACGATGCACAATCAGGTTTCTGTGAGCATAGCTGACAGCATCACATATTTTTAAAAACAACTTTAATCGATTGTTCAGTGATAAGTTGTGCTGGATACAATATTGGTCTATGGCTATGCCTTGAATGTATTCCATCACAAAGAAAGCATGATATTCAGTGCTACCAGCATCAATAAGTCTTGTAATGTTGGGATGCTCAAGACCGGCTAATATTCTGCGCTCAGCATCAAATCTAGCAATGGCTTGTTCATCCATGTTGTACAGGTCCATTACTTTGATGGCTACTTTTTGAATAACTTCATCATTCCTTTGAGCCAGATAAACATACCCCATCCCTCCTGAACCAATGATGTCAATGATTTGATACTTACCAAACATATCTCCAGTTTTTAATGTGTGGTGTTTGACAATTAAACTGGCTGGCGATTTTTTGGGTGTGATGGTTCTATGAGTTTCTTCGAGGTGAACACCTATTAATTCGCTCACAGCTGCTTTAATTGATGCATTGTTGTTACACAATTTAATAAGTTGTGGATTAATTCTCTCTATTGGCAACTCAAGCAATTCATTAACTATGTGCTTCACTTGTTGCCATTCTTTGGGGGTCAATGCATTACTTTTTGACATAACACTTTACTTCATTTTTGCCAGTAACCACAATCTGGCAAATTTCCAGTTTCGGGAAACGGTGGATTCTGATACAGCCAGTACTTTTGAAATTTCAGGAATGGTTAAGCCACCAAATATTTTACACTCAACCACTTGAGCTGCGACGACATCAACCGATTCTAATTCTGTTAGTAATTCATCCAAAGAAAGTATGTCATCATTAATTTCACAAGGCGACTCTAAAAAGTCCGCCATTCGATCAAGGGTTAAGTTTCTCTTTATACCACCTCTTTTCATTCTAGATTCTGATCGATAATGGTCAATAGACACATTCCTGATGACTTTACTTATCAGTGCTAAAAAATGTTGTTTATTCAATATGTCTGTAGACTTTTGTTTTCTCAGATTGATAAAAGCCTCATTGATAATTTCTGTGGTCTGTAAACCTGTTACATCCTTAGATTTAAACTGTTTTCGAGCAATTTGATGAATGTATGGGTAGAGTTTTGTAATCAATTCATCCTCGATTTGTCTATTACCTGAGCACCATTGCTTAATTTGTTCATTGATTAAATCCATATCAAAATATTCATACATAGGATTTTGTATTTGAAAATAGAAGTTTCGGCATATTAATATGAATCCAGTTTTTTAATGAGGTCCATAATTGAGTTTACAAATCTAGTCGATCACTGACTGGTTTCGATTGACTGAAGGTGTGATTCTAATTCATATTGTGACATGTCTACAAGCGTAAAATTGTCAAGGACATATATGAACATGGATTTGTTGGCATTTCGGATTGATATTAGACGCAGGATAATTTCTAAAATTCCAACTAATGAATTAATTAGCGATTCAATTCATATCAAATACTATATCAGCTATGATTTTTTCTCGGTAGCTGAACTCATTTGAAATGCTAGAAATACTTCACACACATTGGACCACTGAGCATTATTTGATGATAAATACCAAGTCATAAAAAGAAAAAATCAATTCAAGAATTGGCAGTGTGCAAGGAAATCCCAAAATTTTGTTGAGGGAAAATTGACTCTTTCAGTTATGCCATTAAAAATAAATTGGCGTTGAGCTCACGGCCAACATTTATTCATTTAAGGCAGTCAAATCAACCTTGCTGGGTCCGCTGACTATTTTTGAAACTTAGTTGTATTCACTAAAAAAAGAAATAGTTTAACAAAAAAAGTAATTCATTAAAACTGCTTGAGACCCGGGGATCCATTGTAGCTATTAGGATGGTTGGTTATTATCTAATATTAAATTCAGCTATTTGATTTTTAACTTAACCATAACGCACCCAGGTTCTTGCGCTCGCTTAAGCTCGGCTGGAATGACGGTGATTTATTGAGTTGAGAGTTTTGCCAATGAATCGATATTTAAAACTTAACAACCATTAGGTCTATAAAAATTCAGTACCATTACTTATTTGGCAAATAATCCTGCGCAACGTAATAGCCACGGTTTTCACCTTCAGCGCTGATCAGTCGATAACAAATGGCAGCAATGTCATTGGGATCAGCCAATTTGCCTTGTTCATACCATTCTTGCCACAAGTCAACCATCGGGAAATCTTCGGCTTGTTGGGCGCGAATTTCGCTTTGCATGCCGGTGTTCATCACCCCGGGGTTGATGATCATGCATTGAATGGGCTGTGATTCTTGTAGCTGTTCTTCGCCGAGGGTGTCAATAAAACGCTCAAAGAAAGCTTTGCTGGCTGAATACATCGCCAGCCCAGGTATCGCTCGGCGGGCGGCACCTGATGAAATGTAAGTGAGGGTTTTCTTGGCTGGGTGGTGTTGAAAGGCTGTTAAGAAGGCTTGAATTAACCACACAGTACTTGCTACATTGATGTTCAAGTGCTGTTGGATGGTTTCATTGTCTGCTTTGGCTAGTGGGCCAAAAGGCGACAAGGTGGCGGTGTTGATGATTAAGTTGATGTGTTTGGCAGCGCTGGTATCATTGTTGCTGAATTGATTCTGGAAGATGCGCGCAGTGGCCTGGGTGTCATTAAAGTCGCAGTCTATGTGCGTATCACCCTTGCCGGATCGCGAAAACTCCAGCACTTCATGATTTTGCTTGGTGAAGGTTTTCAGCAAGGCCGCGCCAAGTCCCTTAGAACCGCCTGCGATGTAAGTCAAATCAGTCATATTATTTGTGGTTAACTGGTTTAAGGATAGAGCTGCGCCAATCCACAGAATCCAGGTTTATCAATATTTAATCAGAACGAAATACACTGAGACTGATGCGCTTATTGGGTGTCAATGCAGTAATCAACCTCAAAACCACTCTTGAATAAAGCATCAGATTGACTCACAGGTACTTGAATGGCTAGAGCAGCAGCAGAAAAAGTATCGGCCGCATTGAATGGCGAGTTCAGTGGTGTTTCATATTGTAAAGTGTCTAAATTGAGCACTGAAATGTCTTGGTCTTCATCTGTGACCAAATACGCATAGCCTTCACCCACAGCCAGGCCATCAATATCAACGATGCCCACGGGGTAGGGCGCTAAATCAATGACACTGCCAGTGGGATCAATTCGGACCACTTGGCCAGTGGTGTCGTTAGTACCATAAATGATACAAGTTTCGGGGTCAGCGTCTAAACCACCGATGCTGTCAGCGAGGTTGGCTATCAAACTGGCTTCAAAAGTAGTTAAGTTGATTCGGTAGAAACCATTAACGGTTCCATTTCCGGCGTTAAAACCATACAAAATGCCTTTGCGCATAGCCAATCCATCAAGCCGCAAACCTTCTCCTGCCAGTGTAATCCTACCCAATAACACCGGTGTGCCGCCAGCATAAGGCAGTTCAAACAAGTTATCACCACCACCAATGGCGCCTTCAGGCGGGGGTATTTCACTGGATTGGGTGAACAACACACGTTGGTTTTCAGTGTCTGCGGTGGCTCCCCAAACCCCTTGGCCGGAAAGTATAGATTGGGAAGTGTTGGTGATGTCAACAGCAAATACATCATTCAGGGTTCCTGCGGCGATGTTGTTGTTTGAGCTGGTACCTACAAACAAAGAATCACTGAAATCTGCCGCGCCGATACCTCTGTTGGGGTAGTTTTCATGGTTTATACCCATGACATCTGGTGCTGTGAAGTCCCATTCTTCAATTGATTGGGCATGGGTTGGTTGTAATGTTTGGGCCAAAAGAGTGACCGCAAGCACGCAGGATGTTTTTTTCATGTTTGATTCCCCTTATTTATGCTTATAGATGTTAAGCAAGTTTGACTGAAAAATCAAATGAAGTCTGTAACAATTCCATAAATGTTTTTTGCTACTTATGATTATTTATACAAGCATCACAATGTCTTGGCTGTATTGAGGTGGTGGGTTTTTGTTTTTGCTGGCTGGGTATCTAATAGGATGGCCACTTGGATAGCTGGCCTTAAGGGTGCGGTACCATTTTATGCCACACATCCGTCAGCAGCAGAAACCGCGGCCTATGCATGGCAAACAACGATTGAGTTTTTCAAAAATAATCTGCTACATGGTTGAGCATAAACTGAGTTGTCAGGACAAACATACGCAATTCAACTGATATACATCAACATGGGTGGCTTCATACAATGGAGTAAAACAACGAGCTACCCATGGACAACCAAATATTTGAACTTAAATACGCATTAGATACATTTTACTTCCTTGTTTCCGGCGCTTTTGTGATGTGGATGGCGGCTGGTTTTTCGATGTTAGAAGCCGGTTTAGTCAGAGCCAAAAACACCACCGAGATTTTAACCAAAAATGTCGCACTTTTCGCTGTAGCCTGCACCATGTATATGTTGGTAGGTTATGCCATCATGTACCCTGAGTTGGGTCAGACCCTGTTGACTGGCATCACTGGAGATGGCATAAGCGATGACAAGACTTACGCGCCATCAGCTGATTTCTTTTTTCAAGTGGTGTTCGTTGCCACTGCCATGTCAATCGTATCCGGAGCTGTTGCTGAACGCATGAAACTGATGGCATTTTTGGCCTTTGCGGTGGTGATGACTGGGTTTATTTATCCCATGGAGGGCTATTGGACTTGGGGTGGCGGTTCGGTGTTTGGCATGTATGCCTTGGCTGATCTGGGTTTTTCTGATTTTGCGGGTTCTGGCATTGTACACATGGCTGGCGCCGCAGCGGCTTTAAGTGGTGTGTTGTTTTTAGGGCCTAGAGCTGGTAAATATGATGCCAAAGGCAGGCCAAGAGCCATTCCCGGGGCTAATTTACCCTTGGCAACTCTAGGTACTTTTATACTTTGGATGGGTTGGTTTGGCTTTAATGGTGGTTCAGTGTTGGCCACTTCATCGGTTGAAAAAGCCAATTTGGTGGCGGTGGTCTTTATGAACACCAACGCTGCTGCCGCCGGTGGTTTAATCGCTGCCTTGGTGACGGCTAAATTACTGTTTGGTAAAGCCGACTTAACCATGACCTTGAACGGCGCCCTGGCTGGTTTGGTGACTATAACGGCTGATGCCACCACCCCAACACCGGCATTGGCCACCTTGTTTGGTGCCATGGGTGGGGTGTTGGTGGTGTTTTCAGTGGTGTTGTTGGATAAATGGCGTTTAGACGACCCAGTGGGTGCCATATCTGTTCACGGTGTGGTTGGCTTGTTGGGCTTATTATTGGTGCCTTTGACCAACCCTGAAGTTAAGTTAACAGGCCAAATCGCTGGTGCCTTGACCATTTTTATCTGGGTGTTTGTGACCAGCGCTGTGGTTTGGTGGGTGTTGAAGAAAACCATTGGTGTTCGCGTTACCGCTGAGGAAGAATACGAAGGTGTTGATGTGTCTGAGTGTGGCATGGAGGCCTACCCAGAGTTCACCAACAATTAAAGCAATTCTTTATGCCCGCAGAGTTTTAGTTGGTTAGAGCCTTGCTTTGACTTGAGCCGAATTAATTCGGCTCAATAGTCTAAGTCGTTGGCAGTGAATAACCGTTTGGGTTGTTGCTTTAAAATATTTTGTAGCAAGCTGTTCATGGTCCGGACGTCATTGTCGAACCCTCCATGCGTTTCACTCCAACTGAGGTGCTCCGAACCGTTGATGCCTGCAGAAATGATGCGTGTCAGTTTGCGGTGGTTGGGCAGTAAGTCAGCGTATTTCTGCATGCCCACAATGGGGGTTTTGCGTTGTTCCTCAAAAGCCCTGGAAACCAGGTATAACAATGATTTTCGGTAAGGTCCAACGCTGTCGTCTAACTCCAGTTGTTTGCTTAAGTTATAAATGTATAGCGAATCAATGCCGTGTGTTTTGGCTACTGACTTCAAGGCTGTTTGGTAATGGTCGGCGTAAAAGTCGATACTGGCTGCCGGTGCTAACAGTGCTGCAGTGTTAATTCTGTGGCGTAAATTTCTGGGCAGTTGGCTCATTCGATTCAACAACCAACCCAATAAAATGGCGCCCGTGCTGTGACCCACTACATGCAACTTAATTTGCTTGTCACCTGATCTTTGTTGGTTATTTTTATGCAATGCCTGTAACAATAATTTAAGGGTTTGTGTGCCTGCACCAGGTTTATTGAAAGGCAGGCGGGCACCGCTCTTCATTTCGCGCCAAAAGGCTCGGCCAGGTATGCGGGTTATTTTCTCTAACAGCCAGTCGGTGGCATCTGTAACACCTCCGGCACGGTCTTCAACGGGCTCTTTTTTGCGAAATATCAAGTCTTTTAACTCTTCTTTTAAACCAGTGTCATACATGAAATGGTAAGGGTATATGCGGTTGTCTTTAAACACATTTTTCATGCTTTTGATGCGTTTGGCAGAAGCATCCGGGCTGTTCAGGCCGCCGTGAGCATACAACAAGACATGGTCATAATCCTCAGAAGCTGCGAGTAGGTCGGTGGTTATCTTGACATCATTCAGGTTCGACCAATACTTGTCTGAATCTTTAAATTTCCCATCATCTATGTGAACAAAATGACCGGCGATTTCAGCTCGGTTGGGTTTTTTTGAACGCATGATTTTGGCCGAAATTGAAGCCTGATTGTTTGCTTCAAGGTGCCAAATCTGTGGTGTGCCCAAAGCCAAGCGCAGCACCCAAGCATCTTGAATGTTCTGTTGCCAGTCTTCATAAGACCATATGGCCAAACCCTCTCGGCCCCACTTTTCTCCCCAAGAATTTTGTACCCAAAAACCGCTGTCGTCATAGCCGACTATGGCAAAAGCATGGCTACCACTGTGGTTTTCATTGGCGCTGATTACCCCATCAAGCACCTGATTTTGCTCCCAACCTCGGTGCACCCTTGCCGAACAATAAATAACCCCAGCTTCATTCAAAGCGGCATGAAAATCAGAAACGCGGTGCTTCAGTCGGTAGTAGGCTCCGATCGTATTGGCACGGGCATTTTTAGCTGCGGCGACACTGAAACTTCCCGGTTTGTTGGCCTCATATGACCACAAGGATTCTTCAGCCACACCCATGTTATACCAGCCTTTGATGGCCCCTCGGCATGAAGAGCCCGAATAATCCTCTCCTTGCCACTCATCGTTGCGTCTGGCCATTTCATAGAGCATCCGCATGGAGACCTTTTTCTCGTCATCACCGCGTTGTTGATTCAGGTAGTTGATGACTGCTGCCAAAGCAAAGCCAGTGCAAGCCGGTTCATCCTGTTGATTCAATATGTGTAAATTTCTCGGCGGATCAATGCGGCTGGCTAAATTGATTAATGCAGGACGGTAGTACCAATCTCTGGCATCTGGTAAATCAGGTGCTGCGTTGGTGATGTGGTTATTGATCTTTGCATCTAAAGCAGCTGGATTCATGCTGACTCCTTGGATTTATCCTGTGTTCAATCCATCCATTTAACAGATTTGTTAAATAAAGTGCAATAATTATCATCAATAAATCATGTTTGTGTTGTTTTTAGGTTGTCCTCTGTTAATCAGGGTGATTGGCTCGAGGGCGGCGCCGTCTGAGTGATTTGATTTAAACCCACACGAGGTTGGTTTTAATTGTACAGTTGGGCGGCGACCTGGAACACCAAAGCATGTCTCTCTGCCAGGGCCCTTTGGTCTTTGTCATAACCGCCACCGATGACGGTAGCCACTGGGATGTTCAGCTGTCTGATGGTTTCCAGCACCAAACGCTCACGCTGCTCAATGCCTGATAAACTGATGTCGAGGTATCCCAGTCCATCTTCTGCGTAAACATCGACCCCCGCATCATAAAAAATCAAATCAGGTTGTGACAGTTCGATGGCCTTGATTAAAGTGTGCGACACCACTTCGAGATAAGCTTCATCGGCTAATCCCTTGGGTAAACCAACATCCAAGTCACTGGTGGCCTTGTGGTGGGGGAAATTCTTCTCGCAATGAATCGAGCAAGTGAAAATGTTGTCATCATTGGCCAATATAGATGCTGTGCCGTCGCCCTGGTGTACATCACAATCAAAAATCAAGATGCGCTGCGCTTTGCCTTGTGCAACCAATGACTTAGCAGCCACTGCCAAATCATTGAAAATGCAGTAACCGCGGCCGTGATCATGGTAGGCGTGGTGGGTACCGCCAGCTAAATGGCAGGCTATGCCGTGGTTCAAGGCAATGGCACCAGCCATCAGTGTGCCATTGGGTGAAATCATAGACCGTTTAACCAGTGCTTCACTCCAAGGCAGACCCATTTTGCGTAATTCTTGGGTGCTCAGTTGGTTGGTCTGAAATTTTTCGATGTATGTTGTGTCATGGGCCAATTGTAAAACCGATTGCTTTACCCGCCCAGGTCTGAATACATTGTGGTCCGTCAACAGTCCGTTTTCTGTCAAGCACTGATGTAAATGATGAAATTTACTCATTGGAAAGCGGTGATTGGCTGGAAAACTGTAAGAGTAAAACGGGCTGTAAACCAGAGGAATGCTCATAAAGTGGTCTTTTTATGTTTGCGGGTATGTATAAAGGCTAGGCGTCTGTATTCAATGCAATGGTGTATTGAATACCCTTAAATTCAATCTCATCACCGGCTCTGATTTTATTGCGGCGTCTGAGCTCGATGTTGCCGTTGACTTTGACCATGCCTTCATCTATGGCAATTTTGGCTTCACCACCGGTACCAACCAAACCTTCAAATTTAAGGATTTTATACAGTTCGACCGGTTCACGGTTTATTTCTATTGTTATCATCTGGGTGCCTGGTTATTTTTGAGGAATATCGTATTGTTTTAATAAGTCATAATCAATGATGATGTCTTCTTCTTTGATTGAAAACTCACCACTGGGCATTTCTTTGATGTATCGCTTTAAGGCAGTGATACCCACTGGAAATGCCAGATGGTCCCATGGAATGTCTTCAGGAGCGAACAACTTGGCTTCGGAGGTTTCTGCCCCAGCGGCGAAGTGGTCATGAGCCAATTCACCACGGAAATACACATGCACTTGATTGCGTTGAATGATGTTGTAAACCCCAAATAGGGTGACATTTTTCAAATCAGCCATGACTTCTTCTTTAACTTCTCGAATCGCCCCTGAACGGGTGGATTCACCGTTTTCCATGAAGCCGGCGGGTACATTCCAAAAACCAGATCGCGGCTCGATGGTGCGTTTGCCCAGCAGAATCTTTCCATTGTGTTCAATGATACAGGAGTTGACGATTTTGGGGTTTTCATATTGAATGGTATAACAGCTTTGGCAAATGGCTCGAGGCTTGTCATCGCCGGAAGGAGTTTGGTATTTGACCTCTTGGCCACATTGGTTGCAGAATTTTATGTTCATAGTTATTTACATCACAATTCACTGTGACTGATTTAGACTGTTATTAATTAACAGTTAGTATACCAATTAAAGCGTGAAAAGCTTTTGGTATACCATCAAGCTTACTCATTGCAATGCCACTCAGTTTTATCATGTTTGGCTGGTTATGTTGTTCACATGATCAGTCATTGTCAGTTCCAATACTTCATAGAATCTACAATGCGCAGATAAGATTGGTAGCGATTGTCACGAATCTTGCCTTGTTTAACAGCTTGCATGATGGCGCAGTTTGGTTCATGAATGTGGGTACAGTTACTGAATTTGCACTGCCCAAGGTAAGGTTGAAACTCTCTGAATCCGCCAGCAATTTCATGCGGTGTCATGATCCATAAGCCGTATTCCCAGACCCCGGGCGAGTCAATGATATTGGCGTTTAAGGGCTCGTCATAATACATTTGTGTGACACTGGTGGTGTGTGCCCCTTTACCGGTTTTTTCTGATAATTTACCGGTTTTCAATACCACTGATGGCATCATCACCCGCGTAATGGAGGATTTGCCAACTCCAGATTGACCAACTATAACGGTGGTTTTGTCCTTTAACAACGGTTTAATGGCATTAATGGACTGTATATCATCATGGGTTGTTTTAAACACTTTGTAACCCAGTTGTTCATATTGATTGATGATGCTGATGAATATTTTGGAGTCTATGTCGGATTTGTTGAAAACTAAAATTGGTTCAATGTATTCATGTTCAGCGGTAACCAAATAACGGTTCAATATATCGCGTGTTGGAAACGGTTCTACAGCCATGACAATCATGATTTGATCAACGTTGGCTGCTATGTATTGTTTTTGGCCACGGTTATCAGCCCGACAAAAACTATTAAATCGTTTTTGAATTTTGGTTATGACGTGTTCAGATTTTGAAGCTTCGACTTCAACAATGTCCCCACATACAGGCTTCAATTTACGGGCAAAAAAAGCATTGATTTTGCTGTGATTTTCGCAGTGCAATAAACTGGCTGTGGTCTTTTGAGTTGAGGTGACGCGGTATAATTCTGCCATCTCGATATGGTAACTGAATTACCAGATTAATCCAACAAAGCACTGAGCTTCAAGGTAAAATAGCTGTCGAAATTTACACATATGATCAGGAAAAAATAAACATGACTAACAAAAGCCATTTAATCTGGATTGATTTAGAGATGACTGGGTTGGACCCCATCAAAGATCGAATCATTGAAATTGCCACCATTGTGACCGATCAAGAGTTGGAAATAGTTGCAGAAGGCCCCAGTTTGGCAGTGCATCAGGATGAAAAAGTGTTAATGGCTATGGATGATTGGAACACAGAACATCATACCAACTCAGGGTTGTGGAAACGGGTATTAGAGTCTGAAATTTCAGTCCGTGAAGCAGAACAATTGACCATTGAGTTTTTACAAGAGCACGTGCCGATTCATTCATCACCGATGTGTGGTAACAGCATTTGTCAAGACCGTCGATTTTTAGCCAAATCCATGCCAAAATTGGAAAACTATTTTCATTATCGTCAAATTGATGTCAGCTCAATTAAAGAATTAATCAGACGCTGGAACCCTCAGTTGTTAGACGGTTTCAGTAAAACGGGACAACACTTGGCGTTGGCAGATGTCGAAGAATCAATCAAGGAGCTCAAATACTATCGCCAGTTTATGGGTGAAATCAGTGGGCAAAAAAAACCACCAGGCCTTAATGTTTTATAATTAATAGCCGGTGGTTTTTAGTCAGTTAGTTTGGTTAAACTGGTGAGACTTTAAAGGTGGTTGTTTAAAACTTCCTTCAAAGCTTTTTCAGTGACTGGTTTAACTAAATACTCTTTAGCACCCTGTCTGAGTCCCCACACACGATCAGTTTCCAATTTTTTGGTGGTAACAATGATGATAGGTATGTGTGCAGTTCTCTCGTCTTTGGATATTTTGCGGGTGGCTTGAAAACCGTTGAGGTCGGGCATCACCACATCCATTAAAATCAAATCCGGTAATTGTTCCCGAGCGATTTGTATGCCTTCCTTGCCATCCTCTGTGAGTAATGTTTCGTGACCCAGCTTTTCCACAATTTTTTGCATCCCATACAACTGTGAAGGTGAATCGTCTATGATTAATATTCTTGCCATAATTTTATTTGTTTTTTAACCTTTGATTATCATAATGAATATTTAAGTTAAATGCAAAAAAATGTGTCATTAGTGTGAGCTGAATGATGCGATAAGATTATATTAGCTGAGTATTTGCTTAAAACACCAAAAATTGTCACTATTATGGGTGCTGAAAATAAATTTAGCTGAAAGCAATTATCATCAATGGTGATACTTTATGCATTATGACAAACCAATTTCTTTCAGCCGTTGATTCAAAAAGTCTCTGGCTGTTATGTCAGGATAAATGGCTCCAGATCCAACACACGAAGGTATACAGCTGAGTACAGCTTCTGGGTGGGGGTGGCAGAAAAAAGGCATGGAGTATCGGTCAGAAGTACCATCAACCGGGTTAACCACACGGTGGGTGGTGGCTGGAATCACTTCATTGGCTATGCGCGACAACATATCACCTGAGTCAACCACTATCTGACCAGGCGTGCTGTCCACTGATAACCATTGGCCATCTCGGTCTAATAATTCCAAGCCGCTGTCGGTGGCACCCACCAATAAAGTGATTAAGTTGATGTCTTCATGAGCCGCTGCTCTGACCGAACCGGGCAGTTCAAATTCATTCATGGGCGGGTAGTGTATGGCTCGCAGGATAGAATTTCCGTCATGTGTGAGTTTTTCAAAGTAATCTTTAGGCACATCCAAGGCAGTGGCTAAAGACCTGAACATAATCAGCGCTGTCTGATCAAGTTGTTCATACAAAGCATAGGTTTTTTGTTGGAAACCAGTAATTTCTTCTGGCCACAGGTTGGCAGGGTATTCATCTGCATACACATGACCTGCAGGCACTTCTCGACCAACGTGCCAAAACTCTTTTAAATCAGGGTTTTGACTGTTTTTTGCATGTTCCTGTAATCTGGGGATGTAGCCACGCTTACCACCATCGTGGATGTTGTATTTTTGTTTGGTTGCCAGCGGTAATTTAAAAAATGACTTGAACAGCTGGTAGCAGTCATCGACCAAAGAAAAATCAAATTCATAAGGGTTCAGAACGATGAAGCCATATTCAACCAAGCCGGCATAAAAGTTATCCACGAAGCGTTGTTTTTCTGTCTGAGTTCCGACCACATAATCCTCAAGGTTGAGTTCTGGAACTTGTCTGTTTTCTGGGCTGTTTTTGCTTTGCGTCATGATTAATTTACTGCTTTAAAGTTAATTTGATGTTGAGGGCATTGGCACTGCCGATTTTCAGTTCACTGGTGATGTCATCTGCTGCCGGCGTGGCATTGCCCGATAGGCTAAGCTTGGCGGAAAATTCAACTTGTTGAAAATCGCTGAGTTTGCGCGCTGGATTTAAACTGTTTGCATCATTGATACGCACTGATACCGGCCAATTGAAGGGTTGTGCTAAGGGCGCAGCAGCAATGGGCATGGGTGGTCCATCGACTTGTTTGGCATAAACGAACAGTCGAGCTGCTGGATTCAATGTCATGGATTTGACGGATTCGCTGGCATCTATCACCACAAAATACCCTGCGGTTGAGGCAGGAGCAACAGGCTTTAATGAATCGGCCGTGATGGCGGCTTTGTTTTGTGCTTCGCGCGCTTGGTTGATTTGTTTGATGAGGGTTGATTGCACGTTAGGGCTGGCTACTTGAGAGAGTAACTTGGTCCAAATGGATTCGGCTTTTGCATATTCAAGGTTTTCATAAAACACGATGCCTTGTAACCACATGGCTTTTTGATGCTGGGGGTCGATGGCTATGGCCTGAGATAAATACTGTTCTGGCTCACCCAAAAAACTGCCGGTGTTGTTTCTGAATGCAACAGCTTCTGCCAGCTCGGTTAAAATGTTGGCGTTGTCTGGGTCAAGTTGATTGGCTTTTTGGTAAGCTGTCACGGCTTGGCCGTACTGTTGCATGGACATCATACTGCGGCCATACAGCAGTTGGTTTTGTAAATCATCTGGGTTGTCTGCCAGTTTTTGCTCTAATATCTTGATAGCGGTAGCAAAATCAGGTGCTTCACCACCGGTATTTTGTATGTCAGCCACTGAAATTCGCTGTTCAATGGGGATGTCCTGAAACCAGATGAAATCAATGGCAAAAGTGGCCGGAATAATCATTAAGCCCATCCAAATTGTGGTACCAAGGCTGGATGAATGGTGTTTCAATTGGTTCAGTGAATTAACATATTTCTGTTGTTCAACACCGGTTGTTTGGTTGATTTTTTGCAGCAACCATTGCTTTTCTGCAGCCTGACCCTGACGTCGATACCAGACATAGAATAAGAGCATACTGAGCAGTGAAATGATGGCATAGACGAGCAGCTCATTCATGGTTTTTCTTCCTGATGTTAATAAACAACACGATGCCACCGATGATCAGCACCAAGAATGGTGAGAACCACAAAAACAAAGTGCTGGCATTCAACGGTGGGTTGTAGGTGACAAAATCGCCATACCGGTCAATCATATATTGCTTGATGGTTTCGGCATCTTGGCCAGCCATGACAAATTCAGCCACTTGGTCTTTGAGGTCTTTGGCCAAGCCAGCATCAGAATCAGCCAAATTTTGATTTTGACAGACCAAACAGCGCAGCTCTTTGGTCAGTTGTTGATATAGGGCTTCTTGTTCTGTGGTTTCAAAGTCATAAACTTCTATGGCCCACAATGGTGTGCTCAGAACAACGAAAACAAACATGAAAGGTTTTAATAAAGGTCGAATCATAACGATATTTTATCTATCAGAGGTAACAAATCTTGTTGAATAATTTCTTCGGTCAGAACCCCTGCAATTTTATAAACAATGGTGCCATTGGCATCAATCAAAAATGTTTCAGGTGCGCCATAAACGCCTAGGTTGATGGCGGTATCACCTTCATAATCAACCAAAATTTCATGGTAGGGGTTGCCCCAGCGTTTTAACCATCGGTCGGCATCAACTGCCTCGTCCTTCCAATTCAGTCCCACCACTTTGATGCGTCCAGTCTTAGCCAGTGCAGTCACCAATGGGTGTTCAAATTGACAACTGGGACACCAACTACCAAAAACATTCAGCAGCCAAGGTTCACCGATGAAATCCTCATGTGTGAGGGTTTGGTTGCTGTATAAAGTGGGGTGCTCAAAGGCTGGTATGCTCTTACCAATCAACGGTGAGGGCAGCACTTCAGTGTGGGTGCTTAAATTAATGAACAACAACCCCATGAGACCAAAAAAAATCGACAATGGCAACAGGGCAATTAAAAACCTTTTCATTGTAACCCCAGCCGCTGTTGCATCACTTGATCAACTTGTTGAAGTTCCTGGCGTTTGCTGCGTTTGCTGAACAAGGCAATCACTGCGCCGGCCATCATCATCAAGCCACCAAACCACATCCAGCGAATGAAGGGTTTGATGTAAATGCGCACCGCCCAATCGCCTTGGGCATTGATTTGTTCGCCCAAAGAGACATATATGTCTTTGGTGAAACCTGGGTAAATATCGGCTTCAGTCATGGGTTGTTGTTGTTTTGGGTAAGTGCGTTTCTGAGGATGTAACTCGACCACGTTTTTGCCTTGTTGGCTGACTTGAATAGAGCCTTGTTGGGCCATGTAGTTTTCAATCGCCACTTGTTTAACACCATTGAAAGTAAATTCATACCCGCCTACAGATGTGGTTTGACCCGGTTTGAGTAAGATGTCTTTTTCAACGTCTTTGTGTTCTGCCATCGACATACCAAACAGGAACACCGCAACACCCAGATGAGCCACCGACATACCGACAAATCCGGCATTGGGTTTACCTGGAAACTTAATGATTTGACCAATTGAAGTTGAAGCAATCCAAAACCCACCAAACACCCCAGCTGTGGCCCTCAAGTTCAAAGTGTCAAAAAAGAAATAAGCAGCCACTGTCAACACCGCAGCGATGAAGAAATGTGGTACCAACGCCTTAATAGCGGTACCCATCTTATCTTTGTGCCATTTGAGTTGTGCACCCAATGGCATCAGCACAGCCATTGGAATCATCAGTAAGAAGAACATCAGGCCAAAATACGGTTCGCCGACTGATATTTTCTTGCCCATGGCATCAAAAATCATCGGAAATAAAGTACCCAGTAAGATGGTGAATGTAGAGGTTATGAAAATCAAAGAGTTGGCCAATAGCAAGGTCTCCTTGGATTCTAAATTGATGGTGTCTCTGGAACGCAGTTGGTTAACGCGCAGCGCATATAAAGTCAAAGCGCCCCCAGCGTAGATGCCCAACAACACCAAGATGAATACACCCCTGAAAGGGTCAGCTGCGAAAGAGTGTACGGATGTGATGCTACCAGATCTGACCAAAAATGTACCTAAAACACACAAACTGAAAGCGATGATGGCCAACAACACCGTCCAACCACGGAAGGCGTTTTTGCGTTCACTGACCGCTTGCACGTGAATCAGAGCGGTGGCTGCCAACCAAGGTAGAAAAGAAGCATTTTCAACGGGGTCCCAGAACCACCAGCCACCCCAGCCTAATTCATAGTAAGCCCACCAACTGCCTAAAATAATGCCAACAGTCAGAAAAGCCCATGCAATATTGGTCCAACGACGCGACCAACGAATCCATTTTTCATCAATTTGTCCACCAATCAAAGCCGCCACAGCCAAGGCAAAAGCCACTGATAACCCAACATAGCCGAAATACAGCAGTGGTGGATGGATGATCATACCGAAATCTTGTAACAATGGGTTCAAGTCATTGCCGTCTAGGGGCGCTGGGTTGGTGATTTCAAATGGGTTAGAGGCGAATATAACAAAGGCCAAGAAACCTGTGGCAATGATGCCCAGCACCGACAACACCCTGGAAACTTGGCTCAAGCTCAGTGAACGGCTGTAACGAGCCACTGCCGCAATCCACAGGGACTGCACCGTAACCCACATCAGCACCGAGCCTTCGTGAGCACCCCATGTGGCGGTGATGCGATAGCGCAAAGGCAGTGCTAAACTTGAATGTTGCCAGACATAAGTCACAGAGAAGTCTTGCAGCACAAATAAACTGACCAGAATCAGGAAAGATGCGAAGGTCAAAACGAACAACAAATATGACAGTGGACGAGCCGTGCGCATCATGCGTTCATTGTTTTTAAAATACCCAGTCATTGGTACCAGCATCAAAACCACAGCTGTGACCAGGGATAAAATCATAAAAAATTGGCCGATTGCAGCTAACATGATTAATTGCGCTCCTGAGTTGGGTAGTCTTTGGATTGATTGTCTTTGGCTTTTTCTAAGGCGTCAGACACTTCTGGTGGCATGTAATTTTCATCATGCTTGGCCAGCACTTCTTCGGCCACAAACAGTTCGTTGTCAGTCATTTGTCCAATGGTGACCACACCCTGACCCTCACGGAACAAGTCCGGTAAGATGCCTTCAAACTCAACCCTGACATCAGCTGCAAAGTCGGTGATTATGAATTGCACTTTTAAGCTGTCAGGAATGCGTTGCATGCTGCCCTCCTTAACCATGCCACCCAATCTGAAACTGCGATTGGCGGGGTAATCTTGGGCCGAGACTTCAGTTGGACTTTTAAAGAACATGATGTTCTCTTTGAAAGCAGTCAAAAAGATGGCCACAGCAATGGATACACCCAGTGCCACCATCAGTATCAATAACAAGCGTTTTTTGCGGGTAGGGGTCATGTGGTTTTTCTCCGAACATTGGTTTTTCTATGCTGGGCTTTGATTTGTTTTTTGGTTTTTTTGAGTTGTTTACTGGCGCTGAAGTAATCGGCCAATAAGGCGATTAAAAATAGGCCGATTGAGGTCCAAACAAAAAAGTTGTACTTGCCCATATCAAATAGTTCCATCATCAGTTGGCTCCTGTTTGAGTGGTGTTGGGTTGGGGTTTTGGGTTGTTTGTGGCATCAGCGACCCATTGTTTGTTGCTTTCGGTTTTCAGTAAATAGGTCTGAGCTCGGGTCAACATGGAATAGATGTAGTAAAATTTGGTGGCCAAGGCCATCACCAATAAGGGCCTGAGCATGTCCCAGTCCTTGATGCCTGTTGAGCCCCCCATCAGGGTGATTGATGACGTTTGGTGAATGCTGGTCCACCAGTAGACTGAATAGCGAATGATGGGTAAGTTAACCAAACCAATGATGGCCACCAAGGCAGCCAAGCGAGCCGCTTTGCGTGGGTCTTCTTCATAAGCACTGTAAATCCCGGCGACACCAATATACAAAAACAACAAAATCAATTCAGAGGTCATGCGGGCATCCCAATCCCAATAAGTACCCCACATGGGTTTACCCCAAAGCATGCCAGTCAACAAAGTAATTGCTGTGAACAAAGCACCAATCGGCACGCTGGCCATCATCACAGCTTCAGCTACTTTCATTCGCCACACAAAAGTGATGATGCCAGATATGCCCACAATGGCATAAATAAACATGCTCATCCAGGCTGCGGGCACATGAACAAAAATGATGCGGTAGGAATCGCCTTGTTGGTAATCCTCAGGCGCAAAGAACAAACCATCAATCAAACCATAAACGGTCAAAGCAATCCCCAGTAACAGCATGGGTTTAAGCCAATGACTGGTGATTCGATAGAAGCTGGGTGGTGAGCCCAACTCATGATAAAATTTAACGATACAATTATGTTTTTTAATAATAAGTTTATTTGTTTGTTTGTGTTTTGTC
>CAYGPU010000006.1:0-31930 GCA_964352015.1 uncultured Marinicella sp.
TTTGCTATAGCAGCACGAATTGGGTTTAAATCGACGTAAGCCATACAAGTCAAAACCAATTAGGGACATGCATGACTTTATGCATGACCTAAAAGGTTTGAGCTAATGTTCAGCGAGTTTTCTGTTTAAAATTGCAGAAGTAAATTGTGAATACTGTTATGGCTTAAAATTAATTGGTGGGATTACCGCTTAACCTTTTGCCCTTTCTTGATACAAGGTTGAATGGCTCTCTTCTGGAACATCCGGAATGTAATAATAAATGGCTATAGATTTTCTGATGCGGTTTTCAGGGCAGGTCAAGGGGTGTGGGTGACCATGAAAAGAATCATCGGAAGAATTGAAGATGACCACCCGGTTGAAAATCGGCTCAATGGTCTGTTCACACTGGGTCATTTCGGTGTTCCACAGCTCTAAATTACCGCCGTACGCTGGGTCCCATTTTTTGTTCAAATACAGCAACAGATTCACTCTGCGCTTGAATTGGGTTTTGGGGTGGGCATTGAAATCGGCATGGATTTCTAAGCTGCCGCCGGGCAAGACCGCATGTAAACCACCGCCTTCCAGTGCTGGGTCAGGCAGCAAACATTCGAAACCGGTCAGTTGTTGCAGAAAATCAAGAAACGGCTGTGAGTTCATTTCATAAATCAGATGCCGAGTGAAGAATGGAATCATGAAATCATGGTAAGTGGCGTTTTTTTGCCATTCAAGCGGGTGCCTGAATGTCATCCAGTCTTTTTGCTTTTTGAAAGGCACAAACTCCTTGTCCACTTTATTCAAGACATTGGCATTGAAAAAGTCATCTATAACGATGTGTGGAAAAGGCTGGGCGCTGGCATAGGTTTCTTTCCAGGCATCAATCTGATCAGCTATCTGCTTATTGGGCAGCATGGAGTGGTTTTTATCGATGTAGCATTTGATTTTATAATCGTTGATCAGGCCCATGATTTCACTGGTGATGTAAGCGTTGGATGTGGCAGATTGTAGCGGAAGCGAGTTGATTATTCTAGTCTCTTGAGCGGTGCTTATTGCGGCGCGCTAGCTCACCATGAAACATTGCAATGGACTGAAAAAACTGAACTGTCATTGGTCGAATCAAATCAATTGAATCAACAAGCCTCAAATCACGGTAATCATCCGGCTGATTAATTAAAGCATATTTAACCCTTTTTATACCTGCAATTTGGTATAACAGTACCTATTAAGTTCTCAGGAGACTTTCATGAAAACCATGCTGTTTTTAATCGCTGTGCTGGCCTTAACTGCCTGCCAAAATAACCGCAGTAATCGAGTTGACTATGCTCAATTCATACAACAACAAGGCTTGGTAAACCAAAGCCGGGTGCAATTTTTTAGCTTTCAAGGCTGGCAACCTTTGGATGACCGTTACTTGATATTGCGCAGTAACCAACGCAAAAGCTTTCTGGTTAAACTGATGTCAGCTTGTATTGATTTACCCTATGCGCAAAGTATTCAGGTTAATCAAGAGTCTACCCGCAGCTTGGTGGCCAAGTTCGATTCCATTCAGGTGCTGGGTCGCCAATTCAAACAAGAGTGCACCATTGGCAGTATTTATGAAATGGATAAACTACAAAGACAGGCGCTTTTAGATTACAGCAACCAAAGGGAAGAAATTCGCGGTTAAATTAACCACAAACAACTGTGATCCATTTAACTTTCGCTTACTTGATGCTGTGATAGCATCACCCCTAATTACTCACCAGGTCTGAAATGAAAAAAATCACAATAACTGTATTGCTGCTGCTGTCGTTTACTACAGCATGGGCTAAATCAAAACAAGAAATCAATATTTTGGCTGATGCCACCACCGAAAGGTTTTTACAAGAGGTGGTTGGTGGGCAGGCCTTTTTGGATGGTGCTGCTGCTGTGTTGATCTTTCCGCAGGTACTGAAAGCCGGATTGGGTATCGGTGGTGAATACGGAGAAGGTGTGTTGCGCCAAGGTGGCAATAATTTAGGCTATTACAGTACCGCAGCTGCCTCAATTGGTTTTCAGGCAGGCGCTCAATCCAAATCCGTGGTGGTGGTGTTTATGACCCAACAAGCACTGGATGATTTCCGCAGTAAAAAAGGCTGGAAAGCCGGCGTTGATGGTTCTGTGGCTGTGATCAAATGGGGTGTGGGTGAAGACATCAATACGCTGGACATCAAAGACCCGGTGGTGGGCTTCGTTTTCAGTAACAAAGGCTTGATGTTCAATTTAACCCTGGAAGGTTCAAAGTTCACTGAAATTAAAAGGTGATTTAAACTTCTTATTGGTTTACAAGTGTCGGTAAATAAATGTCTTTGACCACTGCAAAGGGCAGTTTATCTTGTGGTGAGTTATAAGCGCTGCCTGTGAACACCGCAACGACATTCAATGCTGGGAATATGAACAGGTATTGTCCGCCATTCCCAGTGGCGGTGATGGCCATTTGTTTTTGTTTATTGACAACAAAAGGTATTTGCCACCAGAGGAAGCCGTAATCCATACTGGCCAGTTTGGTTTGGCTGCCAGTGGCTTGTTTAATCCAATCTGATGAGACTATTTTTTGGCCCTGCCATTGGCCATTCTGTAGGATCAATTGACCGACTTTAGCCAAATCTCGAGTGGTCATATATAGGCGTTTACCTGAGGTTAAAAGGTGTTTTCTCTTCGAAGTATGGTTCCAACTGAGGTTACTGATACCTAAAGGCTTGAAAAGAAATTTTTCTGCAAACACATCAATCTCCATGCCGCTGGCTTGGCTGATGATCTCAGCCGCTAGAACCACCCCCATTGAACAGTAATGAGAAGCGGCTCCGGGTTCATTGATTAAAGGTAAGTCGATGGTGTATTGTATCCAGTCCTTTTTCTTGTATACCCTGTCCTCTTGTCCTTTGGACTTATCATCCCAATCATCGCAATCAAGACCAGAACTCATGGTTAATAAGTGTTTGATGGTAATATTCTGTTTAGAGGGGTGATTGTTTTTCTTTACCTGGTGAGATTTCAGGTATTTAAAAATCGAATCATTGAAATTTTTTATGAAGCCTTGATCAATGGCAATTCCCATCAACAATGACCAAATACTTTTAGTAACCGATCTTAAGTCATGTTGTTGGTCGGTGTTTTGTTCAGCAAAATAATGTTCCAAAACTATTTGCCCATCAACAACCAGTAAAGTGCTGTCAATTTGATGTTGGCTGGTGTGTAACTGACTAAAAAACTTTTCAATTAAAAATACATCATGAGCAGTAGAGTTCAGGTTATTGGTTTTCCAACCATCATCCCTCTGTTGTGGCGGTTGATAAAAGAGCTTTTTTTCTGCTAACAGCGGTGGACTCATGATTAAATTGAGCACAATCAACAGCCTAAATTTTAACTTTATGCGCTCACTTGTTTTGATTATTTGACTCAACATATTGCTTTACTATGAACTGCGTTGTTGGTGTTAAGCAGCATAACATTGCCAAGTTAAATTCAAGTTAAGTGTGGTCTCTTTATAAGTCATCAGTCTGTCGTAGGTTGTTTAAACACCTGTCCGCCTTTCATCACGAATTGAACCGCTTTCATGGTTTGCATGTTTTCAAGCGGGTTGTCATCAACCGCAATGATGTCAGCGAGTAACCCTACTTTCAGTTCGCCACGGTCTGAGACACCCAACAACTCTGCTGAATTGATGGTGGCTGTTCGAAGCGCATCAATCGCAGTCATGCCCTGCTTCATCATGGCGGTTAATTCATGTGCATTTTGACCGTGAGGCACCAAGGGTGCATCGGTACCCAAGGCAATTTTAACCCCGGCTTTGATGGCTTTTTTGAGGTTGGCTTGAGCCAAGGGCAGGATGTATTCAGCCTTCTTGGCTAATTTAGGGTGCAATTTTGAGTTGTCGATGAAATCATCGGGACCCGTGGTAGGGACCAGATATACACCATGTTTTTTCATTAATTTAATGCCCTCATCATCCAATAATGAGCCATGCTCAATGGAATGTACACCCGCTCTGATGGCTGCTTTTATGCCTTCAGTGCCATGTGCGTGTGCTGCAACCCGGGTGTGGTGTCGACCGGCTTCGGCGACGATGGCCGCCATTTCTTCATCGCTGAGTTGTTGTGCGCCAACCGAATCTTCCATCGATAACACCCCGGCAGTGGCGTGCATTTTAATCACTTTAGCGCCGTTTTTAATTTGATACCTGACCGCTTCTATGGCCTCGTATGGACCATTGATGATGCCATTTTTAGGGGTTTGTTCAATCAAGTCAGCAGCCAAACCCAAAGTTAAATCACCATGCCCGCCTTGGATGCTGATCATGTGTCCGGCGGCAATGATTCTGGGTGCCACAATCCAACCAGCATCAGAGGCTTCAGCCAAGGCCACGTCAATCATGTCGGTGGTGATGTGTACCTGGCCAATATTCCTGACAGTGGTGAAACCAGCTAACAAGGTTTTTTGGGCATTTTTAGCGCCACGTAAGGCCCCTTTGCTGGCCGTTTCTTTGGTCAGGATTTCATCAAACCCATTGTTAAAATCCAAGTCTAAATGGGTGTGCATGTCCATCAAGCCAGGCAGCAGGATTTTTCCGGCCAAATCAATCTCAACCGTGCCCTCGGGAACAGTGCTGGGGTTGATGGCGGTGATTAGGTCATTGCTCACCAGGATATTCGCTGGTTGAATCAATTCGCCAGACCTGACATCGATGTAGCCACTGGCTTTGATGAGTGTCGTGGTTTCAGCCCAGATTGGGCTGCTGAAGCTGAGTAAAAATAACAGGCATAGGGTCAATGATTTCATGGTTAAAGCGCTCTCAAAGGGGTTGAAAAAACATCAGTCATATTCTGATTGTCAATGATTCTAACATGCGGCGGGTTATGCTGGATTGACGAAATGCGCCGCAGCGGGCTGACTTGGCTGTTCGGTTTATTTGATGGCATGGTGAGTTAACGGTGTGGCTAAAGTCAAGCCATGCTCGGTTTGTGCATCAAAAGCCGCCCGATTCAGGGCATAACGAGCTTGCATGATGCGATAGACCGATTCAACCCGGTAATTCAAGCGCCACAAGATGGCGTGGTCGCCGGGATTGACCAACACCAATTTAGGGGTTTTCTCCGGGTCTAACTGTTTTTCAAGTACACAGGCTTTTTGCCAGACGGCTTGAATGAAGTTTTCCACTTGCGCCGATGGGGTGTCATAACCAATTTTAAATTCCACATAATCGTTCCAGTGGTTGGCATCGGTCTTGTTGAGGATTTCAACCGGCACGGCCCGCAGTTTTGAATTGGCAACCACGATGGTGTGTTTCTGAATCAAATGATGAAAGGTGGTTTCTGTTAATGACATGCGCTTGATTACCGCCAAGATATCCATCGAGGGGATGCGACACACCACACCGGGTGAAATTTGGCCCTGATGGAGCATGATTAAACCACTGACCGCATCGTGTGCCCAAGCTTCTTTGGTGCCAAATAAAATCACCAGAATACCACCAATCACACCGGTGGCCTGTAACCAAGCGGTGACTTGCCAGATGTTAATCAGTAACAACAGCGAGACGGCAATGGTCACCAACAAAATAATGATGTGCCCCATCTCTGATTGATAAGTTCTGGTTTTACTCGACTTGCCATCAATGGTGCGCTCCTTGCCGTATTTTTTGATGGTCCATACGTGTGAAAACTGGGTAAATAAATACCCCAACAAAAACACCAGGCCGGTTTGTGAAACTTGTTTTAAAAATTCACTGTGGCCATTGTCGTTGATGACGTAATTCCACAACCAATCGAACAGGTATATCGACAACAACAAGATGTTCATCAAGCGCAGCAGCCTGGCGCGTTTTTTATTGATGTCTTCTGAATCCGATGGCACCACCCTGGTGAACATGAAACCAGCCAAAAAAAACAAACTGACGTTCAGCACCACAGCTGTTTTGCCAAACACCGATAAATCTACAAAATAGGCGAGCAATGATTCAACCATCAGCCGTTCTCTTGTGGTGAATTTGTTCTCATCACCCTAGTTGCGACTTGACGGGTTGAAGCTGAATGTTTTGGCCTGCTAATTCAGTCATGATGTGTTTAAACCAAGTGAGGTTCTGGCCAATGATTTCAGGTGGTAACACACCATTGGGTAAGTTATGTTTTAAAGCCAACCGCACTCCAGCCGCACAGGTAAAGCCAGTGGTTCGAGCCATGGAGGAAATGTTGTTTTCATGATCATAATGATCAATCAACTGCAAGGTTTCCTCGATGGCTTGGCCATTTTTTAGCCCCGATGCAGAAATTTCCATTACCGTTAAATCAGGCTCGTTTTCAGCAAACTGCCATTGTTCAAGTAACACTTTGGCGGTGGCATCGCGGTGCGCTGCTTTGAAAAAGCCACCATCAATCAGTTGTTGTATCAAGCCGGCATGACCGTTGTAGCGCACGGTTTTTTCAGCCATGGTGGGGATGTCTACTGTTTGTAACAAGGAGCGCAAACCATCGGTATTGAAGGCTTCCATGTGGCCAATGCCTTTGAAATACAGCGACTCAATTTCACTCATGGCAGGCAGGATGATGTCTTTGCCATCACGTCGCATACGCGCCGGGCGGGTGTATTCCTCGATCACATCCAAAGGTGCAAAAGGGGCTTTGTATTCGAACGGCTTCAGCCGCTCTACTGGTACGCCACCGACTTTACAGGCGAAGGCATCTACTTGGTCATATTGATCAACAAAATGTCCTGCATATAAATTTGAAATGCCTGGTGCGAGGCCAAAATCAACCAAAGCTGTGACCCCCTGGTCTTGGGCCAATTGATTCAGTGATAGCGCGTCTTCAGCAAAAAACGAAATGTCAACAAGGTCTTTCTTCAGTTCAATCAATGCCCGCAAGCGATCAAAGCCCAACAAGCTTGGCAACGCGCCAACCACCAGGTCATATGGCTGGACCAATTCGGCCAAGGTGGCATCATCACAGGCATTGGCCGCTATCAACTGGCAGTGATTGGCCAGAGCTGATAAGTGTTCGGTGCTGAGGTCAGCCAGAGTGACTTGGTGATCTTCGCTTAAATTCCTTGCTATGGCTGCACCAATGCGACCGCCACCTAATACCAATACTTTTTTCATTAAACCCATCTCACTGTTATGATTAATATGACCCAAGCAAACAGGCCAGCGATGACGTCATCTATCATGATACCAAAGCCACCCTTGACTTGTTTATCCAGCCATTTTATCGGAAACGGCTTGAGGATATCAAAAATTCTGAACAACACAAAACCCAGCAGTATCCAATACCATTCAGGCGGAACCATAAACAGGGTAATCCACAAGCCAACAAACTCATCCCAAACGATGCCACCATGGTCATGAACGCCGAGGTTTTTACTGGCCCGCTCGCAGAGGTAAACGCCCAGTAAAAAAGCCAGCACCACCACCACGGCATACCAAGGCCAAGTCAGTTGGGCGAGTAATAGATAAGGTGGTATGGCAGCCAAAGTACCAAAAGTACCAGGTGCCACCGGCGCTAAGCCACTGCCGAAACCGAAAGCCAAAAACCCGCTGGGGGTTCGCAGTGCCACATGTTGGGTTGTCTTTTTGTCAGTCATGATTGAAATGTTGGTAGCCGCTGAAGTCAGTCTTAATCGGTTGGTGTTGATTCAATACCATCACGCCACCGGGCTCGTCTCCTGCTTGGATGATTTGACCGATGATGCTGCAACCCTCAGGCAGCTGGTCTTCATCATCACTGTGAATGGTGAAGCACAATTGGTAATCGTCACCACCGGCCAACACATATTGCACCCAGTTGGGGTCTTTTTTGATCGCGGCGTTGATAGGGATTTGGGTCAGTTCGATGACCGCAGCCACCTGACTTGCCACACAAATGTGTCGCAAATCTGCCAACAACCCATCTGACACATCGATCATAGCGGTGGCCATGTCTTTAATTTGTTTTGCCACGTCTAAACGCGGTTCGGGACTGTGTAACTGGCTGTTACAGGCTTTGTTTTTTCTCGGGTTATGCAGTGCAAATGCCGCCGAGCCTAATTCGCCACTGACCACAATCAAATCATCAACTTGAGCGGTGTTGCGGGTGATGGCTTTTGGGCTCTCACCGATGACGGTGACAGTGATGCACAGCGGGCCTTGGGTGGTGTCACCACCGATCAGTTGGGCTTGGTGTTTGGTTAATAAATCAGCAAAGCCTTGGATGAATCCCTGACACCATTTTTGGTCCAATTCAGGCAGCGTGAGGTTCAACAACACCCATTTGGGTGTGGCGCCCATGGCAGCGATGTCACTGAAGCTGACTGCTAAAGATTTATGCCCGATGGTTTTGGGATGATCAGTCGATTTAAAATGCACATCGACTACCAAGGTATCGGTTGAAACCACCAGCTGTTGTTGACTGTCTGGACTGATGATGGCGGCATCATCACCAATGGCCAAAACGGTGCCACTGGTGACTGATGTGCACTGCTGTTTGATTTGGTCAATCAGGTCAAATTCTTTGATGCATCACCTGTTGGTTTGAAGTCAGCTTCTGATCAGTTCGACTCGGCACTGATTTCAGTTTTTCTGGTGGCTGCCGCCACTTGAGTTAATACGCCATTGACAAAAATATGCCCACCTTCGGCACCAAATTCAGTGGCCATTAAAATGGCTTCATTGATGACCACTTTGAAAGGGGTTTCGATGTGATTCATCAACTCATAGGTGGCCATGGTTAAGATGGCATACTCGACCGCGCCCAGAGAATTTTTTTCCCGACCCAGGTGCGGGTCTATCTCAGCTTCGATGGCGGCTTTATTGGTTTCAATAAAGTGCAGTGCCGTTTTAAAAAAATCAGTGTCAACTTTGATGAAGTCTTGTTCCTCGAGAAACTGTTCTATCACCACCCGCGCTGACATGTCGTTGTAGTGCATTTGATACAAGGCTTGTACCAAGCGTTTTCTGGCGCGGTGTTTCCTGGCCAGAGGTTCAGGTAATCTTTTATTCTTTTTATTGTCTGTCATGCGTTGGTCCTGATTTTTATATCCAAAAGAAGTTTATCCGTAAACAGGATATTGTTGGCACAATTCAGTGACTTTCGCGCGCACTTGCTCTACCACTTCATCATTGCTTATGTCATCTAGGATATCACACATCCAGTGGGTCATGGCAGTGAATTCATCGACCCCAAATCCACGGGTGGTTCCAGCGGGCGTGCCAAGGCGCAAACCACTGGTGACAAAAGGTGACTTGGGGTCGTTGGGTACGGAGTTTTTGTTGACCGTGATGTGGGCCTCGCCCAAACGCGCTTCAGCATCTTTCCCGGTGATGTCCTTGTTGACTAAATCCAGCAAGAACAAATGATTTTCTGTGCCACCTGAAACCACGTTATAGCCGCGCTCGATGAACACATTGGCCATTGCTTGGGCGTTTTTAACCACCTGTTGTTGGTAGGTTTTGAATTCTGGTTGTAAAGCTTCCTTGAAGGCCACGGCTTTGGCGGCGATGACATGCATCAGGGGGCCACCTTGAATCCCTGGAAATACCAGTGAATTGAGTTTTTTCTCAATTTCAGGGTTGGCTTTAGCCAAAATAATGCCACCTCTTGGACCGCGCAGGGTTTTGTGGGTGGTTGATGTGGTCACATCAGCAATGTTCACTGGTGATGGGTAAACATCAGCGGCCACCAAACCCGCGATGTGTGCCATATCAACCATAAAATAGGCCCCGACTTCATCGGCGATGTCGCGAAATTTCTGCCAGTCAATGCGTTTTGAGTAGGCCGAAAAACCACCGATAATCAATTTAGGTTGGTGTTCTTGAGCCAACTTCCTGACTTCCGCATAATCAATTTCGCCGGTTTGTTCATCAATTCCGTACTGAATGGCGTTGTACAGCTTGCCTGACATGTTGACTTTAGCACCGTGGGTTAAATGTCCGCCGTGAGCCAAAGACATGCCTAAAATGGTGTCACCTGGTTGTAACAAAGCCATGAACACAGCTTGATTGGCTTGCGATCCAGAGTGAGGCTGAACATTGGCATAAGCTGCGTTGAATAACTGTTTGACCCGCTTAAGCGCCAACTCTTCTGCCACATCAACATGTTCACAGCCACCATAATAACGCTTGCCAGGGTAGCCTTCGGCATATTTATTGGTCATTTGTGAGCCTTGGGCTTCCATCACCGCAGGTGATGCATAGTTTTCTGAGGCAATCAATTCTATGTGATCTTCCTGACGCTGATTTTCAGCGGTAATGGCGGTGTACAGTTCAGGATCAGTTGTGGCGATATTTTGGCTTTTATCAAACATAATGATTCAGTTGATGTGGGAAAGGCGCTATTTTACCTTGAGGCGGCGCTAATAAATAGCAAATATCTGAGGAAAATATCATATCTCAGTCACATTGTGGCAAGTCTTAATCAGCCAGGTTATGTATGTACATTCAGTCACAGTCAGGGCGGTATTATTCTGCGACTTCAGGGTGATGCCAAATGATTACTCAGAATGGCTTGGCGACCACTAAATAGACCATCACCAGTAACAACAGCGCAGGGACTTCATTGAACACCCTGAACCAAACATGGCTGCGATGTTCTGTACCAGCAATGAAGTTTTGATGAATCTTGATGCACCAGTAATGATAAAATATCAGCCCAGCCACCAAGGCTATTTTGGTCATCAACCAACCTTGTTGAAGGTAAGTAAGCCACTGATCTTGGGCAATGGAGTAAACCAATAATGCCGCTGAAATCAGGGTGCCCCAAAAAGTGAAGCGCATCATTTTTATCAGTCGATGTTCCATGCCTGTAAGCATGTCGCGTTTATCGTTGTTTGTTTGACTGGCGTGATTAACAAACAGCCGGGGTAAGTAAAATAAACAAGCAAACCAACTGACAACAAAAAAAATGTGAAATGTTTTGAACCAAAGCACGAATTAAATCTCCTCTTCATCAAAGCAACGTGATCCAAGCAGTCAAGTGCTGAATATACCTTGTAATCATAAGCCAGTGGTATAATGCCGTTTTTTGTTAGAAACAACAAGTCTCGTGGACATCAAAACACCAAAATACATCATCAGACAAGCAGAAGAAAAGCCATCCTTTATTAAACAGCATTGGGTGATATTCTCGTTGTTGGCCTTGGCCATTTTGGCTTTCCTTGTTGGGCGTTACAGTCACCTCGACGTGTTACAGGCCTTCAAAGGTCAAAAGCAGACATGGGCAGAAATCAACCAACAGCTTTCGGAAACCAAAGAAGCCAATCAGAAAACCATCAGTTTGTTACAAACTGAGGTTAAAGTCAAAGACCAGGCGATCAAGGAGTTACAGCAAAACATCAGTGTCATGAGTAGCGAGAATGCGGCGCTCAAAGCCGATGTGGTGTTTTATGAAAACTTATTGAGCCACAAAGACGAGATCAATAAATTAAGGGTGTTTGAAATTTCTGCCACGCCGGTCAATGATTTGGTGATGTTGAAAGTGGTGTTGGCACAAAAACTAGAGAAAGCCCAATTGGTTAAAGGCCAATTACTGCTCAAATTGAAGGGTATTCAAGGTGACCAAGGTCAGGAAATAGACCTGGTTGAGCAATTTAAACTCAAAAATGAGTACGAGTTCAAATACTTTCAGATTAAAAAATATACAATCAGTTTACCCAAAGGTTTTATTCCTACCACGCTTTTAGTAGAATTACAGAGTAAAAACAAAAAAGTGATATCTGAGCTTTTTCAATGGTCTGAAATTGTGACTCATTCACCACTTGAAGCAGCAGAATAAAATGCAACCCATGCCAATCAGTAATTTATTGGCCGACTTAAACTGGAATCAACATGTTCGGTGCAAAAAACAACCAAGACAATATTATGGCTAACAACAACCAATCACAAAATTTAGATACCCTTATTGGGCAAAAAAGCACCATCAAAGGTGACCTCACTTTCAGTGGTTTAATGCACGTCGATGGCAGCATTGAAGGTTCCATTATTTCTTTGACTGAAAACGACACCTTGATTATCAGCGAAACAGGCCAAGTCAGTGGTACGGTCAAATCTGGTAATATGGTCATCAATGGCACGGTAGAAGGTGACATCACTGCCACGGGAAAAATTGAGGTGGCTTCCAAAGCCCGTGTTAATGGCAACATTTATTACGTTAACATTGAAATGGAAACCGGTTCACAAGTTAACGGTAAACTCATTTACCAAGGTGGCGAAGTCACCCAACTGGTCAGTAAAAAGTCGGAAAAAGATGGCAAATAACCACCCCATACATCTGTCCTCATCAGCGGCTTCGAAAATCAGTCAACTGGTATTAGAAGAAATGAATCCAGACTTGAAGTTCAGGGTTTATATCATCGGCGGAGGCTGTTCCGGTTTCCAGTACGGCTTTGCTTTTGAAGAAGAGCAAACTGATGGAGATACGGTGATGGAGCAACATGGTGTTGAAATGATGGTCGACCCCATGAGTTTTCCTTATCTGATGGGATCGACTGTTGATTACTTAGAAGATTTACAAGGTTCGCGCTTTGTGGTCAGTAACCCCAACGCCAAATCCACTTGCGGTTGTGGCAGTTCGTTTGCCATTTGAGAATATAGTTTTGAGCCCTGATCAAATTCATTTTATCCGCACTGAATTGGACCGCTGTGCCAACATGCGTGAACAAAAACAGCGCATCAAACAGCTGCAAAAGTTCAAAACATGTCACTATGTGCCAGTCTACAAAGGCAACCACATTTACCCTGACTCAGATGATGAGTTTTACATCTCTGCCACAGCATTGGGTGCAGAGAAAAACCAAAGCTTTTTAGGCATTTTGAATGATGAGTTGTGGTTCAGTTGTGGCTTAACTCAAAAAGAAGCTTTGGCATTAGAAAATCAACTGGACTGCCAGTTTGAATCGATTCGTCAGTATGCCATGGTTTTGGCTGATGACCTAGCTCATGTTGCCTTGTACTCACGGGGCTTGGATTTATGGCAGCGGCAGAAACTTTATTGTTCCAGGTGTGGCACACAAAATCATCTGGAAAGCTCTGGGCATAAAATGGTCTGTGAAAATGGCCATGAACAATTTCCCCACATAGAACCGGCGGTCATTGTACTGATTTCCAAGGGTGATCAATGCCTGTTGGGACGAAAGCACACCTGGCCACCGAATGTATATTCTACTTTGGCTGGTTTTGTTGAAGCTGGCGAGTCCATAGAAGATGCGGTGCACCGTGAGATTTATGAAGAATCTAACGTGCGCATCAAGAACGTCACTTATTTCGGCTCACAACCTTGGCCTTTTCCTTCATCGTTGATGCTGGCCTTCAATGCCGAAGCAGTTTCTGATGACATTCGGCTGGATGATGAAATGGAAGATGTACGCTGGTTCAGCAAAGAGGAATTGTTGAAATGGTCAAAAGACGGTTCAATCATTTTGTCACCGCGTTTCACTGTGGCAAATAATTTAATCAGCCACTTCTTGGGACAGCGCATCTGAGTCAGTTGATATGAATCTGTCTCAATCGCAACACCGTTTTGCCTGAATTACCGGAGGTCGAGACCACACTTCGAGGGGTTTCACCTTGGGTGCTCAAGCAAGAAATTGTGGCGGTTAATGTTTATAACCACGCTATGCGCTGGCCCATTCCGACTGAGGTCAATGATTTGACAGGTCTGTTTGTTGAACAGGCTTTTCGTCGAGCCAAGTATCTGATTTTTAAACTTTCTGATCAGCAGCACCTGTTGTTGCATTTGGGTATGTCAGGGGTGATAAGGGTGGTTGATGCCGATGCTGAATTACTTAAACATGATCATTTCGAAATGGTGTTAAGCAACGGTCGAGCGTTGCGGTTGAATGACCCCCGGCGCTTTGGCTGTGTGCTGTTGACGGATTCAAACCCCAATGAGCATGCTTTGTTGAGCCAACTCGGCCCCGAACCCTTAACGGATGAATTTGATGGCCGCTGGCTTAAAGCACAAGCAAAAAATAAACAGCTGGCAGTTAAAAATTTCATCATGAACAACCACACTGTGGTCGGCGTGGGCAACATTTATGCCGCTGAGTCATTGTTTCTGTCCGGGATCAGCCCCAAACGGGCTGCCAAAAATATTTCACTGGCGCGTTACCAGGTGCTGGCGAACAACATCAAACAGGTGCTCAGCAAAGCCATAAAAGCAGGTGGAACCACCTTGAACGATTTCAAAAACACCGACGGCAAACCCGGTTATTTTAAACAGGAATTGTTGGTCTATGGGCGCCAAGGTGAGCCCTGTGTTAATTGTGGTACTGCAATAAAAAACATTGTCATAGGACAACGGGCCAGTTGTCATTGCCCGCGCTGCCAAAAGTAAATTCAATTCATGGTCAAAAATTGTTATTCAAACTTTTAACTGGCTGTTATTTCTACCGAGTTAAGCCTGACTGACGTGATTTTTATTGCTCAGCACTGAGTTGCTTGTATAACTTATTACACTTGGTTATTATCATGGTTATGTACGGGTGTGTATTAAGGAATCTAAAGTGAAACCCATTGCCAAGTGGTCAATGATTAATTTGCTCGTGGCTGTCATGATTGCAGGATGTTGTTATGTTGCGGCCAATTATATGGTCAGGCCAACATTGTCTGTTTCAATCTGGCCGGCCGCCGGCCTGGGTGTGGGGTTCATTTTAGTCTGGGGCAGAAAAATCATCCCAGCCATTGTCATGGCTGAAATCATCAACAGCATTGTGCTGTATAAGATTCACCAGGATTTTGGTTGGAATCGAATGTCGATGTATGATGTTTTGTTGTTAATGAACAATATATTCAGGCCTTTGTTTGCAGGTTTTCTGGTCAGGTATATGGTCGGTGCTGAACCACAACTGATTCAGGTCAGAAACATCATCAAGTTTTTTATCTATGGTTCAGTGCTCCCGTGTTTTGTTTCAACTGTTATCTTTGTGACGCTGTTAACCAGTGCTGGCTATTACAGTGCGGAAGATTTCTTGCTCAAAGGATTGCTGTGGTATCTGGGCGATTTAATGAGTGTTTTGATGTTCACCCCTGTGGTGTTGTCATTTTTAGCCCGCCCCAGGGCCATGTGGAAACCTCGCATCAAATCGGTTGCGGTTCCTATCCTGATTGGTTTTGTTTTGGTTTCTTTGTTGTTCAATTCTTTAAAGAAGTATGAAGAAAATGACATCAATGAAATCGTTAAAATCCACACCAATTATTTGGCTGAGGCTGCTGAGGGAATGACTTTTGCTGAATTAATCGGTTTTTTGCAGGACAATGATGGTGTCTTTGAATTAAATCGATATAAAGTTGAAATTGATCTTAAAGTGGCGGAACAGTACATCAACCAATACACCAGTCAAACGGTGTTGACTGAACGTTATGACATCCATGCGCACAGCGGATTTTTCACCATTGATGGCAGCGATTATAGAATCACTGTGGCGCCGACACCGAGGTATTTTTCCGAAGACTTTTCCATCAGTTTGTGGCTGACATTGTTTATTCCTCTGTTGTTTGCGGCTTTTGTTGCGGTCGGTATGTTAACCCTCACTGGACGCCATGTATTAACTGCCCGGGAAGTCGAAGACCGAACCTTAGAACTGAACTCAACCAACAAAGAACTGCAAGATCGAAATA
Source organism: uncultured Marinicella sp. (assembly GCA_964352015.1). GTDB lineage: Bacteria > Pseudomonadota > Gammaproteobacteria > Xanthomonadales > Marinicellaceae > Marinicella. The sequence goes on from CAYGPU010000006.1 coordinate 15,575, forward strand.
GAAACTACCAAAGAATCATTGAGAATCAACCAGTTATTTTTTGGAAAGTTGATTTGGCTTTGGATAAATTGACTTTTGTCAGCCAAGAAGCTGAGGCGATACTAGGCTATTCAGTAGAACAGTGGTTGACTGAACAACATTTTTTCACCCAAAAAATTCACCCAGATGATTTAACCATGGTGAAAAATACCATGCATCAACCCCATTTAAATGAGCACCATGTTGAGATTGAATACAGAATTAAACATGCCAATGGGGAATACCGGTGGTTTCGAGATGTGCTATACATTCCTGAAGATTTTGAACACAGCAATGAAGTGATGGGCATGCTGATTGATATCACCGACAAAAAAAATGACACAGAAAAAATTCATCATTTGGCGTTTCATGATGCACTGACGCAATTACCCAATCGGCAAAAATTTCAGACTGATTTGCACACACTCATTAATCAGGGTTTGAAGAACAATAAATTCGGTGCCGTGCTGTTTTTAGATATGGACCGTTTCAAAGTACTTAATGACGCTTTAGGTCATCATTTCGGCGATCAGTTGTTGCTAAATATAGCCATGCGGTTGCGTGAATTTGAAGATGATTTTAATGTCATTGCACGCTTCGGTGGAGATGAGTTTGTGTTGGCATCTGAATGTGATTTTGACAATGCCAATGACGCCTCGGTGCAAATCATCCTTTTAGCCGAGCGCATCATTGCGTCTCTGGCTGCGCCTTATAACATCAATAACAACCAACACATCTGCACGGTCAGTATGGGCATCACCATTTTCCCTCACTCAAATGCCACGGTTAATGACATCATCAGACAAGCGGATGTGGCGATGTATCGCTCTAAGGACCAAGGTCGCAATCAAGTGACCATGTACCACGCCAGCATGAAGAAAGAAAATGACAAAATTCTTTACGTTGAGCAGGTGTTGCGCCACGCTGTCAGTCATGACAGTTTTATTCTTAAATACCAGCCCATAGTTGACAGCAACCGTGAAGTGGTTTGTTTTGAGTCACTGATTCGAATTTACAATGACCAACAAACCTTGTTTCCTGATGAATTTATTCCAGTCGCTGAAGACACCGACTTGATTCAGCCGGTAGGTCGATGGGTCATTTCACATGCCTGTTTAAAAATCATGGATTGTCAGCACAACATATCGGTTAATGTCAGTTCTAAGCAATTTCATCAACAAGGTTTCATCATGTACATCGACCAAATCTTGAAGCATTTCCAAGTGGCCGAAGGGCAGTTGACCATAGAGTTGACCGAAGGTGTGGTGGTGGGTAATTTGAATGAAATCCAATATAAGTTTCAGCGTTTGAAAGAAATGGGCGTGTTGATAGCCATTGATGATTTTGGTACCGGTTATTCTTCTCTGGAATACCTGCGTCAATTGCCCATCGATTATTTAAAAATTGATAAAAGTTTTGTCGCAGATTTAACCAACAATAACAGTTCTCAGGTGATCATTGAGACCATCATTTCTATGGCCAAGCATTTGAACCTGCAAACTGTGGCTGAGGGGGTTGAAACCGAACAACAGTTTGCAATTTTAAAATCAATCGGCTGTGACCTGTTTCAAGGCTATTTGTTTGGCAAGCCTGGTGATTTGATGACCATCAATTGAAACAAACCCTTAAACCAGCCGCATTTAAGCTTGATAATTCAGCCCCGGGTTCATTAAGATAAGCAGCCCAAACCTGATAGCTCAAATTTGCTTAACCTACCTCAACAACAAGCCGTCGAATTAACCGAAAACCCTTTGTTGGTTTTGGCCGGTGCTGGCTGTGGAAAAACCCGTGTGATCACGGAAAAGATGGCTTATTTGGTGCACCAAGGGGTGTGCCGGCCGGAAGGCATCTATGCCATTACATTCACCAACAAAGCAGCCAAAGAAATGCAAGCCCGAGCCGTTAAACTGGTCAGTGGTGGTGAAGCTTTGAACACATCTACTTTTCATGCCTTGGGATTGCGCCTATTGCAACAAGAGATTAAACACACTGCCTATCAAAGAGGTTTCAGCATTTTGGATACATCAGAGTGCCAAAAAGTGATTCAAGGTTTATTACCTCAAGGCTTCAAGCGAGAAGTCAGTCACCAATTACAGTGGCAAATTTCAGGCTGGAAAAATGCCGCATTGCGACCCAGTGAGGTCAGTTCAACGGTGCCCATGGCAGTGGAAATATACCAACAATACTTGGACTATATGGTCAGCATCAATGCCATGGACTTTGATGATTTAATTTTGCAGGCCTTGTGGTTACTGAATGAAAGTTCAGATGTGCTGTCACGCTGGCAGGACAAAATCAATTATTTGATGGTTGATGAATACCAGGACACCAATGCCAGTCAGTATTTATTGCTGAAAAAGTTGATGGGCAATGGTTCACACCTGACTTGTGTTGGTGATGATGACCAGTCTATTTATGGCTGGCGAGGTGCGCAAGCAGAGAATTTGCAGTTGTTACAGCACGATTTCCCTGCCTTAAAAGTGATTAAACTGGAACAAAATTATCGATCCACCAGTACCATTTTGGATGCTGCCAATGCAGTTATTCAAAATAATCCCCATCCGTTTGAGAAAAAAATATGGAGTGATTTGGGGCAGGGCGAAGCGATTCAAATCCTGTCTTACCCGAATGCCGAAACCGAAGCAGAACAGGTGGTCGCTGACATCAGTTTCAATAAACAAGTTAACCACAAGAACTTCAATGATTTTGCCATTTTATACCGCTCAAACCACCAAGCTAAATTGTTAGAACAGGCGCTCAGATTGAATAATTTGCCCTATCAAATGTCCGGTGGGCGGTCTTTCTTCGATTACAGTGAAATTAAGGATTTGATGGCTTATATCCGCTTGTTGGTTAACCCCAAGGACAATGCGGCTTTTCTGCGAGTCATTAACACCCCCAAACGGGGTATTGGTATGCAGACCATTCAACAAGTTTCGGCTTTGGCTAAACGCGTGGGTAAAAGTTTTTTTCTCAGCTGTTGTGACAACAGCGCTTTGAGCAACTTATCGGAGCACGCACAATCAAGAATCAAACCATTCATTCAAATCATTCAACAGCACCAAAAAATGAAGGCATCTGCAGAAGTGGTGGTGTCATCATTGCTTAAACAAATTGATTACGTGAATTATGTCAACCATTCAGCCAACAATAAAGTGGCTAAAATCAACAAGGTCAAACTGGTACAAGACTTCAGTAAATGGATCAATGCATTGGGTAAATCTCAACACCTGGCGCTTGATGAGTTATTGAATTACTTGTCATTACAAACCAGTCAGGATGAACAAACTGCTGAGGACGCCATAAGGATGATGACTTTACATGCCGCCAAAGGCTTGGAGTTTGAGCATGTTTACTTGGTTGGCGTGGAAGAAGGAATTCTACCCCATGCCAACTCACTGGCAGATGCAGATGAAGCAGACAATGCTGTTGAAGAAGAACGTCGATTGATGTATGTGGGCATGACACGAGCGATGCGCCAATTGAAAATATCCTATGTTAAAAAACGCAAGCAGCGTTTCCCTGAAGAAAAAACTGCTGCAGCCTTCGGTCCCAGTCGTTTTCTAGATGAAATCCCACACCAACTCAGCAGTGGTCACCCCAGTGTAAAACGCACAGTCGAAGACCAGAAAGCCAATAACAAGAAAAACTTTGCCGCCATCAAGGCGCTTTTGGGCGATTAATTATCCACAGATATTGCTTTAAGAGTAATTTTCAGGGCATGTCGTTTAACACAGCGGCCCATTGTTCATAAAGGAATTGAGGGTGACTGATTAAGTTGATTTTTAAATCGCCTTTGCGACTGGCTAAGCAGAGGTTGCCAAACTCACCTGCCAGGTTTTCGTCGGTTAAATTGATACACGGATCATTGTGCGCCATTGACTGCAGGGTGGCGGTTAATTCAGCAGGTGTGATGATGGCTGCAATTTGTTCACGCAAGGTGTTGGCACAACCTTCATTATTCACTTCACAGCTTTCGAATTTGATGTTGCTGGGAGCCACCAGCAAAGTTTCACGTTGCAGCAGTCGAACTTGTTTGGCGGTTTCCTGGCGATAGATTGGGTGCGCATAGGTCCACAACAGCAGTGGCTTGATGATGTTTTGTTGGGCGCCGTTGTAGTTGTGGTAGTTTTTTATCATCAGCTGACTGTTACTGAGTAATTGATAAGGCTTGTTGCTGATTGCCAACAGATAGAGGTTGATGATGTTACTGTTTTTGATTTTGATTTTGGTTTGATTTTTACTGGCAATGATTTGGTTGCGATCTTGGGCCACCAAAGCGGCAATCAGTATTTGCTCCGGGCTAACTCTGGGTTTAATCGGCTGTGAGCCACAGGCCGATAACAACAGACAAATAATGCCAATTAATAACCATTGATACATAATAAACTCTCTATAATTGATGAATCATGCTGAAAGATTCGACAGCATATCCGAAAAATGCGGATTATTATTTGAAATATGTAACAATTTCAAGGTTAATTCGTCTAAAGGGTGTATCTGATTGAGAAAAGCCACAAAGGGTGAAGTTTTATACCCGTGCAAGACAATCAGCGTGGGTTCCCTTTAAGGACAGAAGTGTATTATTTAAAATAGCATGAATATTTGGTATCGCCTACAAGTCAGTCAAAATCAGCATGGGTTATATGCACTGGCATACCGCATGTTAGGCAACCAACTAGAAGCCGAAGATGTGGTGCAAGACACCTTCATAAAGTTGTGGCAACACAAAGAAGATGGCGGCAAGTTTGAAAAGGCTTGGTTGTATAAGGTAACCAGAAACCAATGCTTGGATATCATTCGTCGGCGCAAACATGCCTATGAGTATCAAATAGCTCAAGCGGTTGGCAGTGACGTCTCACCTTCGGCCACAGATGTGGTGTTGAATGATGAGTTATCTGGTGAAATAGGTAAAGCCATAAACCAATTGGATGAGCCGTATCAATCTTTGTTGGTGATGCGAGAAGTTAATGGGTTAAGCTATCAGGTATTGGCAGATGCTTTGGATTTGAGTCTTTCGCAAACCAAGGTCTATTTGCACAGAGCAAGAAAACAATTGAAAGAAATTTTGGAAACAACATATGCGTAAGCAAAAACAACAAAACCAAGTCACAGAACAACAAGTGGCCGAATATTTTGCCCAAGCCCGGAAGCTTAAATGCCCGCCGAGCATGAAACAAAATTTATACCAGAAAATTGGCCTCAAACAAAGTTCAGGTTGGCAACAATCGCAATGGTTTAAGCCAGTTTTGGCATTTTCTTTTGTGGCGGTCTTTTCCTTAGGCTTGGTTTGGCAAAACCACAACCAAATACAACAACAGCAATTGGCTGAAGCAGAAAGAGACATGCAAATAGCCATGCATTACATGCAAAAAATTAGCGCTAAGACCATAGAAGATGTCAATACACACGGCATCAAACCTGCGATTATCGTTCCTGTTTCTAAATCCATGGCACAGATTTAGTGGAGTAAAAAAATGAAAAAAATAATGTTATTAGCCAGCTTGTTGATGCTGACATCACAAGTAAAAGCTGAAGATTTGTTACAAAAACTGCAATCAATGATGGGTGTAGAACCATCGGTTGAAATCAACTTAGGCACGGCCATGCTGGGCTTGCTCAGCGGCATGACCAGCGAAGAAAAGCAAGTTTCCGAGATCATGAAAAACTTGACTGAAATTTCAGTCAGGGTATATGACTTGGATGATGAAGACTTTAAGGGTGATTTAAACCTCATCAAGTCCTTTATTAACGCCACTGCTGGAGAAATGAAATCTTTGGGCATGCAACAATTGGCAGCCATTCGTGAAGATGATTCAACGGTTTATATTTTGGCCGAGATGGGAGAAGATTCAATGAAGGGTTTGTCGGTGATGGCTTTGGATGATGAATCAGAACTGGTGGTGATTAAAATAGGCGGTCAAATCATGCTCAAAGACTTGGCCGGACTGATGGAACGCTTTGATGTCGACCTCAGTGACATCGATATGTAACAGAAACAGGTAAAAAAGTGAAAAGCATGCTTTACATTCCTAAAACATGACTTTAAAATACGCCGTCACGTTTGATACAGAACATTGGAAACAGTTATGAAAAAAGATATTCATCCAGAATACAGAGAAGTGGTGTTTCAAGACGCCGGTGCAGACTTCGCAATTTTGACCCGCTCTTGCATACATTCTAAAGAAACCATCGAATGGGAAGATGGTAATGAGTATCCGTTGGTAAAAATCGAGATTTCATCAAAATCACATCCCTACTATACTGGCCAACAAAAAGTGGCTGATACCGGTGGACGTGTTGATCGATTCAAACGCAGATACGAAAGAAAATAGAATTTTCGAAAAAAACAAAAATCAAACCCGACTTGTTCGGGTTTTTTTATGCCCTAATTCAGCTCAGATAGTCATCAGACGAGCTAAACTGCTTTAATTCGTTCACAGGAAAATGTTAAAATGAACGATTGTTTGAATCTGTGTTTGCGCCGCACAACCCATGCCGTGAGCCAATAATAAAAAAAGACCCATTATTTGGAGAGTTATTAATGAGTGAAGCTATTGTAAAAGTCATAACACCAGAAGGAAAAACCGCTGAATTGCCGGTCATTCGTGCCGAAATGGGTCCGCCCACCTTTGACATCAAAACCTTGCACAAACAAACGGGTTATTTCACTTATGACTCTGGCTTTGCTGCCACTGCAGCTTGCAAGAGTGACATCACCTTCATTGATGGTGGTAAAGGTGTTTTGTTGTATCGAGGTTATCCGATTGAACAATTGGCTGAAAGCAGTAACTTCATGGAGGTGACGTATTTGTTGATGAATGGCGAGTTACCCAATCAACAACAATACCAAGACTTCAACCAACTGATCACCCGCCACACCATGGTGCATGAAAAAATCCGCTCATTCATGAAAGGTTTCCAGTACGATGCGCATCCCATGGCGATGATGATGAGTGTGATTGGTTCATTCTCTGCTTTTTATCATGATGGCATGAATGTCAATAACCCAGAAGATCGACGCATGGCAGCCATCAGACTGATTGCCAAGATGCCAACAGTAGCCGCTGCAGTATACAAAAATTATGTCGGTCAACCATTCATCTATCCGAAAAACAAACTGGCCTTCTCTGAACGCTTATTACACATGATGTACGGTGTTCCAGCCGAACCTTATGAAATCAATCCGGTGGCAGCCAAGGCTTTAGACTTGTTGTTCATCTTACATGCAGATCACGAGCAAAATGCCAGTACATCAACGGTCCGTTTGGTGGGTTCTACCGGTGCCAACCCTTTTGCTTGTATTTCGGCGGGCATTGCTTCTTTGTGGGGACCAGCGCATGGTGGTGCCAATGAAGCGGTGCTCAAAATGTTGGATGAAATTGGTGATGTGTCGCAAATTGATAAGTATGTGGCCAAAGCCAAAGACAAGAATGATCCGTTCCGTTTAATGGGATTCGGTCACCGCGTCTACAAAAACTTTGATCCGCGTGCGACCATTATCCGCAAAGCCTGTCATGAAGTATTAGAAGAGTTAGGCATCCAGGATCCACAGTTAGAACTGGCAATGAAATTGGAAGACATTGCATTGAAAGACGAATACTTTGTATCGCGTAAGCTGTATCCAAATGTAGACTTTTATTCGGGCATCATCTACAAAGCCTTGGGTATTCCAGTTCAAATGTTTACGGTGATGTTCGCCATAGCCAGAACTGTTGGTTGGACTTCGCAATGGTTAGAACAGTATGAAACACCTGACACCCGAATTGGACGTCCGCGTCAAGTTTATGGCGGTGCCACCACCCGAGATTACGTTAATATAGATAAGCGTTAACCTTGAGCTTCAGTCAAGACTCACTTGACCAGCACCTGCTGAATCTAGGGCTTGGGGTCAGAACTGATCAATTATTGGCTCAACTACCCAAAAACCTGACCCTGTCTGTTGAAGATGGGGTTTTGTGTTTATACCACCAAGAAAACCCAGCCAGCAAACTTAAAGTTGATTTTATGCATGGACCTTTGTCCTACCGCAGTCAACAGCATTTGGGTGCTGAAAATTTAATCAAAGCCTGCCAAATCAAAGGTCGCAATCACATCAGTTTGATGGACGGGACCTGTGGTTTGGGTACCGACAGTTTTTTGTTGCACCAAGCTGGTTTTCAAGTCACTGCAGTTGAGAAAAATGTCATCACCTATGCCTTGTTAGTGGATGGCCTGGTGCGTTACCGACAACACAGTGGCGAGGCTGGGTTCATATTACATCTGGGGGACGTCACTGATCAGCTGCAAAAGAAACAGCATGATGTGATTTATTTAGATCCGATGTTTCCCAATAAAACCAACAGCGCAAAAACTAAAAAGACCATGCAGATATTTCAGGCCATCCATGAATCAGAAACAGACTCTGCGGCTCAACTTCTGGACCAGGCCATGTCCTCCGCTTGCCAGCGCGTGGTGGTTAAGCGCCCCACCAAGTCGCCTTTGTTGACAAAATTTAAACCCACCTTTCAATTGGTGGGAAAAACATGCCGATTTGACGCTTATCAGATAAGTTAGCAAGAAAAATATACAATTATTGATATTTTGTCACCAAAATTGACAATTCATGATGATTACTTCATTGAACATTTACTATAATAATAGAGTGTGTAACTTTAAAGTGTGTAAAAAATGAAAAAAAGTAATGATTATCAACAAACAGAAATGGGCAAATCTGTAGAAAAAGTAGCCAAAATCATGGCAGAAGCCACTTTGCAAAATGACTTTCCATACAAAGAATTTGTGGAATATTACAAAATGCATATGGTGCGTTTAGCCAAACAAGAAAAGAAAAAATCAACGGTGGTCGAAATTTCGGCACGAACTGGTATAGACCGACGGTTCATAGCACCGTATCTGAACAGCGACCAAATTTCCATAAAACCGACCAAAGTGGCCAAAGTGTATGCTGATGTGCTGGCCTTCTGTGAGAAGCATAACACCAAGAAAATACTCAAGAATGATGACAAGCAATCGTTTGAAGTTTTGTGTCAAAGACATGCCAACGGCAGTTTAACCCCGAAAGCCATTTACACAGAACTGTGGCGTTTGGGTTTAATGAAAGATGTGGGTACACATTACAAACTGAAGAAAGCTGCGGCTGCTGAGAAAAAAGTCAACAAAGCCACCAAGCGAATGAGTGGCTTTAGTCAGGCCATTGATACAGCTGTTAAGGCATTGTGATTGGATAGAGACCAGTTAAAAGTCAATTAAACGGTCTGTGGGCATCCTGCTGACCGTTTTGAGCCTAGATCAATCAACGACTGAGGTAACGACTCAGGTGTCGGTCCATGAGGTTGTTATTGAATCCTTTGATGTCGGGTTTAACCAAATGTCTTGAAACGTAGTGGTACAAAGGGATCACTGGTAATTGTGCGGCCAATATTTGTTCGGCTTGCTGAATCAACTTGGCTTGTTCATCTGCCTGATGACTGGCTCTTAATTGTTCAATCACATGATCATATCCGCTGTGCTCGAAAGCATAGAAGTTAAAGTGTGAGTGACTGTGGAATAATTCTAAGAAATTTAAAGGGTGGTGATAATCTGCAATCCAACCTGATCTAAATACCTGCTTGTTATTGCCTCTGCGGCTGTTGACAAACACTTTCCATTCTTGGTTTTTCAGTTGGGTTTTTATCCCCAGGTTTTGTCGCCACATGGCTGCCACCGCCAGTGCCACCATTTTCTGGTTGTTACTGCTGTTATACAATATTTCTAGGGTGTCGGTTCGGATGTTAAATTGACTCATTTGTAACCAACGTTTGGCTTCAGCCAAATCAACCGCTCCGTCTGCTCTAACTGCCTGCTCAGTTGGAATGATGTGAGTGGCTGGCAGTTGACCTGATTTCAGTACTTTGTCGACCAAAATATTGCGGTCTATGGCGGCGCTTAAGGCTTGGCGTAAATACCGATTACTGAGCTGTTTGTGGTTTAGATTCAGGCCTAAAAAGAACGTGCCATAATAAGGTGCAATGCGTAGTTCAGTCGCCATGTGTTCTCTCAACCAATTGATTTGGCTGTCAGGAATGGTCTCGGTGATATCAAGCTCGCCGGCTCGAAAACGCAGTAACTCGCTGTTCTGGTTTTCGGTTACCCAATAATTAATCTGTGCTGCTTGTACCTCATCTGCTGCATGAAAGTAGGGATTTTTAATCAGTGTGATGCGTTCTTGAATGTCCCACTGTTGCAGAAAAAAAGCCCCATTGCTGACTTTATGGTCATCATTGTGCTGCGGTTTAGGATAAAAAATAGGTAACACCAATTGACTTAAAAAACTTGCATTGGCTTGGTTCAAAGTGATGCTCAGCTGGTGTTTGTGTTGGCTGCTGACTTGTAACACATCACCATCCATCAAATTATCAAACAATTGGCGGTAGGGTGCTGCGGTGCTGGGCAGAACGGCGCTCTGCCAGGCATGAATGAAATCATTGGCGGTGACCTCAGCACCATCACTCCAATGGGCTTTGGGATTGAGGTCGAAAGACCAGTGGGTGAAATCATCGTTCACTTGATGGCTCATGGCTACACCGTATACAGGTTGGCCAAATGCATCAAAAGTCATCAAGCCCTCATACATGTCGAGCAGAATATTTTGACTGTTCAGGCCCTGAGCTTGGTGAATGTCCAAAGAATCAGGCTCAGCGCCATTGCCGCGGTTGATGGTTAGGCAGTGAGCCGTATTGAGCCAAAAAAGCAGGCCGCAGAAGAGGAAAACAATAAATCTGAACTTCATAGGTAGATTAAAACACAGATTTGTGAGCAATTAAATTGATTTGCTTGGCTAAGTCAGAAGAAATATTGTGCTGGTATGTGTTGATTATTTTGGTAAGATTCATAAACCCAAGTCGATATGACCCTTATTTTCACATCAGCAGCAATTAATAACATGAACAATCAACAGCCCATCAACTCAAAAAATGAATTAGTCGAATACATCGCCTCTGGATGTAAACCCAAATCAGACTGGAAAGTGGGTACAGAACATGAAAAATTTGGCTTTCATCGTGCTGATAAGCAACCACTACATTACGCTGAGCCAGGCGGAATCAGGGACATTCTAACTGGATTGGCCGAACAGTTTAACTGGCAGCCTGAGTATGAAGGTGATGATGTGGTGGCTTTAAAACGCGATGGTTGTTCAATCACTTTGGAGCCAGGTGGTCAATTGGAGCTGTCAGGGGCACCCTTGGATGATGTGCATCAGACCTGTTCAGAAACTGGTTTGCATTTGAAAGAAGTTAAGGCCGTTGCTGAGCCCTTAGGCAGTGCTTTTTTAGGTATGGGCTTTCACCCAACTGCCAGTCGAGAAGACATCGCTTTTATGCCCAAAGGCCGCTATAAAATCATGAGTGATTACATGCCCAAAGTTGGCACACTGGGCTTAGACATGATGAAAAGAACGTGTACCATCCAGGCCAATCTGGATTACTCAACAGAAGCCGATATGATCAAAAAATTCAGGGTTTCTTTGGCCTTACAACCGATTGCAACGGCATTGTTTGCCAACTCTCCCTTTACAGAAGGCAAGAGCAATGGTTTCGTCAGTTACCGCTCGCACATTTGGACCGATACCGATAATGATCGCTGTGGCATCATTCCATTCGTTTTTGAACCCGAGATGGGCTTTGAAAGGTATGTAGATTATATGTTGGATGTGCCGATGTATTTTGTATACCGTGAGGGTAAATACATGGATGCGGCCGGTTTGTCATTCAGAGATTTCTTGCAGGGTAAGCTGTCAATCTTGCCCGGCGAATTACCCACCATGAAAGATTGGGAGGACCATTTAACCACCGCTTTCCCAGAAGTTCGGCTGAAGAAGTTTCTTGAAATGCGGGGTGCCGATGGTGGACCTTGGCGACGAATTTGTGCGCTGCCAGCCTTGTGGATTGGTTTGTTGTATGACCAACAACAGTTGGACTTGGCCAGTGATTGGATCAGTGATTGGAGTTTGGCCGAACATGAACATTTGCGTAAAGAAGTGCCGCGCTTGGGACTGAGTACCCTGTTCAGGGGACAAAAGGTCAGAGATTTGGCTTTACAAATGCTCGACATGTCGAGAAAAGGTTTGGAGAAAAGAGCCATTCAATCACCTTGTGGTAAAGATGAAAGTATTTTCCTTGAACCTTTACAGGCCATTGCGGATACTTACGCAACACCTGCTGAGCGTAAACTGGGTAAATTCTACGGCGTTTGGAACCAACAGTTAGACGAACTTTTTGAAGTTTATACCTATTGATTACCCTCATTTTGCAGCGAAAAAAAACCCAGCATTTCAGCTGGGTTTTTTATTTAAACCACTCAATTAAAGCAATCAATGTGCCTGTAACAGGTTCATGATCTTGGTGTCTTCTCTGAACCAACGACCGCCTTCAGCACCTTGATAAGTGACATCAATGCTGGTGGTGCCATCGGTGTCTAAATCCCTGAGCATATTGGATAAATTTAAGGTTAAACTGCCCGACGGAACAAAGTCTCTTGCAACCAAAGTCTGGGTTCGACCATAACCAAAAATATCAAACATCGGCACTGTGATGGTTTGATTGGGCTTGAACCCATCAACGGCACCGGTCGACCAGCGAGGTTTACCATCGGCATCATAGTAGAATAAATAAGCAATCATGATGTCTCCGGTTTGGGCCAATGAGTAACCCCAACCATTGTCATCGATGCCAGCCCACCAACCAGTGCCAAAATCGGGTTCAGGTCGTGGTCGATCACCAATCAGCGGTTCAATACACCAAGTGCGCTCGACATTATCGAGTTTCCAAGTCGCCAAGGCCGAGAAGTTCAGGTTTCTTGGCGTGCCATCCTGACAGGCTGGGTGGTTGCGGATGTCAGCATTGTTGAAGTTAATCCTTAAGCGACCATCTAATGTGGTGTCCAGCACCAATGGATTCTCTTCAGCTGGCACAACACTGTAATCATAGGTGAAGGCGTTGATGGTGCCGGTCAGGAATTCGGGGTTAAGCACGCCATTAGACAAGGTGGTTAAAGAGTTGAACCATTCAGGGTTGCCTGCATCATCAAAGGTGTAAAACATGGTGTAAAACAAGTTGTTGGCGCCATAGGATTCAATGATGAAGCCATGCCCGTCTCTGGCTGGGTCATACCACAGGCCTTTGTTAGGAATGATGCTGTTGTTGTCACTGATACAGACATCACAACTGGCTTCAGATGCGGTGTACACCCGACTGATGGAAATGTCATCCAACCAGAAGCCATCCTGTGAAGTGTTGGTATCAGACACCATGCGGAATCGGATTTGTCCGGTTTTGCCGCTGTACTGGGTGCCCAAGTTAACCGTGGCTTCTCGCCAATCTAACTGGGTGCCGGACCAAGCGAATTGTGCTTGTGCGGTGTTGTTGGTGTTGAGCTGACCGTCATAAGGCACTGAGCTTAAGTGTCCGATGTCAAACCACAGGTCTGAACCCTGCAGCCGCATCTCCAAAACCACACCATCCCAGCGTTGGTTGCTGTCACCTTCGGTGTCATAGGACAGGGCGAATTTCAAGACATTACCACCACCATCAAAGGTCAACCACGGGGTGACCAAAGATTTATCTGAATAAGCCCCTTCATTGCTGGTGAACCAGCTGCTGTTACCTGAGTTAACATTATCAGAGGCTCGAATCCAACCGTCATCACCCAAGGCCAACATCGACTTAAGCTGTGAATCACTGCTTTCTGCGCCATCAAAGAAGGTGCTTCTGACCATGGTCTGATTGGCTGCGGTTAACACGTTTAATTCAGTGTTGTAAGAACGATTACCTGCAGTGACAGTAACCGGCACAGTGAGGTCTGCCAAACAACTGGCTTGGCCACCCAAACTGACTGGTAACTCGATGGTTTGACTGCTGAAAGCGGACAATGCGATGGTTTGGTTGGCATTGGTGAAATTGATGAAGTTGGGCTCATTGAAAGACAAGCTCACTTGATCAAAATTCTTGGCTGATTGGTTTTTCACTTCTACCATCAATTTGCCAGATTCACCGCGATCAAGAAAGTTATCGATGTCACAACTTGAGTTGGTGGCGATGAATTTAAGCAATGACACTTCAATGGCATTTTTACTGGCTTTGTAGGTGCCGCGGCCATGGGTGCCGACATACAGGTTGTCATTGTTCCAAACCAAGTCAATCACCCGTGTAAATGCTGGGCCATAATCAAATTGTTCCCAGTTATAGCTGGTGCCTGATTTTGTGCCGACCCACAAACCCAGCTCACTGCCCAGATATAAAGTATTGGGGTCAGTGGGGTCATTCAATACTTGATAAAGTGGTATGTTTGGTAGGTTATTGGCAATGCTGCTCCAGCTGTTACCGCCATCGGTGCTGCGCAGGATGCGGTTGGTGAAATAGCCGCCAAAGGTGGCATACAGGGTGTTGCTTGAGGTGTCAAAAATGTCCACTTTCAGGTCAGTCACCACAGCACCATCAACGCCCAAATTATTGGGTGGCGCAATGTCAGTGACTTGATTGGTAGAACCCAAGCCAGTGATTTTGATGATTTGGTTATCACCCAATGCATTGGAGTTACTCATCCCAGCATAGGCGACAGTGCTTTGGTGTGGATCAAAGGCCAGTGCTGATACACCCACGCCATTGATGGTGTCGGTGACATCGACCCATATCGCATTTCTCAAGGAACGGGCGTTGTCGGTATAAAACACATTATCTGTACCAACAAGCATGCGGCTGCCATCGTTTTCATCCAGTACAAAAGGCTGAATGAAGCGCGCACCATCGGTGTCAGGTAAGTCCATACTCTGGGCATTTAAACCGCCGTTGTTGGAGCCATACATTTGGCCATTCACATAGGAACCATAGACGTAGTTACCTTGTTGTTGGTCCCAGCCACTGAAGCCGCCATCACCACCTTGCCATTCCAGCCAAGTTTGTTCATCGCCATAGTACAATTGAGAACCATTATCCTGGGTTCCTGAGGTGACGTATTGGCCATCCGGGCTCACCGCGATGCCGTAGGTTTGTGAAATGTTCAAGCCATTGTTAATGGCAGTAAAGGTCTCACCGCCGTCTTCTGATTTGGCCACACCGCCATCACTGACCACATAAATGTCTTCAGCATCATGGGGACTGAAAAAATAACCGTGATGGTCGGCATGGATGTATTGAGGTATCAATCCAGCTGGAGAGAACCAGTAAGTTTGTCTGTTGATGGTCGAGCCCGCATTGGTGGTGGCATATAAATCAATAGCACCCATGATTACATGGTCTGAGTCGGTGGGGTTGACCGCGATGGCCAGATCATACCACCCTTGGCGCTCGATGAAATTGGTGTTGGATGCGGTTTTTTCGAATTGGGTGTTACTGTCTCCAATCGAACGCCACAAGCCCAAGGTGCCATTGGTGCCGCCATTTTCTAAATCTTCAGCGTCTTTGGCGGCAGCAATGTAGGTCTTGCCATCGCTACCAAAGCCGATTTCCATCCTCAGCACACCCAAATCAGGCAAGCCATGGTTATCCAGTTTGCTCCAAAAATCACCCCCATTGGTTGAGCGCATGATGTAGCGATCTAGTTCAATTGTGGGGTTGGGACTGATGGTGATGTTAACCGGCGGTATGCCTGTACGCAGTCGATCGCCCAATGCTTTGGATATCATCACTGCTGGAATGTTGATACTGGCATCATCTCCACCCATGATAAAGGCAGGGTCTGAAAGGTTTTGAAACACCACTACACCAATGGCGCCTGCATTTTGTGCGTTGATTACTTTTTCGGTGAAATCACATGAGCCACGTTCAATCAGTGCTATCTTGCCAGTGATGTCATTGGCAATGGCTTGACAGCCATCTCTGGCCGGATTGGTGCCATCTTGTACCAACAGTAACTCGCCACCAAGACCGCTTCCTGGAACACTGGGACCAAATCCAGCAGGGACAGCATCATAATTACCCACAACTCCGGCTGGGCTGCTGACATTTAAATTAAGTGTAACCACATTAGGATCGCCAAAATGATAAGCCAATAAATGGTTGGGGTTGGATGGGTCAATTTGTAAATCAGTGAATCCGCGTCCTTTCACATCTACATTAGACATTTCATTCCACACGTTGCCCTCGTTGGTGGTCTTAAATATCCCGGTACTGGTAGCAGCTAAAAATTCATTGCTGTTGGGGATTTTGGCCATGCGGTTGACGTAGTAGAAATCCGTGCGGTTGGTGAAGCCAAAACGCTGCCAAGTCTCACCAAAATCTTCCGAGACAAAGATGCCATAACCTTGCGCCGCATCGAAGTTGAAAAAACCTTCACCGGTGCCGACATAAACTTTCTCTGGGT
>CAYGPU010000006.1:31940-175812 GCA_964352015.1 uncultured Marinicella sp.
GTCGGGATCAAGTAACATACTGCCAATGGCGATGCTTTCCAGAAAATCAGTTTTGGGCTGCCAACTTTGACCGTCATCGGTGGATTTCCACACCCCGCCGGATACGCCACCAGCCAACAAATGCCCTTGGCGCTCTGGGTGCATCACAAATCCACGGATGCGACCACCGAACACGCCTGGGCCAATTTCTTCAAACGCCAAAGCCGGCAGGTTCTGGTTGGCTTTTTGCGCTTTGGCTGCTTTGATTTGCGCCTGATAAGCCAAGTTCAGTTCAGCGGCATTGCTGCCTTTGGGCGTTTGGCGCATCGACGCCATCCAAGCCGCGGCTTCGCTGGGCTTGTCGTATTGTTTCGGTGTTTTTTTGGTTTTAAACTGATTGGTTTTTTTGCTGTTGTTCTGTTCAACTGATTGCTGAGTGTCAACAACCATCTGCTGGTTTAACAGCGTGACAGCAACAAAAGCCAATAAGGTCATCAATGAGGTCAAAAATCGCATGGGTCTTTCAATGTTTTAATGAAATAAAAATTTTAACAAAAAAAAAGCGGTTTGGACATCAATTCATGGCATCCATACCGCTTTATGAGTAGATTTTGGTTGGTTTATTGAAAAAGGTAACCCACAGTGGTCAACACGATGGTGTAAGGCAAGGCCATCCAAACCATTTGAATGTAGCCCAAGCGAATGGCAGGTGCCAGCGCTGAGGTGAGCAGGAACAAGAAAGCTGCTTGGCCATTTGGGGTGGCCACACTGGGCAAGTTGGTGCCCGTATTGATGGCCACGGCCAGTGTTTCAAAATGTTCGCGCGAGATGTTTCCAGCGTCGAACTGGGCTTTGACTTCGTTGATGTAAACGGTGGCGACAAATACATTATCACTGATGGCTGACAACACCCCATTGGCCAAGAAAAAGGCTTTGGGTTGGGCCTCAAGCGGCAATGCCAACACCCAATCGATGACCGGGGTAAACAAGTGTAAATCGTGAATCATGCCGACAATCACAAAAAAGATACACAACAGAGAGACAAAGGGCAGTGATTCTTCAAAGGCATGACCGATGCGGTGTTCTTCATTGATGCCGGTGAATGCAGTGACCAACACCAGCAACACCAAACCAATCATCCCAGGCTGCATCAAGTGTAGGGCCAGCGCCACGATCAGCATCAAACCACTGATGCCTTGCACAACCAAAGCATAGGTTTCTTTTTTGCTGCGGTTGGCGTCTTCTTGTTGTAGGTAAGTTTCCAGAATTTTACGTACACCGCTGTCTAATTTACCGCCGAAACCAAATTTACCGGTCACCTCTAACAGCACCACAGTCAATAAACCAGCCAATACTGCTGGTATGGTTACATGCGACATTTCTACCGCAAAGGTGATAAAGTCCCAGTTCATTTTTTCACTGATCAGCAGGTTTTGTGGTTCGCCCACTTGGGTACAGACACCACCCAAAGCAGTACCCACGCCTCCGTGCATAACCAAAGAGCGAATGAAAGCGCGAAATTCTCCTAAGGTGTCACCACCCATTTGGTTGCGGTCTTTGACTGAGTTTTTATCGTAGTCAATGTTTAAAGTGGAGTGAACTTTTTCGTACACGCCATACAAGGCGACAAATACGGTAATCAGTACTGCCATCACCGTTAGGGCATCAAGAAAGGCTGACAGCACAGCGGCAGAAATTGAAAACATCAAAGACAGGACGATTTTATTTCTGACTTTTAAGAGGATTTTACCAAACAGAAAAATCAACAGCGGCTTCATAAAATAAATGAAACTCACCATGAATACGAGCAACATGATGACGCCCAGGTTTTGTTGGATTTCAAACCACACCGTTTCAGGACTGGTGAGCCCAATAACCAAGGCAGCAATCGCCAGTAAGCCACCGGACTGCAGGGGATAACATTTCAGAGCCAGTGCCAAAGTCATGATGAACATCACGATAAAAGCCCAGCCCATGACAGTTTGGCCGAGTATCAGGGTCAGTGGGTAACAGGCCAATAGAAAGGCGATGATGGTGTTTTTGAACCAGCTGGGACTGTTGCCGAGAAATTCAGAATAAAAGGTATTCAGCATGATTGCTCCAAAAATTATGTTTTATTTGAAAAGTGAGGCGCATGAGTACGCCTTTTAAGCCAAGCCGACCAACAAGCCAAAAAAAAATTTAGTTTGAAGGTAAATTAAAGGTCGCTATTTTACCATGAGAACTTGAACAAAAATAACTGGGTGTATGACTGATATCAACAAACCGGCTTTTTATACTCAAGAATTAACTTAAAGCATCGGTTAAAATACAGTTTATGCAGACTCTCGTTCGTGGTTTTCCAGGTTTTTTGGTGGTGGTTTTAATTGCTGCGGCAGCTTTAATTGCTGCTGAATATCTTAGCCTAAGCGCGATCTTAATTGCCATTTTGTTGGGCTTTGTGGTGGGCAACTTGATTCGCTTGCCAGCAAAGCATCAAGTCGGGATTAAATGGGCGGAATCCTATGGACTGGCTTTGGCAGTGGCATTATTGGGTGTGCAATTGAACTTGGCTGTTTTGATGCAAATCAACCCCATCAATTTAAGCCTCATTGCAGCAGCCATCTTGCTGACCTTTCTGGTCACATTTATGCTGGCAAAATTTTTGCGTGTAAGCCGCACAGAAGCTTGTTTGTTGGCCAGTGGTCAAGCCATTTGTGGTTCAGCTGCGGTGATGGCGGTGAGCCAATCAATACGTGTACCGAATACAGCTCAAACTGGCTTGGTCATTGCGGTGATTAATTTCCTCGGCTTTTTAGGTGTTTTTATCACCCCATGGCTGATTCAGACCTTTTTTCATCAGCAAGAGGTGGCCAGTGGTTTTTTGATTGGCAACACCTTACAGTCGATGGGGCATGTGGTGGCAGCTGGCTTCAGTGTCAGTGATGAAGTCGGGCATGGTGCTGTGTTGTTTAAAATGTGCCGAATCTTATTTTTGATACCAACTTTGTTGGTGTTGGTGTTTTATTTCAACCGGTCTGTTAATCAACCGCTCATAAGCACGAATGATTCTCGAGTTAATACCTCAGTCTTTGTTTGGTTGAAGTGGGTGCCGCTGTTTATTTGGGGTTTTCTGGCTTTGCTTGTGTTGAATAATTTGGGTTGGATTACTCAGGGTGTTGAGCTGAGGTTAACTCAATTGGGTGATGGCTTGTTTGTGTTAGCCATGGCGGCCATAGGTTTGAGCATTCGTTTAACAGACTTGTGGCAACAAGGTAGCAAGTTGTTGTTACTCGGTGGCACGGTGTTTGTACTCCAGATTGGTTTCAGTCTGCTGGTGGCAGCTTATATCTGAAATAAGTTGAGCGATTGTCCTACTGATAATTCAACCGCTTGTGTTGTGCGTGCAATGCCGTTGATGCCAAACACAGCTGCACCATGATGAGCAAATTTATGCTTCAGTGTCAGCAGCACTTCACTGCCCGTTTGAATGCCGCTGGATTGTTCAACACCAGTCATCACACAGCGGTTACAGGGCTTGACCAAGTCAATTTCGAATTGCTCAGCTGATAGGCCTTGCCAATTCAATTCATCCCAAGCTTGCAGTTCACTGTAAACCACAATGTTGGGTCTGAAGCGATCCATGGCAACGGGTTGCTTTAAATGTTGATTCAACTGGTTTAAGCTGGCTTCATGGGTAACCAGCAAAGGGTAACCATCAGCGAATGCCACGGTCTCACCAGGGTGGGCGAAATCCGGGTCAATCGGACGGTGGCTCTGAGGACCATATTTCACCAAATTGACGGGGCTACCCAGGTAGTCTGAAAACCATTGGTTAACTTCATTTTGCATGGATTGCGCCGGTAATGTATTTTTCCAAATGGTGACCTCCAAGGTTTGGTTTAAGGTTGCTTGCAAGTCGACAGTCAACGGTTGCATACCGGGTGCTTTGACTTTTAAACCCTGTTCGCATGGCAGGGCTTCGATCAGCGCCATTTGCGGGTGTTTTCTTTGACTGAGAAATAAACCGTTGGTGTCAACCAGCATCAACTGTCGGTCTCCTGCTAAGCCCATGGCAGTTAGTTGCGCCGATTGTTGCGTCACACCAGCACAAGATTTAATGGGGTAAGTGATGAGTTGGCTGATGGTTACCGTCATTTTTTGTTTCAATTGATATACCGTGTAGGGTCGGGGATGCCAGCTTCAGCAAAACCTTTTTTGCGGTGGTGACAAGAGTCGCATAAACCACAGGCTTCACCTTCTGCATTGGCGCTGTAACAACTGACTGTTTGCGCGTAATCAAAACCCAGCGAATCACCCAACTGAATGATTTCAGCTTTGCTCAGGTCTATCAATGGCGTCATGATTTTAAGCTGTTGCCCTTCTACCCCCGCTTTGGTGGCCAAATTGGCCATGGTTTCAAAAGCGGCAATGTACTCAGCCCGACAATCTGGATAACCTGAGTAGTCCACTGCTGTGACGCCAATGTAAATGGCGTTGGCGCCTACCACTTCGGCATAGGCTAAAGCGGTTGAAAGGAATATGGTGTTGCGCGCTGGCACATAAGTAATGGGAATGGCTGTTTGTTTGCTGTCATAATCAGGGACATCAATGTTGTTATCTGTCAATGCCGAGCCACCAATTGAGTTTAAGTCGATGTGTACCACTTGATGAGGGTTGTTGGTGTGGCTTTCGGCAATTTTCGCAGAAGCGTTCAGTTCAGCCACATGTCGCTGGCCATAATCAATGGATAGGGTATAGCAGTCAAAACCAGCTGCTTTGGCAACCGCCAAACAGGTTGAAGAGTCCAGGCCGCCTGACAGTAACACCACACATTTTTTTTTCATCATCTTTTTCTAAAGTTTTATTGATCAAGTTCCGGGCTGGTCGCCCCACAAGTGCTTGTGTAATTGAATTTGAAAACGCACCGGTAATTGATCTTGTAAAATCCATTCTGCCAATTGTTTGGGTGGTAACACATCAGCCACTGGCGACATCAGAATTTGGCATTGGTGAGGTAAGTTGTATTGGCTGATGATGTCTTTACTCCATTGGTAATCAACTTCATCGGCAATCACAAACTTGACCTGATCTTGCATCCGCAACAAAGCCAAATTCTCGTACAGGTTTTTTTTCATTTCACCTGATCCTGGGGCTTTCAAATCAACCACTTTAATCACGGCTGGATGCACCGCCTCCACAGACAATGAACCAGCTGTTTCGAGGCTCACCACAAAGCCTTGTTCAGCCAATAAGTTCAGCAAGCCATGAACCCTTTTTTGCGCCAAAGGTTCGCCTCCGGTGACACATATATAAGGGGTGTTGTGCTGTTTGATGGTGGTGACGATATCATCATAGTGCATCCACTGGCCACCAAAAAAAGCGTATTCTGTATCACACCATGTACAACGCAAGGGGCAACCGGTTAAGCGCACAAAAACCGTCGGCAAGCCAGACAAGTTACTTTCACCCTGAAGCGAGTGAAAGATTTCAAATATTTTCAGTTGTTGGTCGCGCTGAGCATTTGCCATAGTGATGCTTTAATTAATCTTACCTTCTCGTTTGAGTAAGTTGAGTCGATTTTGTGCCAGCCGGGACACCGACTGGTTAGGAAAAGAATTAACCACTTTATCTAAGGCCTGTTGGGCTTGTTGAAAATCTTCCAATTCATGGTAAGTGTAGCCAATTTTTAACAGCGAATCTGCTAACTTACTGCTCAATGGAAATTGTTCAGCCAGTGATTGAAAAGCCGAAAGAGCCAACGGGTAATTTCTGGTTACGTAATAACTTTCACCCAACCAGTAATAGGCATTGTCAGTCAACTCATGGCTGGGATGCTGTTGGATGAAGTCCTCAAATAACCGAGCTGACTCATTGAACCTACCGGCTTTGAGCTGCGCAAAGGCGGTTTGATAAGCTTGTTCAACAGCTGGGTTAACCGCCATAGTTTGCGCGCTGAGGTCAGCTTGATTCAATGTGTTGGTGGACAACTGCGCATCCACTGTTTCTCTGATGACTGGTGCCTGAATCACTGGTTTACCGAGTTCAATGCTGGAACTTTGATTGTTGTCTGAGACGCTGCTGTCGACCACCAGCTCGTTGTTCTGTGTGGTGTTTTGAGCCAAACCGGTTTTTTCTAATTCAGCGAGTCTTGAGTCCATGTCAACATACAGTACTTTTTGACGCTCTTTCAATTCGTTGATTTGAAAGTTTTGCTCTTCAATGGTGCCTTGCAGCTGTGCTATCTGAGTTTGCAATTGTTGAACTTGGATAACTAATTCGGCGGTGTTGTTACTGCCTTGAGACTGTTGTTCTAATTTTGAAATGCGGTCTTGAATTGACATTTTTTGCGCTTGGCCTGATTGGCTCAATAACAAAATTAGACCCGTGATTGCGATGTGTTTCATAAGCACCTCTGTTAAGTGATTGTTGCGGATGTAAAAAACCCGACATAAGCCGGGTTTTTGACCATCAATTGATGTGAAAGTTTATATGCTGAATATTATTGGGCAGTATAAACAATGACGCCACGACGGTTTTTAGACCAACATGAGTCATCACTACAAGTGGCTTCAGGTCGTTCTTCACCATAGCTGACCACTGAAACTTGACCAACAGCAGCACCTTGAGCGCGCAGTAAGTTAGCCACAGCATAACCACGTTTCTCACCCAATGCCAAGTTGTACTCACGAGAACCCCTTTCATCGGCATGACCTTCAACAGTCATACGAGCCGAAGGGTTTTCTTGTAAATACCGGGCGTGTAATGACAACATTTCACGGAATTCCGAACGGATGGTGGCTTGATCGTAATCAAAGTAAACCTTGCGTTGTGATAACAAGCTGGCAGGGTTGGTTAAATCATCCGGATTACAACAAATTAAGCCGTCAGTTCTGACTGGTGTTGTGTCAACCACTGGGGCGGTGTTGTTGTTATCATTGGTGTTATCTTCCATAGGTGGTTTGACGTCTTTTTTACAAGCAGTCATCGCCAGTGCGAAGATCAGTATCATTGCTAATTTAGTTATTTTGTTCATAGTCACTCCAAGGCTATTGTGAAATATCATTCAACGCAGTAGTTTACAACAAATACCCTGAAATTGAATGGTTTTTTGTTAATATTCGTTGCTGTTGGCATTAAAACCTAAAAATTGTCAATTTACTGTGAACAACTACCTAAAATTGTCAATTAAATCAAACAGCAATGAGGCTGGATTAAAAGATTTAAAAAAGTACGCGTTGGTCAGGATTTGACTTCAATAGGACCTTGTTTTTCAGGTATTTTGCCTTGCACCCCCGCGAAGAAAGCACGAATCACTTTCATGTCTTCTTGGATGTCTCCGGTGGGCATAAAGGCATTGCCTAACCTGACCATTTTATTGCCAAAGTCCAAAGTGCCCATGGCGATCGGCACCCCGGCTTTGTGAGCAATGTGGTAAAAACCAGACTTCCAATAATCTAAATGCGAGCGAGTACCCTCAGGTGACATGGCCAGAATCATGTGTTCACGTTGGTTGAACTGTTCAACCATTTGATCAACCATGTTCAGTTTTTTCTTGCGATATACTGGAATGCCGCCCAAGGCCCTGAAGAACCAACCGAAAGGGGAGTCAAACAAAGCCCCTTTACCTAAATAGTTGAGTTTTATTTTTTCTGAAAACTTAACCAGTAAGCCCAAAGGGAAGTCCCAGTTACTGGTGTGCGGCGCGGCGATTAACATGTATTTCTTGTTATCGGGTAATTCGTTGATGACTTTCCAGCCAAGAATTTTAAGAATCAATTTAGCAATCCAAGACACAGCGGGTTCCTCTAGTCAGCAAATGGTTCGGTGTTTGAGGCCACCAGGGTTAAAATGTCATAAGCGGCAACCACCACCTCATCTTGATTGATGGCCTGTAAGTCCCAACGGACTTCACCATAACCTTTGCCACGGCGGTAGGACTTTTGCTTACAAGTCAGTTGAATGGTGATTTCATCACCCGGGTAAACCGGTTCAGAGAAGCGCAAGTCATCCAAGCCATAGTTAGCCAATACCGGGCCTTCTTCGGGATAGACAAACAAGCCTGCTGCCATCGAAACCAGAAAATAGCCATGTGCCACACGGCCCTCAAAGAATGGATTGCGGGCAGCTGCTGCTTCGTCCATATGGGCGTAAAAATGATCGCCAGATAAATCAGCAAAAGCTTCAATGTCAGCCAAAGTTATGACACGGCTGTCAGTGGTGAGTGATTGTCCGATTGCCAGTTCTTCATAATATAATTTAAATGGATGAACAGGGGATGCTGTGGTTTGGGCTTTGGGCATGTAGCGATCGGTTAATTTCATCAAGGTGGTGGGTGAACCTTGAATCGCAGTTCTTTGCATGTAGTGCTTAACGCCTCGAATGCCACCCAATTCTTCACCACCTCCAGCACGTCCCGGCCCACCATGAACCAAGTGTGGTAAAGGCGAACCATGACCAGATGACTCACCGGCTGAATCTCGATTGATTAACATCATGCGACCATGAAAACAGGCGGTTTGGTTGACCAATGCACAGACATTATCATCGCTTTGTCCAAAGATTGAGCCGACCAAAGAACCTTGGCCGAGGTTGGCTAATTGTGCAGCTTCATCCAGTGAATTATAGGGCATCAAGGTTGAGACTGGACCAAAAGCTTCCACATCATGGGCCAAGTGGTTGTCTAATGGTTTGCGGTTGAGCAATAAAATCGGCGAAATAAAGGCGCCGTCTTGATCATTACCACCGGTGACGTCGATATGCTCTGGGTTGCCATAGAGTAAATCACAACTTTGTCTGAGTTCGGCAACCCGTTCCCTGACTTCAGTCTGTTGTGCATGGCTGGCCAGCGAGCCCATTTTAACGCCTTCGTGAGAAGGGTCACCAATGACTATTTTTTGTAGTTCTTTTTGAATGGCTTCGGCCACTGCCTCGGTTAAGTTTGCTGGCACAATGGCACGCCTGATGGCGGTACATTTTTGACCTGACTTAACCGTCATTTCCCGCACCACCTCTTTGACGTATAAATCAAATTCAGGTGTGTCTGGTGTCGCATCAGGGGTCAAAATCGAACAGTTCAATGAGTCAGCTTCCATGGTGAATCGAATTGAGTTTTGGGTGATGTTGGGCTTTGATTTAAGGTATTGGCCGGTTGCGGCGGATCCGGTGAATGCCACCACATCCTGACAGGTTAATAAATCCAGCAAGTTACCAGTGGAGCCACAAATCAACTGCACTGAACCCAGGGGTAAAATACCTGATTCGATCATCGCTTTGAACATCAGTTCAGTTAAGTATGCGGTATCAGAGGCCGGCTTGACAATCGCCGGTACACCCGCCAATAAACTGGGTGCCAGTTTTTCTAACATGCCCCAACAAGGAAAATTAAAGGCGTTGATGTGAATGGCCACACCTTGCAGTGAGGTGCAAATGTGTTGAGCCAAGAAACTGCCATTTTTTGAAATGTGTTCTGGTGGGCCGTCGAGTAGAATGTGGTGATCGGGCATTTCTCTTCTGCCTTTGCCTGAATAAACAAACAAGGTGCCGATACCACCATCGATATCAATCCATGAATCCAGCTTAGTGGCTCCAGTGGCGGCGGATAATTGATAAAACTCTTTTTTCCTCGACATCAAATACAAGGCCAGTTCCTTAAGCATCAAAGCACGTTCATGGAAGGTCATTCTCGCCAACGCAGGTTGGCCCACAGTTTTGGCGTAATCCAACATCGCTGAAAAATCTAAGCCGGCGCTGGAAATCTGGGCAATGACTTGGCCGTTGATGGCATGCTTGCAGTCTTTAAATCCATCGTTGGCGGTGTGCCATTGTCCTTGGGTGTAACTTTTAAGTTGGTTCATGTGATTCAATATATTTATTGGGTTATTTAGGTGACAGCAGCCAGCGTACCGTGACTGTTGTGACTAAGTCGTCATTTTGATCGTAAATATGTGCTTGGATGAGGTGTTCTGTTTTGGCTTGGGTGACCACAGGAATTTCAACATCGGCCTTGGCCAGTAAATGGCCGCGAGCTTTTTTTATATATTCGGTATTGATGTTGGTGACAATGCCTCTGATCGAGGCTGGTAAGCCAGTCATCATGGCTAAGCCGCTGGTGAATTCGCCCAAGTTTGATAATGCCAAAGCATGCACAGAGTTCAGGTGGTTGGTGTTTGATTTTCGAAACTTCATCAACACTTCACAGTGGCTTGGTTGCAGAACTTGAACATCGGCTTTGATACTACCAGTGTAGGGAATGTTGGAAGCTATAACCCGTTTAAACAGCCATCGACCCAATGCGTTGTGCTTGAGCTTTTGCCAAGTTTGGAGTAATTTTTGGCCAGCAGATTCGTGGTTTTTTGTCATCGCATGATTATAACATGTTGCATGGATTCTTGGCTTCAGAAAAAATTTAACTTTTGGGTTATGATAGTCTGCATATAAGGACTGATAGGGAACGTTTTTGGATAGGTTTGAACTGCAAAAAAGGCATTAGATGGCTGTTATATTTAGTACAAAAAGCTCAGCACAGCACCACGCCATGAGCCCATGGTTGGGGTGTTTATATCTGTTGTGTATGACCATGTTATTGGGTTTTGATTTACAGGCTGAGCCCAGTCATCAGAAGTTTATTAACATCACCACTTACGATGTTTATGACGGGTTGGCTGGCAATAAAGTCACCCAAATTGAACAAGATAAAACCGGTTATTTGTGGTTTGGAACACACAGTGGGTTAAGTCGTTTTGACAGTCAAGATTTTGTCAATTTTAAACAAGACACCTTGGCTGCTGACGTGCTGCCAGCGAATGAGATTTCTTCATTTCATGGAACTGATACGGACATTTGGTTGAGCTTAAATGATGTCGGCTTGGCCAGGTATCAACGAGCGCTCAATCAATTCACACTGATACCTGTGGCTGAAGGCATCAGCGATGGCATTGAGCATCCGGTGGTATTCGCGATTAATTCAGATCAACAAGGCAAAATCTGGATTTTTCAATTTGACCACGGTATATCAATCTATGACCCGGTTACTGATGAATTCAAACATCTGCGTCCTGCAGACACGCCGTGGCTGACTTCAGTGCGATTTTTTGACAGCAAAACAGATGACCAGGGCTTTATATGGGTGGCCACTTTGGAAGGCCAAATTTTGAAAATACACCCAATCGCAGAAACGGCTGAAACATTTGAGATAGCATTTGATACTGAAGACAACAAAACGGCACGTTTATACAGCCTGTCTATTGACAGTGATAACAACATTTTCGTGGCAGGCTATCAGGGTGTCTATCGACTCAATCCACTAACCCAACAATTTGAATTGCTGATCACTGCCGAACACATCACCACCTTGATGGGCGAGCCTTTGGTGATTAAAAGTTTAACCGCTGATTCTAAAGGAAATTTGTGGCTGGCAACCCGCAAGGGTGTCATTTTATTCAATAACAATCAAATTGTCGCGATTAAATTCATTCAGCGCGGCCAGCCACAAATCCACGATTATCATGTGCGCTCGGTGTTCGAAGACCGAGAACAAAACATTTGGTTGGCCACCGAAGATCGGGGGGTGATTAAATTAAACCAAGATTGGGATCAGCATGACATCCACCTGCCTTTCAAGGACCTGAGTCTGGTTGGAAATCGAATTGAAAGCATCATCAGTGACCATTCAAGCTTGGATGATTCTTTTTGGATCTATAACAGTGGCGAGGAAAGTCTGGCTGTTTATCGCTATCAAAGGGGTCAGCTTAACCTGACTCAGTACTTTAATCAGAGTAACAATCTACCGGTCTCGGTTTTGGAGTTGTATCAAGACAAGGATTACCGTTTGTGGGTGGCCGCAGTGTCAGGCATATTTTATTTTGACCCAGCTACTCAGTTGTTCGTTCAAGTTGAAAATGATTTAATTCATGGTGGTATACAGGGATTGTTTGAGGGCCAACAGTGGATATATTTCAGCGTCTATGGAGAGACTCAACTTTACAGCATCAATAAAACAGATCTATCAGTAATCAAACAAAACGCTCAATTCCTTAATGACACACTGCAAGGCCAAGTCATTGGACCTGATGGGCAGTTCTGGTTGGTGGGCAATCGTGGCTTAGAAAAGTTTGATGCCCAGACAGGCACACTGACCACTTTGGTTGAGTCAAACGAGGGATTTAATGCCATCAGCTTCAATGCGCAGGGCAATGAAATGTGGTTATTGACCAATGGTAAGTTGTTAAAGTACGCAGTCACAGAAGACCGTATGAGCATCCAGAACACAGCGCAGATTAATGCTCAAATTTCTAAGGATTTTGTTTTTTCAATTCAAGTCATAGATGATTTATTGTGGTTGGCTTCAGAGAATGGGGTGATGGTTGTTGACCCTGTGCAAGCTGAAATAGTAAAACGTTTTTCGGTGGCCAATAATTTGCCCAGTAATGAGGTTGTGGCTGTTGAAAAAACTTATGACCAGTCAATCATGATATTTACTGAAGCTGGCATGTTGCAGATCAAAGACGACGCAGGCAGTCAAGACAATGGTGAGGCCAATATAGTGCTGCAGCGCATCAGCTTAAATGGTGAAGCAGCACTTGACGTGACTGATCTACCCTTTAACTATGGAAGTTTAGCTTTTAAATATCAGCTGCTGTTGTTCAATAACCCACAAAGTCAACAATACCAATACAGAATTGAACCCAATGCGACTTGGCAAGATGTCAATCAACAAAGCCAATTGGCCTTTCACCAGTTACCACCTGGGCACTATGAATTTTCAGTCAGGGGTAAAGGGTTGAAGACTGAGTGGTCGAAGCCAGTCAGTCATGTATTTAATGTCGCTTCACCGTTATGGAAAAGTCATCAAGCCTATGTTTTGTATGCCTTTCTTGGCCTGTTGTTTTTGGTTTCTCTGTTCTATTTATACCGCAAGCGCTGGCAATACACGGCGAAAATTTCTGAAGCCAAAGAGAAGCAAATATTTGCAGAAACCCAATTGTCGTTAACCACCTCCTTGGTGACTTCCTTGCGAACTGATCAGCTGTTAGAAAAAATAAAACAACTGATTCAACAGAAAATCAAAGCCGATCAGATTGAAGTCAGTTATTGGAACAGTGAAACACATTATCAAATATTCAGTAACACTGGATTAACTAAAGTCGAACAAAATGCCTTGGGCGCGCGCGCCTTAAAGATGTTTGAAAATCAACAACCACATCAAGTCAAGACATCGGCTGACGGAGAAACTTTGTCGGTGCTGTTCAGCCATTCGGTTGATCGCTTGGGGTTGGTTGAACTGACACGCAAGAAAGGCTCGTTCAATCAAACCGATATCAGCTTGGCTCAAGCCTACGCCACCCAATCTGCTTTGGCTTTAGAGAATGCTCGATTGTTCGAAGCAGTCAATGACCTGGCCGAACAAGCCAATGCATCCAACCAAGCCAAAAGTGATTTTTTGGCGCAGGTATCTCATGAAATCAGAACACCGATGAACGGTATTTTGGGTATGAATGAATTGTTGTTAGATACCGAGTTAAGTGAAGAACAGCGTATTTATGCGCTGGCCGTGGCTGAGTCGGGAGCGCACTTGTTGCACATCATCAACGACATACTGGACTTATCAAAAATTGAAGCCGGTGAGCTGAGCTTAGAAATCAGACCGGTTGACTTGAGCCAACTGCTTGAGCAAGTGGCCAAGTCATTCGTCTCAACCAGTCAAACCAAACAAATAACCTTTTGGCTTGATATTGAACCACAGGTGGCCCGCTATCGTATGGCAGACTCAGTCCGTTTGAAACAAATTTTGATGAATTTGCTCAGCAACGCCTTCAAGTTCACCCACAAAGGGCATGTCACGGTTAAACTGAAAGCCAATGATGATGGCAGTGTTCGCATGTTGGTCAGTGATTCAGGCATTGGTATTGAACCGACAATTGTAGATAAATTATTTGATCCTTTCACCCAAGCTGACTCGTCAATCACGCGCAAGTATGGTGGTACTGGTCTGGGCTTGAATATTGTTAAGAAATTGGTGGAGATTATGGACGGTGTCATTGAAGTGAGCAGTGAACCGGGGGTTGGTACATCAGTTGCCTGTGACTTGCCCCTACCATTGAATCAGCAACCACAAGCCATCAGTAATTTAAATAAATCTGTTTGTGTGCTGGCTCAAGACACAGCTGTCAGTTCAACAATCGCCGAAGCGCTTGAACATGCCATTGAAGTGGCTGGAATTGGTGCGGTGATTAATCTGAATGGTTTATCCATCAACGAAATACAGATGGATGCATTGTTTGTGACCATGTATGACAGTTCTGAACTCAGTACCAAACAAACAGAGGCCATCCAAATGGCCAACAGAGAGATGCTGCCGGTGTACTTGTTCAAGCCGCAGCAACTGCCAGTTTCAAATCATATGACTGCTTTCAGACAGATGGCGCTGCCATTTACTTTGGATGGGTTAAGGCGGTTGTTTGTGAATCAATCGACTCAACTGAAAAACTCTCAGCAAGCGATGCATTACCCACGGGGTCAAGTCTTGCATTTGTTGGTGGTTGAGGATAACCCGATTAATCAACAACTTTTATTGGAGTTATTGGAAAAAGAAGGCCATGTGGTGGATATCTTTGATGATGCCCACCATGCGCTGGCGACCATCAAGAACACCAGCTATGATTTGTTGTTGGTTGATTATCATTTGCCAGACCTCACCGGCATAGAGTTTGTCATTGCCTGTCGTGAAGCTGGTAACGACTCAAAAACAGTGATCATGACGGCAGATATTTCTAATCAATTGCGCGAATTATGTACCATCAACGGCATTGATCATTTGATCACCAAACCCTTCAAGCTGAAACAATTGATAGATGTGATTAACGCGCCATGAAGTGTTGCGAAATCATTGGCCTTGTAACCAAGATGGATTGATTGGTATAAATTTATTGGCCGCGTTGATGAGGGCGTCGGCGGTCAATTGTGTGACCCCATAAACATGGGTGTTAACCGCATATTTTTGCATCACGTGTTTGAGCAACAGAGCAAAATCACCATCGCCTGAAAGTAACACGATTTGATTAAGTTCTTGAGCGGCTTCTAATATGTCAATGGTGATACCAACATCCCAATCACCTTTGGCGGAACCATCGCTTCTTTGGATAAAGGGTTTGAGTTTAACTTCAAAGCCAATGTGACGCAGTGCGCTTTGGAACTTTTTCTGATCATCAACATTGCGACTGATGGCATAAGCATTGGCAGTGACTATTTCTCCTTGCTGGGATAAGTGCTGCCAAAATGCACGGTAATTAAAACTGTCGCCGAAAGCGTCTCTGGTGGTGTAATAAATATTTTGTACATCAACAAAGACGCCGATTTTCAGTTTTTTATCCAATGATATTACCGTTTCGGACCACTTGAACGGTTGCTGCTTGAACGTCCACCAGCGGAGCGTCCACTTCTGTTACCGCTGGCGCTGTTGCCACTGGGTTTGCCACGGCCTTTGTAGCCACCTTGCGATGGGCGACCATCGGACGATTTTGAACCTGTTTTATTGTTGGGGCGTTTGCCTTGGTAGCCTGACTTTTTCTTGGCTTGGCCTTCATCACCGTCCTTATTCCAAGGGGTGATGCCAGCCCTTCGCTGCCCTTCTTTGGCTTGCAGGCTGCGTTCGCGCGCTTCTTGGTTTTCTTTGGCGGAGCGACCAGCCCACTTTTCTTTAACCGCAGCTTTTACGAATGGTCTGGTTTTGGGTTTCTTGGGTTTTTTCTTGTTGCGTTCTTCATTTTCAAGTTGAGTTCTGAACTTGCTGCTGTCTTTTTTGTATTGTTTGGCTTTGGCTTCAGCTTGTTGCTTATAGGGTTTAGGGCGCTTCGGTTTGGCTGCGTATTGACCGCGCATGGCTTGTTTTGATTCGGGCACATCATGAATGGGTTCGAAATCATCTACGAATTCACGTTCGAGCTTATTACCCAATAATTTTTCAATATCAAACAACTGTACAAATTCATCGGCACTGACCAATGAAATGGCTTCACCTGCAGCACCTGCTCGGCCGGTACGACCGATCCGATGCACATAATCCTCAGGCACATTGGGTAAATCAAAATTCACTACATGCGGTAACAAGTCTATATCAATACCGCGGGCGGCGATGTCAGTGGCTACCAATACACGTACTTTACCTTGTTTGAATTCGGCCAAAGCACGGGTTCTGGCACCTTGGCTTTTGTTGCCGTGGATGGCCAAAGAGGTGATGCCAAATTTGTTCAAATGATCAGAAATTTTATTCGCCCCATGTTTGGTGCGGCTGAATACCAACACTTGTTGCCATTGACCATTGGCCACCAGGTGTAACAGCAATTCTTTCTTACGCTTTTTGTCCACCGGGTGCATTTTTTGCGCCACTTTCTCGGCGGTGGTTATTTCTGGGTTGATGGCTATTTCGACTGGGTATTTGGTGATGGTTTTAGCCAGTTGCCTGATGTCCTTGGAAAAGGTTGCTGAAAACATCAGGTTCTGTCGTTTACCTGGTAGTAAATGAATGATGCGCTTGATGTCATGAATAAAGCCCATGTCTAACATGCGATCAGCTTCGTCTAATACCAGCACTTCTAAATCATCAAAGCGCACGGCATTTTGACTGTACAGGTCCAACAAACGACCAGGCGTAGCAACTAAAACATCAACCCCACGGCGCAGTTTTTGCATTTGTGGGTTGATTTTTACTCCACCAAAAACCACCGCAGAACTTAAATTCATGTATTTGCCATAGGTTTTAACACTGGCTTCAACTTGAGCTGCCAGTTCACGCGTTGGTGTCAATATCAAGGTTCTGGCGCTGTTTGATTTAGCCGGTCTGCCACGGCTCAGTATTTCTAAAATAGGTAAGGTAAAGCCCGCCGTTTTGCCGGTGCCGGTTTGTGCAGCTGCCATCACATCTTTGCCGGATAACACCGCAGGAATGGCTTGTGCTTGAATGGGTGAGGGTGTGTCGTAGCCTTGTTCAGCCACTGCACGCTGCAACGGCTTGGACAAGCCAAGTTCAGTAAATTTCATTTTTTTCTCTATAGTTAACAGCGCTTAGGGCTGTTTGCACTTTGTTTTGTGCGACAAATATCAGAAAAGTGAAATGACTGTTTTGCGCACGCTTGTGAGTATTGGATGCTCCTGGTTTCCATGAGAGCTCATATTACACCGCTTAAAAATCTCCTTTTTCAGCGGGTCGCGTACTTTAACTGATATGTTTGTAATTAACCAGCTATTATTAACCTTTCTTAAAACCATCGGTTTGAGGTCTCAACAGCTTGTGTGACTTCATTCGAAGTCATCAGCAAAAATAATGTCATTGATGAACTGGCTGCATATGGCTCCAGATGCTTTGACAGAAATGTCATCAATGTGCCAGCCATCGGTTTCAATAAAACCATCAGAGTTGAGACGAAACCTGAACATTAACTGGCTGATATTATCGGGTATATCTATGACCTGGCTTTCGGCTTGCCAGTTATTTTGGCCATCACATTGTGAAATGGTTTGCCAGGCACCACCGTCGAATTGGACCTCAAAAAAGCCAAAATCAAAACCTGCCTCGGTATCACAGAAGCTCTGGTAACTGATTTCAACTGAGTTGGTGCCGATGACATTGATGGCTTGTGATGTCAATGCAGTGTTGACATTGGCTGCATAGTTACCACCGGGGCTGTCGCTCCATGCATGGATTGGACTGTTGCTCAACTCGCTGCTGATATTCCAAGGCGTGTCAGCCTGCCACTGCTGATTACCCGTTTCAACAGCATCACTGAAAATTTCACAAAATGGCTGCAACTGTATGTCTTGTTGCACACTTTGACCCGCGAGTAAAGTCAGGTCATTCAGTGTCAGACTGGCATAATTATCAGCACTGATGTGTAAATCAGCGGTGGCGGGTTGTACATATTGCAGGAAGTTGCCATTGGCGGCCGTCTCTGCGGCAGAGCCATTAACAGATAAGCGTGCCATGTTGATTGGCAGTCCAGTTAAGGCATCGCTTACTTGACCGCTTAAAGTGGCCACCTGACTGGCTTCAACCACATCAACGAACTGCGCAAAAGTGCCGCCATCATGCAGCCCATCATTGGCCTGAACAAACAGCGTGTTTCTTCCAGGTGTTAATGAATCAGTGTTTATGTAACCTTCAAATGCCTCTGTAACCGCATCATAAGCGCCATCAACTGCGGCCAGGTTTTGGCTGTTTTGGGTGTTGATGGGCAGTTCATTGATGAATGCCCTGACGCCGTTTATCAGCCCAGTGTTTTGAACCCCATTGCTCTGGTTGTAGCGGTTGTCGTTGGCCACTCCTGAGATGCGCACTTGAGTTGTTGCCGTTATGACATTGGGTATGATGAATAACTCCTCAATGTCCGGGCCCAAAGGCTGTGTGTATGGGGCTTGTGTGACTCGAGCCAAATACAACAAGGCATTTAAGTTATCTGGCAATATCTGATTTTCAAAGCTTGCACAGTCTTGAAAAAATGATGTGCCCAGTTCAAATGCCAAAGAGGCCACGCCCAATTCACCATAAACCGCATCAATCGAACCACCACCAGTGATGACCAAGTCGTTTACCGGTTGCGGCCGGTATTGATTGAACAGTGCTGTTCTTTTGCCTAAAGCCTGAAGCTGGTTGTCGTTGGGGGTGACGTTGTTGGTATAACCCCACGGCCACAGCACCAGTTGACTGAAACTGTGGATGTCGACAAAGATGCCCGCTGTGTCATCAGGTGCTGCATCATTGGCGCCGCTGCCGCGGTTATCAGCATAGATACTTCTGAGGTAGTCCATTTGAGCGGTGATTTCAGGTTCAGAGCTTTCGCTGGGACCATAAAATACCTCACTGCAAGCTGAATTTGAACCACCGATGGCCCATTTGTACGGGTAATTTCGATTCAAATCTACCCCGCGGTTGTTGCTGTTGGGGCAGTGGTTGTTGTTGGCGTTCTTGCGCCACAGGATGCCGGTTTGAGCTTGTTTTCGGCCATCTGGATTGGTGACCAAAGACAAATGAATTTCGTGGTTATCCAGAATCCAGGTAACATCGGCATTGACGCCATAATTATTCAGCATGAATTCAGCAAAACGGGTATTCAGTTCGGCGGTGGCATATTCTCTGGCATGGATGGATGATGCCATGAATAAGATGGGTTTGTTGGTTTTGATGTTTTGATTGGTGAGTTTAATGACGCGCAAGTCTTCACCGCTGGCACCGTTCTGAATTTTTTCCCAACTGTCACCAATGTCAAGCGTTTCAGCCAAATCTGGGAAATTGGCTGCCATCTGATCCATACGTTGGAACGTTTCGGCCACGGTTGAATAGCAGCTGAAGCCGGGGATGCCGTTGCCTGCATTTTTACTTTGTTCCATCTGTTTAATGGTGTTGGCATGCTGCTGCATCAGTTGTTGATCTAACCGCATTACCAAGCCCAGTTTATGCAGTTCTTTGAGTTGCTCTTGGTGGGTGATCTGTAATACAGCAAATCGTTGTGCTGGGTTGATGCTCCAAACATCGAGCTTGTCGACCACGACTTGGATTTGTTCAGGGTCATCAAAGTAGGCTCGGATGATGGCGGGGTATGGAATGTTTTGCGATTCGGTTAAGGGCTGGGTGTCGATGGCCCAAAGTTTGGGTGCCCAAAAAGCCAATAATACAACCGCGAATAAGGCTGGTTTAATCATGATATTTTTATGTTGTTGAAGTTAAGGATTAGCTGTTCAGTTGGTCCAATTGTTTTTCCAAAGCTTCTAATTTAGCGCGGGTTTTGGCCAACACAGCTTTTTGCACTTCAAACTCTTCACGAGTCACTAAGTCTGCTTTTTGTAGCGTGGCAGTGAGGATGGATTTCATGTTTTTACTGAAATCTTGGCGCATTGACTTCAGGTCTTCAGGAATGAATTTTTCAACTTTGTTGACGATGTCTTCGACGACTTCAGCTTTTATCATGGTTTTAACTGGTGGTTAATTTTTGCAGATATTTTAACACATTGAATGGTGTATTCTGTGACATTGATTCGACATAACTGGTTTTTTGCAAAGCCAATCAGTGCGTCGTTCATCAAATCTATTTAATGCTGCCGGTTTTTTTATGACAACCCACTCAACTTTTAACCATTAACCTTACAATGGAAAAGAAGGGAAACAAGATTCTTCTGACATACGTTATAATGGCGCCATGAAAAATCCATTTAATATCCCTGATCCGGAATTTGCAGATCAAGTCAAACAATACGACAACCCCATTCCCAGCAGAACCGCACTGATTCAATTTCTTGAAGCCGAAAAAAAACTGCTTAAACTTGAAACCATAGCGGTCAAAATTGGCATCCAAAATGATGCCCAATTCGATGGCCTAAGAATCCGTTTACGCAGCATGGTTCGCGATGGCCAGCTGTTGGTTAATCGCCGCGGTGGTTATGGCGTGAGAAAAAAATTAGAACTGATTCAAGGCCGTGTCAGTGCCCATGCCGATGGTTTTGGCTTCCTGGTTTCTGATGAGCTGGAAGACGATGCTTTCATCACCCCCAAACAAATGCGTATGGTGATGGATGGCGATGTGGTTTTGGCCGATGTGCAGCCTGCCTTCAAGGGCAATGGCAAAACCGATGCAATCATTGTAGAAGTACTGCAGCGTGCCCATGACACGGTTTCTGGGCGATTGATTGATGAAGAGGGTTTGGCATTTGTCAAAGCCGATAATTCGCGTATTGGCGACATCATGGTGCCCAAAGAAGCCATGGGAACTGCCAAGCACAATGATTATGTGACGGTGAGCATCAAAAAATACCCTGATAAACACCGCCCAGCTTTTGGTGCAGTGATTGCGATTTTGGGTCAACAGTTGAATCATGAGCTGTCCATGCAGTTGACCATAGCCAGTGAAGGCTTACCGCATGAATGGCCAGATGCCGTAGAAAACTACCGCAACCAAATCCCACAACATGTTGATGAACCTAACATTGGAC
The DNA here is from genome assembly GCA_964352015.1 of uncultured Marinicella sp. Lineage (GTDB taxonomy): Bacteria > Pseudomonadota > Gammaproteobacteria > Xanthomonadales > Marinicellaceae > Marinicella. The sequence continues at coordinate 52,875 of CAYGPU010000006.1, forward strand.
CACACAAAGACATTCGACATTTACCGTTGGTGACCATTGATGGTGCTGATGCGCGTGATTTTGATGATGCTGTGTATGTTGAACCGACGCCCAAGGGTTATAAGTTATTGGTGGCGATTGCTGATGTGTCTACTTATGTTCGACCTGACTACCCATTGGATAAAGAGGCTTATAACCGCGGCACCTCCGTTTACTTTCCCGGTAAGGTGATTCCGATGTTGCCGTTGGAACTCTCGAATGGCATATGTTCACTGAACCCCAATGTCGATCGTTTGAGTTTGGTGTGTGAAATGCACATCAATGGCATGGGTGAAATTCAATCTTATGAATTTTATCGCGGCTTGATGCACTCGCATGCACGCATCACATATGACGAAGCCTGGGCTTATTTAGAATCGGGAGATAACAGTGAAAACTGGCCGGCTTTGGTGACTGAGTCTTTGGAACACCAGTATCATTTATATAAATTGTTACAAAAAGAAAAACAAGCCCGCGGCGGTATAGAGTTTAATTCTTCGGATGTGTTCATTGAAATTGGTTCAGATGGCATGGTCTCAAACATCCAACAATACACCCGCAACGATGCCCATAAGCTGATTGAGAACTTCATGATTTCAGCCAATGTCTGTGCCGCGAAATTCATTGAAAAACATGACATTCCAGGGTCTTTCCGCTGTCACAACCCACCGCCGGAAAGTAAAGTCAAAGACTTGGTCACTTTCTTAAAAGGCTTGGGTGTCACACCTGATTTCAGAGATGAGCCGACGCCCAAAGACTTGACCAAGCTGTTGAAAAAAATTCAACACCGTGAGGACAAGAACTTGATTGAACAAGTGGTGTTGCGCTCGCAGTCATTGGCTACTTATGAGGCCAGTAACGCCGGACATTTTGGCTTGGCGCTGACTCATTATGCCCATTTCACTTCGCCCATCAGGCGCTACCCTGATTTAATGGTGCACCGCGCCATTGATCACATTGTGTATCACAAAAACGAGCCTTATATATACAGTCTGAGGCAGGCTGAAGAAATGAACGCCAGGTGTTCAATGACTGAACGTCGTGCTGAAACGGCAGCCCGTGAAGTGGATGCGCGGTTAAAATGTTTGTTTATGCAACAGTTTATTGGCGATGAAATGGTTGGTACCGTGTCTGGTGTAACCCGTTTTGGTTTGTTTGTGCAATTAGAACAATACCAGGTTGATGGCTTAATCCATGTCACCTCATTGCCCAACGACTACTATCATTATGATGCCATCAAGCATCAATTGACCGGTGAGCGTGGTGGTAATCAATTCAGGTTAACTGACCAGTTGATGATTAAAATTGCAGCCGTTGACATAGACGACCGCAAAATTGACTTCGAATACATCGGCAAGATCAACCCCAAGGGTGAACTCAAGCGTGCACCCAAGGATGATAAGTCAGCTAAAAAACAAGGCAAAAAAGATCTTGGCAAAGGACCGGCAAAGAAAGGCAAACACAATAAACATAAGTCCAAGAAAGGCCAAACTGAAAAAAGCGCCAATGACAATGCCCAGGGCACAAAAAGCCAAGGTAAAAAACGTCGTGGTGGTAAGAAAAAATAGGCAAGCAGCTGATTCAGGTTTTAAGTCAGCTGTTCTAGGCTCCACCGTGGGTAAGCTTTGATCAAGCTATTTTGTGCTGTGTTCTTGTGAGTCAATCGCATGGCGCCAGCCACTGCTATCATGGCGCCATTGTCTGTACAGTACTTCAGTGATGGAAAGAATGATTTAAAGCGGTGTTTTTGACCCATTTTATGCAGCGTTTCGCGCAGTGAAGTGTTGGCACTGACGCCACCTGAAATGACCAGCTGTTGGTGTCCGGTTTGTTTGATGGCCCGGAGGCATTTTTTACTTAAAGTATCAATCACTGCCAACTGAAAGCCAGCCGCTATATCGGCTTTGAGTTGTTGTTTCTCGCTGTCGCTTTCACACAGTTCTTGTTGTTGTTCCCAGGTCACACGGGTGTGGGTTTTCAAGCCTGAAAAGCTGAACTGTAAACCCGGTCGGTTCATCATCGGACGTGGAAATTTAAAGCGTGTCTTATCGCCTTGTTCGGCCAGCTCCGCTATGTAACGCCCGCCTGGATAGGGCAGTCCCAGCATCTTAGCGGTTTTATCAAAGGCTTCACCGGCCGCATCATCCAAGGTATCCCCAAGAATCTTATAGTCGCCCAAAGCCTGTACATCGACCAGTAAAGTGTGGCCGCCGGAAACCAACAAACACAAAAATGGAAACTCAGGTTTATCATCTTCAAGTAAAGTGGCCATGATGTGGCCTTCCATGTGATGCACTTCAATCGCTGGCAAATCCAAAGCCCAGGCCAATGATTTGCCCACACAGGCACCGACCAACAAAGCACCCACCAAGCCCGGTCCAGCGGTATAAGCAATGGCATCTAAATCTTTGAGTTTGAGGTTCGCTTGTAGGCAAGTTTGTTGAATCAGTGGCACTATTTTTCTGACATGATCACGCGAAGCCAGTTCCGGCACCACGCCACCATATTGGGCATGCAGTTCAATTTGACTGTACAACTGATCAGCAATCAAGCCTTGTTCGGTGTCGTAAATAGCGATTCCAGTTTCATCGCAGGAAGACTCAATACCGAGGATTTTCAAGGCGCTTTCCAATGCATGACTTTCTCATCCAGGTCAGGTCTTTGACGGTCCAAGGGTTGGTCATCAGATGAACCGATGTAAAGGTATCCTGCGACAAACTCTTTTGCACCCAATCCGATGGCTTGCTGCGCTTCGCTGTCCAAACATGACCAGCCGGTCACCCACTGACTGGCATAACCCAAAGCGGCAGCCGCGATGTTGATGTTTTGACACACGGCACCGGTGGATAAAATTTGTTCAACTTCAGGTGTTTTGTGCTCAACGGGCGATGCAATCACTGCAATCACCAGGGGCGCTCGCATAAAACAGTCTTTTTCGATTTCAACTTGAATGCCCATGATTTCTTCTTTTTGGGCTTTCACTGTTGCCAGCTTCTCACCAAATTCGCGACGTGCATCACCTTGTAAAATCAATAAGCGCCAAGGTTCCAATTTGCGGTGATCAGGTACCCGTGTGGCAATGGTTAAAATGGTTTCAAGTTCATCGCTATTGGGGCCAGGATCAGCCATGTTCTTGATCAGCACCGAACGGCGGTTGAGCATGAATTCAGTGACGGTATTGTTATGTGGGTTCATTGTTCAATTTTAATGATTAAAAGAATGATGGCATCATTATAAGGTATTGTACCGACATGAAAAACAGGCAATCACAACAAAGGAGATATGATGTTTAAAATCATGTCAATCAGCCTACATACCAGATATGACATTTTAAGTTAAAATACATTCTATGCTCTACTTGTTAATTGTCATCTATATCTATCTGTTTTTTGGCGTTTACCATTACGCCCAAAAACGCCCAAATTATAGTCACCTGAAACACACCATCAGTGAACTGGGAGAAAATGCATCTGAGTTTGAGAAACCAGTGGGGTTTAAAGTGTTTATGCCGGTTGGTTTGGCGTTTGTGCTGCTTTCTGGTTTAATGTATTCAACCAACACAGCCGTTGCTGTTTTGTCAGGTGCCATGGGTTTCAGCTATTTTTTGAGTGCATGGTTTCCATGTGATCCAGGTACGCCGATGTCTGGCAGTTGGAAAAATTCAGTGCATAACTTGGTCGGTGGTTTGGCTTATGCAACCATACTTTATCAACTCAAAGCATTGATTGATCAACAAAGTGGGTGGTATGCTGAGTTGGCATTTATGGCTTTGGCAGTGTTTTTATTCAATTTTATTGTCGGCTGGCCAAAACAATTCGTTGGGTTCACGCAACGACTGGCAGAGACCAGTGTGTTTGTCTGTATTTCTATGCTGCTGATAAAATAATTGCTTAATCAATCTGGACAGAACGATGGAAAAATATACCGTTAAGTGTGGTTGTGGTCAAACCGAGTTTGAAGTGCTTGGCGAGCCGATATTTCGCATTTTGTGTCACTGTAGCCTTTGTCAAAAATTCAATGCCGCTGCACAGGCCGATATCTTGGTTTACAAGACCGCTCAAATAACTGCGCCGGCAGCAGGAAAGGTTGAATTCAGTACCTACAAACCACCACCGAATGTGCAACGTGGCAAATGCGCCCAATGTGGCCAGCCTGCCATTGAAGTGTTTAATATGCCATTGATGCCTAAATTGACGATGGTACCGACTGGCATGTTTGCTAAGACAGCGGAATTGCCTGAACCCAAAGCGCATCTGTTTTATGACAAACGCTTGGCTGATGTTAAAGATGACCTCCCCAAGCACAATGGATTTATCTCCAGCCAGTTGGCATTTTTTAAGCACCTGTGGTTCCACTGACGAATGGCAGTTGTTGGTGTTCATAATCATGCAGAATTAATATATAGCTTGAAATTCCCTGTTTAATTCTTAAACTTGAGCACACTTTATTTAACAACCGAAGAAGAAAATCAGACCATGAAAACAGGCATATTTATTTTACTGTGTTTTTTGAATGGGTTTTCAGTCTCGGCGCAAGTGTATAAATGGGTGGATGAAAATGGTGTCACACATTACTCACAGAATAAGCCTGAGACTGAAGAAACCACCCAAATTAAAATCAAAGGCCTGCCGGGTAGCGATGAACAAGCAGCTGTTACCAGCGATGTCATTCCCGTTGAAGTTGATTGTCAAAAAGCCGTCAGGCATGGTTCGAAATTGATGGTTGCTGAATTTGAATCACAAGGCGGAAACAATTCATTGGTCGCTGCGCTGACTGATCCAACCTTCATCATAGAGACCATTGCCGCATGCAAGCGCGAGATCAAAGACCCTGAAAAAGCCACGGCTTGGTTGTGTCAGCAAAATGCGTCTACCGTTGAAGAAATTGAGCTGTGTGAATACTTGTAACGAAATTCAGATCAATACTCAGTTTTATCTACTTTGTCAGCCCAAGCTTTGAACACTTCAAGGGCTTCGGCTTGCGCCACTTGTTGAAACGGAATTGCCCGTACCCAAATCGAATCTGTAATACGAAAAGCGATTCAAGGATGGCTGTGATGATTTGTCTAAACACCAAGGCTCTCTGTCCAGCCAGTGGGCGTTTTTTATGTATTTTTAGTCTTAACGATACAGCTTGGTGTACAACTCTCTAAGCGATTTCAATTGATGGTTTGATTTTAATTATTTATTTGTTTAATGAGATTTGAACCTAAGTTGTTGTCATATGTCACATAGATACATGAAATCCAAAGAATACTTTCAATGAAAAATCTATACTTTCTGTTGTTGTTTAGTTTTTCCGCCAATGCCTTGGATTATCCTGAACCATTTTTCAATTGGGATATAGATACGATGATACCAATGACGAGTAGTGGAAAGACTCATGTTTGGACGACTGCAGACTGGGTTGAAATTCAATTGTTGATTTCTGCTGATAAAAAAATCACCAACACTTCGATATTGAACAGCTCTGGTTATGAAGATTTCAATCAAGCTCAACTCAATAACTTATTGCGATTTGAAAGGTTTGTGTCTCCTGCTAAAGTTAATGGAGAATACATTAACAGTGAACTTGTAGTTAGGATGGACTACCTTAATTGGCAAGGATTAAACAGAATTCATGCAGAGTTTGAAGTTATTGATTCTCAAATTAAAGTACCAGAACAAAACCCACAAAGAGAATTCCTCATTACTGTAAATGATAAAATAAATGAAGAAACTTTCAGATTGAGAGAGGTTCCACTTGAATCAGATCTGAAAGTTTTTGAGATCGATAGACACTTTGTAGATTCTTATGACTATGCTTTTGTGATGAGACAGCCAGAAAGTTTTGAACAGCTTGAAAACAATACTTTGATTTCCCAATTAGAGTTTAAAAAGGCTCTTCAGGCCTACTCCCCTGTTGATACCATGATGTCCATTACAGTGTATCAAGGAATAATAATGAATTTACATAAAGTGAATGAACTGTTACCTTATGATGAAAAGTCAAAATACAGGTTTCAAAGATCTGAATACAAAAGTCCCTCATTTGATGAGCTTTATTTATTAAAGGACTTCAGTGGTGAGTTGGCGTTGAATTCTTACATCAGTCAGTTAGAATTTACTGCAACAGTTCTTTCTTCAGGCAGAATTGAGAACATTAAACTTATCAAGCGCTCAAAGCATGAAAGATTAAATTCAATTGTGATTGAGGCACTTGAAAATAAATACATCCATCCTGCTTATGCCAACTATCAACCAGTTAAAGATGAAATAAAGGTCCGTTTAAAGTTTTATAAAGATATTTGATTGTTATTCAATACTCAGTTTTATCTACTTTGTCAGCCCAAGCTTTGAACACTTCAAGGGCTTCGGCTTGCGCCACTTGTTGAAAGGGTATTTGTCTGGAGCTGATGGGGGCTTCAATTTCGTCGTAGATAAACTGGTCATCAAAAGCAATGTCAGCAGCGTCTTGTTTACTGCATCCGTAATAAACTTTTTTCGGTCTGGCCCAGTAAATCGCACCCAAGCACATCGGGCAAGGTTCACACGAGGTATAAATCACACAATCATCCAATTGAAAGCTGCCGAGTTTTTCACACGCGGCTCGGATGGCCGTGACTTCGGCATGGGCGGTCGGGTCGTTGCTGGATGTAACGCGGTTCCAGCCTTCGGCGATGATCTCATTGTCCTTGACCACCACCGCGCCAAAGGGCCCGCCAGCACCACTTTCCATGCCCGTTCGGGCCAAAGTGATGGCCCGTTGCATGAATGTTTTGTGTTTGTTATTCATGGCTCCTATGATAATTTATTTTAAGCCATTTTCAACTGATTCAGTACTGTTTTGCTTCAGCCGCCAATTTTTTCGCCACCGTCTCTGGTGAACTGGTGTTGCGCGCCAATATGCTGTAAGCCACTGGTAAAATAAACAGGGTAAAAATGGTGGCAGCCACCACCCCGAATAAAATCACAGTGCCTATCACAATGCGGGTTTCAGCGCCGGCACCGGTGGCCAGAATCAACGGCAAGGATCCAGCGATGGTGGTCAGGCCAGTCATCACAATCGGCCTGAACCTGACTTTGGAGGCGGTTAAAGTGGCGCGGTTGAAGTTGTAATTCATGTCTCGCAGCTGGTTGGCAAATTCAACAATCAAAATACCATTCTTGGTGGCCAGACCAATCAGAATAATCAAGCCAATTTGGGAATAAATATTGATTGAACCGCCCAGTAACAACAGTCCCAGTAATCCGCCGCCCATGGCCAAGGGCACGGTCAACATGATCACAAAGGGGTGCACATAGCTTTCAAACTGAGCAGCCAATACCAAGAACACCACAATCAAGCCAAGGATAAAGACGAATATGATCGATGCGCCTGATTCCATAAAATCTCGACTTTGGCCTTTGTAGTCAGTGATGGCACTTTCGGGCAGGTGTTCATCCACCATGCGTTCCAGATAACTCAGTGCTTCACCCAGACTATAACCTTCTGCCAGATTGGCCTCTAAAGTGATGGAACGAATGCGGTTGTAGCGAGACAAGTTATCAGCAGCGCCATATTCTTTGATGCTGATCATGTTGGATAAGGGGATCAGTTCACCAGAACGCTGTGATCGGACATAAATGTTTTCTATGTCACTGAAGGATTGTTGTTGGTTGCGCTCTCCTTCTAAAATCACATCGTATTCTTCACCGTTGTCGATGTAGGTGGTGACGTTGCGGCCTGACAGCATGGTTTGTAGGGTGCGGCCTATTTCATTGACACGCACGCCCAAGTCTGCAGCGCCATCATAGTCAATGTTGAAATCAATCTGCGGCCGGGTTTCTTTGTAGCCACTGTCCAAACCCAATAAACCTGGGTTGTTTTCATTGATTTTCTCAAACAAAATATCACGCCATTCAATCAATTCATCGTAGTTATCGCCGCCCAACACAAATTGAACCGGCTTACCGGTACCGCCGCCCAAGCCTTGGCGCATCAAGGGAAATGCTCGCACGCCGGGTAAAGATGCCAGGTCAGCGCGGACTTCATCCATCACAGTGAAAGCCGATCGGCGTTCACCCCATGTGTCCATCAAAGCGATGATGATGCCACTGTTAAAAGATTCAATGCCACCAAAAGAACGGGGCGAGCGCACCAACAAGCGCTTGAACTCACCGCTGTCGATGTACTTCATCATCCTGGATTCAATCTCGGTCATGTACTCTTCCATGTATTGGTAAGTCGCACCTTCTGGTCCATCCACCCGCACAAAAAATGCACCGCGGTCTTCTTTGGGAGAAAACTCTTGCGCAATTTTGGGGTAGATGAAAAATGTTCCTGCCAACAAAACGGCAAAAACCATGATCATGTATATTGGCCTGCGCATGGATTTAACCAATATTTTTATGTACCGTTTGCGGGTTCTGCTGACCAGCCGATTGGTGGCCTTCAGGATTCGACCTTTGTTGTTATTGGGTTTCAATAACTTGGATGCCAGCATCGGCGATAAAGTTAATGCCACCAATGAAGAAAACGCCACTGCAGCTGCGATGGTCAATGAAAACTCAGTGAATAAACGTCCAATGTCACCATCCAAAAAGGTGATGGGCACAAACACCGCAATCAACACCAAAGTGGTGGCAATCACCGCAAAACCCACCTGGCGCGTGCCGCGATAAGCCGCCACTAAGGGCGTTTCGCCTTTTTCCTGCATCCGCCGCACGATGTTTTCCAACACCACAATGGCATCATCAACCACCAAGCCGATGGCCAGCACCAAGGCCAACAGGGTCAATAAATTGATCGAAAAACCCAACGCATTGATGACGATAAAAGTGGCAATGATAGAAACTGGAACGGTTACCGCAGGTATCAGCATGGCGCGGAAATTACCCAAGAACAAAAAGATCACCAGAACCACAAAACCGATGGCCACAAACAAGGTGAAATAAACTTCTTTGATGGCTTCTTCAATAAATATGGATGCGTCGTAACTTTGCTCGATTGACATGCCATCGGGCATGTCTTGGTTGAGTTTAATGGTCAAAGCTTTCACTGCGCGTGCCACATCAATGGTGTTGGCATTGGATTGTTTGATGACGCCGATGCCCACCATGGGAATGCCATTACCACGGAACAAAGTGCGGTCTTCTTCCAGACCCAATTCAACGCGAGCCACATCACCCAAGCGAACCAAGTAGCCATTGTCTCCTTCGGCTAACACCAGTTTGGCAAAATCCTCTGGTTGGTTAAAGTTACGGGTAACCCTGGCCTTGAATAAGCGTTGTTCGGACTCTAATCTGCCGGCTGGCAGTTCAATGTTTTCAGCCCGCAAAGCCTGCTCAATATCAGCCACGCTTAAATTTCTGGCGGCCAAAGACATGCGATCAACCCAGATACGCATGGCGTAGCGCAAGCCACCACCGACACGAACCCGTGCCACCCCATCTAAGGTTGAGTATTGGTCCACCAAATAGCGTTGTGCGTAATCGGTGATTTCAGGTACTGATAGTTTGCTGCTGGCCAAGTTTTGCCAAATCACCACATCATTGGAGTTATCAACTTTTTGCACCTCAGGTGGTTCGGCTTCCTCGGGTAAGTTGTCCTGAACCCCAGCAATGCGATCGCGAACATCATTGGCTGCTGAATCAATGTCGCGGCTGATGGAAAATTCGATGGTGACATTGGATTCACCATCGCGAGAGGAGGATTCAATGAATTCTATGCCCTCAATACCAGATATGCGGTCTTCGATGATTTCTGTGACTCGGGTTTCAACCACGTTGGCTGGTGCGCCCGGGTAGTTGACTTCAACAGTCACCACCGGTGGGTCAATGTCGGGATACTCTCGCAAAGAAAGGCGGTCAAAGGCCACCAAGCCAAAAGCAATCAGTAACAAGGAAATGACTGAGGCGAATACCGGTCTTTTGACCGAGACATCAGAAATCAACATGTGTTAGGTTCCTTGTTTAGCGGCTGTATTTGAATCAACTTTCTTGGCCAATAATTCGACCAATGTCTCATCTTTTTTCTTATCAGCAACAATCACCACTTCATCACCGCCTTTGACTCTTAAAGTCCCATGAATCACCACTTGATCACCTTCATCCAAGCCAGCGAGCACTTCTAACTTACCACCGTTTCGCGTTCCAATGCTGATCAAGGTTTCCTCAACGTTGATGACATTGTTGTTATTAACGATTTTAAATACCCTTTGTTCGGTGGCAGAGGCGGTGATGGCTTCTTCTGGAATCAATAAACTGACCCGTGGTTGCGTGGCCAATTGGATGCGCATCAGAATACCTGGTTTCAAGGTTTGGTCTTCATTTTGAATGATGGCCCTGACCACCACTGAGCGGGTCACCGGGTCGATGCGGCTGTTGATGCTGGTGATTTCACCACTGAAATCTTGACCAGGAAATGCCCGGGATTTGGCTTCAATTTTTAATCCTTTGGTTAAATAAGAGAGGTGTCTTTCCGGTACCGAAAAATCCATTTTCATGCTCAAATCATCGTCCAAAGTAGCCAGTTCAAAACCCGGTTGAGCTAAAGTTCCAACTGTGATGTCATTCAAACCGACCACCCCATCAAAGGGCGCTTTGATCAGGCGTTTATCGATTTGCGAGCGGATGCCTTTGATTCTCGCCTCAGCCACACTGACTATGCTTTTTTGCGTGTCCAAAGCACTTTTTGAAGTGGCATTTTGAGCCGCCAAAGGACTCAGTCTTTTGACCAATCTGCGCGCTTCATCCAACCTGGCTTGTTCTTCTTGCAATAGAGCCATCTCATCTGAAGTGTCCATAGACACCAACAAGTCTCCTTGATTAACTCGTTGGCCGTCAGTGAAATGTACTTCAGTCACCAGTTCAGTCACAGTCGATGTGATGATCAAGCTGTTATTGGCTTTTAATGTACCCAATGCTTCCACCACATCTGAGAAGTTTTGTTTAGCTGCAGTGGCAGTAATTACCGGAGTGGGTTGGTTTTGCGCTATTGAAAAGGTGCTGCTCAGCAATGATACAGCAATCAAAAAAGTTTTGACCGTAATTGGCAATTGGGTTTTGTTCATAGCATTTTATGGATAAAAAGTTGATTGGATTGTATGTTTGGCTGTGTCGTGTGGTTGTGAATAAATCCATTGATTGTTTGCATCAACATATTCTGAAAAATCGAACAGCAAAAAAAACAGCGATTTGCTATACTGATGTTCGATTAAAAAACAAGTGGGACACTATGACAATAACGGTAGGCTTTGTAAAAGAGCGCGGTGAAGATGAATCTAGGGTGGCTATGGTGCCAGAAACGGCTGAAAAAATCCTCAAACTGGGCTGGCATGTCTTGTTTGAACCAGATGCTGGCGAGTCCGCAGGTTTTCCCAATGAAGCTTATCCTGATTTGTGTCAAATGGCCAAAAAACGCAACGATGTGTTGAATGCTGCTGATGTCCTGGTCGGTGTGGATGCCCTCAGTGCAGATGATATCAAGGAAATCAAACATGGCGCCACAGTTATCGGCATGGTTTCACCCTACCAAAACCAAGCTCGGTTTCAGCAAGCAGCAGCTAATCAGCTGACGGTTTTTTCTATGGAATTGATTCCGCGAACCACCCGAGCACAAGCCATGGACGTGTTATCTTCCCAAGCATCAGTCGCGGGTTACAAAGCAGTGTTATTGGCTGCCAGTGAAGCGCCGAGGTTTTTTCCCATGCTGACCACCGCTGCCGGCACCATTCGTCCGGCTTCGGTGTTGGTGATAGGTGCAGGCGTTGCTGGCTTACAAGCCATGGCCACAGCCAGGCGCTTGGGTGCCAATGTCACCGGTTATGACGTCAGACCAGAAACGGTTGAACAAATTAAATCGCTGGGTGCTAAATTCTTGGACTTGGGTGTTGAAGCAGTGGGTGAAGGGGGCTATGCGCGGGCTTTAACCGATGAAGAAAAACTCACCCAACAACAAAACCTCGCCAAACACCTGACTTCCGTCGATGTACTGATCACCACCGCGGCGGTGCCAGGCAGACCAGCACCACGCATCATCACCGCAGCCATGGTCAATGACATGAAAGCCGGCAGTGTGATTGTTGATTTGGGTGCTGAGGGCGGTGGTAACTGTGAACCCACTGAATTGGGCAAGACCATCATGGTCAACAATGTCAAAGTCATAGGGCCGAAAAATTTACCAGCCACAGTGCCCTTACATGCCAGTGAGATGTATGCACGTAATGTCTGGAACTTGTTGTCTTTAATGAACAATGAAGGTGAGTTTGTGTTGAACTGGGATGACGATATTTTAGCCGGTTGTGCGGTGACCAAAGACGGTGCAGTGATTCATGCTGCAGCCAAAGCGACTGAAGAAGGAGAGAAATCATGATTGATGGGTTTATTGCACTGTATATATTCGCACTGGCGGCGATTCTCGGTTTCGAGATCATCCGCAAGGTTCCAGTGGTGTTGCACACACCTTTGATGTCTGGATCAAATTTCATTCATGGCATCGTGTTGGTCGGCGCCATGATAGCATTAGGACATGCTGATACTACTTTAGAAAAAGTGTTTGGCTTTATCGCTGTGTTCTTAGGTGCAGGTAATGCAGCCGGCGGCTATGTGGTGACTGAGCGGATGTTGGAAATGTTCAAACCCAGAGTCAAAAAAGTCGAAAATCAAGACAGCCAGGCGGGAGATAAGTGATGGAATTTATCAATGCATACCTACCTTATGTCATCAAAGGCTGTTACTTTTTAGCGGCCATTCTGTTCATCACCGGTTTGCGCCGCATGAGTGCGCCAGGTACCGCCAGAGGCGGTATTGTTTGGGCTGGACTCGGCATGTTGATTGCCACCGTTGCCACTTTCTTGTTGCCAGATATGCACAACATGGTGCTGATATTGGCAGCGCTGGTTTCATCTACCGTGCTGGCTTGGGTCAGTGGTAAAAAAGTCGCCATGACTGACATGCCACAAATGGTGGCACTGTATAACGGCATGGGTGGTGGTTCTGCCGCCTTTATTGGCGCCATGGCCCTGTTCAATGCCGTCGATCACATGGGCGGTTGCGCAGCTGGAACCATTGTTGATACCGCAGACACACATGATTGTTTGTCTGGTGTGACCATGGTTTTCGCCATCGTCGGCGTTTACATTGGTGCCATTTCTTTGAGTGGTTCGTTGGTGGCTTTTGGTAAATTACAAGGTTGGATTGATAAACGCTTCACCTTCCCTGGACAAAACTTCTTCAATGGCATAGTTGGTATAGGTACCTTGGTGCTTGGTTTGTACCTCACTCAAGATTTGAACGCCAATTACATTTGGATTTTCTTTGGCCTGTCATTATTGCTGGGTTTGTTGATGACTTTACCCATTGGTGGAGCCGATATGCCAGTGGTGATTTCTTTGTACAATGCCTTCACGGGTTTGGCGGTTTCATTCGAAGGTTTTGTGTTACAAAACGAAGCAATGATTATCGCTGGTATGTTGGTAGGTGCAGCCGGTACCATGCTCACCCAACACATGGCCAAAGCCATGAACCGATCCTTGGGTTCGGTGTTGTTCGGTTCTATGGGTGGTTCTGGTGGTGCGGCCATCGAAGGTGAAATGAAGGAAATTGAAGCACAAGATGCAGCCATTCAAATGGCCTTTGCAGACCGTGTCATCGTGATTCCTGGTTATGGCCTGGCCGTGGCCCAAGCGCAACACAAACTGTGGGAAATGGCGCAAATCTTGATGGACAAAGGCGTTGATGTGAAATTCGCCATTCACCCAGTGGCTGGCCGCATGCCAGGTCACATGAATGTGCTGTTGGCTGAAGCCGGTGTACCTTATGACTTGATTGAAGACATGGAAGATATTAATTCTCAGTTCAAACAAACCGATGTGGCCTTGGTGATTGGTGCCAATGACGTGGTCAATCCGGTGGCCAAAACCGATCCGGAAAGTCCGATTTATGGCATGCCGATTTTGAATGTCGATGAAGCGAAAAATTCGATTGTGATTAAACGCGGTAAAGGCACCGGTTTCGCCGGCATTCAAAACGCCTTGTTCTTTGCTGAAAACAACAAGATGCTGTATGGCGATGCGCAAGATGCGATTGGGCATTTGATTCAGGGTTTGAAGGCTTTGTAACTAATGCTTCAATGAATTAAAAAAAACAGCAACTGGTTTGCTGTTTTTTTTGCCCAAATTTAACTCAGTGCGAAAGATGTTCCAGTTTATTAGGCTGCGCACGTGATTTCTGGCCTGAGTAATTAAGTTTTAAAATAAATTTGGCGTGTTTTGCTGGTTTGACTGGTTAATAACAGAAAATAACCGGAAAACTTCATATGAAAACACCTGTCCTATTGATGGCCGCTTGCCTGCTCACTTGTGGGTTAATATCAACAACAGCGGTTCACGCTGCCGCAATAAACAACGCAGCCTTTAGCCTCAGCGAGGGTCGTGGCTTGGATGTTTTGGATGCTTTAGAAGAGGCCAAACTACTTGCTGATGATGGCATGGCAGATGACTTTTTTGGTCAAGCGGTCAGCTTGTCAGGCAACCGAGCGGCGGTGGGCGCCAGTTACCACGATGGCTTGGCTGATAATGCGGGTGCTGTTTATGTGTATGAATATGATGGCAGCAGTTGGATACTCAGTCAAAAGCTGACGGCTGATGATGGTGCTGTCAGTGACCAGTTTGGCTATGCGGTCAGTATGGATGGTGACACCCTCATGGTGGGTGCGTTTCGTGATGATGACAACTCGGGTGACTCAGGTTCGGTCTATGTGTTTGAGTACCTGGGCGATGCGTGGACACAAACTCAAAAACTGATCGCCTCAGATGGAGACAACAGCGATTGGTTTGGCTTTGCCATCAGCCTGGAAAACAACCGCGCCATGATTGCTGCCAATAATGATGATGATTTGGGTGAGCGCTCTGGTTCTGTCTATGAGTTTGTTTACATTAATGGCAGTTGGGTTGAAGCACAAAAACTGCTGGCCAGCGACGGCGGTGCCAATGAAAAATTTGGCCAATCGCTGAGCTTGTCAGGTAACAGGTTGTTGGTTGGTGCTTACCGGCATCAGGTCAATGCGGAGTCCGTTGGTGCCGCTTATGTTTTTGAGTTTGACGGTGAGAACAACAACTGGGTTGAAACTCAGCAGTTGTTGTCCAGTGAGCCGGTGCCTGACAGTTATTTTGGTTTTGCGGTCAGCTTATCAGGTGACCGTGCTTTAGTTGGCGCCAGCCAGGATACTGGTAACATCGAATCATCAGGTGCTGCCTACATGTTTGCTTACGATGGTCAGAATTGGTTGCAATCGCAAAAATTCACTGTCGCAGAGATGAATGCAAACGGCGATTTTGGTGTGGCCTTAGACTTACATGAAAATCGTGCCGTGATTGGTGCCAAAAAGGAAAACGACAACGGCTCCTATTCAGGGGCGGCTTATGTGTATGATTTTATGGGTGGCAGCTGGTTACAAACAGATAAGTTGGTAGCCTCTGATAACAACGCCAGAGACGAATTCGGTGTGGCGATAAGTATGTCTGGTGGTAAAGCTTTGGTTGGTGCTTACCGTGATACCGAAATTGGCAACAATGCGGGTTCAGCCTATGTGTTCAATGTACCGTTCATGGTTTCATTGCAGGTCTCTGGCTTGGCGCCAGGAAATTCAGTTGAGTTGTTGAACAATGGGGGTGATGCCTTACTGGTTAATGACAACGGCGTGGTCACCTTTGATACGGCGCTGTTTGTTGGTGATGCCTATGCAGTGACCGTTGCCAGCCAGCCAACATCGCCCAATCAAACGTGTGTGGTCAAACAAGGTCAAGGTGTTTTGAACGAAACAGGCGTGGAGAATATCAATGTGGTTTGTGTCACCACGCCGTATTTTGTTGCTGGTGTGGTTAATGGCTTATTGGCGGACAATCCATTGGTTTTAAACAACAATGGATTGGACCAATTGGTCGTCACTCAAGCCGGATCTTTTGTGTTTGATGTGCCGGTAGATGACCAACAAAATTATCAGGTTGACATTCAAAGCATGCCCACTGACCCCATTCAACCCTGCGAGGTGATTGCAGGCACCGGGCTGATTCAAGGCAGTGATGTGGACAGTGTTGTTATCCATTGTGAGCCAGGTGATGACTTGATTTTTAAACAAGGGCTGGAATGAGTTTTGAGGAGTCAACAAGCCACTGCTGGCTGTAAAACCATCAAAGACTGGGTTTACATTTAGCCCAGATTAAACTCAATGCGGAAGATGTGTTGGTTGTTGATGTGCAGGTAATCCAAGGTGGCATGGTTGTCATGACAGAGTTGGCGACAAATGTGTAAGCCCAACCCGGTACCTCGGTTGTGGGTGGTGAAGAAGGGTTCGAACAGGTTCTTTATTTTACGCTCATCAAACGCCTCGCCGTTGTTTCTGAAATCAATGGTCTGGCCGCGCACGATGATTTGTAGTTCATTGTCGATGCCGTGCTTGATGGCGTTGGAGGCCAGGTTCCAGACCACTTGCTTGAAATGGTCTGGGTCAAATTCAATGCTGCTGTCTTTGGGCACAATGAGTTGAATTTGTTTATTATCAGCCAGTCCTTGATCGATTAATTGTTGTTTGGCATGGGTCAGGTATTCACTGATATGCAAAGTTTCTGGTTCGGCTGTTCTGCGCTTAGACATTTCAAGAATGTCCTCTATGATGTGGTTGGCGCGTCGGGTTTGGTTGACGATGATTTCACTGATTTGTTTGTCCTGATCTTTCAGGTCAGGCGATTCGACCAGCAACTCAGCGGCGGTGCTGATGGCTGCCAGCGGGTTTCGAATTTCATGTGCGATCGAGCTGGATAACTTGCCCAAGGAGGCCAGGTTCAACTGTTGTGCGGCTTTTTTCAAGAAACTTGAATCTTCAATGAACAGCACACCAAAATTCTTTTCTTCAGTCACCGACGCTTTACGCAAGTATAAATCCATGCCATTGGGTGCGTTGTAAACAGCGCCTTCTTTACCGCTGTTGATGTAATTTGCGATTTCTTCAGGAAAGAAGATGATGTCATCCATGCCCAATAATTTTTTCGCTGCGGCATTGGCATGCAAAATCACATGGTCATTTTGATAGACAATCACCCCATTGCTGAGTTTTTCAATAATCACCTGATTCATGTTTTCTAAACCGGAGATGGTCTTTCTCTGACTCTTATACATTTGTAAGGTGCTGGTGTATGAGATGGATTGGCGGATGCCCAACAAAGCAATCACGTAATAACCCAAAGCGTGCAGCAGCTTACTGGAGTTGGTCACTTGCTCCTGACTGCTGAAGTCAAAAACCAATGGCAGCAACCAAAGCAGTAGGGCCGCTGAAGTTGGTGCCAATAAGATATACAAGGGCCTGCGGTAGAGGATGGCCGCTGAGCCAATGGCTAACACCGGTAAAACCGCGATGCCTTGGGAAAAACCATTGGTCGCATAAGCCATAAAAATTAACACAAATAAGTCAAGAAACAGGGTCAGTTTACTGATTCTGATGACACTATCCTGTTGGCTGATGTAGGTGATGAGCATGATGGCTATTGATAAAATCAAATAGATATCAACCCAATCAGCGGTGTTGGGGTGGAACTCACTGTTGGGGTAAAAGTCAGCCACCCATTGATTGTTCAACAACATGAAAAAGAACAAGCTGGCGAACAACCTGAACAGGTTTAAATACCTGAGGTTTTTTTTCTCCAGCTGAAAAAGTTTCTCTTGGTCGTTGTTGCGAATCATGTGGTTAAATCAATCTCAGGGGACTTCATTGACTTGAGCATAGCTCAACACGCTGCTTTTGATTTGTTTGGTCCAGTATTGTTTGCCTTCATGGCCAATCACATCAATACGCAGACTGCGGTCAGTTCGAGGCCCGGAAAATGAAAACTTGCAGTAGTTGTGTTTATTGACCAGTGAGCCAGGTACCAACCTGGGGTTGTCTAAATCACCACCAGACTTAGATGAATGGGTGCCGGCAGTCAGTGGTGAACAGGTCATTTCATATAAGGGGTAAGCGCCAGGGCGGTCAGCGCGCAGCATTTCAGTGTGGTGTTTATCGCCGCTGAGGAACATCACACCGGTGATTTTATGCTCATCCAACCATTCAATGAAAGGGTCGCGTTCATGTCGGTACTTGTCCCAGCCTTCATATTCATGATAGTTGTTGAGCATTTGTCCGCCGCCGACAATGATTTTGAAGGGGGCATAGGAGCCCAAAAGACTGTTTTTTAGCCAAGTCAGCTGTTTCTCGCCATAATAAATTTTTTCAGGACCATCGGTTTTGTCTTCATGTGATTTATTGTATCGATTATCCAGCATAAAGAATTCAATGTCGTTGTAACTGACTTTGGAAAACACCCCTGGTTGTTCCGGCATGCCATAACTGGGGTTGGCCCAATAGTTTTTAAATATTTCCAAAGCTTTGTCCTTGAAAATAAACTCAGCACCCGAGTTGTTGGGCCCAAAGTCATGGTCATCCCAAGTGGCGTAGTTGGCAAACTTTTGATAAATCGGTTGTAAGTGAGGTTGACTGCGATCGCGCATCACACGGTGTAACAGGTTTTGTTCGGCATCAAAATCAACTTCTCGGTAATACCAATTATCTCCAATCCACAACATCACATCAGCATCTTCACTGGCGATTTGACTGAACATGGCTTCATGACCGCTGCCATAAGGGGTTCCGGGTCGATCATAAGCGGTCTCATTTTCAAAATTACAGGAACCCGCCAGCACCGAAAAATCAGGTGGGTCACTGCGCCATTGCCACAGTGTTTGGGTGGTGAATTGGAAGGGCTTGTCGACTTTGACTTTTTTGCCATTAACCTCGAGTACGTATTGATAAGTGGTGGCTGGCTCTAAACCCGTCAGTTTAAAAGTGTGTATGTTGCCTAGGTCAGTATTGACTTGGGCTGATAATTCGGCTTTTTGTTTACCTTGTTCTGCAGGCCAGTAAATGATGCTGACCTGGCCTGGTTCAGATGATTGAACCCAGATGTTAGCGCCCCTCAAGGCCATATGACCGAGCATCGGCCCAGCGGCCAGTTGTTTGGCATCTGCGAATGAGCTGAAGCACATAGTAATACATAGAATAAATTTTTTCATAATGGCTCGTTGGCTATAAATGTTACTGTTTTTAACGAAATCTTCACAAAAGGCTTTTACCATGCGCCTTCATGTGAGAAAATACGCAGAGGATTTTTTCAGAGAGGCTTTAAAAGCGCCATGTTCATCAAACGTTCGTTTCAATAAGATCGTCTGTTTAATTGCGTCATTAAAGGTCATTATGTTTATTTAAATAGGTTTTTGCAATGAGAAATATGAAACAAGTTAAATGGGTTGTTGCGATTTTAATGCTCGCAGTTTTACCATGGGGTGTTACATTGGCTCAAGAGACGTCTGCTTCGATCAACGGTACCATCGTTGATTCTTCAGGTAATGCGTTGTCTGGTGCCACCGTAATTGTGACACATGAGCCCACTGGTCAAGTCAAAACTTTGACCACCAATGAAGAAGGTCGTTATTCTGCACGTGGTTTACGTGTTGGCGGTCCCTATAATATTGAAGTCAGAAACAGCGGTTACTCAGATGCTGAAGAAGGTAACATCTTCATTAAACTGGGTGAAGACCGTGCCATTGATGCGGTTCTGGTTGCTGATGCGATTGCATTAGACACGGTAACAGCTGTCGGTGTGGCTGCACAATCTGCTACCTTTAACCCTGACAACATGGGTACGGGTACCAGTATTTCACAAGAGCAAATCACCAACTTACCAACGGTTGATCGCAACATTCAGGATTTCGTGCGTTTAGACTCTCGGGTTAACATCAGAAGTTTTGGTGAAGGTATTTCAGTTTCTGGGGTTAACAACCGTTTCAACAACATCTCTATTGATGGTGTGGGTATCGGCGATCCATTTGGTTTAGAAGCCGGTGGTTCACCCGGTTTGTCACAACCTTTCTCGTTGGACACGATCCAAGAATTGAACGTTCAACTGTCTCCATATGACGTGACTTTATCCAACTTCACCGGTGCTAACATCAACGCCATCACCAAATCAGGTACCAATGAGTTCACAGGTCGTGTGGCTGGTTACTTCTCAAGTGATGATTTGCAACGTGATGACAGTAAATTTACCCGCGAAGTGTATTCAGTTTCAGCTGGTGGCCCAATCATCAAAGACAAGTTGTTCTTTTTCTTGGCTTATGAAAAAGAAGAGCAAACACGCTTATTGGGTGAGTCAGGTGTCGACACCGCACTGGCCCAACAAGTGGCTGACATTGCCAGTTCTGTTTACGGCATCAATGCCGGTGGCTTCAACGCCCCTACTGACTTGGTTACCGAAGAAGAGTCAATTGTTGTTAAGTTAGACTGGAACATCAATGATTATCACCGCGCTTCGTTCAAGTACCAAAACAATCAGGACTCACAACCTATTTTCCCTAACACAGGTTCAAGAGACATCTCGCTGAGTTCACATTGGTACACCAATGCGTTTGAAAATAAATCATATAACTTAAACCTTTACAGTGATTGGACTGCTAACTTCTCAACCGAGTTGCGCATCTCTAATTCTGAATTCGATAAAATTCCTGATTTGAATGCCCGTTTGCCTCAAGTAGAGGTTGAAGTGGGTAACGGTCAATCAGTTTGGTTTGGTACAGAAGAGTTTCGTCATGCCAATGAGTTGAATGTGGTCACTGATAATGTTTACTTAGAAGGTAATTACTTCATGGGCGATCACACCTTGACTTTTGGTGTGGATTGGCGTGAGCAAGACATCCGTAACTTATTCATCTCTCAAGCTTTGGGTTTGTATGAATTTGCCAGCATCGATGATTTTGCTAACGGCATTCATTCAGCTTATGAATACAACCAAGGTACCAATGAGCCGATGC
This sequence comes from uncultured Marinicella sp., assembly GCA_964352015.1. Lineage (GTDB taxonomy): Bacteria > Pseudomonadota > Gammaproteobacteria > Xanthomonadales > Marinicellaceae > Marinicella. The sequence continues at coordinate 73,748 of CAYGPU010000006.1, forward strand.
CTGAAGCCAACTGGGCTTGGGAAAATCTGGGTCTGTTCATTCAAGACAATTGGACGGTTAATGATCGCTTAACCATGCAGTTTGGTTTGCGTTTTGATAAGCCATCTACCAATGACAAGCCACGTTTTAATCAAGACTTCTTTGATGCCTACGGTTTTGCCAACAACAATGTAGTCAGTGAAGGCACCATTCAACCTCGAATTGGTTTTAACTACGACATGTCTGATGACAAATACATGCAGTTACGTGGTGGTGTGGGTGTGTTCACCGGCGGTACGCCCAATGTGTGGTTGTCTAATTCATTCACCAATACCGGTGGTGACTTAACTTTCTACCGTTCACGTGGTTTTGATGATGATGGTTTTATCTTCTCACCAGACCCAGACAACCAACCCATTTTGGCTGGTTCATCGAGACAAAATGTCGATGTATTGGATCCTGACTTTAAAATCCCTACGGTGTTGAAATCTAACATCGCTGTGGATGCGGAGTTACCATGGTTTGGTTTGGTTGGTTCTGTTGAGTTGGAATTCATCAAAGCGCAAGACGCCATTGATTACCAGCATTTGAACTTGGGTGATCCAACTGGAACTTTACCTGATGGTCGTTTGGTTTATTGGGATGATGTCGCTGGTTTATCAGGCAGTCGTGCCAATGCCAATTCAGACTTTAATGACGTGATTTACCTGACCAACACGTCAAAAGGTGAAACCAAACGTGCCACAGTGAGTTTAGAATTACCACAAACTGAGCACTGGTATGCCAAAGCATCTTATACCTATACTGATGCCACTGAAGCTTCGGCCGGTACTTCATCACGTGCCATTTCGAACTGGGACAACACACCTGCATTCAACCCCAACCAAGCGTTGGCTGCAACTTCAGCTTATGAAGTTGAAAATGCTTTTGTGTTCACCACCACTTACCAAAACATGTTCTTCGGTGACAACTACACCAACATTGGTCTGGTGTGGATTTCACAAGATGGCGAACCGTTCTCATACACGTACAGCAATGACGTGAATGGTGATGGCATCCGTGACAATGATTTGTTCTACGTGCCTAACCCCAATGAATATGTGTTGTCAGATCCTGCTGAAGCAGCAGCTTTTGAAACATTCCTGCGCTCTTCTGGTTTGGCCCAGTACCGCGGACGTGTGGCTCCTAGAAATGCCTTCAAAGCACCTCGCATCAACACCGTTGATTTGAACGTGTCACAAGAGTTACCAGCTTGGGGCCCAGTTCGTGCCACTTTGTTCTTCAATGTGAAAAACTTGGGTAACTTGTTGGACAGCGATTGGGGTCAAATCCAAACGGCTGGTTTCGACGGTGAAGACATCGCTCGTTTGAACGGCTTGGAAGATGGTATTTATGAGTTGGATTGGAATGGGGCAACCCGTTTCTTTACCAACCGCACAGCTTCTCAATGGCGTGCACAAGTTGGTTTCCGTTTAGATTGGTAATCAGCTGAAGACATCAAGTCTTATAGAAAGGGTGACTTTTAAGTCACCCTTTTTTTATGCCTGCCCTTAAAATAGTCTGTGCTGCAACAATCATGTTGTCAGGTTTTTTTCAGGAAAGTTTGATGGGTTTATTTGATTTGGTTTCAATTCTGTTGTCTTTGGCAGCATTGTTTGCTTATTTCAACCACCGCTTTATCGGGTTACCCAATGCCATTGGCATCATGTTGATAGGTCTGTTGATGTCGTTGTTGTTGGTGGCGCTGAATAAAATGGGCTGGGTTGAAACCGATCAAATTGCTGCGGTATTCGCGCAGGTTGATTTTGATGAGACAGTGATGAATGGCATGTTGAGCTTCTTGTTGTTTGCTGGTGCCTTACACGTCAACATCAATCGCTTGGCTGAGCTCAAGTTCACCATTGCCATCTTGGCCACCATTGGTGTGGTGATTTCTTCGGTCATCATCAGTTTGGTGAGTTTTTATATATTCAATTTATTTGGTATTGATGTGTCCTATATCTATTGTTTGGTGTTTGGGGTGTTGATTTCACCCACCGACCCCATTGCGGTGATGGGTATTTTGAAAAAAGTCGGTGCGCCGAAGCCTATAGAAGTGATGATTACCGGTGAGTCCTTGTTCAACGATGGTGTGGCTGTGGTGTTGTTTATAGCTGTTCTGGGGGTGGCAACCGGACAAGCTGAGGCCACTTTCTCCAGCGTCAGTTGGCTGTTCTTTCAAGAAGCTGTGGGTGGTGCTGTGTTTGGTGTGGCCTTAGGCGCTTTGGGGTATTGGATGCTGAAGTCTATTGATAACTACCAGGTTGAAATGTTGATCACCATAGCGATGGTCACCGGTGGCTATGCCTTGGCGCAGCACTTACACCTGTCTGGGCCGATTGCGATTGTGGTCGCTGGTTTAATGATTGGTAACCATGGTCGGCTGTTGGCCATGAGTGATGTGACTCGGGACCGGTTGGATAATTTTTGGGAATTAATCGATGAGCTGCTTAATGCAGTGCTGTTTTTATTGATTGGCTTAGAAATTTTGTTGATTCACTTTTTACCCAGTTATATCTACAGTTCCTTGTTGATCATACCTTTGGTTTTGCTGTCGCGATTTATCAGTGTTGGCCTGCCTGTGAGCTTGATGAAGTTTAAGCACAGTTATTCGCCACACGTGATTAAAATCCTGACTTGGGGTGGCTTGCGCGGCGGTATTTCAGTGGCTTTGGTGTTGTCATTACCTGCAGGACCCTACCGTGAACCTTTGATAGCCGCTACCTATGCGGTGGTGTTATTCAGTATTTTGGTGCAGGGCTTAACGGTTGGGCGGGTGGCTGCGATGGCGAAACAGGACAATGGATGAACTGTATAAAGGATGTCATGCTGAGCGGACTTGAACCATGGGATAAAACTTAAACGCACAGTATTTGGGTTAAGAACACCATGAAAAAAATAAAAGCAATGAGTCGAAGTATCTCCTGACGCTGGAAGAGTGGTTGCTTTTGAATTTGCGTGAGCTGTGAGAGGTCCTTCGACTCGCCTTTGGCTCGCTCAGGATGACATTCAGTTTTTTTGGTACACACGGCCTACGGCATTCCAATATCGCTTCATGAGCTTCGCTCAAATCGCAATATCTCCATAAACCAAGTTGGCCTCTGAATGACATGTTATATTTTAATATCTATCCCGTGCAAAACCTGAGAACCAAAGTTTGTTGATTCATCCACTTTAACTGTTGCAAAAAAGAAAATATATAGTAGAATATGCCATCTTGATGATGCGGGGTGGAGCAGTCTGGCAGCTCGTCGGGCTCATAACCCGAAGGTCGTAGGTTCAAATCCTGCCCCCGCAACCAATTGATTGAATGTATTATCAGGCTCCTTGTGGAGCCTTTTTTGTTGCTGAAATTTATTGATTGGTGAAGCGACAAATGTCTTTGCCCGTCAGCCATGATTTCACAACGTTTTGTTTATAATTACACAGCTGTTAATGAAAGAAAAACTGTTATCACAATTGATAGAACCTGTTATCCAAGATTTGGGCTTTACGCTTTGGGGTGTTGAATACTTGCCACAAAAGCACAGTGCCATCTTGCGGGTTTTTATTGACCATGAAAATGGTGTCAATGTAAATGACTGTGCCAATTGCAGTCGCGAAATATCTGGTATATTAGAAGTTGAAGATCCTATCAATGGCGCCTATGTGTTGGAAGTGTCCTCACCAGGTATGGATCGGGTGTTGTTCAATACCGAACAGTTCAGACAATACATCGGTGAATTTGTAATAGTTAAACTGGCACAACCGGTTTTAGGTGCCAGAAACATCAAAGGCACCATTGAGTCAGTCAGTGAAAATGAGATAGTCGTTGCCAATGAAGTCATGGAATATGGCTTTGAAATGGCCAACGTAATGAAGGCAAGGTTGAAACCAGCTTTTGGTGGAGTGAAAAAATGAGTAGAGAGATTCTGTATGTTGCTGAGGCTTTATCTAATGAGAAAGGCGTCAGTCGCGATGTGATTTTTGAGGCCATTGAATTGGCATTGGCATCGGCCACCCGTAAAAAACACATGAAAGATATGGATGTGCGAGTAGACATTGATCGCAACACCGGAACGTATGAAAGTTTCCGACGTTGGACTGTGGTGGAAGACGATGAATTAGAATCTGAAGACCGCGAATTGACATTGGAACAAGCACAACAAGATGACCCTGATATTGAAATCGGCGATGTCATCGAAGAGCAAATGGATTCAGTAGAGTTTGGCCGCATTGCGGCGCAAACAGCCAAACAAGTGATCCTGCAAAAAGTACGTGAAGCCGAACGTGAGCAAGTGGTAGAACAATTCGAAGACCGCATTGGAGAAGTGCTTTCTGGAATTGTCAAAAGGGTTGAGCGTGGACATGTATTTATTGATGTGGGCAGTGGCATTGAAGCCATCGTGCCACGTGAATTTGGTATCCCGCGTGAAAAAGTAAAACGTGGCGACCGTTTAAAAGGCTTGTTGGTTGAAGTCAATCGACTGAACCGCGGACCGATTTTGACTTTGTCGAGAAAAAGTCCTGAATTTATGATTGAACTGTTTAAGGTTGAAGTGCCAGAAATTTCTCAAGGATTCTTAGAAATTAAATGTGCTGCCAGAGACCCTGGTCACCGAGCTAAAATTGCAGTTTTTTCACATGACCGTAAATTAGATCCAATTGGTGCTTGTGTGGGTATGCGTGGTTCACGCGTGATGTCTGTGGCCAATGAACTAGGCGGCGAGCGGATTGATATTATCTTGTGGGATGAAAACACCGCGCAATTTATCATCAATGCCATGGCGCCAGCTGAGATTGAATCGATTGTGGTAGATGAAGAAAAAAATTCAATCGATGTGGCTGTAAATGAAGCCCAATTATCTCAAGCGATTGGTCGTGGCGGTCAAAACGTGCGTTTGGCCAGTGAGCTAACCGGCTGGGAAATCAATGTCTTAACCACGACACAAGCTGAAGAGAAAAATGAAGCTGAGGCGATGGAATTCGTCAAAGAATATGAAGAAAAGTTGGATGTTGATGAAGACATGGCTATTTTGTTGGTACAAGAAGGCTTTTCATCGATCGAAGAGATTGCCTATGTGGATGAATCAGAATTACTGAATATTGATGGTTTTGATGAAGATTTAGTGGAAGAACTTCGAGGTCGAGCCAGAGATGCCTTGTTGACTCAAATGATTGCCAAAGAAGAAAAATTAGAAGACAAAAAGCCTGCAGAAGACATGTTGGGCTTGGACTTAATGAATGATAAATTAGCCTATGTTTTGGCAGACAAAGGTATCAGAACCAGAGATGATTTGGCCGATTTGGCCACCGATGAATTGTTAGAATTGGTAGACATGGAAGAGGCCGATGCCTCGGAATTGATCATGGAAGCCAGAAAGCACTGGTTTGAATAAAAGTTGATAGGTATTAAAAAACAACAGGAGACAACAGATGTCTGATGTAACAGTAAAACAATTAGCCGCTGTGTTGGGAATTTCCTCAGATAAACTGATGGAGCAACTGGCCAGCGCGGGCATTCCTGCAAAGTCTGAAGAAGATGGCATCACCAATGAATCAAAGGTTAAGCTACTTGAATTCTTGCGTGGGTCTCATGGCAAAGACAAAAAAAGTTTAGCCCCGCGAAAAAAAGTAGTGCTGAAAAGAAAGTCCAAAGAAGTTTTGCGCGTTGCCAGCAGTGGCAGTGGCGTAACCAAAACTAAAAGCATCAACATAGAAGTCAAAAAGAAAAAATTCAGTACTGGTGGCCCCAGTCAAACGGAGGTGGCTGAAATTGAACAAGAGCGTCAAGCCGCTCAACAAGCTTTGGACGAGCGAAAACTACAGCTAGAAGCTGAAGATAAGGCCAAGAAAGCTGCAGAAGCTGCCTTGTTAAAAGAAGAGCAGGAAAAACAAAGGTTGGCAACCGAAGCGCAAGCAGCCGCTGAAAAAGAACGCATTGCCTTAGAAAAAGAACAGGCAGAAATGGCCGAACAAGACGAGGCTCAAAATAAATTTGAAGCCGATCTGGCTAAGACTGGTAAAAATAAAGAACAAAGTTCAAGTGAAGAAACCACAGAAACTGCCAAGACCGAAGAAGTTGAACCAGAAGTAGAGGTCAAATCAGCAGCTGATGAAGAAGTTGAGAAGAAAAAACGCCATGATGAATTGGTTGATCAACAGGTTCAAAAAGCCATTGCTGAACGAGCCAATCGTAAGAAGAAAGAACAAGGCGGTGGTGCTGGAAAAGGCGGTGATGCAGGTAATGGTAAGCCTGACAACACCCGATATGGCAGAAAACAACTGCATGTTCAAGGTGGAAGAGGGTCTCAAGGGCGGAACAATCGAAAAGCCGTCAGACCAGCTTCAAACAGCAGCAGCGAGCATGGCTTTCAACTACCAACAGCAGCGGTGGTCAAGACTGTGGCCATTCCAGAAAACATCACGGTATCTGATTTAGCCAAAGAATTGTCAATCAAAGCCAGTGACATCATCAAAGTTTTGATGAAAATGGGCATGATGGTCACCATCAATCAACCTTTGGATCAAGACACGGCCATTTTGGTGGTTGAAGAACTGGGCCACATTGCTGAAGAAGCTGTGGAACAAAGCAAAGCCGAAGTGCTGAAAGAAGAATCAGCCAAAAGTATTGACGAAGAAAATGCCGAAGTCAGACCGCCTGTGGTTACAGTGATGGGACATGTAGACCACGGTAAGACTTCTTTATTGGATTACATCCGTAAAACAAAAGTCACCGACAAAGAAGCCGGTGGTATCACCCAGCACATTGGCGCCTATCATGTGCAAACAGATAAAGGTGTGATTTCATTCATTGACACCCCCGGTCACGCGGCATTTACTGCCATGCGAGCCCGCGGCGCTCAAGTCACCGACATCGTTATTCTGGTGGTCGCGGCCAACGACAGTGTTATGCCACAAACCAAAGAAGGTATTGCGCACGCTAAAGCAGCTGGTGTTCCGATGATTGTGGCGGTTAATAAAGTCGATCTGCCGGAAGCCAATGTTGATAAAGTAAAACAAGATTTAGCTGCCAATGAGGTGGTGCCTGAGGATTGGGGTGGAGATGTTCAATTCATTGAAGTATCAGCCAAAACCGGTCAAGGCATAGATGATTTATTGGACGCCATCAGCTTGCAAGCCGAAGTCATGGAGCTCAAAGCCGTTAAAGATTCAGACGCCTCAGGTATTGTGGTTGAATCGTCGTTGGATAAAGGCCGTGGCCCTGTTGCAACTGTGTTGGTTAAATCTGGAACCTTGAAAAAAGGTGACATGATTCTGTGTGGTGAACAATTTGGTCGCATCAGAAGCTTAATTGATGAAAGCGGCGAAGACATAGAGTCGGCCGGACCTTCAATCCCAGCAGTGGTTCTGGGTTTATCAGGTGTGCCGATTGCAGGTGACGAATTCTTGGTGGTTAAAAGCAAGAAACATGCCAGAGAAGCAGCACAAGAGCACCATGAGCGTGAACGTGAGACTCGATTAAAACGTCAACAAGCAGCTAAGTTAGAAAACTTGATGTCGCAAATGGGCAAAGAAGCTAAATTGGAAGTTAACCTGTTGGTTAAGGCCGATGTCCAAGGTTCGGTTGAAGCGTTGCGTGAATCTTTGGAGGATATTTCAAATGACGATGTCAATGTCAATGTGATTTCATCGGGTGTGGGTGGTATCACCAATGCCGATGCACAATTGGCTGCGGCTTCAAGTGCCATCATCATTGGATTCAATGTGCGAGCCGACAAGGCAGCCCGAGAATTCATCAAAGAAAGTGACTTAGATTTACATTATTTCAGCATCATTTATGAAGCCATTGATCAAGTGAAACGCTCGGTTACTGGCATATTAGGTACTGAGATCAAAGAAGAAATCATTGGTACTGCTGATGTCAGAGATGTATTTAGATCATCTAAATTTGGCACCATTGCGGGTTGTTTAGTTGAAGAAGGCGTGGTTCGTCGTGACAATCCAATCCGTGTGTTACGTGACAATGTGGTCATTTTCGAAGGTGAACTTGAATCATTGCGTCGTCACAAGGATGATGTCAAAGAAGTTAAATCTGGTACTGAATGTGGTATTGGTGTAAAACAGTACAATGATGTTCAACCTGGTGATCAGATTGAATGTTATGAACGTATTGAAGTCCAAAGAACTTTAGATTAACAGCAAAAGATTATGGGACACAGAGATTTTAAAAGAAGTGATCGGGTGGCTGCACATTTGCGCAGAACCCTGGCCACAGCCATTCATCAAAATTTACCTGATGAGGACACTTCTTTTATCACCATTTCAGATGTAGAAGTGACCCGTGATTTATCGGTGGCTACGGTGTACATCAACACTTTAGACCCATCACAAGAAAAGCTGGCGATTAAGACCTTGAGTTTAAACGCCAAACAGCTCAGAAAAATCATGGCGCAACAAATCAATACCCGCAAAGTACCTGAACTCAGATTTAAGTACGATGCTTCATTGGAATATGGTCGCAAACTAGAGCACTTGATACAAAAAGCCCGTGCCACAGACCCTAATTTACCTGAAGAAGACCAGTAACACAGTCTAAACTTATGGCGAATCACACTTCAGCCAAACGTACTTATCCTGACATCCACGGCATTATTTTATTGAACAAGCCCAAGGGCATCAGTTCAAACCTGGCAATGCAAAAACTGCGGCATTTAATCCGTGCAAAAAAAGCCGGCCACACAGGAAATTTAGATCCCATGGCCACTGGTCTGTTGCCTTGTTGTTTCGGTGATGCCACCAAAGTGGCACATTTGTTGATCAACTCAGATAAAACCTATTTGGCCCGTTGCGTGTTGGGCAGTCAAACTGATACCGGAGATGCCACCGGTGAAGTGATTAAAACAACGCAAAAAACCCAAGCCACCACCACTGAAATAGAACAAGCGTGTTTGGCTTTAACTGGTGACATCGAACAAATACCGCCGATGTACTCTGCCTTACATCACAAGGGTCAGCGTTTATACGATCTGGCCAGACAAGGTAAAACGGTCGACAGACCAGCCCGGCCGGTGACCATTCATCAATTCAAGCTCATTGAGAATCATGCTGATTACATTGACTTTGAAATTAAAGTTTCCAAAGGCACTTACATCAGGACTTTGTTAGAAGATTTGGCTGCTGAATTGGGCACGGTGGCCCACATGTCAGCTCTACATCGCACCCAAACTGGGGTTTTCAGTGGTGATCACATGCTGACTTTGGAACAAATTGATCATAAGGTAAAACAAGGGATAGGTCTTGATGCTGTTTTGATGCCAATGCAAGAAGCATTGATTGAATACCCCAAGCTGCCATTAACCGCTACACAAACCCAAGACCTGATTCATGGTAAGCAGGTCAGTTCAACAGCTGCGGATGGCACTTATGCAATGTATGATCAAGCGGGATATTTCCTTGGCATAGGCTTGCTTGAATGCGCGCATTTACGCGTCAAAAATATTTTCATGAAGTCATATGTGCAGAATCAACAAAATCAGATCAAATAAAGGCCAATTAAAAGTGCTTTTTGAGCGGTTATTATTGCCAATAAACCTTGTTTTTAATGGCTTCAGACATTAGAATACGCCCCACATCTGAGCTGTACGACTCGTCTGACGGCAGTTCGGTTTTTTAACGGGAAAACGAGGGTTAACGAACATCCATCCAATCCCCTTCAACGAGAGCAATTATGATAACTGTTGAACAAAGACAAGAAATCATCAAAGATTACCAAACTGGTGACAAAGACACCGGTTCACCTGAAGTGCAAGTGGCTTTATTGACAGCCCGCATCAACAACTTAACTGAGCATTTCAAAACACACAAGAAAGACAAACATTCTAGACGTGGATTGATTAAATTAATTAACCAACGTCGTAAGCTGTTGGCTTATGCTAAACGCAAAGACAACGGCAGGTATCAAGACCTGATTAAACGTCTTGGCCTAAGAAGATAAGACTAAAAAGATTTAAAAAACCCGCTTTGGCGGGTTTTTTTTTATACCCATTCAAGGGAATGGGTAAATAGGTAAGAAGAGAAAATAACAGGCCGAATTTTGGCCAGGAAAATATAAGTGAAAAAACAAGTAAAACAATTTCAATACGGTCAACACACCGTTACATTAGAAACAGGTCAGATCGCCCGTCAAGCCACTGGCGCAGTTAAAATATCTATGGGTGATACCGTATTATTAGTTACTGTGGTTGGTAAAAAAGAAGCCAAACCAGATGCCAGTTTCTTTCCATTAACGGTTAACTACCAAGAAAAATTCTATGCAGCAGGTGCCATACCTGGTGGATTTTTTAAGCGTGAAGGCAGACCAACTGAAAAAGAAGTTTTGATTTGTCGTTTGATCGATAGACCCATCAGACCGTTGTTTCCTAAAGGCTTTAAAAATGAAGTTCAAATGATTGCAACTGTGATGTCTTTCAGTAAAGAAATTGATTCGGACATTCCTGCCTTACTCGGCGCATCAGCCGCTTTAGCTATTTCAGGTATTCCTTTCAGCGGCCCCATAGGTGCGGCCAGAATTGGCTATACCGATGGCGAATATTTGTTGAACCCTTCTTTGGAACAACTGGAAACTTCTAAATTGGATTTAGTGGTAGCTGGAACTGATGAAGCGGTTTTGATGGTTGAATCAGAAGCTGATCTATTGAGCGAAGAGGTGATGTTAGGGGCGGTCAATTATGGTCATGAGCAAATGCAAGTGGCAATTGAAGCAATCAAAGAGTTTGCAGCTGAAAATGCCAAGCCAAAATGGGATTGGGTTGAAGAAACCATTAATGAAACTTTGTTGAATGAAATTAACTCACAATTCGGTGCACAAATTGAAGCGGCTTTCGCCAATCAAGTCAAAGAAGACCGGTATGCAGCATTAGATGAAATGCGCGCTGCAGTGATGGCTAAAATGTGTCCTGAAGGTGCAACAGAAAATGACCCTCAAGAAGTTTCAGCTTTAATCAGCAAATTAGAAAAAGAACACGTACGTGGTAAAATCATCGCTGGATCTCCACGGATTGATGGCCGTGATCCAACTCAGGTACGTCCCATTTATGTTGAAGTGGGTATCTTGCCTCGTGTGCATGGTTCAGCTTTGTTTACCCGTGGTGAGACCCAAGCGATTGTGGCCACTACTTTGGGTACAGGTCGTGATGCACAATTGATTGATGGCATCGAAGGTGAGTCCAAAGACGACTTCATGTTCCATTATAACTTCCCTCCTTTCTGTGTTGGTGAAGCTGGATTCATGAGTGGACCTAAGCGCCGTGAGATTGGTCATGGTCGATTGGCTAAAAGGGGTTTGATGGCAGTGGTTCCTTCAGAAGAAGAGTTCCCATATGTTAAACGCGTTGTTTCTGAAATCACAGAATCTAATGGTTCAAGTTCAATGGCTTCGGTTTGTGGTTCGTCGTTATCGATGATGGATGCCGGTATTCCTTTGAAAGAGCCAGTGGCCGGTATTGCCATGGGTTTAATCAAGGAAGGCGATAATTTTGCTGTTTTGTCTGATATCTTAGGTGATGAAGAACACTTGGGGGCCATGGACTTTAAAGTGGCCGGTACAGAAGGTGCCATCACTGCGTTACAAATGGACATCAAAATTCAAGGCATCACCCGTGAAATCATGGAAATTGCTTTGCGTCAAGCCACTGCGGGTCGTCAGTTCATCCTGGGTGAAATGAATAAAGTTATTTCTACCCCACGCAAAGAAATGTCTGCTTATGCCCCTCGTTTGGAAACCATCAAAGTTAACCCTGACAAGATTCGTGACATCATCGGTAAAGGCGGTGCAACCATCCGTGCACTGACTGAAGAAACCAACACCACCATCGACATCAATGATGATGGTACCGTGACCATCGCTTCGATTAATCAAGAAGACGGTGACTTGGCCAAAAAACGCATTGAAGATTTGACTGCTGAAGTTGAAGTGGGTGCGATTTATGAAGGTAAAGTGGTTAAGATTATGGATTTCGGTGCTTTTGTTAACTTGTTACCTGGTCAAGATGGCATGGTACATATTTCTGAGATTTGTCATGAACGTGTGGCCAAAGTCACAGACAAAATTCAAGAAGGCGAAACCGTTAAAGTTAAAGTGTTGGAAGTGGACAAACAAGGTCGAGTGCGTTTGTCTATGAAAGCACTAGAAGAAAAACCTGAATAATCAGCGTTTATCTTAATTAAAAAAACCCGCTTTAAAGCGGGTTTTTTTGTACCCAGTTAATCGGTGTATATTAGATTTTCCAGCCCAGTTTCTTAGCCATTTTATCGGCTTTCTTTTGTTCTTTCTCGGCTTTCTTTGAATCACCTTGTTGTTGGTATATGCTGGCTGAAATTTGATACCATTTCACTGATTTATCTCTAATATCAGCCTGCTTTTTCAATAATTCCCTGGCCAAAATTAAGTCATCGGATTCAGTATTTTCTTGTTTAACCAGAAATTCTGCATAATCTAGTTGTGCATCAGCATCACCGTTTTCTGCTGCCATCTTTAACCAATGCTCAGCTGGCTTATTGGTGTTATTCAAGTTGTTGTATTGAGTCAGCAAAGAATAAGCGGTGCGTGAAGATCTGGGGTGACCTTGTTCAGCAGCATAAACAATCCAGTCGATGCCTTTTTGCTTTTCAACTTGGCAGCCTTTGCCTCTGAGGATGTTTTTACCTAATTGATATTGTGCTTCAAGGTGTCCATTTTGTGCTGATTTCAACAGCCACTGATTGACCGCTTCTTGTGGTATTTTGTTGTCTTTATTTAAGATATTGGAGCTGGCAGCTATGGCATACAAATACTGAGCTTTTGCAGAACCTTGCTTAGCCAATTGATGCAATTGCTCCAACCGCTCTTCATAGTATTGCTTTAACTTATCAGGGTTGGCTAAATTTTCTAATGAGTATTCAATGGTTTGTCGAGCTTGAACCGCAAATGGTTCTACTTGAGGATTGAACTGAACATCAAATTTAAAGTTTTGTACTGCTTTTAAGGTTTCATTTTCAAAGGTGTTTTCAGGGTAAGCGTCGATCACGTAGGGGTTTCTGGCTGAGCCATCAGGATGAACTTCAAAGCCAACAGTTACCCAACCTTGAATCCGATCATAAAAAGCTTCTTTCGGAAAGCGCGGTGCCTTTCGGCTGAGGATGTTGATTTGATATTCCGTTTTGTTTTGTTTTGATCCTTCTGAGGCTTGGTAAACAATGGGTGAAAATTGGCTGTAAATTTGTTCATCACCATAGTCACCATCAATGTCTTTGAAGACACTTTCTGCTTGAAGCAGTTCTTCAGCATTGAAAGCCTTCTCTAAAGTTAGCCTGATTTGAGAGAATTCAGGATTCTCACTGTGTTCTGATAGTTTGCCCCAAGCGTAAGCTTTGAGTTTATCTTGTTCAACAAATTCACCATTTAAATACATCACACCCAAGTTGAACTGTGCACGTTTGTTGCCCAGTTGAGCCAACCGGTGAAACTCAGTGAAGGCAGCTTTATAGTTTTGATTGGCATAGGCTTCAGTGGCATCATTAAAATCTGCCCATGCCAGTTGACTTAAAAGTACTGAATACAGGATATAAATGTTTTTCATGGCTTATTTTAAATGTATAAAAAAGTAATTGTAGCAGTTTTTTTGAACCTTTTATAGTAACGAAAAATTGACTGATTGTTGATATAATGTGTTTTTCTAACTGACTGATGCTTGTATTAATGAATTCAAAACCTGTTGTTTATACGCCATTGCGGCTTAGTTTGATGATTGCTGTGCTGTTGTTTAACTTGTTGGCAATGGTGACCTATTTAATGCCTGAACAGCCTTGGTCTGAGTTTGTGGGTGTGTTCGCTGTTGTTTTAATCATGCTCTTTGTGTTTGTGATTTTACTGGAGTGGACTTGGTTGCATCACATGGGTAAGGCACAAGAGGATCCATCCACCAAAGCCAAGTACAAGCAAGCCAAGATGATTTATGCCGTGTTATTTGTGATGGGCTTTGTCATCAGTTATGTAGTTTTGGCCTAAAATTAAAGCGCCTGAAGTTAACACATATTTACTGGTGGCCGGTTATAAATAAGCTACACTGTCAATGTAAATTCTGAGGTATACACATGAAATTCTTGTACATAACATTTTTGAGTGTCTTGTTGGCATCTTGTGCCACCAGTCCGACAGGGCGTAAACAATTGATTTTGATTGGTGATCAACAAATGAATGAAATGGGTATCACCTCATTTCAACAAATGAAAACATCGCAAAAGATAGCTAATAATTCACGTCAATCCAATTACGTGGAATGTGTTTCGTTTGCTATCATCAATGCCTTGCCTGATGAATGGCGAAAAAACCAGTGGGAAGTGGTTTTATTTGAGGATGATTCTGCCAATGCGTTTGCTTTACCAGGTGGAAAAATTGGTGTACATACGGGTTTATTGAAAGTGGCAGAAACACCCTCTCAACTCGCCACAGTTTTAGGGCATGAAGTGGCTCATGTGCTTGCACGCCATGGTGCTGAAAGGGTGTCACTTCAAATAGCCACGCAAACTGGTTTACAGGTTGCAGATGTGGTTAGCCAACAGAGAATTGAAGGTTCAACCGGTCGTCAAATGCTGATGACAGGTTTGGGCTTGGGCGCTCAAGTGGGTGTCATGTTGCCATTTTCTCGGGATCATGAAGAAGAGGCAGATCGTTTTGGATTGAATTTAATGGCATCTGCTGGGTTTAATCCAACAGAAAGTATCACCTTGTGGCAAAACATGGACAAAGCTTCCAGCGGTAACCGACCACCTGAGTTTCTCAGTACCCACCCAAATCCGCAAAACAGAATCGCCAAATTATCTAAGTTTATGAACAAGGCACAAGGCTTTGAACAACAAGCCAGAGCCAAAGGTCTGAACCCGCAATGTGCGCTGTAGTTTATTCTGGCTCAACACTGTTGTCTGGTTGAACGGTAAAGGATTGTATTTGTTGTAGTTGATTCATACTGTTATGAATCAGTGACTCTGTTTGAATAACAGTACCCCAAGTGTCTTGGTGGAAGTCAAAATTGGCATCGCCGTCATTAATCATGTCTGCTACATTAATCTGATCTTTGTAGGCATCGCGAAAAAATGCCAAATCCACCAAACGGTTGTTGCCACTGATGGCTGACTGTAAACTGGTTCGGCTTGCATACAGCTGTGGGTATAAGCCCATGGTCATGTGTGACAGTAATTTTCTGTGGGTGGTGTATTCAAAAGCAGCTTTGGATAGTGCGGAATCAGTCGTTCTTGATAAGTTGTTGGTGATCAACTTGCGGTAAATTTGTTGTTGGAGTTCATTAACCCGTTGTAAAAATGCATCGTTCAAAGCAACCTTGACATCATTCATTTCATTGTAAAAATTAAATTCATTGGGCTCGGTATTGAGCTGAGTTTGCCATTCTGCCCAGTTATTGCGCATCACCGCATTGATGTCCACTTTTTGTGCAGCTAAAAATGTCAAACGATTCGGCAGGAGCCCGAAAGTGCCTCTGTCTAAGCTGGTATTGATTTGAGTCCCAATGATGGGTAGAGGACAGCTGGTGTCTAGCGTTTGTTGGTTATTTTCACCAAACAAATATATGTGCCGCTGCTCACTGAGTAGTGTTTTGCTGAATACACTTTCACCGCGGAAGCGGCCATTGAGCTGAATGGATAACTGACCTTCAAAGTTGGCAATTTTATTGTTATCTAAATGTGTGGGTGTGGTTTTGCGGTGTTGCCATTGCACTTGGTCATAACAAATTTCTAAATGCCCTAAACCAAATTGTTCGGCCAACTTCAGGTGGTTGGGGAATAAATTCAACAATTCATTGCTTGGCTCTAAGGTCACCAAAGCGCCGCATGACTGAGTGGGGTCACAAGGAGAGACCACAAAATTTTCAGGAATGTAGTTGGTTTGTTGGTCTATTGACTTGAATAAATCTACATCGCTGTTGGGTCGCAGCACTGTGTTCCGGAACTCACTTACATGTATCACGATTTCCTGTTTCAGCCGTTCCCACTTGCCTTTTAAGCTGTTGAATTGAGTCAGCAGTGGGTTGGCCTCGTTCACACAGGCAGGAAACTGGTAAAGCTGCAATCCTGCTTCAATCAATTGGTCTAATTGTTTGTTTTGTAGATGAGCAGCCATTAATCCAGGCCAACGATCATGAAACCATGCCACAGTTTCTGCAGCCAATAACCATTCCACCAGATTAACTTGAGGCACCAATTGTTGTTGACAACTGATTTCGGCGGCCGCTTGCATGCTTAGGTTGTTAATGATTTGAATGCTGGGTAATTCCAAGGCACGGTTGATGCTGTTGGGATTGTCTAACTTAATGAGGTTGCCAGATAAGTTGTTACTTTTAGCCAGTACAGTGCCCCACTCAATGAAATCAGCCAAACAACCCTCAAATTGATTGAGTGCTATGGGCTCCGGTGGTTCTGGCGTTTGTTGTACGCTGAGATTCAAACAAACTTCTAAATTTTCTTGTATGTCATTGCGCAGTGGGTGGGCAAAATAACCGTCAGGATTGTCAATGCCGGTGATTAAAGTAAAGACTTGTTGGTTGAGTTGATTGTCAAAGTGATCTGGGTTTTTAAATTTTTCTGGTAGGGCGGTCAGTAATCCAGTGATCAAAGAAAATAAATTTTCATTGATTGCATTGACCTCTGTTTCTGACCCGGCCCAGTATGTGTTGGCCTGACTGATCAGGGTTGAAAATTGTTGCTGCTGTTGGGCTGTCAGTAAGTCACCACTGAGTTCAAGTAATTGGTAAATTTCAATCCAGTCATAGGCCAATGCCAAGGTTTGTTCATTGATTAAGTGCAGCTGTTGGCGAATCAATGCGGTCGCCAGCGGATCAAAATAATCAATGTCCGCAGCCAAAGCCGTGAGGTGTTCAAGGTTATCAGTTGGACTTTGATTCCAGCGGGCTAACAATAAGTCCAGTGATTGTCCCTGCGTGGGCTGTTCCAAAGCCGACAATGCGTCTGCGGTGAACCAACTTAACCACAGCGCAATGTTGTTTTTGCCACTGGTGGCTAAGATTTGGTGCCACTGGTCATTCAAGTTCAACCATGCTTGGAATATTTCGGCACTGACATAAGGGTCATTCAAAGCTTTGAACTCAGGAACCAAAGGCAATTCAACTTGGCGCCATCGATTTAAAGTCATGCCATTGGTGTACTGAATCAATGTCTGACCCATCAAGGCATGGGTGTTGATTTGGGTAAAATGCAGAGGCTCTGAGATTTCGGTTGCCAGTGCCTGTTGCCATTGTTGCTGCAATTGCTCTGTAGAAGCGAAAGATTGTGATAGCTGTTGGGCAACTTGGGTTAAATAAACAGACTTGGCAATGCCATATTGCGTTCGCAGATAATTGGCCATTTCGGTGGCACTGCCAATGCTTGCATCAGGCTCAGGATAATTGACAACGGGTGTATCTGAGCTGCTCTCAGTGTCAGTTTGGGCTGAAGCCATAAACGCAACGCACATCAAGCCGAATAGAAGGGTGAGATTTTTCATGTCAGTCATTGTATCAAAGTGCATCGGTTTGCCAAGCATTCAATTCGCTTGGACTGGAATCTATCAATGGTATTTATGTGGCTCAATAGGTGCTTTGAAATAAATAAACAACGTTAATATCAATAAACCAAGTGACAGCCACATCAATTGCCGCCAAGTGCTGTTCATGTGAGACATGATATACACTTCATTAACCATGATGGTTTCACAAGCACCGTTACCTTTGTCGGTGCGGGTGGTGCTGGTCCCGCGTTCATAGCCGGCTGGATTCTTGTAATGAGACAACCAACCTTTGATGTGAATCTGGTCGCCTATGCTGATTTCATCAATTCGGTCTCGAACAGCTTCATCAACCGACAATAGATGGTTGTTAGATATCTGATTTTGATTAAATTGCTCCCATGCCTGCCTAGAACTGGTTTGCCAGTTGCAGGTAAATTGTCCGTTGCTGAACTTAAAGTCTGCAAGTAACTCTGGATTGGCTGAAGTTCCCCAAACGACGCAAAAATCAGCCACATTGATGTGGTCTTTATTCAATGCATGTAACATCTGACCTGATTCTGAATCGTGGAGTCGGTATGAGACCACCAAACCATATAACTCATAATCATACTTGGGCATGATTTCAAAAGTCTCTTCATTGTAAGTGGTGGTGAAAGCTGCTTTAGAGCTCGCTGTCTGGATGGGCTCTTGTTGTAATTCTGGAAGGAGCTTTAGTCCTGAGCTGAATTCATTGCGTTTTGTGAATGATACTATCAGCAGGAAAAAACTCACAATTAATAACATGTTGTTTGTTTTTAACATGCAATGATTATAGCTGAAACAGCTTCTAATTGAGCCACGATGAAACTAAATTTCAATGCCATAATCTGTAAATAACTGCTCAATAAGACTGTAAAAGCGCTAAAATAACCATCACAGCAAATTCACAGCCAACACATGAAAAATCTGAAAATCATCACCACTGGTGGAACCATTGATAAGTTATATTTTGATGACTTAAGTGATTACCAAATCGGTAAACCGATCATTGGTGAATTACTCAACACTTACCACGTGGGTTTTGATTTTGAGGTGGTGCCATTGTTAAAGAAAGATTCAATATACATCACAGATGAAGACCGTGAAATGATAAAAAATGTGATTGAAAAATCTGAAGAATCACATTTTTTGATTACCCATGGCACCGATACCATGGTTGACACGGCTCGATACCTATCCTCAATCAAGCAAAAAACCATAGTGATGACAGGTGCTTTAACCCCCGCAAGATTCAACGCCACTGATGCCATATTTAACATTGGCTGTGCTGTGGGAGCGGTTCAAACACAGCCGTCGGGTGTTTGGGTTATCATGAATGGCTTGGTATGGAGCCCCGACCAAGTCAGGAAAAACCGTAAAGCCAATCGCTTTGAGGAGGTTTAACGGTGGCCAATATTTTACGCGTACACCCAGATGACCCACAACCGAGGTCAATTAAGTCAGCCATCGACACTTTAAAAAACGGTGGTTTGATTATTTATCCCACTGATTCTGGCTACGCCATTGGTTGGGTGATGGATAATTTGAAAGCGCCTCAGGTGGTGGCTCAAATCAAAGACATCGATGCCCAACATCATTTCACCATGATGTGCCGCAACATATCGCAAATGACTGATTTTGTGTTGGTGGATAATGTTGCATTTCGTTTAATTAAACACCACACACCTGGTGCTTATACCTTCATCATGCCTGCCACCAGACGGGTACCGAAAAAGCTGCAACACCAAAAACGCAAAACCATTGGGGTGAGGATAGCCGATCACAATGTGGTTGATGCCTTATTGGATGAATTGGGTGAGCCGATGATGACTTCAACCTTAGAATTTCCTGATGTCGATATGTACGAGATGGATGTTGATGACATTGAATTGAAAGTCGGTAACCGCGTTAATACCATCATTGATGTGGGGTACTGTGCTCAAGAACCCTCTACGGTGGTGGATTTATCGATGGGTGAAGTTAACATCATCAGACAGGGCAAAGGAGAAATTGATTTTGTCTGAATCACCTAACAACTTGGTCAGTGATGAGCGCAACCAGGCTGTAAAACAAGTCGTGCAGCAAGCGGAAATGCCGTTTGCGATGGTTGAAGGTAAACCGTTCACCACCATGCCGACTGATTTGTATATTCCTCCCGATGCACTGGAAGTTATTTTAGAGGCTTTTGAAGGGCCGTTGGATTTGTTGTTGTATTTGATTCGGCGACAGAATTTAGATATCCTAGACATTCCAATTCATGCCATCACCAAACAGTATGTTGCCTATATTGAGCTGATGCATGAGATGAATTTTGAGTTGGCAGCTGAGTACCTGGTGATGGCAGCGATGTTGGCAGAAATTAAATCCAGGATGTTGTTACCCAAAACCCATGAGGATGAAGACACAGAAGAGGATCCCAGAGCTGAATTGATACGTCGATTACAAGAATATGAACGGTTTAAACAAGCGGCAGAAGACATAGATGGATTACCTCGGATTGGTCGAGATGTGTGGGAGGCCAAAGTTTATTTGGATAAACAAACCGAACAAGAGGACATCATTGATATCACCATTCAAGACTTAGTCATGGCTTTCAAGGAAGTGATGGTCAGAGCTGATTTAAAAATATCGCACGCCATTGAGCGTGAAGTTCTGAGTGTTAGGGATCGCATGACCTTGGTATTGGACAGTTTGTTGAAGCAGAAAACAGTTAACTTTAAATCGTTATTCAAAGCCAAGGAGGGCAGGCAAGGTGCCTTGGTAACATTTTTAGCGATTTTAGAATTACTCAAAGCCCATTCAATCGAACTGATACAGCAATCACCGTTTGGCGAAATATACCTTCAGTCAAGTACAGTGGAGCCCTGAACATGGAATTATCGCAAGTAAAAAATATCATAGAAGCAGCGTTGATGGCGTTTGATGAACCGATGAGCATGAAGTCTTTGGTGTCAATGTTTCCAGATGAAGAAATCACCGCCAATGACATCAACCAAGTATTGAATGATTTGGAAAGCGACTACCAAGGCCGCGGCATTGAACTGAAAAAGTTATCCAAAGGTTATCGCTTGCAAACCAGAGAAGCTGTACAACCTTGGTTACAAAACATGTGGGAACAAAAACCCAAAAAGTTGTCCAGAGCTTTGTTAGAGACATTGGCTTTGATTGCTTACCGACAACCGATTACCCGCGGAGAAATAGAAGACATCCGAGGGGTTGCTGTGTCGAGTAAAATCATCCATTACATGATGGACAAAGAATGGATTCGTATTTTAGGTTACCGCGATGTGCCAGGAAAGCCGGCCATGTTAGGAACCACGCAAACATTTTTAAATTACTTTAACTTGACGTCATTACAAGAGCTGCCAACCTTGGCCGAGATTAAGGATTTTGAGACACTAGAACAAGAGCTGGATTTCACTGATTTTAAGCAGTCACCGGATGAAGCTGGTGAACAAACAGCAGATGATCATTCAGATCATCACAACAATCACCAAGATAAAGAACCAAGCGAGGGCTTGGATTCTGATCTTGAAAAATAAGTAGAAGAGTAAACATGAAAACTGAAGAGTATGGATTTGAACCCACTGAACGGATTCAAAAAACCCTGGCCAGATGTGGTTTAGGTTCCAGAAGACAAATTGAAGCGGCGATTAAACTGCAACAAATCAACATCAACCGTGAACCTGTGGTATTGGGACAAAAATTAAAAGTTGGTGACAAGATCAGTTGGAAAAATCGTGCCTGGGTGGTTGAAGCAGATCACGTGATGCCGCGGGTATTGATGTACAACAAACCTTTGAGTGAAGTGACCACACGCAAAGATGAGAAAGACCGCCGCACGGTGTTTGACAGTTTGCCTCGAATCCAAGGGCAGAAGTGGCTTAACATTGGCCGTTTGGACATTAACACCACCGGTCTGTTGTTGTTTACCACCGATGGCGACTTGGCCAATCACATGATGCACCCCAGTGCCAACATTGATCGTGAATATGCTTGTCGGGTATTTGGTGATGTCACTGAAGAAAAGATTCAGGCCCTGTTGGCTGGTGTAGAATTGGAGGACGGGGTGGCCAACTTTTCGGATATTCAAGCGGCAGGCAGTGATGATGAGAAAGGTGCCAACAGTTGGTTTCATGTGGCCATCATGGAAGGAAAGAATCGTGAAGTCAGGAGGTTGTGGGAGTCTCAAGACATCCAAGTCAATCGCTTGAAGCGGGTTCGCTATGGTGGGGTGTTTTTACCCAAATCGCTGCGCAAAGGTCAGTTCAAAGAATTGAACCAAAGGGAGCTGGAGGTGTTATTCAAAGACGTTAAATATGATCCGCCGACACAAACCTTAACAGTTAAATCAGTGAAAAAAGGTCGCCGCTAACAGTCTATCGCTGTTAAGTAGTTGCAAGTCACCATTTAAACGGTGGCTTTTTGCGCCAATATTGAATTAACAAGAACCCAGTTAAGGCACCGCCTAAATGGGCAATGTGTGCGATGCCATCATTGCGAGGGTTGATGCTGCTGATCAATGCGATGCCAGCAAATAAAATCACAAAATACTTGGCCTTCATCGGAATGGGTGGCAGTATCAATTGAATGGTGTGATTCGGCCACATCATGCCATAGGCCACCAACAAGCCATAAACAGCACCAGAGATGCCTATCGCTGGGGCGTCAGATAACACCGCGTTGGCCAAGCCAGAACCGATGATACACACAATGATGAAAATCGAATATTTCTTTTCACCCCAATAGCTTTCAATTTGTGACCCGAACATCCAAATGGCAAAACCATTGAAAAATAAATGCATTAAATTACCATGCAACAATGCATAGGTAATCAGCTGCCAAGGATAAAACCAGGGTGTATCAATTGGGTACAGCGGAAAGTAACGCCCAATGAATTGTCCACCAGACTGTCCCAGGATTTGTTGTGCGATGAACATCACCACAATGGCGATCAAAATATTGCGGGTCACAGGTGGGATTGAGTGCAGTGGGTTATTGGATTGCATTGGGTATAAAAAAATCTTTGAGTTGAGCTGGTAATTTGAGGCCATCTGACTTTATTTCAAGTTCATAATGTGCCACACAGGATGGACTGAAACGTTTGGGGCGAGATGGATTCAAATGTCTGGAGAGTAAACTGATGGTCGGGTTGTGACCCACCAGGATTAAATTTGCGGTTAATTTATGCGCCATGATGGCATCACACCATTGGCCGACTTGGGCATGGTAAAAAGCATTTTCAGCGCTTAACTGACTGTGGTTTAATTGCTGCTGAATAATCAATGCGGTGGTTTGGGTTCTCAAGGCATCTGAACAAATGATTTGAACATCAGCAGATTGAATGATTTGCTTTAAAAAGGTTGCGCTTTGCTGTGCTTGGCGTTCACCCAGTTCAGACAGGGGTCTTTGGTGGTCTGAACCAGCAACAAAATTTGAATCTGCATGCCTGACAATAAAAAGTTGCATCAGCTGGCTTCCAAATCTTCGGCCTTGATGAGAAAAGCCGCTTTGATTTCTGCATCTGAAAGTTGTTTTGGTAACTGTTCTATGTGGTCTGACAGTGCGATTAATTTTTCACTGTTGCGCTGTTTATGGCCGGCAAATAATTGTTGGCTGATATCAGCGTTGAACCTTTGTTGTTCGAAGAAATAAGTCTTTTGCTGTTGACTGAAAAATTGATGGGCTGAAATGGCAGCTTGTTGATGTGAAATTAATTCGTCATATATGTGCACCGCAGATTGAGCAAATTCTGCAATCGGTAGACTGACATTGGCGGTATCCAGATCACAGCCTAAGAGCACCAGTTGTTCATCGTTTTTGTTTGGCAGTGCCAGTTGTTCTAGCAGGTGTTTAGCTAAATTACCTTGGAAAAAGTTTTTACTGCGCTTACCGCCTGAGCCAAAAGTACTGCCCTCTATCATGGTTTTTAATAACAGCAAATGATGGGCATGCCACAAAGTACTCTGCCCCAAAGATGTGATGATGCGATGGGCTTCTTCGAAACTGATTTTTTCATTACTGCCAACCAGAGATAAGGGGTTGGTTTCATCTTTTGCTTCATCTTGGCGTAAGTCATGGCAAGCTGCAAAGTAGCTTAAAATGGCCAAGCCATTGGGACTCAGTTGCTGTTCAAAATGTTTGGCACAATACATCACCCGCAACAATAAATCATTGATGTGTCTTTCATTGTGGTAGCTGCGAGGGTTGATGTTGAGTGAACCATTCCTAACGGCCATTCTGGCATAAGCTATGGTCATTGCTTCTGATAGATGCTGATACCAGGGTTGATCAGCAAAGGCCGCATCAGCCCAAATGTGCCAATGTTTAAGTTGTTGGTGTTCTGCTGGCAGGCGTTTCAAGGCAGCTTGTGCTTGTTTGAAGTTGCAGATATCTGCTTCAGTTTGGTCTATGAATGTGGCCGAACTCATGAGTCTATGAATGCTTTGTATTCAAATATTGTTGTTTCAGTTTAACATAGTGTTGCGCTGAATATTCCAAGGAATCCATTTGTGCAGCTGACAGGTCTTTGACCTTCTTCGCCGGATTGCCGACCCACAACTCGCCGCTTTTGATGATTTTTCCTGGTGGTAAAACGCTGCCGGCGCCTAACATACTGTGGTGCTCCATTTGTGCTTCATCCAATACAGTTGAGCCCATACCCACCAAACAGTAGTCTGCAATCTGACAGGCATGCAAAATCGCACCGTGGCCGACTGTAACGCCTTGCCCAATGTGCAAGGGCCCTCCGTTTGGGTTGTGACTGCTGCGGTGGGTGACGTGTAAAATACTGCCATCTTGAATGTTGCTCATCGGGCCAATGCTGATTTCATGTACATCTCCCCGAATCACCACCAGGGGCCAAACAGAAGCATCAGCAGCAATGTTAACCTGGCCAATGATGACAGCTGTTGAGTCGATATAAGCGCTGCTGTCAATGACGGGAGCGTGTTGTAGAAAAGGTCTGATGTTCATAAGTCAGTTTATTATAGCGGTGGTTTTAAGTTTTCTGCCAGTCAAAAAAAACGCCCCGGCTGAACAGGGGCGTTTTTCTTGGTTTGGATTCAAGTGCGGTGGTTCAGTATGTGATGTCTACATCGGTACTGAAGCCTTGCTCTGTGAAGCC
The DNA here is from genome assembly GCA_964352015.1 of uncultured Marinicella sp. Classification (GTDB taxonomy): domain Bacteria; phylum Pseudomonadota; class Gammaproteobacteria; order Xanthomonadales; family Marinicellaceae; genus Marinicella. Next base: position 98,407 of record CAYGPU010000006.1, read on the forward strand.
CATGCGCATGTTTTGAGTTTTCCAATACAGCATGCCCAAAGCCAATTCTTTCTGCATGTTCATTTCTTTTTTGATTTCCTCTGGCATGTTGGGCATTTCAGCCATAGAGAATATTTGCTCCATCAGGCTTTTATAACCATCAGCACTGGCTGAAAAAGTCATCAACGCGGCTGTGCCTGGTTGGCTGACTTTTTCACTCAATGAACCACCGCCTTCATGACCCATTGAAAGTCCAATGGTGTCCTCTGATATGGCTGCATACAGGTTGGCGATATCAATTGGAATGTCTTTGCCGCTGATCATCGGCACTTTATCTGCCAGGGTGATCAATGAACCATCAGTTTTGATTTCCATGCCTTGCAGCTGAGGCACCATCATTTGAGCCATGCCAAGCAAAGCCTGGGTTTCATCAACTGCCAGAAAAACCTGGGTTTTCAAACTTTCAATCATGTCTTTAGGGTTAGGGTTTTCTGCTTGTGCAGCTTCCATATTCAATTTCAGTTCATCCAAAGAAAAGCTGAAACCTTTGAAGTTACCTACAAAAGGAGGGATCGGCTGTGACAATTTGGCTTGTAATTCAGTGGCTTGTTGATTCAATGCCGCCAAGTGTTCACAGGCATAAGGTTGGTTAACAATTTGATCGACATATTTGACTGCCAAGTTTTTGGCGTTAAGTAAATCAAAACTCATGCCCATTGACATCGCAGCATCTGGGTTTCCGGGGGGGATGCGACCGGCTAAAGTCGCTAAATCTGCGGCTATGGCGCCATCAATTTCCCACACAAAAGACCCGTTGATGGTGTCATTGGTTAACTGCTTGCTGCCTGCCACTAAGCGAGGTGCTTTGGCAATGATGGCAGTGATTTCAGTTTTACATACTGGTGACAGCATGTTGTCTTCAATTTGCATGAAATTAACCAATGCGGAGTTATGTTTCGCTGGGTTGATAAAGTAATCAGCAATTTGTTGAAGGTTCAATACCAGCATGTCGTTCAATACGTAGCCATGTTTTTGCTTGACCTGTTGCATTAAACTTGGGTCATCAGCCAATGAACTGACTGGTTTGGTGCTGCCAATCAGTTGACCAATCATTTGGTCTTTAATAACTGTTGGTGAGGCACTGATGACTAAAAATTCATCTTGAATACTGATGATAAAAGTCAATTCTTTGGCTATCAATTCCCTGACTTGGTTGCCGTCAATTTCAGATTGTGTGAACTGCAATTCAAATTGCTGCTCCAGGTCGTCTAACATTGCTGGGACTTGATGTCCATCACTGAGTTTAAAACGCAAAACTGGAAACAAGTCGACCATGTAACCGGCTAATTGTGTTTCGCCAACTTTCATACCCACTTTAGCAAAGTTGTCTTGCATGAACCAGCGGTCAACAAATTCGCTGACTTTTAGTTTCATTTTTGCCTCTCCAGTTTCTTCAACAGCCACCACTTCGCCATTTTCATCCAACACTTCTTCAGTGGCTTTGTTTTCAAACTCTTTAAAAGCTTGCTCCATAACAATGTCGAGGTATTTAACTGCGCCTTCCATTTGTGATTCCATCACCTCTAGGTAACGGTCTGGATATTGGTCTGGCGTTAAACCTGAGGTGAACAACATGGGTGTGTCTGCTGGGATATATGTCAGTATCTGTTGTTGATTGGTGGGGCTCACAACTTCGACAGTTTGTTGTTCCGTTTTATCTTCGCTACAAGCAGCCAAGAAGGCCACTGATGTTGCAATTAGCATGAACTTTTTCATGATTTATTCTCTCCAAGTATTTCTACAATTAATTCTGTACCGTCAATGTCCTTGACTCTGACAGCGGTATCTATTGGGGCATCTTCGCCCTGTACTTTCCAGGTTGAATCATCAACCTTAATTTTGCCAACACCATTGATGATGGCATCGCTGAGTTGAAAAGTGCGACCAATGTACTGATGGCCGCGTTTATTTAAATTAGGTCGTGTTTTGGTTTTATCCCTGCGCTTGTCATAGACATACCAAGCAAACACAGATAATATCGCCACAACTGTAAACAGCACCATTTGGGCTCCCCAGTTGATGCCAAACATCCATTGGATGATGGCCACCAAGAAGGCTGCAAAACTGACCCACAACAGGTAATATGAGCCGACCAGCATTTCAATAACCAACAACAACACCGCTGCAGTCAGCCAGTGCCATGGCGTCAAGGTAAGTAATAGGCTCATAATCATGAGACTTTCTTCTCAGTCAAATCTTTGGCTAATTCAGTGATGCCTGCTAAAGAACCCAATATGCCAGTGGCTTCCATCGGCAGAATCATGGTTTTTTGATTTGGTGAGTTGGCAAATTTGCCAAATTGTTCCAAATACTTCTGAGCCACAAAGTAATTGATTGCATTGACATCGCCTGCAGCAATGGCTGCTGAAACCACTTGAGTGGCTTTGGCTTCTGCCTCAGCTGCACGTTCTCGCGCTTCGGCTTCACGGAATGCCGCTTCTTTCAAACCTTCGGCCTCTAATATAGCCGCTTGTTTTTTACCTTCAGCCTGTAAAATGTCAGATTGACGTGATCCTTCGGCTTCTAAAATTTGTGCCCGCTTTTCACGCTCGGCTTTCATTTGGCGAGCCATTGAAGCGACCAGGTCTGCAGGTGGCTTGATGTCTTTGATTTCAATTCTTGTGACTTTAACACCCCACGGTGAAGTGGCTTCATCGACAACAGCCAACAGGCGGTGATTAATTTCATCACGTTTAGACAGGGATTCGTCCAGATCCATGGCACCCAAAACGGTTCTGATGTTGGTCATTGTGAGGTTTAAAATCGCATATTCCAAACGGTTCACTTCATAAGCTGCTTTGACGCAATCTAAAATTTGATAGAAAACCACACCATCCACGGTTACCACTGCGTTGTCTTTGGTGATGACTTCTTGTGAGGGTACATTGGCCACTTGTTCCATCATGTTGATTTTTCGTCCAATGCTTTCAACGAAAGGAACTTTCAGCCCCAAACCTGGTGCAAAAACCCTTTTAAACTCGCCAAATCGCTCAACGGTATATTCAAAGCCTTGTGGTACCACCACAAACACACTTTTCAGGAAAATGATGCCAAAAACACCGAGAATTATATAAAAAATGTAATCGTCCATTACCTCTCCTCCAATTGCTTAATAAGTTATATTAGCATAATTATATGGCATTTTTCATGTGCCACAAGTGATATCAAAAGTTGATGCAATGATTGCAACGTGGATTGTTTAATCTGAGACGCTGTTCACTAATTTTTCTTGGTTCAGCGGTTTAGATAACACCAAATCAAATCCAATCCGAGCAAGCTGCTCGCGCATGGCTGCGGTGGGATTAGCAGTTATGAGGATGATTTTGTTCAGCTTGGCACGGATTTCTGAGTATATATGGTGTACTTGACCATCGCTCAGGTTCAGGTCAGTGATTAAAGTATCAAATTCATACTTTGTAAGTTGTTGTTTGAGGCTTTGGATTGAGTTGGCGGTCATAACTTGGTGTCCTGCTTGGGTCAGGTAATAATTAAACAAATTCAAGCAGTCTGGGTCATCATCAACTAACAATATACGATGTGTATTTAGGTGTTCATGGTAGTTGAGAGAAAACCTGAAACAGCTGCCATGAGAGTCGCTAGATTGTAATGCCAAGTCAGCACCCACTTGTTCGGCCAACATTTTTGATATCACTAAACCAATACCGTTACCATTGGCTTGGCTTTTTTGTTCGCGCTTCCAAGCAGTAAATAAATTTGTTTGGAATGTTTTGCTCATGCCGCATCCTGTGTCAATAACATCCAAATGTAACATGCCATTATCAACCACCGAGCAGATGGTTATGCCACCTGAATCTGTGTACTTGATGGCGTTGCTGATTAAATTGGTAAAGACTTGGTTCCATTTGGTTGTGTTGCTTGAAACAGTGATGTCAGTTGCCACTTGATTGTCTAAAAACAAGGACTTGTTTTGAGCTTGAATTTTGAAATCATTGAAAATATCATCAACCAATTCAGCGGGTTTGAATTTGATGTTATTGATGTTGTTATGCTGTTGGTCATAGTCCAGTGTTTGACTGATGATGTGTTGTATTTTGTCTGCATTTTTGCCGATGATTTGGGTCGCGGTTGAGGCATCTATGGCGCCTTCTTCAAGCAACTGGATATAACCTTTGATGGCAGTGATTGGGTTGCCAATCTCATGTGATAAAGCTGAGATATAAAATGATTTGGCCGAATTGGCCTGGTTTAATTCTGTGTGAGCAGTTTCTAAAGTTGAAAACAAATACTGCAAACGAATTTTTTCTATGACTTGTTCATGGGCAATTTGTTGTTTGTATTGGAGTTGTTGATGTAAGGCATCAATTGGCACCATGATAATGAACTTTTGGCTGCCATCAGTCAGGAAATGAACATCATATATTTTTTTGCCGTGGTTATAAAAAGGGATAAAGAAATCATCTTCTAAAGTTTCTGTTGCTAGCAATGGCAGAGCAGCTTTAATGTCTGTTCGAAGTACTGTTAAATGAAAAACTTGGGTGGCATTGTCATTGGCATAAACTATTTGGTTCTGGCTGTTGAGGTGGATGATACACCAGTCTTCAGCCCTGTAATGATGATAGACCTGGTTGAGTATATTGGCCGGAATCGTCACAGTAGGTGCTGTGAAAGCGCAACAAAGCCTGCCTCGACATTTTCACCTGTTTTGGCGCTGGTCCAGAAGTGCTGATTGGTCAATGCCGTTATGCTGTTGGTGAAGTCATCTTGCCAAATAATGTCATCAACTAAATCTGCTTTGTTGATGAAACATACCGAAGGTATGCCTTTGAGTTCAGGGGCGTCCTGCAAAATCTGGTTCAGTGTATGTAGAGATTCTGGTTCAGTGGCATCGACCACAAAAATAATGCCATGAGCACCTCGTAAATACGGCTTGTAATGATTTTCCTGCTCAAAACCAGCAATGTCCCAAATCACAAATTTCGTGCGCTCATCCATGATTTTGGTGGATATCGCTACCCCAACTGTGGTTTGGTATTTTTCAGAAAAGTGATTTTTTACATAGCGGTCGACCAAAGAAGTTTTTCCCACTGCAAAACGACCAACCAGGCAGATTTTTTTTGAAATCATGGCAGCACCTCAAACCAAATACCAATTTTTGCTGAATTGATTTCAGAAGAAGTCGCTGTGCATTCGATTGTTTCAGTCATGATGGATTGTTCACTGAGTCCTTTTTCAGTTAAATAATTGACTGCCATCGAAAGTCTTGATTGGTTATATTGGTTGCTTTCGATAACCGATCCTTGGCAGTCACTGCGGGATGATAACTTTAATAGGTGGCTGTTGTGTATATTCAAAAGCCGTGTATATGACAGGTAGATCATATCCAAATGTTGTTGTTGTTGCAGATTGAGAACATTTGGGTTGCTCATGGTCAATGGATTGTTGTTAATGAATTCTACTAATTGATTAAATGAATAAATTTCAACAGCCGAACTGTCAACCACAGCAAACTTTTGAATGGCGTTAATAAAATCCTTTAATCTGGTTTCAGTTGTGGCACCTGTGAGGTGAATGACTTGATCTTTTTCTTCGACTTGAACGCCTTTTGGTGGTGGGTTTTTCTGGATATAAGTTTGCCAGGTTTCAGTGATTTCTTGGGTTGATAGGTCGGTGACTTGTTTAACCCCAGGTAACAGTGTTAAAAAGTCTATCTTTTGTTGTAATTCAGAGGATTTATTGGTGACACCAGTGAGCGTAACGGATTGATTCTTAACAGTTGCCAATAGATTCGAGTCGTTCAGTAACGCAGATATGCGTCGACTGATGATGTCGTCATGTAGGGAGATGAATGGCATACTTTCGATTGAAACACGGTCATCCAATTGTTTAAAATCTGTCAGCGGATCTTGTAAACCAGTGGCGATGAATCGCCCATCCTTGTAGTTTAAGTCAGACAGCACAAAACCGGGTGTTTGATTCAATTCAGTGGTGATTTGTTGTCGCAGTTGTTGATGTTGGTAATGTGACCAAGCCCACCAACAGAACAAGCCAGTGAGGATCAATAGCCAAGGCCAAAAGTTCAGACTTTTGTTTTCTTCTTGGTCATCTGATTGGCTCTTGGTTAACAACAGTTTTTCTAATTCAACTTTCAACTCAGGGCTGCTGTTCCACAGTGTCGGGTCTTCCAGTTCATGGTGGAATTCTATGTGAATATTTTCTGTGGCTGTCACTATGGTGTCATGTAACCTTTGGGTTGGTGCACCCTTGATGACCACTGCCATGTTAGCCTGATTGCCTTGCACCAACCACACCAAGTTGTCTCCGAGCTCTGCTGCAGTCAATCCTTCGCCCGCATTGCTGACTGAGTCTTTAACAAAATCTTGAATGGCTGTCAGCATGGCTGACATGGCATCTTTATCCTGCATCAATGCATGTTCATGACCAGCGTATTCAATCAATAAACCGGTGTGATTATCAATCAAGAACACCTGTTGAACTTGGTATTCAATGGTATTATTGAAGACAATTTCGGTAAATGGAACACCGGTGCGAAACGCCGTCCAACGCCATTTTATGGCTTTGGCAGATACACCCAGCTCTACTGCCCGGTTGACATCGGCCACAAATCGACGAATCGCTGATGTGACTGACTGTCTGATCATTGGACCAATGATGGGTAACAGGGCATCTATAAAAGTTTGCTTGTTGGCCTTGATGGCTCGGACGTAGGTTTTTGAGTCTATTTTTGCGAATTTTTTCTGGAATGTTGGGTTTTTGGTGATGGCCAAGTCAGTGGCCGAATCCAACACTTCGCTGATTTTTTCACTGAACTGTTGCTTGTCATTAAGTAGCTTTTGTAAAGCTTCAATTTGAGCCATTTCCTCACTCAGCAACAGTGCCTTGAGTTTTTCGCGGTCATCGCTCATGGTTTAATTACTCAGAAATCTGATCGGCCATTTTTCTCAACAACTCAGACAGTTCGTTGCGGTGCGTGAGTCTTTGGTCTAAATCATTGGATCGTTCTTGTAATTCGCTGAGGATACTGGCTTCAGTTTCAATTATTTTGTTGCTTAAGCTGTCTTCAATGGCCTGCATTTGATCGCTTTGATCGGCTTGCAGCTGATTGAGGTTTTGACTGGTTTGAGATTCCATCTTTTTCAAATTACCACTGAGTTGTTTGTTCAAAGCATCTAATTGATTTTTAATGCCACTGAACTGACTGTTGATGTCGGCTTCAAGTTGAGCAAATTTCTTTTCGATGTTTTTGGTTTGTTCACCAAATAAAATGTCTCTTATTTGATCAACTGAGTCATTGTTCTTTTCTGCCATTAATTTAATACTCCAAACAGGTTCTTAAAATTATACTTTAATCAAGCGATAGCCCTTATGATAAACAGAAACTAATTTCCAACCAGTGCTGCCATCCAAATCCAGTTTCTTGCGCAATCTGCTGATGTGTGTGTCTACAGTTCTGGTGGTGATGGATGACCTTTTAGTCCAAATGGTTTCTAACAAATAGTCTCTTGATATCAGACGGTCTTGGTTGTTGAAAAAGTAATTGGCTAATTGGTATTCTTTGGCAGTTAACTTCACTGCATTGTTGTTAAAGGTGATGATGTTTTCTTTGTCATTAAAGGTGAATGGCTCGATTGAAACCAAGTTATCTTGGGAACTGCTGTGCCTTCGGTGCAAGGCTTGAGAGCGGGCAATCAACTCTGACTGTTTAATTGGCTTGACTAAATAGTCATCTGCGCCTTGGTCCAAGGCTTTGACCAAGTCATCTTCATGGTTTCTGGTGGTAACAAAAATCACTGGTAAATCTTTGTGTTTACTGGATCTCACCCAGTTCAGAACTTCCAAACCACTGATGACTGGTAAGTTCCAGTCCAGAATGAGTAAGTCTGGTTGTTCAAAGGGTAGTTTTTCGATGAAGTCTCGACCATTGACAAAGCATTGACAGCTGTGACCTTTCTCATTCAGCCAGTGTGAAACCAATTGTGCTTGGTCCACGTCATCTTCTAATATAAATACCTTCATTCCATTTCCAACTTTATTATTATTTTTATCATTCTTATATTCATCATTATTCTAACCTAATTGAACATTAATTAACAAGCAACTGTGAATCATGTTTGTTTATCGGTTAATCAACTTAATGAAAGATTTCTTGATTGTTGTGAAAGGCGCCCTGACCATGTCATTTAGGTTCAATTTGGATTGGTAATAGATTGACTTCATGTGGCTCATGGCGACAAACCCCTGGTAACCATGGTAACTGCCCATGCCGCTCTTACCGATACCACCGAATGGCAGGTTTTGTTGGGCAAAATGGACCAAGGTCTCATTAATCGCCAAAGAACCCGACTGGGTTTGTTGGCGCACCATTTGAATGGACTTTCGGTCATTGCTGAACAAGTACAGGGTCAGAGGCTTATCTCTTTGGTTGATAAACTCGATGGCGCCGGCCAGGTCATCACAACTGATGATGGGTAACAGGGGACCAAAAATTTCTGTTTGCATGATTGGGTGTGACAAGGGTGGGTTGATGACCAAGGTAGGGGACATTTTTTGACCCTCATTGATTGGCCCAACGGTATGGATGTTGTTTTCAGGTATGCCAGCCAGTAATTCAGTTAATCGCTGGTGGTGATGGGGGTTGACAATGCAACTGTAGTCCGGATTGCTATTTGGGTCGGGGTAGGCCTGTGCTATTTCAGTTTTCAAACAATTCAACAATTCATCCATGCGACTGTTTTCTACCAAGATATAATCTGGCGCCAAACAGGTTTGGCCGGCATTGAACCATTTGCCTTTGACAATGCTCATGGCGGCTTTTTTCAGTGGATAATCTTGACCAATCAACACGGGTGATTTGCCGCCTAATTCTAGAGTTAAAGGGGTTAAGTGTTGGCTGGCATTGCGCATGATAATCTTGCCCACTTGGGTGGAACCAGTGAACAAAATATGGTCCAGTGGTAAGCCACTGAACTCATTCGCAACTTCGACGTCACCTAATACCACATAAACCTCATCTGCGGTAAAAACCTTGGCCAACAGTCGTTCAACCAGCGCAGCAGTGTTGCTGGTGATTTCAGATGGTTTAACCATCACCCTGTTACCAGCTGCAATGGCAGCCACCAGTGGTTCAATGACTAAATTAAAGGGGTAGTTCCATGGTGCCATGATGCCAACCACACCTTTGGCTTGCGGTGCGACTTGACACTTTGATGGGTAGAACTTCCAGTCTGAATGCCAGGTTTTAGGTCTGACCCATTGTTTGAGGTGTTTAAGGGTGTGTTTAATTTCATCCAAGCACACCATAATTTCTGCCAACAAGGTTTCTTCTTCACAGCGGTGAGAGAAATCTTGATTGATGGCAGCGATGATTTCCGTCTGGTGTTGTTTGATAACATCTGCCAGTTGTTTCAGGTGTTTGACCCTTGAATCGAAACTCAAAGGTGGTAATGATTGCATTTTAATTAATTGATTTTTCATATTTTTGTTGGCCTGTGTTAATACTTAACTAAGCAATAGGTAAGTGAACGCTGATGATTGCACCCGTTTCATGGTTTTTCGCGACAATGTTGCCACCGTGTTCCTCAACAATTTTCTTCACAATCGCCAGTCCCAGTCCAGAACCGCCGGGTTTGGTGGTTTCATAAGGTTCGAAAACATGGTCAATGATATCACCTTTGAAACCCTTGCCATTGTCTTTGATACTGAGTACCAGCTGATGCTGGGTTATTTCGGTGGTGATGGTGATGTGGATATCGCCCTGCTCAACACTCTCTTGGGCGTTCTTAATCAAATTGGTCAGTAATTGGGTGATGCGGCCCCGGTCGAGCAGTAAACGCGGTTCTGGTTCGATGAGGTTAACTTCAAACAGAATGCCCGGGTGAGATAAGCTGTATAAATCAACCATTTCGTTGACCAATTTGTTCAAGCCCCCCAGTTCTTTTTTCAGTTCTGGCGGTTTGGCATAGTCGGAGAATGCATTCACCAAGGTTTTTAAATTTTCCACTTGTGCCACTATGGTTTGGGTGGCTCGATCAAGAATTTCATCCTCTTCTTTTGAGAGTTTGCCTTTGAAACGCATGTGCATGCGTTCGGCAGATAATTGGATTGGTGTCAGTGGGTTTTTCACTTCATGGGCCAGGCGTCTTGCCACTTCACTCCAAGCCGCATCTCTTTGTGCTTGATTGATGATGGTTTGGTCATCAAAAACTATCACATGGCCTCCACCTTCCATTTCTGCTTCACTGATTTGACTGCCACGCACCAACAGAATGCGGCGCAGAGAGTCTTCGGCTATCAGCACTTCTTGTTGCCAGTAATTGGTTTTGTCTGAAACTTTTTGTTTAATCAAATCAATCAACGGCACCAAAGTTGGGTTTTTCATTGCCAGATAGTCGATGTTCTGATTGATGACACTGCGATTACCCAGATGCAATATTTTTTGCGTCGCCTCATTGCTTAACAGAATCCTGAAATCATTGTCGATACTGATCACACCGCTGGTTAAATGCGACATCACACTTTCTAAATAGGCGCGTTGGCTTTCAGCATCACTTTGGGCGCGGTGAGCCAGCGCACTGGAGGTGGCAATTTGAGTGGACATGGAATTAAAAGACTGCACCAAAAGACCCAATTCGTCGCTGGAATCTACGGGAATAACTTTGCTGAAGTTACCTTTGGTTATGGCGGCAGTGGCCTCTGAAAGCATTTTGATCGGTTCAACCAAACGCCGAGCCGACGAAAAGGCTCGCAGCATGGCCAGTAACACGCTGATCAACAGCACAATGGACAAGATAATGACAAAGGTGCTTTTTAACTGTTGGCGTTGAAAGTTCTGTTTGTTGTACTCATGGAACTGAGTTTCAATGTTGATGGCTAGGTTTTTATATTCTTCAGGGATTAAAAACAAGCCTTGCAAGATGCGTCTCTGCCCCAGGCTGATTGAGCGGTTGGTGACTATGGGTACAGCCACCCTAACTTGTAAGCCATCACTGCCCAAGGGTTCAACCCTTGCGTAGTTGCGATTGTTGCTGACCTCGTTGATGGTGTTTTGAGGCAAGTTGGGAGGTACAAAGGTCAGTGGATCCAGCGATGAGGTGGTTATCAGGCGACCATCTGAACTGTATATGCCTAATGATGTGGCTTTAGATTCATCTAACAGACGATCCAAATAAATACTTTGATTCAAAGGATCAATTTCAGCCAGTTCAGCGGCGATGTCTTTGCCTGTGTTTAAATGGGTTAAGGTCTGGGTATCTAGAAAAATATTGCCCAGTTTGATGGCGTCATTCAAAGCTTCATCTGTGGGCGCATCAAACCAAGAGTCTACATATTGATTCACCAGCATGGTGGCAAACAGATACAACACAATCACTGGTGGTAAAGACAAGCCAGTGAACATCAGCACCATTCGAGTGGTTAATTGAATGCCTGGCTCCTTATTCTTGCGCTTAATCATCAGCCAAACAATTCTTTGTATGATGATTAAAATCAGAATCACCACCGCCAACACTGAAGCAGCAAATAACCAGATATAGATGCGGTTAAATTGTTCAGCACTTTGAACACCTAAACCAACTAAATACAACGCAGCCAACAAAGTGAATACCAACAAGAAAATAGGCAAATTTTTATTGAACAACAAGGCTTTCACTTTCATGGTTGTTTGGCGTTGTCGCGGTTGGCAGATAAGGGCACAGCTTGCCAGTCTGAGTTGATGTTCCAGTCTGCATCAAAAACATTTGGCAGCTGCATGATTGAGGGCAGCGCTTGTTTGTCGAGGAAAATACGAGTTTCTAGGTAATCGGCTGCTTGGTTGGCGTTGAATTTGAATGTGGTCTGTTGTCCTAAATACTGCAGCAATTGCTTTAAAGTGATGAAGCTGAGTTTGTTTTTACTGCTGATGTGATGCAGCTGATACTGACTACCCAGTGAAAAATAGCGCACTTCGAAAGTTTGAATTTTACTCTCAACTAGGGCATCAAACCACCAGTCAACGGTTTTAAACAACTTGGCCTGATAAACAAATGTAATAACAATGCCATTATCAATGGCTTCGATGACTTGTTGAGAAACCTGAAGATCAAATTGTGGCGTAATCAACAAGTTTTGATTGTCAACTTGTTGTTTCAAATCAAGCAACTCCACAGCATGCAACTGGCTTGAAAAGCAGCTCAGCATAACAAGCAAAATCAGTGTTTTATTCATGCAGTTTTTTCCAGCAGACAATAGTAGAAGCCATCCATTTCCCCGCTACCGGTGATGATTTGTTGGCCATGTAAGCATGTTTCAGCCAACTTGATGTTTGTTTTAATGGTTTTAAAATTGGAGTTTTGTTGTAGAAATTTTTTAATTTGACGCTCATTTTCAGAACGAAAAATTGAACAAGTGGCGTACAAGATTTGGCCACCTACTTTAATCAGGTCAGCCATTTGCTGAAGAATTTGCTGTTGTAAAGAAGTCAATTGCTTGATGTGTTCTGGTTTTCTCAATAATTTAATGTCAGGGTTGCGGCGCACCACGCCGGCTGCGCTGCAAGGCACGTCCAATAATATTTTGTCATATTTGTCGCCCTGAAACCATGTTTTTGGTTGGGTTGCATCGCCTTCAATCAGTCTATTGGCCTTTAAGTTCAATCGCTTGAGGTTGTCTTTAACCAGCTCAAGCCGGTGTGATTCTTTTTCCAATATGTCTAATTTAATTTGCGGTTGTATCTCCAACAGATGACAGCTTTTACCGCCAGGTGCGGCACAAGCATCAAGTATTTTTTCTCCAGCTTGTGGGTTAAGAATATAGGCCGCGTATTGGGCTGCTGCATCTTGGACTGAAAACTGTCCTTGCTGTAGTTCTGAACTTGAAGATGCGTGGGTGTCAAACAAACGCCAAGCGTGTTCAAGTTTTGGGTGCTGCTGACCAGATAGCTGCAATCCAGCTTCTTTCGTTCTGACCCACAGAGGTGGTTTCTGGTTATTGGCAGTGAGTATTTGTTGCCAGTGTTGAGGCCAGTCTTTTTTCAATAAATCAATCCACCATTGTGGGTGATTGTAAACTTCAATTTCGTTGGCAGGGCAGAATGATGCGTCTTTTAGCGCCAGCTTTAAAACCTTATTGACCAAACCTGTGGCCCATTGTTTTTTGAGTTTTTTGGCGGTTTTAACAGCTTCGTTGACAATCGCATGGTCAGGTGTGTCCAGGTGTTGTTTTTGTGCCATGCTCAGGGTCAACAACTCAGCAATCAATTTGTCTTTGAGTGGCTTGTCGGTGAACTTCTGCCACCTGGCAGATAGGTTTTGGTGGTGGCGCAGGCTTTGGTAACAAATGTTTTGCACCCAAGCTTTGTCTTGTGCCGTGATATCTTGGTTCAAGCTGTTATGGCCTATGATGTGGTGCATGGCTTGTTTCAGATGTTGGCCCTTAACCACCACTTGATACATGACATGCGTGGCCAGCACCCTGGTGTTAGGGGAAGCCTGTTCTGGCGTTTTGGCCACCTCAGCGTTCATTCGGTGAACCAAGTTGTTTTGGCTGCCATAAAAGCATCAATTGGCAATCGTTTTTTACCTGCTTTTTGGACTTCTGATAGGCTTAATTGGTCAGCGCCGCATTGAATAACCAAGCTCGATTTGTCGGCACAAACCACTGCTCCCACTTGGTAAGCGGAGGCAGTGGTCGGGTCAGTTTCTATTACTTTAGCCGCCCAAACTTTGAGCGCATCGCCATTGATCTCAGTTTGGCTACCAGGCCAAGGATTGAAGGCCCTGATTTGGCGTTCAATTTGCTGGGCTGATTGTGACCAATCGATCACAGATTCAGATTTTTGCAGTTTACTGGCATATATGGCCAACTCATCGTTTTGAGGTTCAGCAGCTGCTATCGTACCTGCATCGAGTTGACTGACACAGCTGACAATGGCTTCACCACCCATCAAACTCAGCCGATCGTGTAAGCTTTGACCGGTGTCATCAGCTCTGATGTCTGTTGGGTACATGGCAAAAACTGGACCCGTATCCAAGCCGGCCTCCATTTGCATGATGGCAATACCTGTTTGTTGGTCACCGGCTAATATGGCACGGTGAATAGGTGCTGCTCCTCGCCAGCGAGGTAACAATGAGGCATGAATGTTCCAACAACCGTGTTTGGGTAGGTCTAAAATGTTTTGGGGGATGATTAAGCCATAGGCCACCACCACCATCAAGTCTGCTTCTAAGTCTTTGATCAAATCAACCACTGCATTGTTTTTTAGACTGGTGGGTTGATGAACAGCAATGCCATGCTTTTCTGCTTCAATTTTTACTGCAGTTTTTTGCATTTGTTGGCCACGGCCTTTGCGCCGATCTGGTTGGGTGAATACTGCTTTGATGTTGTGCCCCGCGGCGACCAAATCGGTCAGTGGGGGTACTGAAAAGTCTGGTGTGCCGCAAAAAATAATGTCCATGATTCAGGTTGCTCCGTTTACATGTCGTCTAAAGGCAAGGATATTTGTGAGGGCTTGATGCTGCCTTCATCATGAAATATGCGTTTGTATTCAGCCCTTGAAACTGAAACATAACGTTCATTGCCACCAATTTGTATTTGGGCGCCGGATTTGATGGCCTTGCCTTGGTCATCTATGCGCACCACCATGGTGGCTTTTTTGCCTGTATGGCAGATGGTTTTTAACTCGCGCAATTCATCCGCCCAAGCCAGCAGGTATTGGCTGCCTTCGAATAACTCGCCCTGAAAGTCGGTACGCAAACCGTAAGCCAGCACCGGTATGTTCATTTTGTCCACAATGTCTGTGAGTTGATACACCTGTGCTTTGCTCAAGAACTGTACTTCGTCAACCAACACGCAGTCAACTGCGGGTTGTTTTTCAACCAAATCAAAAATATTTTCTGATTGATTGAAGACGATGGACTCTGCTTGGATGCCTATTCTGGACTTGACCACACCCTGACCAAAGCGAACATCCAGAGAAGATGACAAAATCAAAGTCTGCATGCCGCGTTCACGGTAGTTATGACTGGACTGCAAAAGGTGCATGGTTTTACCTGCATTCATTGCAGAGTAGTAAAAGTACAATTTGGCCATGCCAACGACTCATTGAAAAAAAACCTATTTTAGCAGACCCGCCACGGTGTGACATCAATTGTCAGTTGTCGCGTGCTGTTCAAGGAACCGATTGCATTTGTAAACTATAGTAAATAGTTTCATGGCCCAAACTCAAAAGCTTAAGTTTTCACGCACAGATGCGTTTTAAGTGTTATTATATTTGAGTGTTGGGTAGTTTTCAGTTCAAGTAAGGACAATCTTTTGGTGGGGAAAAAATACATTTATATGGGTATGGGCTTTGTTGTTTTCATTACAACAACGTTTATATCGACCGACGGTATCTTGCATTTTTTTCTAAATCATCAAACCAATCAAACAGCCATCACCCAAGTGTTGTTGTGGAATGCATTGCTGATTTTCAGTTTAGCCATGTTGATTTACCTCATTCATGTGGTGGTTTATCAAATCCGCAGAAAGCGCTGGCTTGGTATCATCAGACAAGCTGATTTTGATTACTTAACAGGCTTGCCCAATCAACATAAACTGCTTAAAGATTTAAATCAATCACTTCATACCAACCTGGCTTTTTTTAAATTCAACAACTACAACAGCATACTCAATTCATACGGTCCTGCTGTCACCGATGATGTGATCAGACAAGTGGCCGCTGTGTTGACCAGCTTTGATCATCCGTTGTTAAAAAAACCCTCACGCTACTACATCCAGCAAGCAGTTTTTGCGGTTTTAGAAGACCAAGATACCAACTATGAAACCATAGCCACCGTCACCAAAGCCATTGTAAAAAAAATCATGTCAACGCAATATCAAGTCGGTGATGGTGAGTTCATTGTGCTGAACATTACAGTCGGTGGTGTAAGACAAAACAAGGACGCTTTCATGTTGGCAAATATGGCTTTGCAGGAAGCAGAGTCGAAGAAATTAGAGTTTTACTTGATTGATCAACAACACAGTACATTGCCTGATATTTACAAAAAAGATTTGGCCATGACACAGGTTTTATTTCAAGGCATCCAACAAAGGCGGTTGATTGGTTACTTTCAACCGATATTTTCAGCCGTGGATAAGTCGATTCAAAAATATGAGTGTTTGTCGAGGCTGGTGGGTGAAGATGGTGAAGTGATTTTAATGCCAAATGACTTTATGCCGTTGGCGCATCGGGCCAACTTGTATTACTTAATCACGCAAATCATGATCAAGCATACCATTCATTTTGCCAAAGAAAACCAAGTGACGGTTAGCATGAACATCAGTATTTCTGATATCAACAATCACCGAACATGTAGTTATTTGTATAAAAAAATTAAAGAGTCTGAAGTGGGACATCTGTTACAGTTTGAATTGTTGGAGAACGAGGCCATTATGGACTCTGAATCAATCGTTGAATTCATCAATAAATTACATGCACTGGGTTGTCAAGTCGGTATGGACGATCTCGGCAAAGGATATTCAAACATTGAAAGACTGATTAATTTACCCATTGATTTTGTAAAAATTGATCGCAGCATCATGGAAAATGTCACGCACAATTTAGAAATGCAAAACTTGGCCAAGGGCATTGTAAAATTGGCACAGAAGAAAGGCATGGAAGTGGTTGCTGAATATTGTGCCGATGCCAGTTTGACCGCTTTGGCGGTTGAATTGGGCGTTAATTACCTGCAAGGCTTTTATTTAGGTAAACCTGGACCTGGTTTGGTGTCTGAAACCAAGCAAAGCTTGGAAGTCTGTACTTATTAATTCACCCTCCTGAGGTAAAACACTGCATCAGATATACACCAATAATCTGTTAGAATTGAAGATTGTTATGTACCTGGCTCAGTATTTTGTATGAATGACTCATTTATTCAGGTCTTTGTTAGTTGTGAATCAGCACAACAAGCAAAAACCATGGTTGATTCCTTGTTGAAAGACCAAATAATAGCCTGTGCACAAATAGTGCCTCAAGTTGAATCTTTTTACCGTTGGCAGGGTCAGATTGAAACGGCTGAAGAATGTTTGTTATTGCTGAAAAGCACTGCAGCACAATTTACTTGTATTGAGCAGACCATTAAAAAGCTGCACAGTTACCAAGTTCCTGAAATAATTGCTGTTCCCTTGGTGAATGGCTCAATCGAATATTTGAATTGGATCAATGAACAAATTAAACCACAAGATTAATCGTTGGGCGGCTTATGGCTTGCTGTGCCTGCTCCCATTCACTTTGATTGCGATGGACAATCCGCCACATCCAGATGAGGCCATGGTCGTCTCATACCAAGTGTTGGACAATCAAACCATTCAGGTGGATTTTGAGCTGATAGACAACGTTTATCTGTTTAAACATGCCTTTGGCTTCAGTGGTGAAAACCTAACCGTCAATCAACAAGCTTTGGTGATTCCATCCGGTAAACAAAAGGATGACCCCACCTTCGGTACAGTTGAAGTTTATTACAACAGCCTCACTATTCAGGTGCCGGTACTTGATTTTAAAGCCAGTCCGAAGCTGCGGGTTAAATACCAAGGTTGTGTAGAAGATTTCATCTGTTACCCACCACAACGCAAAACCTTTGATCTCAGTGCCGAGCTGCTTAACAACACTCAAAAGGTCCAAGCCGAATCAACAGTATCAGGAAGCTTATTGAACACTGGAATCAGTCCAAGTGGTGGGTTCTTTGGCAGTGACCAACAGTTGTTGCCAGTTGACCAAGCTTTTCAGTTTGAAACCATAGCTCTGGATGCCAATCAGTTGATGGCTCGATTCACCATGGCGCCCAACATCTATTTGTACAAAGACCAAATCCAATTCAACACCTTTACCGATGGCATTGAACTGGGTCAGCCTGAATTTCCTCAAGCTCAACGCAAAGATGATCCAGAGTTTGGACTGGTGGATGTGTTTTATGATGTGGCGGAAATTATCATACCCATCAGCCGCACCAAAGCAGCTGTCAGCAGTTTAGACATAGAAGCGGCTTTCCAGGGTTGTGAAGACGGCAAGGTTTGTTATCCCCCTACGGCACAATTGGTCTCTGTTGATTTACCACCAACCACAGTCATTGAGGCCGCATCTGATAACGCATCAAGCAACAATGACAGTGCGGTTGAACAGCTTTCGGAACAGGGCATCATCACCCAAAGCATTGCTGATGACCCAGTTTGGTGGACGGTGTTGAAGTTCTTTGGTTTTGGTTTGTTGTTGTCACTGACTCCATGCGTGTTTCCGATGATACCCATTTTGTCAGGTCTGATAGTGGGTCAGAAAGATCCATCCACAGCCAAAGCATTTACTTTGTCTGTGGTGTACGTTTTAGCCATGGCTTTAACCTACACGGTGGTTGGGGTGTTGGCAGGCCTGGCTGGCACCAATTTACAGGCGATGTTCCAAACCCCTTGGATCATCATCGCTTTCAGTGTTGTTTTTGTGCTGCTGGCCTTATCCATGTTTGGCTTTTATGATTTGCAGTTACCTGCCAGTTGGCAGAATAAACTGTCCAATATTTCGAATAAGCAAAAAAGTGGTTCGTGGCTGGGTGTGGCAGTCATGGGTCTGTTGTCTGCTTTAATCGTTGGTCCATGTGTGGCGCCGCCTCTGGCCGCAGCAGTTATTTATATATCGTCAGCAGATGGCGGCCCAGTCATCGGTGGTTTGGCTTTGTTTGCGATGTCGATGGGTATGGGTATCCCGTTGATTGCTATCGGCACATCTGCAGGCAAATGGATGCCCGGCTCGGGTGGTTGGATGAACGTGGTTAAATCATTCTTTGGCGTGTTATTGATTGGTATGGCGATTTGGTTCATGTCTCGAATTATGGCCGAAGACACCATTTTGATGATGTGGGGCTTGTTGTTGATTGCCACCGCAGTGATGTGGCATCAGAACGCCAAAAACAATGGTTTATCTGGCTGGGTGATGTCGCTGTTTGATGCACTGAAAGTGATACTGTTGGTCATCGGTGTGGCTCAGTTGATTGGTGGCATGGCGGGCCAGTCAGACCCTTTGAGGCCTTTAAAAGGTGTGTTTGCTGGTGGCGGCGGAAATGCGGTTGTTGAACAAAAAGTCAACTTCACACCGATCAAATCATTGGCTGATTTAACTCAACAAATTGAAAACAGCTCCAAACCTGTGTTCTTGGATTTTTATGCCGATTGGTGCATTGAGTGTAAGCGCATGGAGAAGACCACTTTTATGGATGCTGACATTGTTTCCATGAGTCAACAAATGACTACACTTAAAGCTGATGTGACAGCTAACGATGAAATTGATGCCGCTTTGATGCAGCATTTTGGCATTGTTGGGCCGCCAGCGAGTTTATTCTTCACAGCTGATGGTGAGCCTATGGTGGTGCATAATTTCGTTGGTTATAAATCAGCGACAGACTTAAAACGAACGTTTGAAAAAATACTAAATTAAACCACTTTCTGGACATTCGCAACAGGTTCGGGCACAATCGCAGCACTTAGAAGCGAAATTTGAATTTCTCATATGCGTGAAATTGCCATCATCAACGGTCCAAATCTCAACCTGTTAGGGGTCAGAGAGCCTGAAATCTATGGCAGTGAAACCCTTCAAGACATCCACAATTCGCTGCAGGTTTTGGCAGCAGAATTGAACCTGTCTTTACGGTTTATTCAATCCAATGCAGAACATGAACTGGTTGACTACATTCACACATGTTTCAACGAGCAAATTTCAGGTATAGTTATCAACCCAGCAGCATTCACCCACACCAGTGTGGCGATTCGCGATGCCTTGCTGGGGACTCAAATACCTTTTATCGAAGTGCATTTATCCAACATCCACGCGCGGGAGTCATTTCGTGCGGAATCCTGGTTATCTGATGTGGCTGTTGGCACCATCACTGGCTTGGGGTCACAGGGCTATCAGTTGGCATTGCGGTATTGGGCTGAATAATTAATATGATTTCAAAAAACATCATTACAGGATTAATCAATGGACATCAGAAAAATAAAAAAACTCATTGAACTGTTGGAACATTCATCATTAACCGAAATGGAAATCACCGAAGGTGAAGAGACGGTTAAGTTATCGCGAATGGGGCAGGTGGCTCAACCCGCGCCAGCACAAACTCATGTGGTACAAGCAGCCGCACCTGCGGTTGCTGACAATACAGCAACAGAACCAGCTGCACCAGCAGAACCTTCAGGTTTGTTGGTACGCAGCCCTATGGTCGGAACATTTTATGCTTCACCTTCACCAGACTCTGAGGCTTTTGTTAAAGTGGGTCAGAGTGTCAACGTTGGTGATACTTTATGTATGGTAGAAGCGATGAAAATGTTCAATCAAATTGAATCTGAGCATAAAGGAAAAATTAAACGCATTCTGGTAGAAAATGGTCAACCGGTTGAATTTGATGAGCCCTTGTTTGAAATTGAGTGATTTAAGCCCCCTTAGCCAGCACAGAGAAATTTGCCATGTTCAGTAAAATCGTTATTGCCAATAGAGGTGAAATCGCCTTAAGAATCTTAAGGGCTTGTCAGACCTTGGACATTAAAACAGTGGCCGTACATTCGACCATAGACCGCAATCAAAAACATGTCGGTATGGCTGATGAATCTGTTTGTATTGGTCCACCTTCATCACTTGAATCATACTTAGATATACCCAAAATCATTGCCGCTGCTGAAGTCACAGATGCTGAAGCGATTCACCCTGGCTATGGTTTTTTGGCAGAAAATGCAGAATTTGCTGAAAGTATAGAAGAGTCGGGTTTCAAGTTCATTGGTCCCAGGGCTGACACCATTCGTTTGATGGGTGATAAAGTGGCGGCCATTGAAGCCATGAAAGCTGCCGGGGTGCCTTGTGTGCCTGGATCAGATGGCCCCTTGAATGATGACCCAGAGCGGAATTTGTCTTTAGCCAGAAAAATTGGCTATCCAATCATTGTGAAGGCCGCTGCTGGTGGCGGTGGCCGCGGTATGCGAGTGGTTCACACCGAAGCGGCATTAAACAATGCCATCATGACCACCAAAACAGAGGCCAAAGCAGCCTTTGGTGATGGTACGGTTTATATGGAAAAATTCCTTGAAAACCCGCGTCACATTGAAATTCAAGTGTTGTCCGATATGCACGGTCATGCGATTCATTTGGCTGAACGAGACTGCTCCATGCAAAGGCGTCATCAAAAAGTCGTTGAAGAAGGACCGGCACCCGGGTTGACTGAAGAAGAGCGTGCCAGCATTGGTGAAGTGTGTGTAGCGGCATGCAAGCGAATCAGATATGAAGGCGCTGGTACCTTTGAGTTTTTATATGATGGTGGGCATTTTTATTTCATTGAAATGAACACCCGAATTCAAGTTGAGCATCCTGTGACTGAATTGATTACGGGCGTTGATTTGATTAAGCAACAGTTGTTAATTGCCAGTGGTGAGCATTTAAAAATTCAGCAATCTGATATTAAGGTGACAGGCCATGCCATAGAGTGCCGTATCAATGCTGAGGACCCAAACACATTCATGCCATCGCCTGGCACCATTGATATTTTTCATGCCCCAGGCGGCCCTGGCGTGCGGGTTGATTCGCACATGTATGATGGTTATCGCGTACCACCGAATTATGACTCAATGATTGGTAAAATCATCACCCACGGTGAGGATCGCACCACCGCCATCCGTCGAATGCGCTTGGCACTGGCAGAAACTGTGGTTTCAGGGATAAAAACTAACATCCCATTGCAACAAAGAATCATGAACGATCAAGGCTTTGTGGCAGGTGGTAAAAACATCCATTATTTAGAAAAACGCTTGAACGAAACTAAATAGCAACTCGTACCTCAGGAGCGACTGATCACATGCCATTTTATGAATTGACTGTGCAAGTTGCACAAAAACAAGTTGAGTTTATTGATTCAATGCTCAGCGAGGCAGGTGCTGTTGGCGTGACTTATGTGGATGCCAAAGATGTACCCATCTATGAGCCTAAGCCAGGTGAAATGCCACTGTGGAATGACATCAAGCTGACTGCCTTGTTTGATGATGAGACGACCATGCAAATGGCCAGTCAGACATTACAGCGTTCACACCCAGAGCTGCAACAGCTTAAAACTCAACTCAAAGATCAAGTTTGGGAACGGGTTTGGATGGAACACTTCAAGCCAATACGTTTTGGCGCCAACAGCTGGGTGATTCCTGATGGCTATGAAGTGGTTGATCCTGACGCGGTTAATTTAATTTTGGATCCTGGCTTGGCCTTTGGAACAGGTACCCACGAGACCACCGCGCTGTGTCTTAAGTGGTTAGATCAACATGATGTGAAAGGCAAGCAGTTGGTCGATTTTGGTTGTGGTTCCGGAATTTTAGCAGTGATGGCGTTGTTGCAAGGTGCCAAACAAGTTATTTGTGTGGATATTGATGAGCAAGCGATTCAAGCGACCCGGCAGAATGCTGAAAAAAACGGTGTCGGCGGCGGAATTCAGGTGGTTTCTCCTGAAAGTGTGCACAACATCAAAAACCAAGACGGTATTTTAGCTAATATATTAGCAGAGCCCTTGCTGGCATTCTGCGATGATTTTTATCAAATGCTTAAACCAGGTGGTTTCATCGTTCTCAGTGGCATACTTGAAACTCAAAAAAACATCATTTGTGAAAAATATGCGTCGCGATTTATTGACATTGAGTGTGAAATTGAACAAGATTGGGTTCGTGTGGGGGCCATCAGGGTTTAAGTCATTAAAAAAATGACTCAACGACTGATTTTACTCAAATGTAATTGTAAGGGAAACAGCGAAGCAATCCTTCCAGTGCGTGTCTGTCAGTAAAGAATGGTCTGTTAGTTTCAATCAAGATTCAGAGAAGAAATTTGTATACTCAATGTAGAGGTTGTGGCGAAGTTTTCGTGGTCGATGTTGATCATTTGGTTCACGCCCGAGGACATGTCAGATGTAATTTATGTGGTACTGTATTTGATGGCATGGAAACTTTGAGTGCGCATAAGCCACATGAAGATGAAGATTTGTTGTTACATGATTTTGACAACGCACCGCCGCTGTTAACCCAAGCTTTTCATAGCATGCAAGTTGCCGATGCCGTTGAAGAAGAGCTTGAAAGTGACTATGCCGATGACATAGCTGCTGAATTAGATAACATCATTGCTGAAGCTGTTGCTGATTCTACTGCAGAAAACAGTGAAAGTTCAGGTCATGATTTGTCTCATAATACAACTGAAGACATTGATTTACCGGATTTTGTGGTTGCTGAAGAGTCAGTGGTTGACGTGCCTTTTGTGGCTGACAAAAGGGCGCAACAAAAACCCCAAACTTCAAATTGGCTATGGAGTGGTTTGGCCGCTGCCATGCTTTTGACTTTATTGTGGCAAGCACAAACAGCCATTGCATCAGGCCAAGTTAAGTTACCTGAGCATCCCATCAGTGAGCGATGGTGTGAATGGTTCAGTTGTGCCAAGGCGACCGCCGAAGTTGACTTGAATGCCATTTCGCTGGTGTCGCGAAACATCCGCCCTCATCCAGGTCGAGATGAATCATTGATTATTTCTGCCAGCATGATCAATGCCAATGAGGGCAGTCAAAAATTTCCAGCTTTAGAAATCAAATTATCTGACTTGAATGGTCAAATTGTGGCCATGCGTCGGTTTATTGCAGAAGAGTATGTGCCTGTGGATGTGCTCAGAGCTGGTTTCGTAGCTAATACCCTGATTCCAATCAATTTAGAAATCGTCAGTCCTGGTGAAAATGCGGTGGCTTTTGAAATAGGTTTTGTACAGCCATGAGTCCATCTAGTCACAACCAAAAAGCCATCACCCGTGAATCTGTACGCATTTATTTGGAGTCTTTGAATGGCCATTCAACCGATCGGTTGTATGACTTGGTGATTGAAGAAACTGAGAAAGGCATGATTCTTGAAGTATTGAAATGGTGCAATGGAAATCGGTCGAAAACTGCTGATATTCTTGGTATTACCCGCACCACTTTACGTAACAAGATGCGTAAGCTGAAAATATCGGATTAACGACATCAATTGTAGATAAAAATTAAAGCCTTCATTCAGTTTAACATTGAAGATCCGTCCATTCAAATTGAAAATAATTGTGTTGGAAAACAGCTTGCCTGTTTGATCAGCCGTTCCGGTTGGCGAGGTGAAACCGAGTCAGAGCAGCGCGCGCAAAGTTGAATGTTTGTTTGATGTGATCGTTTCCACTTTTGTGTTTTTTTAAAAGTGAATGAAGATCCAACAACAATCCTTTATAATGGCGCCTCCTCGAGCATACAAAAAAAATCATGGCACAAAATCGTGTACCCATCAGAAGGGTTTTAATCAGCGTTTCTGATAAAACCAACATCGAAATGTTGGCATCTGGTTTATCCCGTTTGGGCGTTGAAATTTTATCCACTGGTGGCACCGCTAAAATGCTTGAACAGGCAGGTTTAGTGGTCACAGAAATTTCTGAATATACCGAGTTTCCAGAGATGATGGGTGGGCGCATCAAAACTTTACATCCTCGTGTCCATGGGGCATTATTGGGCCGCAATGGCACAGATGATGAAGTGATGAAACAACATGGTATCGAAGCCATAGATTTATTGGTGGTCAACTTGTATCCTTTTGAATCGACCATTAAGAAAAAAGATGTCACCCTAGAACAGGCCATTGAAAACATTGATATTGGTGGCCCAGCTATGATCAGAGCAGCGGCTAAAAATCATGATCGCGTTACGGTATTGGTGAATCCAGAAGACTATGAAGAAATGTTGGATGAATTAACCACGTATGGTGGTATTTCACATGCCAATCGGCACATTTTAGCGGCCAAAGCTTTCGCCCATACAGCACGTTATGATGGTTTGATTTCAAATTACCTCAGTGCCGTTAACGACACCAATGAACGTGAAGATTTCCCACGCTTCTTCACCAAACAATTCAATCACCGTTCAGAACTCAGGTACGGCGAAAATCCGCACCAAAAAGGCGCTTTTTACACTGAAGAGAATCCTGCGGCTGGTACCATAGGACATGCTTGGCAAGTTCAAGGTAAAGCGCTTTCTTACAACAACATTGCTGATGCCGATGCGGCTTTGGCCTGTGTTAAAGAATTCAAAGATACGCCAGCTTGTGTGATAGTCAAGCATGCCAACCCATGTGGCGTGGCCACCGAATCAAATTTCACTTTGGCCTACCTCAAAGCATTTGCTACGGACCCCACTTCAGCATTTGGTGGTGTCCTTGCTTTCAATGGTACATTGACTGGTAAAACTGCTGAAACAATTTTGGACAAACAGTTTGCCGAAGTCATTGTGGCGCCCGATTTTGACGAGGAAGCGTTGAAGGTTTTTGCTACCAAGAAAAACCTGAGGGTGATTTGTTGTGGTGAATTGCCGAATAAAACCAAGCCATGGATGATGTACAAAAGAGTCAGTGGCGGTTTGTTGGTACAAGATGCCGACATTCAAATGGTCGATGTTTTCAATGCCCAAGTGGTGAGTAAACGAAAACCCACTGCGCCTGAATTAACCGATATGGATTTTGCCTGGAAAGTGGCGAAATGGGTTAAGTCCAATGCCATCGTTTACGCCAAAGGTGCACAAACCATTGGTATTGGTGCTGGCCAAATGAGCCGCGTGGTTTCGGCCCGAATTGCATCCATGAAAGCTGATGATGCGGGACTCAAAGTGCCTGGGTCAGCAATGGCATCTGATGCCTTTTTCCCGTTCAGGGATGGCATAGATGCGGCCGCCCAAGCAGGCATCACTGCAGTGATACAACCCGGTGGCTCTATCCGTGATGAAGAGGTGATTCAAGCGGCTAATGATCATGACATGGCGATGATTTTTACTGGCATGCGTCACTTTAACCATTGATATGAAACACAACAGAGAACTGACATGAATCGAGTTTTGGTTATTGGCTCCGGCGGCAGAGAACATGCGCTGGCTTGGCGTTTGGCCCAATCTACCAGCGTTGAAACCACTTTTGTGGCCCCAGGTAATGCGGGAACTGCTTTGGAGGCTGACATTGAAAATGTGGTTCTTGACGTCAATGATTTTTCAGCAGTCATCGCTTTTTGCCAGATTCAAAGTGTGAATTTAGTGGTCATTGGTCCTGAACAACCTCTGGTAGATGGTATTGTTGATGCATTGAGTGCTGCTGGAATTGCTTGTTTTGGACCATCTGCACAAGCCGCTCAGCTGGAAGGTTCTAAGGCTTTTGCTAAAGACTTTTTACAACGACACCAAATTCCAACCGCCGCTTATGCCGAATTCACCGAAGTGGCTGCGGCTTATGATTACCTTGAAACTCAAAGTTTTCCCATCGTCATCAAAGCCGACGGTTTGGCTGCCGGAAAAGGTGTGGTGATAGCAGAGGATTTAGCCCAAGCGCAAGCCACTGTTGATGAGATGCTGGCCGATAATAAATTTGGTGCAGCTGGCAGTCGAATTATTATTGAAGAGTTTTTAGTGGGTGAAGAGGCTTCATACATTGTCATAGCTGATGGTAAAAACTTCATCCCAATGGCCACCTCACAAGACCACAAGGCCCGCGACAATGGTGACCTAGGCCCCAATACCGGTGGTATGGGCGCTTATTCACCCGCACCTGTGGTGACCGAAGCAATCGATGCACAAGTGGCAGAAAAAGTCATTCAAGCCACCTTAGATGGAATGGCCAATGATGGCATGCCTTTTACCGGCTTTTTGTACGCAGGCTTGATGATCGATGACCAAGGCCAGGCCAAGGTGTTGGAATTCAATGTGCGTTTTGGAGATCCTGAAACCCAACCCATCATGACTCGCTTGAAAAGTAATTTAGATCAATTGTGCTTGGCTGCAATCGATGGCAAGTTAGCTCAAACCAGCGCCGAATGGGACCCGCGATTCGCTTTGGGTGTGGTGATGGCCGAGAGTGGTTATCCATTCAGTTACGCCAAGGGCAACCGCATCACTGGTTTGGATGATGTGGATGCAGCAACCAAAGTGTTCCATGCCGGCACGGCTAAGCAAGCGGGTGATGTGGTCACCAGTGGTGGGCGTGTGTTGTGTGTTTGTGCTTTGGACGAAGACTTGCAACAAGCCCAAATGAAAGCCTATCAAGGGGTTAAAAAAATATCTTGGGGCAGCGAATATTACCGCACAGACATTGGTTTTAAAGCCATCAAAAGTTGATGCGGCAAGATGATTGCTTGGTGTGAGCCTTTAACAACTCGTTTCGTGTCACAATGCTATACTGAACTGTATGCATACACGTGTAAATTGAAATGAGCCCCCAGACTGTAAAACTATATCCCCCGTTGGAAGAAAAAATCAACATTGGTTCGCATCTTTTTGGCCTGGTGCTCAGTTTGTTGGGGACAGTGTTACTGATGTTGCAAGCTTTCAAACATGGCAGCTTGGTCAGTCAATTGGCATTTGCCGTTTATGGTCTGAGTATGATGGCATTGTATGCCGCGTCAACGGTTTACCATTCTCGTAAAACGCCACACATCAGAATCAGAATGCGGGTGGTTGACCATGCGGCCATATACCTATTGATTGCTGGTACCTACACCCCTTTCATGATGGTTACTTTATCTGGCACTTTGGGTTATTCGATTTTAGCTGCGGCCTGGGCAATGGCCATCATTGGCATCGTGATTAAAATATTTTATACCGGACATTTTGAGGTTTTATCCACTGTTTTGTATATCTTAATGGGTTGGGCGATTGTTTTTGCGATTAAACCCTTGGCGGCCAACTTAGCCCCAGCTGGGTTGTTTTGGCTACTGGCAGGTGGTGTGTCTTATACAGTCGGTGCCGTTATATATGCCATCAAGCAAGTTCCATTCAACCACGCCATATTTCATGTGTTTGTGTTGTTGGGCAGTATCAGCCACTTTATTTCGGTGTATTTTTACGTTTTGTGAGGTGGCTAAAAATAGCCCATTAGGTTCAATCTCAATCCACGACTTGACATGCTATAGTGAGGTTTTCTAACCTTGAAAGCATGGCAGCGGTGCCGAAACATTGCAGCTGTTCATTGATAATCAGTACTTGGCTGATGTTCATGTTGTTGGCTATTTGTGGCCATTGGTCACCAGCAACCACCAAAGCAGTGGCAGCGGCATCAGCCAAAATGCCATTGTCAGCAATCACTGTGGCCGAGACAATTTCAGCCACCGGCATGCCAGTGATGGGATTGAGGATGTGTGAATAGCGCTGACCATCAAATTCTTTATACCGCTGGTAGTTGCCTGAAGTGAATACCGACTCGTCAGCTTTAATCTCAATTTCCGCTATCATCGACCAGTCAGTGGGTGATTGAATGGCCACTCGCCAAGGTCTTAGAGTTTTGTCATCGCTGCTCTTGCTGCCAATACTCCTTAAGTCGCCACCGGCATTGATGATGGCATTGTTGATGTGGTGTTTATGAAGAATCTCAACGGCTCGATCGATGGCATAGCCTTTTGCGATACCACCAAAATCAAGCCATATGTTGGGCTTGTCACTGCTCAGCGTTAAACCATTCAAGCTGAGGTCGTCGACGCTGATTAGTTGTGTACTCAAAGCCCTGATTTGTTCAGCAGTGGGGGGTGCGCTGAGCAAAGGGTATTCATCGGCATGGAAACCCCATAAATTAATCAATTCACCGATGGCTGGATTAAAAAAATAATTAGATTGTTTGGATAAATCAATGGTTTTTTGCATGAACTGACGTTCTTCTTCGGTCAGTTGAATCGATTCACCTGAGCGCAATGCTCGGTTGATGTCAGACAATCGACCTGGCTTCCAAGCATGCCATTGGTGGTGCATGGCATTGAAAGTTTCGCTGATTTCATCCACAGCTTGTTGTGTGTTAGCGAGGTTGTCACTCCACACATTGATTTCAACCACAGTACCAAAGACTAATAACTGGTGCTTGGAAACTTGACTCGCAGTCTGGTTGCAGGCGGTTAAAAATGCCGCACAAAGGAGTAAAGTTAACATATATGTTAAATTGGTGTTGATAATCATTCGCATTAGCAATACAATTCGCTCACTTATTAAATTATTGGACAAAAAATGAGACATAAAACGCTTATTCTAGCATTGACATGCTTCACAGTTGTGGCTTCCGCAGCTGAAAAAACGCCCAGCATGGAAGAAATGTGGGCCATCATACAACAACAACAAAAAACCATCGAGATTTTACAAGAACAGCTCAATCAACAAGACCAAACGGTCAAGCAAGAAGTTCAACAAGTGGAAGCGCAAGTGGCAGCCCGACTGGATGACCAACAAGAGGCTTTGGCGGTAGTGGCTGATGCCATAGAAGAACAGAGCGAGCCAACCAACCGGGTCAAAATTGGTGGCTATGGTGAACTCCATTACAATAATTTAGACTCGGGTGAAGAAATTGACTTTCACCGTTTTGTGATGTTTTTTGGCTATGACTTCAATGAAAAAACCCGTTTTTTCTCAGAGTTTGAATTAGAGCATGCCTTGGCCGGTGAGGGTAAACCGGGTGAAGTTGAACTGGAACAAGCTTACATTGAATATTTATTCAATGACAGCACTAAAGGCACCGCTGGGGTTAATTTGATGCCAGTGGGTATCTTGAATGAAACCCACGAGCCAGATACTTTCTATGGTGTTGAGCGCAACAATGTTGAGAGCAGAATCATTCCATCTACCTGGTGGGAAGCGGGTTTGGGTTTCAATAAACAGTTCAATGATACCTTGGGACTGGACTTGTTTGTTTCCAGTGGCTTGAATGTCCCAACTGCTGGTAACAATGCATTTTTGATTCGCAGCGGACGACAAAAAGTGGCCGAGGCAGTGGCCTCTAACTGGGCGTACACGGCGCGTTTGCGTTATAACCCCATGCCTGGTCTTAAACTGGCGGCCACTTACCATCACCAAACTGATTTAACTCAGGGTGTGCTGGATGTACCTGCTGATTTATTTGAGGTCAATGCCCAGTACTATAAAAATGGCTTTGGCTTGAAGGCTTTGTATGCCCATTGGGACTTGGATAACAATGTTGATGTGGTCAATGCCGCTCGAGCTGAACAAAGCGGTTATTTTATTGAGCCTTCTTACCGTTTTGGTGCCGAAAGGCAGTACGGCGTATTCACCCGATACTCGGTGTATAATAACAATGCCGGTGACCGCAATGCTTTAGACATTGAGCAGTTTGATATTGGTATGAATTACTGGTTAACCCCGACCACCGTATTTAAGTTTGATTACCAAGACCAAAGTGAAGGCGGCTCGGATGATGGTTTTAATTTAGGGGTTGGTTATTCTTTCTAAACACAACATATTTTGAAAATCATAAAAGTACAACTCATTGCTTCAATCAGCCTGTTGCTGTTCCTCTCAACAGGCTGGTGCTATACGGCCGATGAAAAAATAAAAATTGAACAATTTCTTGAGCAACAATTCAAAGCCGAAGTGCCCAAACCCGAGCGCTTGTGGGTTAAGGCTGAGATCAAAGCCAAAGTCAGTGAAATCCTTGATCGACCAGCTAAAAAGCTCAATTACCGTTTCTGGCAAGCACAAGGCAAAACCATTTGGTTGTTGGATGAATTGGGTAAAGAGCGTGACATCACCACAGCCGTGGTGATAAAAAACCAGCAAGTGACAGAAATTAAGGTCTTGGTGTACCGCGAATCCAGAGGCGGTGAAGTGATGGTGCCTTGGTTTTATCAACAATTTGTTGGTGCCAACAACCAAGATAACTGGCAACGCGGTGTTGACAGCATCAGTGGCGCCACTTTGTCGGTCAACGCGCTGAAAAAACAGGCTGAATTGGCTTTGTATTTAAGCCAACAACTGATTGCTCAATGATGAATACTTGGTCATGAGGATACGCAAAGCACTGCGCAAAATACACCGTTGGGTGGGCCTGCTTTCGGCTTTGTGGCTATTACAGTTGGCGGTGACTGGCCTGTTGTTACAACATGCCGATGATTTTAAATTAACCCAAACACACGTTTCATCGCCCACGGTGCTTAAGTGGTTTGGTTATGGCACAAGACAACAAGTTTGGGACCTTGACCAGCAAGTTATCTATCAAGTAGATGAGGTGGTGGGTTTTTCAACATTACAAGTTAAAATTGCTGCGCCTTTAACCGCAGCTGCGCTGTGGCAAGACCAGTGGATGGTGGCTACGGCAGACACACTATATGGCTTCAATCAGCAAGGTGAAACGGTTCTGCAGTTAGACGATTTTGATGGTTTACCCACACCCGTCAGTGCTTTAGATGCTGATAAAGAAAATCTTTACATCCAAGCCGGTGAGCGATGGTACAGACTGCTGCCATCAGGCGAATTTCAGGCCACCACACAAACCATTAACCAGCCCATACAAGCCAGGTCAATGACCACAGCAGAACAACAGCAATTCTTAGCTGTAGCGCTGCAAGACAAACTCAGTTATGACAAGGTTCTGCACGGCATCCATGCCGGTATCCAAGGATCCAAATGGTTGAACTCATTGTCGGCGCTGGCCTTGATGTTCCTGTGCTTCTCAGGCATCTACCTGTTTTTTAAGCACCCCAAAAGTAAACGCTGAAGGTTTTCTAAGCAGTTAATCCCTGATTATTTCAGCTGTTTTTCAAGCAAATGCATCTGAATCGATGGTCCAGTGACTCTATATAGGTATCACTTATTACAGAGGTCAGTATGGAACCAGAAGTTGTTGTTTTATTTTTTATCATTGGCTCATTGGTCACCATTGTTTTGGTGCATTTGATGAACAGCCACAAGACCAGAATCAAAACCCACGAGTTGCTGGAAAAGAGCATCGACAAAGGCTTTGATGTGACACCTGAATTATTGGACAAACTCAATAACGTTAAATCCCCTCGATTCAAGGACTTTCGCCGTGGTATTATCATGTGTGCTATAGGAGCTGCAGTGTATGCCTTCAGTTGGATCATTCCGCCAGATGATACGGCCAAAGTGTTCAGAGGCTTGTCGGTGTTCCCATTTTTTACGGGTGTGGGGTTTTTAATCGTTTGGAAAGTCAACAAATACGAAAACTGAAGCTGGTGAACCAAGAGACCATCTTGTCACTGGTAAACCGTGTGGTCAGCGATGATGACCACGCGGCTTTTGCGCGTTTGGTACAAATGCATCAGAGCATAATCAGACACTTTTTACGTAGACTGGCCGCAGGTAACCACCCGCTGGCTGAGGACTTGGCTCAGGAAACGTTTTTATCGGCTTACCAAAAATTACACCAATTTCGTTGCAAAGGTACATTCAGTGCTTGGCTGCACACCATCGCTTACCGTTTATTCCTCAAATCTATAGACAACGTCCAAACAGTCGTTTTCGATGCAGAATTACATCACCGCTCTACAGAGTCGACGGTAACACAGGTGAGTGGTAACGATGCCGATATCTATGCAGAACAACTGATGTCGGTACTGAACCCCAAGGAACGGGTGGTGATCACGCTATCCTGTGCAGCTGGCATGAGTCACAGCGAGATTGAAGCAGTGACCAAAATACCTTTAGGCAGCATCAAATCATTGATCCTGCGCGGCAAACAAAAAATCATCGAATTTGCCAATCAAAGCCTCAAGCCGCAACAGGCAGAACCTTGTCACAGGCACAACCATGAATGACCCATTACTTAAAGATTTACTCAATTACCATCAACCCCTGAATGATGTGGATTTCAGTCGCCATCTGTTGGTCAAAATCAAACGGGCTGAACGCCAACGGCGCTTAATCATGTGGGCTTTTACTTTGCTTGGATTATGTCTCAGTACTTTGTACCTGTGGTCGATATTACCGCTGGGGACTTGGGTGTATTGGTTGACTCCAGTGAATGGCTTGTTGTTGTTTGGTATTGGCATATTTGTGATTTGGCTGTGGGCTGAAGAAATGTCCAGTACTTAGTCAACCACCACAACAAGGACTGTTTTTTTTACCGCGCATCAATGGTTGTGTTCCAGCCAAGCTTATAATTTGCTAAACTGATTGCTTATCGCTCAACAAGGAACAGCAGATGAATCCAGAACAACACAATTATTTAATCCAAAGTGATGCCGTACTGTTTGGTGTATTGGCTTTGATTCTAGGCCTGGTTTTTTATACCAAACAAAGTGAGCATCCGGTTTTTGTTAAGTTTTATAAGTATGTTCCGGCCTTATTGATGTGTTATTTGTTACCTTCCTTTTTAACCACTTTTGGGTTGGTTAATGCCGATGAATCCAATTTATATTACATGGCTTCACGTTACCTGTTGCCAGCGGCTTTGGTGTTGTTGACCATCAGTGTGGATTTGAAAGGCATCATCCGTTTAGGCCCCAAAGCCGGCATCATGTTTCTCACCGGTACCTTGGGGATAGTCATCGGCGGGCCTATTGCATTTATTGCCACCCGCGCGATGTTCCCTGAAGCTTTTGCGGCTTCGGGGGCAGATGACATTTGGCGTGGCATGACCACCTTGGCGGGGTCTTGGATTGGCGGAGGCGCGAATCAGGCGGCCATGAAAGAGGTGTGGGAAGTGTCAGATGCGGCCTTCACCCAGATGGTCGCCATTGATGTGGTGTGGGCCAATATCTGGATGGCCATTCTGTTATTAATGGCAGCCAGGTCGGCCAACATCGATGCCAGAACCGGCGCCGATGTATCCGCCATTGAACGCATCAAATTAAAAATGGAAACCTTCCAAAGTGAAAATGCCAGACCCATCACCTTACCAGACCTGGCGATGATGTCTGCCATTGCCTTTGGCATCACCGGCCTGGCGCATGCCTGCGCCAATTGGTTGGGCCCTGCGATCAAAAACAACTCACCCTTGTTGGCCTCGGTAAATTTAGACTCGACCTTTTTCTGGTTGGTGATACTGGCCACTTTAGGTGGTGTGTTGATGTCATTCACCAAAGCGCGCAAATTTGAAGGCAGTGGTGCCTCAGCGGTGGGTTCCATATTCGTCTATATATTGGTGGCCACCATTGGCCTGAAAATGGACGTCACCCAAATCAAACCCTTCCTGTTCGTCATCGGTGGCATCTGGATTGCGGTACATGCTTTCTTGCTATTAGGCGTTGGTAAACTGATCAAAGCCCCAGTGTTCTTCCTTGCTGTCGGCTCTCAAGCCAACATCGGTGGCGCCGCCTCTGCACCTGTAGTGGCATCGGCTTTCCACCCTGCCTTGGCACCAGTTGGTGTGTTGTTGGCGGTGTTTGGTTATGTGGTCGGTACTTCAGCTGCCATGTTGACCGGGATTATTCTGCAGTGGTTGGCGGGGTGATTCTCCAATTTAAAATTAAAGGTAAGAAATAAATGAAATCATTGATATTTATTTTTCTTCAAATATTGTTATCACTTGAAAGCGTATCAGATGAAACATTACCTGATGACATATTAATGAATCCAATTGCGTCTACAGGTCCGCCTGATTTAAGTATAGGTTGGGAAATGATTTCATTGCGGACAGAATTAGGAGATACAATTAAAATTGACTCAACTAATGAAAATGGAGAGATTGTTGAAGTTAGTATTTCTGGAAAAAATAATATTAAACTTGATTTATCATTATTTGAAAATATTCGCAATCCTGATTTAAGGACGTTAAATGATATTTGGTATCACTATAAATTAGATAAAATAAATTACATAACATTCGAATTTAACAAATATTTTGATGGGACTTCATTCATTAAAGGAAGGTTCAAAGCTTATGTAGAATTGGAAAATGAAGAAGTAGATGTGTTTGTTAAGATTTATGATCCAGTAACTAAAGCGTGGAATTCACCTTTGTCGAAATAATTATTGCTATTGTTCCCAAGCTTCTGCATGGTAATACATAGGAATGTTTAGTTATAAAACCTGCTATTCAACATCTCAAAATGGATCCACGGGTTCTCAATCAGTTTTAATGGTAATAAGCCAATTTAAATGCCATCAGTTTAAGGAGAGCGCCTAAGACTTTAAGTCCGTTCGAGGATGACGAGCCTGATAGGGCTTAATACATCATGCGGGCGGCCCGTCCGCGGTCCCAGTTACATTGTTTTCAAGCTCAATCTCGCTACCCTCTGATTCGATAACTGTCTTCATCATTATGACGGTGGTAAAGGATCGAATTCAATCAGCCAGCGGTAAATGCCCAGTCTTGACCCAAATAACTGTTTCTTCATCAACATAGGGGTGGTGGCTACTCAAATGAGGGCTGCGAATCCAGGTGCCTTTGGGATAGCTGCCGTATTGGTCTTTGAAAGTGCCCGATATAACGAAAATTTCTTCGCCACCGAAATGGGTGTGAGCTTGAAACACTTCGCCTTTGGGCCATTTAACCAAGGCCGTGTTTTCATGCAAATGACTGTGTAGGGGCATGACCTCTAAGCCGCCGATGCCTGGACGCCAGGGTGTGGTGTTGGTGTCAACACGGATTTGTGCTTTGTCGGTGGCTTGAAATTGGCACAGTTTTACCAACAATGTACAGCCTTGTTTACTGAAGGGCGCGTGGGATGTGCCATCTGGGTTTCTGATGTAAGTGCCAGCCGGATAATTGCCGTGTTCATCCGAAAACACCCCATCCAACACCAGTATTTCTTCACCTTTGGGGTGTTGGTGGGTTTTGAAAGTGGCACCCGGCTCATATTTAACCACGCTGGTGGCATGACCTTGTTCTGCCTCTGCCCGTGCCAATCGTTTTCTGAATACGGTGGGAGACGGGCTAGGCGACCAGTCCATCTGGTTGGTGTCAATAACCACCCGTTGGCTGAATTCTAGATTGAGATTTGTTTTAGTCATGTGTTTTTTGTCTGCGGTTCATGATATTTGGTTGTGAAGTGTGGCTGCTAAAAATGAAAAATTAATGCCCGTTCAGTTATGATTCAAACATCGATTCATATGATACATAAAACCACCTAAAAGAGGCGTTATAAAATGACTAAAAAATTAACTTTTACTGCTGTTATTCTGTTATTGGCTGTTACGGCCAGTGCCGTCACTGAACAACAACATGCCGCTGTGATTAACGCTTTGAAAAGCAACGATTGGGATGATGCGTTGGATTTGGCAGAAGACTTGGTCGATGAATTCCCCAAAAGCTCAAAAGCGCATTATTTATTGGCCAGTGCCATCAGGGTGAAGATGCAAGATGTCAGCCAGGTTCGTGCCATGTTTTCATTGGGTGACTATAAAGATGCTTTGGCCACCGCCATAGAATTGGATCCTAACAACATCGATGCCAGGACCGAAGAAGTTGGTTTTTATATGATGGCGCCAGGGGTGGCTGGTGGTGATAAGGAATTGGCAGCTGAGAAAATTATTGCATTGAAAGCAGTTAACCCACTGAAAGGCTTAGAAATGGAAGCTCAATTAGCAGCTGTCAATAAAGACGCTATAAAGGCAGAAAAAATACTACAGGAAATTTTGACTCTGAATCCGACAGCATCTGGTGTGCTGATGCAATTAGCAGTTTCAGCCATGCAAAAAAATGACTACCTGAAAGCCGATGAATATTTGTTACGCATAACGGCAGAAGATGATGCTGGCTGGCCGTTGATGGCTAAGTATCAACGAGCCAAAGCCAGGGTGTTGGCAAAACAAGATGCAGATGCCGCCATAAAACTGCTGCAAGAATACCGAGAAATTTTGCCTCAGGTGCAATCTGATTTGAACCTGCCTGACGATTCGGCGGTTTTTTGGCGTATGGCACTGGCCTATGAAAACAAAGGTGATGTGCCTCAAGCGATTGAATTACTCCAGAAAAGTGTGTCATTAAACAAAGATTTTGAGGCAGCAGCAAATGATCTAAATAGATTGATGGACTGATCCAAGTTCTTCAATCTGTTATCAGCTCAACTTGAGCTTGTAAATAATCTTTTTCTTGTTGATTTTGTGAAATGGCCATGGCCAATGAAAAATGATTGATGGCATCCTTGTTTTGGTCCATGTTCTTCAGTACATGGGCTTTGGCCAGATGATACGGTAAATAACTTTTCAGTTGACTTGAATCAATGGACTGTAGAATATGCCACGCGGATTGGGCTTGGCCTGCATAAGTCAAGGCAACTGCTTGATTGATGCGAACAGTATCACTGGGCAAATGTTGGTAGAGTTTTTGATACAACAAGGCAATCTGCTGCCAGTCAGTTGCTTTGAAATCTTTGGCTTCGCAATGCACACCGCTGATAGCGGCTTGTATTTGATAGGGTCCGATTGATTTCAGCCGCATCGCTTGCTGAAACCTTTTTTTGCCTTGCTGAATGTCTTGCAAGTGCCACAACTGACGGTCTTGTTGTTCCAGGTTGATGAGTTCATCTTTGCCAGCTGTTCTTGCTTTGATGCGTGATGAGTGAAAATACATCAAGGATAACAAACCAAGGATTTCAGGTTGATTGGGCATCAATTGACTCAATGTTTGGGCTAAGTGTATGGCTTCTTGGGTGTGGTTGTGGGCAATCAATGCTTTGTTATCAGCGGCATAATAACCTTGGTTAAATATTAAATAAATGACTTTGAGGACATTGTTCAATCTGTCTTTTAAATCGCCCTTTTCTGGGGACTTGTAAGGAATACCAGAGCGTTTAATTTTACGCTTGGCTCTGACCAGGCGTTGGGCCATGGCAGTGGTTTTAAGTAAAAAGCTATTCGCCACCTGTTCGGTGCTGAAACCACAAATTGTGTTCAGGGTTAAGGCCACTTGACTGGCTTGATCTAAGGCAGGATGGCAACAAGTAAATATTAATTTCAGGCGTTCATCTGGTATCAGCTCATCATTCTTCTGGACATTCAGTTCTGCTGTTA
Source organism: uncultured Marinicella sp. (assembly GCA_964352015.1). Classification (GTDB taxonomy): domain Bacteria; phylum Pseudomonadota; class Gammaproteobacteria; order Xanthomonadales; family Marinicellaceae; genus Marinicella. The sequence continues at coordinate 136,146 of CAYGPU010000006.1, forward strand.
AATCAAGTAAATGGCTGATCTGGTTTTGTTTGCGGCTGAAGTTTTGTCGCCGTCGTAACTGATCGATGGCGCGGTTAAAAGCTGTTTTCAGCACCCAGCTTTGCGGGTGTTTAGGCATGCCTTCAGTCTGCCAAATCGACCAAGCCTTGATCAAAGCATCTTGTAACACATCTTCAGCCAACTCAATGTCTTTGAGTTGGCTGATTAAAATCGACAGTAATTTTGCTCGCTCATCAGCAACCCAAGTTTCAAATGTTGTTCGTAATGAGTTTGGGCAGTCCAAAACAGTTGTCTACTCGTAGCTCATGATGGGTCGAATTTCTATACTGCCATAAACCGCAGAAGGAATTTTTGCAGCGTAGCCAATGGCCTCATCTAAATCCTGACAGTCGAGTAAGTAGTACCCACCCAAAGCCTCTTTGGTTTCAGCAAATGGACCATCGGTGATTTGATGCTTACCATCCCTGACTTTGACTGTGGTGGCAGTGGTGATGGAATCTAGAGGTTCACCCGCAATAAAGACACCATCGGCTTCAACCAGGTCTGAAAATTTTTGATAGTCACCGAGCATGTCCATAAATTCATCAGTACCCGGTTGTGGCCCCGCATCTTCTGCGGCGTAAATCATCAATAAATATTGCATAACATAACTCCCAATTTAATTTAAGATTTTAAAATAAGGTGCTGTGTTTTGCACCCACTTGCCTGTTTAACGAATAAGGAAGCTGGATTTCGACAGCTACCAACAGATTGAATCGAAATATACCTTAATCATGATTGATCAGTTCTTGGCTGCCGAAGATTTTATTACGGATATCTAGGGTTGGCTTCAGCATAGGGTTTTGATCACCATACTTAGCTACTTTGTTTTGATAGACGGATTCGATCATTTTTTTAGCTAAATCCGTGTCACCCAGCAAGTGCTGTGCCAAGGCTTCTGTTTCTCTGAGAAACAGAGTAATCTGGTGATCAATGCCATAAAGTTTTGTAGCCAGGGGGCGAACAATTTCTAGTTGCTCCATGGCTTTCTGAGGTTGCTTTAACAGGTTATAAACTTCCGCAATGTTACCCCGGTTAATGATGGTTATTTCATGCTCCTCTCCCATAGTTTCACTACTCAGGGAGATGATTTTCTGGTATGTGTTTAACGCCAGGCTGTATTTTTTAAGCCCAGCTTGTGCAACAGCAACAACGGAAAGATAATGTAAACTCAGGAGTGAGCGGTTGTTGCTTGATTGGTCAAAGATTTTTTGATATTTTTCAAGTAGTGTCAATGATTGTTTGAATTGTTTATCTTGGTTGTAGCTGCTGGCTAAATTAATCACCACCATTAAATTCTGAGCTTGTTCAGGTTCATAGTAATTTTGAGTGATGCCATGCAGTTGTTCTAAATTAACAATCCCCTGCTTCACTTGACCACTTTTTAGTAAGGCTGAGGCCATGTTGGTTTTGGCTGTAATCATGTGGCTACTGAAGGTTGACTTTTTGTGCTTTTCAGCCAGCTCAAAGGATTTACTGTAGTAGTTGATGGCCTGTTTGAATTGTTCTTTTTTTTCTGCAATCAAGCCTAATTCATTCAACAGATTGGCCTGCTCGATGGCATTATAATCATTGAATGGTAGCGACTGCCAATGTTCAAGCACTTGCAGGTACAAGGTTTTTGCGGTATCAAGATTGTCCTGTCCAGGCAGTTTACTGAGAATATGAGCCTCAATGGTGTTCTTTTTAGCAGTTAAATCGTCCTCTTCAAGTTGATGTTGCCTGATCAATTGTTGTATTGCGTCTAATTTTGTAGTTAACAGATCGACTCTCTGATCCTCACTGAGGTTGGGTTGGTAATTGATTAGGCTGGCTTGAGTGGCAATAATTTTGGCGCGAATCAGGGGGCTCAATTGATCATTATCCAGGGTTCGATTTATCAGTTGTAAAGCGGACTGGTGTTGGCCATTGTTAAACTGTGCCACAGCCAGTGAGGTTAAAAATCTAGCTTGGGTGTTGGCAGACAGCGTCGCTGTGTGCTGGGTCACTTCGGTTAATTGATTCAAGACATCTATCAGCAGTACATCTTTACCATATTGACCAGGCGAGACACTGGAAAGTAGGTCAAACATTAAATTATTGATTGACTCGGTTTCGGTCAAGGCCCGATTGGTTTCGGCTTGTTGTTGTTTAAGTTGGTGATTACTGGTGGCCAGAATCAAAGAAGATGTGATCAGAAAAGTTAAAATTGTACCAATGGCTATTCTTTTATTTCGCCGATTGGGTGCTTGTTTGATATCGTTCAATGCCACCAAGACTTTATCGATTGTAGGACGCTTTTGTGCTTGGTCAGCGAGCATGGATTTAATCAGTCTGACACATGCTCTGGGTGCTTTGAGGTGACTGAATACTATGGTGTGCTGTTGCTCGACGATATGTTTTAACTCATTGTAATTATCGGCTTGGCGTGGGTATTGACCCTGGCTGCAAATATAAAAAAAAAGCACGCCTAATGCATATACATCGCTGGCAGTTGAGGCGGTATGACCCTTAAACAATTCAGGTGCCATTGCATAGGGTGTGAATGAATTGTTGTGATTCCTCGGATTTTTTTCGCTGTCGTGTCCGGCACCAAAGTCAATCAACACCGGCCCTCGGTCGGCTTCAATAATGACGTTTTGTGGCTTGATGTCACCATGCACAATTTGGTTGTCATGTATAGCAGCCACAGCCGAGCAAAGTTGTCGCATTGTATACAGCTTTTTTCGCCATGTTTGTGTGCAAAGATCAGTTTCTGCAAGAGTTGGACCAATTAAGTGCTCAGCCCAAAATCCTGTGATGTCATCAACCGTGGTGGCACCAAAGACAGCCATGACATGGGGGTGTCTTACCTTGGCCATGCGTCTGGCTTCATTGATGAATTGCTTTGATGACTCAAGCAGGCGTGCCTTTTTTGATAAAAACTTGACGGCTACACGGCGCTGTAAAACACCATCATAGGCCAAATAAACTTCCCCACTGCCACCTGTTGCTATCATTTTTTCAATCTGTAGTTGGCCCCAGGTCGATTGCTTTGAAAATATTCTAGAATCAGTGTCAACTGAGGCTTCATTGAATGGATGATGATTGAACGCATTTTTAATTCTTTTGATTGCCATCAATGCTTTGATGGTTTCATCATCCAAAGGGCTCTCAGGGGTAATTTTCAGTTCCTGATTGGATTGAAGCAGGGCTTCCAAATAGGTCAGTTTTTCCTTCTCACTGTGGTTGTCTTCTTTATCGGTGGTCATTCTTTAAGGTGATTAGCCATCTTGAGTAAGGCACGGTTGGTGAACATGCGTGCAGCATCTTCTGTTTTTTTCCCCATTGCCAAGGCAACTTCTTTATAGGTCATACCAAATTCAATGCGTAAAATAATGGCTTCCTGTTCTTTATTTGACATTTTTTTGAGAGCGTTTTCATAAAGTATGAATTCAGCCATATCAAGCTCAAATGTTGATTCTTGTTTGTCTTGAAGTGAATCCAAACGCTGTTTGGCCTGGGTGTCTCTGGTGTTTTGGTAAAGGCAGTGAATAAAAATTTTTCTTAAGTAAGCCAGAAAAGCCCCTGCTTTGAAAGATTGGAAGTTGTCTACTCTCTGGATGCCTTTGCTCAAGGCCTCTTGAACCAAATCAGATGTTTCAACCAAATTGCGTTGATTGGCTGGAATTCGACCGTGAGCCCATTTAAGCAGCATCGGGTAAATGTGCTTGACTAAATCATTGGTTGCGGTACTGTCACCTTCAGCTATCCGATCCAATATATGTGCAGTGATGGTCAGCGCTTGCATGGTTTTATTTTACCTCAAATCAATTTAATCTAAGGATTATTTGACTCAATTTGTGAAGCCGCCCTCAAACTTTTAAAAACATCAAAGAATTGAGTTTTAATTGTTCGCTATGAGCCTTGAGAATCATTTTATTAAAGTTTGGGTTAAAAATACCGCCCTAAAATCGCCACCTTTATATAACTTTACTGGCTGTAATATTGGCTTATACATGTGCTGAATTAATTTTTAAACCTAGGCCATACAGTCAAATAAATCACTTTGAAACCCTATACATTGAGACATTTTTGTCATGTTTTAAAAAATAATTGTTCGGATCTGATGCTTGAAGCCATTTAGTAAAGTGATTTTTTATAATTTGGAGATTTACATGAATAAATTTAAAATTTCAGTTTGCTTTGTTTGGCTGTTTTGCTGGCATGCACAACTCCATGCAGCGATATTTTGCGTGACCACAACTCAGCAACTAAACGATGCTTTGGCATCAGCAGATTCTAACAATCAAGATGATGAAATCAGGATTTCAGTGGGCAATTATGGTGGTGGCTATTATTACAATGGTGATGAAAATTTTGACTTAACCATCAGCGGTGGTTGGACTGCTTTTTTTGATAACCCCTGTTTTTTTTCAGGTGTGTCTGCATATGACACCGTTCTTGATGGTGATGGGATTGAGCGTGTGATGAACATTGAGTATTTTGGGTCTTCCAAGGTGCATATCAGTCACCTGACTTTTATTAACGGTGACTCGAGTCCAGCACATGCCGGTGGACTGAGAGTTTGGACAACCAACCCTAATTTGCTAGGCAATGTATTGATTGAAAATACCGCTTTTATCAATAATACAGGCGCTTTTACTGCGGCAATGAGCGTAGTTGGTGGGGATCGTACCACAGTCAGAAACAGCCTGTTTGTCGCTAACAATGCCAACCACCCAGCACAAGGCTCTATCATTGATATTAATAACAACAATGGTCACGGTATTTATTTTAACAACAACACAGTGATAAATAATACGGTCAATGGCACCAAAATCAAATCAGGGTTCAGGTTAGTCGCCAATGGCAGTGGTGCATTTGTTGCAAATAATATTTTATGGAACAATGAAGGTGCGGATCTCAGGTTTTTAGGACAGCCGACGGACAGTTTTTTATTAAACAATAACATAGAAGAAATCATAGGGGGTGAATTTGATTCAGCAGCCAATAATTTTTCTATTGAACCACAATTTGAAAGTGGGTTTTTGAATTTTCAACCTACCCTAAGTTCTGTTGAAATAAATCGTGGTCGCAAACCGCCTGTATTTATTCCTGTGCCCACGCCATTTGGTTTTGAGTGGGATTTGGGGGATTTTGATGTCCAGGGTGAGTTACGGGTGCAAGATGGCCGGGTTGAAATCGGTGCTTTTGAAGCAGCACCTGAGGTGCCTATTTTTGCTAATGGTTTTCAGTGAATGATTGAGGTTCCGACATAGGCGTTTCGCAATAACATGTATTAGTCCAGCTTAGACATGTAATCAAGTCAAATTGCAGACATTAAACGTTTGAATATGCATCATTCTTATTAACCTGTTTAGGTTGATCAGAACAGAATTGAATCATCAGAATAATTGACAATTGGGATTTGTTTGTCTTATTGCAACCCAAAGGTATCACAAAGGTCTGTTGATGTATCTTTTACTGGTATAATTTCTTCTAGGTGTTAAAAATGAGAAACCAGCAAAATTGTGCAGAAGCGATGGATTTAATGAACAGCTGAATTGCGTTGGGTTTGCTGATGGCATCATTGAATAATGTTTTGGATGCTTCAATGTATTTGTTATCGGATTCTAACAATCCATTGATTGAATGGTTAGGTTTCAGTATCTTGGCTGCCTTGTGGATTTTATGTGCCATAGGACCAATGCTGTTAAAGAAACTTTAAAGAGAAGTTTAGTCATCAGGAACCCGAAAATTTTATCACTGAGAGCTTCTACAAAGCCATCATCAAATCATGGGTTTTTACCCTTTTGGTGTTGATGCTTCTGAAGGTGTTAGAAAACTTCATGGCGCGATTTGAATTACCGATCGAATTTTATTTAAACGGCTTGGTTTTTATCATGTTGTTTTCAGCCAGTGGTGTGTTTTTGTTAATGACTCATGTCAGTGACGAGGATGATCAGCCTGAGGACATGGTTGAATGAACCATCAATTGGACAACCGCATTCGGGTTTTTCGAGCAGAATATAGGCTGAGCCAGAGCGATTTAGCCCAAGCCATTGGTGTATCCAGAAAAACCATCAGCACCATAGAAGTCGGAAAATTTGTGCCTTCAACAGTGATTGCCTTAAAAATTGCCCGTCATTTCAAGGTACCTGTAGAGGACATTTTTAGTTTACCCATCACTGACTCAGGAGTTGAATGATGAAAGCCATTACTTGTAATAGATACGGATCGCCAGAGGTTTTGAAAGTAACAGAATGCAGCGCACCTAAACCGACAGCCAAACAAGTGTTGGTTGCAGTCAAAGCGACATCGGTTAATCCTGTGGATTGGAAAATCCGCAGTGGCTCATTAAAAATTAAAACCGGCATCAAGCCGCCTCAAATTCTCGGATCAGATTTTTCAGGTGTTATTGTGGCAACTGGTTCACAAGTGAACAATTACACAATTGGTGATGAAGTGTGGGGCAAGTTTGATTCATTCAAGGGTGGTTCTTATGCCCAAAGGGTGGTGGCTGATGGGCACAACATCAGTTTAAAACCTGAACATTTGGATTTTTTTCAAGCAGCAGCCGTGCCCAATGTGGGCTTAACTGCATACCAAGCCATGGTTAAAAAAGCGGCTTTAAAAACCGGCCAATGTGTGATGATTAATGGCGCTTCAGGTGGTGTTGGTCTGATGGCGGTACAAATAGCCAAAGCGATGGATTGTCATGTCACTGCTGTGTGCAGCGCCAAGAATATTGCTTTGGTTAAATCACTGGGTGCTGATGTGGTGTTGGATTACCAGCATGATGACATATTGGCAGCCAAGCAGGCTTATGATGTGTTTTTTGATTGTGTCGCCAACCAGTCGTTTTTTAAAGTCATTCCAACTTTGAAAGCGGGTGGAACACACATCAAAACCACACCAGACTTAATCAGTGCATTTGGCAGTTTGTTGAAGCCTTTTAAAATAAAACGACCGGACCACATCATGGTCAAACCCAATCACAAAGACCTTCTTCAGCTGAAAACATGGGTTGACAGCCAACAACTGAAACCGATTGTGCAACAGGTTTTTCCTTTGGCTGAGGTCGCTCAAGCCCATCAGCTCAGTGAAACAGGTCGTGTGGTCGGTAAATTGGTGTTGGATGTTCAGGGGAAATAACAACTACAGTATTTGATCCAAGGAATTATGCACCCGATTCATGATGTCAAAATTGCTTTGAATTTCTTCATCCGACATCACCGCGGTCATGGCTTGTACCACTTCAATTTGAACTGACATGGACTGTTTAAGTTTGTGCTCTCCCGCAGGTGTGAGGTGCAAATGGTGTACCCGAGCATCCTGGGGGTCTTTACGCCGTTCAATCAAGCCTCGGTGCTGTAATTTTTTCAGCAATGCAGAGGTGTTACTTTTCACCACCAGTAAGCGGTCACTGATTTGCTGCTGAGAAATACCCGGCTTGTGGTTGATGTTCATCAACAGTTCGTGTTGCGCGGTGGTTAAGTTCAGCTTAGCCAGTTTGGTGTTCATGACTTTTTGACATTTTAAATAGCATTTAACCACCGACAACCAGGAGGCATGGCCTTTGATGTCACTGGGTCTGATGATATGTTGGGCGTTGTTGGTGTTGCGGCTGGGCATATTCACAATTAGTTCACATATGAACTATATACTGTATAATTAAATGCATTCAATGTAAACAACTACCATCAAAATACCATGTACCCTTCATCAATAGGCCCATTGAAGCCACCGACTAAATTCAATACCTTCAAAGAACTTCGAGCACCTATGGAATGGTTGTTTGCTTATGGCAACCGCAATAAATTAAAGCATGTACCTAAGGGCGATGGCCGTCTATTGGTTCTGGTGCCTGGTTATGGTGCTGATGAATGGTCCATGCGTCCGCTGAAGAAATTTTTGAAATCAATTAATTACCGGGTTTTTGATTGGGGTCATGGACGCAACAGAGGTCATGTCGAACATGACACTGGCTTGCTGGCGGAAACCGTTCAGCGTGTCAGTGAAAACCACAACAATGAAGCTGTGACGTTGATTGGTTGGAGTTTGGGTGGCATTTTATCCCGCGAGGTGGCTCGTTTGCAGCCGCATTGGGTCAATGAAGTTATCACCATGGGCACGCCTTTAATCGGTGGGCCTAAATACACCGTACTGGCCAAAAAATACGCCAAGTCTATGGCCATGGACTTGGATCACTATGAAGCAGAAATTCATGCCATCAACTCACAAGGTATTAAGCAGCCACTAACCGTTATTTACAGCAAGTCAGATGGCATAGTGGGTTGGCGGGCAACGGTCGATGGCTACAACCCACAAGCTCGGAATATTGAAGTCAGCTGTTCACACTTGGGTATGGGTATTCATGCCGAAGTTTGGCAAATCATTGCTGAAACCTTGGCCAATTCGAGTCATCAACCTCAGACTAAAGCCCGTCCTTAAACATGCACATTGATCAAATTTTCCAATCCCTTAACGACAGCTTTAACCATACCATTACCATTGCTGATAATTGGGCCCAGGGCAGAACCGTTTATGGTGGCTTAACGGCTGCACTGGTTTATCAGCGCATGCAACAAATGGTGTCCGCAGATAAGCCCAATGAATCCAGGCCTATTCGGTATTTTAATCTCAGCTTTATTGGGCCTCTGATGGTCAATGAAACCATCGGTATTGAGGTTGAGTTGCTCAGAGCAGGGCGCAGCGCCAGTCAATTGATGGCTCGTGTTAACCAGAATGGTCAAACCTGTGTCCTCGCGCAAGCTTGTTTTGGTATGGATCGCCGATCAAAAATCAACATCAAGGGGCCAGTTCAAACGGCCATGGAAAAACCCCAAAAAGCCAATTTCATTCCAAAAATTCCAAAAGTGGTGCCGCGGTTCCTCAGGCATTTTGAAATCAACCTCCAAGATGGTCGTTTGCCTTTTATGGGTGGCAAAAAAGATCATCTGCATGGATGGATGCGATTTAAAAAACCACCCACACAAATCAATGATGCGCATCTGATTGCCATGATTGACGCCTGGCCTTGCACAGTACTTCAACAATTAAGGTTACCTGCTCCAGCCAGTACCATGAATTGGAATTTGGAATTCCCACAAACAGCGATTGCCATACAACCCAAGCAATGGTTGGCTTACCAAGCGGATACTGAACACGCCATTAATGGTTATGTCTTTTGTGATGCCAAGGTGTGGAATGAAGCCGGTGAACTGTTGGCATTGAGTCGACAGACCGTTGGTATATTTGGCTAACCATCAAAACAAATCATTCATGGCTTGGTATGTTAGTTCCGCTTTGGCTTTAACCTTTGAATCAAAGTGATTTTTAGTTAGCAATGAATCATAAGCTGTTAGAAATGAACTGGGTCCCAGTGAAATTCGTTTGGCGCCCGCATCAATAAAATGAGCTACACAACCCTGTTCAGAGGATAACATGATATTCAGTGGGGCTTGAATAGATTGAGCTATCTGACTTATTTCATGGCTGTTAACCAAGCCTGGAACAAAGATGCCATCGGCGCCACTGGCAAGGTAGTGATGGGCACGTTGTATGGTTTCACCCATGCGCGAGTCTTCATCAACCAGTGCCTGAAGGTAAACATCTGTGCGGGCATTGATGAAAAGAGGTGTTTTTCCAAGTCGATTTCTGATGGCTTGTAATTTTTCACTCAGCACACTGGGTGTAAAGTTGCCATCTTCAATGTTTATTCCAGACACTCCCATATCTACCAAATCAGTCACCAGTTGAGCCACCAGCTGTGGGGAATCACTGAAGCCATCTTCGATGTCCACAGTTAATGGCAGGTTGATGACCCTCAATATGTTTTGAATGGACTGCAAGAATAAAGGTATGGGTAATTGACCGCCATCGGCATAGCCATTGGACCAGGCCAAGGAGGCACTGCTGGTGGCAATGGCAGTGGCACCATAATGTGCCATTATGGCTGCACTGGCAGCATCCCATACATTGATGAGCAGCAGGGTTTGGGTGTTGAAGTGTAATGCTCTGAATGAGTTGGTTTGTTTGGTTTGATTGTTTTGCATGGTCTTTACGGGAAAAAACCTCAATATTAGTCTTACCGGTAAATTAAACTGGCCATAAACGGAAGCCAACATCCAAAGAATTGCAAATTCAATGTGGACCACTTACAGTGATCATTTGCTCTCAGCAAGTTACCAATTTCTGCCAATGCAGATGTTGATTACTGCCTTTGAATCAATGGGTCAGTCAGCTGAATTAATCACTTCACATACCGTTTCAAACCATTGGGGGTGAATAGATTGTCTTTGGCCACCTCGGCATCATAAATGTTGCCTTTGGGTGCTTCGTTCTGCAAGCCCATGACATGGTATTTTTTGTTGTTTAGGTCGTGAAAAGCAGTGACCACAGGGAAGGTGCCTGGCATGTTGGGGTCTTGTTGTAAATAGGCCATGGAGACCCGAAACAACTGACCTTGTTTGTCGTATTGATCAGCAACAGCCACTGACCATGAATCCTCATCAATGAAAAAATCTCGTTGACTGTAAAGGTGACGCCATTCACTCTTTATGGAAGCACGGATAACCCAAACACGGTGCATTTCGTAGCGGGTTAATTCAGGATTGAGGTGGCCAATCTTTAAAATGTCTGCGTATTTCAAACCTGTGTCAGCCAGGCGGTTGTTGTTGTAAGGAATGTACAGTGTTCTGGACTCAAGTAATTGCCAATTGAACCGGTCGGGTGAACCATTAACCATGTCGGTATCATCCGCAGTGCGCAGTGCGTTGGCGCTACTGATGGGTTGGTCATAAGAAAAATTAGGTGCTCTGGTGACGCGACGGCGGCCGTTATCCCACAACCAAGCAGAGCGTGGTTCTTTGAGTTGGTCGATTGGTTCAATCACCAAACCACCGTTGCCAGAGCGAGTGGCTGGCGCAGTGGTTTTTGAGATGGCTGAAAACAGTCGGTTGGGGTTGGGGTTGTCTTGCAGGTAATAATCAAAGCGAATCAATGACTCTCGGGTGGACAGTTGAAAGCTGCCATCATCTCCCACATTGGCGTCGCTGGCATAATTAATCAGCTGGATGCCTCGCCATCGAGCGATGTGGTTAAAATAAACTTCCAAAGCCGATTGTGGAATGGGGAAAGGGATGCCACCAACCGCATTGACGATACCTGTTTGTTGTTCATTCAATTCAGCAGTGGTGGCATTTTTTTGGCTGTTGGCGTAAACCCAATCGGGTGCAGCAAAGGTGCGGTGACTGGGGTAAACGGGCATTTTAAAAGTCTCTGGATAGGTCTTGAACAGGGCTATTTGTCCTGCAGTCAGGTGTGCTTGGTGTTGTTGGTAATTGTTATGGGTGATGGTGAACAGTGGCTTTTCATTGGGGTCAATGGCTGTGACATCCTGCCATACGGGAATGCCGCTGGCTTCATCACCGGCTTTGATGGCACCCAAAGGGGTCAATTCATTGCCTAATTTAAGGGCTTGATCCGCAGGCACTTTGGCCAATGTTGAGAAGCTGATCAAGAGTAACAACAGGAAGGTCTTGTGGTATTTTATTGTGGTCATAGCTAAAGATTCAGGGTTTGTTATGGGTTAAGTCGCATTTCAATCAAGTGGCTTTCAAAGCCAACTTTTTCATAAGCGCGAATGGCTGTTGGGTTTTTGGCGTAAACGTGCAAAATGATTTCACTGATGCCTTGTTGATGAAACCAAGCAGTGATGGCCTCAATCAAAAGTTTAGCGACACCTTGACCACGAAAAGCTGTTTTGACATACATAAATCCAATGTAACCCAGATGGGTGGTTTGGAAGAAGTCTTTTCTGGGGCGAATTTGACCGTAAATGCTGCCAATAATTTGTTGCTCATGTTCGGCCACCAACACCTCTGTATCTTCAGCACCAATGTAATCTTTGATGGGGTAGTAGCTGATGGGCTTGTCTTGGATTAAAGTGGGATCCATCGGCCGTTCGGTGGCAATGATCTTTTGCTCAAATTCCAATAAAATCGTTAAGTCTTGCTGTGTGGCTGCTCGAATGCGTGTTACTGACATAAGATTGATGAATAAGATATGGGTTAAAATTAACGTCTGTAAATCATAACACCAAAATGATTTCAGTCGATTTATTGTTTAAAATAGTCAGCAATATTCTATTTGAATCATCAGCTTAATCGGCGATGAAGATGGCATGGGCATTTTTAGAAGCTTTAAAAAAACGAACACGGCACAAAAGATGCGCCGTTTGATGAACTGGTATGGGCCATACTTAGGTGCTGGCATTAGGGTGGAATACATCGCTGATGACTGGCGAGAGGTCCGAGTGACGATGCACATGCGGTGGTATAACCGCAATGCAGTGAGTACACATTTTGGTGGTTCGCTGTATGCCATGATAGACCCACATTTTATGTTGATGCTGATGAAATTACTGGGTCGGGACTATGTGGTTTGGGACAAAGCGGCTGCCATAGATTTTATCAAACCGGGCACCGGTAAACTCACTGCAACTTTGAAAATAACGGATCAGATGTTGGCCGACATCAAATCAGCCACAGCCAGTGGAGCAAAGTACCTGCCCGAATATCCAGTTGAAATCTACAACGAAGCCGGTGAGTTGGTGGCCAAAGTTTTGAAAACCCTGTACATCAGAAAAAAGTGAGCTTAAGTCTTGTTTAAGGCCGACTGTTTTTGGCCTGCCAGCTTTCCAACAACAGTTGGTCCTCAGCGGTCCAGAAATCATTGGCTTGGGCTTTGAGCTCTGACATCAAGCTGATGGCTTGAATCAGCTTGTTTTGATGTGCCAGAAACTGGGCTTTGAATTTATTGAACGGGTAGGCAAAATGATCCCGGTCTGCTAGTCGATCAAGCGCCGCTTGAGCCGTCTGCTTGTTCTTAGGATCCGATAAATCAGCAGTTAATAAGTCAAGGATGACATAATTGGTGTTATTGGCAAAGCTGATATCACGTGTTTTAATGTACCTATTTTCCAAATCAATGAGTTTTTCAATGGCTTGTTGCTGAAACCCGTCAGCGGCCAAGATAAGGGCATCGATTAACATCAACTCATTTTCAATCCATTCAGCCAATCCTGGGTAAGCACTCAGGTATTGTGCTCTTTTTGCTTTTGCAACCTCGATTGGCTGCATCAGTGCCAGCAGGTATAAATCCAAAGCCACCGCATAGGGGGCATCGATGGGGTAATTTTCGGGATCAGTGGTCACAATTTCAAGCAATGCGTCAACAGTCAGCCTTGATTGCTTGTATTGACCATATGAAATACCCATGTCGGCCTCCAGCACCAGTGCTTTAACCTTGGGTTGTAAATTGGCATAGTCAATGCTCAGTTGATTCAAGACATCAATGCTTTTTTGTGCGGCTGTTAAATCGCCCAATTCATAATGAACCCAGCCGTATGCACGCCAGTAGTTGACCAGAGTTCTGGCTCCATCAACCTGTGGCAAATAGGGTTCAGCTTTTTCTAACACCAGCTTGGCTTCGCCAAATTGTGCTAAGTAGGCATGGATATCTGACCAAACTCGGTAAGAAGATAAAAGCCCCTCATAATTATTGCTGATTGCAAAGTTTTGTATGGCCAACTGAATCATAGCAATGGCCTGTTGCTCTCTAGAATGCTCGTTTAATATCACTGCTAAATTGTGTTGGCGTGCACCTATTTGATTTGGAGCAGGGTCAAATTGTTCGGTCAAAGCCAAAAGCTCCATGCTGAGGGTGATGTCACGCTCGTCGTCAATACCGCGGTAATCATTCAACACCAACTGATTGTTCATGTTGTACATGATGGTGTTGATGTCTTGATTGGCTTTGGCCTGTTGCATGGATTGATCAAGCAGTGTTTGAGCCTCGTCTAAGCGGTTGAGGTAAATTAAATTTTTAACTTGTATCGGTGCCAGCTTGAGGCTGAGTTCTTGATTGAGTTTTCCAGATGATATGAGGGTGTTGATCAACCCCAGGGCTTTGTCGAAATGACCCATTTCAGATTCGACATCAGCCAGCGTAAACCAAGCTGGATAAAAAGTGGGGTCTTGCTCCACCGCTGTATTGAGCAGTTGTTCGGCTTTTTCATAGTCTCGAGATCTGGCAGCAGCTAAACCCCTGAGGTAACTTTCCATCACAAAGTCAGTCACTTTGGGTTGGGATTGTTGTTGGTTTTTAACCACTTCAGCGGAAATATCCAGTTGCAGCAAAGTCCATGTTTCGATTTGATTCAATAACATAGAAACGTTGTCTGCTTGCAACGTTTGTTTAGCGATAATTTGATCTTTATTGCGCAGCAGCAGCTTGGCCAGGAATTGGTTGTTTTGTTTTTGATTTTCAACCATCAGTACATATTCAATACCTGGTAACTGCGTGAGTTCAATGCCAAACACATCTTGATTACCCTGCTCAAACCAACTGTTTTCAGGTTGGATGGTTTGAATTTCTTGGTAGTCCAATAACCGTTCAGACAAGTAATTGAGGCCACCGATGTTTAACCAATCATTGTTATTGAATGAGGGCATGATGGCCATATTGATGGTATCAGTTGGTTGCCAATCTGCGTTGTCATCAACCTGGGTTTTATTCAGTAACCACAAGACCATAACAGCAACCAGTGTCAGGGATACAACCACCCAAGTTAAGTGATTTTTTGCTGGGTTGTTTGCACCGGATTCAAGGTGCTCTGTTTGAATTTCTGGCACAAAACGAATGCCCACGCCTCGAATGGTTTCTATGATGCTGGCATCATCAAATTCAGCCAAAGTTTGACGCAATCGGGTGATTTGCTTGTTCAAGGCTGCATCGGTAACGATTTGACCGGGCCAGATCAAGTCTATTAATTGATCTTTTTCTAACACCTGGCTTTGTGATTTGACCAGCGCCAGCAACAATTCATGATTCTTTTTACTCAGCTGAATGGGTTGTTCAAGGTGTACCAACTGGTGTTGGCAGGGAATGAATTGAAAGTCCAGGAACGAGTAAATGGTTGTGCTGTGGTTACTCGACATACGGCATCAAACTCCTGAAAAATCAAAATGTACTTAAGTTGTCTTTAAATTGTCCGGTATTTGTCCAGTTAAGTCAATTAACGCTGCTTAGAATTTAAAACCAAGCACAGAGGCACTTTTTTATGCAGTGATTGCATAACAAAGTATCTGTATTTTTCAGAAGGAGGGCTTATGCAGGTCAGAAAAATAAACAGCAACAAGCGGTCAAGGTTGTTGGTAGTTGGTGCAGTTTTAATTGTTGCGGTGGGCGGTGAAGCTGGCAGTCAATATGAGATGAAAAAGTCGGTGTTTGCCAGTGGCGGCCAATCGCAACAAGGGCCATATACTTTGCATGGTGCAATTGGCCAAAATACAACTACAAAGTCGACATCAGCGAGTTATCAAGTCAGCGCTGGTTTTTATCAAGAAAACCGAGACTTAATTTTTTTTAATCAATTTGATGGTAATCAATAAAGAGGAGCAATGTGATGAATACAATCATGAAAAATAAACTGATGACTGTGCTGTTGATAGCGAATTTTCAGTCATGGGTTCAAGCTGGTAATATTGAAGTAGGCACCCAATTCACTTACCAAGGCGAATTAATTGACAATGGATCACCAGCCAATGGTGTGTATGATTTTGTGTTTCAGTTATACGGTTCAAGTGCCGGCGGAACGGTTATTGATTTTGTCAGTGTAGAAGATTTGATGGTCAGCAATGGCTTGATCAATGTTGAGCTAGATTACGGAGACATGCCCTTTGATGGTGATGAAAAGTACCTACAAATAAATGTCAGGCCAGGTGACAGCACTGGTAATCTAGAACCGTTGATTCCAAGACAAAGAATCAATGTAACGCCGTATGCGATTCAATCTGAGTTTACAGAAAATGGTGGCTCACAATGGAGTTTGGTTAATCAGAGTCTGTATTACAGTGAATCAGTCACCATTGGCAGGCCCGACTTTTCTAATGTCTTGTTATCCTTGAATGCCGAAAACAACCAAAGCCCATTGATTGCAAGAATCAATGGTGGCCCGGTTTTGTTTGTTACCCCCAATCGTGGCACTCAAATTGGCGGTGTGAATGTTGCTGCGCCAGCCAATGGCTTATCCGTCGAAGGTGATGCCGCTCAACAGATCAACTCACATGGCTTTGTCAAAGCAGCGACCTCTATTCAGTGTGGTTCAGGCATCAACGGTGGTTCAGAATCATTTTTCAATAATGTCAATGGCAATGATTTTACCGCCACTCAAAATGGTGCTGCAGGTGGCTGTTCAATCACAGTTCCGTTTGATATCAGCAATGCCTTTTTTACTGTCAGTGCGCACGCACTTGGCGGTGTTAATGTATTTGAGACGGTGGTGGCCAGTTGTTCGGCTTTTTCTACCACTCAAATCCAATGCCAACTGCACAGCATCTCTGGTAACACCACCGCATTAAGCAATGGCGTGGTGCAGTTGGTTATTTATTGAATTAAATTAAAAACCAGAACAAAGGGCACGCCAGCTGCCCTTTTAACATTTCCTTGCTTAATACCGGCATTCATTTGAAATCAACACTACACAAATTGCGGTGGTGTCGATAGAATAATGTTCAGTATGAACAAAGACCAAATCACAATCACCATCAATGACAAGACCCACCAGTTCAAAGCGGGTGATGTTGATGCCATGCGCGACTTGCCTTGGCCTGAGCGCAAACAGCTGATTGATTTGTTGGAAAACATCAAACAAGCAGAGTATGTCAAACCAGCAGATGCCAATTTCAGTTCACCAGCAAGCCTAGGTTCAAAAAATCAATCTTATGGCGGTAATCAAGCCATCAAATCAACCACTAAACAGCCAATCATCAAGCCTTCAAAACCAGCAGCACAAACCAACGCAGCAAAGCTTGACCCATCAATTAAGGCCAGCGACAAAGACGTGGATGATTTGATGAATCGCTTGATTCTAGAACAAAAAGGCAGTCATCAACCGGTACCAGACAAGTCATCAGTAATTAAGTTGTTGTTGCTGGTGTTCGCCATCATCATTGCTTTGGCGTTGATTTTTTAGCAATAAAAAAGCAGGGTAAAAACCCTGCTCTCAACCAGTCATTACAGCTTGAATTATTTCAAATATTCATCCAAGAAAGTCAGGTACTTATTGGATGCTTCTATGCGATTTTCTTTCTTGCTGAAGCCATGCCCTTCATCATCGAACAGCAAGTAATCAACGTGGGTACCTGCTTTGCGGATGGCAGCAACCATTTCATCACTTTCGACTTGCAGAACGCGAGGATCATTGGCCCCTTGTACCACCAGCACTGGACTTTTGACTTGATGGCCAAAAAACACCGGCGAAATGTTATACAAACGCTCGCCATCGGTTTCAGGATCACCTAACTCGTCATACAGTGACTTTCTGAAGGCTTCCCAATAGGGTGGGATGCTTTTCAATGTTCTGACCCAATTGGTTACGCCAAAAATATTTACGCCCACTTTGAATTCATCGGTAAAGGCCATCGCCGCCATGGTCAAGTAACCGCCATAACTGCCACCCATCACGCCAATTTTGTCGGCATCAACCCAGTCCAGTGACTGTAAATATTTTTTGTTGTAGACCACATCTTGCAGGTCATGTTCGCCGTGTTTTTTGTCATCCAAGTGAAAGAAGGTTTTACCGTAACCGCTGGAACCGCGGTTGTTGATTTTCATCACTGCATAACCGTTATTAACCAAGTGCTGGGTCAGGGCTGAGTAGCCAAAACGTGATTGCCCACCAGGTCCACCATGGATGAATATCAAAGCCGGTACTTTTTTCATCTCAGCTTGTTTGGGTTTATACAAAATACCAGGCACTTCCAAGCCATCAAAGCTTTTGAAACGCCTCACTTCACCGGCCACCAAGTGTGCTTCTTTGATGTTTGGGTTGCCCGTATCGGTCAACCTACGGACTTTGTCTGCGCCCATGGAGTAGCTGTATAAATTAGACGGTGAGGTGTCAGAATTGAGGTAAAAAACCATCAAGCTGGAGTCATCGCTGAAGTTCACGCCGCGCAAGTCACCGGCAGGCAAATTGGGCAAGTTCACCGGTTGGCCTGATTCGGTATCGACAATAGCCAACACCGTTTGGGCGTCTTGGTTGATGCCAGTCACTCGGTATTTGCCATCTTTGGAGAAATAACTAAAGCTCACATCCCAATCAGCAGCATAGCTTAAAGTGTGTTCCTGGCTGCTTAAATCATAGGCCATGGCTTGGTTGAATTCTCCCATCGCATTGCTGCCATAAATCAACTGTTGGCTGTCAGGAGTGAAGGTGTATACCCCCAAAGCCACATCCTCTGGTGCCGAGCCGGCAACCATCATGGCACTTTTGTCAGCGCTGTTTAAGTCAACCACATACAGGTCTGAATCGGCGTTGCTGTTGGTTTTATTCAAAGCCAGCCAACGACCATTGGGGCTGATGGCTTCGATTTGGTAGCCAGCATCGTTTTGGTAAACCAGCTCACGGCTGTAGTCAGCCACTTGATATAGGTACAAGTCAAAAAACTTGGGGTCGCGTTCATTGCTGGTGATGAAAAACTGCTCATCGTCTTCATGCCAACCAGCAAAACTGGCTTTCAGGTTTTCACCCGGGGTGAGGTCAACCACACTGCCATCAAGGTTGCGGACATACACATGATCCAGCTCATCACCACCCTGATCGGCGTTGTATAAGATGCGGTCATCCTCAGGGAACCAGCTGTTGACGTAGATAGATTCTGTGGTCGAAGTGGTTAAGGCCTGTTTCGCTGAGCCGTCTAATGGCATGCGATAGGCATTGAAAATACCGGTTTCATCGCTGCTGACCAACACCGCGGTGTTGTCGTGGTTAATCGATGAACCAAACACTGAAGTGGTTTTGAAAAACTCTTCAGCGGTGTAAGTTTGGAAAGCATCTGCTTGAGCTGCAGGTGCGGTGCTTGGCTGCTTGTTCTGACAGGCAGTCAAACTCATAATAAGCAGTAAAGTAAATAGCTTGAATTGTGCTGATTTCACCATTAAATCCCCGTTAATAAAGTGAAACCATACTGCCAGTTTGCGTGACCTTTGTCAAATAGATTGGAATGACATAGATTGAGACTACTTGGTCTCCAGCCAAAAAGTGACTGGCCCATCATTGATTAGGCTGACTTGCATATTGGCACCGAATTGGCCGGTTTGAATTGTCAGTCCGGTGTTTTCGGCCAGCTTGACCATCTCATTGAAGATCTGTTCGCCGTGTGCGGGCGTGGCGCCGCTTGAGAAGCCAGGGCGGTTGCCTTTTTGGGTGTCCGCCACCAAGGTGAATTGCGACACCAACAACAACTCGCCTTGGGTGTCATTCAGTGACAGGTTCATTTTGCCAGCGGCATCGCTGAAAATGCGGTAACGGCAGATTTTATGCAGCAGCTGTTCGGCCTTTTCAACCGTATCATCACGCTCAACACCAATCAAGGCCAGGATGCCTTGCTTGATTTGACCGACGGTTTGACCTTCGACATCGACCTGCGCTTGTTGGACTCTTTGGAGCAGTGCTTTCATTGGTTCTTGATGAAGTCACATGAACCATTTATTTGAGGGTTTCCTGTTATGGAAAATGGAGACAGTTCGCCTGATTTTTTTATGGCTATTAGTTTTTTGTCTAGTATTGTAACAACTGCCATCATGCAAAATAATTGTTGCACGGTTAAATCTTCAACTAATAATTCATTTTGTTCCATTTCTCTCATAACGGAAATAAATTCATTTGGACTTAATGGTTCGCTATTAGGTATCGAAATGCCTTCTGGCGTAATTTTTATAAGTACCTGGTTTGATAAAAGCGTGGGTTTTGCTAGAGTTGTAATAGGATAAGTGCAGTTTTCGTATTTACCTTTAACCACTTCCTTATCAAAATTTTTATTGTTGATTAAAATTTGAATATCCATTTTATTCGCTATAGCAATTAAACAATTCGTGTGTTCTTCTGAATTGCTATTTGCATGAATTATTTTTATGCCCTTATTGTTAGCCACTGAGACAAATGCTCCAGGACTATAGGTTTCACCATCCCAATTTACATATCGAAAAGTTTCGTTCTGCCAGTTGAGTTTGTCGTTTATTTTAATCTTAGCCACGTGATTACTTGAGCAATTAGAAAGAATAAGGCAAATAATGATTAAATTTAAAAGTGATTTCATGGATTGATAGTTTTTTTTATATATCGATATTAGCAGATATGAAAGAAAAAGTGAAAGTCATCCAGATGTAAGGCAATGGAAATGTTGCGATTTCGTTTTGATGGCATTTAGTCTAAGAGTCTTTACTTTGAGTTATTGGATTGTAACCAAGAAGGGATATTGGAATGCCGTAGGCCATTTTTTTAATTGTGGGAGATTCGTTCGACTCGCCTAGGCTCCCTCAGAATGACAAATTTTTGTGACTGCAATTTTCTATAAGGGACCGCCGGCGGCTCGCCAACATGTTTTGAGAAATCTTGTAGGGTGGGCTCTGCCCACCACAAACCTCGACGAAAAGCCCTGATAACTGTATCTAATGAAATGATTAAAATGACAAAGCTGAATTCTGTAGTTTGTATAACCATTTCTATGTATTCCCAAGCTGGAGGTTGGAACAAGTTCTGAATTAAGCATTGAGTGGTCTGTGGTAGGTTCGTTTGACTCGCCCCTGGCTCGCTCAGAATGACAGCATTGTCACCCTGAGCTCTTTGCTTTTAGTTCATGTGGCATTCACAAAAACTCTATTTGCCAGGAATTGATGTAACCGGTGTCTTGGTTATAGATATCCACCACTTTTAACTGCCATGTGCCAGCGGCATTGCGGCTGCCTTGGTTGGTGTTGATGGTTTCGTTGAGGTTGTTGGTGCTGCCACCACTTGGGTTGCGTAAAGTGGTTATGCTGCCATCAGGCGCAATCAGCTGCACCCTTAAATCGCCGCGGTAGGTGTGGATGATGTTGTAGCTGATGGCCACATTACCCGCTTGTCCGGCGAGACTGACACTGATGGCACTGCTGGCACCGCTTGGGTTGTTGTCGGGTATGTTGATGTTGGTGCCATTGCTGAAAACTGTCTGTTGGCTGGTGGCATAATTGGCCACTAAGCTGACACCACTGTAGCTGGCATAGGCAGCTACCATCACATGATAAGTGCCGGCTTGGATGTTGTTGATGGTGCAGTTTTCATTGTTACCATTTAACCAGGGTCTACAGTCATAGCTTGATGTGGTGGGTTGTGATCCATAACGAACATACAAATCGGCATCCCCTGAGCCGCCGCTCAAACTGAAACTCAATGCAGTGGCTCCAACAGGGACTTCAAGGGTATAAAACTTCTGATTACCGGTGCTGTCAGACAGTCCGGTTTTGGCCACGCCATTACTTAACACATTGTTCGAGCCACCAGAAAGGGTAGCAGAGACCACACTGCCGTTGCTTGATTCATTGCCAGAGTTGTCATCAGCGGTGACATAGTAATAATAGGTGTTACCCGCACTGACGGCATTGTCTGTGTAGTTTGAGAAGGTCAACAGGGTGGCATTCAAGGGGTTGAAGTTATTGCTGTTATTCACTGAACGATAAACGGTATAACCAGCCAAATCTGTTTCATCATTATTGAACCAATCGACATAGATGGATTGCGTGTTGGCAGTGGCTGAGAGGTTGGTCACTGCATCGGGCGGGGTGGTGTCGGTGCCACCGCCATCACAAACCAGTTCAAACACGCAAGTCACCCAGTCGGGATTATCGATGAAAGGGTTGCGGTTGCCTTGCGCTGCTGCCACTGCTTCATTGTGTTGGTGCTCGTAGATATCAACTGGGTCATTCTGGTGCCACACCAGCAGCACCGATAACAAACCCATGTAAGCCACTGACTCATTGTTACCGGTTGCTGAGGAATTAATTAAATTGAGATTATCAGTCAATATCAGGTCCGGTTCACTCACGCCGGTGATGCCATGGTTACCGCCTTCATAACGGACATCCATATAAAACAAGGCACGCGCGATGTCCCCTTGCCGACCCGACCAGACATTCCAAATACCAGTTTGGGTAAAGTTTGACTGACCAGCACCACCCCGGTTGTTGTTTACATCAGTGGCTTTTTCAGTACAAGCACTGACACAAATATCAAACGGTTTGTTGCTTCTGGATGAGTTGTAAGCGCTGTCAGCAATAAATAAATGGTGCATGTCAGTGTACGGGTAATTGCCGCTGCCATCATCTGGAAAGCCATAGGATTTAGGCCAAGAATGTTCGCGGTTGTAATTGTTGTTACCGCCACCCACTTTGTTGTTGGCTGAGTTTTTGTATAGGGTGATCACTTGGTTGCTGTTATCCACATCCTCTCCAGCCAACTCCAACACATCCCAAGTGTCAGTTGCCGATGAGGTATAGGGAAAACGAGTGTGGTCATCAATGATGGCATGTAAAGAATTTCTTAACGCCGATGGTGAGGATGCATTGACGCTGTTGTAGTAGTTTGGATCAGCTTGTGCTTTGACTTCGGTTTGAATGGATAACAGACAGGCGCCGATAAGTGCGCCAACTAAGACATGGTGTTTGAACATGTTAACTCCCGGTTTTTTTAGTTTTATTCAGATGAATTCATCTCGTTCATTGCAAAACTAAACTTATCCGGGCTTTGTGACCCTGTGATGAAGCCAGTATGAAGATTCAATGAACTCATCTCTTTCATCACTTCCTGGTGTCATCACACGCACCCTTGCTGTTTGTTAAACTTGAGTGTCTTATATGAAGTGCACAATCTGGTGCTGATTTATCTTAGGCGAGTCGGTGAGGAAAATAACCCAGACTGGTTCACATTATTGGCCTTAAGCAGTGAAGTGACGGTGCTTTGATTTAATGCGTTGGTGTTCTTTTGTTGTTGGGCTGAGCTGAGCTCAGCCCAACATACATGACTTAAAAGCATGAATTCACTGAGGTGGTTTGTGGCATGTGTGGATTAAGTTTTTTGTTTATAATGCAACATGAATTAATCCAACCAAATAAACAATAGATGACTTCCAGCAGTTCAAATCCAAGTCCAAGCCTAAACCTGAATCCATGGCTCACACTCACCCTCCTGTTTGGCTTTTTAAGTGGCTGTGAATTGACCACTAATTATTGGCAGGCTTCTTCGGTTAAAGTCAGTGAAAGTGACCAGCTATTTGTTGAACAAATATACAGTCATTTACACGCTCGAGAACTGGAACAGGTGGCAGAAATGAGCGAAGCAAGTTTAGATTATTGGCACAACATTGAAAGTCGTTTTATTGCGTGGTTTCCTAAGGAATCGATTTCAGCGTTCAAAGTGGTTGGCGGATCTGAAGTCGTTTTTAATGGTGATAAAAAGCAAACCAATATCAGCCTGCAGGTTCGACATAAAAAGACATTTGTGTTGTTTGAAGCAGCTTTGATCGGAACTGAGGATAATCGTAAATTAGCCAGTTTTCAAATCCAGAACGGTGTAAAAAGAATTGATGTCAATAACTCTACCGCATGGCGTGATGCAACTGGCTTGCACGTGGTGGTGATGTGCTTGATGCTGATTATACCGGTGTTTATGCTTTATTCTTTTTTCCATTGTTGGAGAAACATGCATGGAGGAAAAAAAGCTTTTTGGCTGGTATTTATCCTCTTGAGTGTTATGAAGTTTAAAGTTAATTGGGGCAGTGGTGACTTTGAATTATGGTGGCAATCAGTCAGTATCTTGGGTGTCTGGTTTCAATCGCCTGGTGATTATCACCCCATGGGGATTGGAGTGGCTTTACCATTAGGGGCTTTGATGTATTGGATGTTCAAGGACCAAGTTAACCAAGAAACATTGCCTGAAGAAGGGTAGTCAAATAGTCTAACCAACCTTACTCTTTGGATTAATGCTTTCGTTTATTGTATTTTAGCAAATATGTTGATCCATGATTAAACTGTTGTCATCCTGAGGCCAGGCGATGGAAATAGTGCGGTTTTGTCTTTTTACCTCTTGCTGAAATGGCCTTGCTGTATTGTATGATAAAAACAAAGAAGCGCTATTGGAATGCCGTAGGCCGTGTAGCGAAGCGGAATTGAAGGATCTCCCAAAGCTGGGCAGATAATTAAGTATTGCGTGTTCTGTAGGAGATTCGTTCGACTCGCCTCCGGCTCCCTCAGAATGACAGTTCCTATTTTTCGCTCGCTCAGAATGACAATTAACTCAAAAAACCATCCACCTGTTGTTGTAGTTTTTCCAGGTAATCAGGTTCCATAGGATCCAACCAAATGGCATTGTCCTCTTTGCGCAACCAAGTGAGTTGGCGCTTGGCCAGTTGGCGGGTGGCGGCGATGCCTTTGAAGATAAAATCATCGAAGCTGGTTTTGCCTTCCAGGTGTTCCCAGGCTTGGCGGTAGCCGACCGAGCGCATCGAGGGTAAATCATCGTGATTCCTGGGTTCGGTCATCAGGGTTTTCATTTCATCCAAGAACCCCTGCTCGAGCATCAGTTTAAAGCGCAAAGCGATGCGCTCATGTAAGATGCTGCGATCGGCAGGAGCAATGATGATTTTAAGGGTGTCGTATTTAAGTTTTTGGCCTTGATCTAATGCATACCAGGTGGTCATGGTTTGTCCGGTCAACAGATACACTTCGTAAGCGCGGTTGATGCGTTGTGGGTCGTTGGGGTGAATTCTGTCAGCGCTTTCAGGGTCCACTTCAGCCAATAATTTGTGCACATGCTCCCAGCCGAGTTCATCGGCCATGGTTTGAATCTTGGCTCGAATGGTTGGGTCAGCTTCAGGCAGGTTAGACAAGCCATGTTGCAAGGCGTTGTAATACAGCATGGTGCCACCAGCCAGTAAGGGTATGCGATCGGCATCGATGCTGTGTTGCATTAATATTTTAGCATCGGTACAAAAATTTGAAGCAGAATAGGGCTCCCAAGTCTCACAGACATCAACCAAAGCATGCGGTGCCCGTTGTAAAGTCTCGGCATCGGGTTTGGCGGTGCCAATGTCCATGCCTTTATACACCAAAGCTGAATCCACTGAGATGATGTCAGCCGCGTATTGTTCATGGAGTAAAATCGCTGCATCGGTTTTACCCGCGGCCGTAGGGCCCATTAAAAAGATGGCTTTGGGCAAACCTTGTGTGGAAATTGAATCAACCATGGTGGCTGATTATTGTCCACGCAGGAATAATTTGTCCAATTGTTTCATGTCTAACTGCGTCCAAGTGGGCCGGCCATGGTTACACTGGTCTGAGCGCAAGGTGTTTTCCATGTCGCGCAGCAAGGCATTCATTTCCATGATCGATAATTGGCGGTTGGCACGCACCGAGCCGTGACAGGCCATGGTGGACATGATTTCATTGATTTGGGCTTCAATCTTTTGACTGGAGCCTAAGGCCACGATTTCAGACAACACGTCTTTGATCAGGTTCTCCACATCGGCATTGGCCAGCATCGCCGGTATTTTACGAATCACCAGACTTTCCTCGCCGGTGATGCTGATTTCAAAGCCCAATTGTGCAAACCAATTTCGATGCGTTTCTACTGCATTCACTTCGCGATTGGAGACATTGACTTGAATTGGTACCAGCAGTTTTTGGTTTTTTAAGGCATCCTCAGCAAATTTCACTTTCATGCGCTCATAAGTGATGCGCTCATGTGCTGCGTGCATATCAACAATGATCAAACCGTGTTGGTTTTCAGCAATGATGAACACCCCGTGGACTTGGGCTTTGGCATATCCCAAGGGTGGAATGTCTTGTTGGTCGTGATCTGAGCTGGGCAGGTTACTGTAGTTTTCCACCGGGTAGCTTGGCATGCCTTGGCTGGCATGGGCCGACTGGTTCAGGTAATTAAAACTGGCTTCGCGTACACCTTGTGAGGGTGCGGTTGATTGAAACATGCCGCCACCTTGACCACTGCTGGCATGGCCACCTCCTGAAAAGTTCATGCGGTGTTGCATTTGTGAATAGTCAGGCAGCGGCTCTGCATGCGTTGCTGAAATTTCGCCAACACGGGTGTGGGCCAAAGACTGGTGTATGGAGCCGAAAATAAAATCATGCACCAGTTTCGAATCACGAAAACGCACTTCATGCTTGGTTGGATGGACGTTGACATCGACCAATTCCGGGTTTATGTCTAAATACAATACAAAAGCAGGAAAACGACCATGGAATAACACGTCTTGGTATGCTTGTCTGATTGCATGGCCGACCAGTTTATCCTTAATCATGCGATTGTTGATGTAGAAAAACTGGCGATCGGGTTGGGCACGATTCCATGAAGGTTTAGCCACCCAGCCTGACATTTTCAGTTTGCCGCGTTGTTGTTCAATATAAATGGCGTTTTCGATAAAATCCTTGCCACACAGTTGATTGATGCGTTGGTGCTTGAGGATATCAGAATTACCCGCGGCATGACTGCCTTGGGCATTGCGAATCATTTTGCCGTTGTGACTGAGCCTGAAAGTAACGTCAAATCTAGATAAGGACACCCGCTTGATTAACTCATCAATGCGCAGGTATTCAGTTTGGTCGGTTTTCATGAACCGCCGGCGCGCCGGGGTGTTGAAAAACAGATCAGAAACGATGATGGTGGTACCAATTGGGTGGGCAGCTGGCATCGGCCCTTCAATCTCACCACCATGGGCATTGATCTGAAACGCCATGTCGGCATCTTTGTGCCTGGAAATCAACTCAAAGCGACTGACCGAAGCAATACTGGGTAATGCCTCACCGCGAAAACCCATTGATAACAAAGATTCTAAATCATCCAATGATTGAATTTTACTGGTGGCATGGCGTTGCAAAGCCATGGCCAAGTCTTGTTCGGTGATGCCATCGCCGTTGTCGGTGATTTTGATGCGCTTTTTACCACCGGTTTGGACGTCGATATCAATAACAGTCGCGCCGGCATCCAAGGCATTCTCAACCAATTCTTTCACCACTGAAGCCGGTCGTTCAACCACCTCACCGGCAGCGATTTGGTCTATTAATTGATTGGGCAGTTTTTTAATACTCATTGTATCAATTTTAACATGAGTTGAGTTGAATTGAACAAACAGGCTTTTATTAGTTAAGGGAAATATATGGCGTTGTTAAATTGAAGGTGTGAGAAGTCAGACAGAAATTTTTGCAGCACAAAATCCACCGGTGTTTGGTTTTGAAATTGCTGATAACAGGGCTTCTTGCACATGAAATCAGCGCCGATTTCTGGTATAAAGTACACCTCAGCGTTACCTCTACAAACACGAAATGATTTCATACCCAATGGGATGAAATCCCAACACAGGATATTTGCCCATGCGAGACTACAGAAACTTTTACATCAACGGCCAATGGGTCACACCAGAAAATCGTGACACATTGGATGTCATCAACCCAGCGACTGAGCAAGTGGCCGGTCAGATTTCCATGGGTACGGCGGCTGATGTGGATGCAGCGGTTAAAGCAGCACAAACTGCGTTTGTCAGTTTTTCGCAAACCACCAAACAGCAAAGACTGGAGTTACTCAAGGCCATAGCCGCTGAATACAAGAAAAAATCCAGAGAGATTGCATTGGCCATCACCGAAGAAATGGGCGCGCCAAAATGGCTCAGCGAATCCAATCAAGCGGCATCAGGTTATTTGCATTTTAAATCAGCGATTGAGGTGCTGGAAAACTTTGAATTTGAGTTCAACCAAGACAGCACCCTGATTCGCAAAGAACCGATTGGCGTTTGTGGTTTTATCACGCCATGGAATTGGCCAGTCAATCAGATTGGCTGTAAATTGGCTCCCGCCTTGGCCACCGGTTGCACCGTGGTTTGGAAGCCTTCAGAAGTGGCGCCATTTTCAGCTTATTTATTGATGCAAGTTTTACACGATGCGGGCGTGCCCAAAGGCGTGGTTAATATGATCAATGGCGATGGTCCCACCGTTGGCTCAGCGATTTCATCGCACCCAGACATTCAAATGGTTTCGTTCACCGGTTCAACCCGTGCTGGCATTGCGGTGGCTCAAGATGCAGCCCCATCGATTAAACGGGTGACCCAAGAATTGGGTGGTAAATCAGCCAACATCATTTTAGATGATTTGTCTGAGGAAGCTTTTGCCAAAGCGGTGGCCGGTGGAGTTAAAACCATGTGTGTTAATTCAGGACAGAACTGCAACGCCCCCTCTCGTATGTTTGTGCCTGAAAGCAGATTGAATGAAGCCGAAGCTGTGGTCAAAAAGACCATGGAAAAACTTAACGTGGGTGCGCCCAATGATGAATTGACGTTTTTGGGCCCAGTGGTGTCAAAATTGCAATGGGACCGGATTCAAAAATTAATTCAACAAGGTATGGATGAAGGCTCAGAAATATTGGTCGGTGGTTTAGGAAAGCCGGTTGGACTGAGTCAAGGTTATTACGTCAAACCCACCGCTTTTACTCGAGTCAGGAATGACATGCAGGTTGCCAGAAATGAAATTTTTGGACCGGTACTGTGTTTGTTGCCTTATGCATCGGATGAGCTGGCGATTGAAATGGCTAATGACAACGATTACGGCTTATCTGGCTATGTATCAGGTGCCGACAGCGATCGAGTGAACCATGTGGCCAATCAGTTGCGTGCCGGTATGATTCACATCAATGGCGCACAAATGGACCGCACTGCGCCTTTTGGTGGTTATAAGCATTCAGGCAATGGTCGCGAGCGGGGGCCACAGGGTTTTGAGGAATTTCTTGAAACCAAAGCCGTGTTGGGTGCAGTCAAGTAAACAGAGAATAACATGAAACTGGCGCAAATTATCCTCAGCAACATGCCGAATCGGAACAAACCATTCAGTTGGATTCCGTTTGTGTTGCTGTTGATTGTGATGATTCCGATTTTGATCCTGATGGTGATTCTGATTCCCATCATCTTGATCATTAATATCATTAAACTGAGATTTTTTCCGAATAAAAACCCCAAGACCTTCATTACACCGTTTGGTTTTGCAGCTTATTCTCAAGTTGACCGCAGTGTGGTCAATTACCCCTGGCATGAGATTGAGAAAGTCGAATTGTGGGCAGAAAACAACTCGACTTTTCCAGTGTTGTTGATGAAATCTGGCGAGCCGGTTAAGCTCAAAGGTGTGCCAGTCGAGCAAATAAAGCAACTGTGCGCCCAACACCACATCACCTTTTATACAGAAGTGGTGACAGTTCAGGATGCTTAAAGCATTTTAAATTCATGTGCTTTTTAAGTTTTTTCAGGATATGCCATTCAGCGGTTGACTCAATCAGGCCTTACGCCTGTAAGGGCTTGTAATGAAAACCTGTCAAGGCCAATGACTCTGGTTCAATGCCTGATAGCTTGGAAATTATTGTCAAAAAATCAATTCACCCATCTGAGAAACGTTGATTTAAAAAACACCAATGCGGTTTACGTGATGTTTGATGGTTTTTTTAGCACCTGTGTGGTTGCTGCTTGTGACATGAAAACCACATTGTTTAGGCAAGATGCTATTCTTTAGACTGGCGTCTTCGCATGTTTTTTACTGCGGTTATTGATGGATATTGTGCTGCTGCCTGACAGTTAAAAACCAGATATACCATTCAGGAGGCGTTGTTTCACAGCTGATATTTGTCATCAGCTTGGTTGCTAAACGGTTTCACAACATAATTGCTGTTGTTTTGTGGCAGATACCTCTATAAAATATTAAAAGATGTGAGATTTAACTTAAACATACCAGTAATCAACTAAAATAATTACCAAGAAAACTTTAAAACCTTCAACCCATGAAACCTTCAATAATGAAAGTTAAACACATCGAACAAAAAACAGGTTTCAAAATTACCTTTTGTGGTCTGCTGTTGTTGGTTTCCGGCATCATTTCGGGGCAGACAAAAACTGATCTGCAGGACATAGGTTCAACAAGTCAAAAATCGACCAGTGACTTGATTGCTGAATGTAAGCAACTTGAAGACCAAGACCCAACAGCTGCCATCAAATTAGCCAATGATCTATTGCCTAAGTTAGCGCCTCAAAAAGATGCCATTAATTATGGTCATGTTCTGGGCTGTATGGGCTGGGCTTATGTGACGTTGAATAATCTGACTGAAGCGCGCGCCAAGGCTTTGGACATTGAACAATTGGTTGCTGGCTTAGATGCGGCAAGCATCGACAGCATCCAACTGGTCAGGCGCGCTGGCGGTATCTTTCATCGCATAGGAGATCGTGTCAGTGCCTCGGAAAACTACTACCAGGCCATGCAACAGGCTGAAAACCTGCAGGCGGTGACAGAACAAATCCCCATTTTAGTCAATTTGGGTGTGTTGAACTCAGAATTGAGAGAGCATGAACAGGCCATTGAAAATTATTACCAAGCATTGAAATTGATGGCAGAAATTGAAGATTTTCGGTATCGCCCACCGGTGTTGTTTAATTTAGCCACCACTTTGAATGGTCAAGGACGCTATAACGAAGGATTGAGAGTGTTTCAACAAGTTGAAGACATGATCAATGATCAATGGCCACCCGGTCGGGTTTCACAAACTTACCATGGTTTGGCTGCTGCACATTCAGCCTTAAAAAATTTACCTTTGGCCAAGGAATATGCAGAAAAAGCACTCAAAATACTCGCAGATAATGATCAAATTAATTCATCTTATTACAACGCAAAAACTATTTTAGCCGGTATTTATTCACAACAAGGAGCGACTCAGTTGGCTACCGAATATGCCAACGAAGCCAGTCAATACTTTATGAACCCGGATAACAAGTCCGACGTTTTGGGCAGCACCAATCCGCTGCCGAGTTTAGCCATCACTTATGAACGGTTGGGGTTGTTGAAACAAGCCATTGAGATGCATAAGGCTGCCAACAAAATTGACAATGAAATGCAGGACACTTTCAATCAAGAAGTGATGGCACAGATGCAAGTCCGGTTGAATGACAGTCAGGAACGCGAAGAAATGGCTTTGATTAAAAGTCAGAGAATCAATGATCAAATCAAGCTCAGAGAAGCTGATTACGAGCGCAAACTTCTGTTGTTGATGAGTGCTGCGGCCATTGTATTATTTGTTTGGTTTCTTATTTGGCAACGTTTAACCAACAACAAATTAAGAACAATGGCCATGACCGATACCTTAACTCAGCTGGGTAACCGACGAGCCATCACCGATTGGTTGGAGACACATAAATTACCCAGTGAACCAGGATGTCGTTTTTTGTGGTTGATTGATTTAGATAAGTTCAAACAGGTTAACGATGAATATGATCATGATGTGGGTGATTTTGTTTTACAAAAAATTGCAAACTCTTTAATGAGTTTGAACAACAGAAATCGTGTGGTGGGTCGCTGGGGTGGAGAAGAGTTTATCATCATCACCGATGACGTGGCTGCTGAACAAAAAGATGACTTTTCTAAAGTGTTACTGAACACCGTCAAACAAACCGAAATCCAAAGTGGTTCTGTCAGTCTGAGCATCACTGCTTCAGTGGGAATCAGTTGCATTGAGAATTCAAGCTCATCAGCTTGGACCAGGGCCTTATACCAAGCCGACAAAGCCCTTTACAGCGCAAAAAGTCGTGGCCGTGACTGTGTGGTGTTAGCCACCAGCAATAACCAGTCAAAGTAATCGGCAGCGGTCGACTGATAAACATAAATTAAGCCGTCTTGATTGGATTGCTCATAACTAATCAGCTTGCTGCCAGTATAATCTGGTTTCAATTAAAGATGAATACATTGTCCAATGCCCACCATTAACAACCGCAACATTGCCTATGGAGAGCTGATTTTATTGTTGGCTTTCATGACTTCTCTGGGCGCGTTGACCATTGATTTACAGTTGCCAGCGATGCCGTTAATTTTGCAATCCTTTGGCTTAACGGCAGCCAACCAACAACAGTGGATGATTACTGCCTACATGTTTGGTTTTGCTGGTGCGCAAATCTTTTATGGACCCATCTCTGACAGTTTCGGCAGAAAGCCGGTGTTGTTATTTGGCTTGGTTGTATATGTGTTGGCATCTGTAGCTTGTTTATTGGCTGATTCATACTGGTTGTTTTTAATCTCCAGGGGCTTGCAAGGTGTGGGTGCTGCTGCGGCCAGAATCATGGTTAATGCCATCACGAGGGATTTTTTCAAGGGCAATGAAATGGCCAAAGTAACCTCTTTGGTGATGTTGATATTTATCATGGTACCAGTCTTTGCACCAGCCTTGGGCAGCGTTATATTGCTGTTAGGTGATTGGCATTTGATTCTGTGGGTTTATATGGGCTTTGGGATTCTGGTGATGCTTTGGAGCATGCTCAGGCTGCCAGAATCGTTGGCCATTGAAAATAAAAAACCCTTGCGCTTGGGCAGAATAAAAACGGCCTTTGTGCAGGTCGTTTCTGAACCTTTGTCGATGTCATTTGCGGTCATCAGTGGCGTGATATTTGCTGGTTTCATGGCTTATTTAAATGCCGCGGAACAGATATACTCTCAGATTTACGATGCCAAAAAACACTTCCCTTACTTGTTTGGTGGTATTGCCTTGTTTTTTGGTTTGGCGGCATTTATCAATGCCAAAATAGTGATGCGTTTTGGTGCCATGCAAGTCACCTTTTATGGCATGATGGTGTTGTTATTGGCCAACCTGATCAGTTTAATGTTGGTGATGTTATATGCAGGCATTCCGCCTTTGTGGTTGTTTGTGATGATGATGGCCAGCATCAATGTATGCATTGGTTTGGCTTATGGTAATTTAATGGCCATCGCGATGCTGCCTTTGGGAAACGTGGCTGGCATGGGTGCATCGGTGATTGGTACGATTTCAGCCATTTTAGCAGCAGGGATTGGTATTTTTATTTCACAACAACTCAAGGATACGTTGATTCCCATCATGCTGGGATTTACCATCACTTCAATGCTGGCCTTTGTTTTGGTGAATTATTTTCGTCATCATCCTACCGACGAGTTAACCGAATTAAGCCAGTCTTCTGATGCCTCTTCTAACTGATTGGCTGTTGAGTTTTATACAAATCAATGCCCTAGAAACATTTGATAGCGTATTAATCGATAGCTGACAGCGTCAAATAAACCTAAAACCTATTTAAATATTTTGTCAGACTGGTTGTGAGATAATCGGTCAGCGACCACTGCCACGTTTAACCATCAATAACATTTTTTGGGCTTGATTTCGGCTGATGGGGTAGCTGAGGTAATAGCCTTGGTAGGCATTGATGTTTAAGGATTTAAGCATATTAAATTGTTGTTTATTCTCAACGCCTTCAACCACCACCTTTTTACCTAAACGATGGCACAAGGGCACCAATGACTTGAGGATTTCTTGGTTGATTTGCTGGTTCTCAGTGTCCACCACGAAAGAGCGATCGAATTTAATCACATCGGCGGGAAAAGAACGCAAATAATTTAAGGATGAATAACCGGTTCCAAAATCATCTATGGCAATTTGTAAGCCCAATTTTTGTAGTTCATTCAAGGTGTTTTTACCGCTTTCAATGTTATGAATGGCAGTATTTTCTGTGATTTCGATGGTTAAGCTTTTTGCCTCGACTCGTTCCTTTTTAAGACAAGCCTCAAGGTGCTCAACCAATTGGCTGTTTTGAATGGTTTCAGCTGAAATGTTGATATTGATTTTAGCTGCATTGGGGTTGATTTTTTGCCAAATTTTGGCTTGTTTGATGGTTTGTTCTGTGACCCAGAAATCTAATTTTATACTTAAGCCTAATTGTTGTACCAAGCTTAAAAAAGACACCGGTGTTAATAACCCCCTGGTTGGATGATTCCAACGAATCAATGCTTCAAAGCATAAGATTTGATTGTTTGCTGACCAGATGGGCTGGTAGTAAATTTCAAATTGTTTTGAAAGAAATGCTTCACGTAACTCATTTTCAAAGGACAGGTCTGGATTTAATGCCAGCTTGATGTTTTGATGGTATGTTTGTAGCTGTTTACCACCGGCTTGTTTGGCATACTGTAAGGCTTGACTGGCATGATGGAGCATTTTTTCAATCGGTATATTGGGTTTCAGCTGATTAACACCTACACTCATTTCTAAATGGTATTTCTTCTTATCAATGATGTAAGATCGAGACAATGATTTGCGCAACCTCTCGATTTGAGCCAATTGTTTTTCACCGAAGCCACCAACTAAAACCACAAAAACATCACCGTGCAGACGCCCAAAGAATCGGAAGGCTCCGGTGCACGAAAATTCAAGTCTTTTGGCCAACAGTACCATCAACTCATCACCCTTGTTGATACCTTCAGCATCATTGATTCGTTGCATTTGATCGACACCTATCAAAGCCAGGGTTAAGTTTTCTTGCGGTTTAGCATACTGTATCCATTTATTGATGTATTTTTGCAGGGCTTGTTGGTTGGGTAGGGCGGTTAAACCATCGGTTTGGTTGAGGTTTTGTAACTTAATTATTGATTGTTGTACCCTGTGCCTTTCTACTTCAAGTAGCCACATCACTAAACTGACACCAATCAATGGATACAACAGCAATTCAAACAAGCCGTGATATGGCACCATCAAAAAGAGTAATTGGCTGCCGTTGAAAATATAGTTTTCAATGGTTAACCAGCCCAAAAAGGCCATTTCAAATCCATAGATAAAAAAGCCGATGGTGACAAGTTTTTTGCCCAGCATGGGTTGGGGGTCATTTCTGAGTATATAGATTGCGGTACCCAAGAAAGCAAACCCAGCGACTAAATATTTAACGCCGACCCTGATTAAATAACGCAGGTTGGCGTCGTCCTCCGTCCAGTTTTTAAACACAGTGACAAAAACCGCAATCAGCAAACAAACAACCCACAGCCGCCAAAGTGTTTTTTTGCTGATGTTGGTATTTTTAACCAGGCTTAAAGTGCCTAAAACTAAATAGGCAATTTGGAGATACCCAGCAGAGGACAAAACAAACAAATTAATCATCCGCATGGGTGATGTGGCGCTGAAATTCATGCTAAGCATCAATAAACCAAATTGGGCTCCCAACAAATAGATGGTCAGTGAG
The DNA here is from genome assembly GCA_964352015.1 of uncultured Marinicella sp. Classification (GTDB taxonomy): domain Bacteria; phylum Pseudomonadota; class Gammaproteobacteria; order Xanthomonadales; family Marinicellaceae; genus Marinicella. Next base: position 171,083 of record CAYGPU010000006.1, read on the forward strand.
AAAAAGCTGAATGACCAATAAAACAGGTATTTTTGTTGGTAAACTTTGGCAAAATGCAACAACAGCCATGCAATAAGCACTGAGCTTATGGCTTGAGTAAACAAGGTGGCTGCAAAATAGTTGTCCAATAAAGTTACATTGTGTCGATGGTGGTTTATTAGAGCCCAGACGCCCTCAAGGTGTCAACATCACTTTTTTTTAAAAGGCCATTAAGTGTTTAATAAATTGGCTAAGTTGTCCTCTGTGTCGATGTCGAAAGCTGCAGCATGACATTCGACTTGTATCGAATTTTCAAGGTTTTGTTGAATCAGAGCTTGTGCACCTCTTTCATTCGATAGGCTTTTTAATGCAGCAAAATAACAGGCAGGAAATATTGCTGGCACACCAGTTGTCTGCTGGAAAGATGTGGTGATGATTTTTTCTGGACTGGCTGAATGTGATTGTATCAGCTGATGATAATGGGCAGACTCAATCATTGGTTGGTCACACAAGGCAAGCAAAACGCCATCGCAGTCTTTTTCAATGCACCCAATGCCTACTCTGATTGAGGAACCCATTCCCAAACGCCAATTTGGATGATGAATCACCTGCGCCTTACTAACAGATGCTTTTATTTGTTGATACCGACTGCCAAGCACCACATACACCTGATCACAACAAGCAATCAACTTTTGCTCTATGTGCTGTATCAATGGTTGTTGTTGATACTCAACCAATTGTTTGGCCTGGCCCAGTCGGCTGGAACCACCTGCTGCCAATATAAGACCATAAATTTTCATTTAACATTAAAGTGTGCTTGTAATTGTGCGGCAATCGAAACCGCAATGTTTTCTGGCATGTTGCCGCCAATGTCCAGGCCTATGGGTGCGTGTAGTCGCTTTTCGATTGGTTCTAATCTAAGCCCGGCTTTTTTTAACACTTTATCACGTCTTTTAATCGGCCCCAATAACCCCAGCCAAGTCAGGTCAGATTCTGCAAAATGTTTTAAATAAGCCGCATCGCGGTCCAAGTTATGGGTCATGATGGCAACAGCATCGAACTGATCAGTTTCTAAGCAGCTTGACAATGTTGTTATTTGTGCTTCAATTAATTGGGTTTTGGGGTGCTTTTTCAGTTGTTGCAATCGTCCTGAGCGGTGGTCGATTACACTCACATGCCATTGTAGTAAGTGAAGAATCTCAATCAGTGGCGCAACATCAATACCAGCACCACAAATGGCAACTTTGGGTGGTGGCATGTAATTCAGTACTTCAGCATTGGCTTTGGCTTGTTGATGAATGGTGGTATAAAAACCTGCCACAGATTCAATCACATTTTCAGTTGTAGACACAAAATAGCTGCCAATTGAAAAATCTTTGTGTTGTTCTGAGAGAATGAATAACTCTGTGGCTTCAGCAAGTTCAGGTAAGGGGTTCAATGCGCTGAAGGGCAGGTAGTCACCGCCGATTATTTGTAAAACCAGTTTGATGCTGCCATCACAACCCGCGCCTAAACCAAATATGGACTCATCACTCAAGTCATAATCCAATGTAAGCGGCTTGCCCGTGTCAAACACAGTCATGGCATGTTCAGCAACATCGGATTCCAAACAACCGCCACTGATTAATCCATGGGTGGCTCGATCAGACTCAATTAACATCATGGCTCCGGCTTTCTTATAACTAGAACCGCTGGTGCTTACCAAAGTAGCCAACACCAATGGCTGTTGAAGCTTTTGGTTTTTTAGGTATACATCCCACAAAGGACTGATCTGTTCAAGCATATTTTGGATTTCTTCATTCAGGTGTAATCATTATAAACAAAAAGCTCAACAATAAGGTGTGCTGTTGGGTCTGCAGTCAAAACCAAACATTTTTATGCCGTGTGTTTGTATTACGCTCGGTTCGAGCCATAATCTTCACAGCAACAATAAATGTGTTGAATCATGGCCAGTTTTAAAAAACTGCTTCAGAATCAGGGTCGAGCATAAGGAAATGACTGTAAGAATTTAAATTGATAATAGCTGTTAAGACCAGATATGCCGGCAGACTCAGCTTGTTCTAGGTTCACATAGCCTTCGCTGCTGATTAATTCGTCGGCTAAGCTGAGTAATTCAATTTGCCCGATGACCATTTGGGTTTGGTTGATTTCAATGGGTAAGATTTCTGTCAGCTTCAACCCAATTTGTATCGGTGCTTGTTGGACAAAAGGTGCGGGAAAGTCGTTGATGGATTGTTCATCAAATCCACAGGTTTCAAATTCTGACAAACTCCTGTGGTACTTGGCTGAAGTTTGGTGTGCTTGTGCAACCATGGATGTGGGAACATGGTTAATTGTATAGTGCTCAGTTGCAATGATGTTTTCCAATGTGTGTCTTTGAATTTCACCACTGGGGCGGGTGATGAAGCCGAGTATGGCTGGGTTACTGCCCAAATGTACCACTGAGCTGAATATGGCCAGGTTAGAGTTGTTCTCTGAATCACAAGTGCCTATCAGGTTAGCTGGCTTGATGCCAGTGATTGAATTGATGATGTTCAATCGTTTGATTCGATCGAGGTCTTGGATTTGGCTGTTGGTCAGTAGCATGAGGCCCTAAGCTCTGGTATAAAAAACTCATGGTACTTCTTTGGCTGTCAGTTTTGTGTCAATCCAACACCTGAAAGCCTGTAGATCAATTTTCCTCAGGTTTTGTATAACCAACAATCGCATCAATCTGTTTGATGGCGATGTTGTGGTATCCAGACCTGGCTTTTTGGTAAATATTTAACGCCAGGTTATGCAGTTCTGGTTTAAGCATCAAGGCTTCGTATAATGGCTTAATCAACTTAACACGACCAATATTGGTTAGGTACTCGATTAATCTTGGATAAGCAACTTGGTATTGGTTGTTGATACTGATCAACAGCCAATCATGGGCTATTTCACTGTTTTGTCGGCCAGTTAACTCAAACCTCAGGTCCAACTGCTTCATTTGTTGGTGAGACATTTGTTTGGGTAAGTTGCGTAAAAAGTGCTGCCATTCTTGGGTGGTCCAGTTTTCACTGTTAATTTTTTCAGTAGGTAACTGACCTGCTGCCCAAGCCTGAACTTGTTGATCTATCAAGTTGAAACGAGTGGTGCTCGGTGGTGTGAAGAAATCTGGTAAGCTGGGTTGATGAAGCCAAGTGTTGACTTGATAGATACTGATTTTGTCGTCATGAGATGCGAGTAAATTTTGCTTTAGAAATGACACAAAATCACTGGTTTTGATGCTTTGAAAGGCAAAGTGGTTGAAGTATTGGATTAAGAATTGATCAAAAACTTCACGACCCACTTGTTGTTCCATCCATTGTAAAAAGAACCGGCCTTTGTCATACGCAACACCACTGAAAAAATCATCAGGGTCAGCGCTTAGAGTGGGGTTTACCAGCTTTTGTTGGTCTTCGGTTAATGTTTGCATCTCATCTAACAAGGCTTGGTAGCTTAAGGTGGCTTCCATCATCATGCGATCTTCACCATAAATGGCATCGATGATTCGAGCTTCTATATAGGAAGTAAAGCCTTCATTCAACCATGCATCTTGCCACAAAGCATTGGTGACCAGGTTTCCAGACCAAGAGTGAGCCAGTTCGTGAGCAATCAATGAGTCTAAAGAGCGATCTCCTGCAATAACGGTGGGTGTGATGTGAGATAACTTGGGATTTTCCATGCCACCAAAAGGAAAACTGGGTGGTAGTATCAGTAAATCATATTGACCCCAGCGATACGGTCCATACAAAGCCTCAGTGGCCGCAATCATGTCTTCGGTAGCAGCAAATTCATAGGCAGCCGCATCAAGTACCGCAGGTTCAGCGTAGATGGCTACGTGTTTACTGATTTGCTGCATTGCCAAGTCACCCACAGCAATGGCAATCAGGTAGGCCGGTATGGGTTGTTTCATGGTGAATTTATGAATACCATCTATGGCTTGTTGGTGGTTATTATCGGCACTGAGAACTGCTTTCACCTCAGGTTTAACTCGAATGGTGGCATTATAAGTGACCCTGACCGAAGGCGTGTCTTGGATTGGAATCCAACTGCGGGCATGAATGGCTTGCGATTGTGAAAACAAAAAAGGTTGTTTTTTACCACTGGTTTGTTGTGGTGAAAGCCACTGTAAACCTGAAGCTTGTGGCATGGTCTCATAATGAATTTTAATGGCTGCATCATCTGCAGGCAAATCAATGGTCAATGCCGTGCCTAGGCCCTCAGTGTTCTGTCCCATTCGCCACATTAAGCTGTTATTTTTATTGTCATTCATGGCCTCAACCCTTTTAATTTTAAGGTCGCGGCTGTCTAAAGTTATTTGGGTGGCCTTTGAGTCAAGTTTTGTGTATTTCAAAATGGCAAAGCCTTCAAGTATTTGCTGTTTGAATTTAACCTTTAAATCTAAATCAAGGTGAGTGACTTTAACCAGGTCGTGTCTAGAAAAAGAATAGGGGTCAGGCCTTGATTGTGCTGTTTCAAAACTGGCTTGAAAAGTTTTTGGTGAGTTTTGTTGGTGACAAGCTGCGACTAAGCACAGTGTAACAAGGATGAGTCCCAGAGAAGTCAATCGCATGGCTATAGGTTTTGTTCAAAGTCAGTATATTAACTGAAATAAACTGGATTACCAAGTTTGTGGGGTGACAGCATGAACAAATACTGAAATGGCGGAGCGGACGGGACTCGAACCCGCGACCCCCGGCGTGACAGGCCGGTATTCTAACCAACTGAACTACCGCTCCGAAGTG
>CAYGPU010000007.1:0-90128 GCA_964352015.1 uncultured Marinicella sp.
AGGCTCAAAACAGCAATTTAGATTCTTTAACTAATGACTGTCCTTGATTGGTTTTGTTTGTCCTTGATTGGTTTTATGACTGTCCTTGATTGGTTTATTGGTTTTTGATTGGTTTTACTTGATTGGTTTTACTAGATTCACTAGATTCCCGTTGCCTGATTAGTTGATATTTTGTGATGAGTGATGTGATAATATAGCCTCAAATTCTATTGATGACAGCATTTTCATCCTCAGTGGATTTGAATTGATTTGGAGTGTGCATTTAAGGAGTTCAAAAACAGGAAGTAAAAAGGATTGGTTTTTATCATTTTTTTCAGAGATGAATGACCCAAACACAAGTAAGCACTCAGGTAATAATCAGAGGATTATCATCTGAACGAAATATTTATCATTGTTCCTTAAAAAACTTCATTTTCACACAAGAATCTAAAAGTCAATGGTATTCAATATCAATAAATAAGGAAAAATTATGAATTTAAAATTACTCGGGTTAACGCTTTTTACATTATTAGGGTCTGGTTGTGCTTCGGTAACCAGAGGAACAATGGATAGTTTGCAGGTAGAATCAACACCAGTTAATGCTGATGTAATTGTGCACCGGAAAGACAAGCCTTTCACCAAAAAAGAAATCAAAAAAAATAAAAACAAGGTCGAAACTGAAAACGGAGTTACTATTCTGACCAGTACCACGCCGGTTGTTTTTCAACTTGCCAGAAAAGGTGAATATGAAGTTTCAATCAGCAAGACTGGATACGAAGATATTAATGTAGATGTCCAAGGACAAATCAGCGGTGCCGGTGGAGCAGGCATGGCAGGAAATGTAATTCTGGGCGGAATAATCGGAGCAGGAATAGATGCATCAACAGGTGCAATGAAAGACTTGAAGCCGAACCCAATTGATGTGTCTCTAGAGCCTGAAGAAGCACCAACAGAAAACGAATGATGCGGTTTCTTTAGCCATCCAGTAAGCACCAAAGCCCAACAAAATCACTTCGCATTAAGTTGTTGGGCTTGGTGATCCTCAGAACTACTTAATTCCTGGTGGTTAACTAAACTAATCCGGGACAATATGTAGTGGCACAGTGAAATTGGCCACCAACTTAAAGGTGATATGGGACACCAAGAATGTCAAATACTTTTTAGCGCACTATTTTTATTCAATAACCAATAATCAAAGCAATTATAGCCAGTAATCTCCATGGCATATTTTTCCGAAAGTAGGCGCACAAAGTGATAGATTCACCATTAATTGCTCAAGATAATCAAGTCACAAATCTCTGAAATGAGCTTTGAAACAGTCACCGCAAAATCCGACAATCAAAGGTAGACAATAACTGGTAATAACCAACCCCCACAAAAAAGGGCGCCTCGCGACGCCCCTGTATATCCCTATTAAATGCTCAGATTAATCTAAGAATTCAGTCCATCCGTTGGTCCATGCACCGGCTTTTGATTTAAACGCACCGGCATAGTTGGTTTTGTCGAAGAAGGCGCCGAATTTTGTGCCGTCCATCGCCATCACGCCAGGTGTAGCTGCTGTTGGGTAGATGTTATCCAAAGCTGGGTTGGCCACTTGGTTACCCATTTGTGATTCAAAGAATGATTGCACACTGAAGGTGTCTTCAGCTTCAGCTTCAAAGTTAACCGCACAGCTGATGATGGTGTTTTCCATGGTGGCCGTACCTGTCAAGTTTCCAGGTGTACCAGCTGCTGTAAAGGTCGCTACAGAGTCTAAATCAAGACACTTTTCAAAACCGGTCACAATCACGTTGGTCATGTTGAAGCCTGTGCCGCGACGCAACACCATACCAGTGGTGGTTTGGTTGTCTGAAGGCGCACCGATGAAGGTGGCATTGGCAATGCTCGGTTGTGATCTGGGTGAGGCATCGTTGTTGTCCTCGAAGTTATCCGCTTCGATACCACGTTCTTTGTCATTGGCTGGATTTGCATCTTGTTTAACCAACACATATTGAACGTTGCCGTTCCATCCGTGGGTCCAATCCAAAGAATCATCTTTGATGCCGGTTAACACCAAGTGCTTGGCGTTGACTGTGCCACCGAAAAACTCAATACCGTCATCTTCATTGGCATGTACTTGTACATGATCAACCACAGTACCAGAACCCACTGCTTGGAAGGCAATACCATTTAACTCGTCTTCATCGTTGATTCTGAAACCACCGAATTGTACGCGTACATATTTCAATACACCACTTGAGTCTGTTGGGATGTTACCACCGAAATTACCAGATCCACCTTCACCAATGTCTTCACATTGCTCGAAAGGTACTGATTCATCACAGATGTTAATCGGTGCTTGGCCATTGATGACTAAACCGCCCCAGTTACCTGGACCCGCAGAGGCATCTGTGGCTGTGAAAGGACCGGTGAAGACGATTGGTGCATTCTGCGTGCCTTCAGCAAAGATTTTTGAACCCCGTTGTACGGCCAAAAAGTCATTACCGGTGACACCCAATACACGGGTACCTGGCTCAATGGTTAAGTTGGCAGTGGTACCGCCATCTTCACCGACAAACACACCACCTTGTAACACCCAGTTGGTGTCGTTGGTTAAGGTCACATCGCCAGTTAAAGTACCGGTGATGGCACAGGTCTTCGGCTGGGTGGTTTCTGATGCAAAGCTTGGACAGCTGGTGAATTCAGTCTGGTAAGGACAAACCGAAGCATCACGAGGAAAGCCACCAATTTCATCAATTGGTTGTAAATCAAAACTGGCTGAAGTTTCAGTGATGAAGTCACTGCTGATGCCACTGATATCCATGGCTAAACTGCGACAGCTTTTAAAATCCAGCTCAGCCGTACCGAAGGCTGAAACTGAACGCTCACTGGCACCGACGAAAGCACCACCGGTGACTTCAATTAAATCAATGCTTAAAGTCGATTGGCCAGCCAGTACTTGGTTGTTTCCTGTCACCCACCTAGGCGTGCCGTCTTCGCCATAAACAAAACCTGTGACAAACAGCTGTCCTCTTTCAGGTCCGGTTTTGATGTAATCAAACTGCCAACCTGTACCGTTGTCATTAGCACCTGCGTACCATTGGCCTTCAAAATTTTCGTCTACACTGATGGCTGCCGCTGAACCTGTCAGTAAAACCCCACCTAAAATCGCACCTTGAATGGCGCCTTTCAATTTGCCCAAATTCATTTCATTACCTCTGTTAAGAACTTCAAAAAACCGAAATCTTACGTCTGCAATGTTTCATTTGGGTGACCGAAAGATGAAGATTTGATTACAAGCGGTTAACCATTCCTTATATATATAAACCCACCCCGATTCTGCAAAAAATTAAACACGCTGGTAACCAGATTGTCACATTGGGCTCTTAAAATTTGCCGCATCTTAAAACTCTTTGATTAATCATGTTGCGTAAACCTAACATCAACCCATCCATGCAATGGGTCAAGTGGTCATTAATTCTGGGCTGTGCGATTTTCATACACCCTTCGTGGGCTCAAGGTAACAATCCTGACAACACCGATGAGATCATCAACAACTTAATTCAGTTGCGTGGTCAAGTCGAAGACTTACAGTCTGAGTTACAAATACTCAAAGCCGAACACAGCCAATCAATGAGTTATTTAAATACCCGCAAGACTGAATTAACCGCCAACATCGATCGCAAACAGTTACAAATCAAACAAGCTCAAGCACAGGTGGTTGAGCTACAAGAGAAAATCAAAACCTTGGGGCTTGATTCAGAACAAATGATCGGTGATGTGATGGCCATGGCTGAAAACATCAAACAAGGCATCAGCAGCGGCATTCCATTTAAATACCAAGAGAGAAACAGTGTGATCGATGACATCACCCGTGATTTAGAAGGACGAAAAATCACTTCTCAACATGCCATCAACCGCTTATGGGCTTTTTTAGAGGATGAAATGCGACTGGCCAGAGAGAATGCCATTTATTCACAAACCATAGATTTGGGTGGTGAGCAGGTTTTGGTTGATGTGGCTAAACTCGGCACGGTGTTGATGTATTTTAAAACCAGAGATGACCAATACGGACAAGCCGTCAGAGACAACAACCGCTGGCAGTTCCAGCTGTTGGATGACGAACAACAGCAACAAGCTGTTGCGCAATTGTTCGACTCATTGAAGAAACAAATCAGACAAGGGTACTTCCAGCTGCCCCTGAATCTGGCCACCACAACCCAAGCACTGCAAAACTGATTTCGGAACCATTATGAAAAATTCATTACTTATTCTGCTGCTTTTGGGCACACCGCTGTTACCAGCTTCAGCACAGGCTCAAACTGAAACCAACCAGCCTGCACAAACAATCGATGAGCCACCAATACCTGCTGCTGACCCAGCACAAGCGCAACAGGACTTATTGCTTGCTTACAAAAAGGAGTACGCCTTTTTATCCAGCCAAGTGAAAAACATCCAAGATCGATTGAAAGACTTTAAACAAAGTTCGCAACTAGAGAAACGTCAAATCGAAAGCAGCCTTTCAGCTTTAGAAAATCAACTGTTGAATGCTGAGGCCACTGCCAACCAGCTGGAAGATGAAATTTTTCAGATCCAACGCAACTCTGAATCAGCTCAAGACAACCAAGGCTTGATTGAATCGACCATCATCCAAGCACAGTCGACCATGAGCGAATATGAATTCCCGGGTTTTGCAGACAACAGCGCAGTCGAGCAAGCGGCACCCAGTGATTTAGATAAGATCATCAGCTTGGTTGAGTTCGCCAACCAAACCATAGCACAACAAGCCAGCATCACCGAAAAACCAGGACAGTTCTTCTTAACCGATGGCACAGCGGCACAAGGCAAAATCCTGCAAGTCGGTAACATCGCTTCTTATGGTTACAGTGACCAAGGTTCTGGCGTTTTGGCACCAGCCGGTGAAAAACAATTCAAAGTTTGGCAAGACAGTGACCCAGCTGCGGCTGAGGGTATTTTCAGTGGACAGCGCAGTGGCTTGTTACCGATATTTTTATACGAATCATCAATCAAAGCGATTGAAGAAAAACAACAAAAAACCATCCTCAGCGTGATTGAATCGGGCGGCATCATCGCTTGGATCATTGCCGGTTTGGGTTTGTTTGCGTTGTTGTTGGTAATCTTGCGCACCTTCTTTCTTAACCGTGCCTCGGCCAGTACCGAAAAACTACTCAGTGGTGTGGTGACTAAAATCGAAGCCAAAGATGTCGACGGTGCCATTGCATTGGCGCATAGAAAATCAAGCTCAAGTTCAAGGGTTTTGCTGTCTGCTTTGCGCAACATTGACCGCGATCGCGACCACATTGAAGACATCGTTTCTGAATCTATTTTACATGAGTCCGGTCAGTTGAATCGCTTCGGCTCGCTGATCATTGTGATTGCAACAGTGGCACCTTTGTTGGGCTTATTGGGTACGGTGACTGGCATGATAACCACTTTTGACATCATCACTGAATTTGGTACCGGCGACCCGAAACTGCTGTCCAGTGGTATTTCGATTGCACTGGTTACCACTGAGGTGGGCTTGGCAGTGGCGATTCCAGCTTTGTTGTTCGGTAATGTGCTCTCTGGCTGGGCCGAACGCATCAAAGATGACATGGAAAAAGCGGCTTTAAGAGCCATCAATGTTTACAAGAAGACTTTTGCCTGAAACATGGGTTTATCAGTGAATAACAACCATGAATGAAGTGATCCAACAATTACAGGGCTATTTTGTCTCCGGCGGTTACGTGATGCCACCTTTGATTGTGGCCACAGTGGTGCTTTGGTGGACCTTGGGCTATCGCATGATGGCTTTGCGCCGAGGCTCACAACGCAGCCCAAGGGTGATGGCTGACCGTTATATGGCTGGACAATTACCCAGCAACCAAGGTGTTTTGGTGCGGGTGTTATACAAAGGCATGCAATTGCGTGACCAGCAGCCTGTGGATTTACGCCGCTACCTGGATGATGCTTTTGCTGAAGAAGCCAATGAAATTCGTAAATACAAAGTGCTGATCACCACCCTGGTTTTGGTCGCTCCATTATTGGGTTTACTGGGTACGGTATCCGGCATGATTGAAACTTTTGACTCTTTGGGGGACATGTCCTTATTTTCTCAATCAGGCGGTATCGCAGGTGGTATTTCACAAGCTTTGATCACCACCCAAATGGGTTTAGCAGTCTCTATACCTGGGCTGATAGTGAATGGCTTTTTAGACAAAAAGCAAAAACAGTTAGAAATTGAAATGGCACAGCTGAAAGACTACCTGTGCAGTCCAATATTGGACCAAGCAATGACAGCAGCCTAATAAAGGCGCTCCAAGAGATTAGTTTATGAGATACAGAGAAAACAAAGAAACCGTGCAAGATTTAAACATATCGCCGTTGATTGATATGGTTTTCATCTTACTGATTTTCTTTATGGTCAGCACCACGTTTGTGAAAGACATGAAGCTGGATTTAGAGCGTCCATCGGCTTCCAGTTCAACCACTGCTTCGACCAAAGCCCTGCGTTTGTATATTGATAATGCCGGTGAAGTTTATTTGGACGGAGAAAGTGTTCGGGCTTGGGTGATTCAATCCAGACTCAGGGATTTGTTAAAAACCAAAACGCAAAAATCAGTTTTGGTGGTGACCGATGAAAACGTGCCCTCGGGCAAATTAGTAGAAGTGGTGGATCAAGCCCGTCTGGCCGGCGCGTCAGATGTGGGTGTCGCCACGATTAAAGAAGTAGGAGCAGGCTGATGAAAAAAACAGAGAAATTCAAAAGAAACCTCGCGGCATTGGGTTCAATGTCTTTTGGTACCGTGCTGGTGCTGGGTATGTTGGTATTAATCAATGACTCAGATAACCTGATGACCGAAGCCAAGGGTTTAGAGGGCACCAACATCCAAATTCAAAAACAAAAACCCAAAGCCAAACAAGAAATCGAAAAACAAAAACCCAAGCCGAAACCCAAAGCTGCGCGACAAGCACCGCCAACCCCTTTGCTGGGTTTGAACAGTGCTCTGGGCGGGCTCGATCTGGGCTTGCCTGACTTTTCTATGCACGGTTTGAACGGTTTAGATGGCGATATATTAGGCAATGGTAACGGCGTGATTATGACCGATGATACCGTCGACCAATCGCCCAAAGCCGTTTGGCAAGCGCCGATGGTTTACCCACCCAGAGCCCGTGCCAAAGGGGTCGAAGGCTATGTGGTGTTTTCCTTGTTAATTGGTATCACGGGTGAAATTGAACAGGTCAAAATCGTCGAGTCATACCCTGATGGGGTATTCGATGAGGTGGCCATGCAAGGCATCAACGGCTGGCGTTTTGAACCGGCTCAATATCAAGGTCAGTCGGTTAAGTCTTGGGCCAAACAGCGCATCCGCTTTGATTTAAGCTAAGCAGGAAACCGATTCGAAATGAAAGCTGTTGTATTGTTTTGTGGCGCCTTGATGATGTTGTCGAGCCCGATGCTGGTGTTGGCTGAGGAAGCCGATGAAGTCAATTACTTGGAATTGGCCTCTTTGATGCTCAAAGACAACAACGTGGCGCGCGCTGAAACCGCGTTGAGTCAAGTTGATCTCGAACAGGAAGGTCTGGACATACAGCGATTTCATGTCATCAATGGTTTGTTGCAGGTCAGAAAAGGAGAAAACCAAGCAGCCATAGACGCTTTTTTAGCGGCCAAAAAATTGGGTACTGTGGACTCAGTCATCAATGTCTATTTGGCCCAATCGGCCTTTGCCTTAGAACAGTATCAGTTAACCATCGACTCATTGGACAGTGCTGGCGAAGCCATTGTCAGAATTCCTTCTGTGTATCACATGCGCGCCCAATCCCACTGGCTGCTCAAAGAACATGAAATGGCCTTGGCGGTGATGGACCAAGCCAGCCTGATTTTCACCGAAGATGCTTCATTTCCTCGGCGCAAAATATTTTACTTGATTGAGCTGGGGCTGAATTCAACAGCCGCTGAACTGGGCATCGAATATTTAGAAAAATACCAAGCCGATGCCACCGATTATGTGGGCATTGGAAATGCGCTGCGCTCATCAGGAAATTTAATTTTGGCCTTAAGGTTTTTAGAACGAGCCAAGCTGCGGTTCCCAAATAATCCGGATGTGGCCAAAACCTTAGCTGCCACTTACATCGCCAATCAGTCTTACCACGCGGCAGCACAGATTGTGCATCAGCTGGCACTGGTGGACAATTCCTTGGTCAGTGAAGCCGCTGAACTGTATCGGCGGGCTGGGCAAAAACACATGGCTTTGATGCTCAATGGTTTGGTTGAAAACCAAGCAGATAAATTAAAACAACGCCTGGGTTTACTGATTGAACTTGAGAATTATGAACAAGCCGCTGAGATGCAACAAGACATCAAGCGGGTGCGCATCGATACTGATGAAAACATTCAATATGCCATGGCCTATGCGCTGTTCAAAGTGGGCGAATACGACCAAGCTGAAAGTTATTTATCCCGAATCACCGATTCACAACTGTTTCAAAAGGCTGTCGAGATCAGAAAAATCATGGCCGATTGTGGTGAACAAACCTGGCGTTGCCGCTGATAGTCAGCGACCAAGCAACGCATGACAAGAACAAGCACGTACCGATCAAACTTATGAACAAATTGATGAAAATCCTGGGTAGTTTATGGTTGTTGTTAACAGCCTCTGTGGCCCTAGCTGAGGAGGCCAAAGTGGCGGTATTTGTGTTCCTCAAAGGCAGTCCACTGAGCCAAATTAACATCACTGAAAACAACCAGATTATCGGCACCACCGATTCACAAGGCGCGGCACAAATGAGCTTGCCTGATGGCATCCGAACGCTGGTGTTTAAATCCCAAGGTGATGAACTTTATCGCCATGAAATTAACTTGAGGGCTGGTGAGCTGGTGCAATTATTGGTGGATTTCAAAGTCAAGGGTGATCAACAACCCTGGGTTGATGCTGAAAGTTCAATGCCCGCAGATGCCGCAGTCAGTTCAACCGAAGCAGTGACTGACGATGCCATCATGGTGCCATTAAACGGTTTTATTGTCGATGCTGAAAAACAAAATCCGGTGGTCGGCGCTAAAGTCTACATTTCTGGTTTGGCTGATTTCTTAGTCACCAATGCGCAAGGCGAATTCAGCACTGAAGTGGCTGCCGGCACCTACAACATCAGTGTCTTACATGCCCAGTTCAACAGCCAAATAAAAAGTAATCTGAATGTCTCTGATGCGGCACAAAATACAATCAACATTGAACTCACACCAGCAGGTGCTGAATTGCCCGAGTTCGTGGTGGTTGAACCGTTTATTGAAGGTTCTTTGGCCTCGGTGTTGGAAGAAAGGCGTTCCAATAACTCAGTGGCCAATTACTTGAGCATGGAACAAATCAGCAAATCTGGTGACTCAGATGCTGCTGGCGCGCTGAAACGCGTCACTGGATTAACTTTAGTAGATGGCCGGTTTATTTTTATCCGTGGTCTGGGTGAAAGGTATTCCAGCACGCTACTCAATGGTGCCAACTTACCCAGTCCAGACCCAACCCGACGGGTGGTTCCCTTGGACTTATTTCCAACCAGTATCATTGAAAGTATTGAAGTTCAAAAAGGCTATGCAGCGCACCTACCCGCTGAATTTGGTGGTGGCTCGGTGGTGTTAAGAACCATCAGCGTACCCGATGAAAACTTTTTGGATGTGGGTTTGTCCTATGGCCATAACAGCCAGACCACTGGCAAAGATGGCTTGAAATATGCTGGAGGTGACAGTGATTGGACCGGCTTTGATGATGGCAGCAGGGCCCTGCCGAGGTTGTTGGCTGATGCCATTGCAGGGAACACTGAACTGCGCCCCAATAATCCGTTCTTTGCTGGCGGCTTCAGCCCTGAAGAACTGGAGTTGATTGGCGAATCTTTGAACACCGACTATGATTTGCGCTTCGCCAACATAGATCCAGGTTTGGGTTTTGATGCCGCTGGGGGAATGCGTTTTGACCTAGACTCTGGTCCTACACTGGGATTTTCTGCTGCCCTGGAGTACGGCAGCGATTACCAAAGCCGTTCTGAGTTACGCCGCGATTATGTGGTTTCATCAGGTACCAATCTGGCTCTGGACAGTGAAGAGCTGTCACAAACCACCACCCGCGACATCAATGCCAGTGGCTTTTTAACCACCGGTATACAGTTCAGCGATTTACATCAAGTGTCAGCCAATTATATGTTGCTGCGCAGCACCCAAAACTTGGCTGAAATCGCCGAAGGATTCAACGAAGATTTGGGTAACTCCAGGCGTATTTATGAATTACGCTGGTCAGAACGTGACCTCAATTCGCTGCAAGTATTTGGTGAACACACTTACCCCGTGTTATCAGACCTGAAGTTTGACTGGCAATACACCGATTCGGAAGCCAACTTTGATGAGCCAGATAACCGCATCTACCGCTATGATCAACGCGATGAAGGTGATTTCGTGTTCTCAACCAGAAATGACAGCAACTCAAGGGTGTTCAGAACCCTGGCAGACCAAAGTCGCAACATTCGCTATGATTTAAAACTGCCACTGACCTTCAACAACAACCACGACTTGTTGTTTAACTTCGGTCAGAACTGGGTCAACAAAGACCGGAATTCTGACATCCGTCGTTTTGTCTTTGAAGACGTAGGCCCTTTGGCCAACCAAGTGGATCGCACCGATCCATTAAGTGACATCCTCAACCCAAATTTCATTGCGCCTGACGGTTTCCAATTGATTGAGGTGACACGAGCCACGGATAACTATTTCGCCAGTTTAGACATCAAGGGAACCTATTATGGCTTCGATTATGCCTATCGAGAGAACCTGCGCTTTTCCTTGGGTGCCAGACGAGAAACCTTTGATCAATCGGTGACCACATTCCGTTTATTTGATCCCAATCAAAGCCCCATCACCGCCAGCTTAGAAGATGATGATTGGTTCCCGGCCTTCTCTGCAACTTGGATCATGAATGACAGCCATCAGTTTCGATTTAATTATTCAGAAACGGCCACCCGGCCAGATTTTAAAGAACTGTCATCGGCTCAGTTTAAAGACCCCGTGTTGAATCGCAACGTGATTGGCAACCCAGATTTGGTGGTCGGTAAAATCACCCATTATGACTTGCGCTGGGATAAATACTTTTCGCCTGGTGAGTTTGTTTCCTTAAGTTTGTTCTATAAACAATTTGAAAACCCCATTGAAATCACCATTTTGCCGGGCTCATCGCGCATCATCAGTTACGACAATGCCGAGGCGGCAGAAAATGCGGGGGTTGAGCTGGAGCTGTATAAGGATTTTTCCTTTTTGGGCGAACGCCTGGCCAACTTCTACGTCAGTGCCAACTACGCTTACATTGATTCAGAAATACAACTCAGCACCGATGGTCCATCCGGCCAAACCAACAACACCAGACCCCTACAAGGCCAGTCACCCTATGTGGTCAATGTGCAATTCGGCTACGACAACAAAGACCGAGGCATCAGCGCTTCTTTATTACTCAATCAATTTGGTGAGCGGATTTCTGAAGCCGGTACCAGCGGTCGCCCCGATATTTATGAACAACCCTTCAAACAAGTCGACTTTGTCTATTCACATGCTTTTGCACAGCGCTGGAAAGTCAGCTTCAAGGCCAAAAACTTGCTTGATGATGAAGTGGTGTTCTTACAAGGCGATGAAATCACCCGCACTTTCAACCGCGGTCGTGGCTTCAGTTTGGGTGTTTCGTATGAGGTTTTTTAAATCCATTCAATCAACTGTTGTAATTTAGCCTCAAACTCAATATATTAGTGCCATGCAAAACACATTCATCATTTCGACAACAATCAGACCAATACGCGTTGTCATGTGCTGAATCAATAAAAACATTCTAAAGCCCGTGACTTGGAAACAACTCACGGGCTTTTTTTTAATCGCGGATTAAACCCAAGGTGGGATATTAAAAACAATGATAAAAGTGATGAAATTTGGTGGCTCCTCACTGGCCACTGCAGAAAAGTTCAACCACGTTGTGGCATTGATGGAAGATCAACAACAGCCCTTATGTGCGGTGTTTTCAGCACCTCAAGGCATCACCAATGACTTGCTGATTTTGATTGAGTTGATTAACCAACAACAGGAACTGACTGCCCAGCTGGACTTGATCAGTCAAAAATTGCTGACCATCAGCTCCGATTGTGCCGCCATCAGGGCCGATTTTGATGCCAGCAAAAGCCAGCAACAAACCGCCCATTTGTTGGATCAATTGCGCAATTGGGCACAGGGTTGTGCCTTGATTGGTTTTTGTCCTAAAAAAACGGCCGCACAAATACTTTCTACTGGTGAAAAATTCAGTACCTTGTTGATGGCCACCTTATTGCGCACCCAAAGTCCCGTCACTGTACTCGACCCGAGCTTATTTATCATTGTTGAAGACGATTCTGATGAACCCATTGCAGACACAGAACAATGTCAACTGGCCTTCAAAGCCCATTACAATGCTTTGACTGAAGTTTCGGTGATGCCGGGATTTTATGGGGTCAACCCAAGTGGAGACTTGGTTACCTTGGGTCGCAACGGCTCAGATTATTCAGCCGCCATTTTAGCGGTCTGTGTTGAAGCCACCAGTTGCGAAATCTGGACCGATGTGGATGGTATTTACAGTGTTGATCCACGCTTGGTGGATGAAGCTCAATTGATTGACCAAATGTCATACCAAGAAGCCATGGAGTTGTCTTATTTTGGTGCCAAAGTGTTGCATCCGAAAACCATCACACCATTGGCCAAACACAACATTCAGTGTTTAATCAAGAACACCCACAACCCCAACCACCCAGGCACGCTGATATCGGCCAAAACCGCCAAACAAAAAACCGTCAAAGCCATCTCAAACCTCACTGATGTGGCCATGATTAATGTTTCTGGCCCAGGCATGAAAGGCATGGTTGGTATGGCTGCGCGGGTTTTTGCCACCATGAGTGAAGCCAAGATTTCGGTGATTTTAATCAGCCAGTCATCCTCCGAGTACAGCATCAGCTTTTGTGTGCCGGGTGAAGAGGCTGCGTTGGCCACCAACCGCTTGGAACAGGCTTTCAAGCTGGAGTTAAAAAACGGCTTATTGGAGCCAATTCATTGTCGAGACAACTTGGCCATCATCACCTTGATTGGTGATCGCATGCACCAACAAAAAGGCACCGCCAGTCGTTTTTTCAGTGCCCTGTCACATGCCAGGGTGAACATCATTGCCATCGCTCAAGATTCATCTGAACGCAGCATTTCTGCTGTGGTGCGAGCCAGGCGTGTGGATGATGCGGTGATCGTTTGTCACCAACAATTGTTCCTTAAAAAACCACGCATTGATGCCTTTCTGATTGGTTGTGGCACCGTTGGTCAGGAATTGATTCAGCAAATCAGTAAACAACAGGATTGGCTTAAACAGAAAAACATTGAGTTGAATCTAGTCGGTATCGCTAACAGCAAACACTGTTTATTGGATGCAGCTGGCATTGATTTGCAAAATTGGCGAGATCAACTGGCTGACTGTCAGGAAGGCTTGTCATTAGAGCGGCTGAAAGCCTTTGTGCGGTCTGCGCACTTAACCAATCCGGTGATCATCGACTGTACCAGTAACCAAGCGATTGCGATGAGTTACTTGGACTACCTAGAAGCCAATTTTCATGTGGTCACCGCCAATAAAAAAGCCAACACTGAAAGCCTGGACTACTACCATAAAATGCAACACATGGCAGCCAAAAGACAACGTCGTTTCCTTTACGAAACCAATGTCGGCGCCGGTTTACCCGTGATTGACAACCTACAAAATTTACTGCGGGCTGGTGACCAATTGCTGCAATTTGAAGGCATTTTATCTGGCTCCCTGTCGTATATTTTTGGTGAAATCCACCAAGGATTGAGTTTATCTGAAGCCACCGAAAAGGCCCGTAAACTGGGCTACACCGAACCCAATCCAGCTGAAGATTTGAATGGCATGGACGTGGCCAGAAAAGTGCTGGTAATTGCCCGCGAAGCTGGTATGCCGTTGGAATTGACCGATGTTGAATTGCAAGCGGTGGTGCCTGAAGATTTGGCCGCCATTACCGACGGTGATGAGTTCATGCGCCAGTTACCCAGTTATGATGCAGCCTTTCAAAAACTCATTGATGCGGCCGAAGCGAAGCACCAAAAACTGCGCTATGTGGCCCTCATCAAAGATAAAAAATGTGCGGTGAAAATCATGGCTGTTGATGCCACCCATCCTTTGTATGAAATAGAGGCCGGTGAAAATGCCCTGGCCATCAACACCGAATATTACCAACCCAAACCTTTCATCATCCGCGGCTATGGTGCAGGAGCGGCGGTCACTGCTGCAGGCCTGTTTGGTGATTTATTGCGCACTTTGTCTTGGGAACAGGAGCACTGAATATGAGTGAATATAAACCGGTAACTGTTTTTGCGCCCGTTTCAATCGGCAATGTCAGCGTTGGCTTTGATTCTTTGGGTTTGGCCTTGAGTCCCATTGATGGCGAGCTGTTGGGCGATTTGGTTGAAGTTGAAGTGGCCGCAGAAAACAGTTTTGAGCTCAAAGGTTCGTTTGCTCAAAGGTTACCCGCTGATAAGGAGTCCAACATCGTTTGGCACGTTTTGCAGGCTTTTGAAGCTGAGCTCATTGAACGTCAAATCCCCCAAGTAACGGTTAAAATGACCTTGCATAAAAATATTCCGGTTTGCAGTGGCTTGGGTTCAAGCGCTTGTTCGGTGGTGGCTGCCTTTGCGGCATTGAATCATTTTTATGGTCAACCTTTCAGCGACCATGAACTGTTGTTACTGATGGGCGAAGCAGAAGCCAAAATCAGTGGCTCTTTACACTTCGACAACGTGGCACCCTGTTTCTTGGGGGGGATGCAGTTGATGTTAAATAATCAGGCTCAAGTGGCACTTTCACTGCCGCTGTTTAAAGAAGTGTATTGGGTGTTGGCTTACCCAGATGTGATTGTCAGTACCCAAGCAGCGCGGGCGCTGTTACCAACCACTTATGACCGCCCAACCTTGATTCGATTTGGACAAAACTTGGCCGGTTTCGTGGCCGCCTGTTACCAACAAAATCAAGCCTTGGCTTTCGCCTTGTTAAAAGATGAAATTGCCGAACCTTACCGCGCAGAACTGCTGCCTCATTTTAACCAAACCAAACAACAACTGTTAGCCATGGGTAGTTTGGCCGTGGGCATATCAGGTTCCGGGCCAACGCTGTTTTCTGCGTGTAATGACCTAAAAACAGCCCAGGCCCAAGCGACCTGGTTAACAGAAAATTACCTCCAAACCGAACAGGGCTTCGTGGCCATTTGCCAAGCTGATTCAGCAGGAACCAGAACCCTCAAGCAGGATAAAACACATGCAACTGAATAACCTCAAAGACCCGCAACAAACTGTCGACTTCGCCACCGCTGTTAAAACTGGCTTAGGCAACAAACAAGGCCTGTTCTTTCCGGCAGCAATACCCAAACTGGACGACATCGACGGTCTGTTAAAGATGTCCACCACTGCCCGAAATTTCAACATTTTGCGTCCCTTTGTGCATGAAAACATCGATGATGCAGCGCTCAAGGCCATCATCGCAACAACTTATGCCTTTGCATCACCGTTAAAACCGATTGATGATCAGACTTATTGTTTAGAGCTGTTTCATGGTCCGACCTTGGCATTCAAAGATTTTGGTGCACGCTTTATGGCCAATTGTTTACAACATTTTGCCCAGCAAAAAAGCGGTGACAGCGAAAAAATCACCATCCTCACTGCCACCTCTGGTGACACCGGTGCCGCGGTGGCTCAAGCCTTCCATGGTTTGGACAACATTGATGTGGTGATTCTGTTTCCCAAAGGCAAGATCAGCGAACTGCAACAAAAGATGTTCACCACCCTGTCAGACAACATCAGAACAGTGGCGGTTGAAGGGGCTTTTGACGATTGCCAGAAATTGGTCAAACAATGTTTTGATGACCAACAACTGGTTCAACAGGTGGGCTTAAACTCAGCCAATTCAATCAATGTCAGTCGCTTATTCGCGCAAGTTTGTTATTACTTTGATGCCATGGCACAATTACCCCAATCACTACGAGAACAAGCCGTCTTTGCTGTGCCCAGTGGCAATTTTGGCAACCTCTGTGCTGGCATCATCGCTAAAACCATGGGCTTACCGATCAAGCGATTCATTGCCTCAACCAACCTCAACGACACCGTGCCGCGCTACCTTGTCGATGGTACTTGGGCGCCCAATGTAACCGTTGAAACTTTGTCTAACGCCATGGATGTCAGTAAACCAAATAACTGGCCACGGATTGAATATTTGATTGAATCTGGTCAGTTCGATCGCACTTTACTGTCTGGTTTATCAGTCGATGAACAGGTAACAGCTGACGCTCTAAAACAGCTTCATCAACTGGGTTATGTCAGTGAACCACATGCAGCCGTGGCCTATCAGGGCATTGTTGAAGGGCTGTTATGTGATGAAGTAGGCGTCTTTCTGGGCACCGCCCACCCAGCCAAGTTCAAAGCCACCGTAGAGAACATTTTAGGCATTGAACTGCCACTACCAGAAGCCATTGCTGCCTGTGTTGATAAGCCGGATTTATCCAGTAACATCGAAGCTGATTTCAGCGCCTTAAAACATTTTCTGACCACAGCTTAACAACCACAGGACATCAATGTCAGTACAAGCACAATTGCAACACATTCAATCCCTGGCTCAACAAGGCCAATTGACCCAAGCTGTTAAACTCAGCGAGCAACTGCTGACCGGCCAACCGAATGAAGCTGACGTATGGATTAACCATTCCATGTTGTTATTCCAAACGGGTCAACACCACTTGGTTAATCAGGCCATAGAACAAGCGCTTAACATATCGCCCAATCACCTGCCCTACCAATTACACCAAGTCATGGCAGCTGAAGCTGTGGGGGAGGTTGAGCAGGCCATTGAATATGCCAAAACCATGGCCAAGCAATCTTTTGATACGCTTGATGTGATTGAGACCCTGGCGGCATTTTTCAATAAACACCAACATTACACCGAAGCCAAAAAACTGTATCAACAAGCAATTAAGTTGAAGCCGCAGAACACCCACATGCTGTTCAACCTGGCCATGACTGAACAATACTTGGGTGATTTGGATGCAGCAGAACAATTAGCTAACCAAGCCTTGCTGCTGGAGCCGGATAACTGTGACCTGCACTTTTTTCGTTCGCATTTGAAAAAACAAAGCACCGAACACAACCACATTGAAGCTTTACGCCAAACCCTGAAACAGCCACCAAGCAATCCAACGCAACACGCCAAGGCCTGTTTTTCTCTGGCCAAAGAACTGGAGGACTGCAAGCAATATGCAGCCAGCTTTGCGGCCAGGTCTGAAGGTGCGCTGGTTTATCGGCGCAGTTTTCAATACGATTTGCAATCAGATTTGGATTTTATGCAGGCCATCGAAGACGCTTACAGCAGCGACTTTCTGCAGCGCAAACCAGACGGCTATGAGAGCCAAGAACCAATCTTTATTGTTGGCCTGCCGCGTTCTGGAACCACTTTATTAGAACGCATCATTGGCAGTCACAGCGATGTGCTCAGCGCTGGCGAGCTGACCAACTTCAACCGTTGCATGCTATCAGGCATTCAAAAATTGAGCCTGAACCCACAACTCACACGCAGTCAAATGGTGGCCGCATCAGTGAACATGGACTTCCAAGCACTGGGCAAAAATTACCTGCAGAGTACCCGACCCATCAGCGGCAAAACGGCTCATTTTATTGATAAGTTTCCACAAAACGCACAGTACATCGGCTTGATTCACCGCGCCTTACCACAAGCCAAAATCCTGATATTAGAGCGCCATCCCTTGGATGTTTGTTATGCGGTTTACAAACAAATGTTCACTGATATTTATCAATTTTCATATGACTTAGATGAGTTAGCCCAGTACTTCATTCAACACCAAAAACTGATGAATCACTGGCAAAGGGCTTTGCCAAATCAAGTTAAAACGGTGCGCTATGAAGACTTGGTCAGTGATTTAGAATCAACCGCCAAACAGGTGATTGACTTCTGTGGCTTGGATTGGCAACCAGCCTGCCTTAACTTTCACCAAAACCAACAAGCCAGCACCACCGCCAGTGCCAGTCAGGTGCGGCAAAAGATCTATTCATCTTCTGTCGGTTTATGGAAAAATTATGCGCAACAACTCAAACCCTTAATCACTCATTTGCAACAAGCTGGCTGCTTGAAAGGTTGGTCATGATTAAATCATGACTAAGTCAGTTCAGCGCTTCCTTTTGTTGCGCTGCCCATAATTCAGCATAGGCACCTTGGCTTGCCATCAGACTGTTGTGATCGCCTTGTTCAATGATGCGACCTTGTTCTAAAACAATGATTTGATCGGCGTTAACAATGGTCGACAAGCGGTGGGCAATGACCAGGTTGGTGGTGTTCTTGGCCATCTCTTGGATGGCTTGCAGGATCATTTGTTCAGATTTACTGTCCAATGAAGAAGTGGCTTCATCAAACACCATGATGGGTGGTTTTTTCAGGATGGTTCTCGCGATGGCGACCCGTTGTTTTTCTCCACCAGATAATTTAAGCCCACGCTCACCCACTTGCGTGGCAGTGCCATCGGGTAATTGGGCTATGAAGTCATCCAAGTAAGCCATCGAGATGGCTTGTTGCACCGCTGCATCACTGGCTGATGGGTTACCATAACGGATGTTTTCCCAGATGCTGTCGTTAAACAACACCGTATCTTGAGGCACAATGCCTATGGCTTTTCGTAACGAGTTTTGACTGACTTGGCTGATGTCCTGACCATCAATGCGAATCACTCCTGAGGTTGGGTCATAAAAACGAAACAACAGTTTGACCAAGGTTGATTTACCCGATCCACTGGCGCCCACCACCGCTAAGGTATGACCGGCGGCTACTTTGAAACTGATGCCTTTGATGATGTCTCGATCGGGTCGGTAGTTGAACGCCACATCTGAAAACTCAATTTCACCTTGATCAATGACCAGCGCTGCAGCCTGTTCAGCATCATTAACTTTCGGCTGGACTTCCATGATGATGAACAACTGTTCGATGTTGATGATTGAGGTTTTGATTTCACGATAAACAAAACCCAACGAACCCAGCGGTATAAACAGCTGCATCATGAAGGCATTGATCAAAACAAAATCACCGACTGTCATGTCACCGTTTTGTACCCCCAACACAGCCAACAACATCATCGCTGTCATTGATAAACTGATGATCAAAGCCTGCCCGCCATTCAAGGCAAACAAGGACAGTCGGTTTTTCCTTTTGGCCTGCTCCAACTGCTTTAAATTGGCATCGTAGCGGTTGGCTTCATAGTTTTCATTGGTGTAATACTTGACCGTTTCGTAATTCAACAAGGAATCAATCGCGCGGCTGTTACTGGCCGAATCTGCGGTGTTGGCTTCACGCAAAAAGGCCTTGCGCCAATTGGTTATTTTCACCGAAAACATGATGTAAGTGACGATGGCCACCACCGTGGTTACACCAAAAGTCCAACCGTATTGGAACAACAAGATGCCCACCACCAACAAGATTTCAATCAACGCCGGTAAGATGCTGAAGACCATAAAGCGCAGCAAAAAACTGATGCCACTGACACCCCGTTCAATGTCTCTGGAAACGCCACCTGTTTTGCGGTCTAAATGATAATCCAAATCCAAGCGGTGCAAATGAACAAACACTTCATGGGCCACGCGACGCATGGCCCGCTCAGTGACACGACCAAACAGCGTGTCACGAATTTCTCCAAACAACACATTGGCAAAACGCAACGCACCGTAAACAAACACCAAGGCCACAGGTGCCAGTAACCACTGCTCTGGTGTCACTGAACCTTGACCAGTGGCGCCCAACTGATCGACAATGCCCTTAATCAAGAAAGGCATACCGGTGGTGGCTAATTTGGCGCCGACTAAGAACATCAGCGCCAACATCACCCGCGCTTTGTACTCAGACAGGTAGGGCAGCAGTTTTTTCAAAACGCCCCAATTTTCGGCTTGATTGGTTTCTGGTGGTGGTTGTGAGCGCATGAGGGTTTGAGGTTTTTATTGGATTAAATTAATTGACTGTCATTGTAACAGCAAAAAACATTAACAATGGGGCCTAGAAAATCAGCAACATTTCCGTCGTTCCAGCCGAGCTTTAGCGAGCGCAGGAATCCAGGTAGACGATTTATCAGGCTTGCATTCAAATCTGAAATTGAGCAAAGATATAGCCCTTCATTTTAAACAAATAGTTTGTGCTAAAATTCTTTTTAAATTGAAATAATCAATCTAAAGAATTCACAGTTTAAACTCAATGCTCAAATACCAATGAAAAAATACCACCTTCTCATTCTGGTCTTATTGTTATGTGCCTATGCATGGTTGTACTACCAAAAAAATCATTCAGGAGCAGATATCTACGACTGGTTTCGGGCCAAATCAAAAAATGACTCTTTTACTAAGTTATTGCTCAATCCCAATGCGATTGTGGGGCAATCCGTTACTTTTTATGGTGAAATAAGTAATAATCTCATCAGTGAAAATGGTTATTTTAATTCTGACTTTGACAAACCAGTCTATTTCAGAAAAGATCGAAATGAGGTCTTATTTGACTGCGCTCCTGACCACATAAAAATCACAGGAATAGTCAACAAACACCAAGAATATTTTTATTTTGAATCAATCACTGAAATTTCAGGCTATCAGTCAGATAGAACACATCCCAATCATGGCATGTCAGTTTTTTGTAATCAGGTTGAATAAGTTATTTAACTTTTTTGGTCAGAAAAATAAACCCATAACAGACTGCCAAAAACATCAAACCCTGAAAGATAGAGGTATTATCTGTGTTAATTACATAATGATTACTGAACGCAATTTCTCGTGCCATTATTTCGACCGTCCATGAGATGGCTAAAATGGCTAATAAATCACAATATAGCCTGAGATTGATTTTCCTTTGGGTTAGTAGCCTCAGCGCTGAGATAAATGCCAATAAAAAAGTCACTACCCAACAAACAGCAGCGGAAGTGAACCAAAACTGTCGAACTGAACCATCAATAGTCAGGTAAAAGAATTCATTTTGAGTGGTCACAACAATGATATAAACCCTGCCTGCGGATAAAAGCAAAGCACAAATAATTGACAGGATTACAATGATGTTAACAATTGAATTGAATTCAACCGTTTTATTATGACTCATTGAGTACAACATAAATTTATCCTCTTCATTCACTGTTTCTCAAAACACTTGGCAGCGCATTTGAGTTCAATGAGAAGCTTTTAATCTTCTTTGATTCGTTTGGCTTGACTCATGGAGCGGCATTTCCTGATCAGGAATTGATCACCGCTGTTTTTCCAGTCTTTGTCACAGCCTTTGGCCATTTTAACTGGCATATTGAATTTTTGTTTATAAACAATCTCAGGCGACTGCCACGGCTGAGCCATCAACACCACCCATTGGTCATGTTCGGTGGCGTCTTGTGCGGCATAAAAACCCACGCCTAACTCGCTCTGCAAGGCAAAAAACTCATCTTTACCCATCAAATGGGCATGGTGTTTACCACTTTCATTCAAATACTTCAGTGCTTCCTCGGCTTGTTTGAATCCTTTGGCCACAGCTTCCACTTGATTACCGGTAACTGGATAGTAGTTGGGTACCCGAAACCCACCTTTGATTAAATACTGGTTCGGGGTGACATCCGGATCGGCGCTGTTATTGGCCAATTGTTCAGCCCGTTGTTGGGCTATGCTTGACAGCAACTGATTGCAGTTTAAGACCGGTCGTTTTTGGCTGGGGTGTTGTCTGATTAATTGGCCCAGTTCTGATGCTTGGCTGTTCAGGCCACATGGTTGACTTTCTGGCACTGGGGCTTGTTCATTCGCAATCACTGCCGGAACAATAACCATCAGCAACAGAAAAGCAGACAAAGTCAGGTGATTTATATTCAATTTCATAGCAGTTGATTATAACCATCCTGTGTCGAGGGCAGGTATAAATTTCAAGCCCACCCTGAGATTCCAGACAGTGATTATTTCAAGTTTATTTGTTTCAGCAGTTATCCCTACGCCTGCTTATGTTTCGATTGATTCATCACTTTGAGGGCAAAAAATAAAGCAATTCAAAGTAAACAGTCCAAGCTTATTTTTATTCACTGGGCTGATTGAGTTTCGGCTGTTACTCATCAATCACGCTGATGGCTAGCTTATTGGGCAGCACTGATTCGCGAAAGTGATTCAGCGCTTTGTCAGACTGACCTTGCTCTTGGTAAATTAAGCCCAGCAGCTGGTTCACTTCTTGACTGGGTTGTATTTTTAAGACTTGTAACAACAAACTTTCAGCCTGGTCCCATTGTTTCTTGGCCACATGTAATTTGGCATTACATAACAGCACCGCGGAATTTTTAGGCCGTTGAACCAACCACCTCTCCGCCACTTTCAAACGGTGGTTGAGGTTAAATGGCAGGTCTGACCAATACACCACCAATTGATCATCAAAATGGTATTTCTGTGCTTTCTCAATGTAACTGGTGATTTCTTGGTAGGCGCCTAAACGCAAACCATTTTCACAATAAGTGTGGCTGTATTTGGCTTGTTGCTTTTTGCTCAGACCATGCCACAAATCTTGCAATTGTTCGGCATTTTCAGCGCCTGCAAACAGTTCCAACGTGACTTGTTTCTTCAGTTCATTGCTTTGTTGGTGATTGATTAAGGCCAACTTTTCTGCTTTAGGAATGGTTTGTTGTAACAGTTTCCAATTTTGCGTTTGTTGACTGGCTTGGGTTTGTAAGTGCACCGCACGTGGGTTATTGGGGTAGGTCTTTAAAATGCCGGCCAATAAAGGCAAAGCCCGATCGGCTTGACCAGATTTAATCCAAATTTCACAGCGGGTTAAGTCCACGGTTAAGGGGTTATCAATCACCGCTTCAGCGGCATCCAAATGCGCTTCGGCTCGGGTTAAGTCATGCTGTGCCACGGCAGCTCGTGCTGCAGCCATGTAACTGAGTTCGGGTGTTGGGCTTTTCTGCACTGAAGCCAACAACAGTTTTTCAGCCTGAGCCCATTTACCTTCACTCAAAGCCAACAAGCCACGGGCGAACTTTTTGCGGCTGTGGTTGGCTGACAAGTGATTGATGGCTTTTTTGGGTGCTTTCAGTAAACCATAGACCAACCAAATGGCCAGAAAAACCAAAGCCAACAAGATGCCGGCCGCAATGGCGGTCATTTGGATCTGATAACCAAACAGTTCAATTTGAATCAAACCAGGGTTTTTAAGTAATTGAGGCGTCAGCCATGCAGTCAATAACAACAAAGCCACCAAGAGAATTATTTTTATGCTTTTCAACATCAGCGCAACCCGTTCAATGCATCGATGACCGAAGCGATGTTAACTTCACTTGGAATGACGGCAACCACTGTTTGAGCAGCCAAACTCATGATGCGATTAGACAACTCGACATGCTCTGGCATTTCCTGTTTAACCCATTGGCTGGCTGCAGACAAACTGCTTTGCCAACCAGCTTGGTCACTCAGCATCAGGTATAATTTAGCCTGATACAACAAACGATTCAACTCGGTTTTAAAAGCAATCAATTGAGCCGTGGAACTGATGTTGTTGTCAGTTTCAATCTTTTGTACACTGATAAATCTTTCATACCATTTGGGTTCATCACTGGCTGCTTGCTGAGTAGAAACTTGTAAATCATTGACACTTGACTGTAAAGCCTGTAATTGTTGATCGATTAGCAGCAGATCAGGCACATCGATTTGTTTCATCTGACCCAATAAACGCAGCAAGTTGTTTTTATCGACTGGTTTCAGGCTGCTGACTTTCAAGTAGTTATCCAAGGCAGCGATGGCTTGTGGTAAGCGGTGGGTAGACAGCAACACATCTGCGGTTAACAACACCTGTGTGGCGGCATTCTTTTCAATTTGCTGATAGCTGTCTGAGCGCAAATCATCGGCCATGACTTGTGTCCCCTCAGCTGTCGAAGGGGTTGCTTGTAATTCAGCAATGATGCGGGCTTGGTCAGTTAATTTGAGTTGTATTTCGGCCAATGCCAATTCATTCTGGCTGTTATCAAATAGACTTTCTGTAGCAACTTGGCTGGTATCTTGTTGACTGCCCTTTAAAGCTGTCAACTGCTCAGTTAATTGCTGAAGCTGCTGGTCGATGACAGCGATTTGAGCGTTTTGTTGCTTGATCTGATTGATGTCAACCAAGGCATTTTGCAGGTCCGTGCTGAGAACCTGATCACTGTCCTGTAATTGTTGAATCACGGCTGGTGAAGTGACCTGATTAGCTGTTTGTTTTTTATCTTGCCAATGCTGATAAAACAAATACCCGACACCCGTTAAAGCCAGCAGTGACAACAATAAACTCAGGCCTGATGAAGACTTATTCACCACCACTGATTGCTCCGCTTTACTGGCAGTTGATTCCGTTGATTCGTTGGCTTCCAGGTCTTCAGGGTTGTCAGCGTGCTCAGACTGGTCATTAACGTGTTCTGTGCTGTTTTCATCTTCGGGGGCTTCAGTTTTGGGTTCTTTTTCCATCTTAATTACTGTTATCAGGTTTTTTTATTTTACCTCAGTGTCCTGTTCAGGTCACGGTCGTATTCAGCTTGTTTTGTTATAAAGCGACAATGCCACAACCATTACGCCTGAAATCGCCAACGGCTGCCACAGTTGAGCCGGTTTGCACGGCATTGACCCCACCAAAATACAGGTTGTAGTTGTGCCATTCACTGTAAATGGGGTGGTGTTTTTTCAATTGGGCTGATGCTGTTGAACTGAAACCCGGTTCTAGATCTAAATAACCATTTTCAAAGTGCATGCGTGGCGCTTCCACCGCGTGTTTCAATATCTTCTGCCCGTGGATGAGGTGGTTAATAACTTGAAACAAAGCGGTTTTGATGCGATTAGATCCGCCGGTACCCAATGCAATTTGTTGCTCAGGGCTGATTAATAAGGTCGGTGACATCATCGATCGCATGCGTTGTTTTTGTTGCCAAGCAAAAAAACCACCGTTGTTGATGTCCTCTTCACCAAGAAAATTATTCAGCATAAAGCCGCTGTTGGCCACCACCTGCCCATTACCCTCACCATTGGACAAAGTCAAACTGGCCAGATTGCCCTGACGATCAGTGACACTCATGTGGGTGGTGCCTCTGGACACTTCTGCGATTGGATTTCGTTTTAAATCATCGGCATGCTGCATCGCTTCTAACACCGCCAGTTCATCATGTCGGGATTTAAGCCTTTTTAATTGTTCAAAAATCAGGTAGCCACCGCTGCTGGGCTGTGGGTTGGTGAACAGTTGGTGCCGGCCTAGGGTCAGTTTCAACGGCTCCCTGACTTGGCATTGGTACTCACTGAAATCATCTTCACTGAGCAAGCCATCACCTTGGGCCGAGATCGCTTGGGCCATTTCACCTTGATAAAACCAGTTGTGGTCTGCCTTTGACAGGGTGTCAAGAAATCCTGCCAGCTGCTTGTTTTTCCATACAGCGCCTGAACTGAAGCCTTTGAACAGTGCTTTGGAGGCTGCAGTGGCCTCAATGATGGGCTTGAGTATCATCGCCACATAAGCTTGTTGGTGATTAACCTCAATACCCCGTTCCGCCATTTCAATGGCTGGTTGGGCAATTTCAGTCAGCGGCAAAGAACACAGGGTTTGGTGAATTTTAAAAATGCCGGCAGGCACACCAGGTACAGCCGCCGCCGCATGGCCAATATGAAACTCTTGGCTGCGGGTGCCAAAATCTCCAACTATGGGATAGAAATCTATCTTGTCTTGGTTAATTTCACTGCATGGAATACGTGGTGTATCAGAGAAGAAATCCAATAATTTAGGTGTTTGCTTTGGACCGCCAACCAATAAAAAACCGCCACCGCCTGGCGATGACAACAAAGGTTCAACAACAAACGACATCATCATCGCAGCCAGTATGGCATCAAAGGCATTACCCCCATTTTTGATGATGCGTTCTGCAGCTTCTGCTGTTTTCCTGTGACCAGCAGCCACTGCATAGGCTTGAGAATTTGACATGCTTTACAAGTCAGTCATTGAGAAAGTAGACTGTTATTTAAAATTGACCATTGTATGTCATGCCAAATCCAATGCAAAACATTTATAATGGCCGCTTACCCAGAAATAAAAACCTAAGCTGATATGGACAAAAACCACAACTTATTCACCAAAGCCCAAAAATTCATCCCTGGTGGCGTTAACTCTCCTGTACGTGCTTTCAAAGGCGTGGGCGGCGAACCCCTGTTCATAGCCACCGCCAAAGGACCCCATATGTATGACGTGAATGGTAAAGCTTACATCGATTACATTGGCAGCTGGGGCCCAATGATTGCCGGGCACAGCAATGAAGATGTGCTGGCCGCAGTGCATGCAGCGGTTGACCGTGGTTTAAGCTTTGGTGCACCGGCTGAAGCCGAAGTGACCTTGGCCGAACAAATATGTGACATGATTCCATCGATTGAATTGGTTAGGATGGTTAATTCGGGTACTGAAGCCACCATGAGTGCCATTCGACTGGCCCGTGGTTTTACTGGCCGCGATAAAATCATTAAGTTTGAAGGTTGCTACCACGGCCATGCCGATTCGTTTTTGGTCAAAGCAGGCAGTGGCGTTTTAACCTTGGGCATTCCAGGTTCGCCCGGCGTACCTAAAGCAGTGGCCGATTTAACCTTGACAGTGCCTTTTAATGACCTAGAAAGCCTATCAAAAGTGATGGCCGAGGTTGGAGATGATGTCGCAGCCATCATTGTTGAACCCATTACTGGCAACATGAACATGATCAAACCCTTGCCTGGGTACCTAGAGGGCATGCGCCAACTGTGTGATGACCATGGATCGGTATTGATTTTTGATGAAGTCATGACTGGCTTCAGGGTCGCCAAAGGCGGCGCACAGGAAGTGTACGATGTGCAACCTGATTTGACCACTTTTGGTAAAGTCATCGGTGGCGGACTACCGGTCGGCGCATTCGGCGGCCGCAAGGACATCATGCATCACATCGCTCCCACTGGTCCGGTTTACCAAGCAGGTACTTTATCAGGCAATCCGCTGGCCATGGCTGCTGGCTCTGCGATGATGAGAATCGTCTCGGCTGATGGTTTTTATCAACACTTATCTGCCCAAACAGATAAGTTGGTCAAGGGCTTGCAAAACGTCGCTGATGAAGCTGGCGTGCCTTTCTCAACCTGTAACCAAGGCGGTATGTTTGGCTTTTATTTCACCGATAAAAAGGTCAATAGTTTCGATGACCTGCAACATTGTGATGAGGCTCATTTCAAACGCTTTTTCCACGCCATGTTAAAACAAGGTGTTTATTTGGCCCCTTCTTCTTATGAAGCAGGCTTTGTCAGTTCAAAACATTCAGATGACATCATTGAACAAACCCTGAACGCAGCCAAAATCGCTATCCGAGTGTAAACAATGGAACCAACTGGTTGGGTCAAAGATATTTATGATTGGATTCAAGCCAATCCCAACTGGACGGGCATCATCATATTTTTGTTTGCCTTCACTGAATCCATTTTATTGGTCGGCATCATTTTTCCTGGGGCGGCTTTTTTAGTCAGCTTAGGCGCACTGATTGGTTTAGGTGTACTGGATTTTTATACCGCTTGGTTGTGGGCTTCATTGGGTGGATTTATTGGTGATGGCATCAGCTTCTGGATAGGCCATAAATACAAACTGAAACTGCTTAAAATGTGGCCTATATACAAGTTCCCCGACTTGATTGAGAAAGGCAAATCATTTTTTGCCAAGTACGGTGGTGTCAGTGTTTTTATTGGTCGCTTTGTTGGTCCGGTCAGGCCAATTATTCCAGCCATAGCCGGTATGATGGGCATGAATGTTAAGCGTTATGTCATCATCAGCTTAGTGGCATCTGTATTGTGGGCGCCTTTTTATCTGTTGCCTGGCATGCTGTTCGGCTCGGCGATTGAAACCATGGCCAAGGTGGCGGTTAAAATGTCGGTGCTGGTGCTGGTGCTGGTGGCGTTGATGTGGGTGGCATACTCGTTAATCAACTTTGTATACGCCTTATTTGTGCCACGCACTTATCAATGGCTCAGCTCACTGTTGGCTTGGACCCAACGGCATCCAAAATTAGGCAAACTGACCTCCGGTCTGGTCGATCCAAGACAGCCTGAAAAAGGCTCACTGGCGATGTTAGCCGTGCTGCTGATGGTGTTTTTAGTGGCTGCGATTTGGTTTGCCGCCATCAACGACACCTTATTGCGTTGGAATCAAGCCAGCGAATCATTCTTTTATGCCTTTCACAACCCATGGACTGTATCGCCAATGAAGTGGCTGCTGTTTCTGGGCCATGACTTGAGCCTGTTGGTGATCACATTGGTGGTGTCGATATGGTTTATCTACCGACGTTTGTACATTGTTTTAAGCCATTGGCTGCTGTTGTCAATCAGCGCCTATATTTTCTCAGTTTTGATTGGCAGAATTGGCCACGACCAATGGCTGTTGATGGCCAACCACCATGTGTTTTGGTTCACAGCACTGGCCTGTTTTTGGGCCATCATTGTGGCTGGTGCCTATCCAATCAAATGGCGCAGCTGGCCTTATGTGTTTGCAGGCGTGCTGATTGTTTTGTACGCCTTTGCCACCCTGTTTTTCTATCAAATGAACCTGGCTATGGTGGTTTTATCGGTATTAACAGCCAGCATATGGGCCATGTTAATTGGCATTGCTTTTCGCACCCGAAACCGCAAACAATTCTTAGGCTTGCCCGTTAAAATTGCTTTCATAAGCACTTTATTGTTGATGCCCATAGCCAATTGGGTGTTATTTTCCAGCAGCACCCATGCCGCCAAACCTGATTGGCTGAAACAACAAATCACCGACAAAACTACCGGCTGGGCCAACAACGGCCAACAAAAACTGGACATCATCATTGATGCGGATTTAAGTCTACTAGAGAGTCAATTACAACAAGCTGGCTGGCAAGCCAGACAACCAGGAACTTGGCGCAATGTTTATCAAGCCATGCAAGTTGAACCAGATGCCACGGATTTACCACTGTTTTCCTATGTTCACCGTGGCGAAGTTGAGCGCTTATTGATGAGCAAACAACAGGGCGAGCAATTACTGGTGTTGAGGATTTGGCACGAACAAACAGCCAACGCAACTTTTTATCGGGGTACCCTAACTATGCATCAAAAGGACACCGATTTGTATTTATTCAACCATTGGGGTTATCTGGCCACGCAAAAGGATAAAGGTGAATTAATTGCCGACTTACAAAGCAAACGATTTGTGCTTGAACAACTGGCAGGTGAAACTTTGAAAATAACCCAAAAGCGCAAATGAAAATACTGGCCACCATCCTGACTTTTTTATTGTTAGCAACAGCGGCTATTTACTTTTTTCGCGAACCTGCGCCAACTGTGTTTCATGCTGACTTTGTTGGCAGCGAAGTTTGTGGTGACTGTCATTGGATTAATTACGATGCATGGAAAATTTCACCCCATCACAACATTGCTCGCCTACCGGCTGAGGACAGCGTGGTTGGAGACTTCGATCAAGGTGCTTACTTTTTTCCACAACAGAACCCTGAAAGTGATCTACCTGCCGCTCAAATGTATCAACGCGACGGACATTATTTCATGGCCTTGCAGGATGTGGACAGTCCAACATTCTCAGAATTCAAGATCGATAAAGTCATCGGCTATCAATACCGACAAACTTATTTAACCCAAGAATCAGGTGGGGTGCTGCGCCGCTTGCCCATTCAATGGTCAGTGCCTCGACAAGCTTTTTTTGCTTATTGGAATGAACAAGAACAATCTCCCCAATCGGTTCGTGACTTGTGGCAGCAGATGAAGCCCTTAAATTCCGCATGGAACTTATACTGTGCCCGTTGTCACACCACCAACCTGCAAGAACAGCGCAAAGATTCTGCGCACACGGTTGCAGATGTTGAATGGACTGAAATAGGTGTTGGCTGTGAAGTCTGTCATGGGCCGGGCAGCCAACATGTGGATTATATGAATGGCCACCCAGTCAATCGCTTGGCATCATGGCTGGATCAAAATTTACTGCAAAAAACCGCACCCTTCATCATCAACGCCGCCAACCAAGAAAAAGGTTTTGCTTTAAGCGTTTGTGCCCGTTGTCATGGTGCCGATATTTTCCGCAAACGACAACCTTTATACCGCAATTACAAACCCGGCTTTGACAGCAACGGCAAGCTCAATGACCTGTCCCCTTATTTTGCTGAAGCGCCACTGGTACCAGGTCGTCAACACCCAACCATTGAAGTGTGGCCAGATGGCAGACCCAAGGGCTTGGGCACGCTGTTCCGTTCTTTTGCTGACTCCAGTCACTACCAAACAACCGATATGCGCTGTTATACCTGCCATGACCCACACAACAACAAAAAGGCTGCTGCCTCAGGCTTATTAAGACCTTCATTGCAAAGCAATGCGTTTTGTTTGGGGTGCCATATGCCGATTGCGGAAAACCTGAGTGCACACACCAACCACAAAGCAGGCAAGCCGGGTTCATACTGTTATGACTGTCACATGCCAAAAGATTTACTCAATCAAGTGGCAGGAGTGCCTCACTTTGTTCGAAGTCACAATATGGGCTCAATACCGAACCCCATGTTGAGTGAAAAACTGGGCACAGAAAACTCACCCAATGCATGCCATGAATGTCACCAAGATCAATCCAACCAGTGGGCCATTGACCAGCTCAAAGCCTGGGGTATGGATCAGCATTTGATTGATACTGATTTACACCTGCAAAGAAATGCCCATTCGGATTCAGTTCACTGAATTGAACACCCTGGGGTCAGCAGGAATTTGACCGCACAAAGGTTTGAATCAATCCGTGGTGATGAACTGTAGTTGCAGGTTTTTCTCAAACACTGTTTGGTAGTTATCATAGGGTAATATACCCACCTGATCTAAGGTTTGTTGAATTTCATCAGCCAGCTCAGGATCAACAAAACAATCTTTTTGAAGCTCACTCTTAAAAGGCACGCCGCCGGGCATTTGTTGTACATCAACGGTGCATGTGCCATTCGCACCCTGGGGCCGCCAAGCCGTTTTAAATTGCACCACCATTTGATTCAAGTAGCGGGTGAAAGTTGGGTTTTCTTGGTCCAAATATTGCATGTCGTTGTAGTTTGTAAAAGTCGCATAAAACAAGCTGCGGTAAACCTGGTCTGCGAACATCTGACTGCTCAGTTCAAGTTGTTTGGGGTTCAAAATAACGGCACTTAAAGTCGGTTGTAAGCCCAAAGTATCATTGATGGTGAGCTTCAAAGTCATGCTTTGTTTGACCTCATGGATTTCTCCCTGTAACACATAGCGGATACCGGCTAACTGCCAAGCCAACATGTTATTCATGTCCTGTGGTTGTTGATAGCGGAAGGGCATACTGAACAAACCGGTGCTTGATAAGGCTTGAACAATGTGATTTTCAACCGTCACAGCGGGGCTGAAGCCATCACCAAAGTAAGCAAATGGCAAGGCCACAAATTGCACCGGCTGTTGATTACCACCAACAATTAACAACTCAACATCCGCCTGCGCAGTCAAACAACAAAACAGCAATGATAAGCAACTTTTCATGGTTAAATTCTAACACAATTTATCGGCGCTATTTTGCAGTGCTTTTCTGTGCAACAAGCGGCAGATTTTCACCGCTTGGGGTGTTACAATTAAGGCTTGTTTTAAGGGTTTATCCAATGATCAGACTTAGAATTGGCGGCGTGCCAGAACATTATAATTTACCTTGGCACATGGCCAGAAAATCAGGGGCGCTGCAAGCCCAAGGCATCAAGCCTGAGTGGACCGACTTTTATGAAGGCACCGGCGGCATGATTCAAGCCATCAAGAACGATGAGTTGGATGTCGCCATCTTGCTGACCGAAGGTGCCATATCCGGCATATCCAGAAGTGCTAACTATAAAATCGTGTCTTTTTATACCGACTCGCCGATTATCTGGGGTATTCACGTGCCTGCCGATTCAGACATCACCGATGTCAATGAAATATACCACCACCGTTACGCCATCAGCCGCTATGGGTCAGGTTCACACCTGATGCCCTATGTACATGCAAGACAAAAAAACTGGCCGGTACATAAGTTGCAATTTCGGGTCATCAACAACCTGGATGGCGCCCGCATGGCCTTCAGAGAAGAAAAAGCTGATGTGTTCTTTTGGGAAAAATTCACCACCAAACCTTATGTCGACAGTGGTGAGTTCAGACGCATTGGCGAATGCCCCACCCCCTGGTCTTGTTTTGTGGTGGTTGCCAGCCACCAAACCCTGGCGCTACATGCAGACAAAGTTAAAGCACTGCTTGAAGAAACTTTTAAACAAGCGCAAAAACTCTACCACGCTGAAAACCGGGTTGAAACCATTGCTGAACAGTTTGGCCTGCAACCAGATGATGTCAAACAATGGCTGTCTTACACCAAATGGTGCCAGCACATTGATTTGAAAAAAGACGTGTTGGCCGAAACAACCGATACCTTAAAAGAACTGGGCTTGGTGCACCAGAAATTCAAAGTTGAGGATTGCTATCGAGAACTGTAACAAGTAGTTTTTGTATATTTGTGAGACAAAACACTGAAAGGAACGCTGCAATCTATAGAGTTCAGAATTATTTATATTGTGACTACTCTGATCGTCTGGCTGACAGCAATTCAGCTTAAACATCAACTGATTCAGTTTGGTCTAAATGTCCGGTAAAATGCTTAAAAACACAAATATTTGTTGCGTGTTCAGAAAAACTGCAAATAATAAGTATTCAGACGGTGATTAAATGCAATGCCGTCAATGCGGTTCTAATTGTCTTGTTGAGCACAATTAAAATCCCGTTTATAATTGATATTGCAGGATTAATATTCCAGCAACTAAAACACCATGAACAAAAACGAAAAAATCACCTTGCAGTGTGCTGACTGCGACTTCAAATACAAAAAAACCCTCAAGTGGCTGGAAAACACCCACACCTTCATTTGCAGTTCCTGTGATGTCGAATTAGATATTGATGAAGTCATCAACGACATTGTTAATGATGAAGAAGGTCTGGATACTTTCACCATCTATCAAAAATAAACTGCGGAGATTGAAAACCCGTTGATGGATTAAATCCATAATGTCATACACATGCCCAGATAGGCCACATAAGCTCTGCTGAAATCAATCATTGCAGCAGCCAATATACACTGTTGCAACAATCAAGCATCACAAGTTGCTGATGTTGGTGCTATAATTTTTCCGTTGAGCTGTGAGGTTCAATGATAAAAATAAAAATAAATAGGTTTGAGATGCCAGCTTGTATTCACAACTGATTAATCAAATCTCAAAAAATAAAACGGGAGCTTTATATGTCTGATCAGCAGATTTCTGCAACAGGCCCCATCACGCACGGCGCTTATCCTGAGCTGACGCCACATGCGGTGATAGTGGGTTATTTCTTGGGTATTATTCTGGCCGTTTCAATAGGTTATGCCTCACTGAAACTGGGGTTTTCAATTGAAGGTTCTGAACTGGCCGCCATCTTGGGTTTTGGTATTTTACGTGGTCTGTTAAGGCGACGTTCTATTGTTGAAAATAATGTCACCCAGACGGTGGCTTCGGCAGTCAACGGCGCCTCTTCTGGCATGATGTTTTCGGTGCCGGCGATTTTTATCTTGGGCTATGGCATGGATTTCAACCCCTATGTGCTGACTTTCGGTGCGATTGCTGGTGCATTCTTGGGCATTGCTTTCATCATTCCGCTGCGCAAACAAATGATTGACTATGAACGCCTCACTTATCCAGGTGGAGTGGCTGTGGCGTCGATTTTAAAATCCCCTGGCGCTGGCATCAGTAAAGCCATGATGTTGGTTGGTGCCATGCTGGTATCCGGTCTGGTGCATTTCATCAGCTTGTATTTTGGCGTTGAAAATTGGCACTTGTTTGATCAATTGGGCTTGCCTGAATACCTCAATGGCACCTGGTATTTATCCTTGATGACCATCGGTGTGGCATTTATTGCTGGACGCGGTGGTTTGGCCTTTATCATTGGTGGCTTTGTTTGTTATTGGGTGTTGGCACCCCTGTTAGACTTGACCAATTCATTTCCGGTGGATGCTGCCGGCGCAGCCATCACCGACCCCAATCAATTGCGCTTGATGTTATTCAGACCTACTGGCATAGGTATGTTAATAGGTGGTGCCATTGTCGGGGTTATTTTTGCCTTACCGTTAATCAAATCCGCCATTAAGTCGATGCAATCGGCAGCCAAGAAAGACAGTGCCATGAGTAAAGATGAGTTGCCCATCAAAATGTTGTACTTTGCTGTGGTGGGTGCTGCCATTTTATTGGGCGTGATGGCCATTACCTCAGCCGAAGAAGTGGGAATTGTGCGTGGCCTGATGATGGCCGTGCTGGGTACTTTGTGGATTTGGATGGCTGGTATCATTTTGTCTGAAGCGATTGGCAGAACCAATTGGTCACCGCTTTCTGGCATGACTTTGATTGCTGTCACTTTACTGATCATGATCACCCAAACCTTTGGCGGCATGGAAACCGGCCCAGCCATAGTCGCTGCGGTCACCGTTGGTGCCGCCACTTGTGTGGCGATGAGTCAAGCCACTGATTTGATGCTAGATTTAAAAACCGGTTACCTGGTTGGGGCAACACCGAAACAACAACAACTGGGACAGTTCTTTGGTGCTTGGTTAGGCCCCATCGTGATCATCATATTAATTTTCACCCTGGATAAAGCTTTTGGACTCGGTGGCGATGAATTCCCAGCACCACAAGGACAAGCTCTGGCCTCCATGGTACAAGGCATCACGGGTGGCGACGTGCCCACAGATAAATACATAGCTGGAGCTGTATTGGGCGGTTTGTTGTCATTATTACAGGCGGGCTTAGGCATCACTGTTGGTCTCGGTTTTTACCTGCCTTTCAACATCGTTTTGACTTATGCCATCGGCACTTTAATTCGTGAAGTGACTGACCGCACCAAAGGCAAATCATGGTCGGACAGTAAAGGCATACCGATT
This sequence comes from uncultured Marinicella sp., assembly GCA_964352015.1. Taxonomy (GTDB): domain Bacteria; phylum Pseudomonadota; class Gammaproteobacteria; order Xanthomonadales; family Marinicellaceae; genus Marinicella. Next base: position 35,022 of record CAYGPU010000007.1, read on the forward strand.
GCAGCTGGTTTGATTGTGGGTGAAGCTTTGGTTGGTGTGGGTAACGCCGTTTACGTCATTGTGAAAGCAGGATAAAGGAGAAGATTATGAAAAATATAGCATTTACAGCCGTCATCCTGTCTTTCTTGGCAGGTTCATACCTGGCTTCATTGGATGAAAGGTTGATGAATTGGACCTATTTCATTCCGGTGATGTTGGTTGGTTTTATCGGCGCCTTCATTTACAAAAATGCAGCCAATGCAGCAGCTAAACATGGTGATGTGTTAAAAAATAACAAGAAAATTCTGATTGAATCTTTGGACAACGTTTTGAGAAATCTAGAAGCGCTTAATGGCCGCAAAGAGCAGGTGCCTACCTATGAAATGCGCTTTGAAATAGATAAGCTGTTTCGTGATGATTTGATTAATTTCGCCGATGCGCGAGACAGCATGAAGCATTTATTTGGCATCCAAGCCTTCGCTGACATCATGTCGAGTTTCGCCGCAGGAGAACGCTACATCAATCGCGTGTGGTCAGCCTCAACCGATGGTTATGTCGATGAAGTGATGATGTATGTGGAAAAATCACTGTATCAATTCAAACACGCCAAACAAGAGTTTGATGAAGCCTTGGCCAAAGTTTAAAGCACCTCCGATGACCCTTAAAAAAGGCCGCTTGATGCGGCTTTTTTTGCCAATGAGAACTGATCGCTGATGTCATTCTGAAGGAGCCCCAGCGATTTGAAGAATCTCCCAATGCACATGTGTTCTGGCTTATAATATTTTCATGAAATCGTATTGGGTTTACATTCTTACAAACCAAAATAACAAAGTACTTTATATAGGTGTAAGCAGCGAACTAGTGCAAAGAATTTATCAACATAAAAATAAATTAATAAAAGGCTTTACTGAAAAATACAATGTGAACAAACTGATTTATTATGAAGAAACAACCGATCCGGTCAGTGCCATTTCAAGAGAAAAACAATTAAAAGGCTGGACTCGAAGGAAAAAAGAAGTCCTTATCAATAAAATGAACCCAAAGTGGCTAGATTTAAGCTTAGATTTTTGAGGTTTTATAAGTTTTAATCAGCCGTCTTCGTACTAGAGATCCCTCGACTGCGCTCCGCTCCGCTCAGGATGACAAAATGAATCATTCTGAGTGAGCCATAGGCTAGTTTACGCCCACATGGATGTGTGTAGTTAGGGTAATGCAGGAGCAATTACCGAAAAATCCACGCATCATAAGAATTACAGTTGTAAAGCTCAGCCCAACCTACGATATTCAATCAAACAACTGAAAAAGTCGTTATGTGTGGTTTTGTGGTGTCTGAAAAATCTATCTCAGCACTTTATGACAATAATAAATAGATATATAATCATTAAGAAATTAATATCCGTGTGGGGTTTATGATGACTGTTTCTATGCTGCAACTGTGGTTGCCTGTTTTGTTGGGTGGTTTTTTCTGCTGGGTTGCCAGTGCTGTTTTTCACATGGTGGTTAAGCACCACGACGCTGATTATAAACAGCTGGAGAATGAAGACCAGGTTAGTGAGGCCTTGCGCGCCAATAAACCAGCGCCGGGGTTGTACACCATGCCTTTCTGCATCGATATGAAAGAAATGGGTGATGAGTCCATGCAGCAAAAATTTGCCAAAGGACCGGTTGCAATGATCAGCGTTTTTAATGATGGCATGCCTCCGATGGGTAAGCTGCTCGGCCAACAAATCTTATTCTTTGTTATCGGCGCTTTATTGATAGCTTATGCTGCTACATTGGCTGTGCCCGCTGGCGCTGAATATATGGCGGTATTTCGTGTGGTGATGGTCATTGGTTTCCTGGCTTTCGGCTGGGGCTTGGTGCCATTTTCGATTTGGATGGGACTGCCCTGGTCAAATTGCATCCGTTTCTTGATTGACGCGTTGGTATATGCGGCGATATTGGCAGGGACATTTGCGTGGTTGTGGCCCGCAGCTGCCTAAAATTACAGCTTAAGCTTTCAGCACACCCAACAATTCATCAAAACGGTGAATTTCATGGTCGTGGTGTTTAAAATCATGGGCTTGTTGGCGGATATTAAACCAACAGGTTTGCATGCCATAATCCTTGGCACCGACTATATCGCAGCGGTAATTATCGCCGACCATCAGTACTTCGCTGGGCTCTGACCAATTCATCAACTCACAGGTGTGGGCAAATATTTCAGGCTCAGGCTTGGCCACGCCAAGCTCTTCTGAAATCACCAAAGCACCAAAATGCTGATGGATTGAACTGCCCGCAAACCGTGGCTTTTGCACCCGGGCCAAGCCATTGGTGATGATGGCCATTTCGCTGTGTTCAGCCAAATGATGTAATGTCTGTTCAACATGTTCCAATAAATGTTGGCATTGGGCCAGCTGGTCTAAATAATGCAAGCTGAAAACTGTTGGGTCTGCCCTTTGGCCGACAAACTCAAACAACTGCTCGGCACGCTGTTGTTTTAACTGAGCAATGCTGATGGTCTTGTCATCCAATTGCTGCCACAAACCAACATTCATCTTGCGATAAAAATCAATTAAGCCATTGGGCTTGGGCATGTTAAAATGGGTCAGGCTGTTGATTAATGCCGTTTCTTCCGCCCGATCGAAGTCAAACAAGGTGTTGTCCGCATCAAAAATGATTTTGTTGTGCTTAAGCATTAAGGCTGTTTCCCACCTAAAATCCCTCTTGCTTTGAGGTTTAGTTTGATGTCATGCAGTGTTTCTGTGAGGGGTGTGATGACATAACCCAACTGTTTTTGTGCTTTCAAACTGTCAGTTTTAAACTGGTGCGAAATGATTTGTAAGGACTCAGGCGTGAGGTCCGGTGGATTGTTACTGATGTAAGCAATGGCTGATTTAATTTTCGCCGCCAATTTAACCAACATTTGAGGCTTGCGTCGTTTGGTCACGGTTAAATCAAAAGCTGTGGCCACTTGATCAATAAACTGTTCAAAATCCATGTTGTGTCCACCGAGGATATAGTTTTCGCCCTTTTGACCCTTTTCAGCCGCCAATATGCAACCACGTGCCACATTTCTGACATCCACAAATGAACCAGCGCCAACCGGAATGGTTGGCAGTTCATCATCGATCATCATCTTGAATAAGCGTATCCAATTGTGCTGATCGTCCGGGCCTATGATGTGCGTCGGATTAACCACCAAAGCATTGAGTTTTTCAGCGTGGTCTTTAACCAGCTGTTCGGCCATGCTTTTGGTTTTAACATAATTCACCCAACTCGATTCACCCGCTTGGGGTGTCGCTTCGCTCAGCTCAACCATGCCATGATGATCGACGCCAAAGGTGGTGATGGATGACACATGTACGAATTTTTTGGCTTGTTGAACGATGGCAATTTGGATTAAATTCAGTGTGCCCAATATATTGGTTTCAGTTTGACGTGGGTTGTGCTTGCTCCACGTGTTGGTATCTGCTGCGGTATGAAACACCGCATCGACTTGTTCAGGCATGACTTGCTGTAAGGCCGCTTTGTCCATTAAATCAGCCTGCACATAGTTAACCCCTTGCACAGGATTTTCTGGTATGCTTCGACACATGGCGGTGACCTGCCAATTGGCTTGCACCAATTGATGACACAAGTGTCTGCCCAAAAATCCGGTTGAACCGGTCACAAACGCCGCCTTAGTCATGATTAAAATGAGTCATGTTGTTGAATCCGATAATAACAAGCATACAGTTTAATATATTCTCAAGAGTTTAATAAGGGTGAAATCATGGAAGTGATGCCATTTAAAAGACACATCTCCCAAACCGTCAAATTATCATTGCCACTGATCATCAGCCAAATCACTGTGGTGGCCATGACTTTTGTTGATACGGTGATGGCTGGACGCTTGGGTTCAGTCACCCTGGCTGCGGTGGCCGTCGGCAGCTCTTTGTGGTCAACAGCGATTTTATTTGTGTTTGGGATTTTGATGGCCATTCCATCGGTGGTCTCGGCCATGGATGGGGCCAATGAAGATGAGAAAATAGCCCCCTTTTTCAGACAGACCCTTTGGCTGGCTTTAATTCTTGGCTTGATATTTACTGGGGTCATCTTGATGATGGACCCACTGTTTGCTTTGTTCAAAACCCAAGCTGAAGTGATTCCTGAAGCCGAAGCTTACCTGCATGCCCTGGCTTGGGGCGTGTTACCGTTGTCATTTTTTGTGGCTTTCAGGTATTTAGCTGATGGCTTATCCATCACCAAAACCACCATGTATGTGAGCTTTTTGGGCTTGCTGCTGAACATCCCTTTGAATTACATTTTGATGTTTGGCAAACTGGGATTTCCGGCCATGGGTGCCCAGGGTTGTGGTTATGCCACGGCCACCGTGCTGACCTGCCAGATGCTGGCTTACATCATCATCACCCACAAACACAAAGTCATCGGTTCATACCGAATCTTCAGTCAATTTGACCGGCCTGATTGGCCTGAGATTGGGCGTTTTTTCAAACTCGGTTTCCCAGTCGGCATGTCAATGTTTGCTGAGGTTGGCTTTTTTTCCATCATCACATTACTGGCCTCATCGCTGGCCACTGATATTGTCGCCGCCCATCAGATTGCGCTGAACTTTGCCTCGCTGTTATTTATGATTCCGCTGGGTCTTTCGATGGGCATCACCATACGTGTGGGTAATGCCGTGGGCCGTAAAAACCCGATAGACATCAAGAGCGCTGGTTTCTATGGCATCTCACTGGTGCTCATCACGCAGCTGCTGTCGGCCTCAATCACGGTGTTGTTTGCACCATGGATTGTTGCCTTGTACACCCAAGATATGGCGGTCGCGTCGATTGCTGTTGGCTTGTTGTTCTATGCCGCGATATTTCAACTGTCTGATGGCATTCAGGTGGCAGCCGCAGGGGCCCTGCGCGGCATCAAAGACATGAATTTTATTATGCTGAGCAATATATTTTCATTTTGGCTGTTGGGCTTTGTCACATCCTGGTATTTGTGCTTTGAAAAAAACCTCGGAGCCGCTGGCTTGTGGATGGGCATTATCGTGGGCTTAACGGCCGCTGCCTTTTTAAACGTGTTCCGCTTCAAATACAAATCAAAAATAAAAAGTTAATCAGATTGAACCCTCATCGGCGCATTTTAGGCCCACATTTTTAATCACACTTGGAGCTGAAAATCAGCTTAATTTGCTAAGTTATTGATATTGGGTGTGGCAACAAATTTAAAGCAATTTTATCCTTGCCAGCAGCTCAAAAAATAAGATATTATCCTAAGCATAGTCAGCAGTATCGGGGAGACATTTGGGCGCTTTTCAGTCGCTCAAATATGTATAATTTATCATAAAACGTTAACTTAAAGAGTCTTATGCAGCATACAGATCAGCAGGAAAACAAAACCAGCGCCGTTCAAGGAACAGAACCCAACCACCTTAACAAAGATCAACAAGAAAACACCGCTAATAATTCACGCTTTAAAGTGATTAGACGCAATGGAAAGGTGACCTCTTATGATCAATCTAAAATTCAAGTCGCCATGACCAAAGCGTTTTTGGCGGTTGAAGGCGGCCAAGCAGCGGCTTCAAGACGCATCAGAGAAGTGGTTGAAAAACTGGCTGATCAGGTGCATTATGCGCTGTTCAGACACATGGAAGATGGCGGCACTGTGCACATAGAAGACATTCAAGACCAAGTTGAATTAGCCATGATGCGCGCCGGCGAACACAAAGCTGTGCGTAATTACGTGCTGTACCGTGAAAAACAAAACGAAAAACGTGCTCGCGCAAAAGCCAAAGCAGATAAAAATGACCCTGTACCGACTGAACAACAAGACATTTTGCATGTGGTTGATGCCGAGGGTAACCGCAAACCATTGGATTTTGATCGCATTGATACGCTGATAGCCGATGCCACCCGTGGCCTCAAAGGTGTGACCAAAGAAATGATCGCCAAAGACGTGAGGCGTAATTTATTTGACGGTATGGCAGAAGAAGATGTCAATGCATCGCTAACCATGTCAGCCAGGGTGTTGATTGAAAAAGACCCCAACTACTCGCAGGTCACTGCACGTTTATTGATGGATGGCATCCGTTCAGAAGCCTTGAGCTTCATTTACGGCAGCAAGAAAACCGCCACCCAAAAAGACATGACTGAAGTGTACCCAGAGTATTTCGGTAAATACATCCAACGCGGTGTCGAGTTAAATTTATTGGATTCAGAACTGGCCCGTTATGACCTGGACCGTTTGTCTAAAGCGCTTAAACCAGAGCGTGACAAAAAATTCACTTACTTAGGTCTACAAACCTTATTCGATCGTTACTTTATCCACATGGGTAAAACCCGCATCGAATTGCCGCAGGCATTTTTCATGCGTGTTTCTATGGGCTTGGCCATCAATGAAATTGACCGCGAAGCCAGAGCCATCGAATTTTACGACTTACTCAGCTCATTTGATTTCGTCAGCTCAACCCCAACCTTATTCAATTCAGGCACCCTGCGTCCGCAACTGTCCAGTTGTTACTTGACCACGGTACCTGATGATTTAGACGGTATTTTCAGTGCCATCAAAGACGATGCCATGTTGTCTAAATACGCTGGTGGCTTGGGTAATGATTGGTCCAGGGTGCGAGGACTGGGTTCACACATCAAAGGCACCAATGGCGAATCACAAGGCGTGGTACCGTTCTTGAAAGTCGCTAATGACACGGCCGTAGCAGTTAACCAAGGCGGTAAACGCAAAGGCGCGATGTGTGCTTACTTGGAAACTTGGCACATCGATATGGAAGAGTTTTTGGAATTGCGTAAAAACACCGGTGATGACCGTCGCCGCACGCATGACATGAACACCGCTAACTGGATTCCGGATTTATTCATGGAACGGGTAGCCAACAATGCAAGCTGGACGCTGTTCTCACCAGAGGAAACCCCAGAGCTGCATGACCTGTACGGTAAAGCCTTCAAAGCCAAGTACGAAGAATACGAACAACTGGCTCTTGATGGCAAAATCAACAACTTCAAGAAAGTTGAAGCCAATGATTTGTGGCGCAAAATGCTCAGCATGTTATTTGAAACCGGTCACCCTTGGATGACCTTCAAAGACCCTTGTAACATCCGCTCACCTCAACGACACGTTGGGGTGGTTCATTCATCGAATTTGTGTACTGAGATCACTTTGAACACCTCCGATGAAGAAATCGCAGTGTGTAACCTCGGTTCAGTTAATTTACCTCAGCACGTGACTGAAAAAGGCATCGACCACAAGAAACTGAAGAAAACCATCACCACCGCCATGCGTATGCTGGATAACGTGATTGACTATAACTTCTATTCTGTACCACAAGCCAGACGATCTAACCTGCGTCACCGCCCAGTGGGTTTGGGTATCATGGGTTTCCAAGATTCTTTGTACATTCAGGATTTGGCCTATGCCACCGAAGCCGGCATTCAATTCGCTGATGAGTCGATGGAAGCTGTTTCTTACTACGCCATCAACGCTTCAAGCGACTTGGCAGCCGAACGCGGTACTTACCCTTCTTATGAGGGCTCATTGTGGTCACAAGGTATTTTACCAATTGACTCAGTTGAGTTACTGAAACAAGAACGGGGTCAGTTCATTGAACAAGACCAAAGCGTCAGCATGGACTGGACTGAACTGCGAGAGAAAGTTAAACAACAAGGCATGCGTAACTCCAACACCATGGCGATTGCGCCAACGGCAACCATTTCAAACATTTCGGGTGTCTCTCAATCGGTTGAGCCGGTTTATCAGAACTTATTCGTTAAATCCAACCTGTCCGGTGAGTTCACTGTAGTTAATCCTTACCTGGTTGCTGACTTGAAAGAGTTAGACTTGTGGGATGATGTGATGGTCAACGACTTGAAATACTTTGATGGCAGTGTTCAGCCCATCGATCGCGTGCCAGATCATTTGAAAACCAAATACGCCACCGCTTTTGAAATTGATTCACGTTGGTTGGTCGAAGCCGCCTCCAGACGTCAAAAATGGATTGACCAAGGTCAGTCATTAAACCTTTACATGGTCGAACCGTCTGGTAAAAAATTGGATTCACTGTATAAACTGGCTTGGGTCCGTGGCTTAAAAACCACTTACTACCTGCGCTCAATGGGCGCCACGCATGTTGAGAAAAGTGTAGATGCCAGCTCCAATGCAGCACCAGCAGCGCCAGTAGGTTCAGCAGCACCGAAAGCCTGCTCGATATTAGAGCCGGATTGCGACGCCTGCCAATAAATAATTTTCACGCATTGACCACAGTGCGTGAATTAAATTAAAGGGGTCAAAATTTGACCCCTGATTTGAATAAAAAATTAACCACACCCTGTGTATCATCTGATGAGGCACGGAGTGAATAAACCCAAAAACCATAACTGACCTTGAATGAGGCGATTGAAATTGGGTAGAATAATTACGCGTGTGAAGCCAAGTAAAAAGGAGCTTGAGCCGCTCACTCATTAAACAAAATAGTTAAATCAAACAACATAAACTCGATAAGCACGAGGAGCCAACAAACATGATGAATTGGGACGATCCATTAGGACTCAGCAAAAGCACAGCCGACAAAAAACCTCACGTTGCACCCGCTGACTTAACACCACCACAAGCCAAAGTCAAAGAGACTACAGCCACTGCCGAAAAAGCGGTGAACAACGTCACACCAGAAAATACTTACGTCAACGCTTTGAGTGGTGTTGAACCGGTTCGTGCTGAAGACAAAAGAGTAATCAACGGCCTCACTGACGTCAATCAACTGGCGCCGTTCAAATACCCTTGGGCTTGGAAATTCTTTTTGAACGCCAACAAAAATCACTGGACGCCATTGGATGTCAACATGACCCAAGACGTGCATGATTACAACAAAACCCTGACTGAAGATGAAAAGCACGTTTACCAAAATGTGTTGTCATACCTGACCACTTCAGACATCTTGGCGATGCGCAACATCGGCCTGGCGGTGATGGAAAAAATGACCGCTCCTGAGCTTCAGATCTACCAAGCGCGTCAGGTTTATGAAGAAGCCTTACACACCTGGACCTACCAACATTGTATTGAAACCATTGGTTTAGACCAAGGTGAAATCTACAACCGCTACCGCGTGGTGCCAGAGATCAACCAAAAAATCCAAGTCGCCAACCGCCGCTTGAGTTCCATCATGCGCCCAGACATTGATCTGAACGACAAAGATGAATTGGAAAATTTTGTCTTGGCCTACATGTTCTTTGGTGCGATTTTTGAAGGTTGTTGGTTCTACAACGGCTTCAGCCCGATCTTCGCCCTACAAAGACGCGGCCTGATGAAAGGCACTGCCGAACAACTGCAATACATCATGCGTGATGAAGTGATGCACTGTTCATTCGGTATCCGCGTGGTGAAACAAATCATCGAAGAAAACAACGTCAAGCTCGACCCAGCCAAAGTCCGTCACATGTGGGACGAGTCTGAAGCCGCTGAATCGACTTACGCCAAATTCCTGCTGCGTCGCCCCATACTCGGCTACTCAGCCGAAGACCACAGCGAACAATTCAGATACATCGCCAACAGACGTGCCCGCCAACTGGGCATCGAAGAACCGTTCCCAGGCGCCGAATGTACCCTGCCTTGGTTAGACGAACAATCGAACCTGAGAAAAGAGAAGAACTTTTTTGAGACCAGAGTGACTGAATATCAAACCGGTGGTGCGCTGAGTTGGGATTGAGGAACGTCACTGATTACTTCAAAAGCCCCTTGATTGGGGCTTTTTTCTTAAACAATTTTTACAAGATCTTAAAAATTAAATAAATGATATCCAACAAAATCATTTCTGTCACTTTCCTGTTGTTGGTTATGATAATAAACTTTTCGTGGGCCGCCAACGAATCTGTGAACAGTTCTGACCAGATGACCAGTGCCGCTAGAAAAATAAAAGGGGTCTGACCCCTTTTATTCGTTGAATTGACCTTTAAAACGATATGAAAATGGTTGCTCACGCACGACGGTATTCAGCAGGCACTTCTTCTGCTGCGCAGAAACCGTACCTGCCTCATTGCCTGTGCTATGGCTTAGGAACATACATCAATGGCGAAGACAGAAGTCACCTGTTTGATGCGATCAATAAGCCACCCGCGGCGGTGCTCGAAAGACTTTCCGGTGAACTTATCTTCACCGCAAAGAAAGGCTCTTCTGACGCATCTTGAAACAATGTGATAATAAGGCGTTTCTTCAACACAAATCTGTTGGTTTCGAGCAATAGTCATACAAAACTCCATGTAAAAACTATATTTTCAGCAATTGGTGGCCAATTATCTGTGGCAAATTTCCGATGAGCGTGTAAGAATTTGTTGATTGGGGTGCATGTCCTAGATTAGTTTTCATTGGGGTGCATGTCCTAGATTAGTTTAGATTAGTTTTCATCACTAAAAACTTGGTTTTTAATTTTTATGTGGTGTATGTCCTTGATTAGTTCTTGATTAGTTAATCACATCAGGCACCCCATTCAACAGTCATGGCTTTGACAGGGTTCTCAGTCGCTTTGAATTAACCAAACCATCAATGTCAGATAGTTTGTCGTAACTGATGTCTGTATCCACTAGCTCAAAACCATACCAGCTGTCTTTGCCGCTGTTTTTCACTTGATACAAACCGTAATCAGCTAAAGCCACCGCCGCTTCCCAATCTTCAAAGCTTAAAGCGACCAATGGAAAGCTTGAGAAGCCGATGGAACAGGTAACTTGCTTGTTGTCCTCTCTGAACCAGTGGTTGTTGGCCAAATTATCTTGTAACTGCTGACATTTTTGTGGCCCTTGCGCCAACTCGTCAATGGCTGCCAACCACAAAAACTCCTCGCCACCCCAACGTGCCACAACATCTTTTTCAGCCGCCGTGTCTTGCATGGTTTGTGCAAATTGTTTCAATACTTCATCACCCCTTTGGTGTCCATATTGGTCATTGATTTGTTTGAAATCATCGATATCCAACATCATCAAACACCAGCTGTTTTTCAGACTAGCTTTTCTAGCTATGCTATCAGAAATCAACTGCGTCACATATCGGCGATTTTTTAATCCGGTTAAGTTGTCATTTTCGGCCTGATTCTTAAGTTTTTCATTGAGCTCAGAAAGCTGTAGGTGTTGTTTTTCGATACGGGTATTGTTGGTCAGCAGGATTTGATTAACCTTGCCTCGATAACGCAAAGAGCGAAAAACCAACAACAACACTACGGCCAATGCCGCCAATAGAACGTACATCAGCACACGTATCCTTTGTTCAAATGCATTTTGTGAGTTGAGCAGCTCAATACTGGCTTGTTGCTTTTCTAAAGCCAGTTCTTTTTTCTCAACTTCATAGGAAGTAAGGATTTCGTTCAGTTCTTTCGTTGCTGCAACAGAGTTGATTTCATCTTCCAAAGCTTTAAACTCGACCATCATTTCAAATGCTCGGCGAAAATTCCCAACCACCACCAAGGCTTCAACCATTTTAGGGTACAGTTTAATGCGCTCGTGTTTTAAGTCACTCTCTTGGAATCTAAGATAAGCCTGTTCATATAGATCTATGGCGTTTTGATGTTGACCCATGTTGGCATAGACATCAGCTCTGGATTTAAATGATACCCCTCTGAATTCTGAATTTTCTAAATCATCCAATTCAGAAGCACTTAAATTCAGTTGTTCTAAGGCTTTTTCGTACTTACCCATTTTGTTGTATAACTCACCCAGATTAAGGCGTGCCGTTGAAGTCGTCGCCCCCAAATCGGTATTAATCTTTATTGATTTTTCTAAGGCCTCGATGGCCAGGTCAATTTCACCGATTTCAATATAGGCTGAGGCCAAATTACTGTATGTTGATGCCACTGCTGATGTAGGATCAGATGACACAGCAAGGGACTTGCGACTGTATTCAACCGACTGCTCAAAATCTTTTAAAAGAAAAAACAAAGAACCTAAGTTGCGGTAGCGATCTTGAGTGACTTCTAGACTGTTATCTTCCAGCAGCTTAATTGAGTCTAACATGAATTTAGCACCTTGCGCTAACTTGGCTTGTTGGGCATATACCACACCAATGGTATTCAATAGCTTGCTTCGCCCTACCACATTATCTAGCCTCATGTGTGACAGCGCCGCCAAAAAGTAAGGCTCTGCTTGGCTGAATTGCGCTTGATAGTATAGGTTGAATCCCAGCTGTTGATTCAACATATTTAGTGCCCTTCCAGGTGACTCAGAAGCAGATTGACTCAGCTCAGCTATAAGCGATTCAGCGCGTTCTGTGGCCTCTGTTAACCCTATTTCAATTTTTCCAGCTCGCAATAACTCTAATTCTCTGGCAACCAGTATAGCTTTTTGTTCAGTTGTCAATCCCTCAAGCCTTTCAAATTGAGCATGCAGCGCCAATGCTTGTTCTGCTTCACCATTTCTAGATAAGACATACATCTTTAATTGGCCTTTTTCAAAGCTGGCCAGATCAACAGTCTGTTCAGGCCAATAAGCATTCATTGCCTGTAAGGCTTCTTTGGGATTTTTATCAAGTAGCACCTGAATTTTTTCAACAGCTTGAGTCGAAGCCCCGACATTCATAACCGCCAATAACAATATAATTAAGCATTTCGTTTTTATCATTACACTCTACAAGTTACAAAGCTGATTTATTTTATCGGACTTTGCACCACCACGCTTGGATTTAAATCAGCTGTGAATGCTTATTTGTAAAAAACTAATCTGGGACATATATCACATAAAGGCGTCAGCTTATTCTCAATATACAAGTGCAACACTTTGTAGTTAAGACCTCTTTTAGTTACGACAAGTCCAATCGTTACCTTAACCGTTTAACTGTAAAACCTCAGCTTTTACCTGTTGCAGTTTGTTATTTCAGTAGACTTAAGAATTTAAGGCAGTTACACTGATAAATATCTGAAAAGAAGGTATTTCAACTTCATTTTTATTATAAATTTAGAGACCTTTGCATTAATCTGGGTCGGTGGGAAAAAGAGCTAAAATTCCACCAATCAAGGCAGGAAACGCAGTCTAATAGGCCAGGTTTGTTTCTTTGGCGGTTTGCTGAAAGCAAGAAGCCACAGAATAAAAACCGTATAGGCCGTCCGCTATTAGTCAGTTTTCTAACGCAGAGTGGTGGGGTTTTAGACTTTTTAACTCGATTCACGATTAATGCAAAGGTCTCATTTAGAAACAAGATAAGCAAAATAATGATTAAAAATATAGTAATTGTCGGTGGTGGTACTGCAGGTTGGATGACTGCTGCTGCGCTATCAAGACATCTTCCAAAGCAATGTAATGTTCGGTTAATTGAATCCGATCAAATTGCAACGGTTGGTGTTGGTGAAGCAACCATACCGGTTATTCGCGCTTTTAATGCAGGCCTTGGTATTGATGAACAAGAATTCATGCGTGAAACCAACGCTTCTTTCAAATTGTCTATTCGCTTTCAAAATTGGGGTGAAATTGGTGAAGACTATTACCATGCCTTCGGTTATTACGGCTTTCCAATCAAGGATGTCTCTTTTCATCATTACTGGATGAAAATGCAACAAAACGAAGATGTGGGGGGGATTCATGAATACAACATGCCCTATATGGCCTGTGCTGATGACAAATTTGAACACAAACAATATGACCATGATGTCATAGGCTCTCGCTATTTTTATGCCTTCCAATTTGATGCAGGTCTGTACGCCCGTTATTTACGAAAATGGTCAGAAGCAAAAGGCGTGACCCGAATTGAAGGTAAAGTCACTGAAGTGTCACAGAATAATGAAACGGGTTTCGTTGAATCGGTAACGTTAGAAAGCGGTGAGTGTGTTGAAGGCGATTTGTTCGTAGACTGCTCTGGTTTTAGGGCTTTGTTACTTGAAAAGACGCTTAAGATTGGCTACAAAGATTGGAGTCATTGGCTGCCTGTTAATCGCGCTTGGGCGGTTTCTACTGCTTATGAAAGTGAGGACACGCCAATACCACCTTACACGCGCGCAAGGGCGTTAACTGCCGGTTGGCAATGGCGAATCCCGCTGCAAAATCGCACAGGCGATGGTAATGTATTTTGCGAGCAGTATATCAGTGAAGACAAAGCCTTAGATCAGTTACTGGAAAACATAGAGGGTAAACCCATTAACGAACCTCGTTTATTAAAGTTTACCACCGGAAAACGTGAAAAACTCTGGCATAAAAACTGTGTTGCCATTGGCCTGTCTGGGGGGTTTTTAGAACCTCTGGAATCAACCAGTATTGCGCTGATTCAAGGGGCTATTTTATTACTTATTAGGAATTTTCCTAACAAAGATTTTGCACCCGCAACAGAAAATGAGTTTAATCGAAGGATGGATATTAAGTATGAAGAGTCCAGGAACTTTCTCATCATGCATTATCATGTCACCAAAAGAAATGATTCCGAATTTTGGAATTATTGTCGAACCATGAAGATTCCTGAAGAGCTGCAACATCGCATCGATATATTCCGTCACAGTGGCCGCATTGCACATCAAGACTCAGATTTATTTATCGAGCATAATTGGTTGCAAGTGCTCTATGGTCAAGGATTGAAACCTGAGTCTTACGATCCAAGGGTTGATGCTGTTGAGCCACAAGAGGTCAAACGGCTGTTAGCAAAGATGAAAACGGATGTTGCCAGAGCAGCCAAAGCCATGCCCACACACAATGAAACGCTTGCCCAATATTGCGCGGGTGACCTGATTTCAAATCGCCTATCCAAGCAATCAAGACAATAAGCTTCTGTAGCCCAGCGGTACCAAATATGAATAACAAAGAAATAAACAGCATTATAATTGTTGGCGGAGACATAACAGCTGTGACTGTGGCCGCTGCAATCGCCAAGTCCTTGCCAAAATTAAAAATAACCTTAATTGGGGCAGATGACGAGCAATCAGAAGCCTTATCAATGTTGCCACAAGTACATGAATTTCATCGTCAACTTGGCATCGATGAAAAAGCGCTGATGCGAGCAACTGAGGCTTCATTCAAATTAGCAACGATTTTTCAGGACTGGAATCAACCTGGACATCGTTACATCCAGCCTTTAGGTCCACATGGCGCTGCCACAGAGTTTATTGGCTTTCAACATTTTGCAACTAAGATGCACCAATTAGGTGACAGCACCACATATGGTGAATATGCTTTGAGTGCAGTTGCGGCTGAAAACAATAGGTTCATGCACCCTGAAAGCGACCCCAGTTCAATTTTTTCGACCATGGCTTATTCGCTACATCTTGATGCCACAGCTTATAAACACTATTTAGTTAAGCACTTGTTACAAGGTGATGTTAACTTCAGCAATGAGCGTATTGCAGATGTTAGTTTGGATCAAGATAATGGTTTTATCCAATCCGTCACCCTGGAAAATGGTGAAAATCTCAAGGCAGACCTTTTTATTGATTGTTCAGGAAACGATGCCAATTTAATTGAAAAAGTATTGGGTGTTGGTTTTGAAGATTGGTCTTGTTGGTTACCTGCTAACCGAGTTTTATCGATATCAATTAAAACCAAAGGTGAAGTCATGCCTTATACTCAGGTTGTCGGTAAATCCCATGGTTGGTTAAGGCATGTCCCTTTATTAAATACGGTAGAACGAGAATTTGTTTTTAACAGTGAAGAAGTCAGTATTGCAGAAGCCACTGAAATAATCACTGCAGGACTTTCACAACTCAGTTTTAGCGAACCTACCCTGCGTGAATTTAAATCAGGACAGCGACAACAGCACTGGTATAAAAATTGTATCGCTTTTGGTGCTGCTGCGGGTGATTTTGAGCCATTAGAAGTATCTAACTTACAATTGGTTCAAACGGCTGTACAGCGATTTATTAATTTGTTTCCTGACCAAACTTGTAACCCAACATTGGTCAATGAATACAATCGTTTGACTCAATTGGAGCTTGATAATATTCGGGATTATACGATCTTACATTATTTATCGGCAACCAGGGATGCATCTACAATTTGGAATCAGTGGCGACAACATCCGTTGCCAGATTCGCTTAAAAATAAAGTCTCACTGTTTAACATTCATGGTCAAACGGCCTCTTATGAGCAAGAAACGTTTAACGAAGCAAGTCGAGCCTCAACTTTTATTGGACTTGATATGTGGCCCGATCAATATGATCCTTTTTTAGATGCCTTTGATATTGAAGAACTCAAGCAAAGGTTTAACTACATGCGTGCTGCGATCAGGGATACCGTCATAAAAATGCCGGGGCACCGTCTTTATTTGGAAAAATATTGTGAGTTGAACTCATAGCTTAATCAAAATAACCCAACATTTTGCTCAATAGAATGATTAATATTTCACAAGCTGATGTAGATTGCCGCAATCTTCCCTCGGCAATTGCTCCTGCATTACTCTGACTACCACGCCTATGTAGGACGCCTTCACTGTGATGACAATTTTTTGCCTGATCCCTTTATCACTAAATTTCAAATTCGCGGCAGCCACATACCCATGGTGGCAGCAAAGACACCAACCATAAAAATCAGACTGATCAGTATAACCATGCCAGCGGTGGCCAGTTTCTTAGCTGCTGATGAACTCCTTTGTGAACGCAAATACACTTCCAGGATGAACAACGGCAAAATATAGACAGCGAAATAAAGCGCAGTTAAAAAGGGCCCTGAAAAACTGACTGGGTCAAAACCCACCGGTTTGCCGTGAATACTCAGCCAAGCCATCATCCCCACCCGAAACATCCATACACCACTGGCGGCGATGAATAAACGCAGCGCCCAAATGCGGTGCTGGGCTATTTTTCTCTGGCGTGCATAGTTAAAAGCCTTAACAGCACACAGCACAATGATGGCGCCATTGATCATGATGGCCGTGTGTCCAACCAGTCCGCCGACCACTTTTTCATAACGCGTGATGACCATGAACATGCCGCTTAAACTCATGATCAAGACTGTCATCACATACAACCTGCCATTTAACCGGTGGATGGCTGGCCATTTGCTGCGAATGATGGGAATCAGCTGCAACAACCTACCGACCGTGATGATGGCAGCGAAGAGCACATGGATAACGACTGCAATGTTGCCCAAAAAATCGCCTTCGAGATAACCACCAGGCATAACGGTATTGAATCGCTCAAGGTCTTGGTTCACAGTGGCGATGTAATAAAGCATAACAATGTAATAAGAAAAAATAGCTTGGCCAATCAAAACAGTTAAAAACCAAATTTTTGCCGATGTATCTATTGCCTTTCGGGTTACTGAATCAGACTGCCACCAGGGCGTTGGTATCGATTGTGTGGTCATTTTATATCCTCAATAATATTTTCTGCTATCTGCCGCTGTATCCAAACCCGTGTCAAGATCAAACACATGACCTTCGATACTGTCAGCGTAAAGAGGCTGTGTTAACATGAATCTCAGGTGAAATGATTTGTTAAGCCGTTCCGCTTATTATCCGAAATCTGTCGATCAAATCATGCCGATTTGGAAATCGACCAGTAATAGCTGAAAAAAAACAAAGAAATCGTATGAATCATGTGAACAGACAATTTGTTACCAAACAAGAACCCGCTTCACCTTTGCCGCAGTTTGTTGCAAAAGTTATGAGTCTATTCAAACAAGCAGACCCTTTGAGACTGGTTTGGTGGTGTTTGGCTGTGTGTATCTGTAGCGCCAGCTTAAGCCGGTATGTAACTGATACATCTGGATTTACCTATGGCCTTATGGTGGTATTAGGTTCGGGTGGTTGTGCCTGGTTTTGGTTACTCAGTCGCAGCCTGTTTCGTGACAACAGGGCATTGAACTCAAAAGTTGCCTTGCTGATTCCTGCAGTGATTGTTGTAGAAGCCATTCATGCTTTGATGCCAGTAACTGGATTAAATGGAACAAGCCATGAATTTTATCGGGTGTTCAGCTATGTGGCTTCTTTGGTTTGTATCGCTGCCATTGTTTATGTGTGGAATGAAGCCTTGAGTGGCTTTAACAAAATACGCTCAAAACAAGAACGCCGCTTCAGAATCATTTTTTTAAGCCTCTTCAGTATCCCAGTTGCCGTGGCTGTGCTTTGGGTGATGGGTGCTGAAGCTGAAACATTTGCGGCTCAGTGGGGTGCTACTTTAATGACATTTTGCGCATTCTTTACCCTGACTGGCAGCCGCCTGGCTGTAGAATACCGATTAAGTACAACGCCCTCAAAGACACGTTTATCAGCGCATGATTCCCAAGAGCTCGATCATCAGCAAGATTCAAAGCAACTCGCTGATAAAGTACTTCAGGTCATCAACAATGATTCATTGCTCACACAACCCAACCTGAAGGTTGCTGATTTGGCCGATCACATCGGAGAACATGAATACAAAGTCACGCGCTGTATTACCAGTTCGCTGCAGTACCGTAACTTCAATCACCTGCTGAACAACCACCGCATTGAGCGCGCCATTGGCGTCCTGAATGATCCAAACAACAACCACCTCAAAGTGGCCACCATCGCTTTTGACTGCGGATTTAATTCACTGGGTCCATTCAACCGGGCTTTCAAACAACAAACCGGTATGACACCACGAGAATATCGACAGCAGTTGCTGCATGATTGATTCAAAAAGAGCAGGTTACTTTTGTTTCTGAATCAGACAATCTAAACGGCCAGCAGTAAAACTATGATGCTGCCAATCCTAACAACCCACATAACCTATTCAGGATTAAAATCAAACCATAGTTGATGCCAATAAACACCAAAGTGACCAGCAAGAAATTGGCCAACTCATTGCACTTTTTTTATCGTGCTTGATAACCGGTAGGGGCGCAGAGCAAAACTTTCACTGTCAGATGATTTCTGAGTTGGCATGAAAAAAGGGGCTTAAAGCCCCCTTCTTTCCTAATTATTTTCAAACTTTAATCATCAGACAAAGGGCTGGCATTCAATACACCCCAGACAAAATCAGAACGCGCGGTGTTCAATTGCAGTGTGCCTGGTTGGAAGAACACCGCTTTTTCAGGTGCGCCGTTGGTGACTTTACCAATGCCATCCAATGACAGTTGCTGAATACCGCCGACGGTATTGCCGTTGGGACCTTGGGCATTGGCACCGGCTTGTACATGACAGCTCATACAAGAGGCGGTGTTAACAAAGCCACCTTCAGTGACCGATGCACCTAAAATCACTGGTGTACCATCGTTATTATAATAGCTGGTTTGGGTGCCTTTTAATCGGTAACTCTGCCAAGCTGCGCTTTGCACTGTTGGCATCGGATTTTTCTTATCCACATGAGTCACTTCACCCTGACCAATTTTCATGCCCTTAAATAAGGCCGCCAACTGCGGCGTCATGTCGCCAGAGGCATACTTTTCATTTCTAACAAATAAATTATCCCCAAGATCTGAAGTCATCTGCTTAGGTGGTATGTAATGGGTCATGAATTGTTTTTGGGTGCCATTGGCGGTGTTGATGGCCACCTCATTTTGAAAACCAAAACTGTCATTACAGCCGATGTAATCACAGCGGCCAATGTTATTCACATGTTCAAAAGCATACCAGTGCCAATTGGGTAAAGCTTTTGATGCACCAGTCACTGCAACCAGGTAATGGGTTCTGGTCTGTTGGTTATCAGGGCTTTGAATTTCCATGGTGATGTAGGGGTGCTCAGCGTTGTTCATCGGCGTTTCGGGGTTGTTGTCATGGTCACTGATGTAACCCAACTTTTGCATCACCACTTCTGAAACAAAGTCTACTTTGAACATCACCGCCTCTTGGGGATAACTGACACCTTGACCCAAAGGCCGATAGGGAGCTTGTTGATTGGCTTGGTATTGCTCTTGTTGATAAATGTCTACCAAACCATTGGTGTGGTACAGGTTATTTTGTACGCTGTAATTAAAAAAACGGCTTGTTGTGATAAACAATTTCCGCCTCGACATCCCTGGCAACTCGCGCGATATCATCGTCTAATTTTTCTGCTTGGCTGGCCGAATGGGGTGAGAGTTTTTGTTTGTCATTGAACTCAGTTAACTTGATTCCGCCCTTGGACTCTGGAAACAACGGGCAGTGCTCATCCCCCTTGGAAGATGGGCCTCGGTATTTGGTGGCACCGGTTTTTTTGTCTAAAGCGCAGCAATCTGTCGCACCCACATCGGCACAATAGGCTTTAGGACTCTGTACCCAAATTTGTTGGTCTATCGACCAATTTCGCCAAAACTCAGCTTGAACCGCTTCTAAAAACTGTTTCCAAGCATAAGCATCCGGACACGACAAGGCTGGACCAGTGACCTGATTAAAGCTCAATTGATTGTTTTTGACGTTGATGGCATTCTTACAATAGTCCGCATCACGCACATGGCTTTTGAAATACATGGCTTGATCAATCCCGGTTGGCGACTGATCGGCTGTGGCGACATTAACCACAGAGAATATTAGGAAAAACAAACATGCATTGACTGAAAGTCGCCGCTGTCTATTTATATTGATGCCTGCTTGGTTCAACCGACATTTTATTTTGTTAAAAACGTTTCTTATGTTGTTATTCATTTTTGACCCTCTTTTGTTGTTATTAATTTTTATCATCACAGGAGGTTTGTTCTATTGAAACATTTTCATCGCCCCCTATGCGCATAATAATTATACACTTATGTTGAAAGTTGTCCTAGTTATAAAAACTTGTTTTTTTACCTTCAAGACCTCGTCTGTTGATGGCATGCATGCAAATTGTAAAAACCTCATGGAATGGGCAGCCCTAATGGACCTGAGAAACTGACTTTCGTTGTACCTAGGCCAGAATGAATGACTGAATACAAAAGTTTACTTTTTGTGTCAAAAAATGACAGTCTGCTTCAAGACACCAACTTCAAGCTTGCTTTGGCGTCAAAAAAAGTGATTTTAACTAGCGTATTTCTCGCTTTTTAACATTAGTTTTAATTGTTTGTCGAAATAGGATTGTTCAATTTTCAATCAATGGCTATCCTTAATGGTGTGTGTGATTCGGGAATCCACTGAAGAATCACGAGAGAAGCTGATAAGGCGATATATAAAGAAAAGTAATTGGAGATGTGTTGTGAGCCATTCACTGGGAATGAATTTAATTTTAGATATGAAGAACTTGGGGTTTATAGACCGAAAACATCAGTTCAAACAAGGCATGTTTATGAACGATGAAGGTAAACGTTTGTACATCAAGCAAATATTTCCCAAGAAGTCTCCTGCCCCTGTTGATGTGATTATGCAGTACGCTCATGTGGTCACCGTTAATGGCCAATTAAAGTCTGATCCTGGGGTTATCCTCGGTTTTGATTTAATCAACCAAATCATCTACCCGATGGTTTACCAAAATGACTTACTTGATCACACCATCAACGTTTATCAGAATGGCGCACTTAACCAAGACAATGCCGAATGGTTGTTAACCTATTGGACCGCATGGTTCGAAGAGTTAAAAGCCGGCGATTATGACTCACTTGATTATGGCCAGTTAAAAACTGGCTGATGGTAAAACTTTTTAGCACCAATCAATTAGGTCAATTCAATAAGCTTGATACATCATTTGTCTCATACAATGAAACCCGTTGAGCTGACTTATTTATCCTTATTAGTTTGGTTTTTTCCTTGCAACCCTACAACATAACCTTATTCAGTACTGACATTTAATTGACTTGGCTGGCGCTATACTAACTGCTGCGTTTAACATCAGAAGCATAAATAATAATGACCAAAAAAACCCTAGAAATACGTGATAAAACCATTTTTGATGGCTTTATCGTGAAACACATTCTGAAAGTACTGTTCAGCATTTGGTTTAAACTCACCGGCTGGAAAGCCATTCAATCGGATCATGAAGGCGCTGGTATCACCATTGCAGCACCACACACATCCAACTGGGATGTGGTCTATGCCATGGGTGCTGCGATTTTGTTAGACATTAAAATCTACTTTTCTATCAAAGAGAGCTGGTGCAGGATACCAGTTATTGGTCGCTTAATGATGTGGATGGGCGCCATACCGATTAACCGAGCTTCAGGGTCTCAAGGTCAAATTGACAAGATTAAGCGGTTTGTTGATAAACACAAAGATCGCCGCGTTTTTTTTCTTTTCACCCCTGAGGGCACTCGAGGTCATGTGGGGCAATGGAAAACCGGTTTTTACCATTTAGCCAAAGGCACTCAACTGCCTATCTTTCTGGCTAAAGTTGACTTTCGCACCAAACAATCTGGGGTCTTTCACAGCTATCATTTAACCGACAACAAAGAAGAAGACATTCGCTCCATTCAGGAGTCCTATAAAAAGGTTCGCGGTAAATTTCCAGCTTTACAGTTTCCCGAATACACCGGGCCTATGCCTGAATTTTCGGAACTAGAAGCAATGATTTTAAATGCAGTTTACTCTGCCAAAGGCATGGCCACCCGATTAGAAATAGCCGCCAGGCTAAAAGCCCACAAACTGTCGACAACCATGTTAGATTTTTTAATTGACAAAGGGGTGCTCGAAAAGACCACTGACAATCAATCTGAACCTTGCTACCAGCTGACCTTTGCTGGCAAAGGCTGTCTGTTGCATTTATACCCTACCTTGAATCAAGCATAAGATAGTTAATAATGCCTGATTAAACTGAGGATTAGAGGCATTATTTAACAGCCTGGTAAGGCTATGTCCTCACACTTTGGGTAAGTTCTGTGCCAACCATTGTTTAAATTGAAGCTGGGGTAAAGCGCCCGCCATACGCGCTATTTCCTTGCCGTGATGAAATATCATTAGGGTTGGAATAGAACGAATGCCGTAACGAGCTGCCGTATTTTGATTCTGTTCGGTGTCTAATTTGATAAAACAAGCTTGGGCATACATGTCCTCAGCAACCTGTTTAAAAGTCGGCGCAAATTGTTGACAAGGCCCACACCATACAGCCCAAAAATCCACCACCACTGGTAAGTCATTGTGTTCAACAAAACGCATGAAGTTTTGCTCACCTCCAACAACCGGTTGAATTGAAAGAATCGGCTGATGACATTGACCACACAGTGGGCGGTCATTAAGCTTACTACCAGGAACGCGGTTTTTTGCACTGCAAGCAGCGCAAACTATTTGCATCGGTGAATCCTTCATATTCAAACCTCACATTGTTTGGGGGATCATTTAGTTTTGACCCCGTTTTAGATTCAGTTCAGTACTTCCAATAACTCGTATATGTGCTGATTGTGTTACTTCCATTAACACATGATGCCTGAGTCTAATCCCAACTTAATGAGCCGCCTTCGTGTTCATTGGCGTTGGCATCATGGTGATCTGTCTCATTGGTCGGGTTGGCTTGTTTATCAAGCCAGGGCAGGGCGCACTGCGCACCTGGGAAAGGTTGTTGTAAACCGAGCTCGCGGGCGCGCTGATTAGCCAAGTACCGGTGCTGTTCCATGTGTTCTTCGGCACTGTAACCTTGAATCGGATTCTTAAACAAGAAGTTGACGTATTTTGATTCAACCGCTTCAGCCTCATCCCACATATTGCGAATCTTAACTGGGTCGAGTTTGACGTTATTTTCCTCGATAATTTGGCGCACAGCACGGATTCCAAAAGCACAATGCATGGCTTTGTCTCGCATAATGAACTGCAACTGTTCAGCAGTACCTTTCATCAGACCTCGACGCTGTAGGGAGAAAATGGGACTGAAACCATGGTACAGCCAACAACCCTCGAAAACCGCCGAAAAGAACAGGTAGGCCATGGTGAAATTTTCCAGTTCAGCTTTGTCGTTTAAATCAATGTCGGGTCGCATCACCGTGCTCAAATGCCTGTTGGTCATTTGAATCTTTTGATCAATTTCAGGAATTAGTCGATAGCGGTTGTATAACTCACCTTGATCTAAACCAATGGCTTCAATACACTGCTGGTAGGCAGAAGTGTGCAAAGCTTCTTCATAAATTTGCCGTGCTTGGTAGATTTGTAGTTCGGGAGCGGTCATTTTTTCCATTAAGCCCAAACCAATATTACGCATCGCCAAGATGCCTGATGTGGTCAAATAAGACATCACGTTTTTATACACGTGTTTCTCATCATCGTTGAGCGTGTTGTTGTAATCAAGTACATCTTGATGCAGCTTGATGTCCAGCGGCGACCACTGGTTTTTGTTGGCATTGATAAAGAACTTCCATGCCCATGGATACTTAAATGGGGCCAGTTGGTTGACATCAGTCTCGCCATTAACCACCCTTTTATTTTCAGCCTTTACGGGCTGAATGGATGATGAAGCAGGTGGGGTATGAGCGACAGTGGTGGCAGTCACTTTGGATAATGCACCCTCAACATCGGGTGCACCAGCAACTGGCTTGGACTTGCCTGAATCCTTAGCAGTGCTGTCTGTGTCTTTGCTTGCTGAATTGGATGTGGTCGATAGTGGGTCGTCCCAAAACTTGCTCATTGAATTCTCTTTTTATGGTATTGGGTCATTATAGGTAATCAGCTGAAAAACCCCAATCAAAAAAGGCATATTTAAACAATAATAATAGGCTGTTGTGGATGCCATCGATATCGGAACCCACATACCCAGTGCGGGCATAAATATATTCATGTTCATCACATCACCGGCTGTATAAATAACTCATTGACCACAGTGGTTATATTGGGCTTGAAACTCAATCAACTGTTTTTTCCACGCTGTTAACATCTGTGTTTATACTCCTGTCCTTATTGTACTTTTGCCAAATCTTCCCTAAATGACCCCTGATATAAACCCTGAATGGATAATTATTTATTATATTTGGATTCCCATTTAAATTAGGAACAAATACGATGAAAAAGACTTTATTAAGCTGTGCTTTTGCTGCTGCCACATTATTCAGTGGTGCAGCCGATTCTCGATTGGCTTCGGTTGAGTACTCAGTGGCCTGCATGCTTCCGGGTAATTTTGGTGTGTCATACACTGACTCTCTCGCGGAGGCCAATCGAAGAGCCGAGAGCTGTAGAAATGCTGGCGGCTTGTCAGCAGTGATTGCACACTACAGCGTTTAAGTAAGACCCCCCATGAGCAGGATCCAGTTTTAATCCAGCACATGGGATTTAATTTGATTCAACCAGAAAAGGAACTCGCTTCCTTTTGCGCCTCATCTTTAGAAATTCCTGCTTTATTGTCAACCGCATAAGACTGGGTATTCGATACAGATTAATCGTCGGTTTTTTTTGTGAAATAAATCTACACTATGATAACCCCTTGTATAAAAACATACAGTAACAGCAGCAAAATACTGCCTGTAAAGTTTTGATGTTTTAGTGGGTCTGTTTGGATTTACATCAACATACTAATAAATTTATTAAACAATTTCAGTAACTTATCAGAAGAAAAAACCCCATATCATCCCAGCATAAACCCGCTTTAGCCCGCTGAATGTTTAGCTTCTGCAGGGTTTCGAAATTATCCTTAAATCAGGTCATGGCAATTGTTGCCAGACCATTCACACTTTATTTTTGAGGGTAATGACAATGAACAATCTACGTTGGGATTTACAAAGAATCCTAAAAATATCCGCTTTGGGCGGATTGACATTGGGTGCCACCATGGTCAGTGGCTATCAAATGAAACCAACTGAAGCAATACAAGCCAACCATTCAATTGAACAACAGCAGACATCAGCAACCGCTCTGAAAGCCCCCACCACGCAGCTTTATACGGATGTTGTTGACACAGGTGCTTTGTATGTTCACAAAGCTGACAATGAAATTTGGTTTTGGTTGATTCAAGGTGAAACGGAAGATGCACAGGTAAGGTTACACAGTGTACTTGAACTACCTGACACCACGGAGCCAGTGCGAGTCAACATCATTATTGATGGCATCAGCAGTGTATTTTACTCAGATCAACTGTTGGCCAATGCAGCTGATACGGACATCAGTTACTCTGTGACTGGTCAGTTTGAACGTGGCCGAGTAATTTTACCTTTAGGCAAAAGCGTTTATGAGCCGTTGTTTGATGTGCGCCAACGAGACCCCAAACCATTGACCGACTTTCCTGGGGTGGCTGAAATATTCTACAAACAAATGGACATCTACCATCAAGCCGAGCTTGTTAAACAACAGCAGGAGGCCCAAACAGAAGAATTTGTGGTTAAAACCAGTCAGTTGCTGGAGGATTATGCAATCGCTGTATTAAATCTCAGTGAACAAGGTGAACAGTTGTTAACGAACGACGAGGCTCAAGTTCTAGAAGTTTTCGACATCGCGACTGCGCAAGTAGAGCAAGATTTGGCTGCAGCAGATGATATGGTCAACGAGATGCAAGCATACCTGGATAAGAATAAAAGAAACACAGCCCACTATTTTTCTTGTATTGAACAAGGGGAAATCAAACTTGAAAATGATTTGAATGAATTTGAATTATTGGCCGATGCCTACGAAGAAGAAAGTGATGAAATCGACCCTTTAGAGGATACTTTAGATGATTTATCAGAAGCTGAGGAAGACCATTATGATGCCCTTCAGGAAGACATGCACAACTGTGTTGGAACCGAAGAGTCGATTGAAGAGATGGCCAGTTACTTGCCCACTGTCAATATAGCTGAGGAAGGACAATACCAAGAAGTTGAAGCTTTCGAAAGCAAAGCCTTGGCCATTATGGCAGAAGCAGAATTACTGGGAGTCCAAGCCCATGACAAAGGCATGGCTTTTGTCGATACCGTGACATCAATAGTCAAGGTTGATGAATTGGCCAGTCTTGAACATGCATTTGATGCTTGGATCAGTCCAGCTTATTTGGATGCGACCAGCATAGCCGGTGAAAACCTCAACAAAGTAAAATCCAGTTGGGAAAGTCGCAAAAAGCCAGTAAAAACCGAAACTGAGAACACTAATAATGGACAGAAAATGGCTGAAACTTTGTGTGAAAATTACACTGATTTTGACATTGAGTTTGATGTGTTTGGGGTGGGTGTGGTTATAGGTACACCGCTGGATGACAGCATCAAAACCGGTAACCAACCCAACTTGGTTGTGACTTTACAAGGGGATGACTGCATTGAAACCCATGGTGGCGTTGATTTTGTATTTGCAGGTCCCGATGAAGACAAAATCTTTGGTGGCGATCACCATGATTTTTTGATTGGCGGCAAAGGTGATGATGAAATCCATGGCAGTGCTGGAAAAACCTACACCTGGGGTTCTGGTAATGTTGACATTGGTAACCTCATCTTAGGCGCTGGTGGTGATGATAAGTTATTTGGTGGTGAAGATGATGCTGACAAAGGTGAGGATGGCATCGTTGCTACCGAAGGTTTTACCGACATCATCTTTGGTGATTTGTGGTACACAGGTGATCCGGGCAAAGACACCATCAAAGGCGAGCGCGGCATTGATTTTATCTTTGGTGAACAAAAAGACGATACATTGAGTAATGCCAAAACAGGTGCAATCAATATATATGGTGTTAATTTTAAACTAGGCAGCTTCTTTTTTGCTGGCGATGGCAATGACAGCATCACAGGATCTGATTCTACTGGCGCTGGTTTAACCCAATTGTTGGGTGACTTCATTTTTGGTAGTCAAGGCAACGACACTGCCACCGGCAAAGGTGGCTTTGATTTCATCTTTGGCGGTGAGGGCAATGACAACTTGTCTGGCGGCAATTACTTTGATTTGGTGTTTGGTAATAAAGGCGATGACACCGTCAACGGTAATGATGGGGCCGATTTGGTCTCTGGTGACAAAGGCAATGACAAAGTGTACGGTAATGATGGTCCATTTGATTTGTTACTCGGTGGTGTCGGTACAGATGCCATGTTTGGTGGCAATGGTGTGGACTTGATTTTCGGCAGCCAAGATACTGACCGCATTGAGGGCAATGATGGTGTCGATATGATATTTGCTGGCGATGCCGCTGACACTGTCAACGGCGGCAATGGTGTAGACATCATCTTTGGTAGTCAAGGTTCAGACTTTCTGTATGGTGACGATGGCGTTGACATTATTTTTGGTGGCGATGATCCAGACTACATCTCAGGCGGCGCTGGTACCGATGTGATCTTTGGCAATGAAAATGGTGAAGGTGGCAAGCGTGATCAGCTGTATGGAAATGCTGGCGTGGACATCATTTTCGGTAATCGCGGTAATGATTACATCAATGGTGGCGCTGATACAGATGTGTTATTTGGCAACAGTGATGATGATGAAATTGCTGGGGGAGATGGCGTCGACATTATGTTTGGTAACGACGGTGATGATCTCATCTCTGGTGAGGGTGGTACCGATGTGGCCTTTGGCAATACCGGCAATGATACCATCTCAGGTGGTGATTCCACTGATGTGTTATTCGGCAACACTGGTTGTGATTTAATCTCGGGTGATGGGTCTACCGATGTGCTGTTTGGTAACAGCGGTTCGGACCGCATAATGGGCGGCGATGGCACCGATGTGGTGTTTGGCAATTCTGGTCATGACATGATTTATGGTGAATCAGGAACGGATGTGTTGTTCGGCAATTCAGACAATGATTACATCAACAATGGATCTGGTACCAACATCACATTTGGTAACAGCGGCAATGATCACATCATAGGTGGTGACAACAAAGACATCATTTGGGGCAACAGTGGTAATGATTACATTGCCGGTGGTGCTGATAAAGATTTGATTTGGGGTAACAGCGGTCACGACACCATCGACGGCGGCAGCAGTGGCGACATCATCTTTGGTAACCGTGATAATGATTTAATCAATGCCGGGTCCGGCACTGATTGGATTTGGGGTAACCGAGGTAATGATCGCATTCGTGGTCTGGAGGGTAAAAATCGCATTTGGGGTAACCGCGGTAATGACACTTTGGATGGTTACCTGTCTGGTAGCGACACCAAAGATAAATTACGAGGTAATCGCCACAGCGATACGTTAACAGGCAACAGTTCCAATGAACGTGATAAATTACGTGGTGGTGCCGGAAGTGACAGTAAAATGAGGAATGTTACTTTATTGCCTGCAAGTTTATTTAATGAACCCACTTATGTAGTGGACCCGTGTTTACAATAACCTGAACTGTAACCGATTGAAAGGCCCTCCGGGGCCTTTCTTGTTTGAGAACCCACAATCAACAGGATTGTTATGTGACTGATAGCAAATGTATTTTTTGCAAACGTTCCCTTTTTGTTCCCATGTTTTAACCGTTCACCCTGATTGTACAAGTTATAATCTTTACATTTTCAATCACGCATAAAAAAGGTATCAATATGTCTAATAACAAAAACACCACAACCAGGCTCAAACTATCCTCAGCCTTAACAATAGGTCTCTTGACCTTTAGCTCTTGGGTGATGGCTCACCAAGATGCATCAGACCCCACATTTTGTAAGCAAGGGTCGTTGGTAGAAATTGGCACTGTCAGAATAGCCGGTCATTCTCTGGATGAATTATTAAAAGATAAACCGGTCGATTGTCCAATAGGCATCAAAGACATCAAAGCAGACGACACCAATAACAAGGAGCTCAGAGAGTATGTGGGTGGTGTTTTGGTTTATAGAAACAATGTAAAGCGTCATGATTTTTTCGATAACACACCGGCAAGATTGGCCTACGCTTATGCCAGTTGTGTGTGTGCCAGCATGACCAACCAAGACTATGACCCAGGTGAAGTCAGACCATTAATTGTCAGTCCAGAAGTTCTGCTCGATGAAACCCACCACATTGAATATGGATTAACAGACGGCTTAGAGTTTTCTTGTCAGGTTTGTCAAAGCAGGCAGTGACTTGTTCTGTAACAGAATATCGTTTGATTGGTAAACATTTGCCGTTAAATTCCAGTGGTCAGGACTTTTAAATTAACCATAAACACCTCCAAGCGTTCATTGAGGTGTTTTCGTTGTTCAAAGCTGAGGTTACATTCAGCCAATATATAATGACTGGTTTTGACCACTGAACGCCACCGGGGAGTTTTGGGTAAAGTTTTCAAACTGAGGTAACGGTCCATCGCTCGGGTTCTCAATCGACCATCATCGATGGTCACCTTCCACACAGCGCTCTGCTCTGCCAAAGTGATGCGGTCACCTTGGGTGTTTTTGCGCCACACGTCTAAGTTACTGTTCATCAAATCAACCATTGATTTACGGTATGCTTGTCCTAAATCATCTTCACCTGAGTCGGCTAATTTGAGCTTTTGATCAATTTGTAAGATCAAATCTTTGGTCAGAATATTGTTGTTGTTTTTCAACACATTCAGCTTAGATATGATGCCGTTGATTTGATTGCTTTTTTCAATTAAATGAAAGCATTCGGTCGGAATCGCTTGATCCAACTGGCTCAGTTGTAAAGACAAAACAATGTTGTTATCCATCTCGAACACCACACTGATCCACATCAAAACCTGTTGAGATTGATTGAGGCTCACAGGTAAATACCTTTGTTTAGGCAAATCGTCTTTATTAAAAGTAATGGCATTGATGGCACTTGCGAATGCTGGTAACAAAGTCGGTAAATGTGCTTGCAGATTGGTTTCAACTTGTATATCAAATAACTGACAAAATGCACTGTTCATGTGGTTAATTCGGAAACTTTGATCTACGCAGACTATCGGTTCCTTGATTTCTTTAAAAAAACTTTCCAGTCGTTGTTTGGGGGCTTTTAATTCATTCAATTGATTGCGGTGGTAATTGATTTGCTTCAACAACCGCAGCTTCTCAGCCGCTTTCTTTTTGATGTACCACCAGACCAACAATGCTGACAATCCCGCCAATAACAACACTGAAACCACCACCAAGCGTTGTTTCTTAATTTGTAGCTCTTGGATCTCATTGTTTTTTTGTAACAAACCTAAGTTCTTTTGTTGGACCTGTAATTCAATCTCATTTTGTAAATATTTAATGCCAGTATCGTAGTTTTGTTTCAGGTTATTCTCATATGACTGTATGAATAAACTTTGGTATTTCAAAGCAGATGTGTCATCACCCTGATCTTGTTTGATGTCGGTTAACAGTTGGTAAAATAAACTGGTTTGTTCATGGTTCTTGTTTTTCTGTGCCAGATTAAGACCTGCCAGAGCCTCATTTTCTGCATTTATAAAATTGCCCTGTGCCATGTAAACTGCCGTGTAAACCTCATGCCTTAACAGTTGTTGATCGGAGCTGATGCCTTCGGTGTATTTGGTTTTTTCGATGGTGTTATACGCTTCATTTACTTGTCCATTTTGTAGGTAATCTAAGGCCAGGTTGCAATGGGTTTCAAACAACAACAACTCATGTTCAGGCCACGCACTGGTTTGTGCAATCAATTGTTCTGATATTTGAATTGCCTGATTAATTTCACCCATGCGACTGAGTGAATGGGCAATTTGATCCTTGATGTGAATCACTTGTTCTTTGCTGTCAAAATCTTGTTGATCAAACTGTTCAAATAAAACCAATGACTGACGATGAAAAGTGATGGCTGATTCATATTTTTCCATCAGCAAATATACATTGGCTATGTTGTTCAATGATTTGGCAATTTCTAAGTCGATACCCAAGGTTTCCTTTATTTTCAGGCTTTGCATGTATGAAGAAAGCGAGTCTGCAAATCGGGACTGGGCTTTGTAAACAACACCCAAATCATTATAACTTTTAGACAATGCCAACAGATCTTGCTGAACTTGTGCAATATCAAAAGCTTGTTGAAAGGTTTTGAGCGCCTGTGAATAGGCTTTTAAATAATAATGATTAATACCCATGGTTCTGAGCAATTGATGCTTCACCAAAAATTGATTGGTTAACTCAGGGTGTTGTTGTTCCATCGATAATAAGAACCGATTACTGGCAGAAAACATTTGCTTTTGTTGATACAACTCTGAAATCCTAAAGCCAATGGTCACCATCTCATCAGTATCGTCACTGTCAGTTAACTTTGCATAGATTTGTAAACAGTTTTCCAATCCAACAGAGGCCTCAGTTGCTTTGAGACAGTCGTTAACTTCAATCGCTTCAACACTGAAAACAAAACACCACATCAAAGCCGCGAACATCAAAGTAAACAGCTGTGGTTGCTTAATTAGTTTATTAGTCAATGTCATTATTCGAGCCAAGAGCAGTCACTTTAACACAACTCAAATCACAATTAAAAACTTGCTGCGCACATTAAAAATGGAACTTATTAAAGCAAAACCTGATTGGGACTGAGCTTTCGCTATAAGCCATCATTGGGAGTCTCTTAAACGCCTGGGGAGAAGATAAAATGTATCCACAAAGCAGGCATCAAACGCCAGCTGTCACCATCAACTTCCGTTTAAATAAACTGGCCACAGCTGTTTAAAATTATTTTTGCCCCAGTCTAAGACACTGCTCCAAAAGACACGATATCATCAAACCTGATAATAGTCTCGATACCAATCAATGAACTTTCCAATGCCTGTTTCTTTGCTGGTATTCGGTCGAAAGCCCACAACATTGACTAAATGACTGACATCAGCTTGGTTATCAGCGACATCACCTTTTTGCATGGGTAACAGCTGTTTGATTGCTTTGATTCCTAACTTATTCTCAATCGCTGATATGAAATCCAACAATGCCACTGGTTTTCCATTTCCTATGTTATAAATTCGGTATGGGTCAGCACTGCTGGCTGGGTCTGGGTGTTGGTAATCATAATCAGCTGTGGCAGTGGGTGGGTTGTCCAAAACCCGAACAATGCCCTCAACAATGTCATCAATGTAAGTAAAGTCTCGGCTGTGGTGACCGTGGTTAAATACTTTGATTGGTTCACCGGCCAATATTTTTCTGGTGAACAAGAAAAACGCCATCAATAAATTAATGGCCCTTGATCAACATCAACAGCACTTTACAGCAAACTAAATTATGCTATCATCTTTTTTTGATAGTTGATGCAGCATCAGCCATGTTTTAATTGGGTTTATTTATATTTAGCAAGGGAGTTATGTCGATATGGGCCATTTAATTAAACTGGTTATTGCGGTGGCTGTACCCGGGTGGCTGTACAACTATGCTGGGTTGGAAAAAAATAAATCACAAGTGTTTTGTCTCTAGATGTTGCGGTGAATTTTGTTTACTACAATGCCACTGACAGCAAAGTTGCCGAGGTCATACTCGATAAAGAATTATGCCAAGGCACTTAAAAGCATCGATCATACTCATGCCTTACGCACAGAAACAAAAGGTTGATCATAAATTGACATCAAGGACTGCTGAATGAAGAATTTACTGTTGTTATTGATCGTGGTTGCAACTGCATTTATGGCCTACGCTTACTTTTATCAAGACGACCCAGACAAAGCCTCTTGGCTGCATGGTATGTGGGCATTGAGTTATGATCCAGATGGCGACGACAAAGACTACATGGAATTTTTTCCTGATGGCCGAGTAGACCTCAAAAGCACGCCTCGCCAGTCGTATAAATCTTGTGTTTATGCCTCGAAAGTGGGTCACATCACCATCACTTGTGAAGTCAAAGGCAAGGATGTCAAAATAGCTCTTGAGTTGAGCCATGAAAAAGACCGTTTGACCAATTCTTCAGGTGCCTATTACCTTAAAATGTGATTACCTTTGATGCCTATGCTGTCTTCACAGTTCAAAGCCATCTTTAAATTTCACCTTTGAGCTGAGACTGTGTTCATCTGCCCCAACCTTTGCATCAGTTAAGTTATTCTGCACATTGCTAACCGCTGTATTGAAACACATTTCAATGCTCAGGCGTTGGTTCGGCCTGGTTGAAATATTGTTGTGAAAAACCTGAGTTTGAGGTGAATCCCAAACAATAATCTTGCCACCTGCATAATTTCTAGGCGTAGTGCTGAAAGCCCTGATGTGGTGTAAATCATGTTGTTCCTGGTGACAGCACTCAAAGAAGCACTGAATTAATCGGCATTGATATGGCCGTTTTAAGCCAACGAGAAAAGTTACCAATATTTGTCACCAGCACAGTGATTCTTCACTCAGGCTGACAGCCAGGTGATGAAATCGAATAAATCAACAAGCATAACGTGTTAAGCATTGACTTTGATCATGCTCAGAATACAATGCCAAAAATCTACCATACAGACAGTAAATAAATAACAAACGCCATGAAATACCTATTTTTATTAAGTCTACTGATCAGCTTCAACAGCCAAAGTCAGGTCAGTGAACAGTCCAAACAGCAAAGCACCGAAGAAGTTGAAGCGCCCAACCAAAAACGCCCCAGTTGGTCACAAGGTTTACCTGAACGACAAAAAGCCATCAACCCCAGTGCCACTGTTAATAACTTTAAAGTTAATCCACAAATCACAGATGCTTCTACAGATGATCGCAGCGTCGAGGTCAATGAGTTACCCAAGGTTGAAATCGAATTGCAGAGCACACAACCCATCATCGATTTTGCCATTGAAGTTGAACCCTTACAACCAGTGGTGATTAATCGCAAAGAGGCTTTTGAAGAATATTACAATGACGATAAAGCCGCCGTTGAAGAAACTGAAGTTAACCCTTTAATCGCAGCCTATAAGTGGACACTGTTAGAAACCACACCCATTGAAGTACCGGACAGCTTTGCGGAGAACACCACTTTAAAATTAAAAATTTACATCAACCCAAATGGTGAAGTCATTCGGGTTAACGAAGCCGAAGCAGCCATCCCGCGAAGGGTGTTTAAAAGTGCCGAAAAAAGTATCCTCAAATGGAAGTTTCAAGCACCCTTGGAAATGGGCATCACTGAAGACATCAGCAGAACTTTTTCGATTGATATTCAGACAGAAGCCTGATGTTAATCAAACTGAATCTACCTGTCATGCATTAACCCTGGTTTAGACTGGTTTTTTTAAATGAAGTACAAATAAAGCAGCCTGAGGCTGCTTTATTTGTATTCTACTGTTCATCACATCCCAGGCCTGCATTGAAGGCCAAACGTGACATCGGCATACTGCCAGCAGTGAATCCAGTTTCTGGATTGGGAAACCATTTGAATTCGGCTTGGTTACAACCCTCAAATTCAATTTCAAAACTGCCCCAGTTGCTACTCTGAACATCAGCTGCATCAAAATTAGGGGGGAATAAGGCATTTTCAGTAGATATCACTGACAGGGTGGCCAAACCATTTTCAAAACTGCCTGATCCTAACAACCAAATCTGGTTGCCCTCATTGTCATAGGTATACCAATAGATGATCATGCGGTTATTATCAAGCACCAGTATATTGAGACCATGACCATCTTGTTCTGGGTTATACCATAAACCAGAGTGGTGGTTTTTTATTGCGGTGATTTCTTCTAACTGGGGTTGAACAATGAACACGCCACGGTTGATGTCAGAAATCATCACCATACCATTATCAAAAAATGGGTATACGTTCCACGCACCACCAAAATTTGAACTGCCATCAGCTTCTGGAAAAGTGTCAAAATAGGCCACTTCCTGCATCTCAGCCTGTGCCAAATCTCCAAGTTTTAAAATTCTTAAGCCGCGGGTATAATTGGCTTGATAAGTATGCCCGTCCACAATGTATTGGTTGTGGTCAATAGCTATACCATCGGCATTGTGGTGACCAGTGACCAATGGATTGTCCAAATCGGTCATGTCCATCACATAAGTCCGGGTAAAATCTGGTGTTCCGTTGCCACGATCCAGCTCATCCAGCTCATCGTCTATCAGAAAATATTTTTGATCAGCTGTTAACCAGCCTTGGTGGGTGTATTGTTGACCTGTATAGCCGGTTTTACTGATCATCACTGGATTTGATTTATCGGTTACATCTATGATTGTGATGGTGTCTTCATTACTGGCAAAACAAAGTTCACTGCCACGATAATCCATATCTGGACCTGTATAAATTAAACATTGTGCGTCATGGGTATATCCATCGGCGCTGAAACACCCAGCTGGTTTGGGGTCTGTCGGGTTTTGAATATTGACCATAAATATGCCGCCGTTACAAATGTTGCTGCCAAGCACATAGGCATAGCCTGTGGCTTGGTTGATGGCAATGTTATGCGCAGACAACAAGCCGCCCGCTGTCAAAGTTTTATCAGGAATGAATGTAACTGGCGCGCCTTGCACATTGAGTAACTGAGTGAGGTTGAAAACTTGCATGCCGTGATCTATGTCATCAGCCACAATAAAAGCGTGTTCTTGATATGTT
The DNA here is from genome assembly GCA_964352015.1 of uncultured Marinicella sp. Classification (GTDB taxonomy): domain Bacteria; phylum Pseudomonadota; class Gammaproteobacteria; order Xanthomonadales; family Marinicellaceae; genus Marinicella. Next base: position 70,965 of record CAYGPU010000007.1, read on the forward strand.
TTAACATCGCGCCAAGCACTGGAAAAACCACCGGTGCTGGGTAAATTACCCAGATATATTGGATTAGCTGGATCAGTGATCTCAACAAACGACGTGCCATTGGAGCGTCCCACTAAGGCAAAGTATCGTCCACTGGCCTCATGTTTCCACCCCCAACTGTCCGAACCTTGACCGCCACCTATTTGACTGAGGTCTAAATGCCCCAGTAAATCCACTTGATTACATTGAAAAATATCAGCTTTTCCAGCCACACAGTTTTGTGGTCCCACGTATTTATAGCCTTTATAGGGTTGGCTGTGGGCTTTGTGCATCATATTCACAAAATCCCAATCTGGGTACTGTTTATTGAGCTTAGCTGACTGCGCTGGGGTGTGACAAGCAATGGCTGTCAGGTTGATGGATGCTGCGATCAAAAGTATTGTGATTGTTATTTTCATGGGTTTTCAATGAATGTTTATTTTACACGTCTTATTTTAAAGGTTATCGCAGCCAATTTACAGTTTCTATTAAAGTCTTCGTGGAAATAACCCGATGGCAGCCAGCCTAGAGCCCACGCCAACAGCTAACCTGACCTGATGCACACAATTAGTTATCCATTAATTCACAATACATCTTATCCACAACAACTGTGGATAAGTTTGTTAATAAGTCGGTTTTTTGGCCTATGGCAGGGAGCCAGTGGGTTGCTTGATTCATTTTGGTTAAATATTAACCATGAGCATATTATCCATAACATTCAACAACTTACAGAAGACTTGGTATGTTAATAATTAATTAGACAGAGTAAATTCTTGTTTTATGACTGCCTGATGACACAATGTGCATAAAAATGAAAAATCAAGTTTTAATTTAACTTATTTTTCAAGCATCTTTGTAGTTGGTTTATTCACTGTATGCTTCAGCTGTGGCATCATGCGGGTGCAGTGATTCGTGGTGCGTTACACGTAAATGAAACTGCTGAACAGTGGGTTCTTTGCTTAAAGTTTGCTTGATTCGCCTGGCCGCATCTTCACAGAACATCAGGTTTTGTCCATTTCGCAACGCAAAGGCTTGTTCATCGGCTCTTTTGACCGCTGCTTGTACCGCAGTTTGTAGCGAGTTTTCTACCAAATCAATCATTTTTTGCAGCGGTATTTCAACTTGGTCAGCTGCCAATTTAACTTTAATCACCGCAGAACTTCTTTGACTGTGTGGCGTGGCGTTGATGCCTTGTTCAGAACCCATCCAATCTAGCACAGCTTGAAAATCTATGTTTTCTGAGTCAAATTGTTGTTTGAAGTTTTCTTGAATCAACTGCCTGGCCAGTGCCGCTGAACAAGGACAGGTGCTAGAATACGTCACTTGAAAACTCAAATATTGACTTAAACCAGTTTTTTTACATTGCACCACCGAAAGTTTAATCGGGTATGAACGCCAGCCTGAATGGTCACTGACTAAAGCCGGCCTTCTTAACAAGGCCTCGGCTTCCACTTCAATTAATGCATTTTGACTTAATTTTTTATGCGACAACAAAAACTGATCAGTTAAATTTTGTAATTGTCCATAATCAATGGCAGCTGAGCTGAACACTTCGTCACATGCCAGATACAGGCGCGACATGTGAATGCCTTTTGACACCACATCATCCAAAGAAACTTCGGCACGTACACGCGCCACCGTTGCCGGCACATTGACATCAGCTGCCAGCTGCAGTGGCATTTCTATATCGCTCATACCAACCCATTGAAGTTGACCACCTATTTTGGCCTTTTCTTCGGCAGCGATGTCTGGCAAGGTACAAGATTGATTGGTTGAATCTAACACTGAATAAACTGTTGGTGGGTGAAAATCATAATGCGGACTATCATAACAAATTCAAGCATCTGGCGGTTGTTTTCCTTAAATTTTTAAAGGTCTTGCCATCGGTTATTTTGAAATGCTGTCAATTCAATGGGGAAATTGATGCTGGCAGCAATGGTTTTAAACTTATCGCCCATTTCATCCGGCATCACCAGCTTTTTCATTTCTGTGACCAATTCAAAATAATGCTTATAATCTCCATCAGGATTCAACCATTTTTCAATTTTTGTAGCCATCAAAAACTCCGCTTGGGTGTTGAACCCAATCACATCTAGGCCCACTTCGCTCATGGCTTCGGCCACAGCTGTGAAGTCAACAAATGCTGTGATGTCTTGTAAGCCAACATCTTGATAAGGGTTAAAATTTGCTTGATGACGCTGGTGACAAACCAAAGTGCCAGTTGATCTTTGCGGGTGATAATAGGCAGGTCGACCATAGCCATAATCAACCATTATCACCAAACCTTTGCGCAGTTGACCCACCACCGATTGCATCCAAGCACTCAAATGGGGAATAAATTCAGAACGATAACCGGATTCAAGCTGTAAATTCAGCTGCTCTACTTGCGCTAACAACTTCCCGGTAAAAGGTTGCCAACATTCTGTTAAGTGCCCAGCTTCATCCCCCAACATCAACCTTTGATACCGGCCTTGTACAAATTGAAACACTTCAACTGGCAAGGCATCCAACACTTCATTGGCAAACACAATACCTTCAAATGATTGGTTGGGCGGTGAATCAAGCCAAACCACCCGCTTGGCCAGCGCAGCAGGAAGTTGTTCAGCCACTTTACCCTGTTGAACTTTTTTCAGGTCTGCACTGACCTCAAATATGGCATAGCGTGCTGGCACACAATTCAATTCATCCAATGCATACAGAACATCAACACAGAATTGACCCGTGCCTGCACCCAACTCAAGGATTGTTGGGTCAGATAAATGGACTAAAACGTCAGCAAAAACACTGGCATGACAACGTGCAAACAACTGGCCCATCTCTGGAGCTGTGATGAAGTCACCACTGGGACCTAACTTCGCCAATCCAGCACTGTAATAACCAAGTCCTGGTTCGTATAGCGCCATTTGCATAAACGCTGCAAAACTAATCACACCTTTTTGTTTGATTTGTGAGGTGATTTTATGTTGCAATGAGCGATTGATTATTAACCGAGTATCGGACATATTAAATGAGCCAAGAGCTTGAAATTTGGTTGCATAACAACCCTTTTGATAAAATAATTGAGGCCAAGCCTCACTCTGATGCCATTTTACAACAGTTGTTACAAAACACACTGAATACTTCCCAACCAATCAAAATATTCAAAAACAGCAACGGCAAACCTTACATCAAAGAAACGCCTTATTTTTCTCACAGTAACAGCCGTAACCTGTATGCTTATGTCATCTCAAACCAAGCTGAAGTCGCTATAGATGTTGAAAAAATTGACCTACATCGTGATGTGATGAAATTAGCCAAACGCTATTTTCATCCTGATGAATGGCAACAATTAAAGCTGTTACCGGCTAAAAAACAACCACATAGATTTTATCAATTGTGGACGAAAAAAGAGGCATGGTGTAAATTAGAGGGTGGAAACCTTTGGTCTTATTTAAAACGCTCGGTGTTACCGGACAACCCAACCCGAACAGAGCAGGGAGCTTTGATACATTTGATTAACATCACACATATTGATGGCTTTGCCTGTTCAATAGCAAGCACCACTGAATACAACCAGTTTTGGATCAACAGCATCGCGTAATTATGCACAGACCAATAATCATAATTTCAATTGTTCTGACTTCGATACTCGGTGGTTGCGCTTTGAACAAAGCCACCATTAAACAAGTAGAACAAGTGATTGAAGTTAAAAAGGACAGTACCATCACTTGTGCTTCAAATGAACCCAATCGCTGTGCCATTGACACGCCTTTTGCTTCTCAATTTGCAATGGCTCAACAGGAAAACAGTAACCATGTGCTGTTATTGGATAAAGGGGAAGAGTCATTGTTGTTGCGCTTACACATGATTCGCGCTGCGCAAAAGAGCATTGAAATCCAGAGTTTTATATGGGTCAACGATGACGCAGGCCACCTGGTTATTCGTGAATTGTTGGCCGCAGCTAAACGCGGGGTTAAAGTTAAAGTCATTATTGACCAATTGTTTTCTATGGGAAATTCTTGGTTGGTAACTGACATCGCAACCCTGCACCAAAACCTTGAGTTTAAACTTTATAACCCAGTGTTTCAGGATGCCCATACATCAGCTTTTGAGTTCTTCAGTGCCATGGCTTGTTGCATGGCCAGGCTGAACAAGCGCATGCACAATAAAGCCTTTATTGTAGACAATAAGTACGGCATTGTGGGCGGACGGAATTATCAAGATCGATACTATGATTGGGATGAATCCTTTAATTATAAAGATCGAGATGTGTTGGCAATTGGCGATGTGGTTAATGACATCAGCCTGTCTTTTGCCAGTTTCTGGAACAGTCCACATGTGGTGCCAGTGGAACACTTACGGGATGTCAGTGCACGCATCTTGAATGATGAAAAATCCAACATTGATTGGCATCAAGAACTGCCAGAAAAAGCCACCCGCTTGTTACAACTGACCACCGATTTGCCGCACTTGATCAAGACATTTTTTCCCAACATGATTGCCGTTGACCGCATTGAGTATTTCAGTGACACCCATGACAAGCCATTCAACAAAGATGCCAAGTCAACCAACAAACAGCTGACCCAAAAGATTCATCAGTATTTTGCTGCAGCTAAAAAGAAAATACTCATCCAAACACCTTATTTAGTCTTCAGCCGACAAGCCCGCAAAACATTTAAGAAATTGCGCCGCAAAAACCCTGAACTTGAATTCTTGGTTTCTACCAACTCACTGGCATCTACCGATGCCTACTACGTGTATGCCATCTCGTATAAATACAAACGTTTCTACTTAAAGAAATTGGGTATGCAAATCTATGAGTTTAAAGACCGCCCTGGCATGATTGAAGAAATGTTTTCACCCAACAGCATCCATGAAAATACCCGCTTTGGTATGCACGGAAAATCATTTGTGATTGACGAATACATTTCAATGATAGGCACCCATAACTTTGACCCACGCTCAGATGTGCTGAATACCGAAGCAGGCTTCGTGATAGAAAGTAAAGAATTCGCTTCACTGTTATCAGCCAACATTCAAACTGATATGCTTGATCAAAACAGCTGGGTGGTGGCAGCCAAAGAACAGATTCCTTTTTTCAGCCGCATCAGCGGTGTGATTGCAACCATTTCAAGAAAGTTACCCATTTTTGATATTTGGCCTTTTCGGTATTCAACCAGCTATCAACTGAAAAAGGGCTACCCTGAAGTGCCTGCTAACCACCCTGATTTTTATCAAAATTATGAACCAATTGGCAATTTTCCTAACGTTGATTTGTCTTCTAAGCAAATACAAACGATAATAATATCTGCTTTTGCCGGTTTTGCTGAACCTGTTATGTAGCAATCAAACAACGAGAAGACATGATGAACAACAAAAGTAAGTTAATTGTATTGGCCATTTTAGTGGTTTTGGTGGTGTTGCCCTATATGCAACTCAAAAACAACAGTAAGTTCTTTGCAGAGGGTATATTGTCTCATTTGGGTGAGCTGGGAGAATGGTCTAACCAAAGTGTAGATACTGCTTTAAATGGACAAGTGACTCTGGAGCAGCTGAGCTTCAGACCCACAGGCTACCGTCAAACCATCGCCATCGACTCCATTGAAGTTCGCACCGACATGAAAAAGCTGTTGTTTTCGGGCAGTCAAAAATTAATCAGCCACATACCTCAAACCATGACTTTGTCTTTTCGTAATGTGCGGGTATTAAACAGCCAATCCGCTGACTTGCAAAGTGCCATTAACCGGGCCAATTATTGGCCTATGGCTGCCAGTTACCTGGGAGCATTTGGCTGTGGTGAAGGTTCAGGCCCCAGTTTCAGTGATGCACAATGGCAACAAATTTTTAGTAGCACACCCAACTTTGACATGGAAGTCAGTTATTCGCTGGTCGATGATTACCACATTGACTTCAACATCAATATTGAAAGTCCTGACAATTGGTTTATCGTTTGGTCAGGAACCTTAACCAGGCCCAGCGACGTAGAGCGTATTTCCTTTACTGAAACCATTGTTGATACTTTGTACTATTACTACAGTGATCAAGGCTTTAATGAAAAACGCAACAGTGTTTGTGCTGCCGCCAACCGCGACTCCTACTCAGCTTACCGTCTGAACAGCGCCGAAGAAATTCAAAAGTACTTGCGTGTTTATGCCGGAAAACAGATGCCTGATACATTAAGCAACCAATACCAGCGGGCATTAGAACAAGACATTGAACTGAATGTCATATTCAAGCTGAGAGAACCTAAATACCTATTCCAAGTAGCGGCTATGGACCAGACCGAGTTTTATCGCTCGGTTGAAGTTGAAGCAGCTATGGGTGAAAATGAATACCAAAAAATTCAATTGGTTGACATTGACTTTTTAGACTTAGACATGGATACCTTGCGGGCAGAGATGGAAGCCAAACAAAAAGAAGCTGAACGACTTGAAGCGGAGGCCAATAAGCCCAAAGAGCTGCTCAAAATCATCACCACATCCATAGGTCAAAGTATCAATGAAGTGAGAATCAGTGATTGGTCGAAAGCCGTTGGACAAAACATCAAAGTCAGAACCAAACGCGGCCGTCCCATTTTTGGTCGTTTGTTGGCCATTGATGATAAACAGCTGACCATTGTCTCTAAATATATGCGTGGTGATGCCACCATTACAGTGTTGCGCAAAGATGTGGTCTCGATGAGTGTCAGTCGCTGAGTTTGAACATTCAAAGTACTTAGAAAATCGTTGAATACACGTTGAATAATCGAGCTGGTAAGTTACTCAGCCACTGGTGGTTTTGGTCTTTGCTGCTTCTGGTGCTGGTGGTTGTGGCACTTTCAGTCGGTTCAGTTCATGTGCCATTGGCTGCCCTGTTTGACAGCAACTCTGCTTATTTCGAAATCGTTTGGCAGTTACGCTTACCACGCATCATCAATGCAATTATGGTCGGTGCCTGCTTGGCCTTAGCCGGCCTGCTGATCCAAAACTTGGTCAAAAACCCACTGGCCGACCCCTATTTACTCGGTGTATCTGGCGGGGCAGCTGTGGTGCAATTATTGGTGATTGTTACCGGCTTAAGCCTGTCTCAACACCTGTTGTTTGCGTTTGGTTTCATGGGCAGTTTATTGGCGACGTTGTTGTTACTTAAACTGAGTTACCAAGGACGCATACGACCTGACAAAGTCACTTTAAACGGCGTGGTTTTGGCCTTTGGATTTGCTGCCTTCATCAGCTTCATTTTAGCCACAGCTTCTGGGCAACAAATCAAATCAATGATGTTTTGGCTGATGGGAGATATGAGCTTTGCCAAGCCCAATGCATTGATGCCGGTGCTGTTGCTGATCAGCTTTCTGTTGCTAATTAAGCACAGTCGAGCCCTAGACTTACTGGCTCGCGGCGATCTTTTTGCGCTGAAGTCAGGGGTTAATACCCACCGCATCAATTTAATGATTTTCATTATTACTGCACTGTTAACTTCAATGGCTGTGGCACAAGCAGGCACCATAGGTTTTGTTGGCTTAATCATCCCCCACTTGGTGCGCATGGTGGCTGGTTACCAACACCGTCAATTAATTCCCATGTGCGTTCTTGTTGGGGCTTGCTTTTTGTTGGCTGCTGATACCTTGGCACGCACCGTGATGAGTCCAATCCAACTTCCTGTGGGTATATTCACAGCTTTGATTGGGGTGCCGGTGTTTTTATGGCTGAACAGGAAGGTCTGATGTTGAAACTGAAGAAACTGACATTAAACCAAGACGGCGAAGCTGTTTTTAGAAACCTCAATGGCGAATTTAAAGCGGGCCAGTTTTGGGGTGTGGTTGGACAAAATGGTGTTGGTAAATCCACTTTATTACAGGCCATGGCTGGCATCAGTAACGACTACAGTGGCCAAATAAAACTTGATAACAACAACATCCGCAGCTTGAATCCTATACAGCGGGCGCAAAAGCTGAGCTTTTTATTACAAGACCAAGAGCCTTGCTTGGCATTCTCGGTTAAAGATGCGGTCGGGATGGGGCGCTTTCCTTGGCTGACCCATAAGCATCAAGACGCAGCGATCACCCAACAAGCCTTGAAAACCTGCCGCATTGAACATTTGCAACACCGTTCAATCTTAAAACTATCAGGCGGTGAACGGCGTAAAGTAGAAATCGCCACTTGTTTGGCACAACAAGCCGACTACTTGCTGTTGGATGAACCCCTGAATCATCTAGATTTGGTCTATCGAGCACATATATTGAAGGTATTTAAAAAGATCAGTGAAAGCCAATGTGTGGTGATGGTTTGTCACGATTTAGAGGCAGTGCGCAGTCATTGCACCCATGTTTTGATGCTGTTAGCTAATGACTGTTATCTATCCGGCACATCAGCTACAATATTGAATGATGTCAACCTGAAGCGATTATTTGATGACCACAGCGAAAACCATTAAAAACAATTTCATGGCAACCCTGGCCAAGCAATGGCTGGCGGCCAAGATCATTTCACAACATGAGTTTGCTAAATTATTAGAAAAATCAACCGTCACTTCTGCTTCAGTACATCCTTATATTTCAATTGTTGATAACAAATTAACTAACTTGAAAACCGGTAAACCCATTACCATGGAGTTTTTAACTCAGTGGGTGGCCAAAATCAATAAGTTGGATTATTTAAAAATTGATCCAACTAAAGTTAATGTCAATCAAGTCACCCAAGTGATTTCCCAAGCCTATGCCCGACAACATCAAATTCTGCCTTTGTATGTAGACACCGATGAAATTGTGATTGCTGTGGCTGATCCAAAAAACACTGCTTGGTTGAATGATATTCAAAAAATACATCGCCAAACCATCAAACGGGTGCACGCCAATCCAATTGATATTCAGCGCCTTTTGTTTGAGTTTTATGGCGTTAATCGCCAAGTCCAAGGTGCAAAAAAAATGCACAAGGGCAAAACCACTGACCCAATTCTGAATTTAGAGCAACTGGTTAAACTCGGTGGCAAAGACATCAATGCCGATGACCAACACGTGATAGGTCTGGTCGACTGGTTATTACAATATGCCTTTGATCAGCGTGCCAGTGACATTCACTTGGAACCGAAGCGAGACAACTGTCTGATTAGGTTTCGTATCGATGGTAAACTACTCAAGGTTTATGATCTGCCACCTGCGGTGATGGCTGCTGTTACCAGTCGGATTAAAATTTTATCGCGCATTGATGTGGCAGAAAAACGCCGGCCTCAAGATGGCAGGATCAAGACCTTATCTCAGGGTAACCGCGAAATTGAACTGCGGGTCTCAACCATGCCTACCACTTTTGGCGAAAAATTGGTGATGCGAATTTTTGATCCAGATGCAGTTGTGGTTGATTACCAGGATTTGGGGTTCAGCGCCACTGAAGCTGAAAACTGGAAACAGTTGATTAACCGACCACACGGCATTGTATTGGTTACTGGCCCCACCGGCTCGGGTAAAACCACCACTTTATATTCAACCTTGAAAAAACTGGCCACCTCTGAGGTCAATGTTTCAACTGTTGAAGATCCAATCGAAATGGTTGATCCGGTGTTGAATCAAATGCAGGTCAATCCCAAAATTGGTCTTAACTTTGCGGATGGCGTCAGAACGTTGATGCGTCAGGATCCTGACATCATTATGATTGGAGAGATTCGTGACCTGCCAACCGCACAAATGGCAGTACAAGCTTCCTTGACCGGTCACCTGGTGTTATCCACCTTACACACCAATGATGCACCCTCAAGCATCAACCGCTTGTTAGATTTGGGTGTGGCTGATTATCTACTGCGCAGCACTTTGGCTGGTGTTTTAGCCCAAAGGTTGATTCGTTTACTGTGCCCACATTGTAAAGTTTCAGTTAAAGTTGATGCCGAAAAATGGGTCTCGATGGTACACCCTTTTGATATCCAACCACCCAAAGAACTTTTTGAGGCCAAAGGCTGTGATGAATGTCGAAACACCGGCTACCATGGACGCTCTGGGGTGTTTGAAATGATGCCTATACATCAGGAAGTACGGAAGTTAATCCGCGATGATGTGCCCTCAGAAAAGCTCGCAGCAGCAGCCTATGAACAAGGCATGATGCCATTAAGAATAGCCATTTCACATTTACTCAAAGCTGGGAAAACCTCGCTAGAAGAAGCCATCCGATTGGCACCTCCCGACGCTTACTGAACAACACATACATATGTTTTTAATTATTCAAACTGGAGACCCAGTGCCTGCTGCAGTGAATCAATTTGGTCGCTTCTCCGATTGGTTTATCCAAGGCATGGGCATAGACGCCAAACATGCCATTACGGTTGATGTTCATTTAGGTCAAAGCCTTCCTGAACTCACAAAAGCCGCCGAACAACTCACTGGTATCATCATCACCGGTTCACCGGCGATGGTGACTGAGCGAGATGACTGGTTAAACCATACACAACAATGGCTGGAACAAAGTATGACCTTCAATATACCCACTTTGGGGGTCTGTTTTGGGCATCAATTATTGGCCGATTTATTGGGCGGGCAGGTGGCCTATAATCCCAAGGGTCGTAACCTGGGGCACAGTGAGTTTGTTTTCTCCAAACACGCCAGCTCAGATCCTTTGTTGAATCAAGTCAGTCAACAAACCTCCATTCCGACCTTGGCCTCGCATTTACAACACGTCAAAACACTGCCACAATCAGCGACATTACTGGGCAGCTGTGAGTTGGATGAAAACCACGCTTTTCGGGCTGAGCACATGCTGTGGGGCCTGCAGTTTCATCCCGAATGGAACCAAGACATCACCCAAACTTATATTCAGGCACGCCGAGAGAACTTACTCGAGGAAGGCGCTGATCCGGAAAAAATGGTGGCTGAATTACAACCATCAAAACAGGCTTATGGGTTATTGGTAACCTTTGCTGAGATAGTTAAAAGTCAATTGCTTTAACAAAGCTAACACAAGACTTAATCCAACAACTAATTAAACTTCGGCGTTATGGAAGATGTTTTGTACGTCATCCAATTCATCCAGCATATCGATGAATTTTTCAAAGTTAGGCAAGTCATCAGCAGCTATGGGCGCGGTGGTTTGCGGTACAAATTGAATTTCATCCACCTCAAAGTCAATCTCAGGATTGGCATCTTGCAAAGCCTGCTTGGCCTTGAAATATTCTGTGTGCGGCGCAAATACGGTGATTTTACCGTCTTCTGACTCAATGTCGGAAACATCCACATCGGCATCCATCAACAACTCCAGTACAGCATCCTCATCATCCCCGGCAAACACCAAAATAGCGGCATGATCAAACATGTGCATCACCGTACCTTGGGTACCAATTTTGCTGTCTGTTTTGGTGAACGCCAGGCGCACATCACCGAAAGTTCGGTTGGGGTTATCGGTTAAACAATCTACAATCACCATACAACCACCCGGACCATAGCCCTCATAACGTGCCACAGCAAAATCTTCACCACCTGAACTGGTTGATTTATCCAGTGCATTTTTAATCACATGGGCAGGAACTTGGGCTTTTTTGGCGCGTTCCAATAAGCTGCGCAAGGCCAAATTTGCATCTGGGTCAGCACCGCCTGATTTGGCACAGACATAAATCTCTCGGCTGAATTTACTGTAAACCCGTGCATTGGCATCCGAAGTTTTGGCCATTGACTCTTTGCGGTTTTGATAGGCTCGTCCCATGGTGTGTCCTTAGAAAAAAATAAAGAGCTTATTTTAACTCGAACTGACTGGTTTGCAATATGCTATCAAGTAACATCTTGTCAGCAGATGATTAAAACGCCTAAACACCGTGTCATTAATCGCTGTTCAAGGCGTTTAATATTCGTTCGTAATTATCACATTTCGGCGTTTGTGTTAAATTCAGTTCACTGAGCTTTTCAAGGTAACAGATAACTCACAGACCTTTCAGTTTAACAGAGACTTCTACAGACTCCTTTGGCTGAAGCTTTTATAACTTCATCACTTCACCGAGCCTGCAGTGATGCTCTAAACTGGGCACTAACTATACAATTCAGGCAAGCCCACCTGTGCTTTGCTGAGCGATTTGGCAGGCTTGAAATGACCTTGCTTAATCATGAGTTGCCAGTCGATTTTCAGCTCGGTGGACTCATCGCCGTACAATTGTTGTTGTAATTCCATAATGGCTTGCTGCATGTCCCCACTTTCCAGTTGATCACGGATTTGCCCTAAGTTGGTAGCCTGTTGTTGGTGTTCTTGATTCCACCAAGCAATCAAGGTGGCTTGAATGTGTGGCGCAGTGGCTTGGTTGAGATTTTTTAATGAAACCTGATTCTGTTGTTGTCTGACTTGTTTAACCTCAACAGGCCGACCTTTGGCTCTGAACCAAACATACAAGAGCGTTAATAGCCACAAGCCACCGAACACAAAGGTTGAGCTTTTCCACCATTTGAGTTGATCGCTGACATCATCTGACACGAGCTCATTACTGACAACCTGCGTGCTTTGAGTGATTGGTGGATTAAAATCTATCGCAGCGGGTGCTTGGGTGGTACTGCCATCAGCCGCTTCAATGGCCAATGTGGTGGCTGGAATCCTGGCGGTTTGGGCGGTTTGGCTGTTGGTATCAAACCACTCTAAAGTGAACTCAGGAATCTCCAAGCTGCCTTTAACTGTTGGGATGACTGCATATTTAATCACTTTAGTGGAAATCAACTGCTGGCCATCGGTGCGGGTTAAGGTGTCGGTTTTATCCTGGTATATTTTAGCCCCGTCAATATCGCCTATGTTTAAATCTGGTAACTGTGTTTCTGACAGTCCAGTGGCAGATAAGTTGATGGTGCGAGTAATCGGCTCTCCCACCTGATAGGGCTTGTTCTGTGACCAGCTTTGCTGCAAAGAAACTTGCTTGGCCGGAATCCAATCCTGATTGACAAAGGCTTGAGGAATTTGTTTGATGTCGAGCTCTAACATTTGCGACACTTCTCGAACTGGCCGACCCCGCTGAAACATGCCGAAAGATTGGCGACTGTTATCTGTTACTTCACCTTCAAAAACCAACGGGTTTAGCGTCACAATACCGCTGTTTTCGACGAAGATGGCGTATTTTCGCTCTAAGACTTGATAGGTTTTACCGTTCCTTTGGGTGGTGTAATTGGCGCCTTTGTTGATTTGTTGCACAATCACACCATCAGCTGCTGGCTCAGAAAGGGCGCCATTTTTAAGGTTAATGGCATACAACAACCGCACCGTCAACAAAATTTCTTCCTGCACAAAAGCACTGCTTTTATCAGCTTCTATTTCAATAAATATATCGCCAGTGGCTTGGGCATTTGGATCGGGTTTGTTGACTTGAATTTTAATCACTTGAGTGCTTTCACCATCAACCTGCAATGGCGGTATGATGTGTGATCCTAAAGATTTAGGCACCAATAAAACCTGCCAGGTGGTTTGTGTTGAAACAGCTCCATTGATGATTTGCGTAGACGATGACTTGCCCGTTTGTCCGACATGAAAAACAGCATCTAATAAGGTGAAGTCAGGCTGACTACTGGTGTTTTTATCTGAGACAATGGTTAAGTTCAGAGACTCTCCCAAATACATTTCTTGACGGTCCACCGATGCTTTAAGCTCGGCTTGAGCCCAAGTGCTGCAGGTCAATAACAACATGATCATAAAGTTACGAGCCGTTGAGAACATGTCTTTACCAATCCTCCGTAGTTTGATTGTCATAGCTTTCACCATCTTGATTGCGTTTGTGGTATTGATACAAAAATTTTCTCCGCATCAATCCGCCCGGATCATCTTTAATGCGGCGCAGCCACTGTTCCATGGCTTGCTTTTCTTCAGCATCCAGCGCCTTCTCTTCTGGCGTTAGTTCAATTTCTTGCTGCTCAGCCTGTTCCTCTTGCTGCTGTGCTTGTTGTTGTTCTTCTGTTTGCTCTTGTTGTTCTTGCTGTTGTTCTTGATCGGCTTCAGCCTGTTGGTCTTGCTGAGCTTGTTGCTGTTGTTCTTGTTTCTCTTGTTCCGAGCTTTCTTGTTGTTGATCCTGTTGGTTCTGTTCAGAATCTTGATTTTCTTGGCTTTCCTGGTTGTCTTGATTTTCCTGGTCTTGCTGTTGTTGCTGTTGTTGCTGTTGCTGCTGCAAGGCCTGTTCCACTATACTTTTGTTGAACAGGGTGTCCTCATCTTCAGGGTTGAAAGTTAAAGCTTGTTCATAACTTTTCAAGGCTGCTTCCAAGTCACCAGCTTGCGCCAAGGCGTTGCCCAAATTGTAATGGTCGTTCAAAGTTTGACCGTTTTGCGGGTACAGGTTTTTGGCTGCTTTGAAATCTTGTTTTTTATAGGCGGCAGCGGCTTTTATTTGTTTATTTTCAGCTTGGTTGTAGGCTTCGGCTGGGGCAGATTCCAACTGCCGATAAGCTTGTTGGTCCTTGTTGAGCCACAAGTCATCCCACGACAGCGCGTAACTGGTTTCACTGTTGAGCATAAAGCCAACACACAACACCATCAGAATTCCCCGCCGATACAATAAAGCCAACATAGGAATGATGAGCAATGCCAACAGTGGACCATCGTCAATGAAATTTTCACTGCCGAATTCATCGTCACCGCCTTGGTTTGAGTTGCTGCCATCACTGTTTGGGTTTACTTCATACAACTGATCTTCAGTTACACTGTTGGATAACACACTGAAGCGACCTTGTCCAATCTGAGCAGCCCGCTGCATACTGGCATAATCAACCTGAGGAATCACAATCTGACCACGCAAGTCTTTCAAAAAACCTTGGTTGGTAGGAATCGGCGCCCCTTCTGCTGTACCCACAGCCAAAACATGTACCGTTACGCCGGCCGCATTAACTTCCGTTAATCGATCTTCAGTTTTATACATGTCTATGCTGTCTGTAACCAACAAAATTTGGCCTTGATTTACGCCCGCTTGAACCAATAATTCCGCCGCTTTATCTAAAGCAGCTGTGGTGTTGGTGCCACTGGCCGGCATGATACTTGGATCTATGACTTCCAACAAAGACACAATGGTGCCAGTATCATCTGTCAACGGTGTGACCACAAAGGCATCACCTGAATAAACCACCAAGGCCGTTTGTCCGTCTTTGCGATTTTCTAACAAATCCTGAATTTTGAATTTAGCCCGTTGTAAACGTGAAGGTTTTAAATCATCAGAAAGCATACTTTTGGACACATCCAATGCGATAATTAATGCCGATTGATTTTTAACCATAGGTACCGGCATTTGTCGCACTGCGGGGCCGGCTAGAGCCATTATGGTTAGTAGGGTGACTGGCCAATACAACCAAGTCCAGCGGGTGGCCTTGGCTGCGCTTTGAATTTGCATCGCTTGAAGTAATTCAGGGTCACAGCTTTGTTGCCAACCATCCTGTCGACTGGTGTTGTTGAGCCAAAAATACAACAACAGTCCAGCAGGTAACAGCAACCACAACAGCTGTGGCCTGAGAAAATGAAATGAACTCCATACAACTTCTGTGATCATTGTAAACGCCTCAACCACAAAGTTAAGAACAAAGCCGCTAAAGCACCCATCAAAGGCCAAAAATACAATTCATCAGTTGGCCGGTAAAACTGTTCTTCTTCAGCCAAAGGCTCCAACTCATCGAGGATACTGTAAATTTGTTCCAGCTCTTGGGTATCCCGGGCACGAAAGTATTTGCCTTCAGTGATGGCAGAGATACGCCGCAAAGAAGCTTCATCCAGGTCAGATGATGGATTGATGCGTCTTTGACCACCAAAAAAACTGTTGACCACCATTTCATCAGCACCGACTCCAATGGTGTAAATTTTCAATTTTTCAGCGCGCGCCAATTCGGCGGCTTTCAGTGGCTCAATCGCACCAGCGGTGTTTTGTCCATCGGTTAGCACAATCAAGACACGGTTGCCTTGCTCCGTTTCACGGGCTTTTTTAACTGCCAGACCAATTGAGTCACCGATGGCCGTCGATTTCCCAGCCAGGCCAATGGCAGCCTCATATAACAAAGTTTTTACTGTTTGGCGATCGAAAGTCAACGGGGCTTGTAAATAAGCATTTTCACCAAATAAAATCAGGCCAATCCTGTCGCCGACACGGCGTTCAATGAATTCACCGGCGACTTTTTTTACCGCAGTCAAACGATCAACCGCTTGACCATTTATTTGCATGTCTTTCTGCTCCATACTGCCAGAAATATCAATGGCCAGCATCAAGTCACGACCTTCTACTGGTAAAGCCACTGGCTCACCAATCCATTGTGGTCGACTGGCAGCCAGCAGTAGCAGTAGCCATGGCAGCCAATTAAGCCAAGAAGCACGTTGCTGAAACTCGCCACTTTTGGCGGTAAACAAGTCGTTTAAGAAAGGTGCTTCAATGGTGGTGATACTGGCTTGTTTTACCCGCGGCAACATTTTTACCAACCACGGCAGTGGTAATAAAACAAACACCCATGGCCAATAAACACTATACATGGGACGGATCCTTTGCCTCAGCTACCTTGGTGATGATGGGCCTTGGCTGACTGGGCTTCATGACTTGCTTTTGCACAAACTCTCGGGTGGTTTGTATCAGACCTGCTGCATTGTATTCACAGGTATCCTGATAAACCCCTGCAGTCAGTGCCGATTGATAACCAGTAAATGGATTTGAATTATCAAACTGGTTCAAATAGGCAATCCAACTGTCGCCAGCCAGTGTAGTGGCTTGATCTTGATGCAGCTGGAATTTGACAAAGCGGCGCAAAAAAACCGAAATTTGAGCCAATAGCTGTTGTGAGTCTTGATTTTGCTGGAATGCAAATTCAATTTCGGACAGTTGCTGATTGATTTCTAGCCAACGGCGCTTTTTCAAATGATGGCGATACCACAAAACCGTCATCCAAACGAGCAAAACCAACAACACCACAATCAACAACCACCATCCAGGTGCCAATGGCCAAAATCCTGGCTCAGCGGGTAATTTGATGTCACGCAAAGGCAGTACTTGAGGGGCTTGGCTAGGGGCGTTGGTGGGCAATGGTAATTGAGCGAGATTCATCAAACCGAAACTCCTTGGGCATCATTGAGTGATCCCAGCCAATGATTGAAAGCCAGATTTGGGTTGCTCAAACCCGTCTTCAAAGCATTCACCCAGACATCGTTGGTTTGAATCGGAACCAATGGTACCCCAGCCTTGATGATGTTGTCTTTCAGCGACTGAATGTGACTGAATTGTTTATGCAGTAGTTTTGCTTGCATGCGACTGTTTTTGCTGTCTAGAACCCGCGGTCGCTGGTCAGTTTTTATTCCATATAAAGCCGGTAATGGCATTTGGTTTTCAAACGGATCACTGACTTTGATGGCCAACACATCATTGTGCTTACGCAGTTGCAGCAAGTGCTTTTTGGCGTCCTCACCCAAGGCATAAAAATCACTGACCAGAATAACCATACTGCCTGGCCTGATGATGGTACGCAGCTGTTTGAGGGCTTGATCTAAATTGTGTTGTTGATGGGTAAGTTGATTTTCAGTGGCTTCAAAAGCTTTAATCAAATGTGACATCAGTGTCATCATCCCGCGTTTGCCTGCAGTGGCTTTAACGATATGCACACCATTAATTCCATAAGTCAGAACCCCAATGCGATCACCTTGTTGAACCGCTGACCATCCAAGTAAGGCTGCAAGCTTACTGGATAACACAGACTTAAATTGAGTTTTGGTACCAAAATGTAAGCTGCTGTTGGTATCAACCACTAAATAAATAGGCCGTTCCCGTTCCTCCTGAAACAACTTGGTATGCGCATCACCGGTTCTGGCGGTTACTCGCCAATCCATGTTTCGGATGTCATCACCTGCCTGGTAAATCCTGGATTCCTGATAGTCCATACCGCGACCACGAAACCGAGAGTCATGTAAGCCAGAAATGGCTGATGAGGCTTTTTTGATGCTACTCAAATTAAACTGTCGTGCATGGTGACGGGTTTCAACCATGGTTTTGGCCGCCACTTGGGTGTTGGGATTGAGTTTATTTTTAGCCTGTGTTGACATCAGTTATTGAGTTGATTACGGCAATGGGACAATGGCTAATAATTGATCAATCACCTGATCAACAGTTAACCCCTCAGCCTCAGCCTCAAAAGATAAAATAATGCGATGGCGCAGCACATCATGAATGACTGCATGAATGTCTTCGGGTAACAAATGATCTCGGCCAGATAGGAAGGCATTGGCCCTGGCACACCTATCCAGCGCGATGGTGGCTCGTGGAGAACCTCCAAATTCAATTTGGTTGGCCAAATTTGAATCATATTTACTGGGGTCCCTGGTGGCTAGAATCAACTCAACCATATATTTTTCCAGGTTCTCAGCAACAAACAATTTAATGATGTGTTTTTGCGCCACAAAAATTTGTTCTTGGGTCAGCAAAATTCGTGCTTCAGACTTATGGTTAAAATCAGCCAAATCTTTCTTTTGCGCCAGTTTCAAGATATCCAACTCAGTATCGGCTTCAGGGTAGCCGATGGTCACATGCATTAAAAATCGATCCAATTGGGCTTCAGGCAGCGGATACGTACCCTCTTGTTCTATCGGATTTTGGGTTGCCATGACCAAGAACAACTGCGGTAAATCATAAGTGGTTTTACCCACTGTGATTTGTTGTTCACCCATCGCCTCCAACAAGGCAGACTGAACTTTTGCCGGCGCTCTGTTGACCTCATCAGCCAAAACTAAATTATGAAATAATGGTCCTTTTTGAAATTCAAAAGTTGCCGATTGGGCATGATAAACATCGGTTCCAGTTAAATCAGCTGGTAATAAATCCGGGGTGAATTGAATGCGATGAAAATCACCCTCAA
Organism: uncultured Marinicella sp.; assembly: GCA_964352015.1. Taxonomy (GTDB): domain Bacteria; phylum Pseudomonadota; class Gammaproteobacteria; order Xanthomonadales; family Marinicellaceae; genus Marinicella. Next base: position 89,734 of record CAYGPU010000007.1, read on the forward strand.
TGCATTCTGAGAGCACTTTAATGGCAGTGGTTTTGGCCAAGCCTGGTGCCCCTTCCACCAACAAGTGTCCATGGGCCAGTAATGACATCAATAAGCGATCAACCAGTTTTTGCTGGCCCAAAATTTGTGTACCAATGGCTTCTCTGGTTGTTTGAAAAGCTTGTGTTAATTCAACTGTATTCTGTTCCATATTTAACCTGTGTTTTTGTGCGATTTGTATGCTGCCGATATATTTAATTACAAAAGCTGCATTTTCAAGGCTTTTAAGCGAATCGGTGATTATACAAGATACCAGCCAGCTTGAATGTGTCAAAAGTAAGCATCGACCTAAAAATTGATTCTTTCCCATGACTGGGGTTGGGGCGCGAAGCAACTCAGACCAGACTCATTAAACT
>CAYGPU010000007.1:90228-171773 GCA_964352015.1 uncultured Marinicella sp.
CATCAATTGGGTGCGGTTTTCTGGGTTCCAGAAAGAAGCGCGCAATTGATTCCTTTCCCATGACTGGGGTTGGGGCGCGAAGCAACTCAGACCAGACTCATTAAACTCATCAATTGGGTGCGGTTTTCTGGGTTCCAGAAAGAAGCGCGCAATTGATTCCTTAGCATGCTAAAATCTGCCACTATTCAGAATACTATATTGGCCGTAAAAAGGTCACAAATAATCATGTACAGTTTGACCAGTGAACCATTTAAATTAGACAGAGATGTTGAAGCCATTGCTGTTCCAACCGGGGAAACCATAGAGTTACCTGCTGGGGTGGTTGGTTACATCACCCAAGCCTTAGGTGGCAGTTTCACTATTTTTGTTGATGGCAGTATGTTTATGATATTGGGACACAACGCAGACGCACTGGGTAAGGAAAAGTTACCGGCTCCTGTGTTGCCTGAAAACGCCACTCAGCAAGATGTTGAACAAGCTGTTTGGGCCCAACTTAAAACTGTTTATGACCCAGAAATTCCAGTCAGTATTGTTGAACTTGGCTTGGTTTACGAGTGTGAAGTTAAATCATCAGACCAAGGTTATGATGTTTCCATCGACATGACCTTAACAGCCCCAGGATGTGGTATGGGTGATGTTTTGGTCTCTGATGCAGCAACTAAGATCAAATTAATTCCTGAAATCAATCACGTTAATTGTCAGATAGTCTTTGACCCACCATGGGATCAATCGATGATGTCTGAAGAGGCCAAGTTAGAAACGGGTATGCTCTAACCCCTGGTTCATATTCGATGTTACGTGTACCCATTTTAACTTACCATGCCAATAATATTGATGGTATGGATTATCACAACAATGACCATGTGGCATTGGCTGCCGACCTTGACCTGATTGCACAAATGGGGTTACATATCATCACCATGGATCAGTTGATTGACTGGCGTTTAGGCCATGAACCTGATTCTACCGTTAATAATGCAGTGGTTCTAAGCTGCGATGACGGTACTGATTTCGATTTTTACGATTTAGATCACCCAGACTACGGGCCGCAAACCAGTTTTTTTAACCTTCTCAAGAAACACCAAGAACAGACTGGGCAATCGGCCAATATGACTAACTTTGTGATTGTTTCTCCCGAGGCAAGAATCGTACTTGATGAGAAATGCTTGGTAGGTAAAGGCTGGTGGCGCGATGATTGGTGGCAAGAAGCACATCAGTCCGGATTGATGTCTATAGCTAGCCACAGTTGGGACCACAACCATGGTGTGCTGGACAATCAAAACATAAATGACGACTCATTTCGCCACATTAACGACAAACAACAATGTGACCAACAAATCAGTCAAGCACAAAATTTTTTACACAGCAAGATAGGTAACGGTTACCAATCTAAGTATTTTGCTTACCCTTACGGAAATTTCAGTGAATACCTGCGTTTTGAATACTTACCTATGTTTGCCAACAAACTGAACCTAAAAGCGGCTTTCACCACCATGCCTCAACACGTCAATCAATTCAGTAAAATTTGGGCCATACCTCGGTATGTATGTAACAATGACTGGAAAAACACCTCGCAGTTAAAAAGAATATTGAGCAATAGTTAATCTTCAGTTGTATTTGGTATCCATCTGGCTCTGAGACTATAATGCTTTTATCTTAAGCGTTCTATTTATCTAAGTTTAATAGAAAAAATAGCGTTTTATTACTCAGCAAAAACCTATGACAGACTTTGAAAACATCACCAAAATAATCAACAGTGATGCTTTGCGCGAAAGCAAAAAAGTAGATTGGCTGTTTGAAAAACTGTACCCTGAAGTTAAAAAAATAGCCAATGCCCAATTGCGAAAATTGGGGCGAAGCTCAGAAATGTCTGCCACCATGTTGGTGAATGAATGTTTTATTAAACTTAAAAACATCAATCAAGTTGGTTTGAAGAACCGCAAACATTTTTACAGTTTAACTTCTCGATGCATGCGCTTTTATTTGGTGGATTTGTTTCGTCAGCAGCAGAGCCAGAAAAACAGTGGCATTCATACTGTCATGACCACCGAAGGTGTTGCCGAAGAAGACATGTTACAAATTGATGTGTTGGCATTGGACCATGCTTTAACAGCGCTGGAAAAAATTGATGAACACCTGGCCAAGGTGGTGGAGTTAAAATTTTTTGGCGGCTTTTCCTTTGAAGAGATTGGTGACATACTTGAATCAAGTAAAGGGCAAGTGTATCAAAAGTGGTTGATGGCAAAATCAATCTTATTGAGTCTGATTGAAGATGACAGAAACAAGTGAGCCCAAGCAACCCCAAGACTCTTCAGAGACGGCTTTATGGCGTCAGGCCATAGAGATTTGTGGATCCCTGGCAGGTCTCAGTCGAGAACAAGTCTTAACCCAACTCAAAGCCATGAAGTTGGCCCCACAATTATTAGAAAAAATCCAAAGAATTATGGATAACATGTCTGCCAGCAACCCACTGTTGGATCAGCATGACTATCAAAGCTTGATTGAAAACCTAAAACAAGGCAATCATTTGATTGGCCAAACCATTGATGGGTATCTGATTAAAAATTTAATCGCAAAAGGTGGCATGTCAACAGTCTATGAGGCCGAGTATATTCATGCCAAACATCAAAAATCAGTGGCTATTAAACTGTTGTCTCCTTATGGCATCACTGAAAAAGCCATTGAGCTATTCAATCGAGAACAGCTGATTCTCTCTAAACTCAGCCACCCCTCTATTGTGGCTTTTCACCACAGTGGCGTAACCAGTGATGGCACACATTATCTGATTATGGAGTACATCAATGAAGCAGAAAATTTGGTCGACTATGCGGTCAAGAAAAAACTCTCAAATCAAACCATCGTGCATCAAATAAAAGACCTGTGTGAAGTGTTTTCATATGCCCATGAAAAACAAATCATTCATCGTGACATCAAACCAGCCAATATATTGGTTGATAAAACCGGGCAAATTAAAGTGATTGATTTTGGCATAGGCCGATTAGAACAGCTGGAAGGTCAAACAGTCACTCAAGTATTTACCCCTGATGCCGCCGCTCCAGAGCAGTTAATGGGTCATGGCGTCAGCTCACAGACTGATGTGTTTTCATTGGGCGCCTTGTTGTTACAGCTGTTGGTAAAACAAAAACCACTGCCTAAAACCAACTTTAAAAATTACGACCCACAAAAAGATGTCAAACACATTAACAGCCTGTTAAAAACATCCGAGTTGGACAGTGATTTAAAGAACATCATCACCACTGCGATGCACATCGACCCAAAACTACGCTATACAAGCATGGCAGCGTTTGCATCTGATTTAAATAATTGGTTGAATCACAAACCGGTCAAGGCCACTTCTGATTCATTTTTATATCGCTGTAAAAAACTATATTTAAGAAACCAAGGACTGAGCTTATTGTTATCCATGGGGTTGCTAATTTCTGTGTTGGCTGTCTTTGTCATCACCACACAGAAATTCCAAAACCAAAAAGTAACCTCTCAGCGAGACGGCTCTTTCGCTTTGATCGAAGCCATGATTGACCAAGCCAACCCAATTACCAACAACGATCAAAAAGTTGATGGTGATGCTTTGGTGAAGAGCCTCAATGCAATGGCAAATAGCCAAACAAAGCTGTTAGATTCAGATCCCGAACTGGCACATTTTTTTTACAAAGAACTCGGCAGTTTATACCACAGCAAAGGTTTATATAACCAAGCTTTGGTCAGTTATCAAACCGCCTTTGAGTCATTGAAAAAAACCACAGATGCAAATGATGATTCATACATTTCAACTGAACTGACCATAGCACACTTGCTTGAAACAACCGGCAAATATAAACAAGCACAGTCAGCAGCAGAAAATATGCTGGTTAAAATTGATGGCGTTGCAAAGCTGAACCCCAGACACCAACTCAACGCTTATCTGCTGTTAAGCAAAGTACACCAATACCAAGCTGAAAACCAAGTTTCTCATGAATACGGTGAAAAGGCTTTGGCTTGGATGGCGCGTTACCCTGAAATTGACCATGAGTTACAAGCCAGTGTCTACAATTCATTGGCAGTTACCAACCGCAACATGGGTGAAATAGAATTGGCTGAATCTCAATACAACAAAGCCATTGAGTTATTAAGACCAATCAAAGAAAAGAAGCTGGAGCTGACAGGCATCATGGTTAATTTAGCCATATTAAAAGGCAGGTCTGGTGACATGCAGGCATCAGAGACTTGGTTTAATGAAGCTTTTGAGATCATCAAAGGTATTGATGCAAACCACCCACACCTTGCTATGGCCTACTTGCCTTATTCAACTTTGCTTCAATTCACTGATCGCTTGGACGAGTCAGAACAAATAGTTGAAGAAGCCATAAGAATGTTAACCCATAAAGGCGAGGACAAATATTTAGCGATTGCTCACATGAAATACGCCCGAATTGGTTTGTACAAAAACAATGTAGATCAGACTTTGGAGCATGTCGCCAAAGCCTATATATTGTATAAAGAAATTCTTGGCGAAGACCACCCCATTATTTATGACTTATACAACATGGCATTGTGGGTGTTATTATTAGAACCCTATCAAGATTCAGGTCTTCAATTAAGTCAAATTATTCAGGGAAAACCGGTCGATAAGGCCATTGACTCAAAAGAACATACACTTTTTTTAGTGCAACAAGCCTGGTTGCATAAGCGGGCCATTGACTCAGACTCTGCCGAAGCTGTTATCCCAAATTCCCTTTTCAGACAAAGTATGCAACCCAAACAGTCAATTCAACACTGGTTCGCCGAAATGCAAGAAGTTCACAGTGGTGAATCTGAGGTATTTGATGCCTGGTTGAGCATCAACTCAGCGATCATCAATGAAGCAACTGATGGCATCCGACAAACATGTGACAGCGGCCTTGAGTGGTTCAAAAGTTCACGCTTGGTTACCAAGGTTTTAATCGCTGAAAAGTGTCTGGCGATGAGTCAGTTTGTTTTGCCCGAAAGCCAAAAGGTGTTTGAGCAATTAGTGCAGCAAAGCAGAACACCAAGCCAGCACAGGCTTGAATTGATTGATGAGTTGTTGATGGCCATGCAATGAACCGTAAGCCCCTTTACGCTAGAGATTTCCATTAAGCAACGCCCATCAAAGTGTCACAAACTCTTCAGCAGAAGTTGGGTGAATGCCTATGGTGCTGTTGAGCTGAGTTTTGGTCAGCCCTTGTTTCAAAGCCACCCCAAAGCCTTGAATCATTTCTCCACCGTCAGCGCCACAAACATGCATACCTAAAACTTGGTCGGTGTCAGTATTAACCACAATTTTCATCAAGGTTTTTTCTGTTACTTCGCTCATGGCATACTTCATTGCACGAAAGGTACTGGTAAAGCAATCAATGTTTGGGTATTTTAATCTGGCTTCAGTTTCCGTCATACCACAGGTGCCAATTTCAGGTTGGGAGAATACCGTGGTAGGGATGAAATCATATTCTGGGTATTGGGTGCCAGCATTGAATAGGCGGTTAACCAAACAATGGCCTTCACGTATCGCCACCGGAGTCAAGTTGTCTGAATTACACACATCACCCACTGCATAAACATTGGGCACACTGGTGCATTGTTGATTATCTACTTTAATTTGACCATTCGACCTTCTGTCCACACCCGCACGATCTAAATTCAACTGATCGGTGTTGGCTTTTCGGCCAGTGGCAAAAAACACCACATCAGAGTAAATGTCCTCGCAATTGCTTTTGATTAGAAGTCCTTGATTGGTTTTTTCTATCGCTGAAATTTCACAATCTGTGACCACATGAATACCAGCTTCTGTGAAAGATTGTTGCGCGAAGGCAGCGATTTCTTGATCAAATGTACGCAATATTTGAGGCCCCCTGTAAACCAAATTAACCTTGACTCCAAGGGCATTAAATATGCAAGCAAATTCAACCGCAATGTATCCGCCGCCATTGATGGTTATGGATTTCGGCAACTCGGGTAAATCCAACGCCTCATCTGAGGTAATGACATGTTCCTTGCCTTCAATTTCCGGCACACTTGGGGTTCCGCCTGTGGCAATCAAAATTTTATCAGCGGTGTATGTCTTGCCAGCAATTTCAACTGAATGGGCATCCACAAACCTACCAAAACCCTTAATCAGTTGAACGCCAGCATTGGACAGTAAATTTAAATAGATGCCATTGAGCCGATTGATTTCAACCTGCTTATTTTGTAACAGGGTGGACCAGTTGAATTGGCTTTGGATGTCCCAGCCAAAAGTTTTCGCGGCTTTGAACATTTTGTTGTATTGGGATGCATAAACAAATAGTTTTTTTGGTACACAACCACGGATAACACAAGTGCCTCCGACTTTATCTGATTCGCAAATCGCTACTTTTTTACCATAACCTGCAGCTATTCTTGCGGCCCTGACTCCGCCTGAACCAGCACCGATAACCAATAAATCAAAATCGTATGTCATTGTTTGCTCCATGTTGTGTTTTATATTTGACTGATCTCGCCATAAGTCGATTTTAAAAAGGACCAACCTCGTGTGCTGTTTGAATGATTTTTTGCTGTTCAGCTTGGCTTAACACTGATTTCCAGTAAACAATTAAGTGCTTATATGAAGTTTGTTCAAAGCCCACAGCCAAATCAATATGGTAGGCGCCTTTGTGCCCCACATAACCAAACACTGCGTCACAATCTTGTAGTGTTTTTACAGCTTCGGATAACATATAAAAGGCCACACCACCACATGCATTCAGTTGAGCCCTCAGCTGTTGAGGTATCTGACGCAAAGCCCGAGAGTTGACGCACATGCCACCACCTAAGTAGATGTTATGGTACTGAGTGAAATGCACATACCCAAGTGTCAAATTTTGACCGTGTTGATTGTCAGCCTGAAGAACAAAATGTTTGGGGAAATCAGGTATTTGAGCTTTGAATGATCGCTGAAAAAGTTCTCCGGCCAAAGGCTCAGCATCATCAACTTCAAGCAATTTAATTTGTTCCATAGCAGCAGGCTTAATCATGAGTGATGTAAAAAAAGTTAAAAAACAGGTTGAGCTATTATGCAGGTTTCGGTTTATAATAAAAGGGCAAGGACGGTTATTATAGATTTCGTTGAGTGAGAAAATAATAAGAGGAGGCTCAATAATGTATAAATCAATTGATAACCCATGACATTGATAGATATAAAGTCACCAAAAAAGCAAAGTGCGCCTTGGTTCACAAGGTCGCATTTCCCAAAATGATATGCCTGCAGCATATGAGGGTGGAGTTACAGAAATTAGAGAGTTAAAAGCGTTAGGGGAGGAAATTTCTGTAACTCCAAAGCTTGCATCGTAAAACAAAATCTAAATTAACAACCAAATGTAATACAGCTTGATGTATTTACTTTACTACTAAATTTTACGTACGTCAATTACTTTTATAAGTTTTTCGTTGTATAAAATATAATAACCTTAAGAGTTTCTGATTTTATGTGCCAAAAGTCCCTTAATTTTTCTTTGACTGTAGAATGAGACCTTGGCTTAACGAAATGCTTACAAAAAAATCAATTAATGGCTGTACAGTATGCAAACATTCTTGGGTTCAGTAAAAAAACGCATGGCTTCCAAACCACCTTCACGACCTGATCCTGATGCTTTCATACCTCCAAACGGTGTGCGCAAGTCTCGCAGCAGCCAACAATTAACCCAAACAATGCCCGTGTTTAGTTGTTTGGCCAACTGATGACAACGGCTGATGTCCTGACTCCAGATACTGGCAGCCAGACCATATTCAGAATCATTGGCCAAGTCCAAAGCTTGTTCATCGTTGTCAAAAGCTTGGACCGTGCACACTGGGCCAAAAATTTCTTCTTGGTTGGTGCGGCATTTATTATGCAAACCAGCAATGATGGTCGGTTGCACAAAAAAACCATCGGCACAGCGACCTGTTAACTTAACTTTATGCCCACCGGTGAGGATTTCCCCCCCTTCTTGTTTGGCCAGTTCGATGTAGCCAAGGACTTTTTCCATGTGGCTTTTTGAAACCAACGCACCAAATTGTGTTTCCACCAGCAAAGGGTCACCTATTTTAAGTTGTTCAACCTGATTGACCAACGCTTGGGTAAATCGCTCATAGATACTGCTTTCGATATAAATCCGTGAGCCACACAGACAAATTTGCCCCTGATTAGCAAATGCAGATCGAGCCACTTCTTTAACGGTGCGCTCAAAATCACAATCAGCGAACACCAAAGTTGGGTTTTTGCCACCCAATTCTAAAGACAGTTTTTTGTGTTGTTTAGCGGTGGCTTGCTTAATGCTGGTGCCCGTGTTTGAACCACCGGTAAAACTAACGGCTTTGATCTCAGGGTGGGTGGTTAATGGCGCACCAATTGATGCTCCAGTGCCGTGTAAGATATTCAACACCCCAGCAGGCAAGCCTGCTTCGATACACAACTTAGAAAATAAGTAGGCAGTCATCGGGGTAATTTCTGAAGGTTTGGCAATCACACAATTACCAGCGGCCAAAGCTGGCGCTATTTTCCATGTGAATAAATACAATGGCAAATTCCAAGGTGAAATACAGGCCACCACACCCAGAGGATCACGTAAGGTGTAATTAATCGCCACAGCTTCCATCGCATGTGACTCGCTGCTGAATTGAGTGAGGGCTTGAGCAAAAAAACGAATGTTGGCAGCAGCGCGATAAATGTCTACATTTTTTGCCAAACTAATCGGTTTGCCGTTATCAACAGCTTCGGCTTTAGCCAATTCATCTTGGTTTTGTTCAATCAAGTCAGCCAGCCGGTTCAGAATTTTGGCTTTGTGCTCAGCGGCAGTATTGGCCCAGGCTGGAAAAGCATTTTCAGCGGCATCAACCGCTGATTGCAAATCTTGTTCGTTTGAATCAGGTGTTTTCGCATAAACTTGGCCGGTGGCTGGCTCAGAAGTATCAATGTAGTGTCCATCAATAGGAGCTAACAATTGCCCATTGATGAGGTTTTTAATGATTATTAAGGGTGCTACAGACATGCCGTTCGACCACCATCGACAGGAATATTCACACCATTCACATAGGCCCCGGCAGGGGAAGCCAGAAAACCAACCACATTGGCAAACTCTTGCGGTGAACCAAAACGGCGCATCGGAATGATGGCTTTTTCATGTTCTATCACTTGTTCTACACTGGCACCTGTTTTTTTGGCTTTGTTTTCAAAAATGGCTGTCAAACGACCTGTTTCCGTGGCACCAGGCAATACATTATTAACAGTAATGTTGTATTGACCCAGTTCATTGGCTAAGGTTTTAGCCCAACTGGCCACCGCACCACGAATTGTGTTAGACACACCCAAATTAGGCAGCGGTTGTTTGACTGAAGTGGAGATGACATTGATGATGCGCCCGTAGCCAGCCTTCTGCATTGCAGGGACCAGTGCCTGGGTCAACACTTGATTGCAAATCAGGTGTTGATTGAATGCTGATTGATAATCAACCACGTCAGCATCTTTGGCCAAACCTGGCGCTGGCCCACCGGTGTTATTAACCAATATGTGTGCATCTGGATGTTGAGCCAAGTGCTTCTCGATTGCAGCTTTTACAACTGCTGGATCACTGAAATCTGCGGCAATGGTCTGATGCACTTGATGCTGATCTGTGGACAGCGTTTTAACCACCTCGGCTAACTTATCTGCGTTTCTGGCCACCAATACAACGTGAGCGCCTTGAATCGCCAGTTGTTGCGCAATGGCCAAACCCATACCTTGAGTGGAACCACAAACCACCGCTGTTTTACCTGCTAAAGCTAAATTCATCATATCAGTGCTCCTTTATAGATTTGACCAGTAACTCACGAGCCAAAACAGCGTCAGCGTGTGTCGGGAATTTAAATTTCAACAAATCACCTACCAGACGCACATTAAACTGCTTGCCCTCTTCATGATCTGCAGTGAATACAGCACTGACAAAAACCACTTTATCCAGTACCAGGGTATATCCTTTTAATTCATATGTTTTCATGCCATTTAAAGACCTTAGAAATAACTACATATTACAAGTAATGACCTACAACCACCACTGCTGTGAATAAATTTAAGGCAAAAAAAAACGCCAAGATAAACTTGGCGTAAACAATCTTAAGGAGTAATGAAATGAAATATCTATATTTTATTGAGCGGGCTCTCCATTTTCAGCATTTTTGTCATCATCATAATGCCAACCCTGAAAGGGAAAAGGTTTTTCATCCTTTTGAAAGCCTACATAAGCAATGATGTCGGACAAATAATCACCCAACTCACCATTAAATGCTTTGAGGTTTTTGTTTAAATTTCCAGTGATCAATAAAAAGCCAAATTGAACCAATACCACCACACCAAACACCCACAGGGATAACCAGCCTATCAGTGCAAATAACAAAGTGACCAGAATTCTGGTCAGTACGTCATTATTGAAGTGAGACGGCTTTTTATTTTCACCTGATTCGGTTGTTTTTTGTTGGTTAACTTCTACAACTTCAGCTTCGATAACCGTGTCCTTACCAGTCTCTTTACCTGTTGGCTCTTGCGGGTTGTTTTTTTCTTGTTCTGACATCTTATGTACCTCATTGTTGTCGTTTAATAATTACTATACGGAATGCAGGTAAAATATAACAGTGCCATTGGTCACAAGCTGAAAGGAGGGGTTTTCTGTGCGTTTATTACTTTTTCAAACTCGCCAACATCGAACCAGAAACGATACAAACCATGCCCAAGTAACCAACTAAATGTATGTTTTCTTGCGCCAGAAGCTGCGGAAAAAAATAAGCAAAGGTATTGATAAACAGCAATGTCGTGACGGGCGTTAAAGCCAGAACCATTCCAACTCGTGAAGCATTCCAATGATTCAAGGCTTCGGCAAACGCGCCATAGGCAATGACTGTATTGATGCACGCATAAGCAATGGCCCACCATTGCTGTGATGTGATACCTGCATGGTTACTCAAGTCTGTCCAAAAAAACATCACCACAGTGGCGAATAAATAGATAAAACACAAGATGCTTTGTGAAGACAGCGATTGTGCCAATTTCTTTTGAATCAAGGCATAAATGGCCCACGTCATAGCCGCAGCAAACATCACCCAGATACCCAGTGAATAATCGCTGCTGATGATTTGTTTGATTTGGTCACTGAAGAACAGTCCCAGACCAATCAGAATAGCCACCAAACCTAACATTTGCATGCGACTGAAGGATTCTTTAAAAATCAACACCCCACCCAAGGTCATCAACAGCGGAGCCATCTGAATAAAAACCTGCGCATTGGCTGGTGAAGTCATCTCCAAGCCAATCAGGAAAAGCACATAGTTGCCAATTAACATGGCCGCTGCCAAACACAGCCAGAGCCAATGTGATGTGGTTAAGTGCTTGAATTCTCGCAGCTTATTTCTACTCAGTATGACAACCGCGGTAAAAACACCAGCTGTTAAAAACCTGAACCAAGTCAGGGTAATGGCATCAGTTGCAGACAGACTCAACTGTAAAGCCACCGGTAATGTGCTCCAAAACAACACGGTTATCAAAGACAATACCAGGCCTTTTTTCCAATTTTCTTCCGTCATTAAATCGCCTTTCAAAATGGATTCACACAAGGCGCCATTTAACTTGATTTTTGGCTGCAATGAAATGAATAATAAATAAGATTAAAGTCAGAAATAATTTTGCCTCTAAAAATTCACACTACATTCAGTTTCGTAGGTGTAACATAACAACTAATTACTACTTTTAAGCCAATCAGGAGTCCGACATGAAAAACTTGATAATTATATTTACGTTGCTACTTTCTAGCACAGCATTTGCTTACAACTTTGCTTCACCGCAAGCCCCTTCTGCTAAGGTGATACTGGACCATTCTATTGCCGCCAAACAAATTTTTCCTGTTCGTCTGCTGATGGTCAATGGTGAAAATGTCAACGTCAGGTCGAATGCAGTTTGGCTTGAGCCTGGTGAGTATGAGTTGAAATTTGGTTCGGTTCTCAATGGTGATTACACCCAAAAAGTGCTGACGCCCAAACAACGTCGCGGCATTGCCGATTGGAACACCACATTGAAACTTAAAGTTGAAGCAGATAAGTCATATTACATTGGGTTTGATGCCTCAAGCACTGAAACCGAAGAATGGCAAACTGTGGTTTTTGACGTTAAATAAAACTCTTTAATTTGATGAAAAAAGGCTGTACAACATAAATTGTACAGCCTTTTTTATTTCAGAAAATTCAGTTATTCATCACCATAAATGGCGACCTTGTTTGCCACTGGGGTTTTAAAGCCTCGATACATACCCGGCGTGTTAAACACCATCACAGGCTGACCGGCAGGATCCATTCCGATGACGCCACCTGAACCACCGACTTCGTTCAGTTCTCGCATGATCACCTCTTCAGCTGCCTGTTGTAAAGGTTTGCCTTGATACCTGACACGAGCACAGATATCATGCGCAACTGCATAGCGAATAAAAAACTCGCCATGTCCGGTGGCTGAAATACCACAACTGCGATTGTCTGCATAAGTACCTGCACCAATAATCGGAGAGTCACCAACTCTGCCCCAAGCCTTGTATGTCATACCTCCGGTTGAAGTTCCTGCCGCTAAATCACCATTTTTATCAACCGCCACAGCGCCAACCGTACCAAATTTAAATTCCGCATCCAACACATCTTGCCCTGAGGCAAGCTCTGCCTTTTTGGCTTTGGTTTTGGCATCTACTTCTTGCCATGCTTTGTATCGTGATTCAGTATCAAAGTAATTGTTTTCCACTTGTTCCAATCCCTTCAATTTTGAAAAAGTATCTGCACCACTGCCAGCCAGCATCACATGGGGTGAATTAATCATCACTTGTTGGGCTGCCAAAATTGGGTTTTTAGTGAACGAAACACCCGCCACAGCACCGGCCTCAAGATCACTGCCGCGCATGATAGACGCATCCAGCTCATGTTTTCCAGGTTTGGTATAAACGGCTCCTTTACCGGCATTGAAATGGGGCGAGTTTTCCATCACTTGTATGGCCGCAATGATGCCTTCTGTCGAATCGCCACCTTGCTCTAAAACCGCATAGCCTGCATCCAAGGCAGCTTGTAAAGCTTGCTTGATGGCCTGTTCTTGTTCTGCGGAGAGGTTTTCTCGTTTGATGGTGCCAGCACCTCCATGAATCACAATTGCAATCTGCTGTTCTGCTGCCATGGCCAATCCTCCGAATAAACACATCAATAAAGTTACTTTTTTCATAGTTGTTCTCATTTGTTTTCGATACTTCCACTACAATAACAAAATTCAGTTTCTAATTGTCATAATAATTACATGAAACAAACTATCAGCACTGAACAAGTTGCCGACTGGCTCAAGACCCATTATGCCATCACAGGCGACTTAAAAGCCTTGGTTGGAGATGTGGACATGAATCTCCAGTGTCAAAGTTTGGTGCAAAGCTACACGGTAAAAATCAGCCAAGTCGATGACATCAATGACTTTGAATGTGAAGCGGCATTGATGCACCACACAAAGCAACATAAAAGTGAGCAGGTACAATTACCTGAGCCAGTCAATAATCAAAACAAGCAATGGCTGACAGTATGTCAACAGACTGGAGACTCAATCACCGTAATGCGTGTTTTAACTTGGGTGGCTGGTGTTTTGTGGTCAGATTATTTACCGCATACGGATGAAAAGTTGAGTCAATTAGGGCAACAGGCAGCCAGACTTGACCACCTGTTGAGTGATTTCAAACACCTTTCAGCCAGCCGTGAATTTGCATGGGACTTGACGCAAAGCTTATGGGTCCAAGAGCACTTAGGTCGATTTGATTCAGCCCAACAAAAAACACTGCAGTATTTCATTGATTTGTTCACCGCCAACCAAAATGATTTTAGTCAACAGCGCAGGCAGGTGATTCACAATGATTTAAATGACAACAACATTTTAATTCACCACAACCAGGTGTCGGGCTTCATTGATTTTGGTGATGCCATCGAAACACAATTGATTAATGAAGTGGCGATACTGTGTGCCTACGCTTTGATGCACAAACCAGATCCATTGTCAGCAGCTGCAGCGGTGATTAAGGGATACCACGAAACCTTAGCTTTACACGACACTGAACTGAAACTGCTGTATCATTTAATAGGCATGCGTTTGGTTGTCAGCGTAACGCAAAGTGCCATTGCGCGCGCGAAAAACCCTGATAACAGTTATAAATCAGTCAGTGAAAAATCAGCTTGGCAGTTGCTTTACTTGTGGCAACAAATTCCTGCTCAACTGGCATATTTTACTTTCCGCTGCGCTTGTGGCATGACCCCGCATCCTGATGAAACCAATTTAGCAAAACACCTCAAATCTCAGTCCATCTCACTGACACAATTGTTTCCCGAACATGGCAACAAACAATCCATTTATGCCGTTGACCTTAGCGTCAGCAGCACATTGTTGGGGGCCGCAGCTGATTATGAAAACCATGCTGAGCAGCTATTCAAAATGCACCAACAACAAAGCCAGCACCCGGATCAATTTTTAGCCGGTGGTTACCTCGAAGCGCGTTCATTTTATGCTTCAGATGCATTCAGTTTTGAAGGCAATTCTGGAAAAGAGTACCGCACCATGCACTTAGGCTTAGATGTTTGGCTGCCGGCTCAAACAGCCATTCATGCACCTCTGGCTGGGCGAATTGTGGGCTTGAAAGACAATGATTTCAAACGCGATTATGGTCCCACAATTATTCTTGAACACAGTTATCCCAATGGGACGTTTTACACACTTTATGGCCATTTAAGTCGTCAAACCTTAACAGCGCACCAATTGGGTGATCACATTGAACAAGGACAATTATTGGCCTGGGTTGGCGAACCCACAGAAAATGGAGGTTGGAGCCCACACCTACACTTTCAAATCATCCATGACCTACTGAACAAACAGCATGACTTCCCAGGAGCCTGTCGACCCCAAGAAATGGCCGTGATGCGCAGCCTTTGCCCTGACCCCATGCAGCTTTTTAATGATGACGTTTACGGCACCAGGCCAATCTCGGACAACCAAGCCTTGATTGACTTCCGCCACCAACACCTTGGAAAATCATTGAGTTTATCCTATTCAGAACCCTTGCAAATGCTGCGTGGTGATGATGTTTATTTGATTGATCAGTTTGGACAAAAATACCTGGACACCTGTAACAACGTCGCTCATGTCGGTCATGAAAACTTGAATGTGGTGAAAGCCGGCCAATTACAAATGGCAGTTTTGAATACCAACAGTCGCTATCTGCACCCCGCGATCAATCAATTTGCAGCCAATTTGTTAGCCACTTTACCTGAGGGTTTATCGGTCGTGCATTTGGTCAATTCAGGTTCTGAGGCCAATGAGTTGGCTTTGCGCATGGCCAAAGCTTTCTCAGGTGGTGAACACGTGATTGCCCTCGAATCTGGTTACCATGGCAACAGCATGGCAACCATAGACATCAGTTCTTATAAATTTGATGGCAAAGGTGGGCAGGGCGCTCCAAAAAACACCCACATTGTGCCTTTACCTGATGACTTCAGGGGCTTGCACCGTGGCAAAAATACCGCTCAAGCTTATGCAGCTTATGTCGATGAACAGATTCAACAATTAACCACGCAAGGCCAACAGCTGTCGGCTTTTATTGCTGAAAGTATTGTCTCCTGTGGTGGGCAAATCGAATTACCAGATGGCTACCTCAAAACAGTTTACCAGGCCGTCAGGCAAGCCGGTGGAGTTTGTATTGCTGATGAGGTTCAAGTTGGATGTGGCCGAGTTGGCAGTCATTTTTGGGCCTTTGAATCTCATGACGTGGTGCCTGATATTTTAACCATTGGCAAACCCATTGGTAACGGCCACCCATTGGCGGTGGTGGTTTGTAGCCGCGAAGTGGCTGATCGCTTTGCCAATGGCATGGAATACTTCAACACGTTTGGTGGCAACCCAGTTTCGGCCACCATAGGTACTGCGGTATTAAATGAAATAAGGCGCAACAAGCTACAGCAAAATGCGCAGCAAATTGGCAACTACTTGAAACAACAATTAACCCAGATGATGACTTCGTTCAGCAGCATCAAAGACGTGCGCGGCCAAGGCTTATTCTTGGGCTTTGAGTTGTGTGACGATGAACTCCATCCGTTGCCTGTACAAGCCCAATATTTGGCTGATAGGATGCGCGACTTGGGTGTTTTAATCAGCACCGATGGCCCAGATCACAACGTGATTAAAATCAAACCACCGCTGACATTCAATCAACAACATGCCGATGAGCTGTTACTGCGCTTAACCAAAGTCATGCATGAAAACCCCATGCAAATAACAGCTTAAGGCCGATAAACTGGGCGAGACTTTAAACTCAGGGCCAGGTTTGATAGAATGCCCGGTTCTTATAAATCAGGACACAACATGCAAATCAAAGACAATTGTGTGGTTGCGATGCACTACACACTGACCAACGACCAAGGCGAAGTATTGGATTCATCTGAAGGCCGTGAAGCATTGAAGTTTTTACAAGGCGCTCACAACATCATCATTGGTTTAGAAAAAGCATTGGATGGTAAGAAAACAGGTGACTCTTTTGAAGTGACCGTAGAGCCTGAGGAAGCTTATGGTGTGCGTCACGAGCAAATGATTCAGAAAGTGCCTAAATCTGCTTTCCAAGGTGTTGAAAATTTAGAAGTAGGCATGTCATTCCAAGCCGAAACTGAACAAGGCCCAGTGCCAGTTAAAATCACAGAAGTGGTTGATGATGTAGTGACCGTTGACGGCAACCATGAGTTGGCTGGTGAACGTCTAACTTTCAAAGTCAGCATTGAAGATGTGCGTGAGGCCACCCAAGAAGAAATGGAGCACAAGCACGCCCATTAAATTGAATGTTCCGGGAGCGCTTCTTTCACCTGTGGCGAAAATCGCACTCCCTTCTCAAGCTTAAATGAGCTATCTTCTGACTCGCATTGCTCGCCAACCAAAAACATTTTATAAAGTCCAATGGAATGAAAACAATACTGTTATAAATGTAGGTTGAAGCGGTAAAGTGCTGACACTACATTTGTATTTTTCCATGTAAAGGGGTTTTATCCATACTCGAAAAAGCATTGTTGATGATTTTCATGTCTTTTGCTGTTCAAGCTCAAAATTACAGTTCTGATTATTTTCTGCCCACTGCACCAGAAACAGTCAGAGGTGGTGGAGCACCCTGTAATCTCTTGGTCAATTTTAGTTTTGAAACAGGTGATACAACAGGTTGGGTTGTCAACGACTTAACCAGCCCTCACATACCACTTACAATTACCCCAGATAATTTCGACCCAGGCTTTTCTTTCTTTTTTTCCGCAGCAACAGATGTTGCTTTATCAGCTGTTAATGGCTTTGATGGCAGTGGTCCTGGAGTTATCGAACTGGCACAAAATTTAACTTTACCCGTTGATGTAACAAGTGTTTCATTTGATTACCGCGGTGCTTGGGACTTACAAGGCTTTGGTGCTTCCCTTGACCGAACTTGCACTGTTGAAGTACAACCATCGGGCGGTGGGCGCTGCCATGCAATCTGATTTAATTCTGACCGCCACTGCTGGCGACTAGGTTTTAGATACTGGTCCATTAAATGCTGTCTTAGACCTGTCTTCTTTTGCTGGTCAAAACGTCAGATTATCATTGCTTTGGAACATTCCAGAAAACTTTACAGGGCCTGGTTTTTTTTTCAAGTAGATAATTTTGTGGGTGGCTTTCAAGCACCTCCAACTTCAGTTCCTTCATTAAATATTTATTCATTCTTATTGTTGGGTCTTTTAATGTTCGGCATGATGGTGTTATTCAGAAACAGGCTTTCCTGATAAATTAATTACTTCAAGAATTAATTTTAAAAGCCAGAACGCAAGTTCTGGCTTTTTTGTTTCTCAATGTTGAACTTCATCGTATTTCTTGCAACTGTTTGATGGTCGATTCCCCCTGGCATAGCCATAACAGAGCCTTCTTTTTGATTTTTTTCATTCCCATGCTCAGCGTGGTATTGCATGGGGATGTTTAAAATATACAAAATACTCAGCTTAGAAACTTCAAGCACTGACTCATCGCAGGATTGATTTATTGGCTGTCAAAGGACGTCCAGCGTGGTGTTGCATTTGGGCAATCAGTGAACGGGTTGAGTTGATTATGTTAGATACTTCCTTGGAGGCCAATGAGGCCTGATGGGTTTGTTGGCTGTCCCAAATTTCAGTGATCAATACTTGATCTGGGTCAGACATGGATCGAATCACAATGTAGGCTTGGCAGCCGGGTTGGTTCTCGATCACATGAGACGCTTGCAGCATAATTTCAGCCAAATCATCACCTTTGCCTTTGATGGCTTTCAAGGAGACTTGCATAGCAAATGAATGACTCATTATGAACTACATGGTTAAAACCTAATTGAGTTTAGCATGTGAAACACAAGTTTTTTGCTTAACCCATCACAATAAAAAGCCCAAGTAGCTAACAACCACTTGGGCTCATGCGCTGTTTTTGATTTAAATCAGAGCAACTCTTCCAATTGACTGATGGTGACCTCATCACTTGATTGGCTCAACCAAAACAAAGCTTTCTTTTTGATGTTGCGAGCATAATCACCTTTGACGATTGAAAACAACACCGCAGAAGATACTTCACTGGGCAGTTGTGACAACACAAATACGGCATTTTCCCATTCATTATCGCTGCCGCTTTCTTTTTGATCTGATTTAAGCACCTCAAGGGCAGCTATTTTAGCTTTTTCGGGGCTGTTTTGCGCCAACCAGAACAAGGCTTTTTCACGGACTTCGGCATCTTGGTGGTCTTTAACCAACTTCATCAATGCATCATTGGCCTCATCATTGTTGATTTGTGACAAGGAGAAAATGGCTTTCTCTTTGACTGCTTGTTTATTTGAAGTGCCCATCAAATCAATTAAAAACGCCGGTAAGTCTGCCACTTCATCGGTCTGGCTGAGCCAAAAGATGGCATCGGCTTGTTGTTCATCGTCATTATCGTTTTGCGCAATGGACTTCAATAAATCAACTGCTTCAAGCGTTTTGTTTTGACTCAGAGCAAAGTTTAACTTGCGACGAACTTCACCAACAGGCAAGTCTTGATACAATGATTTCAAATATTCAAAGCCATCTTGTTGTCTTTGGCCCAGCCAGAACACCGCTTGTTCTGAGTAATCACCGGCGTTATTATCCGCTAAATCATTCAAGGCTTCTGCAGCCTGTTTGCCTTGGTGTAAGCTCAACACATACAGACTGCCATTGTGATGATCATTTTTATGATCCATCGCTTGCCTTTTAAGCCACTGAATACTTTGTTGTTCACTGACATGGGTCAGCCAATCAACTGTGATACCTTCTGCTTTAATTTCACAATGATCACCAACTGGCATGATCTGATTCACTTGACCCTGTTCTAAATTAACCAAGACGTGGATGTTTTCAGTCAATGGACTGTCGCTGGATGAGCCGTAACCATGTTGGCTTTTATGCAAGTCACAGACTGACTGCTTGCCCTGGTTATAACAACACATCGAATGGGTGTTTTTTGCGGCTGGAATGCTGTAAGCAAACCACCCATCTTTGGCCTGTTTTAAATAGCTGTTTAATTTTTCCGGGATTAAATTGGTATCTAAATCAGCTTGCGGCTGTGCTGAAGCCGTGGTCCAAATCAAGGTGCTTAAAGCAGCTGATTGAATCAGTGTTTTTAAAATGTTCATGGTATTCTCCTGTGGATGCAATGCCTGGGCAATGCACTGTGGTAATTATTAAGTTTCAGTCTTCAATGGCATCAATCAGTGCGTCTGGATCGGTGATACCAATCATTTTGATGATTTGTTTTTTCACCTCATGGTTCTTCTCTGCCTTCAGTAATTTGACCATAACATCGCTGTTGCCTTGCATCAGCAGTGCCTGTAATACGCCCTGTTTAACCTGTTCATCACCAGCCTCAAATCGAGCCATCAAAAAATCTTCATCCAGTGGGCTTGAAGACATGCCAAAGGCTTCAAAAAATGACTTATCATTAGCTAAGCTGGGATCAGCTTTGTACAAATCCATCAACACGTCAGTGGCATCCATCATGCCAAATTGGCGAATGATCACAGATTTCATTGCAGCATCGGTTTGTTGTTGATATAAATCTTGTAAGGCCTGTAATTCACCCATGGCCATCAAAGTATTCACCAATTGGTGTTTGCGGTCTTGACTGGTTTCATTTTTGATGATTTTGAGAATCACAGCAGGGTCGACATCGGTAGCGATAAACACCGTACTGATCACATCTTTTTCAGATTCATCAGTGGCTTGTTCATACAGCTTAGCCAGGTAGTCACCCATGTCGTCATCGTCCACCATAATCAAGGCGTGAATGGCTTGATTACGAACCTCCTGATTACTTTCCTGGTCAATGACTTGGTATAAATAAGTCGCATCACCTGACATCGCCAAAGCTTCTAACAATGCGCGTTTCTGATCGCCTTTGGCCTTTTTATAAAAGTCTTTCAAAGCTGCTGACTCACCTTTGATACCCAACATTTGAATCAAATACAAACTCAACTCTGGATCTTGCTCTTGTTTCAACATGGCAATCAATTCACCGTTGTCATCAAGGTGAATGAAACCCTGGATGATGGCTGCTTTGAGGTCATTGTCCTCACTGTTGTCATACAACTGTTTAAGTTTCTTGCGGCTGGACTCACTGTCTCGCATGCTTAACATTTGAATCGCTTGATGCTGTAAGCCTTGGATGCGCTCCTGTTCAATAAATTGAAGTAAATAATCTTCCACTTGCTCACTGTCGCTTAAGCCCAATAATTGAATGGCGCTCTGCTTGACCCGTTCTGAATCAGATTGCTCCAATATGGCATAAACTTTGGGCAAAGCCTTTTCTGGGTTGTTGAACATGATTTGTTGCAAAGTAAATAACCTCAACTCCTCATCCAAAGCCGCTTGATGGGTGCCTTGTTCTCCGCCGTCACCGTGTTCAAACAACAACACTTGGGCATCATCCACCCATTGACTGTTGGGGTGGTTCTCAATCAGACGCTCCAGCAACCTTTTGGCTTGGGCTGTTTGTTTGATTTGGTAATGTGAAAAAGCTTGCCAATACATGGCTGCTTCCTGCAAGCGTCGGTTTTCCGCTGCTGTTTTAAATGATTCAATCGCATTGCGCCAATCTTTGCTTTGCATTGACACTTTGCCGTATTCATAGGCTTCTTTGGCCGCTTGTTCATTGCTGTTATCACTTTCGCGATCAGCTGCAACAGCGCAGAACTGGATGAGCATCAGCCCAATAATCAGTATTTTTTTATCTGTGGTTCGCATGTTCTTGCTCCTAAATAATGTCATTTTTCTGAGCCAATTGTTGTTTCACTGCTTTGATTTGAAACATCAGCTTGTTTGGCAGATCACTGGATTTTGTATCACTGATCCAATTGGCTTGGGGTTGTTGGCCATGGGTTTGGTTCTCAGCACCTGTTGAGGCACCATTGGAGTACTCCAGAAATATAGACTCCAAATCTTGTAAAATTTGTTCGGTGTACTGGCCATCGTAATGGGCCAATGCCTGTTTAAAAATACGGTTTGATGACAGCAGCCTTTGAGCTGTAGCCTGGCTGTTGTAACTGCCATTACCGTTACTTACCTGAGTCAAAAATATTTCACTTTGGGTTAAATGTAATTGAATGTTTTGTGCCAACAGCTGTTGTTGAATATCAATGCCTGTAGTGATTTCGTTTTGTTGTCTGCCGGCATAAAAAGCCACCAAAACCAAGCCCATAAACATGGCAAAGCTGGCCACAGAATACCGGGGCACCCATAAGCTGTTTTTAATATGCTGTAACCAAGCTGCTCGCTTTTTAGGTTGTTTGCTTTCTTCAGCCACCAATTGATTGGCGATTTGATTCCACAGTTGTTGACCGTAATCATCTGGCAGTTGGTGTCCGGCCGCCTGCAATTGTTGGGCTTTTTCTATGCTTTTCATATCGGCCTCCAGTTGATTAAGTTGTTGACATGCTTGTGGGCTCTTCAAGCAATCATCGATCTCTTGTTGTTTGGCTTCTTGGTAATAAATCATCAATAAATTTTCATCATTGATGGGTTGGTCATTGATGGATTTCATGTGTTTACCTCTGAGGTCAGGTGTTTTCGCAGCTTTTGTACCGCTCGAAACAAGGTTTGTTTGCAGGCGTTGCTGTTAATTTTTAACACTTGCGCAGTTTCATTGATTGAATAGCCTTGGTGGTGTTTCATGGTAACTGCCAATCGCTCAACATCGCTTAAATCTGTCATTGCCTGACTCAACCGCTGGTTTAAATCCAAGTGATCTGCTGTGCTGATACTGTGATCAGGTATGTCAGTTTGCGTGGCTTCTTGATTCAATGACTCAGCCATTTGGCGGTTGGATTTGCGCAGGTAATCAATGGCGCTGTTGGTGGTGATACGCAACAGCCAAGTAGAAAATTTCGCCTGAGGTTGGTAGCGATTAATTGCTTGGAACGCTTTGATGAAAGTTTCTTGTGCAATGTCTTCAGCATAACTGGCATCGGCGGTGTAGCGATAAGCCAAACGATTCACGGCTTGGGCATAATGCAATACGATCAAGCGAAAAGCCTGCTGATCGCCGTTGGCTGCCTGTTGTACCGTTTTGTTGTCTATTTCATTCACCATACCAGCTTAAACGCAGTGGTGAATGGTTTGGTTATAATAAATCATCAAATAAACTAAAAAATTAATGACCATTAGTGTTAAAACCAGTGCTTCATTCGAAAAAAAACTAGGCTATTGGCACTGTTATAACGGTTTGTGTGTTGTGCACCACCGAACGAATCAACTTTCAAAGCCATAAAAGCTGCTTGTAAGCAAAGAAAAATAGGTTTCTGATCATGGATTATCAATGCAATACCAAGCTGATGCGGTATAATGCTGCGCAATAAGCCCAAGGCATGGTTCTGTGCACAATAAAATTCAACACCACAACCACATCAAATGGCATTTAGGTAAGAGTTGGCAACAACTGCACCCCGCAGTTCAACGTCGTTTTAACCGCTTGCCCACCGAACAAAACCCAATCACTTATGTAGGTGTTATGGATGTGGTTGAATGTTCCAAATCAGGGTGGCTTTTTGCTCATTTAACCAAGATAATTGGCAATCCACTGAGCCCGCATGAAGGTACAAACATAAAAATGGAAGTGCAGCTGACTACTCGAGCTAACCGCGCTGGTGTTTATTGGCGGCGTACCTACCATTTCCCCAATAAAAAACCATTCAGTGTGACTTCTGTAAAAAAAGATGACCGTGGGCAAATGATGGAAGTTGTTGGTGGCGGCTTTGGTATGTTTCTTGATGTTTATGCCGAAAATGGTGAATTACACTTTAAAAGCAGTCGATATTTTTGGAAAATTTTTCACTGGTACATGCCTTTGCCGCACTGGCTGAGTCCTGGTGAAACTCACGTTATTCATCAAGATTTAGGCCAAGGTGAGTTTCGCTTTACCATCACCATGAAACACCCGATTTTGCAACAAACCTTTTACCAAACTGGCGTTTTTCATGAAAAAGTTGACTGAGAGGCGGGGCCAAAATACAGTCTCTTTACCTACCGTGTTGGTTTTAGGCGGCTATGGCACTTTTGGCAGCCGCATCAGCAGAGCGTTGTGCAAAAAGGGCTTTCATGTCATCATCAATGGCCGTCACTTTCACCAAGCCCAAGCGCTTAAACACAGCATCCTTGAAGAGGACTTTAACTCCCAAGTATCGGTTTCATGTTTTGATGTCCGCAGCCAACTTAATTTACGCTTGAATAAAATGAAACCCAAACTGGTGATTCATACTTGTGGTCCATATCAAGGTCAAGATACTGACATCGCCGCAACCGTCATCAAAGCAGGTATTCATTATATAGACCTGTCTGATGACCGTGAATATGTAAAAAAAATGCAGGCTTTCAATGACTTGGCAGTAACCAATGGCGTCTCAGCCATTACCGGAGCCAGTACCGTTCCAGCGCTTTCATCTGCGGTGTTGGCTTATGTACAAGACAAGTATGCCATTGAACGCTTCAAAGCAGTAAAAATTGGTATTTCACCAGGTCAAAAAACAGCCCGTGGCTTGGCCACCACCCAAGCGGTGTTGAGTTATGTTGGTAAGGTATTAAAGCCCTGGCCTGGCAGCCTAAAAAAACGCTGGGGTTGGCAAGACACTTACTTACAAAAATATCCTAACATCAGCAGCCGCCTGATGGGTAACTGCGAAGCACCCGATTTAGATTGTCTGCACTTGCATTTTGATATTGAAGCGCTGACTTTTTCTGCTGGCATGGAAAGCAAGTTATTGCATAGGCTGATATGGCTGATGTCTTGGCTGGTCAGGCTTGGTCTGCCCTTGAAATTAAAAAATCACGCGCCTTGGTTACTTAAAAGCAGCCGTTGGTTTGATGGGTTTGGTACCGAGGATGGTGGCATGCACGTTGAGTTTGAAGTGCAAGTAGGCAAAGCTCAAAAAACCATCAGTAAAACCTGGTTCATAGAGGCCACTGATAATAAAGGGCCACAAATACCAACGATACCAGCCATTTTAATGGCAGAAAAAATCCTCACACAACCCACCACGCCTGGCGTAAAAACCTGTGTCAAATTAATTCAACTGGATGAATACCTCGAAGAACTCGAACAATTTGACCCCAAAAGCTTTCACAGCTGCATCAAGTAAAACCCATTATAAAGCTTATTTTTAACGGATAATATCTACTTTTTTCTGCGTTCCACTTTCTGACGTCGATCGGATGCTTCTTTCTCAGCACGCTCTTCATTGCGGCGATCGCTGGCAGCAGTTCTTCGGCTGCCGCGCCTCCGTTCTATCGGTTCATACCTGATTTTTTTCTTGGCATCGGTATATGCCATTGTATTGCTCTCAAACATGTTTATACCCTTTTCTCATTATTCAATGCGTATTCCTATCGGAATCAACTGCCCACACACATTAAAAATATCACATTGGCCACTAAATTTCAGCAAAATACGCAGTTAATTATCTACTTCACTTATTAGTAGCGACCACAGGTGACATTTACTTGCTGTTGGTATCATCCCAGGTGTTATTGCCTTTACGCCTGTCGTTTACATCTCGACGTTCAGTCTTCTCTGGTTCCCAACGAAACTCTGCACGTCTTGGTTCAGCAGTTGAACGACGTTGTTTTTTTCGTTTGTCGACTTTTTTTACCGTTTTCTTTTTAAAAAACCCAAACATGCCATCACCTGTATCGAATATGTAATTTGGTATTGCACAAAAATAGCACAAAACAATAAAAACTTCAGCAATAACAACTGATATTGCCTGATCACATCACCGACCCAAGCTGAATCAGATAAAAATTTAGCCATAAATTATCGGCTATTGAAGATGGAATTGACTAAAATAAACGGTTTTAACTCAGGATGATTTATGTGGTTTAAAAATGCCCGTTTGTTTCAACTCAATGAAGGTTTTGGTCTCAATGCCGAACAGTTTTCTGAAGCCTTAAAAAGTGATGCACTGAAAGCCTGCGCTCCCATGGAAGCCGTTTCTAAAGGCTGGGTTTCACCGTTTGGCTCCGGCAGTGAATTGTTTGTTTTACAAAGCGGCGATGCCTTATTGTTCACCTTAGGGGTTGAAGAAAAAGTATTGCCTGCAGCGGTGGTCAATCACCAGCTCAACCAACAACTTGAATCTATGCGCGACGAATCGGGCCAGAAACCAGGTCGCAAACAACAAACCGACATGAAGCAACAGCTGATGTTAGAAATGTTGCCACAAGCCTTTGTTAAGCCCAAATCAATCAGCGCCTATATTGATTTAAAACTGGATTTATTGCTGGTTGACTGCGCCAGTCAAAATGCCGCGGAAGACTTGGTCTCTCAATTGCGTCAGACTTTAGGCTCATTCAAAGCATCGGCTTTTGGTCCGTCTTCATCTATGGCACAGGTTTTAACCCAATGGGTGCTGCAGGCCAAAGGCGATGGCGGCTTTCAATTGGACAATGAAATTGTGTTAGAAACTTTGGATGACACCAAGGGCGTGGTTCGTGGGCGCAACATAGCCCATTTAGATGACCAAATGAAATTGCACATAGACAATGGTTACTTGGTGACTCAACTGGGTCTGGCCTATAACGACCGCATCGAACTGGTGCTTGGCCATGATATGGGCATTAAAAAAATTAAATTCACTGACATTGTTTTAGACCAGCTGGATGATGAATCCATAGAGTCAGAATGGCAATTACTTGACAGTCGCTTCACCTTGTTCAGTCTAGAATTGAGAGCCTTATGTAAATCGCTGTTCGAATTTTTTGGAAATCACTGATATGCCAAAACAAACCATGTCGGATGCTCAAATTCAGCAATGGGAACAAGTTTTTGAATCCCATGTGCGAAAAATTGAAGCTGCCGACGCTGGTCATGACATCAACCACATCAAACGGGTGGTTAAATCTGCCAAGCAATTTTGTCTCGCAGAGCAGGCCAATATGTGGGTTGTGTTACCAGCTGCTTGGCTGCATGACTGTGTGCAGGTGGCTAAAAATTCGCCTTTGCGCGCAAAAGCCTCTGAGTTAGCCGCCGATCAAGCACTTCAGCTCCTGACCGAATGGCAGTACCCTGAGGCCCATTTTAAAGGCATTCATCATGCCATCATGGCCCACAGCTTTTCCGCCAACATACCTTGTCAAAGCCTGGAGGCCAAAGTGGTGCAAGATGCCGATCGCATGGATGCCTTGGGCGCCATTGGTGTTTGTCGTACTTTGCTGGTAGGTGCTGATTTTGGCAATCCTTTAACATTTCATGAAGACCCTTTTTGTTATGATAGAAAGCCGGATGATCAAGCGGCTATTATTGATCATTTTTATACCAAGCTTTTAAAGCTCAAGGATACTTTTCAAACCCAAGCAGCGCAACAAGAAGCCAACCAAAGAGATACCTTCATGCGGCAGTTTTTAACACAACTAGAAGAGGAAATGATTTAGGTCATGCAAACCAGGCGTCAATTGAACCACTTCAGCTTTATTTTATCTGTGCTGTTATCAACACTGATATCCACCACCTGCTTGGCACAAACCGACGCACAAAGAAATCTGTTTAAAAGCCTCTACTCTTTGGCTTTGCAAGGCAATGAACAAGCCGTCAATAACAAACGCCAAACATTGAACAATTACCCGCTAAACCACTACCTAGACTACGCCTTGCTGCGCAGCCAAATGGCTAACTTACCTGAACAAGCGATCGCTGATTTCAAACAAAAACACCCAGATAGCCCGCTGAACAAACAGCTCCAATATCATTTGCTCGACCAATTGGGCCGACAAAACAAGTGGTCAACTTACCTGAAATACCACAACGGATTCGATCAGGGTAACCGCCAATGTTGGTATTTGCGAGCACGCATCGACCAAGCACAAACTCAAGGTCTTGCGCCGTTGATAGAAACCATGTGGATGTCAGGATTATCAGCACCTGATAGTTGTGACCCGGCGTTTAAATGGTGGGAAAACCAAGGTCAATTAACCGATGCAAAACTGTTACAACGAATCAAGTTAACGTTTGAAAGCAATAATTTCTCCTTAGCCGAACACCTAAAAAATCAACTTAAAGTAGAACCGGATTGGGTCAGCCAAGCCATTGTTTTGATGAAAGACCCTGAAGCCGCCTTGAATCAATCATTCCAGTGGCCAAGTAACTCTGAACTGCCTTGGTTAATCTACAAAACCAGCCTACGCATGGCCTCAAAAAAACCAGCCACTTTATATAAAATGTGGCCAAACATCAAAGCGTCTCATGCACTGGATGAAGAACACCGCCATCAAATTGAACGGCAAATGGCCTTATTCGCAGCCACTGACTATGAGCCTTTTTCAATTGATGCCATGAAACAACTACCGCCGAGTATGAAAGATGATCAGATCAATGCCTGGATTGTTCGTTATTATTTATACCATGAGCAGTGGTACAGTGTGTTAGATGCACTGAAGCAAATGCCTTTACGACAGTTAAGTCAGGATCGATGGCAGTATTGGAGTGCGCGAGCACTGGCCAAGATTGGCAAACAAACCGAAGCGAAATTGATCTTTGATGGACTGCGTAAAAAAACCAACTACTATGGTTTTTTGGCCGCTGATCATTTGCGCCAACCCTACAGCTTATGTAAAAAACTAATCACCCCAAAGCTACAACAGTTCCAGCCTCCAGCAGCCATCATCCGAGCCATTGAACTACACCATGCCGGTTTATTAACCGCAGCTCGCAGAGAATGGAACACCCAATACAAAAGCTTAACTCGTGATGAAAAAATTGCCTTGGCTGAACGGGTTAAAGCAGAAGGTTGGTATGCTAAAGCCATCACCACCATGGCTGATTTGGGCCTGTGGGAAAATTATGATTGGCGCTATCCAATAGCCCACCAATCCATCATCAAAGCCCAGGCCAATACCAGTAACCCCATGCCACAATGGGTTATGGCCATCATCAAGCAAGAAAGCGCTTGGGCCAAAGATGCCGTTTCACATGCCAATGCACACGGATTGATGCAATTGATACCACCGACTGCCAAAAGTGTCGCCAAACAATTGGGCCTCACCATCAACAGCAACAACGAATTACATCAACCCCCGTTGAACATTCAATTGGGTGTGCAGTATCAAAAAAATCTGTTCAAACAATTCAACCACCCCATCTTGGTGGCTGCCGCTTACAACGCTGGCGAAGGTAAGTCGATTGATTGGAGCACTGGTTTTTCAAAATCTCCAGACATCTGGTTGGAGACCATTCCTTACAAAGAAACTCGAAATTATGTGACCAAGATTCTCTCCAATGTAACCATTTATGATTGGTTAATTAACCAAACACCGCGTCGAATTTCTAGCTGGATGCCAACCATGCCGATTGACCAAGCACCCACTGCTCCCTGGCCCAACAGCTCAATCAACCAACAAACCGTCCAAGCCACTTGCACGCCATGACCACATCATGACTGATAAACAACCAACAACTTATCTGGTCGGTGGTGCTGTGCGTGATCAATTGCTGGGACTGGCCGTCAAAGATCGAGATTATGTGGTGGTAGGCAGCAGTCCAGCACAAATGACAGCCTTGGGATACCTCCCAGTCGGCAAAGATTTTCCGGTGTTTTTGCACCCCGAAACCAAACAAGAATATGCACTGGCCAGAACCGAAAGGAAAACGGCCAAAGGCTATCATGGTTTTGAATTCAATGCCGACAGCAACGTTACCTTAGCGGATGATTTGTTACGCCGCGATTTAACCATCAATGCCATGGCCATGGATGCAGATGGTCATATCATTGACCCCCACGGCGGACAACAAGACATCAAGGATAAAGTCCTGCGGCATGTATCACCTGCTTTTGCTGAAGACCCAGTCAGGGTGTTGCGTGTGGCCAGGTTCATGAGCCGCTTTAAACACTTAGGCTTCGAAGTCCATCCTGAAACCATGCAGTTGATGCGCCAATTGGTGGCAGTTGGTGAAATTGAAGCCTTGGTGCCAGAACGCGTTTGGCAAGAAATCAAAAACTCACTGAATCAAACCACCCCTTCAGCCTTCTTTTTAACCTTAAAAGCGTGTGGCGCCTTGAAAATCTTACTGCCTGAAATTGATTGCCTTTTTGGCGTGCCACAAACAGCCAGGTGGCATCCCGAAGTCGACACCGGCATCCATGCCATGTTAGCCATTGATCAAGCCAAAGATTTAGACAATGATGTCGCCTATGCGGTGATGGTACATGATTTAGGCAAAGGCATTACTCCCGATGATGTGCTGCCCAGTCACCGCGGTCATGAAATGGCTGGCGTTCCCTTGGTCGAGACTGTGAGTGACCGACTTAAGGTGCCCAATCATTATAAGAAAATAGCCTTGTTGGTCTGCCAATGGCATTTACATGCACACACGGTAATGGAATTGCGTGCCAGCACCATCGAAAAACTGTTCAGCCGGCTCAACGGCTATCGACAGCCTGAATTGGTGGAAAAATTTATTCTGGCCTGCCAAGCCGATGCCACTGGACGCTGGGGCGATGAATTCAAAACTTATCCCCAAGCTGATTACCTCAGAGCGCTCTTCAAAGCTGCCAACCAAATTGATAAACAACCTTTGTATGATCATGGCTATGAAGGCGAACAATTGGGTATGCAGATTAGACAACTGCGTGTCTCTGCCATACAATCTAAAAAACAACAACTACCCCAAACTTAACATGACATACTGATATGATAAAAATTACCTCAGCCCTGATTTGCTTATTGCTCACCTCACTGTCAACTTTCGCTAAACCCCTGGAATTTTATTTACCGCCAGGAGAAATGTTCGATGCCAGCATTCCTGCACCTGAAACTGTACTGGGCCAGACCCTGGGAGACCGTCATTTACGCCACGATCAACTGATCAGCTATTTAAGCATGCTCGGCGCATCCAGAGCAGAAGCCAAGTTGATTGATTATGGCATCAGCAACGAGGGCAGGCGGTTGGTGATGCTGGCCATCAGCTCAGCAGACAACATCAAAAATCTGGAACAGCTCAAAACCAACCCGGATGTGTTGAAAATTTGGAATGGTTTCAGCGTGCATGGCAATGAATCCAGCGGCTCAAACGCATCGGTTTTATACGCTTGGTATTTATTGGCAACCAACAATGCCGAAATCAAAAATGCACTGAACAACACCGTCGTTTTGGTTGATCCCAGCTTCAACCCCGATGGCTTATCCCGGTTCACCACTTATGTGAATAACAACCGCTCTTTAACCACCGTCACTGACCCCAATGACCTGTCGCATGTGGAACAATGGCCCAGTGGCAGAACCAACCATTATTGGTTTGATTTGAATCGTGATTGGTTGCTGTTAACGCAAACAGAATCTAAAGCCAGAATCAAACAATTTCATGATTGGCAACCTCATATCCTGACCGATCACCATGAAATGGGCTCAGCTGCCACTTTCTTTTTTCAGCCCGGTGTTCCCAGTCGAAAGAATCCACTGATCTCGGATAAAAATGTTGAGTTAACCAATCAGTTGGCGCAATTCCACGCCAAGGCCCTGGATCAAGTCGGCCAGTTTTATTACAACGAAGAAAATTTTGATGACTTTTATCCCGGTAAAGGCTCAACCTACCCAGACCTTCAAGGCAGCGTGGGCATTTTATTTGAACAAGCCAGAGCCATGGGGGGCGTCATTGATACCCGCAATGGCCAAACCACTTTAGCCAACGGCATCAGAAATCAGTTTTTAACAGCCCGTTCGACGCTACAAGGCGCTCAACAAAATCGCCAAGCTTTCATTGACTACAAAAAGAACTTTTTCAGCAATGCGCAAAAAGCCGCTGCTAAATTACCAACCCAAGGGTATTTGGTTGACGTATCAAACAGTGCCTATACAGCCAACAGACTGAAAAACTTCTTAACCCAGCATCAAATTCAATTTGCTAATTTGGCGGCTGACAGAACCATCAAAGACCACAACTTTAAAAAGGATTTGAGTCTGTATATTCCTTTGAATCAAAATCAGACCACCTTGGTGCAATCCTTGTTCAACACCGATACCAGCTTTAACGACAATACATTCTATGATGTGTCAGCCTGGAACCTAGGCATGGCATGGGGCCTACCTTGGGCAGCTGCGACGTCAACACCCGTCACCAACCAAGAATTTCCAAGCCTCAATCCCAACAACAATTACAACAAAGCAGCAACAGCCTATGTATTTGATTGGTCCAGTGGCAATGCACCAGCGGCTTTGCATTATTTAAGCCAACAAAACAAAACCGTGATGATGGCTGGCAAACCACTGAGTATCAATGGCCGCCAAGTACCAGCAGGCAGTTTTGTGTTACCGGTTGATCAGCGTACCAATCAAGACGAGTTGTTTTCAATCCTAAGTACCATCACCGATGCCTTCGCGGTGCAATGGTATCCCCTGACTACGGCGCTGGCAGACCAAGGTGTTGATTTGGGCTCACCAACCGTACAAAAACTCAAACAACCCAAAGTTATGATGTTGGTTGGCCAGGGTGTCGATGCCTACCAAGCCGGTAGCCTATGGCATTTATTTGATACCCAAGTCTTCATGCCAATTACCAAGACCCGTCTGGCCTATTTAGACCGGGTTGAGTTGCATGATTACACCCACATCATCATGCCCAGTGGTAGTTACGACAATCAAATCAATGAAAAAATGACTGAAAAACTCAACCAATGGGTGAAATCAGGTGGTCACCTGATCGCCATACAGAAAGCCGCCAACTGGGTTGAAACCCATATGCAACAAGACGATAAACCCAAAGATTCTGATGCCGTTGTGGCGCTCACCAACAAAGATAAAGATAACAACAGCGCTGCTGAAGAAACCGTTAAACCCGCTCGCAAAGCCTATGGTGATTACGAAGCAGATTTTGCACAAAAAGTCCTCGGTGGCGCGATTGTGTCTGCCGATGCTGATTTAAGCCACCCCTTGGCTTTTGGTACCCATTTAAAAACTCAGCATGTGCTGATGAAAGGCGATGCTGTATTGCAGGCAGATAAAAGCCAGTCTGAGTTATTTTATAACACCCCACTACAAGTAACAGAACAAGTCAGAGCGGCTGGTTATGTGTCAGAATATTGGTTTAAAAAATTACAAAATGCGCCGTTGGTTGTGGCCCAAAAATCAGGTCGCGGCACCTTAATTAAATTCGGTTTTAACCCTAATTTCAGGGCTTTTTGGTATGGCACCCAACGTTGGATTATCAATGCCATTTTTCAAGCGGACTTAATCAAAAGCACGGTTAAATGAAACCGGCAAAGAAAATAATTAAGACCTTCAAGGCTAAACGAAGGTGGGTGAAAAGAAAAATTCACACTTTTCCATTGTGGTACCAAGAACCAGATTATATTTTCATCCACATCAACAAAACCGGAGGCAGCAGTGTTGAAAAGGCTTTGAATTTGCCTTTTGAACATTTAACTGCCATGGAAAAAATAAATGAAGTGGGTTTGGATAAATGGCAAAGCAAGTTCACTTTTGCTTTCATCAGAAACCCATTCGACAAAGTCTGCTCACACTACCGTTACCGGGTAAAAACCAATCAAACCAACTTAAAGGTTAA
The DNA here is from genome assembly GCA_964352015.1 of uncultured Marinicella sp. Lineage (GTDB taxonomy): Bacteria > Pseudomonadota > Gammaproteobacteria > Xanthomonadales > Marinicellaceae > Marinicella. The sequence goes on from CAYGPU010000007.1 coordinate 123,329, forward strand.
ACCCATGTCATTTTCAAATTGGGTTAAAAAAACATACCGCGATCAAGACACTTACTATTTTGATAACCCGAAAATGTTCATGCCACAAGTAAAATGGCTGTGTGATAACAGCGGTGCGATGTTGGTTGATCAAGTTTATCGCTTTGAAACATTGCATGAGGATTTTGGTAGCTTATGTGATAAGTTTTCATTAACCGCCTCTCTGCCTCACCTGAAAGCTTCAAAAAGCGTCGATTATCGAGGCTTTTATGACCATGAAACCCGAGAAATCATTGCGCACTGTTTTGCTCAAGATTTGGCCTTATTTGATTACCGCTTTTAAGCAACCTGTTTAATACACCCTGTTTTTTGCATAAAAAAAATCCCAAACCTAGCGGCTTGGGATTAAGAGGTATAAACCGAATGTTTGAGAAATCGGTTATAGGGCACATTCTCTAAGCAAAACAATAACATACGTAATACTCTTAATGCAAGCTTTTAACTAAATTATTTAATTTTAATTTTAAGTTGTTGCCCTAAATTATTGATATACATGGCTTATTTAATCAAGCATTGCTAATAGCCAGCTGCATGGCCGTCTTTACGTGATTCTGTTGCACCCCAATAAACACCATTGGGGGCGCGCATGATGGCTTGATAACCACCATAAGGTCCATTAGCAAACTGTATTTTGTGCCCTTTGCGCATCAAGTCCCTGATGGTGCTGTATGGAAAACCAGTTTCCAAGTTCAACACACCACCATCCGTCATCACTTCATCAGTGGGCTCTGATGAACCGGTGTGGTGTATCCTGGGTGCATCACCAGCGGCTTGAATGTCCATACCAAAATCAACCATGTTGATGATGATTTGGGCATGACCTTGCGGTTGCATGGCACCGCCCATCAAGCCAAAACTCATCCAAGGTTGGCCGTCTTTGGTGACAAACGCTGGGATGATGGTGTGAAAGGGTCTTTTACCGCCTTCAAATACATTGAAGTGACCATCGGTGAGGGAAAACATTTCTCCCCGATCTTGCAAAATAAACCCCAAACCAGGCGGCGTCATACCAGAGCCCATGCCGCGGTAATTGCTTTGAATCAATGACACCATGTTGCCTTCTTTATCAGCGGTGGTCAGGTAGATGGTATCTCCAGCCTCCAAGGCTGGGTTACCGGCTGGGAAATGCTTGCCCGCTTTATTTAAATCAATCAAAGCGCCGCGTGTTTTGGCATAGCTTTTAGAAATCAGTTCAGCCACAGGTATCTGATTAAACTCAGGATCGGCATAGTATTTAGCTCGGTCTTCAAACACCACTTTTTTCGCTTCGGTGAACAGGTGCACGTAATCAGCTGAATCATAACGCATGTTAGATAAGTCATGTTGTTCCATGATGTTCAAAATTTGTAAGGCTGCGATGCCCTGACCGTTGGGCGGCAGTTCCCAAACATCATAACCTCGGTAGTTGGTGCTGACCGGCTCAACCCACTCGCCTTGGTGACTGGCCATGTCGTCATAACTTAAAAAACCACCGTTGGCTTGCATGTATTCAGCAATGGTTTTGGCAATCTCACCCTTATAGAAAGCATCTCGACCACCTGTACCCAGCGCCTTTAAGGTGTTGGCCAAGCCTGGGTTGCGCCATATTTCACCGGCTTGAGGTGCCTTGCCATCCAAAGTGTATTGCTCAGTAAAACCTGGGTATTTACTCAGCAATGGTACTGAGCGGTTCCAATAATAAGCAATCAACTGGGTCACTGGAAAACCTTTTTCAGCATACTCAATGGTCGGTTTTAACACTTCATTCATGGGTAGTTGACCAAAGCGATCATGCAGCATAAACCAACCATCTACCGCGCCAGGAACAGACACCGGTAAGGGACCGTGTGATGGAATTTTGTCGTAGCCATTGTCAACAAACCATTGTTTGCTGAGCGACTTGGGTGAGCGGCCTGAGCCGTTTAACCCATACAGTTTTTTGCTTTTGGCATCCCAAACGATGGCAAACAGATCACCACCCATGCCATTACCTGTGGGTTCAACCAAGCCCAGCATCGCATTGGCTGCAATCGCTGCATCAATGGCATTACCACCTTGTTGCATGACATCTAAAGCCACTTGGGTGGCCAACGGTTGTGAAGTGGCAGCCATCGCCTCGGTGGCTAATACGGGTGAACGCGTAGCAAAATCAAAACCGGTCACCCGATCAGCAGCCAGGGTATATTGAAAAGAAAAGGTGGTCAGCAGGAGGGTAATTAGTATTTTTTTCATAAAACTGTATCTTTTGTGTTGGGAATTCGTAAAGATTATAATCTAAATTTTTCTACTGGATGTGAATATGACAGACCAAAACTACAGCAAAGAGGGTTTACTGGACTTCCTCAAAGAAGCAGCCGTTACCGGCGTCATGAATCCAGGTGTAGCCAGAAGCCGAAAAACCGCGGCTGAAAAACTGCTCGATCATGTCACCGCTGAAGAGCGGGTCAACTTGCGCCAACTCGATGTTGATGAGTTGTGTTCTAGAATCCACAAGCTGGAAGATTCATCGATTCGAGAAGAAGCTATGAACCTGTATAACTCCAGGCTAAAGTCTGCATTGGATGATTATTTTAATTACTTGTCCTGCCCAGAAACCTTCAGTTCTACCGGCAGTAATTCGGCACCTGCGGTACAAGTTCAAAAACGAGACCTGGCTGAACAGCATGCTTTGGAGTCGATTGCCTTGCACCATGCGGGCACCCAAGATGACATCATCCCCATTCCACTGCGCAAGGACTTGATTGTGTATTTACAAGGCTTACCCTTAAATTTGAGTGCTGCTGAAGCGCAGAAAATAATTAATGTGGTCAAGGCCTATGTACAAAGCGACCAAGCCGAAGGAGCCGGGGAATGAATAAATATTTGATGTATGCACCGATGGCCATCTTTGGTTTGGCGGCTTTTTTTCTGTTTCAATATTTCATGGCACAAAACAATGAACATGCCTTCAGAGACAATCTAGTCCCTGAATTGATTGGCTTTTGTTTGGAGGGTTTTTTCTGGATTGGCCTGTTGTCGTATTTTCAGAAATCACGAGAGATGCAACGCAAAACTGAATTGTGGCTGTCATTGCGCGGTTCCTTACGCAGTTTCTTGTCCTATTTAGACATTGGCTTTTTGGACCAACACGCCGAGCCCATGGCATCCATTGCTTTGGAAAAAGACCCTGAAATCATCCAACGGTTCATTGATAAAATAGAGCAGCATAACTTAGATTTAGATTGTATGGTTTTCCTGAAAAAAACCTGCATGCAATCACTGTCATTGGTGCGCGATTTGGTACCAGTGGCCGCGCAGCTCAGTGCTGGTCACATGCGTTGGTGGATAGCCATCACCGATTCCATGCGCAAACTGGCCTATGCCAATGACCGAGTTGAAATTGAAAAGAGTACCTTGTTGCTGCTGAAAAATATCCAAGAGTTTGATACTTTGGAATATTGACCAGACTAAATTGAAAATCATAGCAGGTAAAACCCGACCCGGTATACTCAATGAAGGTTGTTCACCTGTTTTGACACAACCCTTTTTGATGTAAAAGTCCTCGGCATAAGGTTCGGATTGTAGGCTCATGGTTTGATAGCCCTGCTGACGTGCCGAATCAGCAGCGTGATCAAACAACTGATTGCCCATGCCTTGTCCAATGTAGTCCAGTTCAATAAACAAAGCATCTAACTCAACTGTCTTTTCATCCACATGAATCAATTGATAAAAACCGATTATGACCGATTCTTTGGTGGCTATAAAGGTGAGGTGTTGTTGGATGTCTTCCGCGCAGTAAGTTAACTCGGCTTTGACTTGCGTCATGAATACTTCATCATAACCCCAATACGCTTTTGAACGCATGGCTATATCACTGATGATCGGTGCGTCTTGGGGTTTGGCTTTGGTGATCATGCTTATTTTATTAACGCCTAAGCTCAGAGGCGTTTTGTGGAGTGGAGCATTTATGCTATAGCGTAGCGACAGCGCAAATGAGCCACGGAGCAAAACGTACTTTTGCAGCTTTTTGTTATGCTTTTGTTGCATGAATACCAGTACTGCGACCACTAGAAAAGCCAGGGTATTTATTAGCAAACTCTTGCCTTAACAAAGCAGCTTGCACTTTGCACACTTCATCTTCAGGCCTTAACCAATAAAGCATTTTATCAAGAACTAAAGGTGCATCATCAAGATGCTTTCTCAGCATTTCAATTATTTTCTTGTGCCCAAGCTCTTCGACCGTAGCTTCATACCACCATCTTACAGTGCTTGCATCACCGTAGACAAAACCAAACTCTAGAATAACTTCTAAGTATACAGGATTTAGTTGAGCTTTAGGCACCAATGAGATTCCATGCCCTGGATTTTCTCTTATCACTCGCCAAATAAACGTAAATCTTTGATGTTGATCAACGGAATGGAGCCATCGAATGATGCTTTTCTCATCCAATTCATCTTCAGGAAGATTTGCATAATCATATGGATTCACTAACTTCTCCTAAAGCATAACAATTTATTAATAGTGCATCAGTGCCATCTATCAAGATATTGGCTTATATTCGTGCACGCTATTCTTAAAGGATTCATTGTAAGTCATTGATTTATGACTTTGAAGGCAATTTTTGATTGCATCATTATCAGGAAATGGGCGAATAGAAGTGCATTGCGAGGGAGGACCGACTGCGGCAATCTATTTGGTTCGAAGCCACTTGAGGAGATTGCCGCGGTCGTTCCTCTCCCTCGCAATGACTTGAGGTTTATGATTTAAGTAAAGTCGATTAAAAAATGTGACACCTTGGGATAGTTGGCTTCAACCAACCGATGAAGTCACAGATTTTTAAAAAGGTTGACTGAAGTCAACAACCCTAACGATGATTTAGATGAAAATAGAACATAAAAAAGGGGTCAATTTAGACCCCTTAGTTACAACGCTCAATGGTTTTAATCAATGGTACACATGGCCGCCATTAATCAACCAAGCTTTGTTGACCTTTTGTGCGGCCAAACCCAAACCATTTTTTTCATCCCAAGTGGCACGATCTAACAGTTTGATGGCTTGTTCTTCACCCAATGCTTTGTTGATGTCTGGCAGCTGCTTATCGAGCAACTGTTGACCCGCATCAAGCGCCACCACCACTTCGGCCGCCAAGTCTTCGGCCTGACGGTATTGGGTCTGGCTGGGCTTGCCATTGTAACCAACCACATTACCAAACAAAGTGCCCAATTGTTCCCGAAGCTTCGATTCACCAGTGATCAAGCCTGGTTTGGTGGCTGTAAACCTGGCATTCAGATCTTTATAAGCCTGTTCAAAACGATCGGCTCTTTTGCTTAAAGCTGAAGAAGGTTCGGTGATTGCAGCCAATTGGTCAACCACATCTTTGAGTTGACTGAGTTGAAAGGTCAAATCATTGATGGCCTCATACAACTGCATCGACAAAGCTTGTTGCGCTTGGCGGTCTTCGGTTGTGTGAACAGACCTGGGATCAGGCACCAACTCCACCGTTGAATAATACGTTTTCTTGCCTTTGATCATCTCTACCTTATAACTGCCTTCAGCCACACGTGGGCCAAAAAATCCCGGCACCAAAGATGTGGAAGGTGGGAATTTAGGTGCTTTCAAGCGCATCGGCCAATCCACTCGATTGATGCCCCGGCGCTTACCTGCAGGTAAAGAGGTGATGATTTGATCATTGGCATCGAGAATGTTGATCTTCATGTCACCAAACATGTGGCGTTTTTTCAAGTAGTAACTGATAACCGCCACCTCAGAGGGGTTGTCACCAATGAAATCATTGCCACCTGAAAAGCTTTGCAAAGCACCGCCTTCCACCATCACCGCAGGCCGAGAGGGTAACATCACCACATCTTCGGTCAGGTTTTCTTGGGTCAAAGCCCGCAAAGGCGATATGTCATCAATGATATAAACACCTCGACCATGGGTGGCCAGGATCACATCGTGTTCAGTGGGATGAATCACCAGGTCGTGAATGGCTACTTTAGGCAGGTTTTCTTTGAAGCGGGCCCATGTGTTGCCTGCGTCTAAACTCAGATACAAACCAAACTCAGTACCGAGGAACAATAAATCTGGGTTAACCAAGTCTTGTTTTAAAACCCAAGCATAGCCCAAATCATCAGCCGCCAAGGCTTGCCAAGTTTGGCCAAAATCATCGGTTCTGTAGGCATAGGTTTTCATGTCGCCGGTTCGGTGGCCATCAAAAGTAACAAAGGCCGTGCCTGTTTGGTGTGGACTGGCGGTTACCCTTGAAACCCAGGTACCTTTGGGCACGCCACGGATGTTCTTGCCGACATTTTGCCAAGATTCACCGCCATTTTTACTGACATGAATCAAACCATCATCGGTGCCTACCCACAACAACTCGGCATCCAATAAAGACTCATCAATGGCATAAATGCTGGCATTGTTTTCAGCCGTTGAGTTATCGATGGTTAGCCCGCCGGTTGTCGACTGACGCTGTCTTTTCGGGTCATCGGTGGTCAAGTCAGGCGAAATGGTTGTCCAAGACTCACCTTGATCTGTCGAACGGTGCAGGTACTGAGAACCATAATAAATAGTCCCCTTGTTGGTTTCGCTGACCAATAAGGGCGTATTCCAATTGAAGCGCAACTTTTCTTCGCCTTCAGCAGCCACCGGTGGGATGTTTTTAATTTCGCCAATGTTGCGATTCAAGCGCAACAACTTACCGCCTTGGTACTCGGAGTAGATGATATTGTGGTCTTGTTTATCCACAAAGGCCCAAAAACCATCACCTATACCAATCGAGTTCCAGTCACCGGGTTTGATACCACCAGGTGCTCTGGAGGGTCCTTCCCAAGATCCATTGTCCTGTAGGCCGCCATACACATGGTATGGCCATTGGTCATCGTGGGAAACATGGTAAAACTGACTGACAGGTAAGGTACCCACCATGCGCCAATTACCACCTTGGTTATAACTGATGTAAACCCCACCATCGGTACCAAGCACCAGTTGATTGGGGTTGTTGTCATTGATCCACAAGGCATGGTGGTCAGGATGAATGGGCACATTGAAACCACCGGAAAACATCGAACTGAAGGTTTCGCCGCCATCCACACTGGTCACTGTGATGTAGCTCGGTTTGTAAACCCGTTCAGGGTTGCTTGGATCCACTTTCAATTCACCAAAATAAAACGGGCGCATTTGCACCATCGCCGAATCGGACTTTTTCTGCCAACTTTTGCCCATGTCATCAGAACGGTATAAAGCCGTTTGTTCGGCTTCAATGGTGGCATAAACGGTGGTACTTTGTGAGGCTGCAATGGCCAAAGCAATGCGGCCTTTTTCGCTGCTGGGTAAGCCGTTTGTCAGCTCTTGCCAACTGTCACCACCATCAATGGATCGGTACAGTCCACTGCCTTCACCACCAGAAGTGAAGTAATCTGGATAGCGGCGAAATTGCCACATACCGGCATACAGAATGTTGGGGTTATTGGGGTCCATGGCCAAGTCAGAACAACCTGTTGAAGCGTTGATATACAGCACCTGTTCCCAAGTTTTACCTTGGTCATTGGTGCGATAGACACCGCGTTCTTTGGCATCATTCCACAACGCGCCGGTGGCACAAACAAACACTGTATCACTGGATTGGCTGCTGACTTCTATGGCTGCAATGCGCTCGGTTTTTTCTAAACCCAGGTGCTGCCATTTATCGCCACCATCATTGGATAAATACACACCGTCTCCTACAGACACTGTGTTTCTGACCCATGATTCGCCAGTTCCAACCCAAATGTTTTGTTGCTTATTCGGATCTATCTTTATCGCACCAATGGACTGGTTGTGTTCATCAAAAATCGGTTCGAATCCGACCCCACCATCCTTTGATTTCCACAGTCCACCACTGGCGGTACCGGCGTAAATAACCGGCGTGTCACCTGAAGTGGCATCCAAAGCCGCAATGCGCCCGCTCATGACGGCTGGGCCGATTGATCTGGCTTGTAAACCACCAAAGGTGTAGGAATCAATTTTAATTTCTTTGGCCTCTACAAAAGCGGGCAACAAAGTGCCCGCTATCAGCCAATAAGCTGTTATCTTTTTCACCTTAAGCTCCTTTATTCAGTGACTTCAGCAGCTTCTTTTTTCTCAGCTGCAACTGGCATGGTGAATAATGCATCTTCAACATCAACATTGTATTCAAATGTTTCAAAAGTCAGGTTTTGGGCCACTGTACCATTGACTTTAACCGCCATTGAATGGGCTACTGGCACGCCTGAATCACCCACTTCTTTGTAGTCACTGAAATAAGTTTCGGCTTCAATTTCTTGTCCCATGGCACTCATCTTGCTGCGGGTCATGACTTCGAGCTTGTACTCTTCATCCAAATAAACTGTTACCACATCACCATTTTCTCTGGTGGCTTTGATCTCAATCACTGGGGTGCCTTCAATTTCAGTGGTACCGATTAACTCTAAGGTGATGCCTTTGGCTTCTGAGTTGATTAACACGCCTTCAATGTCGGTTTGCTCTTTGAGTTGTTTCAATTCGTCGCCAGCCACCAACTCGGCATCAGGTTTACCCATAAACGGCATCACTTGCCAGCCTTTTTCGCCATCATAAGCCTGGATGCCAGTCATGCCTTGGATTTCAAAAGTGGTGTAAATCTTATCCGGCGCTTTGTAGACAAATGTCATGGGCGCTTCCATAGGTCCCATGGTCATTTTACCGGTGGCTTTCATGGTCTTCATGTCATTGATGACTTCTATACCACCACGGGCTTCTAAATATTCGGCCAATACATCATCTAATTTAACTTCAGCTTGTGCCACAAAAGCCGACCCCAGTAACGCCGTCAGCAACCAAACTTTTTTGTTCATTGATTCACTCTTCATTATTTACGCTCCAATTACAATTTCAAAAATAAATATTTTAACCCTAACTGCCGCCATTAAAAGTGCTGTTGGTCATGTTTGTGATCATTCCAACCACTGTATTCATGACCTCAGTCCTATAGGCTTTTTAACCACAGCAACATAAAATGGATACATCATCAATCAGGAAAAACCCATGAAAACAAGCTTGCTGTTGTTATTGTTTACCAGCTTGACAGCCTTGGCAGAAATACCCGAAACGGTCAAATTCGAAGTTGATCAACGCATCAAACACCAACTCAACCCATCCATTGTGATAGGCGTATTTGAAAACGGACAAGCCGAATACTACGTCAAAGGCTTGCAGAACCAAGCGTTGAATCAAGCAGCAAGCAGTCAAACAATATATGAAATTGGCTCCATCAGTAAAACCTTTACCAGCCTGCTGCTGGCACAATTGATTGGCGAGGGTCAATTACAACTGGATGATCCAGTGCAAAATTTTTGGCCCAAACCTTTCAACCTAGAAGACAGTCAGGGTCAGGCCATCACCTTTAAGCAACTGGCCACCCACACCTCTGGTTTACCACGTCTGCCCAACAACCTGAGCCCGTTTGCCAAAGACCCCTATGCTGATTATGACCGCACTCAATTGTTGGCAGCAGTCAAATCAGGATCAGCCAATCAAGCTGCGGTTAATTATGCCTACTCCAATTTTGCGGTGGGTCTGTTGGGCGAGTCGCTGGCGGTCATTGAGCAATCGACTTACAATGAATTAATCGCCAGCAAGATCCTGCAGCCAATGAACTTAACACAAACCTACATGACCTTAGATCAAGTACCTGAGTCATTGTTGGCCCAAGGATACAGCGGTAACAGCGAAGCCAGCGCCTGGCAGTTTCAAGCCTTGGCTGGTGCGGGCTCTATTCGCAGTTCGATTGAAGATTTATTGGCCTATGGCGTGGCACACCTTGCAGATTCGACACACGCATTAAAAACTGCCATGCAACTGGCCACTACCGTACATTACCAACAAGGGCCGTTGAAAGTGGGCTTGGGTTGGCACATCACTGCTGATGGGGTGCTTTGGCACAATGGCGGTACTGCTGGCTTCCGATCTATCATCATGATTGATCCGGTCCAACAAAAAGTGGTCGCAGGGATAACCAACAGCGGCAACAATTCCGTTGAAGACATTGCGGCACACCTGATGGACCCTTCTCAACCAATGGTTGATCACGAGTTTCCAGTGGCCATCGAAGCAGATCAGTTGGGGTCATTTACTGGGACATTTGTCCATCTGACAAGCGATAAAACAATCACCTTTGTTAAATACCAAGATAAACTTTTTTTCACAGCACACAAACAACCACGACAAGTCATGACCTACATCGGTGATGACACTTTCAAGCTGGCTACATTTCAAGTTAAGCTTCAATTCAAACGGGATCAAGAAAATCAGATCATTGCTTTAAATTTTTTTGGTTGGGGCGAGCCACAAATTTACCACAAAGTGATTATCGACTGAGCCAACGCTTAAGCTTTCTGATGGGCGCAGTGATTCTCCAAGAAGTCGAGTTTTCCAGTTCTTGAATGCGATTCAACAACCGCGTCTCATCATAACTGAGCAATTCCATTTGTCGGTCCAGAACTTGAGCCTGCTTACTGGGGTTCAGCCCCAAGGTTTTGAGTCTCAACACCTGAGTTTTCAACTGACTAATCTCAATGGTTTGCTTGGTGATGGTTTGATACAAACGCTCTAAATGCTGATCACGCCGCCCCAACATGGCTTTGATTTGATCGACGTCTGCACTGGATAATTCTAAGCCCACATCAAACCTGGGGTCTAAATGCCGTTCAACATAAATCGTTGAATGTGGGTCTATGGTTTGTTGGCGTTTGTCGGTGTAGTAATACAGCGCAAACGACTTGCGACTCAGGTTTTTTCGGTCTTGTGGTAATTGAATCGGTGAAAAGCCGTGCCAAGAATGGTTGTGGGTCTCAAAAATCACCGCCCGATTAAACAACGGCAGGACACGGGTTATTTGGTCCTCTTTAGGGTCAAGCCTGGGGTTTTGATGAAATTCAATGTTACCACCCCAGTCAGATTCCCATTGGTGATTTAAATACACGATCAGGTTCAAACGCCGGTGGTGAGTGGTCAAGGGGTGGTGGGTAAAATCCACATGAGGGTCGAGTTCCTGACCGTCTAAATTATTGTGCGTTCCACCACCGATATAATGCGGGTCATAAATTAATTTTGGGATTCCTGTGATGGTCTCAACCAAATTTAAAAAATCTGTACCTTGAACCAATTGGTCTAGTTGTTTGTAAGCTGAACCAATTTGTGCCACCGTTTGAACAACGGCTTTTTTGCCTAACTTGTGATTTTCATCAATCGCATCTTTGTTGTTGAAGTCCGGAAACTGATTCAACAAAGATTGACAATATTCGGGTGTAAAAAAATCATCAATCACCACATGCTTGAATGGCTGCGCCTGGGCAAAATCTTGACGATAAGCGGTTGCTTGCGCCAAAGTTTTTTCATTGAGTAATTGTTCAATCATGTGTTGCGATTAAAGTTCATAAAGAGTCACACTTTGATTATACCAAATTCAATCTTTAGTGCTGATTATATCGGCTAAATACATGGCCCACAGTCGATAAACTTCAGGCCCGGGATGAAAGCCATCGCTGGCACAAAGGGCTTCATCAGGGTAGTTACGTAAAGAGTGGAAGGTCACCGTTGAATCAGCTTCAGTAATGGCCAGTAAGGCACGGTCCAACTGATCTGCATAAGTTCCCATGTATGAGTTAAGCGGCCAGGGCAAGGCCGGAAAGTCCCGTACTGGTGGCAAACCTGACATGATGATTTGCTGTGGGGTGAATTTTTGTTTTAGCAATTGAATCAAATCAAGTTGTTGCTCACACCACGTTTTAATCGATACTTGTGAAGTGACGTCATTAACCCCCAGAGCAGAGATAACCACATCAAACTTTTGTGCGGGTAATGCCTTGATGTCATCGATGGTTTGAGCCGTCGTTTTACCGGTTTCAGCCAGCATGTGATAACGCAGTCGATGGTCTTGACTCAGTAAATTGATTAACTGCCCCAACAAAGATGCTTCAGCGGTTTCAGCCCCCACACCTGCCGCTGATGAATCGCCAACCAACAACAAGCTCAATTCTGGGCCTGCACCCACAAGTCCCTGTTTACTGGTCACCGGCTCAGGTAACCGCGGAGTTTTCCACCTCACCCATAGGCCTTGGATTAACAACACAGGGGCGAATAAAAATTTCAGCAGCCTCAATTTCAAGCGGCTTCCACTGAGTTCATCTGCATGTCACTGTCACCACTTAAAGTGTACCGAAAATTTTATCACCCGCATCTCCCAAACCCGGCAAAATATAACCTTGTTCATTCAAGTGGTCATCAATGGCTGCGACATAAATATCAACTTCAGGGTATTTGGCTTCAATGCGCGCCAAGCCTTCGGGTGCAGCCACCAAAAAAATGCCTTTGATGTCACTACATCCGGCTGCTTTGAGCAAATCCAAAGTGGCCTCCAAAGTACCCCCTGTGGCCAGCATCGGATCAATCACAATCACTGTTTTGTGCTTGATGTCCTTGACCAATTTTTCATAGTAGTTTTCGGCCTCTAATGTTTCTTCATTGCGCGCAAAACCAACCACTGAGACACCAGCACCAGGTAACATTTGTAACACCCCATCTAACATGCCTAAACCGGCACGTAGAATAGGTACCACAGAAATCTGCTGATTACTGATTTTTTGTACTTGAGTTTTCCCAGCCCAAGTTTCTATGCTGACTGTCTCACTGTGTAAATCACGGGTCGCCTCATAAGTCAATAAAACCCCAATCTCTGCCACAATGGCTCTGAAGTCTTTGACCTGAATGTCTTTGTGACGCAGTAAACCTATTTTGTGTTTCACCAAAGGGTGCTTGATTTCATGAACTGGCATAAGGTTATGGCTGAATAAAAGCAGATTATTTTAACAGAATAAAGCCAAACTATGCATGACTGAAACCGTTTAAACCCTTACTCCTGCCGTTCATGCTTTTGCCTCTGGACGGATGATCTGTGGTTTGTTTAGATTGATTAGCAGAAATTAAGAACAATCCAAACGACGGATTACAAACCCAAGTGAACTGAGCTGATAAGAGGTGTTAATTGAAAATTGTAAGTATTTCGTTTTTACTGCTGTTGACTCGATGGGTGATGGCACAGCCGGCCTTTTTGGCTTTTGAAGATGTGGCCAATGGTTTCACGGCTCCAGTCAGTATTACCCATGCAGGTGATGGCAGTAACCGTTTATTCGTTACCCAACAGGGCGGACAAATTAAAGTCATAGATAATGGCGCTCACTTGGCCACGCCGTTCTTAGACATCAGCGCCATCATCACCGCTGGTGGAGAACGTGGTTTACTGGGACTGGCTTTTCACCCTAATTATGCGGCCAATGGTTATTTTTATGTCAATTATACTGACCTCAATGGCGACACGGTTATTGCGCGCTATACCGTATCGGCAAGCAATGCAAACATCGCGGATGCTGGCTCAGCGCTCACTGTTTTAACTTTTGCTCAACCCTTTGGTGCACACAATGGTGGTGATTTACACTTTGGCCCCAACGATGGTTATTTATACAGCAGTTCAGGTGATGGCAGTGGCGACCCTATGGCGTCACAAGATTTAGACAGCTTGTTGGGCAAAATAATTCGTATCGATGTCGATGGTGATGATTTTCCAAGTGATGCCAATAGAAATTATGCCATCCCAGTTGATAATCCTTACGTGGGCATAAGCGGTGCTGATGAAATTTGGGTCAGTGGGTTACGCAACCCTTGGCGTTTTTCATTTGATCGACTCAATGGTGATATGTACATCGGCGATGTTGGCGAAGATGATTGGGAAGAGTTTAACTTTGTTGCTGCCAGCAGCTCAGGCGGTGAAAATTTTGGCTGGCCTTGTTTTGAGAACAACGACTACTCAGGCTTAACCGGGTGCAATCCTGGCGGGCCGAATGAACTGCCTATTGTGGCTTTAGCACACGACCAAGCTGGCAGCAATTATTGTACCGCCGTTGGTGGCTATCGCTATCGTGGCACTGATTATCCAGGTTTATCAGGCTGGTATCTTTTCACTGATTGGTGTGATGGCACTTATTTTGCGGCACGACCTCAGGGCAATTCCTGGGAAGTCCATGACATGGGAACCTTGTTGGGTGGGTTCGCGGTGACTGGCATGGGCGAAGATGAAGCAGGAGAAATATATGCGGTGGCCTGGAGCGCCGTGGTTAAAATAACCGGCCCAACCGAATTGGATGATGACATTTTTGTTAATGGTTTTGAGTAATCGTTAAATAAGTTTGACCGTTGGAGGGACAAGACGTCAACCCCTTGTTTCTCCGGCTTTTAGACTGCGCACTTTAAATACTAAAGTCCACAAGGTTGACTATTTGAGCCTGACATCGCATACTTCTTGCTTTTAAATCCACACAGCTCAATGACTCAAGCAGCACCGATTCGAAACGACTGGACCCAAGAGGAAGTCGACCAACTTTTCGCCTTACCATTCAATGATTTGATGTTCCAAGCACAACAAACACACCGTGAATATTTCAATCCCAACCACGTGCAAATCAGCACTTTGTTGAGCATCAAAACCGGTGCCTGTCCTGAAGATTGTAATTACTGCCCACAGTCGGTGCGTTATGAAACCGAAGTCAAGGCAGAGCCTTTGATGGCGGTGGACACAGTGGTTGAACAAGCCGGCTTGGCCAAACAACAAGGGGCCACCCGGTTCTGTATGGGCGCTGCTTGGCGCAGTCCCAAAGACCGTGATTTAGACCAGGTCATCAAGATGGTCCAAGGGGTAAAAGCGCTGGGCATGGAGACCTGTTTAACTCTGGGTATGTTGTCACCTGATCAATCCAAGAAACTTTCAGATGCCGGTTTGGATTACTACAATCACAACTTAGATACTTCTGAAGAATACTACAAAAAAATCATCACCACACGTAAATTTGAAATGCGCATGGACACCCTGAAGAACGTCCAAGAATCTGGCATCAATGTCTGTTCCGGTGGCATCGTCGGTATGGGCGAATCACAAAGTGACCGTGGCGGTATGTTAATGGCCTTGGCCAACTTAGACCAACACCCCGGCAGTGTGCCCATCAATGCCTTGGTCCAAGTCAAAGGCACCCCTTTACACGGCATTGATAAACTGGATGAATTGGATTTTGTCAGAACCATCGCAGTGGCTCGCATCATGATGCCCAAATCGATGGTGCGATTATCGGCTGGCCGTAACGACATGAGTGAAGCGGTTCAGGCGCTGTGTTTCCTGGCTGGCGCCAATTCCATTTTCTATGGCGAAAAACTCCTCACCACTTCAAACCCCGAAGAAAATAAAGACATGGCCTTGTTCAAAAAACTGGGTATAGAGCCAATGCCGAAAAATCATTGAGCTAGTTGATGTTGTACACCATTGTTGACTGGTTTACCCCTGAAAATCAAAAACAATGGAACAGTTATATTGAATGGCGAGGTATAACATTTGAAAGGTTTGACTCGATTGACGGCATAATGCGTCCTGCATTATTTAATTGTCCAGATGACGATGAGTGGTCATTTGTAGTCAACGAAAATATGATGCTTCATTTAATGATTGATTATGACTTTGCTTTACGCAAACATAAACAAATTGGCAATGGTGAATTAATAGGCATCCGGCTCGATCAACATGATGTTGAGAGTAAACAATTTCTTGGCTTTGACTTAATTGATGGCTGTTTTGATATTTCTCTGTTAACTAATTGGGGTAATGACAACAATTTTATCAACCAATCCTTATCTAAAAATGCATTAATCAATAATTATCAAGTGATAAAGAAAATCCAAAACCACCTCGTCAAAAATTTCTCAAGCGATGGCCACGTTGAAGGCTGTCAAATTGTTTCAGTCTATAAAACATAACTTACCTCCCTCGCACTGATTAAATTAATAATAGAATATAATCTAAAATAACCAGATACTGAAATATTAACAACCAAACACATGAACCCAGAACAGCTCGAAAAACAATTAGACAAACTCAAAGCTGAAAACCTGTTCCGTGAACGCATGACCCGCACCTCAAAAGCCGGTCGCTATGTGTCAATTGATGGTCGGCAGATGTTGAATTTCAACAGCAATGATTATTTGGGTTTGGCCAATCATCCAGCAGTGATCCTGGCAGCGCATGATGCGGCCAGTAAATTTGGTTTTGGTGCCACCGGCTCGCCTCTGATGTCAGGCTACACCTCAATGCACCAAGAGCTTGAGTTTGCCATGGCAGACTTTCTGGGCTATCCACGGGTGGTGTTATTTTCATCTGGCTATCTGGCTAATTTGGGTGTCGCCCAGGCTTTGTTAAAACGCAGTGATTGGTTTATCCAAGACCGCTTGAACCATGCTTCACTGATTGATGCCGCTCAAATCACCAGTGCAGAGCTCAAGCGTTATCCTCATTTAAACAATCAAAAAGCCGAAGAGCTGCTCAAGGAAGACATCAATCGATTTAAACTGTGGGCCACCGAAGGTGTGTTCAGCATGGATGGTGACAGCCATGATTTATTTTCAGCTGCTTTGAGTGCGCACACCTATAACGCCATGCTGTGGGTGGATGATTGTCACGGTGTTGGGGTGATGGGTGACAAAGGTCGTGGCGTTTTAGATACCATGACATTGAGCGAAGCGGAAGTGCCGATATTATCTGGCACTTTCGGTAAAGCTTTCGGTACGGCAGGTGCTTATGTAGCGGCATCAGATACCCTGATTGAAACCCTCATCCAAAAAGCCCGCACCTATAAATACAACACCGCCTTACCGGTGCCGGTAGTGGCCGCTACTTTAAAAGCCTTGGAAATTATCCAAAGCGAACCTTGGCGGCGAGAAAAAATTCTTGAATTGATACACTTGTTTAAACAAGGTTGCGAACAGTATGGTTTGGCTGAACAAGCCAAGTTCACTGACTCAGCCATTCAGCCCATCCTGCTGAAAACCGAAGCCGCTGCTTTGGAAAAATCAGCCTATTTAAAACAATGCGGCATCATCACCACTGCCATCAGGCCACCCACCGTACCCAAAAATCAATGCCGCTTGCGCATCACCCTGAACAGCGAGCTGGAAGCTGAAGACATTGACCTGTTGATTCAATGCTTGATTGGTAATTATTGATTTTGGGCAGCAAGCCATCACCTGCTTAGCTTGCAACTCCACACAAACACATTCGCTTAAGCTTACTCACATAACAATGAAGGCGCCATATTTGCCAACAAGTCATGGCTTGAATTCAATGACTTCAATGTTGATTGGGCTTGCACAAAATACTGATGGTATTGATCACATTGTTGCTCACTGGCAGCCAACAGCGATTGTTCATATTTGGCTTGGGCAAAATGAATCGGGTTTTGGCTTTGATTTTTGTTGATGATTACAAATACTTGGTCGAACAGATGGTTGGCTGCTTTTAATTGGTTGGAATGGCGAAGTATCTTGCTCTTTATCAATCTGGCCCAAGCCAATTCTGGGTGTGTCTCATCGAAATGTTTTTCATATCCCATGATCGCAGATTCAATGAGTTTACTGGCTTCTGACAACTGCCCTGATTCGGCTAAGACTGCCGCCAATTCAGTAGCTGTGAGTGCCGTGTTTGGATGGGAGGCAATATACATTTCTTGATTGACTTTCAAACTGTGTCGCAACGCTTTTTCGGCTTGGAGAAGCTGACCATTTTGTCGCAATAAAGAACCGTATTGTGTTTCAGTATAAACCACCAATGATGAGTCCATTCCTCGTATGTCGCTGAAAATTTTGATTGCTTTTAGATAGAATTTTTCGGCCAAATCATAATTTCCCAATGCATGGTGACTGTTGGCTATCCTGCTCCACAGTGTGCCCATTCTCGAGTTATCTTCTTCGTAGTGCACCCGATGCTTATCAATGGCTTTGTCCAAGACTGTCAATGCTTCTTGGAAACGGCCCAAGTCGTTTTGAATGCGACCTAACTGTTGCAAAGAAATGGCCCAGGAATTCGAATCTTCACCACCTAACTCTGCTGCTCTTATATCTAATGACTCTTTGACTATAGCTTCAGCTTCTTGGTACTTGCCCATGACTCGCTGGATCAAACTGAGGTTGTGCATACTGATTCCAACTGAAGTAACATATTGATCTCTGTCAACAGAGTCATCTCTGACTTCGGCAGCGGCTCGATGGGTTTTGATGGCTTTTTTGAGGTACATTTCAGCTTCGCCGTATTGGGCCAAATAATAAATCAATAATCCAAAATTATTGTAGGCATCGGCCAATTCCCAAGTTGGCTCATCAGAGTATGATTCATGCAAAGCCAGAGCCTCCCGATACAGACTCACCGCTTCATCGTATTCATCAGCCTGGCGCAAAATATTAGCCAGTCGGTTGATGGCTTCTGCCTGAACTGGGGGTTCAGAATGAATCCGGTGTAAAGCCAAGGATTCACGCAAGTGTATAATGCCAGGTTCTTGTTCACCCAGATTAAAATATGCCAAACCTATGGTTCTTAATAAATGTGCTTTGGTTTGCGGTTCTTCATCCAACGAATCATTGATAGTTTTTGAACCAATGTCTAACAATTCGCGAGCACTCATGTCTTTACCTCCAATACCTGCACTTGGGTCATTGGCAGCAAACATGTCAGTTAAAAACTCTGAAACCCTATTGGCTGTTTTAGATTCCCGCTCAGCCTCCAATTGAGCCGCGGTGGCAGCGGCTTCAGCTTGTATGGCCCGATCACGTTCTGTGGCCAACTTCAAGGTATAGAAGGTGGTTAAGCTGGCCAGGGTCAGTAAAAACACGCTGACTGCTGAAATACCTAGCCAGTGTCTGCGGATGAACTTGCCCGTTTTATACCAACTGGAATTACCCGCTGCGATGACCGCATGACCTGACAGGTAACGCTGAATATCAGCAATAAACTCATCGGCCGAACCATAGCGCTGTGCCGGGTCTTTTTGCATCGCTTTGAGGATGATGTTATCCAAATCACCTTGTAAGGATTTTGCCAAATGCGGTTCTGACACTTGGGCGCTGGGACGGGTGGGCTCGGTATTACAAACCGCTTTAACTATCTCGGCGGGCGATCCTGAACCGACATCAAATGGCGGTTGTTGAGCCAGTAATTCATACAACAACACCCCCAAGGAATAAATGTCTGAAGCGGTAGAAATGACCTCACCACGCACCTGTTCAGGGCTGGCATAAGATGGTGTCATGATACCCATCTGGGTGACATCACCGGTATTGAGTTCATCGCTGATGATTTTAGCAATGCCAAAATCAAGCAATTTCGGTTCACCTTGCTGGTCAACCAAAATATTGGCCGGTTTGATGTCACGATGAATCACTAGGTTCTTGTGTGCATAACTGATGGCCTGGCAAATTTTAACGAACAGCGACAATTTCTGTTTCAGACTGAGGTCGGTGTTTTGACAATAGCTATTAACGGCTTGACCATCTATGTATTGCATCACCACATAAGGCTGGCCTTGTTCAGTGGTGCCACCATCTAACAATGTCGCAATGTTGGGGTGATTTAATCTGGCCAGAATTTGTCGTTCTTCTAAAAACCGTTTTTCAGCCCACTCACTGTTTTTCTCGACCCGAACCAACTTAATCGCCACCAACGATTCATAAGCTTCATCATCTCGACGGCCTAAAAATACCCGACCCATGCCGCCATGACTGATTTCTTTTTCAATTAAATAAGCACCCACTCTATTTAATTGGTGGTCATGAACCACCGCTTTGGAGACTTGTTGCGGACTGTTTAGTATGCGATCTAAAACCACAGAATCTTGGGCATCAATGGCCAATAATTCCAGCACTTCCTGAATCGCTTGCGGGTCATCTTGCAGTTGGAGATTAACAAACTCATACTGTTCAATCTGAGGCAACTCACTGGCTAAGTGAAAAACCTGTTCGATGCGTTGTTGTCGTTCAATACTCATGTTTGGTTACCCAATTCTCGTTTCAACCAAGCCTTACAAAATTTCAATTCTCGGTGAACGGTGGTGCGAGAAAGATCCAGTAAATCCATAATGTCCTGCTGTGGCAGGCCAGAAAAGTATGTCAGCTCGATAATTTGCGCTTTTCTGGAATCCACTGCGGCCAGTTTTGTCAGCGCCCGGTCTAATGCCAAAATGTCATCAATTTGGATCGATTGGTTGGGTATTTCAGTGGCCAGTGTCACCTGCAAATGGCCACCACTTCTTTTTTCTGCATTTTTAGCGCGGGCGTGATCGACCAAAATACGCCGCATGGCGCGACTGGCAATGGAGCAAAAGTGTTTACGATCCACCCATTCAACATCGGCACCCACCAATTTAATGAAAGCTTCATGCACCAGCTCTGTGGCTTTCCAAGTGTGACCTTTTGATTCACCTTGCATGTGGTGATTGGCCAATTTTTTCAGTTCATCATAGACCAATGGCAACAACTGATCGTGCGACATCATGTCACCTTTTTCAGCCGCTTGTAGCAACTCAGTCACTGATTGATTGGGCTCATTCATAAAGAATATTATAGATTAAATATATTTATTTGGAACATAAGCCACATTTTTTCCGCTTACTGGGGTATGCAAAACAAACAAAAGGTTTACACCAGAGGGTAATGAATATGAAACAATTAAAAACAGTTTTGGCTGTGTGGTGCTTACTGTGCAGCACAGTGGCCATGTCCATCACAGAAATTTACACCAACAAAGCACAGTTTCTAGCCTTAACAGGTGGCAAATTGTACAGCGAACCCTACCCGAATAACCTTTCGGGTCCAACCGAATTGACATCCAACTTCATCACCTTAAGCACCCCTTCAGGTTCTTCCTTAAACTTCAACCAATGGACCAGTAGTTTTCCAGGGCCTGACCTGGCCATCAATGGCGTTGAGAACCTTAATGTGGCGGTTAATTTCGCAGTCGCCTCTTTGGGTTTTGACATGGAAGAGGACAGCGCGGACTCAGCTTTTAGTTTAAAACTGTTTCGCAATAATGTACTGATTGATACTTTAGAGTTTGAGACCAACAGTCAAACGCAGTTTATTGGCGTGTGGTCAGAAAGTACTTTTGATCGGGTTGAAATCAGAGAAACCACTGGTAATGGAACCAATGAATTTTTTGGTGCTTTTTATGGTGGCATTAATAAAAACCGCGATGTTTCAGCCAATGTGCCTGCCTTGATTTGTCAATTTCCTTTGTTGGCCGCTTACTCATTCAGCACCGGTGCTGCTTTATTTGCACCACCACCATTTGATCTGGGGTTTGATTTAGCTGCCTATTCAGCCAATATAGGGCTTAAATACTGTAAACCTTATGCCTTAG
The DNA here is from genome assembly GCA_964352015.1 of uncultured Marinicella sp. GTDB lineage: Bacteria > Pseudomonadota > Gammaproteobacteria > Xanthomonadales > Marinicellaceae > Marinicella. Next base: position 144,598 of record CAYGPU010000007.1, read on the forward strand.
CTCCCGCTGACATCCTGACTCAGGTAAACAACACAGCGGCTGCACCAGGTACTTTTGATGCCTGTCATAAATCCTATGATCATGAAAGGATACATTCAGGATTCACAGCTTTATTCGGTATTCCCATAGAATATGACTATGACTGGGGTGATTTAGGCACCCCACAGGTGATTCACCAAAACTCAGATGTTGAGGTTTATATGCTCACTGGGTTGTTACCACCGATGACGGACACATTGAGCCTGTCTTCTTTGCTGGGTGACGAATTGGCTGCTGGTGGCATATATTCAAGCTGTAATGACATCAGAGACATCAGCTCCACTGGGCATAAATGCCCTTTTTCTCAAGGTCGTAAAATCAATATGCCAGTCGGTCGCAACACCATCAACTATCGCTTTGATGTCAACATGGGTATTTTAGATTTGGTCTACATTCCAGTACCCAAATTCCCTAAAGGCACCAAAAATAAAGCGCTGTTAGATTTAGGCATGGATCTGTTGTTTCAATTCACTGAAACGGTGTGGGATATTGCCTTGGGTGGCTGGCGCTTTGGCAACTATGAAGACCGAAAACAACATGTGGTGGTTTATGACACCGAAGCGCCTGAGATCAGTAAGGTCAATAACATTGACTTCAATGGAGATGGCATCATCAATGCGGCAGACCTCCTGTTCATAGATAACGTGGTGATTGAAGCGGATGAAATTGGTGGGGTGTCTGCCAATCGTTTTAATGGCTTTTTAAGAAGCATGTATGCCACGTCTGATGCCTGTGGACGCGCTGTTAATTTCGGTGCTTATTACCCTGATGATGCGTTGCGGGTTTTTTGGCCGGTGAGTCAAACAGGCAATGACCAATCATTCACTTTGACTTGGAAAGCCATTGATCTAGGCCCAAATTACCAAGGCTTACCCAATGAAACCACCCTAACCCAAAACATTTCAGTGGTTGATACCCGACCACCGATTATTCAGCCACCGATGGATATTGTGGAATTGACCAATGACGCTCAAGTGACTTTAGACCTGGGTCAACCATTGGTGTTTGATTTGGTCGACATCAACCCGGTGATTGAAAATGATGCTGTATTTCCTTTGAGTGCTGGCTTACATGTCATCACATGGACCGCCACCGATGCCTCCGGCAACCAAGCTTCAACCACCCAATCGGTGAACATCAAAAATTCAAATATTGAACCCAATGCATTGGCCTTGACGGGTATGAATCAACAAGATGCCATTTCATTTGAACCTACCGAAATCAGGGTGGAAGGATCTGACGCCGATGGTGATCCATTGAATTTCTTTATTGAGGACTACCCTGAAAACGGCTTTTTCGTGGCACCTTTGTACCCTTATTTTATTGAAGATTATCGTTTAGAAGCCACCACGCCAGATTCAGAGTGGGAAATATTTTGTGAAAACAGACCGCCTGGTAATGGTGATTTTTACCATGCTGAACACATCAGAAATCCAGAGTATTTTTCAGTGTTGGATGATGGCACCACTTATGTGATTGATAATGGCTATGTGCATTGTCGCGATGGTTTAAACTTGCCTCCGCAGTTCAACCCACGCCTGGCTGTATTTGATTCGGCAGGCCAGTTTATTGCCGCTCAGGACCGTCAATCTTCACCCAATGATTTTTACATCAACATCAATTCAGAACGGTTGTTTACCACTGATGGCGAGCTCAGTAATGGTGAGGTTTTGGAACTGGACAGCAACCTCAATACTTTGCTGCGCTTTGACCTGTTTAATTTACCGGATCAAAACCAAGCCGCTATAGACAGTGGCTTCGATGGCAGTATTAATTATGCCCAAAGTGCCGTGATTGACAGCCAAGGCGTGCTGTATGTACTGGATAACCTGGGCGACGTGCATGCTTTACGCTCAGACCGAGGTATCAGCTCAAATGGTGGCAATGAACTGAGACCTGAGTTCATTGATTTTGCTTTGAAAACGCCCAACCAAGGCACCAACTTTGATATGGCTATTGACTCTCAAGATAACCTGTATATTTCAATGTATCACCGAGTGTATAAAGTGTCACCAGCAACTGTTGATGACAATGGTGATTTTGTGGTGGGTGAACTGATTGGTTGGATGGGCAGGTGTACCGAAGACACGGCACCAGGTGATCAAGCGGTGTGCGATGTCAGCAACCAGCGTTCGTTAGGCTACAGCTGTACCGATGAAACTTGTGGACTCAGAAGCACAGGTGATCAACCAGGGCAGTTTAATGATGCCAGAGGCATAGCGATTGATAGCAAGGATGTGTTGTTTGTCACTGATTTTTTGAATTTTCGCATCCAACGTTTTACCCCAGAAGGCTTTTTTGCCGGACAAGCCGAATCGGCTTGTGAGGGCAATTGTTTTGTGTTGGGCGACTTTGGCCGACCGCATGACATTGCCGTCAATTCCAGTCACTTTTTTATCGTTGATCCATTGACCAATTTATTGCACATATCACAAACTTCACCGTTCTTGGAAATTGGTGATGATTTTGCCACCTTGTTGTATCAATCTAATAATGACTTCGCTTGTGTGCTCAGCGCTGATTGTATCGACACTTTCAGTTTCAGCGTCTCCGATGGGGTGCATGATCCGGACACTTTACAGATGATCAGGAGTGCACCTGCGCCAGTTGACATCGAAGTGGCACGCAACTTCAGACCGCCATTTGCGACCCCTGGTATCAGCGTGGATGCCTTCGAAGAACAAGCCACACCAATTATTTTGGATGGCAGCGATCCCGACCCTCTGGATAGCTTGTCATACAACATCAGCAGACAACCCAGTCATGGTTCAGTGAGCTGGTCAGGTAATCAGGCCATTTATACTTCAAACCTCAATTATGTGGGTGCTGACAGTTTTGACTTCACCGCCACTGACGGTAACGAAACATCAGCAGCTGAAACCATTGCAGTGACAGTCATTGACGTCAATGATCCAGCAGTCGTTGAGTTCAACTTGCCCACTGCAGTGGCACGGGGGTTTGAAATCCGCTTGGATGGCACGCTCATCGATCCTGATGTCGATGAACGCCATCAACTGGTGGTTAACTGGGGCGATGGTTCGCCTTTGCAACCTCAAGGTGAGATTAACATGATGGGACAAATAACTGGGCCTATCTTATTTTCAAACCCCAGCGGTAATGGCACGGTGCTGGCCACCCATGTGTTTTCAAACACGGGGAGCTACGATGTTGAGTTTTGTGTCACCGATCGAGTTGATCAGGCTGGCAATGCCACAGCCGAATCGATTGTCAATTGTTCACAGGCGGCTTTGAACGTTGAGGATATGATTGATTTAACTGCTGAAGTGGGTGGGCCCAATGTTTTAATCCGTGGTCAGTCTGCTGATTACACTGTAAACATAACCAATCAGGCTCCCAGCAGTGGTAACGGCTTAACCGCCACTGGCGTAGCATTCACGGCACAAATGGATGCGGCCATCATCACTGCAGCTCCTCCTGGATGTGACATCAACGGTCAATTCATCAGTTGCCAACTAGGCAGTCTGGCTGCTGGACAATCTACCACTTTAGTTATTCCATTGATTGTGCCTGCAAACACCGGCAACAAAGCCGAGGTCTTGAATCAGTTCGAAATCACTGCCACCCAGGCCGATGTTTCGGACAACAACATTTACATCATCAGAACGCCTTTGGTGACTGATGCCGACCTCATCATTGGTGGCAATTCAGCTGGCGAGTTAATTGATGCTGCCGATGAATCATTGGGTGATGGTGTTTGTGAAGGTGCCAATGGCGAATGTAATCTAAGGGCTGCGATCATGGAAGCCAATCAGTCCAATATTGATTCAATTTCACTGGGTAATGCCATCTTTAGCCTCTCATTGACCGGTCCGGTTTCTCCTGATTCAGGTTATGGTGATCTAGATATAGAGCAGAGTTTATTGATTGTAGGTAATGGTCCTGAAAACACTTTTATCGATGCCGCGGGTATTGATCGGGTATTCGATGTTTGGCCAGGTGCGGTTTTAGAACTGAACAACTTGAGTGTTATTGGTGGCTTGACCTCTGTTGAAACTGGCGTCAATGGCGCTGGCATCAGGATCCAGAATAATGGCCGCCTGATTTTGCGCAATACAACCATTCGCAACAACGACGCCATTGGTTCCGGTGGTGCCATTTATAACCAAAGCACCTTACCTAACAGTTTGACCATACGCAACTCCACCCTCAGCGCCAACAGCGCTTCAGGTGGTTCAGGTATCGTTTCATCCGGTGGAGGCACACTAAAGAACACCACCATTTCGGCCAATCAATCATCTGCTGGCGATGGCGGCGGCTTGCTTTTAACAGGTGGTGAGCTGGTGTTGACACAAGTGACGGTGGCTTCAAACACGGCGACTCGTGGTGGCGGTATAGTCAGTGCAAACGGTGCACAAGTGACATTACGAAACTCTTTGCTTGGTGATAATCACTCAGTCAATGGCCCTGATTGTTATGTTGATGGTGGCACAATAGTGTCAGAGGGTGGTAATTTGATTGCGCAAACGGCAGGTTGTGCCATTAACTTAAGCAGTTCAGACCGCAGTGAAGTTTCGTCTGGTTTATTACCAATGACCAACAACGGCGGCGGTACACAAACCCATGCACTTCGATTCACCAGCCTGGCTCGAGACAATGGCATTGCAGCACATTGTTCCAATTTGGACCAACGCAATTTCCCACGCAATATAGATGGTGATGGTGATGGTCAACTTGCATGCGACAGCGGTGCTTTCGAAGCTGCGGGTATTGAAGGAGATATCGTTTTTCAAAATTCCTTCGACTGACATTCAATTTGTTAAATCAGCAGGCCCAAATATCATATGATTTGGGCCTGATCTGATTGGGCATCCCTGCCAACGTGGATTGAAAACAACCAATCAAAGAACCGATTAAAGCCAAGCAAATCGAATCAAGACGCGCTCAAGATTACTAGAATCAGGTTGCCAAGCGGGTGGCAGATACAATATCATCAGGTGATGCATGAGAAACAAAACATGATCTGTCCCTGTTGCTCAATCTCAAAACGGCTGTCTATCAACGACATGATTCATGGGGTTTTGGGGTGATTAAGCTCAGCTGCCATTGTGGCAATGTCAACCTCATGACTGAACAATTTCCCACTTCGGTCCGTGATTGTAACTGCCCCATCTGTAACCGCCTGGGAGCCTTGTGGGCCGACTTTAAATTTAATCAAGTTCAAGTCATGACTACAAACGTTCCAACTGCAACCTACAGTTGGGATGATGGCCAATACCTGATGCACCATTGCCCCACGAGAGGGTATACCACCCATTACACCGCCATTGAAGTGAGCGCAGAATCAGCCATTGGAATTAACCTGCGGCTGTTGGATCGCCAACAATTGGAGCAAATACCCATTGCGGTTAACAGTGACTGATGATTTCTATGAGTCATTTGGCAAGATTGATAACTGCTAACAGCCAGAGGGCTGAGATGAAAAAAACAAGAAACAGCTGGTTGATGTCAATTAAGCACACCTTCATTTACTCAGCTTGTGCATGACGTAAAAATAAAATTGGGTCCGATGAACGACCGAAAAATTGATCTGGAGTTAAAACAATGACACTGCGCAGAAAACTTAATGGCATGACAGCAGGGTCCAATCATCGGCCTTTTTTGCAGCTGTTGATGGTGGCCCCAACTCAGTCAATATGGATGATTATAGTGCTGATGTTTACTCTCTCAGGTTCGGTGTTGGCCAATCCAATGGTGCATCAAAATGGAACTGAAATTGTGGATGGCAATGGAAATCCTCTTAAGTTAAGAGGCGTCTTGTTAGAGGGCTGGCTGATGTGGAATGGGACCCTTTGGGGAGCTGGACTGAAATCGGAAACGGCGATGCAACAAAAGCTTGAAGAATTGGTGGGTGCTGCAGCAAGTCAGCAGTTTCGAAATCAAGTATATCAAACTTTCATCACTGAACGCGACATTGAAATGATCGCCCAGATGGGCTTCAATGTTGTGCGCGTTCCATTCAATCATACGATTTTGGAGGATGACTCACAACCGCATCATTACAAAGAATCTGGCTGGAAGTTGCTTGATCAATTGATTGCCTGGTGTGAGGATTATCAAGTCTACGTCGTGCTTGATTTACATTCAGCACCCGGTGGCCAGTCTATGGTGTTTGTTAATGATCCCGATGGTTCAGGGTTCTATGCCAATGAAGCAAACATCCAACGAACCGTTGACCTGTGGTCTGCAATTGCTGATCGTTACAAGGACCAGCCAATCATTGTGGGATATGACCTTCTCAATGAACCACAGCTGCCTTGGTTTACCCCGGGTGAACAATTAATCGATATTTATGTTCGGATACAAAAAGGTATTCGTAAAGTGGATAAAAATCACATGTTGATCTTTTCCGGTGCCGGTGCAGCCTCCAATGATCTTTCGATGTTCAAAAAGGTGCTTGACAGTAACCAAGCTCTGGCATTTCATACTTATAATTTGTTTGGTGATGATATCGGGGAAGCGTCGCACAAACAATTCACCAACCTCTCAAAAAAACTCAATGTACCTATTTGGAATGGTGAGATTGGCGCCCACACCGCCGCCTGGGTTAAGTCGGTCATTGAAATGTTCGAAGACCCCAGTTATGGGGTCAGTGGTTGGGTGTTTTGGCCATGGAAACGGGTGCCTGAAACAGGTAAGCGCTACCGTCATTTAATGGAAATCAAATCGAGCGAAAAATGGGATGCAGTACGAAAATGGATGGCTGGCGCATGGTTTGTTGCCAAACCCAGCCGCCAGGATGCCTTGGCTGGAATGCAAGAATTTGTCGAAAACATGAAGGCTGATCAACTTGTATTGGATGCAGAAATGGGGCAAATCGTCGGTAAATATTTGGCCCGTTAACGCCGTTGTTCTGTGTTTCAATTTAATTGAAACTGATCCCTGATGGCTGTAAAAGCTTAATAATTTTAAACATCAAGAAGACCAATATGATGCAGCGGCAAATCTAAAAAACGTGTTTGTTTTATATATTGAAATAAAATAGTCTGGTCATCAATCGATAATGTGGGTTTGTTTTGATACTGTCATTTTCAACAATTGGAGGCGAATTAATGAAAAATGAAAAAAGCAAGGGTCTTGAGAATTTAGGCTTTGTTTTGGCCTTATTGATGGCCATTTTGCAGGCGATTTATGCTGTTTACGCCTATGTCGATCCTACCGCATTCGCGTTGTTTAGGGGTACTGTTTTACAAGTTGTCGGTGATGCAGACTGGGTGAAGATATATGCATCACGTACTTTGTTTGTGGCTGGGATCATTGGTATTCTGCTTTATTTTAAAAATTATAAAATTTTGGCCTGGACCGCTTTGCTTGGCTTGGTGATGCCAATTACCGATGCACTGCTTGCTTATCAGGCACAGGCTGCAGATCAAGTCGTGATTAAACACTTGGTCACGGCTGTTTATTTGTTGCTTACATTTTTTGTGCTGAGGAATGTGGTCCGAAACACCGAACAAAAAAACCATTAACTCGTGCCCTATGCGAATTTATTATAAGTTGATTTATAATCGGTGATTTTATTCAGCCAGCAGTAATGATTCAGATCAAAGCCCTTACTTGATTTCTCAAATATCATCGTTATTTTAGCTATTTAAATGATAAGGTAAGTGAATGAAAGATGACCTAAAAAAACAAGTCAAAGACAAACTCGATCCAATCAGTTATGAAGTGATTGTCAACAAAGCCACCGAACGACCACACACCGGTGAATATAACCTTAATTTCAAAGATGGCACCTATACCTGTAAAGCTTGCGGTGAAGCCTTGTTCGATAGCGGTTCTAAATTTGATGCTGGCTGTGGTTGGCCCAGTTTTGACCAAGAAATTGCCGCCGGTAAAATCAAAGAGGTGATTGATGAATCTCATGGCATGCGTCGGGTTGAAGTGGTGTGTGCCAACTGCGAAGGGCACTTGGGACATGTCTTCAATGACGGCCCATCAGAGACCGGTTTGCGCTATTGTGTAAACTCAGTGTCGGTGGATTTTAAAGCATCTTGAGTTCAAAAAAACAGATCAGAATCAACTGATACAGGAGTCAAATATGTACTACATCGTTACCACTGAAAAATCCTTCGAGCAAGCGTCAACTGACCTTGAAGCGGCCGTCACCAAACACGGTTTTGGTGTGCTGCATGTACACAACCTGGGAGAAACACTCAGAAGCAAAGGGGTCTCATTCACTGAAGCCTGCAAAGTTTTTGAAGTGTGCAATCCCAGCCAAGCCGCCAAAGTGATGTCAGCCGACATGCGCTTAAACATGGCTTTGCCTTGTCGTATATCGGTCTATACAGAAGCAGGTCAAACCAAAATAGGCCTGATTAAACCCGAACCCATGCTTTCATCACTGTCTGATGACGCCGCTTTGCAGGTGGTTGCCAAAGAGGTTGAGGCTCAAGTGATTGCCATGGTTGATGAAGCCAAATAGCCAGCAGAGTAAGTAAGCCAGACGCTAAACATGGGCTGATTATAAATTATATTTCAACCCATTTATCATGAGAGAACCTTAACATGTCCTTGACAACAGTGTTTAAAACCACAAGACCAGCTTTTTTGCTGTTGTCACCGATTTGTGTGTTGTTGGGCATAAGCACTGCTTTGAGCAGCGGTGCACACTTTCATTTTTGGACTGTGGCACTGATACTGCTGGCTGCTATTTTTGCCCACATCAGTGTCAATATGCTGAATGAGTACCATGACTTCAAAAGTGGACTGGATTTTATTACTGACAAAACTAAGTTCAGTGGCGGTAGCGGGGCTTTGCCGCAAAACCCAGCCATGGCTCGAGTGGTTTTACTTTTGGCTTGGATTTTTTTGTCCGCCACTGCCATCATCGGAATTTATTTTGTACTGCAATTCAGCCCCCAAGTTTTGCCTATGGGTTTGTTGGGTTTGGTGCTGATTGTTGCTTATACTCAATGGCTCAACCGCGTGCCTTGGTTGTGTTTAATTGCACCCGGTTTGGGCTTCGGTGTGGTGATGGTGGTCGGTACCCATGCAGTCATCGCCGCTGAATACACACCACAGGCATGGTTGCTGTCTTTGGTGGTGTTTTTATTGGTTAACAACCTGCTGTTATTGAATCAATTCCCAGACATAAAAGCCGATGCAAATGTTGGCAGAAAAACATTACCTATAGTCTATGGCGTGAACACCAGTGTTCGCGTCTATGCCAGCTTTGCGATTGTCGCCTATGGTCTGATTTTTCTCATGATTCTCAAGTCATCTTTGCCTTTTTTGAGCGTGCTGGCTATCAGCCCTGCAGTGGGTTCAGCCTTTGCTTATTGGGGAGCTAAACAGCACGCCTTAGCACTTGGCCAACACCCACAATACCTGGTGGCCAATGTGCTTGCTGCACTGTTAACACCTTTGCTACTGGCGTTTTCAATCCTTATGGGCTGACCTATTAACTGGCCTGAGCTTTATGAGTTAAGCTTACTCAATGATTACAGACAATGCCGATAAACTTGAAACCTCAACAGCCCCAAAATCATGTAAAATCAATGTTTTCAAATCAGGTCAGTGAATATGGAATACGTAGCGATTGTTTTGGTGCTGGTTTTATTGCAGTATGCGTTCTTTGCCTTTCAGGTTGGTAGTGCCCGCGCCAAATATGGCGTTAATGCACCAGCGGTTACTGGACATGAGGTTTTTGAGCGATACTACCGGGTACAACAAAACACCTTAGAACAATTGATGTTGTTTGTTCCCGGCATTTTCTTGTTTGCAATTTATGTGCACGAATTGACAGCAGCTGGATTGGGTGTGGTGTTTTTTATCGGTCGACTGATTTATTCCAGAGCTTATATTGCAGATCCCAAATCCAGAGGTATCGGCTTCATACTGAGTTTTTTACCGGCTCAGATTCTGTTGATAGGTGGCTTGGTTGGCGCAGTGATTAAGCTGCTGTGATGACAAACATATTTAAATATTGAAACTCTGCTTTGAATAACAGCCTGTAAAATGAGCCAAAATAAGCAAATATGGATGGAGAAATACGGTGCCTTTTTGGGTTGGATCACTTTGGCCATGGTGTTGTTTACTTTCCTGACAGTGATTTCTCGCAATGTCTTTAATGTGGTGTGGATTCCGGTTCAGGAGTTGGCCATCTACTGTCATGCATTGGCCTTAATGATGGGCATGGTTTATGCCTGGCACCATGATAAACATGTGCGGGTTGATGTGTTTTACCAAGGTTTTTCAGCCAGCAAAAAACGTCGTGTTAATTTAATCGGAACGCTGTTGTTGTTGGTGCCTATGATGGGCTTTATCACCTGGTCCAGTTGGTCTTATGTGATTGAAGCCTGGCTGCGTTTAGAAGGTTCCGGTGAAACCGGTGGTTTACCGGCTGTGTTTTTGTTCAAAAGTTTGTTGTTGTTGATGCCCGTTTCGATGTTGGGCTATGTGTTGATGGATTTATTCAAAGCCTTCAAACAAAGAGGGCATGATTGATGGAAGCCTGGTGGGCTTTGTTGTTATTCATCAGCGTTACCGGCGCATTGATGGCTGGCTTTCCAGTGGCTTTCACGTTAGGTGGTGTTTCTTTGTGGTTTGCTTTGATTGGCTTTTTAACCGGTTGGTTTGATGCTGATTTTATTGCTGCCCTACCTAACCGCATCAATGGCATATTAAACAACGCCACGTTGATGGCTGTACCCGTTTTCGTGTTCATGGGTGTGGTGCTAGAAAAAGCCAAACTGGCAGAATCTTTGTTACAAAATATGGCCGCTCTGCTGGGCAGCAAAAAGGGTGGTTTGGGCTTTGCGCTATTAATCGTGGGTATGTTGTTGGCAGCCAGTACCGGCATTGTTGGTGCCACAGTAGTCACCCTTGGTTTGTTGGCGATGCCGGTGATGCAAAAGCATGGCTATGATCCCGCCCTTTCAGCGGGTACCATTTGTGCATCCGGTACTTTGGGCCAGATCATCCCGCCGTCGATTGTGTTGGTGCTTTTAGGCGACGTGTTGTCCAATGCCTACCAACAAGCGCAATTAGAACTACAGATTTTTAATCCCAAAACCGTATCGGTGCAAGATTTATTTATCGGCGCTTTGATTCCCGGCATGATGCTGGTAGCACTTTACGCTTTGTATTTATTTTGGGTCAGGTGGCGACGTCCTGATGCGTTGCCAGCGATTCAAATTGAACACCAACCTGAACTCACAGATATTCTTAAATCTTTACTGCCCCCCTTGTTATTGATTTTAATCGTATTGGGCTCCATCATTACAGGTGTGGCCACACCCACCGAGGCGGCCTCAGTAGGGTCAGTGGGCGCCTTGGTATTGGCCGCTTTCAACCAACAACTGAACCTTGTCATGCTGCGAGGCGCGCTCAAAGAAACCGTAAAAGTCACCGCCATGGTGTTCATGATTTTAATCGGTGCCGCTTTATTTTCTTTGGTGTTCAAAGGCTTTCATGGTGACGAGGCGGTACAACATTTTCTCACCCATTTACCGGGTGGTGAATTAATGGCGCTGTTATTGGTGATGTTGATGTTGTTTTTGTTGGGCTTTATTCTGGACTTCATTGAAATCACTTTTGTGGTGATTCCAATCGTCGGTCCCATTTTATTGATGATGGGTTATGACCCGGTGTGGTTGGGTATCATGATTGCGATTAACTTACAGACCTCGTTTTTAACCCCACCTTTTGGCTTCGCTTTATTCTACTTGCGTGGGGTCAGTGACATCAAATCCCGCGATTTGTACCGAGGCGTGATGCCCTTTATCGTGCTTCAGCTGTTGATGTTGGTGTTGTTGTTCTTGTTTCCCCAGTTGGTAGAATTAATTTAACCACATCTATGCAGGCAGCGTATAGGCCTGTTAGGGCTGAGTTTGAAGCCAAAGTTTGGCTTTTAATTTTGTGAACTGTGTAGATATATCTACCATGCTGAGGTAACAAGTCTTGATGCCCAGACACAACTCACCTATGATATTTAGCATGAAAAAAGCTGCTTTTTTGTTGTTAATTTTGCTCTGTTGCCTGCATACCAAAGCCAACCCTTTGGATGACTGTATGTCTGCATCCAGACAGACCAATCCATTGACATTAGAAATCTGCCAACAAGCATTGGCTGTTGAAAACATATCAAAAGATGATCAGTCAAAGGTTTACATTTCGCAAGCCAACTTTTTAATCACAAACAGCCAATTCATTGAAGCCAATAAAACCCTTGATCTGGCTTTAAACAAAAACCCTAAAATATTGCAGAATGGACGGTATCGCTACAATTGGTTGAGGGCAAAAGGCTTGTTGTTCTTTAACAAAGAAGAATACATGAATGCTTTGCCCTACTACGAACAAGCCATGGAAGTGGCTAAAATCATGGGTGAAAGTCAATTGATTGCACTCAGTTACAATGACTTGGGCGCCCTGAATTCTGTGATGTTTAAATACCAAGAGGCACTCGAATGGTTACAAAAAAGTTTAGACATCCAATATAAGCTTGAAAATCACAAGAATGCGGCACTGTCGCTATCCAACATTGCAGAAATTTATTTAAGTCTGGAACAACCTGAAAAAGCACTTGATTATTTCAACCAATCTTTAAAACTGCATGAAAAAAGCATCCAATTTGACCCCAAGAATAAAGACTTATACGATGTTTATATTGCCAAAATATACCTCAGTATAGCCATCGTTCAAAACGCCTCTGGCGCCAAGAATGAAGCGCTCAGCAACCTCAACAAAGCCCTACAGATTTATCAGCAATATGAGCTGAAGGGGCAGCAAGTGAATGTCTTATCTGCCTTGGGAAAGATGTACATTGAAGACAGTAAAATCAAGCAGGCAATTGATGTGCTTGAGCAAGCACAAGACATAGAATCTACCCTCGAAAGCCAAGACAATTTGGAGCTCAAAATCAATCGTGTAACAGTCAATATGCTCGCTGCCAACTGGCAACAAGCAGAACAAATTGCCATCATTGGTCTGAGTCAAGCACGCAGCAAAATGAACCTAGATATGGAAGTTAAACTTTTGGAACAGTTAGCGCAAATATACAAAGCGACCGGCAGACTAACACAGTCTATTGATAGTTTAGAACAGTTACAAGCAATCAAAGCTGAACTTTTGAAATCAAAATTCAATAAATCACGGGGTATTTTATTGGCCGAAATTGAACTGGGACAAAAGCAAAGGGCGTTGGCTAAACTAGAGAGAGAACATCGCATTGCTGAGTTAAATACCAGCAAACAACTGTTAATTTTTACCATGATTGGGTTGTTGCTGATCAGTTTCATTGCTTACTTGCTGTACTTATTGAAGCGTAAAGGAAAATTAAAAAAAGACATACAGACTGACCAGGCAGCTCATCACAACCAATTGAATATGTTGTCAGTAGATAAAGACAAAATAAAACAACTGTTCAGTGGTCTAACGGAGCGCTTTATTTGTTTTGACTCCACAGGGTTCATACACCACCATGCGAACGATGTAGCGCTTGTTGATAACAGTGCAAAAATGCAACAAAACTTTCCAAAAATCTGGCAAATGGTGCTGCCCAACCTGAACCAAGAAGAGAAGCTTGAGTCAGATTTACTTTTGGATTTGGACACTTCTGAAGCTGACGGGATTTGGGTTCATCAAATGGCTTATTTAGATGACATGCTGGTCTGTCTTTTACTCAGCCAAGAGAAACAGAACTCCCAAAGTTTAAAACATGCCGAGTGCATTCGTAAATACTCCGAATTTAAACTCCAACTAGCAGATTTTGTTGTAAATTCAAGAGATTTTCCGATTCACAAATCAGCCCAATTAAACCAAGTCACATTGGCCATGAAAGCAATCAACAAGGTGGAGTCACCAATCACCGCAGGAACCACCCAGTCGGAATTCAAAGCACAGTTGGTAGACCTTATGATCACTTGTGTGGAAACTTGGCAAACCTCCACCAACAAAGGGCGCATTGAACTGGCAGAGGAAAGTGGTCTGTGGTTGGTCGGTATCGAAGAGGGACATCTTCGAACCAGAACCATGGACAGGTATTCTGACATCAATAAAATTCCAGAAAACCCACGTTGGCGACAAGTGGTTAAAACGGCTCATTACATTCTTTCCAACTGTCAGTTAAGCATCAACGACCGCCAACAGCTGAACCTTAAAACAGAAATGGTCAAACAGGTCTTGCGCTGTCGAGCCACAGGATTAAACTAAAGAGTAGCCAAAAAACCCCAAAACCAGGGTTGTGGCTTGGGGTTCACACAACGAGCCAGTACCATGTCAGCACTGGCTCAGGTCAAATAGTTTGCACTTATTTAATCAATATTTATTCAAACCCATCAACAAATATAATGTCATTACTGAGGTTCTCATCGGCCCCTAAATCTGCTGAAAGTGGCGTTCTGGGATCGCCATCAATATCACTCAAATTACCATCCACTTGTGAATTAACTGGACAATTGGTGCCGGTGTAATCCAACAGCACAGAACTGTCAGACAGGTGGTAATCATTGTTGGCTTCATCAACGAAAAAGGCAGCATCATTTGCACTTAAAGTAGTGAGCGATAAATAGTTGGCTGCATCTGCTATATTGTTGTTCGAGTCCACAAGTTGACACAAGTAATCAGATTGGGCAGTACCGCCATTGAGTAACCACGGCCCGGTCTGATGGTTGAAAAAGTAATTGTTGAAAGCCTTAAATGTGGCGCTCGAGTTTACTATGAATCCAAGTGTTGCCCTGTTTTTTACAGCTGTGCTGTGGGTGATCTCTAATTCTGCTGAACTGGTAACACGCATCACATGCTGATCATTAAAACCACCTGCACCTAAATTGCCATTGTCATGAAATACGCTGGCATTGATAATTAACTTGGAACCCGCTCCTGTAACAAATGCTGCAGTGGCTGCATTGGCACGGTTGTTGTTGAAATTAACTGACTGGAGATTCACTTGGGCCCCAGCCCAAACATAAAGCCCCCCTCCTTGCAAGTTAGCGGTGTTTTGTGCAAAGAAATTACACCCCAATGAGGTGGTAATTTGGCACCCTGAATTTTCAGGACGGCCCATACTCAGTGCTGAATTATTATTGACCATCATACCGCCTCCATGGTTACTGGTACTCTTGTTCGAAACAATAGAAACCGCTTCTAAAGTGGCGTTACTGGCTAAATCAAAATACAAGCCGCCACCTGAACCAACAGATTCATTCAAAAACACATTGAAATTTTTACCAGCCTCACCAATTAAACCTATGCCCGGTATATCCACCACCCCACCGGTGATATGAACCGTTGAGCCACGGGCATACAAGCCACCGGCATAGGAAGCGGATTTATTGAAAGAAATTCCTGAGTTGATGGAAGCATTGATACCGCCCACAAATGTCGCCACAGCATCATCTAAATAGACGCCACCACCGCCACTGATTGCTTCGTTTTCAGTTATTTGGGTGTCACCATAGACCACTAATTCGCCGCCTAAATCGAAGTACATACCACCGCCCAATCCAGCCGTGAAACCGGCATAATTACCCTTAATGACTGAGTCTTTAATAACCAATAATACGTTTAAATTGGACCCCTTAAAAATCCCGCCGCCATAATTGGCTTCATTGTTTTCCACAGTCACCTGATCAAGCAACACCGACATGTCCATGCCTGACAGCAGCAACCCGCCACCTCGGTCAGTTGGGTTTGAACCGTTGATGATGCTTATTTTTTCCAATTCATAAGCACCGCTTATCAACAGGGTCAAGGTGATGCCCTGGAAATTACCATCTAAAACAGCATTGTTATTTCCTTGCGTATCATTCGCAGCATCAGCACAACTGGCATAACCACCTCGAAGCTTAACCCCGGCAGTTGCCACAAACTGACCCACATAACTGACATTGTTCACCAGTCTAACTTCACTGGGTGTTAAGTTTAAGACATCTTGTAAGGTGTCTCCTTGTAAAGTGTCATAGGTACAATCTGACCCAGCGCCTAAAGTCACTAAACTGCCATTGGCATGGACCACCCCACATAAAAGCGCAGCCATGATTAAAATTGCTCTAAATATATTTTTCATTGTTAGTTCCTCATTTGTTTTTAGTGCTAGCGTCATCGGTCAACCAGCTTTTATTGTGTTGGTCTTCTTTGCTTTTTAAGTAGATGTCATAATCAGTTTCATTTTTTACTTGCTCCCAATATGCCATGCTGTCATCCTTCATTTTAATCACTTCAGCCGCTTTAGAACCAACCACAGCTGCAAACACACTGGCCTGCACCAGAACCCTGGCCTTGTCCAGTTGAATGGCAGTTTTGTTTGAACTGTTTTCACTGAACATGTCCCTGTTGTAGTGCGTCTTCATGATTTCATCCAGTTGGTTTTTTAATACCTGAACCGCACTGATTTGAACGGCTGGAAACAGTTCAATAAATTCTGGTTTAATGGCTTGGTATCGTTGTTGGTTGGTCATTAAATCCCTTAACTTAGATGACAAGGAAACTGCACCCGATTGAAGGGTGTATTGAACGTATTGTTTATTCAACTGGTTCGATTCAATCACCATGTCATCGGCTTTTTTAAGCAACTCAATGGCTTCATTGATAGACTCTTGGTTTAAGCTTTTATATATTGAGTGGGTTAAATGACCCTCTGAAGAGGACAAGTAAACAGCCAAAACACGAAATGATGTCGTCAGCTCTTCCATTCTGGCGATGTCAGACTGCGTCTTGCTTGAAGCAAGCATGGCCTGAAAACTTGCTTGTTCAGCAACTTGGTTTGATGCTAGGCTGGCCTGTTTGTCCTGAATGCTTTGTAGCTGTTTTGCGACCAAGCCATCCAGCATTTCGATGGTTTTTAAACCTGCCTCCACATCTGTGTTATCAGGAAGTCTTTGCAATGACTTGGCCATCCTTGCCAAACTTTTTTGTGCCCGGGTTAATTCCCTAATTCTGGCTTTTATTGCTTCTACATCATCTGTTACAAATTCTTGAATAACCCATTGTTCAGTTTCATTGACTTTATTCATCACACTATTCAAGCTATTTAGCTGACTGGGTTTTAACGCTGCTGCGCTCACTGACTGTATGCTCATGCTCATGATTCCTAAAATAATAATTGTTTTTAAGTCTGTTTTATTTCTCATAGTGACTCCTGACTCGCTGCCTTTTGATGTCTGATCAATACAAAACCGAAAGTCAGCAACAAGATAGCAATTGACCAACTTGATAAACTCGGTACACTTTGCGCTGCTGGTTGGATGCCACTGACCACTAAATTCCGGTGACCAACGAATGCCACATTCCCATTGGATGCGATGTCAAATGATAATGAGTCAATATTGTTCCAAGTCAATGTGCTTACTGTATTGATGGTGGCTGAGGATGATCCTTCCAGACGCAAATCAGTGCCGATTAAACTGTGTCCATTACCGATGTTTGTTTGACTTGGCGCAATGCTGAAATTGCCTACAGATTCAGGTAAGTTTGAAGAGTTGTTGGTTAATTGAAAAAAATCGATTGATACTGTTGAACCTGGGGGAAAGTTGTAGCTGAAATTTCTTGCCACTGCAGGACTGTCATTGCCACTGAATACAGCAGTCGGTTCAACATTGGGATCAATGATCCTGTCCGCAGTCCCAGTTACTTGTATACCGCTGATAGAATTGGTGTAGGTTCCAGGTCCTGGAAAATTACCAACCCAATTAGCTGTTCCAATATCAAAGGCGAATTGCTGAGCAAAACCAAAAGTTGGTACTAAAATCAGCATCACTAAGGCAAGGGTTTTTAATCTAATGTGCATATTAATCTCCTATAAATTGATTTCTTATCCTATAACCTAGTGATTAAAAAGGTGTCAAAATTCACAGGTAATCCAAGGAAAAAGTCGGCTAATCAACGCATCTAACCTTCTGATGTTAAACAATAATTATGGTTTAAAAGTAAACCATACTTTAATGATGGGTTATGACCCAGTGTGGTTGGGCATCATGATTGCAATCAATTTACAAACCTCCTTCTTGACCCCGCCGTTTGGCTTTGCGCTGTTCTATTTGCGTGGCGTCAGTGACATCAAATCCCGCGATTTGTACCGAGGCGTGATGCCCTTTATCGTGCTTCAGCTGTTGATGCTGGTGTTGTTATTTTACTTTCCACAGCTGGTGGCGGTGTTTTAAACCCAAGTTAAGGTGAGCGAGACTTGTCACTCAATTTTCATTCAAACATGACAACGCTGTCATGTGGTTGCCATAAAATCTGCTCATCAGAAACAGTTGCGAAGCTTATGAAGCCTTTAGATTATATCCAATCCATTGATACATCACTGATTGATAAGTTATTTTCAGCCAGACGCTATCACCAATTACTTCCTGTCAGTCGTCGCATCTCGACATTGGGTGATGGCTGGTTTTACCTATTAATGGGGGTGCTTTCAATCAGCATCAATGGTTTCTATCACTGGTATTTTTGGGGACTTTTGTTGGCTTTTGCGATCGAAAGACCCTGTTATTACCTGCTGAAAAATTGTTTGAAAAGAGCTCGTCCGTTTCGCATGATGGCCATCAAAAACCACATCACCCCTAGCGATCAATTCAGCTTTCCATCCGGACACACCTCCGCAGCATTTCTGTTTACAACCATAACAGCCACCTTGGTATCTGTGATGTGGATTCCATTGTTTCTTTTGGCCTCCGCTGTGGGGTTTTCTCGGGTTATGCTCGGGGTTCATTATCCCTCTGACATTTTGGTTGGTGCGTTGATGGGTTTTGGCCTGGCACAACTCTGCCTGCAACTGATCATGAATTTTTGATTGCAAGCCGGCCATTTCAGATTGGCAAACACATCTGAGCAGGATTCCTCAGATATTGATAGACTTCGATGCTCATCAACCGCCAACCAAAGTCATCGGCTATCGCTGTCATTCAAACTTAATCCAATCGCCACAAACTTTTAACCTGACAGCTATAAACTGAAGCCCATTGAATGATTCAGAGAAAGTAATGTATCAAACTCAATTGATTAATTTATTGCGAGAGTTCAGTTTGGTTTCAAGCACACATCAAAATTTCCACCGCCTTCTACATGACGCAGATTATCGCAACCTAGCCTTGAAGGATGCCCAGTCACAAAACAATGGCAAGGTGACTTTGTTGGTAAAACAAATTCAGCTGTTTGAAGATTTATTAGACCACCAACTTCAGGTTGACGTGCTGCCAAAGACCAAGCAATCAGGGACAAAACAACGCCTTGGAATGGCCGCATTGGCATTTTCCGGACTGTGCTTTATTGCCGCTTCTGTGTTCATAGTTGAGGAAGTCAAACACCACAGAGCCAACAGCGAAATTCAACCAGCAGACTGATTTTCGGATTGGAAAGGCCGATCAATGTATTTGGCTTTTTTCTGTGCTTTCATTTGTGCTAACTCCAGCCAAATCAACCCATCGACACAGTTATTGAAGTTAGGGTCAACAGCAAAGTCAATGAACCCGACCCCACCTGGTTGGCATAAATCTGTGTATTGTTTAAATAAGACTGGCAACTTCACACCTGCACTTTTTAGCGCCTTTAACAACTTTTTCTGGGCAGCTTTTTGCTCAATTTCAAGGATGTTTTTGTCATACTTAAAAGGCTGGTGAGCCAGCACAGTGGGTGCACTTTTAGGCCTCGGGTAGTGCTGCGCATAATGCGCAATCATTTGGTTTAAAATTTCAGCTGGGTAATTGCCTGGCACCGAAACAGCACCAAATAAATATTTAATTTCTGGGTGTCTGCGCAACACCGCGCCGATACCATACCACAGGTATTCCAAGCCACGCAGTCCCCAATATTTAGGCTGTACAAAACTGCGCCCTAATTCCAGTGTGACATCTGCTTGGGTTTGGAATGCGGCATCAAACTGATACAAGCTTGAGCAATATAAGCCTGACAAACCATACTGCTGAACCACCTGCCCACAAAACCCCAGTCGGTAGGCGCCGACAATTTCCAACTCCCGTTTGTTCCACAATAACAGGTGTTTGTAATACACGTCATAACCATCTAAATCAACCTTTGCGCCCGAGCCTTCCTTAACCATCCTGAATGACAGTTCGCGTAAGCGGCCAATTTCTTGAATCAACAACGAATCTGGTTGATAGTCCATCAAAAAAATCTGCATACCATCTTGCGTCTCACCAATGGCCTGTAGTTGTTTTATTTCAGCGTGCAACCTGCGGCTTTGGATTGGGTGAGCAATGGATGCCGTGGTTTTGAATTGCGTGCGATTTTTACGCAAACTAAACACATGTTTTTTAAACTTCTTCGCCAATGCTTTGCGCTTTAAGCCCAGTTGTTGCCAGTTGACTGGTTCAACCAGGTCACCAGTGATGATTTCAATCACATTGTGCTTTTGTTTGTACATTTCATGAATCAACATCAGGGTGCTTAAGGGCTTGTAAATCATTGAAGCTGCATAAAACATCGAAGAGTTTCGAGACGCTATTAAAACCGGTAAAATCGGTGCCTGGTTGCGTTCAGCAAGCTTGATAAAACCTGATTTCCAAGGCCCATCTTTGACACCCTTGGGGGTGATTCGTGAGACTTCACCAGCCGGAAAAATAATCACCGCTTGTTCTTGTTGCAAAGCCGCGTTGATATTGACTATGTTGTGGCGGTGACTGGCTGTTTGACTGATGTTATCTACAGGTAAGAACAAATCTTTGATGGGTTCTATGGCTGACAGTAAAGGCGTTGCAATGATTTTTACATCGGGCCTGATGTCATAAATCATGCGCATCAAAGCCAAACCATCGAGCGAGCCTATGGGGTGGTTGGCGATAATCATCAACCGACCTTCGGCTGGGATCTTGGCTTGGTGCTGGTTAGAAATTTTGTAACCAAACTCAAACTCTTTGAGGATGGCATCTAAAAAAGAAAAATTTTTCAGGTGTTGATTTTTAGCGATGAAAGTGTTGATTTCTTCGGTGTGTAAGAATTTTTCCAATAGCTTAAACAGTTTGTCATACTTGGATAACTTAGGAGCCAATTGTGGGTAATGATCAGCCAAACTTTTTTGTAAATCAATCATCAATATTGCCAGCAAAAAACTCATTTTAAAGCGCCCATCTTATGCTTATGTGACATTTTGATGAACAAATGATGACATCACAGGGTTTTTTGCCCGACTTCTGTGGTTCAGACAGGTATAATATCAGCCAATTAATTTCAATCGGTCATTTTATGGGTAACATCATCTCCGACATGCTGGGCAGGTCTCCAGTTGAACCTTTACAAGAACACATTAAAACGGCATACCAAGCAGCCACCTTACTACCCGATTTATTTAAAGCTGCCAACTTAAATGATTGGCTTAAAGTGGATGAAATAGCTGAACAAATCAAACACCTGGAAAATGAAGCCGATGACATGAAAAATGACATCAGAGCGAATTTACCCAAGAGCTTATTTATGCCAGTACCCAGACAAGACCTTCTTGAGCTGGTTTTGGTTCAAGACAAAGTGGCGAACCTCAGTAAAAAGATATCAAACATGGTACAAGTACGAAAACTACAAATCCCTGCCAGTTTATTTGACCAATTTTTAGAGTTTGTTGAACGTTGTGTTGATGCCGCTAAGAAAGCCAAACAAAGCGTCAATGAATTGGATGAACTCTATACCACAGGTTTTCGTGGCGCTGAAGTCAAAATAGTAGAAAAGTTGATTGCGAAATTAGACAGAATCGAAACTGAGACCGATGGCATGCAATACGGCATGCAAGCCAGTGTGTTCTCGATGGAAAATGACTTACCACCGGTTGAGGTGATGTTTTTATACAGATTAATTGATATGACGGGTGATGTGGCTGACCAAGCAGAACGCATTGGACGACGCCTAGAATTGTTGTTAGCAAAATAAAAAGGGGAAACACATGGAATATGAATTAACTTACATTATTTTAGCCGCTGTATTCGGTGGCTTCATGGCTTGGGGTATCGGCGCCAACGACGTGGCCAACGCCATGGCCACATCGGTTGGCTCAAAAGCCATAACCATCAAACAAGCCATCATCATCGCCGCTATTTTTGAGTTTGCTGGCGCTGTTTTAGCCGGCGGGGCCGTGACCTCTACCATTCGCAAAGGCATCATTGATTCGGATTCCATAGCTGGTAATCCTGAACTGTTGATATTTGGTATGTTGGCCTCTTTATTGGCGGCAGGGTGCTGGTTGCTTTTGGCCTCGAGAAAAGGTTGGCCAGTTTCAACCACCCACTCAATTGTTGGCGCTGTGGTCGGTTTTGCTGCCGTTGGCATCGGCACTGAAGCGATTAAATGGGGCAAAGTTGGTGACATTGTTATGAGTTGGATCATCACCCCAGTGATTGCCGGTATTTTAGCTTTTATGATTTTCCAAACCGTTCATCACTTGATTTTGAAACAGGATAATCCACTGGAGAAGGCTAAACGGTATGTTCCCTTTTATATGTTCATCACTGCCTTTGTGTTGACCTTAGTGACCATCAAAAAAGGCTTGAAACATGTGGGACTGGAATTATCTGATCCTCAAGCCTACACCTATGCTTCTATTTCTGGAGTTTTGGTGGCTTTGGTTGGCGCCTACTTCATCTCTAAGATCAAGGTCGACAAGAAAAAAGAAAAAGACTTCCACTTTTATACCGTGGAACGCGTGTTTGCGGTATTGATGGTGATCACAGCTTCAGGCCTGGCTTTTGCCCATGGCTCTAACGATGTGGCCAATGCAGTAGGTCCAGTTGCGGCCATCGTTTCTACTGCGCACACGGGTATTGTGGCGGCTGAGTCTGGCGTTCAGACTTGGATTCTTCTCTTGGGTGGCATTGGAATAGTCATTGGCTTGGCCACTTATGGTGTGCGCGTGATCAGAACCGTAGGACAGAAAATCACCCACCTGACACCTTCACGTGGTTTCGCAGCTGAGCTGGCAGCTTCCACCACCATTGTGGTGGCTTCTGGAACAGGTATGCCCATTTCTACCACCCAAACCCTGGTAGGCGCGGTATTGGGTGTCGGTATGGCGCGTGGTATATCAGCCATTGATTTGAAAGTGGTGCGCAACATTTTCGCTTCATGGGTCATCACCATCCCAGCCGGCGCCAGTTTGTCGATTATTTTCTTCTTTATCCTGAAAGCCATCTTCGGCTGATGGCTTGAAGTCTTTTAATCCGTAAAAGCCCGTTCACTGTAGCGGGCTTTTTTTCACGACTGGTATGCCAAAATAACAGCATGAAAGAAATCAAAAACGACACCCAATCAATCACTCAGCTGTACTTTGAGTTATCCAACCGCGGAGATTTATCAGCCATTCAAGCCCTAATCATCCCTGAAGCAACTTACAGTTCTGCCAATACCGGCTTGTACTATGGCATCACTGACATCATGGCAATGATGGAAGGTTTTTTTAAATCCCATCAAAGCTTGAAATGGCAGATTGATTCGATTGCTACCTTAAGTGAACATATCTGTGAAGTTCATTTCACATGTAAGCGCAGCGGTGCTGATGGAAAAACCAGTGAACATACAGGTGTTGAAAGGGTGGTGGTGGTTGATGGTTTAATCAGGCACATCGAAGTGCGCTGAAGGTAATTAATCTGAGGTTATTTTTTATCCCAAGCCTCACCATTGATCAAAATTGTCCCGGAGCCATTATCCAACAACACAAACTGGCCATTCAAACCTTCAACAACCACATCTCCTGAACCATCATCTAGGGTTAAATTACCATTGATAGCTGTGGCATCAACAGACCCGCCTTTGTCTTCGATGTTAACTTGACCGTTGACATCTGAAACTGTCATGGATCCATCACCGTCTTCAATGAAAACATCGTTGTTAATCCGGCTTATTTTTAATGATCCAGCTTCATTGTCTACCTGTAAAGTACCTGATATGTTTTCTATACTCAGCGGGCCATAGCCATCATCAATCATCAAGTTCAGCTTTCGGGGTAACTTGACTATCAAGTTGATTCGGATGTTGGGGGTGTTGTACATTGACTTTCTGGGTTTGGCCATGAGCTGCGATTTTTCAGCTTCATTTTTAAGGTAAAACAACACACGGGTGTCAAAAACCTCAACAAATTCTGCCATCTCGGCATAGTCACTTGATTCAACCGTAGCATCAACAGTGATCTGATCACCTTCACCACCAAGCACTTGCATTGTGCCCGAACCTTTAATTATTTCAAGCGACTTCAATCCTTCGGCAGGCAGTAACAATTGACGTTGAAAAGACATTTTTTCTGCCATCACATCGACGCCAGCTAGACACAACAACAGACAAAACAACAGTAATTTATTGATTTCTAAACTCACAGTTCAAACCTTATTTCTTCGATATTCTTAAGTTTAAATGACAAGCATGAAAAAAGGCGTGAATACAACACGCCTTTTAAGATTCGTTTCTATCGGGTTTAGCTACTTATTTTTGCCCCAGCGCTCACCATTGACTTTGATAGAACCTGACCCATCATCAACCAATTTAAACTCACCAGCCAATGATTTAACCACGATATCACCTGAACCGTCATCAACTTTAAAATCTCCACCCACATCTTTGGCTGAGATGCCACCTGAGCCATCTTCAATCTCAACGCTGCCAGTGATGTTTTTTAACTCAATCGAGCCCGATCCATCGTCTATACTCAAGTCACCATTGACGTCTGTAATCATAATCGGACCAGAGCCATCATCTATTTGTACGTCATTGCCAATGTCTCTGAGGGTGATGGGGCCCGAACCATCATCAATTTTCAATTCGCCATCGATGTTTTCAATGCTCATAGGTCCCGAACCATCATCAATCACCAAATCCATACCACGAGGCACTTCAACTTGCAGGTGAATCATGATGTTTTTTGACTTGCCCCAGTTCATTTTTTCTTTAGATTTAGCATAAACCATGGCGTATTCACTTTGACGCTCAATTGAGAACAGCATTTTATTCTCAAAAGCTTCAATCAAATCTGACATATCACGAAAATCATCTGACTCGATGGTGGCATTGATTCTGATTTGGTTGCCCGTGGTTCCCACGATGTCTAAAGAGCCTGCGCCCACATCAAATTCTACTGCAGATAAGCGATCGGTAGACATTTCTAAAAAACGATCAAATTTCATGTTATTGCCTGAAATGGCCGATAAAGAAATCAGGCTGATGGCACTGAAGAGAGCTAATTTTTTCATGATTTATCCTATTTATGTCTGTATATTATGATTGAAAACGGGGTGGCAGTTAAAAAGTTACAAACTTACACATCAATTTAATGACTGTCATTATAAAATTTAAGTTATTATTTTTTGAGTGTGCAAAGTCATGAATCATTTATTGGCATCAATAACATGAACGGCCTTGAAAGCAAACACGTTCAGTGTCCATGTTGTTGGGAAACATTTGAGGCAATCATAGACTGTTCTGTGGATGAGCAGGAATATGTTGAGGATTGCTATGTCTGTTGTCGGCCACTGGTGTTTCATGTTCAAGCAGATGGTGAGTCTGTGCTTGCCATCAATGTGACAGCGGAAAACCAATAATTTTTTGTCGCTTTTTTTTTGGCATAAAAAAACCCATTATCTGGTCTGTGACAATGGGTTCTTTAATCAACACATCTCATTCAAATCTTCCCCCACTTGATGAAAATGCTGGCTTGGTAATTTTTAACTACCACAATGACATTTTTGTGTCATCAACCTATAAAGCGTAATCCAACCATTTTTCCATCAAACTAATTTAATTATTTTTTCAATTAATCTGAAAAGACAGGCCTTTCTCGGTGGTGACAGCCTATGAGTGCCCGAGAAAAAAACAAAAAAAAGCCCAACATTAAAGTCAGGCTTTTTTTATTTTTAGATGATTAAATTAAGGCTCTAAACAACCTTTGACTTGCACATCATCGATGTACCAACCTTCATCACCAGCAGCAGAGTCAGTGCCTAATCGGAACCTGAACCGAACTGTTTGACCAGCATAGTCATCTAACTCGACCACTGAAACAACTTCTTGATCACCTGAAGCGGGAATGATGTCATCAGCACACCAAGCATCCAAAGTAGACAATGGACTTGGACCTGCAATCACACCACCATTGTAAGGGTCTGTCAGCATTTTAGACCCATCTACTTGGGTGAAATTAACCCCACCATCGGTTGATATTTCCAAAATACCGCCATCCCAACAGGCTTCACTGCCTGTACCGATGTTGGCTTCAATGTTTTGGAAATTCCAAAAAGATAAGGTCAAAGGCGATTGACCAGTGGGTAAATCGATTTCAGGTGAAACCAAGTACTGGTCAGTAACAACTGGACTGTCTACAGCCAGGAATGAACTGACACCACTGTTCACTCTGACACCAGATGTGTTCCATGTGTTGCCAGTGCCACCAGCGGTACTCCAGTCACTGACATCACCTTCAATATCGTCTGTAAAGACCACATTGTCAATTGCAGGTGCAACACAAGCCCCTGGCTCACCAGTGGTGAAACTAAAGACTGCAGAAACCACACCTGTACCGCAGTTATTCACCGAGGTAACGCGCCAGAAATATTCCGTAGAACCATCCAGTGAATTTAAGGTTACATAACTGGTACCACTGACAGAGGCTGTTTCAATGATGTCAGTAAAATTCGCATCAGTGGCGATTTCTACGCTGTAACTCAAAGCGTCTGCAGCTGCACTCCAGCTCAACACCGGCCGAACCGACTGTCCTACACTGTTATCAGCAGGCATTACAAGCGTGGTTGTGGCAGGAAAGTCTTGAGAAACCGTTAGGTCCAAAGTCAAGGTTTGGTTCAACACTGGACTACTAGAATCAGCCAAGATATCAACACTGAATGACGACGTTTCAGCTAAATCCAAATCAAAGAATGTAGCCGTGGTGCTGGCAGGGAAGGTTGAAATGCTGCTGGCAGAAAAGTTCACATCTAAGGTAGCAGCTTCAGCACTGAAAGCAGTCATGTCTACATTTGAACTGAACCCATTTAAGGCGTATAAATCAAGTTCGATAGACGGCTCGCCATTGAGTAAGCACACATCAATATTTTGACTTGCTTTGGTTTCCAAAAAGAAAATTGGGTTTCCACAGTCAGGGAAAGTGAAAGAACAAATTCTGTTCTCCCAATTGGCTTGACCCGTAGCAGCGATGTATTCAACTGTCACCCAAAAAGTACATTGATTCACCGGATCTACAC
>CAYGPU010000008.1:0-150349 GCA_964352015.1 uncultured Marinicella sp.
GTGATCAACACCGACGAAAATGAGGTGGTCTTGATCTATGTTGACGGTCAGTTCACTGATTTGATCAGACCTCAAGCTGAAAAATGGTTTTGGAACACCGCAACTCAGGTCGAAGTGAGACGCATCAATGTCAACGAGCAGGTCGAAGTGTCTGCCAAAGACATGAATGTGTTGGCCAAAGCCGCCAAAGCTTCGGTGTTGGCTACTGGTTTGGTAATCAAAGAAGTGGTTAACCAACAAGTGGGTTTGTTGTTCATCGATGGTCAATTGGTTAAAACTTTGAAAGCCGGTAAATACGGTTTTTGGAACTACAACCAGTCAGTCGTTGTTGAAGTGGTTGAAACCCGTGCCCAAAGCGTAGAAGTGGCGGGTCAGGAAATTTTGACCAAAGACAAAGTCAGCTTGCGAGTTAACTTGTCTGCCACGTTTAAAGTCGCTGATGCGGTGAAAGCCGTGACTGAATTGGCTAACTACAAAGAGTTCTTGTACAACGAGTTGCAGTTGGCTTTGCGAAAAGCCATCGGTACCAAAGTCTTGGATGCTTTGTTGGCTGATAAAGAAGCGATTGACACATTTGTGCGAACTTTTGTGGCTAAAAAAGTGGCGATGTACGGTTTGACCTTGATCGAAGTGGGTGTCAAAGACATCATCTTGCCTGGCGAGATGAAAACCATTTTGAACCAAGTGGTTGAAGCGGAAAAAGCCGCCAAAGCCAACATCATCAAACGCCGTGAAGAAACTGCCGCGACCCGTTCTTTGTTGAACACCGCTAAGTTGATGGATCAAAGCACCACTTTGAGACGT
Organism: uncultured Marinicella sp.; assembly: GCA_964352015.1. Taxonomy (GTDB): domain Bacteria; phylum Pseudomonadota; class Gammaproteobacteria; order Xanthomonadales; family Marinicellaceae; genus Marinicella. The sequence continues at coordinate 805 of CAYGPU010000008.1, forward strand.
TTGAAAGAGTTGGAAACTTTGGAAAAAGTGGCCGAAAAAGTCGAAACCTTAACTGTTTTTGGCGGCATGGAAGGCGTCATCAAAGAGGGCATCAAATTTAACATTTGATGGTCTGTAGATGCAACAAAACCCACAGCATTTTTGATGCTGTGGGTTTTTTTATGCCGCTGTTAATTAATTACAGTTAGGTGCAGGTGTTACCCAAGTGCCATTAAACTCAGCTGTGGTTACCCAGGTAGTGTTTCTGACTCGGTTATCCGACCCAGAACCACCAGCCAGTAGGTCTCTTTGCGAGATACCGTCGCCAGTTAGGTTATCATTACCTGAGTTGCCAAATAGGAAATCACGTACTTCCCAACCATTGCCAGCTTGATTGGCATCAAGTACATCGCTGCCACCATTACCAAAAGCAAAGTTTCGTCCTTCTACAGCCCTGATGCGATCGTTGCCATCACCTGCAAAGGTGAAATCAGTGTTGTTTCCAGAGTTGATGCGGTCATTATTTGAGCCACCAAACAGCATGTCATTACCATTGGCGCCATTGATGTTGTCATTACCATTACCGCCCATCATCAAGTCAGTATCATTGCCTCCATTCATGAAGTCATTACCGCCTTGGCCACTCATGACATCAAGGCCATTACCGCCTTGCATAAAATCATCGCCATCATTGCCGTTAATAACATCTAATTGGTCACCACCTTCTAAACGGTCTCGTCCGCCGCCACCACTGAGGAAGTCGATGCCTTGTTGGCCAAATATTTGATCAACTCCATTACCCCCAAACAATAGGTCAAGTGATACGCCACCTGTGATGGTGTCATCATGATCATTGCCAAAAAACAGGTCGGCTCCGTTTCCACCATTCATGATGTCGCATCCATTATTGCCTTGAGCAAAATCTATGCCATCATCACCATTGATGGTGTCATTACCATTACCACCAAACATAGCGTCTGGGTCGGCATTGCCGTTGATCTCATCGTTACCATCATTGCCCCAGATAACATCAAGGCCAATTCCGCCAGAGATTTCATCGTTACCGGCATTACCCCAAATGACATCTATGCCATCATCACCAAACATTTGTTCTCGACCATCATTACCCCACATAATATCTAAGTTATCACCACCTCTCATGATTTCAATACCGTCTTCATCATTGGTGTTACCAAACATGAAATCGTTGCCATCATTACCGTTCATGTTATCTGTACCATTGCCTCCAAACATGAGATCCCAACCAGCATTCCCAGACATGTTATCCTGGCCATCGCCACCCAACATAAAGTCCCAGCCATCATCGCCTAGCATGAAATCCTGCCCCGGACCGCCAACAACCAAGTCGAAAGAGTTACCGCCCGAAACAGTGTCATTACCGCGATTACCCATGACCCAATCAGGACCATCTTCGCCAAATACACGATCGTTTCCTTCATTGCCTTGAACAAAGTCCAGGCCATTGCCGCCGAAAACATTGTCGTTATCAAGGCCACCAAAGACAAAATCAATGCCATCACCGCCAGAAATGGAATCTTCACCAGGACCGCCGAAAACAAAGTCGTTGCCACCGCCTCCAGTGCCATTGTCATTGCCATCAGCACCAAAAGCAAAGTCGCGGCCGGTATTGGCGTTGAAAGTATCATCACCATCACCACCAAAAATAAAGTCGCCTATCGAACTCAGTAACATGGGTGTGTTACTGCCAGTGATGGTGTCATCACCAGCATTGCCCCAAAAATAGCTACCAAACTCAACAGGAACAGCAGCGACCGTAATGACACCGGAACCTAAGTTAGTGATGTTGTCATTGCCACGTTGACCGAATAGGAAATCAATGCCACTTTGACCATCGATAATGTCATTGCCAGCTGCTTGGCCAAATAAGAAGGTATCACCCAATACAATATCGGTGAATCCATCAGCTTCAATGACACCGTCTTCACCTGGGTCAAAAGTTTCACCGCCGAATAAAAAGTCATCGTCAGCGCCGCCTATGATGAAGTTGCCTAAATCGACTTCGAAATCAACTCCAGCAATAGAGAATGTATAAGAACGTCCTGCACTGCCAACAATGAAATCTGTACCCCAGCCACCATGCGCAATGTCATGATGGTCGCCCAAGAATATCATGTCGCGACCAGGCATACCTAATACCAGATCAACACCATCATGAGTTTCTACACAGTCATCACCGGTTAATGCCAAGACTAAATTTGCTTCGCTACCCGTTATGATTCTATCATTCCAAGGTGTGCCAATAACCACACCTATACCCGTAATGTTAAAATCGAAATTACCAATATCGTCATGACACAACTGTTCCTGCCCTTTGTTGGCCACTTTTTCTAACCACGCAATTTCATCTGAGTCTTTTTCGGCCATAGATTTACTGGCTTCGACAGGGTTTGTAATAAAGCCATTTTTATCCTGATAAGCTGAGCTGATCCATTCATTGAATCGAGATTCAAATGCTTCAGTTCTAGCCGCCAATTCATCTGTTTGTAAACCCAGCATAAGATTATCTGGTAAAGCTTGTAAATCGCTTTCCCATTGGGTCATCTCTGTATCAACTTGTTGGGCCAAACTTTCAGCTCGATCACCTAATTGTTGATAAGTTAATTGGTCAACCAAACCATCTATGTTGAATTGTTCTAAACTACCTATACCTGCTACACATTCATCAATTTGGGCTGCTGATTGTTCCGCACTTTGAGAGACCCTTTCAATTTCAGCTTCAAGTTTTGGATCTTCATCAAACTCTCTTTCGATTTGCTCGATGGTCTTGGCCAGTTCAGCTGTTGAAGATTCAACCGTTTTCTTGACTTGTTCTATACAAGGCAGGCTGTTTTTTTCAAAATTAGCGATTTCAATGTTGGTTTGAACTTGTAAATCAGCAACCTGCTGTTCAATGTATGCCACATCGGCATTTGCCTGGGATAGAAAATCGGCTTCTAACTGAACCTTACTTGTTTCATATGACTGCATTAAGTTATCGGCATAAGTTGCTTCAGCGATTAAAATATCTTTATAGGTTAATACACTATTTGCCATGACTTCCAACGTTGCATCCATATGATTCTGAACGTCTACTAAGGTAGATTCTGCCGTGCTGTAAATGTCTTCTTGAACAGCTACAGTGTCTAAAAGTTCTGGTGTATTACCATCAATAATGACTGGTTGTTGAACATCGGGCGCTGCATCCAATAAGGGTATGAAAGCATCTTTGCTCAAAGGAATGGCGATTTTCCCTGCTGTTAATTGTCCTTTAAAATTAAAAGTGGTTTGTGGATCCATCACCAAGTTATCGGCATAAAACAAACCAGCCGTGTCTGGGTGTAAGTTGACTGTAATTTCTTGAGGTTGACTCATGTCTAAAGTGACTTTATCCAACAACTTCAATAGCGTGCCAGTATCGTTAATAGACCAGAAATAATAGCTGTCATCATGGCGGAATACATACAGCGCACTGGTTTCATTCAAAAACACTTGGGTTGAATTTGCTGCTTTTATGGTGTGTAAGGTTGCGTTACTATTTACTATGTTATTGGCTTTAAGTGCAGCACTGTCAATGGCAGCCATTGAAGTGATACAAGTCATCAACCCCCCCAAGGCCAAAGCCCGGTATAGTTTGTTTCGTTTTATGTCATAAAATGTTTTCATGATTTAAATACTCCTCTCAGTTAAATGTCATCCAACTGTTTTATGCAGTTGGTCTTTGTGCTCGGTTTTTATTCTGAAGATAAGTGAGGGTGAATGCACTGAGTGGTACAGACCATATTGGAAAAAGGTGGTCAATGCTGGAAAAATAAAATTCTAACTGATTGAAATCATTGGCTAAAATTTAATATCTTGAAATCAATAAGTATTTAAAAAATCGGTTAAGAACTTCGACAAATGGTAAGTTTAGTGTGTCGAAGTCTCTCAAAGCTGGAAAGATAAACTGGGACCGCGGGCGGCCCGCCCGCAAACACATTTCAAACACTTCGACAGGCTCACTTCGACAAGCTCAGCACATCGCAGTGAACTTATGATAAGCCGTCTGAACTCTTCACGAAGAAATGAGGCGGTAATCTGCTACAATATTTTATATTTAGTCCTCCAATCCGATGCAGCCAGCCACAGCAGCCCAAAAAGACCTGACCCAAGGTTCGGTTTATAGACACATGATTCGCATTGGTATTCCAGCGGCTTTAGGCATGGTTTTCAATACCCTGTATAACCTCACTGATAATTGGTTTGCGGGGCAGATTTCCGATGTGGCGCTGTCGGGTTTATCGATTGCCAGTATTGTGTTTGCATTGTTCCTGACTTTGGGAATGGGCCTGCAAAGCGGTACTTCGGCCATGGTGGCAGCAGATTTAGGCAGTAAAAATAACAAGCAAGTGATCGAATGGATCAACTGCTCGCAGGGCATCACCTGGTTTTTATCGGCGGTGATCTTGTTGTTGGGTTGGTTTTTTGCTGATGACTTATTGGGCGTCCTCAGTGACGATCCACAGATCATCGCCGTGGCCTGGGATTACACTTCGGTGATTCTGTTTGGTAATGTGTTTTTTAACTTAACCAGTTGTTTCGCTGGGGCTTTGATTGCCCACGGTAACACCACCAGCTACCGCAATGTCTTGGTGGTTGGTTTTTTTGCCAATTGGCTGCTGAATCCATTATTTATTTTTGTGTTTGATTTTGGTGTGGCTGGTTTGGCTTGGTCGACTCTGATCATCAAAATGGGCTCATCCTTGTACCTATGGAAAGTGCTGATGAATGAAGTTGGGGTGTGGTCGAAACCCGCCTATAACCTCGACCATTGGAAACAGTTACTGGCGCAAATCATGCCCGCAAGCATGAACATGCTGACCATCATCATTGGTGGTTTTATCACCATCTACTTCATCTCCCAGTTCGGCGATGACCCAGTGGCCGGTTATTCAGTGGGTATCCGTTTAGAGCAGTTGTTACTTATGCCCGCCTTGGGCCTGAATGCCTCGGTGATGGCTTTGGTCGGACAGAGCTACGGAGCAGGAAACATCGAGCGGGTCAAAGAAATCTACGGAAAATCCCTTAAGGTCGCACTGCTGATTTCGATTGTCTTCATCCCCACCATGATCTTCCTCTCACCGCTGATGATGACCCAATTCACCGACAACCAAGAAATCATAGATGTCGGTGTTTACTACCTCAGAGCCGATGCTTTCGCATTCTATGGTTACATGTTGCTGTTCTGCTCTAACGCTTTACTGCAAGCGGTTAAACAGCCCTTATTCCCTTTGGTCATCGGTATCCTGCGCCAAATGCTGCTGCCCATAGCCGCTTTCTATGTATTAATCGAAGTCATGGGTTATGGTCTGTACTCTATCTTCTGGTCGATAGTCGCCATAGTTTTGACCAGTTCAGTGGTCGCTTTGCTGTACACCAAACACCAGGTCAAAATCCTCAAACCCAAAGCGATTAAACCGCCAAAAAACAAACCCATCAATCAGCCGATTGAGCCTGAGATATCAGCCGACTGATCCGGTCTCGGTGCTCATTCAGCTGCATCATCAGTAATCTCTGTTCTTTGTTCAATGAACAGTGAACATTAAAGTCGAAACAAGCGGTCCCAAGTCTCGATTTCAGCCAACACACAACTGATCATATATTAACCGGATTGTGCACCAGCCAAGGGTGCCTCACCAATGGTGCCATGAGTGACCGTGGTGGTTGTGCCGGTATTCGATGAGGGTCTGATGATGAATTGGGCGTTGTCTGGTTTAGCGTTGTCTCGACGCCAGACGGCATAATCCTGATAGCCATCACCATCATAATCACCACTGGCAGTGAATTCAGCAAAGCCGGCGATCAGTTCGCCCCAAGTCACTTCAGCGGAAATGGTACCCGTGCCAGTTTCAATGGTTTGCCAGATTACATCAGAGCCTACGACAAACACCCGGGTGAAATCAGCGCGGTCATCACCTGAAAAATTGCCCATCAGTAAGACAGCATCTGTAGTATCACCAAATGTAAAGGTATTGATGACCGTGCCATTTTGTCCGTCTCTGACGGTGTATTCGGCATTTGAAATTACCGCGATGTCTGCAAGTCCATCACCGGAATAATCTTCACCGCCCAAAATTCTTTGAACTGTGCCATCATTGATGCCCATGGGAACCGTTACGGTTAAGCCAGTGACTGAACTCACATATTGGAGTGAATTTGGATCGTTGGTATTAGAGCCTATGGTGAAGGTGGTGGGGTCATTGATGCCATCCCCATCATAATCACCAATCACCGCTTGTTTGTCATTGGGTGAAGCAATGGATATGGGTAATGCAGACGAGCCCGGGCGAGCAGATCGTTTGATCAAATAAGTTTGCGTGGGTGGATTGTAGGCGGCTGCATCGCTGATGCCATCACCATCAAAATCAGCGCTATTCCAGAAGTCAGTTGAGGCATTGCCCAACTCAAAGGTGTCTTCAGCACCTGTGTCGCCATCACTCAGATTTTGCAAAATACGCCAGTTAATTACGTTATCGACACCGATACCCAAAACCCCAAAGTCAGCCAAGCCGTTACCAGATAAATCCAAGCGATTTTGTGGGGCTGATTGGTAAGGCGCTTCAAAGGCACTGTAATAAATGTGATCTGATGAATTGATCATGAGGGTTGCAGAAACCAAGTTTCCGACATGCCCGTTGGCACCATCAGACACATTCAACACCCACTGGCCCTCGCCTTGGACGCCGGTGGAGCCGCTGATGAGGTCACCAAAAGCACCCTTCAATGAAGTTTTTTGGCCACCATAATTAGACAGCGCTGGCTGACCGGCTGTTGAAGCTGTGTAGGTGCCTGATATCACCGCATCATTTGCACCTAGATTGGCTGCTGTTTGCCACAAATCACCACCACGATCATCAAATATAAGGGTGCCATTAAAGTCGGTGGAATCTCCGAAACTGGAACCTATTCGTCCACCCACCCTCGAAAAGATGACCATTTGAGCCGCTCCATTGGGAGCAGTTAATGTCGCTGCCACATCACCCAGCCAAGTGTGTTCTAGTTCAAGTATCAGAGAAACGCTTGAAACCTCAATACCCGAACCGGGAACATTGAAAAACACATCAACACCTGCAAGGCTGTTATCGGGGATTGCAATTGGGGTATTTGATGCGCCCACTGATTGGGCTTGAAGCTGAAGGGATGCGATTAAAAAGACCATTGTGGTCAGTAGTCGGGTAGCCATAATTTAAATCTCCTCTTGAAATGAACATAGAATCACAGTGGATGATTTGTGACTGTCAATCCCTTCATGTGCATCTTGTATTCAACACCAACTGCAATGATTTGTATGCAATCAGGGTGGTATCACACTGAAAAATTCAATTGTATTCTTAGGACTGCTCACTTACACCTATTTAATAGGGTAGAGTAAAGGTGCTCTAGATTCAAGTTTTAAAAAAGTTATGAATAGCAATAAGTTTAAGATGCCAGTCAACATTCAAGTTTACTGAATAAATCAACGGGCTTAAGTAGGCTTAATTGATGTGTTTTCACTGAGCTCAAACAATTTAAAGTGTTCAATGGAGTCAGAGGGGTTGAATTAAACTTGGATATAAGTGTTTAATCAATCATCATTTCGGATTCATGCAGGTGCATGTGCTCTTTAACTAATTGATTGATCAGTTGGATGACCTCTTTGCGGTCAGTATTTATAATTTCTGATTTTTCAGGATAGACTTGGGTTTTGATGGCGTATAGTTGATTCCACTTTTCAAGGATTCTGAGTTTATCTTCATAATCGAGTGATGGGTTTTCTGTGACTTCAACGGGGGAGCGAAAACCCTCAACTATCATGACATCTTGAATCATTTTTACTGAAATTTTAAAAAAGACTTTAAAATATTAATATCATTGATATCAAAAAAAGGTGAAAATTTCTGAAATAAGTAAATGAAATCAATTGTCTGATGGCGCTTACCTTGAATTTCTAATCAGCGGAAGTCAATCAATCGTGCCAGTACTGATGATTTCTATTACAATAACAATCCTACAATATTTGAATAACAAAAAAGGGGGAGTTAAATGAAATACATAATTGCTTTTGCATTTCTGATTGGGTTGGCACTACCACCTGCTGATGCGGCCAAAAAAGGTTCGTCTGCACTGATGACTGACGAATTGTTAGCTGGGATAAAACTCAGGAACATTGGGCCAGCCTACATGTCTGGGCGCATAGCAGACATGGCTATTGATCCCAACAATCCCTCAATTTGGTATGTTGCTGTGGGTTCCGGCGGGGTGTGGAAAACCAAAAACGGCGGCATCACTTGGCAGCCGATTTTTGATCAACAAAAAGTATATTCTACTGGTGATGTCACCATTGATCCCAGTAACTCCAACATCATTTGGGTGGGAACAGGTGAGAACAACGGCGGTCGTCATTTGAGTTTTGGTGATGGTGTTTATCGATCTTTAGACGGTGGTGAAACTTGGGAAAACATGGGTCTGAAAGATTCAGAACACATTTCCGATATCATCATTCATCCCGAAGATTCGAACACCGTTTGGGTTTCGTCACAAGGACCTTTGTGGACCAAGGGAGGTCAAAGGGGCTTGTTTAAAACCACTGATGGTGGCAAAACCTGGGATCAAGTTTTAGCCATTGATGAATGGACCGGGGTGACTTCTTTGGTGATGGATTCCAGAAACCCAGATAAACTGTATGCGGCCAGCTGGCAAAGACAAAGAACCCTGCCGACTTATGTGGGCACAGGTCCAGGCTCTGCCATTCACACGTCCGATGATGGTGGTGAGAGTTGGAGAAAATTAAGCGAAGGGTTACCTGAGTCGGACATGGGTAAAATTGGCTTGGCTATATCCACGCAAAATCCAGATGTTGTTTATGCTGCGATAGAACTCAACCAACGTAAAGGCGGCGTGTACCGTTCCGAAAACCAAGGTGCCAGCTGGACTAAAATGTCTGATGAAGTGGCCAGTGGTACCGGTCCGCATTATTACCAAGAAGTTTTTGCTGATCCACATCGCTTTGATCGCATTTACTTGATGAGTAACCACAGTAAATACTCTAATGACGGGGGTAAAACCTGGACCACATTCAACAACAAAAACAAGCATGTCGATGATCATGCCATGGCTTTTCATCCAACTGACCCTAATTTTATTTTGGTTGGAAATGACGGTGGGGTTTATGAGACCAGAGACGACATGGAAAAATGGCGTTATATGTCCAATATGCCGATTACCCAGTTTTATAAAATAGCCGTTGATGACTCTGAGCCGTTTTATTATGTGTATGGCGGTACCCAAGATAATTCATCTCAAGGTGGTCCATCACGAACCAACAAAGCCCATGGCATTAAAAACAATGACTGGTTTTTAATTCTTGATTGGGATGGCCATCAACCCGCCACTGAACCGGGCAATCCCGATATTGTTTATGGCCAAAGACAAGAGGGTAACCTGGCACGTTACCACCGCAAAACCAATGAATACGTCTCGATTCAACCACAAGCCAGTCCAGGTGAACCTGGAGAACGTTACAATTGGGACGCGCCTATTTTGGTCTCTGCCCACGATCCCAAACGTATTTATCATGCTTCACAACGCATCTGGCGTTCGGATGATCGTGGTAACAGCTGGCGCACCATTTCTGGCGATTTGACCAAAAATGAAAACCGCATGCACATGCCGGTGATGGATCGTACTTGGTCGGTTGATTCTGGTTTCGATTTGTTGGCGATGTCTAACTTTAATACCATCGCTAACATCGCCGAATCACCACTTGATGAGAATATCATGTATGCGGGTACTGATGATGGCTTGATTCAAGTCACTGCAGATGGTGGTCAAAACTGGCAACGCTATGAGCTCGATGACATCAAAGGCATTCCAGCCACCGCTTACATCAATGACATCCGGGCTGATTTGTTTGATAAAGACACCGTTTATGCGGCTTTGGATAACCACAAGTATGGTGACTACAGGCCTTATTTGATCAAGAGTACCAACCGAGGTAAATCTTGGCAATCGATAGCCGCTAACTTACCCGATAAACATTTGGTTTGGCGCATTGTGCAAGACCATGTAAACAAGAACTTGTTGTTTGTGGGTACCGAATTTGGTTTGTTCTTTACCGTCGATGGCGGCAAAGCTTGGGTGGAGTTGACTGGTGATGTGCCAACCATTTCATTTCGAGATGTGAAAATTCAACGCCGAGAAAATGATTTGGTCGGCGGTACTTTTGGTCGAGGTATCTATATTTTAGATGACTATTCGCCATTGCGATCAATCACTGAACAAGCCCTTGAACAACAAGCCTTGTTATTTCCTGCGCGTGATGCGCTTTGGTACATTCCTGATGCCATGCACACCGACTCTCAGGGTGATTTTGAATACAGTGCCAAGAATCCTGAATTTGGAGCCACCTTTACTTATTACTTGAAAGAAGGCGTCAAGTCAATGAGGGAACACCGCGAAGAAACAGAGGAAAAGAACATTAAAAAAGGCCAATACCCTTTATACCCCGCATGGGAGACGGTTGAGGCAGAAGTCAGAGAAGCTGAGCCTGAAGTCTATCTCATCATTAAAGATGAGCAAGGTAACACATTGCGTAAAGTGGCGGCTATGGCCAAAGCAGGGCTACACCGAGTGACTTGGGATTTGCGCAGGCCATCGGTCAATGCTTTGGGCACAGCTCCGGGTTTCTTTGGTGATGTCGGTTCTTTGGTGGCACCAGGCGCTTATACCGCATCATTACACACCACCATCGCCGGTAAAACCACTGAGCTGGCTGCAGCGGTGGATTTTAAGGTTAAGCCATTGTTTGAAGAAAATGAGGCAGGCGCTGTATCGCCTCAAGTACGCACCGAATTGATGACTGAAGTTGAAGCGCTCAGAAGACAAGTCTCAATGGCCAATGGTCAAGTCAAGGAACTGCTAAATCAGTTAAGCTCCATGCGCACGGCCATGGATCGCTCGACGGCTGTTTTAGGTGAGATGGAAACAACCTACCAACAATTGAGAACTGCGGTTTTCGCTGCAGATGAGGTTTTAAATGGTCTGCAATTCACCAGAGGCTTAGACGCCAAAGGTGCTGCGCCAGCTACCCTGTCTGATCGCTTGTTTATGATTGAGTTCGCACGGGCCAATACCTGGGGCTTAACCGCAACCCAAAAACAACAAATGGTCTATGTAAAAGACGCTTTGGCTGGGTTACAACCGAAACTCAATGAACTCATGCAAGCGCAGTTTCCTGCCTTTAAAGCCAGCTTAATGCAAGCTGGGGCTCCATGGATACCCTCAGGGCCAGTGACCAAAAGTGCCGATGAATAAGGTTTGCAGCAGGCAGGTAAAGATATCAAAAGAAATGGGGCTTTAAGCCTCATCTCTTTTGAGGGCTATGTGTTGTGTTCATTCGAATGGTTTAAATATTTGATTAAGTAGGTATCTATGTACTTCGACAGGCTCAGTCGTCTTGTCTCATTTATTTCAAGTCGTACCCATGAATTGTTGAATTTACTGACATTTATTCGCACTGTTCTGGTTGCGATAGACAAAAATAATCAAATACCATCAATACAAGCTTTTTAAAGTTAAATTGAAGTGATAACAGTTTCATTCTTTCGGTTCAGAAAGTAATGTGTCGTTGTGTGTGTGATCAAAAATTTTAAACAAATTAAAGCCGTCATTGGGTGCTGCTGTGCAGTATATTTTCTTAGATTTGAGGTTTTTAACTTTCAGCAACATTTAAATGATATACCTTGCTTAGGGTCATTAACTTTTGTTGCATGCGTTTCTGATGAATCCTCAATTCATCTAAAGCAGCCAATCCATGATTCACTATAACCAGCTCATTTGGTTATTCGCCGAGTCCATGGTTCTTGGTGCTACCCTTTACCTGTTGTTGCGTTTGCGACCCTGGTTGGGTAATGTACCCTTGTATGTAACCGTTGGGTCTTTTCAGTTCATTCAAGTGGTTCTGGCCATGAGCGTGTATATTGAAGTGGCTTCAGGCGTGTTGATCAGTCCTGGTTCATCGGTGTTGTTTACTGGGACCATCATCAGTGTGTTGCTGGTGTACATACTTGATGATGCCGATGGCGCCAGGCGATTTATTTATAGCTTGTTTATAGCCAACATTATATTAAGTTTGGTGGCATTTTCAGTCAGTCACCACATGGCCAGCGAACAGGTTAGCATGATGATTGATGTTCCAATTGAGGTGTTCAAACAAAATCCAAGGATTTTGATTGTCGGTACGATCACACTGTTTTTGGATACCATATTGATCATTATTTTATATGAATACCTGAGCCCAATAAAAAGTTTGTTTTTACGGATGACCACAGCGCTTTCTGGGGTATTGGTGTTTGACAGTGTGGTTTTTGTTACCGGCTCATTTTATGAGAACAGCAATTACACATCCATGCTGATTTCAAGCATCATCGGTAAACTTATCTTGGTGCCACCAGCCACTCTGGCTGTGGCATTGATGGATCGCTTGATGAAAAGCGAAACTAAGAAGGACTCTAACGGCATCTCCGACTTTTTCAATTTACTGACCTATCGGCAGAAATATGTGTTAGCCAAGAATGATTCAATGGTTGATCCACTGACCAGGCTCTATAACAGGCGCGTATTTGACAAAGCTTTCAGAAGTTGGATAGATATTGGCACTTATGCCATTTTGATGATTGATGCCGATAACTTTAAAAAAATCAATGATGAACTCGGACATTCCATGGGAGACAATGTCATCAAGTTAATCTCCTCAGCCATAACAACGCAGTTAAGAGGCAGTGATGTGGCGTACCGTTATGGTGGTGAGGAGTTTGTGGTTTTTCTTCCCTACACCAATAGAAGTGATGCTGTTTTGATTGGTGAAAGAATCAATCAATCACTGGCGAATAAGTTAGCAAATAACCCGCTGCCAGACGGACGCAATGTCACCTTGTCTATGGGCGTTGCGACTGCTCCAATAGATGCAAAGCATGGACAAGAACTCATCGATCGGGCTGATCAAAGACTCTATTGGGCAAAAAATCACGGCAAAAATCAAATCGTTAGTGGTGAGCAACACTAAGCCATGCCAATGGGCTCAGCCGCCTTGGGCTTTGTTTTCTGAAACTACTTTCCAGTTTTGAGAGACTTCCAACCAAAAGAAGGGCGCATAAGGCCAGTTGGTGCTTTAAGCGCGACAGATTAAGTGGTGATAGGTGTTTGTGGTCATCTGTTTATTGGAAATTCAAATTGCACTGATAAACCTCACACACCCTTCTATCCCCTCTTACTTCGACAGGCTCAGCACACCTGAAGAGGGTAGGCATAATTCAGTTTGCTGTGACACAATTCCAGCCTTAGGAGACTTCGACAAGCTCAATCGGCTTAGTTCTAGGGGTATTCTAAGTGCTCAGCCGATTTATACTCTGATGCAATTGGAATCTGATGCAAGCTGTAAGCCGATAGGAGCTCACTCTAACGCGACAATGGCTTTTATCTTTAGTAGAATGGACGCAGGGCATTCTTAGCAATCAAAAACAGGAAAACATTGTGCAAGCATCTTTTCAATCCAAATTACCCCATTTAGGCACCAGTATTTTCACTGAAATGTCGATGATGGCGAATCAGTACCAGGCGATCAATTTATCTCAGGGTTTTCCTGAGTTTGATACGCCGGAATTTCTTAAATCAGCCATCAACCAAGCCATTGCTGAGGGTAAGAACCAATACTGTCCTTCATCAGGATTACCTGATCTGTTACAGCAGATTGGTGAGCTGGTGCAGCGTTGTTACATTAAGGATGAAGCGCGCAAGTTGGATGCCTTAAATACCATCACCATCACATCAGGCGCTACCGAGGCCTTGATGGTGGCGATTCAGACCTTGGTGCGACCGGACGATGAGGTGATTGTGTTTGATCCGGCTTATGATGCCTATGAACCAGGAGTGGAGTTGGCGGGTGGTCGCTGTCGACACATTGCCATGAATGCCCCAGATTATGCCATTGATTGGTCAGTGGTCGAGCAGGCGATTAATGACAACACCCGTGCAATTATCATCAATTCACCGCACAACCCGACGGGTACTTTGCTCAGCCGCAGTGATATGCAAGCCTTACAAAAATTAGTCTTAGCACATGATTTGTATGTCATCAGTGATGAGGTTTATGAGCACATGACTTTTGATGGTGAGCGTCATGAGAGTGTGTTGGCTTACCCTGAACTTTTTAAACGCGCTTTTGTGATAGCCAGTTTTGGTAAGACCTTTCATTGTACCGGTTGGAAAATGGGTTATTGCGTGGCGCCTGAGCACTTAACCACTGAGTTCAGAAAGATTCATCAGTACGTGACTTTCTGTTCATTCACACCAGCACAATTCGCCATCACTGAGATGCTGAAAGCCCATCCAGAGCACATCGATGCGCTCAGTGATTTTTACCAACAAAAGAGAGATGTGTTGGTTAATGCATTGAAGGATTCGCGGTTTAAAGTGTTGCCTTCCAAAGGGACCTATTTTTTGCTGCTCGATTATTCAGCAGTCTCAGATTTGAATGATGTTGAGTTCAGTCACTGGCTCACCCAAGAGGTTGGGGTGGCGGCTATTCCATTGAGTCCGTTTTATCAAGCCGAAGTTTTGGCTGAATACCACCAAAAGCACAAAGTATTGCGTCTGTGTTTTGCTAAAAATGATGAAACCTTGATGCAAGCGGCGGAAATATTGTGTCAACTGTGACCCAGTCCAAATCCAAGAAAACGCTGAAAGTTGCAGCGGTTCAGTTCGACATTCAGTGGCTGGATAAAACAGCTAACTTGGCTGCCCTGGAACAAATAATTGCTGATTTTTTTGTTGACAACAAAACTGTGGATCTGTTGTTGTTACCAGAGACATTCTCGACTGGGTTTTGTATTGTTGATGCCACCGTTCGCGAACCGGAGGATGGTGGTGAGGATTTGGTCTGGTTAAAACGGATGGCCACAAAATTTAATTGTGTGGTGGCAGGCACTGTATTCGTTGCCGAGTCGACTGATGGTGGTGAAAAGAAAGCCAATCGTTTTTACTGGGTGTGGCCAGATGGTTCGGTTGAGTTTTACGACAAACGTCATTTGTTTCGTCTGGGAAAAGAGGGTGATTATGTTGCACAAGGCAAGCACAGGAAAATATTTGAAATCAATGGAATAACGATCTTACCTCAAGTGTGTTATGACCTCAGGTTTCCGGTCTGGTCGCGGAATCGACAAGATTATGACCTGTTGGTGAATGTGGCCAATTGGCCCGCAGCCAGACGCCATGTGTGGGACACCTTACTTAAAGCACGCGCGATGGAAAACCAGGCGTTTGTGGTCGGGGTGAACCGAGTGGGTAAGGATGGTCATGGTGTGGCGCATTCGGGTGGCACTTGTGTTTTGAATTTCGTCGGCGAACCTTTGGTTGCTGCGGAAGACAATCAACAAAAGGTCATCAGTTTTGAACTGAATTTTTCCGCCTTGGATAAATTCAAGCAAGATTTTCCGGCCTATCTAGATGCGGATGAGTTTAGTCTTGGGTGACCAAGCCTTTAGGTTTCTGCGAACTGAGAGTCAAAACTGAGAAAGAATTATGAATAAAACAGAAGTCTTTAATTTATTAAAAGAAAACCAGAATGAGCGGGGCATTAAAAACTGGTATGAGATGGAAGCTCATAAGTGTCAGTTGAAAAGTTTTGGACTGGGTTTGACGGTGCTGCGCAAACTGGCCAAACAAGTGGGTAAGGACCATGATTTGGCTTTGCAATTGTGGGACAGTGATTGTTACGACATGAAAGTGATGGCTGTGTTGATTGATGATCCCAAGTTAATAACCCGTGAGCAAATGGAATTACAGGTTAAAGAGATTAATTATGGTTTAATGGTGCATGTATTTTCTGCTTGTGGTGCGCCAGTGGCTAAAACATCATTTATCGATGAAGTTGCCGACAGCTGGGTTAAAAGTGCTGATCCAGTGAAGCGGCGTTGTGCTTATGGTTTCGTCTATGAGCTGTCAAAATCGAAAAAGAAAAGCGCTCCAGATGATAATTATTTCCTCAATTATATCAAACACATAGATAAGACTTTTAATGATGAAGATAAATCCGTACACCTGTCTATGGCAGGTGCTTTGATGGGTATTGGGAAAAAAAATCTGCAGCTCAATCAGGCAGCGATTAAAGTGGCGAAGAAAATAGGACCAGTGCCAGTTGAAACCGGCAAGACCCAATGTGAACCCATGGATATAACCAAAACCCTCACCAGTGATTATTTAACCAAAAAATTTGCGTCTTGACAGATTGTATAATCACGAAAAAGACTGGACAGTCACGCTTGTTTCTATTGGATCAACAGATGGCAAAGGTCAAGAAAGCCAATGATGCAAGCCGAACTCAAGACATAGGCATATAGCTTGAGCAGTGAGTCGCTTAAACATTTGTTTTTTGAATCATGGTTACCTCATTAGGTTCAGTCGATTTGGTGACTAATCAGACAAATCCATCAATAGAAAAGTTTCAAGTTTAACTCGCAGGTTCGACTTAAACTCTCTGTAAACACTTTATGTGGTTTTCTTTTACTTGTCATTTGGATGCTCCTGATAGACTTTTGTCACCCAATAAATGTATCCGTCAAACTATGGCAGGTTTACGTTGAGCGCACCGATTTCCATGCCGTTGGTGAATATCATATCTTCTACAAAAACAAAAGCTGTCCCTGAGTCGAGTCCATTCTGATCGTCACCTGGCGTGCCCGCAATGGCATAGCCACCACTCAAATCGACTGAATATCCAAGTTCATTGAGGGTATTAGATTGGGTGGAGGTGTAGTGGCTGATGAAATTGATTTGGTCGCCTTCAATTTGATACAGATAAGCCGCTCCAACACCATAATCAAAGGGTGGTTGGGTCTGGAATTCTTTCGGAACACCCACCAATAATCGATTGTTATCCAGACTGATGTCATAGCCAAATTCTGCAAATTGATTGGGGGATTGTGCATAAATGGTGCGGGTCAAATCGACACCTTCTGCATTGATGCGGTACAAAAATACGGCCCCAGCGTTGTTACCCATGTCATCGTTCCAAGGGGCATTCACAGCCACCCAATCTCCAGCTATGTCTACATTTTTTGCAAACCCTTCTTCTAGCGAGAACTCTGGTGAGGTCAGTTGTGTGAGGTGCTGCCAATGGTTGTTTTCAAACTGATAAACATCTGCCCGACCACTGATCCTATCATCGAAGGGGTAGCGACTGCTTACCACCATCAAATTACCTGAAAGTTTAAGCTGTAGGCCAAAGAGGTCTGAACTCAGTTCAAATGGTTGGTCAATGACCGTGGAATAATGCCATTGATCATCAATCAATTCATACAACAATATCTGACCTAATTGGTAACCAGTCTGGGAGTCATACAGTGAACCTGATATGGCCATGCGATTCCCATCCAGAGCAATGCTGTTGCCGAGATATTCTACCAAAACTTCTGGGTTTTTAGGCAGTGACAAGGTGGTTGGAACCCATGTCCCATTTGATCTTTTGTATACAAATACCTTGCTCAGGACTGTTTCAGATGCAAGGTCATAGGCTGTATAGGCTGCCCATTGATCATTCAGTGCTAGACTGCCAAAGAGGATGGTGTCAGCAAAACTCGCGCCGGGCGGTCTAAGGCGTTGGGTTTCCAGCCAAGAGTAATCATTTTGTTGTTGGTAGACGAAGACTTGCTGGTTACCCGTGATTGGATCGGAAGAAACCAGCGCGGTGTTTTGGTGTATGACTGAGGATTGACCCATGTTTTCAAAGGCAGCCCCTTTGAACAAAGACATGTCTCCTGCAACGGACCAAGTATTGTTGTTTAATTGCCATGATCTGGCGACTTGTACCGTCTCATCATAAGTTGTTATGACACGGTCATATTTGGCCAGCATGAGTTGATCTCCATCAACGCTGAATGTCAAAGCTTCATCTCTGCTTTCATATGCACCTGCTGGTCTTTCAATGACTTGTTCATTCCAAGCTGTGATATCAGCGCTGAAAACATACAATAATTGATTCAATGCACCGGTGCTGTAAATTCGATTGTCTTCGAGCCATATTCGATTGCCCAGCTGTGATGATGGGTTTGCTACCGAAGCGGTTATGGTATCAGCCAGTTGCCAGTTTGACTGTTGAAGTTGGTAAGTGAAAATAGCACCTGAGCTGGTGCCACTTTGACCATCATTTGGTGCACTGATTACCAGCAGGTCATTGACAACCGATACACTTGTGCCAAAACGTGCAGCATCACCTGTTAATGGGGCACTAATCACTTGCGATTCTGTCATGCTGCCAGACTGCTCCGTGTAAATAAAAACAGCACCATCATAGTTATCCATGTGAATGGCTCCCACCACTAAATGGGTGCCATCATAAGCAATGCTGGCAGCATATAAGCCATCTGGCTGTTCATTGTTAGCTTGTAGGGTGACGGAGTGAGTCCAAGAACCATTAAGCCACTCATAACCCAACACAGCGCTCTCAATACTGCCAAAGGCACTGAGTACAGAAACATATACCTCGTTTCCATGATAAGCATAGCCTAAATAACCAAAGTATCCTTCGTATATACCTTCTGGTGCTGAGATCACAGCGGTTTGTTGCCAGAGGTTATCTACTGGCTCAAACATCACAATTTCAGATACAAGATTATTTGCAATGGAATTGCTGGCCACCACAAATAAGCGGTCACCATCAAGCAGTAAACTGCCTTCGATGCGACTGTGTGTTGCTGGATCAGAAAAGCGGATTTGTTGGCTGTGCTGCCATTGAGCGCCATCAAATTCAAACATTTCAATTCGCGCACCCAATTCTGAGTCGCTGTTAACAGCTATCACTGCGCGGTTGCCATCAATAGAAGAAGTTCGAGACAAATCATCGCCATGGTTCCAACTGCCATATAATTCAGAGGTCAGTTTATGTTCAAGATAAGCTGAGTCAGCCACCAATGATGCCATCATCAATCCTAGGGCGGTGAATAAGAAAATTACTTCTGAGATTTTTGATAATTTCATTGTTTACTTTTTCTGTTTAATTTGTAATTACTGAGATTTTAAAGTAACGCTTATTGCATTAACACTTGAGGGTCAATTTTAGGCTTTTTTTGTCCCAAAATTCATTGTTTTATTCAATTTGCTTTTTTTCTATTATAACCTGTTGTAACTTCAACTTGATTTGAAATAAATTGGTTGAATTATAGCCGCAGCCAACAGATGTATAGATCACTGAGCGCTTCGACAGGTTCAGCATAATGCTTGTTGAAGTGCTCAGTTGGCCAGGTCTTTTTCGCTCAGCTGATAAGAGTGGGTAATTTCAGATATAGCGTGAATTTAGCACCAGACATCAGTAAGATAGGGGCCTTATTTAATTCGGGGAATGTTGCTATGCAGAAGAGATTATTCACTGCCAGCTTGCTGGTTTCGGTTTTTTTATTTGGCTGTTCAGAGCAGGCCAGTCAAGATGTTGAGGCTGAGGTTAAAGCGCCTGATGTTGTGGTTGATGCGCCAATTGAGGTGGAAGAACCAACCGTCAGCCCTCTGGCGGCTAATTTTGAAGCCAGTGCCATCACTTTATTCAATGCCCGACCGCATTATGCGACTGTACTTGGTGTTGATGAGCGCTTGGCCGGTGGTGCTTATAACAACCGACTGGATGATTACTCACCAGAGGCTGAGGCTAAACTGCGCCAACAAATGCGCAGCATCAACCAGCAGCTGGCTAATATCGAGGTGACTGATCCCAAAGATAAAGACAACCAGAAAGTAATGATGAATTTGAATCGTTATTTTGCTGGCAATGAAAACTTCACCAATGGATATATTGATTTATGGATGGGCTTATCACCATTCATCGTTAATCAAATCAATGGTCCTTTGATTGAGGTGCCTAATTACATGGCCAACAACCATAAGATCCATTCGCTTGAAGATGCTGAAGATTATTTAACCAGACTGGATGCTTTTGATGGTTTCTTGCAGGGCGTTATGGCCAAGTTATCGGCTGATGTTGAGCTGGGTTGGATTGCACCGAAAGTAATTTTAGGTAAAACCATTGCCACCTTAAAGGCCTTTATCGAACCGGTGGCAACCGAGCATCCTTTGTACCAGGCTTTTGAAAAACAAATAAAACTGATTGATGGCTTATCAGCAGATGAACAAAGCGTTTTGTTGAAACGCGCCGCTGATCACATCGATAATGAAGTCTATGCTGGTTACCGCTTGTTGATTGAGTCACAAAAACAACTGATGGAACGAGCCACCACTGAATCGGGTATATGGGCCCAACCGAATGGCGAGGCTTATTATGCCGATGCGGTTAAAATGTTGGGGGATACAGATTTATCACCTGAACAGATTCACCAGCTGGGTTTAGATGAGGTGGATCGCATTGCAGCTGAGATGGATGCCATCTTGGTAGCCAATGGTCATACCGAGGGTACGGTGGGTGAACGCATGCTTAAAATCAACGATGATCCTCAATTCTTGTACGAAGATTCAGCAGCTGGTAGGGCGCAACTGTTAGATGATTTGAATGGTTATATCGATGCCATCAATGTACGCATGCCTGAGTTATTCGCCACCAAACCACCGTATGCTGTGGAAGTGCGGGCCTTTCCTAAGGCCAGAGAAGCTTCTGCTCCAGGTGGTCAATACTCGTCACCTTCTTTGGATGGATCACAACCTGGTATCTACTGGATAAACTTGCGTGACATCAAGGCCAACGCTAAATTTGATTTAAAAACACTGACTTACCATGAAGCCAATCCGGGTCATCATTGGCAAGTTGCCTTGAACTTGGCACAAGAAAGCTTGCCGATGGTACGACGCATTGCGCCTTATAATGCTTATATTGAGGGTTGGGCTTTGTACTCTGAGCTGGTGGCCAAAGAAATGGGCATGTACGATGGTGATCCGTATGGTGACTTGGGCCGTTTAAAAGCTGAGTTGTTCCGTGCGGTGCGTTTGGTGGTGGATACGGGATTGCATCACAAGAAATGGAGCCGCGAAGAGGCGATTAAATACATGGCGGAGACCACCGGTACAGTCGATTCAGATGTGGTGGCTGAAATTGAGCGCTACATGGTTTGGCCAGGCCAAGCTTTGGGGTATAAGCTGGGTATGATTAAAATTCTTGAGCTCAGAGATATGGCTCGAGAAGCTTTGGGTGAGCAGTTTGACATCAAAGCCTTTCATGATCTGGTGCTGCTAGGTGGTGCGGTGCCGATGATGGTATTGGATGAGAAAGTTAAGGCTTGGGTGGCATCACAACAAGTTAATTAAAGCCACTTAATTTCGAGAGAACGCCGGCTGCTCGCCGGCGTTTTTTTTGGGGATACTTGTTGGAATGGCTCAATGAATGAAGCTTTAGGTCACTGCGATGCGCTGAGCTTGTCGAAGTGTTTCTGGGTACTGAATTAACTATCAAGAGTTGGGAGACTTCGACAAGCTCAGTCGGCTTATATTTAGGATTATTCAGTTTACTGTGGCTGCTTTCCCAGCGTTATGAGACTTCGACGGGCTCAGCCGGCTTACTTCTGGATCACTGAGGCTGTTGAATTGTTTGAAATTGGTTTTGCGGGCGGGCCGCCCGCGGTCCCAGTTTATCACTCCAGCTTTGTGAGACTTAGGTGGTTCAGTTGGCTTGGGTTATGTTGTCTGATTCTGACTACTGTTAAGGCTTTTCTATGTGCAACATGGTGGAGCTGGTGTCGCCATTTTTGTTGATGGTAACCACATACAAGACGTTGTAATTTTCATGGCTCATGGGCGGGTATTTGGTCTCATCGATTAAGCGGTTAACCATGTCTGGTATGGTGTTGCTGTGACCGATGATCAGTATTTTTTCGCCCCTGATTAAGTTGATGAATTTCAACACATCGAAGGACATGGGGTAATACAATTCAGGTTTGATGGAACTGTCTGAACTGATCAGTTCGGCGGTTTGGATGTTGCGCACAAAATCAGTGGTGAATACCTGATCAAACTGAATGTGCTGCAGCACTTTTTTCCAATATTTTGCGCGTTCGATACCGGCAGCTGACAGTTCAGGGTCTTCAGCCGTTTCATCGGCTTTTTCGGTGTGTCGGATGATGTAAATTTGGGTGGCTTCAGACAGCGACTCTTGTTGTCTGTTGGCGGCTTTTATGGTGGCTAACTTGTCCTCATCCAGGTTTCCCATATAGTGTTTTACATTAAGCCCCATACTGATCAATAAACCACCCAAAATCAATACCAAAGTGGCAGCTTGAATAAATGGGTTGGAATTTTTCTTGTTGGGTTCTGACGTTGATTGAGATTCTTCAAGCGGCTCGAATCGATAGCCGACTTTATGCACTGTGACGATGAGTTCATCACTGATACCTACTAATTTAAACATCTTCCGCAAACGCGCGATGGCAGCTGGAACCACCTCTGGTGAGCTGGGTTTGTCATGCCACACTTGATCCATGAAATCATGGCTGTTTACTGTTGTGCCGGCATGCTCAATCAACAGCTGTAGCACCATAGCCGCTTTGAGGTCTATGTTTAATTCAACGCCATTTGAAGTGATTTTATGGTCATTAAAATCTATGGCTACATGTTTAATTTGATAGGTATTGTCCAAAATTTTATCAACTTTTGAATTGGGTTTTATTATTATTAATGGCTGTTAACAGCATAGATTGTCTCATTACAGCCGTTTTACTTTGTATTTCAAGTTTATTTCAAGTTTATTTCAAGTTTATTTCAAGTTTATTTCAAGTTTATTTCAGGTATTTATTGTTCTTATCTTTGATACTTATTATAGCAGTATTTTATTCATTGGAGTTGAGCGTATGAAAAAGTCAGCGGTTGTTTTGATGTTGTTGTTTGTTGGTGCAGTCCATGCGGTTAATATTCAGTTTGGCCCGAATGGTTGTACTTTAAAAGACGCCATCCGCAGTGCCAACGCCGATGCGCCCAGGGGAAATTGCTCCGCAGGTTCGGGTACCGATGTACTGATTGCGCCCGATGGTTGGTTTATAGTGCTTGATGCACCCTTGCCAACCATCACTTCAGATCTGACGATTCGGTCTACCAGCAACGCCGATGTAGTGACCATTTCCGGTGATGACACAGAGCGAATTTTGGAGGTTACTGGTAACAATACTGAGGCAACCCTTGAACGGGTTCATCTGGTATCGGCATTCAGTAACTTTTTCAATGGTGCTGGCGCTGCTTTGCGGGTTCATGATGCGACGGTAAATTTAATTGATTCTCGAGTTTCTGGCGGCTATGTGGTGGATGCCAACGGCTCAGCCATAGCAGTATTTGATGGTGTTTTGAATCTAGATAACACGTTGATTACCAACAATGAAACTTACAGCGCAACTTTTGGCTTACCCACTAATCCTTCGGTTATTTATGCCGTGGACTCATTGGTCAATGTGGTTGATTCGACCTTCACTTTTAACGACACTGCCAGTGTGTTGATGAATGGTGGCGAGTTGGTGATGACTGGCAGTCTAGTAAATGAACAAATCAATGGCGTGGCAGGCAAGGGTGCCCAAGTCAATATCAGTAACAGTACTTTTCAAAAACGACCTTCAGCTTATGATGAGTTGTTGCTGTTTTTTGAGGAAAATTCATCGGTGTCCTTGAATCACATCACATCCACCAGTGAAATGATTGTCAGAGACTCAATCCTCAGTGTCAGTAATTCAATCCTGACCACTTGTTACTTGACCGATACCTCAGTCATTTTAAACACCCACAACCGATTTATTGTTGATAATTGTTTGGGTTTTGCAAACAACCCGAACGCATTGCCTTTAGCGGACAATGGTGGACCCACACTGACCAAAGCGCTGAGTTTTAATTCAACAGCCATCAACAATGGTGACCCAGTTTACTGTCAGGCAATTGATCAACGCGGTGAAGCCAGAATAGGGCCATGTGATATCGGTGCTTTTGAAGCCACTGGATTTGCTGATGTAGAAACCTTGTTGACACTGTCTGCCGCTGCGCCGTATGTGGGTAACCAGGTTCTGACTGCCAATGTGATTGTTAGAAACAATGGACCTGGTTTAGCCACAGCTGTGAATGTTGAGTTCAGCAGCAGTCAAGCTTTTGTGCAAAATATTAACTCGGCGCTGTGTTCGGCTTTTCCGTGTGTGATCAATTCCATTGGCGCTGGACAGTCGATCATAATTCCTGTTGAAATGGTTTTAGGTAACCCCTTCAATTCGCCCTTCAGTATCAATGCTGAAGCCAGTTCCACCATCAATTCAACCCATGATGACCCCGATGAAGGTGATGTGGATGAAAACAATTTCGCAGAGTTAACTGAGGTGATTAACACCGGGGCTGATTTAGCCGTTGAGATGCATTTAATCAGCGCGCCACCCTTTTTTATAGGTCAGTCGATCAGTTATGAAGCCACCATCAGTAATGCCGGTGCCGCCACGGCCAATAACATCGAATTAGAACTGCTGCCATTTGGATTAACAGTAACCAGTTTCGCAGGCTGTTCTTCCAGCAGTGGTTCGCTGTGTTTTTTAAGTGGCTTATTAAATGGTGGTCAACAAACCATCACCATCAATACCGAAATCACCCAAGCACAGTTCAATGCCGTGGCTTTGGTGGAAGCAGATCAAGTTGATATCAATCAAGCCAATAACATCGATGATCAAAACAACAATGGTGGTATCTCAAATGCTGACATATCTGTTGCGATGAACTTATTACAATCAGGGCCGTATTATTCGGATCAATACATAGAATTTGAGATTACGGTCAAAAGTGGCAACCAAGCAGCTTCTAACATTCAGTTGTGGTCAGAATTTCCTGGCGCGAGCTACATTGGGATTGGATTTTGTCAGTCCATTCCTTGTGTCATTGATCAACTACCCGCCAACACTGAAGTCAGCACGGTGTTTCAATTTTTTGCACCCGTAGCTTACCCAGGTGTGATTGACTCAATGAGTCATCGGGTGTATGCCACGCCCGGACAGTATGACCCGAACCTCAGTGACAATGAAGTGATTATCACCCAACCTTTGGTGCCGGCAGCAAACGTGGCCGTGTCACTTAATCTGGTCACACCTCCACCTTATTACATCGGCCAAGAAGTTCAATACGACCTGACGGTATTCAATGGAGGGGTTAATGATGCCAACTTTGTCAACATCAACCACATTCCCAGTAACTTGAATCTACTTTGGGTGGCTGGTGAATTTTGTGACACTTTAAGTTGCATCATTCCAAGGATAGATTTCTTTAACAACCAAAACATGACTTTGATGTATCAAATCAATGCAACCGGTCCGTTTAATCTAACCGTCAGTGCGTTTGCCAATGAGATTGATGAACTGCCCAATGACAACACCGATAACAGTAACAATGGTGGCGTGGCTGAGTTGTTGCCCGATGACTTGATCTTTGCTGATGACTTTGATTGATGCTGTGTTTTATTGAATGCTGAATAAATAATTTATGCAGTGGTTTTGCTGTACCAATGAATTAGTCCCGGGTTTTGACTAGACCGATCAAAGACACAAAAGTAATGGTTTAACAGCGGCAGACCACAAATGCTTTGGTCTGGCCATTGCGGTAATTGGTTCATCAACATGAACATCCAGTTATCTGGGGTTTTGGCGTGCTCCTGCCAATAACATTCTGGGGGGATGCTTAATGTCACACTTTCATCATCTATCCCTGAGAACGTCAACTTAATCTCTGGCCATTGGCTGAGGTCAAGTGCTGGGTTTTGGTAATTTTGATTGGCTTTAAAAGCGTTTTGTGCGGCCTCAATACAAGTTGGAAATTCAGCATCGATTTGTGCCAAGCAATCCATCACGTAGTTGTATAAGGTTTTCTGCAAGATCACAAAGCTGCACCCAGAATCTATGATGGCATTGGAAAAGAAACTGTTAAGTTTTTCTGTTTGTAGTGGTGGCGCAGGGATTGGGGCAAAGTCACCCACCTGGCAGCTGAGTAGTTCGGTGTTGTAGTAGGCATCATGCACCACTTGGGTGGTAAGTTTAGGTGCTTCAGTGACTTTGGCACCAATGATAAACTGGCCTTGATTCAGTGGTTCAGCAGCCACTTGTTCTGCGCTCATGTCAGCTCGTGGCACATAAACAATGGAGCGGTGGGTAGATAAAGCGAATTGGTTGGGGGTGATGTTGTTTTCTTCGAAAGCACTGAATAACGGGGTGATGTCATGTTCAGGGAACTGTCGCAGGTATTTTTTGAAAGCGGCGACACTGGAGGATGAGACTTGTTCAGCAAAAGGCCAGGGGTGGGTAGCATCCAATGGTGGTTGTAGTTGTTTTAACTGTGCGCTGACATCATAAGCCTTGTTCAAATGGTGGTAGGCCAAACCCCAGATGCCATCGGCTTGTTGAAAGTTATGTGCTTGGCCGTTGGCGGTGATGGCTATCGGTGCATCATGTAACAGCAGTTTCTGGCTGTGGTTTAATTCAACTTGGCTGTGAATAACCGGTCCGGCCCAGCCACCTAAACCATAAACCACGCTTTGGGCATATGGGGTGTTTTTTAAGGTTTGGTCTTGGTTGGGATCATATTTGTTAAGGTTTATCGCTAAAGTGCTGCTGCCGGTGTCTATCAAAACATTAACGGCCACCTGTTCTGAGCCAATCCACAGCTGGGTGGTATAGGCGCCTATGGCTAATGATAAATTGATGGGTAAGTTAATGGATTGGTCTGAGCTGTTCATCCTTTTTTTGCGCTGTTAACCTTTGATCCTGAATTCAATTTCTGCTTGCATGCGTTCGACACAAGCCCGACCCTCCTCGATACATTTTTCGGCTTTGTATAACTGTAACAAGCCGACATCGGTTAACCTGGGCTGTAATAAAACATCAGGTGGGTCACCAACCAAGCGACTTTTGGTGAGGTGAGAGGACATGATGTGGATGGAGTTGGAAATCACATCAATGCCTGTGGGTGCTTCAACCTTGCTGCCATCAGCGCTGATTAAGTTCATGGCTTTCTTGAAATTGGATTTGGTTTTTTGCCAAAAGTTGTTGTCATCATTTTCTGCTTCGTTTTTGGCTTCATCCTCATCCTCTGATGTTGTTTGGGGTTGGTCTGAGTCGTCAAATTCATCACTCTGACTGATGGTTTTATAACTTTTGATGATGTCGGCATTTAAATTCACTGCAATCACCACATCTGCCCCCAATGCACGGCACAGTGAAACAGGCACTGGGTTAACCAAGCCACCATCTACCAACCATTGGTTGTTGTGTAAAACACTTGGAAACAAACCTGGGAAAGCCATTGATGACCACAGTGCTTCATGTACTGAACCCTCGGTTAGCCAAACTTCTCTGCCGTTATTGAGGTTGGTGGCCACCGCACCAAACGGCAGTTTCATGTCTTTAAAAGTCAGAGATTCGATTCCAATGGCTTGTTCAAACAGCTGTTGAAGCTTTAACGAGTTAACGAAGCCACTACCACTGAAATTCAAGCTCAGGAAGTCTTTGATTTTGGATTCGGTCATCGACAACGCCCAATCAGTTAATTTATCCAAGTTAGCGGTGGCATAACTGGCTCCAACCATTGCGCCCACCGAACAACCAGCGACAACATTAGGTTGTATGCCCATGTCTCGCAAAGCTTGGATGACACCAATATGTGACATGCCTCTGGCAGAACCACTGCCTAAAGCCAGTCCAATTTTATTGTTTTTTTTCGCTTTCGCCATGAATTTGATGGTTGAATTATTAACTGAGTGTAAAGGTTAATTCAACAGCTCAGAGTTAACAACAATTTTCTCTGCTGCGGTTGATCGCGATGTTCACACAAGTAAATCCCTTGCCAAGTGCCCAAAGCGAGCCGGCCTGCAGAGATTGGGATGCTGGTTTGGCAGCCCATCAGTGAGGATTTGATGTGCGCTGGCATGTCATCATCACCCTCATAATCATGCCGGAAGGGAAAATCCCTCGGTACCAGCTTTTCTTCAAACCGCTTGAAGTCTTCGCGAACCGTTGGGTCGGCATTCTCGTTGATGGTGAGGCTGGCTGATGAGTGTTGTATGAACACATGTAATAAACCTGCATCGATATTTTGAATGGCCTCATCAATGGCAGCAATGATTTGGTCGGTGATTAAATAATAACCTCGGCCCGGGGTTTGGATGCTTAGCTTGAATTGATGCATGTTTATTAATCTGATGTTTACTGAGTGTCTTCATCATAATAACAGCCATACAAGATGTCAAAATTGATACCTTACACCCGCATAAAAAGCCCGGCCTTCGCCGCTGTAGAAATAATTGCCATCGGTGCCGCCTGCATCAGGGATGGGCAGGGTGGTGCTGATGTAGGTTTGGTCATTCAGGTTCTTGGCATCAAGGAATAATTCAAATCCTTTGGGGCTGTTGTACTTCAGTGACAGACCAGTTAACAGGTAGTTTTCGCTGCGGTAGCTGTTGGCCAGGTCAATGTAATAGGCCGTTGGTACCCATTCTATGTTGGGAGAGATGGACCAGCCTGAAGGGTGGTAGTATTGTAATTGGCTTTGCAGGTAGTGTTCGGGGATGCCAGGAATGCTGTTGTTACCGAAAGTGGGGTCATTAACCAATTGGAATTGGTTGTATTGGTAGCTGCTTTTCAAGTTCAGCTGGTCGCTGGGACTGAGCCAAGAGGTGCTGACTGTCCAGTCTAAACCGACCTCCAAACCCCAGTGGGTGGATTGGTCGGCGTTGGTGGTGCGGGTGTCGCCATCTGGAAAACGAAAACGAATGAATTCATTATCTATTTGGCTGTAATAGGCGGTGATGTCCCAACTGAATCGGTCATTAAAGCCACGACTGCCCATTTCAAAGCTGTCTGCAGATTGAGCATTTAAGGGTGCATTAATCCCGGGCTGATTGCCATTGTTTAATTCGGCAAAGGTCGGTGCTTCAAAGCTGCGGCTGAGGTTGGTGAACCACTGGATGTTGAATTGTGGTTCATAGAGTAAGCCTATACGCGGATTGAGCTGAGAATAACTGCGGTTACTGGTGAGTGCTGTGGGTAAGATTTCATCGATGTCACGTTGGGCATAAATGGCTTGTAGGCCCATCACCAAGGTCAAAGGTTGACTGGTGTCACGGCTGATCAATGGTTGTTGGTATTGATAACTGGCGGTGGTGGTGGTTGCGGTTTGTTGGCGTGTCAGTCTGAGTTCGCCTGGTGATCCGCCTTCATTTTCACGTCTGAGCTCATCCTGCTGTCCCCATTGGGTGGTGACGATGAGGTTGTGTGCACCGCTTTGCCAGTTGACGTTAATACCGGCGTCATCGGAATCTCGGTTGATGTAGGTGAAAACCGGATTGTCTAAGCGTTTAGCAGCGAGGTAAACAGTGCTTGACCATTGTTGTTGTGAGTCTGTGTCACTGGCCAACTTGTAGGACAAACGGGTCAGCGTCAGGTCTCGATTGAAATTACCGTTGATGTTAAAACCCCTTGATTGTCTCGGGTCTGCTGCTATCAATGCCCTGGATAAGCTGCTGGGCAATTCGGCCAAGGTATTTAAATGAAACAGTGCCAAACGGTGTTGTAGGCCTGATTGGCTTTCATTCAGGAACTGCAGGTCAAAACGGTTGCTGTTTTGTAGGTTCTGCACCCGGAAACCTTGCTGGTTAAAATGGCTGGCCCTGAGGCGCACAGCTTGGCTGCTGTCTTTCATGTCAGGGTTGTATTCAAGCATGGCTCTGCGGGTACTGAAGCTACCAGTTGCCAATCGCAGTTGGTTATTTTGTGACTGACCAGGTAGTGTGCTGCCCAAGTTGATGACTCCGCCTAAGGTGCTGCCACCTGCAGCCAAGCCGTTGGCTCCGCGGTATACGGTGACATAATCAATTAACCATGGATCAACAGCTTGAAAATCAAACGAACCATCGGCGGTGTTCAGCGGCACACCATCTTGCATTAACAACAAACCACCACCCTGAAACTGACGGCCTAAACCTGAACCACGGACAGAGATGCGTGCACTTTCACCACCATTGCGTTGTTGCGCAAAGATGCCTGGAATGAAGTCCAGCACATCTTTGATGTTGGTGGCGCGTTGGCTTTGCCATTGATCAGCCGTAGACAGGGCGGCACTGCCAGACCAAGCGTTGATGCGTTTGGCTTCGGCTTGTAAGGGTGCAGGGATGTTGGGTATGTCATCGGTGACGGTGATCAGGCTTTGTTCCAGCACTTCGGATGATTCAGCAGCGGTCGTTTCAAGCTCAGTTGTGGGCTTAAACTCACTGTTTGTTGATGGTGATGCATCACCGGAGGCTTTTTGTGCTGCCCATGTTGGGCTGATGCTGCAGGTATACAGCATCAGCATAACTTTGATTTCCATGATTGATTCTTGGGTTTATTTGGCTGGCGAGATTTTTAAGATGGCACCTTTGGGGCTGTCTGTGGCCACGTATATATGACCATTTGGACCTTGTTCGATGGCACGGATGCGTTTGTTTTGGTCTTTTAACAGACGCTCTTCGGAAACCACATATTTATCATCTTTGAACTTGATGCGATTCAAATGCATCAGTTTTAAAGCACCAGTGAAAAAATCACCTTGCCAGTTGGGAAAGGCATCACCCGTGTAAATCAACATGCCTGAAGTGGCAATCGATGGGTCCCAATAGTGTATTGGCTGTTCCATACCTTCCATGGCGGTTTTGTCGGTTATGGGTGTGCCATTGTAGTTAATCCCGTAAGTAATCACTGGCCAGCCGTAATTCTTACCGGCTTGTATCAAGTTAATTTCATCGCCACCACGGGGGCCATGTTCATTGCCCCACAACTCACCTGTTTTTGGGTGTAGGAAAGCACCTTGGATGTTGCGGTGACCGTAGCTGTAAATATCGGGCAATGCATTGGCTTGATTGATAAAAGGGTTGTCTTTGGCTGGATTGCCATCGGTATCAATACGAACCACCTTACCGAAGTGTGTGCTTAAGTCCTGAACTTGTTCTTTGTTACCGCGATCGCCCATGGTAATGAACAAATGTCCTGTGCGATCGAATACCAAGCGTGAACCATAATGGTAACCAGCTTTGTGGCTTTGGGCTTGTTGCCAGATTTGTTTGAGGTTGATAAGCGCATCATCTTTCAATTGCGCTTTGGCCACTGCCGTTCGCGATTGACTGTCATCAGCTTCAAGCATGGCATAGGAAAAATATAAGGTTTGGTTGCTGCTGAAATTTGGATCAAGTACCACGTCTAATAACCCGCCTTGTCCTTGGGTGTTAACCTCAGGTGTACCGGATATTGGGTCTGAAACCGTGCCTGAAGTGTCAATGAAGCGTAATTGGCCAGCTTTTTCGGTGACCAATAAGCGACCATCGGGTAAAAAAGTCATGCCCCAAGGTTGGTTTAAGCCATCAGCGTAAGTGGTGACTTTTATCTCATGGCTTTGTGTTGATTTTTTATGGTTGTCGGCCAACGCAACTGGTAACCAAAATACAGCCGACAGCATAGAAATTAATATATTTTTCATCATCATTCCCTGCAAATTCTAGAATTTTAATATTTTATACCCTAACTGTGAAGTTTATGTGGAATTATGCATCTCTGATGCTTGCTGTCTGATCTGGCTTTAAATAATTCGACCAATCCTGTTAAGCAGTGGTGTTAGAATATTGTTTTTTCTAACCCACGTAATAATGACCATGCAAAAATTCATTACCTTTATACTGCTTCAATTCAGCCTGTTCAGCCATGCTGAAATCATCCATTTAACTAACATCAATGCCTACAGCCATGATGGTCAACAATTGCATCAATTGGATTCACTGCTGTTTGATACTGAAAGTGGCAAGTTACTGGAACAGAATGCAGAAAACTTGGCTGCAGCTGAGGTGGTTGATGGACAAGGTAAGCTGGTATTGCCGGGTTTACATGACGCCCATGGACATATCATGCAATACGGTCTGTCGCAAATGATGGTCAATGTGCAAGGCATCAATTCACTGCCTGATACCTTAGATAAAACCCGTTCATATGCCAATGAAAACGCCGAATATCCTTGGATTTTAGGCGGTGGTTGGAATCAAGTTTTGTGGTCGGGAAAAGCATTTCCATCGCGCTATGACTTGGATCAAGTTTCAACAGATAAGCCCATTTGGCTTACCCGCATTGATGGTCATGCCGGCTGGGCCAACTCAAAGGCATTGGAAATCGCTGGTATCAACCGCGAAACGGCCAAGAATGATGAGTTGATCTTAAAAGATGCTGAAGGCTTACCGACGGGTATTTTGATTGATAATGCCATGAATAAGATATATGCCCATGTGCCAGCCATCTCGCACGAGATGAAGGTCAAGGCGATAGAGTTGGCCTTTAATAACCTGAAAGCTGCGGGTTTAACTTTTGTGCACGATGCAGGTATAGGCAAGGACAGTTATGAAATTTTCAGTCAAATGGCTGAACAGCACAACATGCCCATTCGAGTCTATGCGATGTTGGCCAGTGGTGAACCTGGTTATGCTGAATTGCTAGCCAAAGGGCATTTAAACATTGAAAACCATTTTATTGTCAGGTCGGTGAAGTTGATGATAGACGGTGCTTTGGGCAGTTATGGTGCCATCATGCATGCCCCTTATTCTGATAAGCCTGAGATGCAGGGTGCCTATGTACAAACTCCTGAGCAGATTGAAGCCAAGTTAGATGAACTGATCAAAGCTGATTATCAAGCCAACGTTCATGCCATCGGTGACAAAGGCAACACCGAAGTGATTGACTTGTTGTCGCGTCCAAATATGAACTCTGGAAAACTGCGCCATCGGGTTGAGCATGCCCAGGTTTTGCGTTTAGAGGACATTGTGAAATTCAAGCAGCATGATTTGATCGCTTCCATGCAACCCACCCATGCCACCTCTGATATGAACATGGCCGAAGACCGCATTGGTTCTGAACGCATCAAAGGCGCTTACGCTTGGCAAAAGCTGTTCGATGCTGGCGTGGTGGTGGCTTCAGGTTCAGATTTCCCGGTTGAGCTGATCAATCCTTTCCATGGTTTGCATGCGGCAGTAACCCGCCAGAATCATCAGAATCAACCCGCAGGTGGTTGGTATAAGAACGAAGCCATGAGTGTCGAACAAGCATTGCAATCATTCACCATCAACGCGGCTTTTGCAGCCCATGCCGAAACTTACAGTGGTTCACTGGATGTGGGTAAACAAGCCGATTTTATCGTGGTGAATCAAGATTTATTCAAAGTCAATCCTGAAAACATTTGGAAAACCCAAGTATTAGAAACTTGGGTCGGAGGCAAGCGGGTGTTTGTCAAACCATAAACTTACTTGTTTAAATAATTCAAACGTTTTAAGAATATTTTCTTGGTTTGTAATTTAACCACCCAGCCAATTAAATGGCCAATGATGGGTGTGGTGAAAGTGAAATGTGAGTGCCAGTCAACCCGCACTTGTTTGTGACCAACTTGTTTAAAATCTATCCAGCCGTTGTGGTGCTTAAAGGCAATGGCTGGCCTGATTTCTTTGATGATGTAGTCATAACTTTCATTTTCTACATAAGCTGTGATTTCTTCAATCAAGGTGTATTTCTTGGTTCTCACCGAGCGCACAGCCCCAACGCCGTTAAGGGTTTCTTTTCCAGGTCTAATCACCCTGCATGTTAAACCACCCCCTGACAAAAATCTACGGTGGTCAGAGATGGCGGCAAAAACATCTGCTATATTTTGTTGATAAAAAGCCGTCACATGGACTTTGTGCATGATTTTCCCCTTAATATTTGATTATCATTATAAATTGTATTGTTGGTTTTCTGCTAAAATTGTTTGCTTAATTATCATGGACAAATTGTATGCAACCGCTCAGTGGCTTAGATTCATCATTTTTATACTTAGAAACGGATAGCCAGCCGATGCATGTCGGCGGTTTGAATGTTTATGAGGGCTCGTTGTCATTTGAGGACTTTAAAAGCTTTTTGGCTGAACGACTGCCTTTGGCACCTCGATTAACTCAGCGATTGGTTCAGGTACCTTTGAGTTTGGATTTGCCTTATTGGGTGGATGATCCAGATTTTGATCTTGACATGCATTTACACCATGCCGCTTTGCCTAAACCCGGCAATTGGCATGACTTACGTAATTTGGCATCCAGAATATTTGGTCAAAAACTAGACCGCAACCGACCGTTGTGGGAGTTTGTCTTTGTTGAGGGCTTAGACAACGTTTCGCAAGTGCCCAAAGGTTCGGTGGCTGTGATCAGCAAAATTCATCATGCCGCTATTGATGGAGCTTCAGGGGCGGCCATCTTGGGTTTGTTGTTTGATGTTACCAAGAAGCCACGAAAAATACCTAAAATGCCAAAACGTAAAGTCGAACCTTTACCGGGTGATTTAGAACTGATCAAACGCAGCACAGTTAATTTCATTAAACGACCTTTCAAATTACCTGGATTATTGATAGAGACGGCCAAGTCAACATGGAAGGCAGGGCGTTTATCGCGGGTACAAAGCAAAGACATACCCCGATCGATTCTGAATGCACCACCCAGTATTTTGAACCAAGCGGTGACATCTAGACGCTTATGGAACAGTGCTTTGTTGGACTTGCATCGGGTCAAGGCCTTGCGTCAAGGCGCGCCAGGTGCCACCTTAAATGATGTGGTGTTGACTATATGTACCGGTGCACTGCGTCACTATTTACTGCATAAAGATGCACTGCCAGAGAAACCTCTGGTGGCGATGGTGCCCGTTTCCACGCGTACCGAAGGTGAGCAGGGGGATATGGGCAATCAAGTCTCGGCTATGCTGGTGCAATTACCCACCACTGAAGCAGATCCGATCAAGCAGTTGATTAAAATACACCAACATACCCAACAGGGTAAGTCCTATCAAAATGCCATTGGTGCTAAACAGCTGATTGATTATGCGGAGTTCATTCCTTTTGCATTGGGTACACAAGCCACTCGCATGTACACCCGCATGAATCTGAGCAGTTATCACAGACCATTTTTTAATTTGGTCATCACCAACGTTCCAGGCCCACAGGTGCCTTTATATATGAATGGGCATAAGATGTTGGCACACATGGGCATGGCGCCAGTGTTTGATGGCATGGGCTTGATTATGCCGGTTTTCAGTTACAATGGTGTGATATCCATCAGCCCAACGGTGGCCGCCAATGTGATGCCTGACGTTGATTTGTTCACCAAATACATCCGTGATGCGGCCCATGAACTGGAATCCAGCGTACTGGCAACAGTTAAATAATCCACACACAATTATTATATGAGCCAAACTTTGTCCACTTCAAAAGAATCAACAATCAAACAATCAAGTCATCACCTGCATCGGCCCTCTATATTTAAACTGGCATTAGAAATGCGTACTTTTTTTGAGGCCGGTTCATTTGCTTTAAGCTATCCTTGGTTGCAAGCGACACCCAAAGGTGATGGTCACCCGGTGTTGGTGTTGCCTGGCTTTCTGGCTTCTGACTTTTCTACTAAATTATTGCGAACCTTTTTAAAAAGCCGCAATTACAAAGCATACGGATGGAGTTTGGGACGCAACATGGGCCGACACAGTGACCCCATCACAGCATGTGGTCCAGCCATCATCAAAAGACTGGCAGACATTTATCAGTGGCATGGTGAAAAAGTGACTGTGATTGGCTGGTCTTTGGGTGGTATTTACGCCCGTGAATTGGCGCGGTTACATCCCGAGATGGTGCGCCAAGTGGTGAGCATGGGTTCGCCCTTTTGCAACAACCAACGGGCCAACCATGCGACTAAAATATTTGAGAAAACCAGTGGCTACAAGCTCTCAGATATGTGTCCTAAATTATTGAAAAATATGCCTTTACCTCCGCCAGTTCCCAGTACGTCGTTTTATTCAAAAAGCGATGGCATAACCGCTTGGCAATGTTGTCTCGAACAAGAAAGTGAATTCACGCAAAACATCGAAGTGATGTGTAGTCACATGGGTTATGGTCATCATCCGGCTGTGATGTGGGCCTTGGCCGATCGTTTGGCCCAAGCCGACGGCCAGTGGCAGCCGTTCAAAGCCAAGCATTTTGAGAAGTTGATTTATAAGTAAGTATCCGCCATGTTTCATATTGTGCTGCATTTCATCGTTCCATTGCTGGTAGCTGCCGGTTTCTATCGAAATAAATGGTTCAAAGTTTGGGTTATTTTGATGTTAACCATGTTGGTCGATCTGGATCATTTGTTGGCCACACCCATTTATGATCCCAACCGATGCAGTATTGGTTTTCATCCTTTACATCAACCTGTGATGATTGGCGTTTATACTTTGATGTTGCTGTTTCCGAAAACCCGCCTGATTGGTTTGGGTTTGGTGATTCACATGGCTTTAGATGGGTTGGATTGCCAGTTGATGTGAAAAACTGACAATCCAATGAACAAGTTTGTGTTTATTATTTACTGACCTTTGATGCCTTGTCGCTCTAAATACTCTTGGTATGTACCACGGAAATCCACCACATCACCAGGGAGTATTTCCATCACTCGGGTGGCAATTGAAGATACGAATTGACGGTCATGCGAGACAAAGATTAAAGTGCCTTCGTAATTTTCCAGTGCCAGATTCAATGACTCAATGGATTCCATGTCTAAATGGTTGGTTGGCTCATCCATGATGATGACATTGGGTTTTTCCAACATCAATTTACCAAACATCATGCGGCCTTTTTCACCACCCGATAAGACGCTGATTTTCTTATTAGAATCCTCTTTCGAAAACAGCATGCGGCCCAGCACTGAGCGAATGGCTTGTTCGTCATCTGTTTTCTTTTTGAATTGTTCCATCCAGTTGAACACCGTCATGTCTTGTTTGAAGGCACCCAAATTATCTTGTTTAAAGTAGCCAATTTCTATGTTTTCTGACCACTTGATATCGCCCGCATCGGCAGGAATGGTTTCGGTGATGCAGTTCAAGAAGGTGGTTTTACCGATGCCGTTGGCACCTATCACCGCCAGACGTTCGCCTACTTCAAGCAGTAAATCTACATCTTTGAATAAAGTATGCCCATCAAAAGACTTAGTTAAGCCTTTGATGTTAATTGCATTTCTGAATAACTTCTTGCCTTGTTCAAAGACAATGTATGGGTTAACTCGAGAAGAGGGTTTGATGTGTTCCAGCTGGATTTTATCCATCTGTTTCTGTCTTGAGGTGGCTTGTTTGGCTTTCGATGCATTGGCCGAAAAACGACTGACAAAACTCTGTAATTCAGCAATTTGGGCTTTTTTCTTGGCATTTTCAGCATACTTAAGTTCACGAGCCTGTGTGGCTGCTGTCATGTATTCATCATAGTTACCAGGAAACATGCGCATTTCACCATAATCTAAATCGGCCATGTGAGTACAGACTGAGTTTAAAAAGTGGCGGTCATGCGAAATGATGATCATGGTAGACTTTCTGGCCTTCAAGGTGTCCTCCAGCCAGCGGATGGTGTTGATGTCCAAGTTGTTGGTGGGCTCATCCAATAACAGAAAATCAGGATCAGCGAACAGCGCCTGTGCCAACAAG
Source organism: uncultured Marinicella sp. (assembly GCA_964352015.1). Classification (GTDB taxonomy): domain Bacteria; phylum Pseudomonadota; class Gammaproteobacteria; order Xanthomonadales; family Marinicellaceae; genus Marinicella. Next base: position 38,316 of record CAYGPU010000008.1, read on the forward strand.
ACTCGGAGTTTCCAGCCCGGAGCCACTTCTGACATGGGCCCAAAATGTTGGTTTTCAGGAATGTCCAGTCCCAACAACAGTTCACCGGCCCGGGCTTCAGCTGAATAGCCATCCATTTCTGCAAAGGTGTTTTCCAATTCACCGACCAGCATGCCTTCTTCATCGGTCATCTCAGGCAATGAGTAAATGCGATCGCGTTCGGCTTTGATTTCCCACAATTCTTTGTGACCCATGATTACAGTGTCAATCACAGTGAACGTCTCATAAGCGTATTGGTCTTGGCCCAACACACCAATCCGTTCATCTGGATCATAACTGACATTTCCTGAGCTGGGTGGCAGTTCTCCGGTTAAAATTTTCATGAAGGTTGACTTGCCGCAACCGTTGGCGCCAATTAAGCCATAGCGGTTGCCATTGCCAAATTTAATAGAAATGTTCTCAAACAGGGGTTTGGAACCGAATTGCATGGTGATGTTGGCTGTGCTTATCATGATAAAACCGTTAGTACTACAAAAAGGGCGCGATTATAACGGTAAATAGCAGCAGAAGTGACGATACAGTGGATATTTTTCTTAAATCTGTCTGGTCAGTCAACATTTATACTTATATCTGGGTATAAACTGTTGTAGAATCTTGAAAAAACTTATCCAAAAATTAAAAAAGGTGAAAGCTATGAAGTTTAAAATTTGTTGTGTCTTGTTGGCCATGTTAAGTGTTGATCATGTTTGGGCATTTGGTTCTGGATCTGGTACATGCGATGTGGTGGCTGACTTTTCAACCATCACAGGTATGAACTCTCGCACCAGGAATTTGAACACTGGCGGCTATGAATTATCAGCCAATAGCATGACATACAATCCATTTGAACATGTTGAAATAACGCTTACCGCAACTGGTACGGGAAACCAGGGTCAGTACACAGGTATCGTCATATCAGTGGTTGATGAGGCTGGTAACAAAGTAGGCACTTTTAATTTTGATGAAGAAACTGCGGTCAGAGATTGTGATGGCAGTGCAATGATGGCTGCCACCCACACTTCGTCGCATGGCAGCGTTAATTCAAGAACCTTGTTTTGGATTCCACCCAGCGAGTTGGTGGGTGATGTTTATGTGTTGGCTTATGTATTGTCAGGTGTCAGAGGTGACAGCAGTACCCAACAATTTTATCGCTTGGTTAGAGGTGATGGTGCCGTTACCTTGATTGAGAGTGCTGATATCATTTTTCTCAGTGGTTTTGAGTAACTAAGTATGTACTGAGTCATGCTTCATCCTAAACTCAGGCAACTCATCAAATTTCTGGGTTGGAGACTATGTATGTGTTTTTTGGTGTTAAGCCAATCATTAATTCAATCAGTTCAATCATCTATATGGTGGCGTTAAAAGTCAATTCCTCTGTGTGACTGTCTTGAATAGTACTGAATTGGTACTATATATGTTATAATCAGCGCCATGATCAAAATGTCTAAATTAACAGAGTATGCCTTTATGGTTATCATGGCTTTGAAAAAGTCTGATTTGCCTGCATCTGCTGATTTTTTGGCCAGTGTCACTGGGCTTGAAACCCCTACAGTCAGCAAGATTCTCAAGCAATTAAAAAATGCCGGTCTATTGGATTCTAAACGCGGTTCAGCAGGCGGTTATTTTTTAATGAAGCGAAAGCATGAAATTTCTCTCAACGATGTGATTGTGGCCATGGAAGGTGGTATGTCTTTGACGGAGTGTGCAGATGACGACGATGCTTGTCATTTGACGCAGAGCTGTTACATGAGTGCTGGCATGAAGAAAGTCAATGAAGTCATTTTGAATGCTTTAAAAAGTGTCACGGTGAGTGACATTTTAGATGAAAAGAAAAAGATAACCTTACAAATTAAACCGAACACCTGAAACCATGAAACAAGAACTGGAAACACAACAAGCTAACGACAGCAAAAATGAAGAAAACGCTGTGGTTAAGGCCCGAGCCAATCAAAAATACAAAGATGGCTTCAGCACAGATATCGAAGCCTTCACCATTCCACCCGGCTTGGATGAAGACACCATTCGCCTGATTTCAAGTAAAAAAGATGAGCCTGAATGGTTACTGGAATACCGCTTAGATGCCTTTCGTAAGTGGTTAGAAATGGACACCCCCCAGTGGGCAAAATTGAATATTCCTGCTATAGATTTTCAGGCGATATCTTATTACTCATCGCCCAATGCCACCAATGAAAATGCGCCCAAATCTTTGGCAGATGTGGACCCTAAGCTGATTGAAACTTATGATAAGTTGGGCGTGCCTTTACATGAGCGCGAGCGTTTAGCTGGTGTAGCCGTTGATGTGGTGTTCGATTCAGTTTCAGTGGGCACCACTTTCAAAGCTGAACTGAAAAAAGTAGGGGTGATATTTTGTTCCTTTTCTGAAGCGGTACAAGACCATCCTGAGTTGGTGCAAAAATATTTGGGTTCTGTGGTACCGGCAAGAGACAATTATTTTGCAGCTTTGAACGCAGCGGTCTTCAGTGATGGCTCGTTTGTGTATATTCCCAAAGGCGTGCGTTGTCCGATGGAACTGTCTACCTATTTCAGAATCAATGCCATTAACACCGGTCAATTTGAACGCACCTTGATCATTGCTGAAGATGGTGCCTCTGTCAGTTATCTAGAGGGTTGTACCGCACCGATGCGTGATGAAAACCAATTGCATGCGGCGGTGGTTGAGTTAATCGCCATGGATGATGCCAAAATCAAATATTCTACGGTGCAAAATTGGTACCCTGGAGATGAAGACGGTAAAGGTGGTATTTATAACTTTGTCACCAAACGCGGTAATTGTCAGGGCAAAAATTCAAAAATTTCTTGGACCCAAGTAGAGACTGGCTCAGCCATCACTTGGAAATACCCCAGTTGTATACTGCGCGGTGACAATTCCAGTGGCGAGTTTTATTCTGTGGCGTTGACCAATAACCACCAACAAGCCGATACCGGTACCAAGATGATTCATTTGGGTAAAAACACCAAAAGCACAGTCATATCCAAGGGTATTTCTGTGGGCCAAAGTCAAAATGCCTACCGAGGCTTAATCAGAGTGGCTAAAAAAGCCGATAACGCCAGAAACTTCACCCAATGTGATTCTTTGTTGATTGGTAAAGCCTGTGCGGCGCACACTTTCCCGTACACAGAATCGGCCAACATGACGGCTAAATTAGAACACGAGGCCACCACCTCAAAGATTTCGGAAGATCAGTTGAACTACTGTTTACAGCGCGGCATCACTGAAGAAGATGCCATTTCATTGATTGTAGATGGTTTTTGTAAGGAAGTTTTTAAAGAATTACCCATGGAATTTGCAGTTGAAGCAAAAGCTTTGTTGGACATCTCATTAGAAGGAGCAATCGGTTGATGTTAAAAATTGATAATGTATTCGCCACTGCGGGCGATAAAGAAATATTGAAGGGCTTAAGCTTGTCGGTCAAACCCGGTGAAGTTCATGCCATTATGGGTCCCAATGGTGCCGGTAAAAGTACCCTGGGCAACCTGTTGGCAGGCATGCCTTATGTGGTACCCCAAAGTGGCTCTGTAGAGTACATGGGCAAAGACTTGTTGTCTCTTGAGCCTGAAGAGCGGGCCGCTGAAGGGGTGTTTTTGGCTTTTCAATATCCGGTTGAAATCCCTGGTGTGAATAACATGTATTTTTTGCGCACCGCATTAAACTCACAGCGCAAGTACCGCGGTGAAGAACCGATGGACTCAGCCCAATTTCTGCGCATGGTTAAGCAAAAAGTCAAAGACATGAACATGCGAGATGATTTGTTGAAAAGGCCAGTGAATGTCGGTTTTTCAGGCGGTGAAAAGAAGCGCAACGAGGTGTTTCAGATGGGCGTGTTAGAGCCTAAGTTGGCCATTTTAGATGAAACCGATTCAGGCTTGGATATTGATGCATTGAAAATTGTGGCCGACGGTGTCAATCAATTGCGTGCAGCTGATCGTTCGTTCATCATCATCACCCACTATCAGCGTTTGTTGGATTACATCGAGCCGGATTTTGTCCATGTATTGGCAGATGGCAAAATTGTTAAATCAGGCGATAAAAGTTTGGCCTTAGAATTGGAAGAGCAAGGATATGGTTGGCTTAATAACTGATTGGCTGGAGCAGTCCAAAGCAAATACTGCAAGCAGTAACAATCCCGCTTGGTTAAAAGCCAAACGTGCGGATGCACTGGTTCAATTGCAAGCATTGAAAGAGCCCAGTCGTCGCTTAGAGTCATGGCGTTACGCTGATTTGGGTCGTTTATTAAAAGAACTCAGCAACTTCCAATCTACCCGCCACGGTGAGCAACCAGAAGCAAAAGAATCAGGTGATTCCATTGTTATTGTGGTTGATGAATCTGGTTATATGGGTTTGGGCGAATGCCCTGATTGGTTGGAGGTTCAATCTTTTGCTGACATGCGCGCAGAGGATTGGCATGAATGTGACTTTGGTCAGGAGTCAGTGGTTAATTTAGCCAACTCTGTATTACTTCAGACCGGCGGTTTAATTACTGTTAAATCCACAGATCAACCGGTTCATATTCAATTGGTTTATGCTTTTGATGAGGTTAATGCTTGGCGATACGTACGCAACCAATTTGTGGTGGCAAATGATGTCAACATCAGTATAACTGAACAACATCAAAGTGGTCGCATCAATGCGGTTAATGTGTTTGATTTGGCCGCAGGCGTCGAACTGAACAGAAAACAAAATATCCACTTAAACTCATCAGAGCAGTTTATTAGTTTTAATCAGTTTGAAGTTTCATCTGGGGTCAGCATAACCAGCATGCACCAGCACATTGGTGGTTCATTGCAGCACCACAATCATTGGGTTAATTTCAATGCAGAGGGTTCTAAGTACAAATCAGGTTCAATTAATAAATCATTTGATAATAACCACATAACAGATATAGTTAATGTGAATCATAATCATAAGAACAATCACTCTAATGTGACCCACAGATCAATCGCCAAACACCAGTCACAAATTTACAACAACGCCAAAGCCTTGGTGGCAGTGGGGGCGGATCAATCTGAAATCGAACAAGACTTGAAGAATATCTTGCTGTCACCTGACGCGAAAATATTCAGCAAACCTGAGTTGGAAGTTTATGCTGATGAAGTGATTGCTGCACATGGTTCGACCATTGGCGCTTTAGACGACACCGCATTATTTTACTTGCAATCACGAGGTATTGACTTGGAACAAGCACGTGGCATCATGATTGAATCTTTCGAGCAAGAGGCTTGGGTATGTTGAGAGAGCAGTTTCCTGGGTTAAATGTTCAAGTGCATGGTAAACCGTTGGTTTACTTAGACAATGCTGCCACCGCGCAACGCCCTCAAGTGGTTTTAGATGCCATCAACAATTATTACCTGCACCACAACGCCAACATCCACAGAGGCGTGCACAGTTTAAGTGAATCAGCCACAGACCTGTATGAACAAGCCAGGCAATCTATGGCCAAGTTGATCAATGCGCCTTCAGAAAAAGACTTGATTTTTGTCAGGGGTTGTACCGAAGGGGTTAATCTGGTGGCACAAACTTTTGTTCGCAGCCGGGTTAAGGCAGGTGATGAAATATTAATTTCACACCTAGAACACCATTCTAATATTGTGCCGTGGCAGATGTTGTGTGAACAAACCGGTGCAATTTTAAAAGTTATCCCAATGAACCAACAAGGTGAATTGGTGTTGGATGATTTAGACCAACTTATCAATTCAAATACTCGGTTCATGTCGGTGGTACACGTGTCTAACTCATTGGGCACAATTAACCCAATTAAACAGTTGGTGCAAGCTGCCCATGACAAGGGCGTACCTGTGTTGGTTGATGGTGCGCAAGCCACACCCCATTTAAAAGTCGATGTACAAGAATTAGACTGTGATTTTTATACTGTTTCTGGGCATAAAATGTATGGCCCAACGGGATCCGGTGTGTTGTATGGCAAAGCAGAACACTTGAATGCCATGCCACCTTATCAAGGTGGTGGTGAAATGATCAGCAAGGTAACCTTTGAATCAACTGTTTATAATGCTGTTCCAGCTAAATTTGAAGCAGGAACCCCCAACATAGCCGGCGGTATTGGTCTTGGTGCTGCGGCTGAATTTATCATGTCTGTAGGGATAGAAAAAATTGCCCAAAGGGATCAGCAGTTGAAAGTTTATACCGAACAAGTATTGAAACAGGTGCCTAGTTTGCGCATCATTGGTAATGCTGCTGAAAAGTCTCCGGTGTTTTCATTTGTGATAGATGGTGTTCATGCACATGACATCGGAACCATCATCGACCATTATGGGGTGGCGGTCAGAACAGGACACCACTGTACCATGCCGATTTTTCAATATTATGGGCTGGCGGGTACTTGTCGTGCGTCATTGGCTTTTTATAATACTGAACAAGAAATCGATATTCTGGTAGAATCGCTGCTCAAAGCCAAAGCCATGTTTGCCTAAGAAAGTAGATTCACACGATGACAGAGTTAAGTCAGCTATATAAAAAAGCCATATTGGAACACAACAGAAACCCCAGAAACTATGGTCAGCCAGACAGCTGGACACACCATGCACAGGGGTTGAATGCCATTTGTGGGGATCGCGTTGAAATTTATCTGAACATCAATAACGATGTTTTGGAAGCGATCAACTACGCTGGCGAGAGTTGTGCCATTTCCATGGCTTCAGCTTCAATGATGACAGAGCTGTCAGTTGGCTTAACAATAAATGAATGGCAGCACAGGTTTGAACTGTTTAAACGTTTGATGGATAAAAACAATGCCCAGCAAGCGTTTGATGAACTGGGTCAAGTTAACACCTTGGTAACAGTTAAGAAATTTCCTTCCAGAATTAAATCAGCCACTTTATGTTGGTATGCTGTTGATGCAGCCATACATGGCAAGGCAACAACCACAACGGAATGACTGAAAAATGAGGCATAATAACCACCCGCAACTTTCTGATAAAATATTCACTTGGCGTGATGGAAAACATTGGTTTGATGTGGCCATTGGCTTATTTAAACAGGTGAAAAATTACTGGTATCTCAGTTGTTTGTTGTTGGCTGTGTTGATTGCCCTTATATCAAATTTGGCTGCAGGCTTGGTGCCTGTGGTGGTCATTTTTGCTTCACCATTAATTACCGCCTTTGTGATGAACGCTTGTCACCATGCAGTCAATAAGCAGTTGTTAAGCTTTGCCTCATTGTGGCAAAGTATCATCAACAACCTCAGTGCATTTATGTTATTAGGTGTTATATCAGCCTTATTCAGTGTGATTTCGCATTATCTGCACATTCAGTTATTGCAGCTATTCAATTTACCCGTTGAATTAACTGAACAGATGGTCAGCAGCATGACTGGTCGTGAAGCTGTGTTACGCGGTGTATTGAATTTGTTGACTAACTTACCCATTGCACTGGCTTTGGCATTTTCTCCGGCCTTAATACTGTTTAAAAGAACCCAGCCTATAGCAGCAGTCAAACACAGCTTGTTGGGTGTGATTAAATCATGGAAAGCCTTTATGACACTGACCTTGCTGTTTATGTTGGTGTTTTTTGGTGTGGTTTTATTGGCCAGTTTTATGGTCGCCATTGTGATGGCAGTGATGGGACCGGGCAGTCAAATACTGATCAATCTGATTGTCTTGTTTTTTGCAATCACGGTGGCGGGTATTGGCCTGTGTGCTCAATTCCAAGCTTATACAGAGGTGTTTCAGCAAGACGCTGATATAGAAACGGTTGAGACTGAAATATATACAGAGATTTGAGGTCGAAAAAATCATTATGGTTTTTTTATGACTAAAATGATGAGTATATACAGCAGTAGAAAGAATTGCTTGCAGCGATGGATAAAATAATGGAAACTGACTCACTGTTTCAAATGCAGCTCTCTGATAATGGTTGTTGTTTGGAATTCAATAATCCCGTAAACATAACGTCTCAAAAATAAAATAATGACAAAAACTTATCAATCTTCTGATATCGAAGTCCTTTCTGGCTTAGATCCGGTTAAAAGAAGACCGGGCATGTACACCGAAACGACCCGGCCCAATCACTTGATTCAAGAGGTTGTTGATAATTCGGTTGATGAAGCCCTAGAGGGGCATGCCAGCAAAATAGTGGTCACTTTGCACACCGATGGCAGTATCGAAGTGTCTGATGATGGTCGTGGTATGCCAGTTGACATTCATGAGAAACATGGGGTCTCAGGGGTTGAGCTGATTTTATCTAAACTGCATGCTGGCGGAAAATTCTCCAATAAAAACTATACTTTTTCCGGTGGATTGCATGGTGTAGGTGTTTCTGTGGTGAATGCCTTGAGCCAACGTTTGGATGTTTGGATAAAACGAGATGGCAAAGAACATCACATTGCATTTGAGCACGGAATCAAGGTTTCCGAACTCACAGTGGTCGGTCAAGTGGGACAAAAAAACACTGGCACCAGGGTTCAGTTTACCCCAGCGCCCGAATATTTTGACACCATTAAGATTGGGGTCAAAAAACTCAAGCATTTGCTCAAAGCCAAAGCGGTTTTGTGCTCAGGCTTGATCGTTCATTTTAATAATCATTTGGATGACAGCAGTGAAAGTTGGGAATTCCAAGATGGTTTGCAAGAATATTTACTTGAAGCAATCGATTCCGATGAATTGATTCCAGCGGCTGGGTTTCTGGGCTCTCAAAATGATGAAGAATTTGCAGTCGATTGGGCTTTGACATGGTTACCACAAGGGGAGTTGCTGACAGAAAGCTATGTCAATTTAATACCAACGGCTCTGGGTGGAACACATGTCAACGGCCTTCGAACTGGTTTAACTGAAGCCATCAGGGAATTTGCTGATTCACATAATTTATTACCACGTGGTTTGAAGCTAGCCCCTGATGACGTGTGGGATCGTGTTTGTTATGTGCTTTCAACCAAAATGAAAGATCCTCAATTCTCAGGCCAAACCAAAGAACGGCTGTCATCGCGCTCAATCGCTTCATATGTAGCCAACACCATCAAAGATGCTTTGATCTTATGGCTTAATCAAAATGTTGATGAAGGTGAAAGGATTGCCTTAATTGCCATAAACAACGCACAAAACAGGATGCGCAAAGCCAAACAGGTGGTGCGTAAGAAGGTCACATCAGGCCCAGCACTGCCAGGTAAATTGGCTGACTGTAGTTCTCAAGACCCCATGCAAGGAGAGTTGTTTTTAGTAGAAGGGGATTCAGCGGGCGGTTCGGCGAAACAAGCCAGAGACCGTGAATTTCAGGCTATTTTGCCATTGCGAGGTAAGATCCTTAATTCATGGGAGGTGGAGTCTACTCAAGTCATGGCGTCTCAAGAAGTACATGATTTGGCAGTGGCCATGGGCGTGGATCCAGCCAGCACAGACTTAGAGGGTTTGCGCTATGGCAAAATCATCATTTTGGCTGATGCTGATTCCGATGGTTTGCATATTGCCACTTTGTTGTGTGCTTTGTTCTTGCGGCATTTTGAACCAGTGGTTAGGGCGGGGCATATTTTTGTAGCCATGCCGCCATTGTTCAGAATTGATGTGGGCAAACAAAAATTCTATGCGATTGACCACAGCGAAAGAGACCAGATTTTACACAACATTGAGAACGATAACATCAAAGGTAAAGTCAGTGTCACAAGGTTTAAAGGGCTGGGAGAGATGAATCCTTCACAGCTCAGGGAAAGCGCTATTGCCCCTGATACCAGGAGACTTTTACAGCTATCCGTGACTGCTGGTGATAAAACACATGCCATAATGGACATGTTATTAGCAAAAAAACGAGCTTCAGAGCGTAAATCATGGTTGCAGGATAAAGGTGATTTAGCTGTGCTGTGATGTTATTATAAGTCCATTTTTATGTATAACCAATAATCGAGGGTATGTTTGAACGCAAATTACCAACAAAATAAAAAAAAATCTAAACTCACGGCGGTGTTGTTTTCATTGGTCATTGTGGCTGCAGCGGTAGCAATTGCTTTCTATGTGGCGAACTCTCAAAAAATGGTGCTACAACAAATTTTGGCTGGTCATGGTGACAGTACCAAAGTTAAATTAATTGATAATGTCAAAGACTTGATGGCAGATTTAAAAGCCATGTCGAAACGTTGGATTAATGACAACCCCACCAGCGAAACAAACTGGCGTGCAGATGCAAAAGATTTCACGCAGCGCATCCAGGGTGTTAATTCAATGTGGATCATTGATGAACAGCTTAATTGTCTGTGGGTGGTTTCGAACTCTTCAGGCTCAGAACAGAGGTGTCAAGCATTGATGGCTGAACCCGATCATGTTTTGAAGTTAATCAACTCCAGAGAAAAGCAAGTCACAGAATTCACCCATGTACATACTGTTGATGATGAAAAAACCATGTACCTGTTTGAGCCCATTGGTAAAGCTAATAATTTTGCTGGTTTCATAGCGATAGAAGTCAGGATTCAAGTTTTCATTGATTATGTGCTAGGTAACCCTGTCAGTTCTGGTTACTACACCAAAGCTTACTCCACAGACCAGGTGGTTTATACCAATGGGCCTGAGCTTGAAAACGATTCATACCTGCATGTTTTTGAGTTAAACATGGATACTGACAAAGATTCTTGGACCTTTAAAGTGTATCCGACTGAAGTTACATTGGGTTTAATTATCAACACCTTACCTTATTTTATCGCCGCTACTGGGGCCATCATTGCGCTGTTGTTTATGTTGGCATTGTGGTCAAAACAGAAAGCCAGGTTTGAATCCAATCAATTAGCCAATGAAATCAGTGAACGAGAGAAGGTCCAGTTTGAACTGGAGTATTTAGCCAATCATGACACCTTGACTCATTTACCTAACCGCCATTACATCACCAATTTCATTGAAAACAGGGTTAAGTTCTCACAAAGCTCTCAGCAGAAATTCACCATATTATTTATCGACTTAGATCATTTTAAAGACATCAATGACACTTTGGGACATGCTGTAGGTGATGAAATGTTGAAAAAACTGCCAATTTTGTTTAATCGGGTCTTTCGCCATGATGATGTGATTGCCAGGATGGGTGGGGATGAATTCGTGGTTTACTTACCTGGTGAATTGAACGTTGACCATGTAACCAATCTGGTAGAAAGATTTTTAAAATCATTGGAATACCCCATTCAAATTGAAGAACATTTGATTCGATTGACCGGCAGTGTAGGCGTTGCTTTTTATCCACAACATGGTGCCAATGTCACTGAATTGCTGTCTCATGCAGATGCGGCCTTGTATCGAGCCAAAGATCAGGGCAGGAATACTTTTGCCATTTATGATTCAGAGATTGAACAAAAAGCTAAAGACAGGATAAAGCTGATTGCCAGGTTACATACAGCCAATGAAAACGAAGAGTTTGAAATGTACTTTCAACCTCGTTACAGTTTAACTGACAATCAAATCATTGGTGCTGAAGCCTTGATCAGGTGGAAAACAGCTGACAATCAAATTATTGAACCTGCCGCCTTTATCGGCTTACTGGAAGAAACTTCGCTGATTATTCCCATCACATGGCGAATGTTAAAACAATCTTGTGAACAATTTTTAAAACTACTGGAATTCCAACCTGGTCTGTTTATGTCATTTAATGTCTCTGCTAAATTGTTGGAACACCCGGACTTTTTATCTAACATACAAGCCATATTCGCAGAAACCAAATTTCCACCCAATCAACTGGAATTGGAACTGACCGAGCAAACTTTGATTCAAAATGTTGAAAACAGTCAATATATACTGAATGAAGTGACTAAACTGGGCATGGCCATCGCCATTGATGATTTTGGTACCGGTTATTCTTCTTTGTCCTATTTGAAAAATTTTCCTGTTGATGTGCTTAAAATTGATAAATCATTCATCCAAGACATCGACTCCGACAGTGATGATTTAGAGTTGGTTAAAACCATGATTGCAATGGGTAAAAACCTCAATATCATAACGGTTGCAGAGGGCGTTGAAAACAGAGATCAGTTGATGATTCTCAAACACGAAAAGTGCGACCAAGTCCAAGGTTACTATTTTAAAAAGCCCATGCGCTTTTATGATTTGTATCAATTGATTCTGGCCTGATTATTTGAAGGTGTTGATGGCTTCGGTTAACTGCTCAACTTGATCGTGTGTGGTGGCATGAGAGAATACCAAGCGAATCACGTCATCATGACCTGGCCACACATGAAACTCAAAACCAATCGCTTTTAAGTGCTCAATCAGGGCCAGCGGTAAACGACAAAAAACTTCATTGGCCTCAACCGGGTGGATGAATTCAATGTTTTTTGTGGTTTGTTTGTTGAAATGATTGGCCATTTGATTGGCGTGCTGTGCCAGTTCAAGCCATAAGTCATCTTCTATATAGGCTTGTAATTGGGCGCTTATAAAGCGCATTTTACTGATTAAATGTCCTGATCTTTTTCTTAAGCGTTTGATTTGGTTGGTTAAATGCGGGTTGAAAACAATCAAAGCTTCAGCCATCATGGCGCCATTTTTGGTGGCACCAAAAGACAATAAATCAATCCCAGATTGCCACGTCATTTCAGCTGCTGAACAGTTAAGCGCAACCAAGGCATTGGCAAATCGTGCACCGTCCATGTGTAAGGCCAGCTTGTATTTTTGTTTGATGGCTTTCAGTTGTTGCAGTTCTTCCAAGCTATACAAAGTGCCAGATTCAGTGCATTGAGTGATGCTGATGACACTGGGTAAAGACTCATGTTCACCATGCACACCCGTGCCGGCTAAATAGTTATCGAGGTAATCTAAATCAATTTTACCGTGTTCACCGGGCATCGGTATTAACTTTGCTCCAGCGGTAAAAAACTCAGGTGCACCGCATTCATCGGCATTGATGTGTGAATTTTGGTGGCACAAAATTGAGCCATAGGGTGGGCAGGCCAGGGTCATTCCGATAGAATTGGCGGCAGTTCCGGTGGTCAATACCAGCACTTCGCTCCAGCATTGGAATAATTGCTGACATTGTTCGGTGAATTTTTCAGTGAAAGAATCGTAACCATAGGATTCTTCAAAACCTTGGTTGGCTGTCACAATGGCTTGTAGGATTTTTGCGTTTATGGGTGCTTCGTTATCGCTTCTAAAGTTCATGATGATAATAATGGTTTCGAGTTAATGGGTGGTTTGTTGGTCAATGAATTGATACAAATGTCTTTCTAATTGTTTGAGTTGGGTGTGCGAACAACAGTATATCCCTAAGTCCTTAGCTCGGGATAAAGTATATTTGTTGAGTGGTTGGTAACTGATTAGCATGGCTCTGCCAGAATGTCCGCCGCTGATTGATTTAATCGTATCCAAGCGATAAATAGCTGAATTGGCTGCTGATTTATCGTCTTTGGTGTTGCTGAAACGACGTGTTTTACATTCGATGATGTGTAAGCGATTATGGCATATCGCTGCCACATCGAGTTCGTTTTTCACAGTGCCTTGGTTGCGGACAATGGTGATGCCTTTGGCTAAATCTGACAGTGCCGGACGGTTTTTTCGCAGTCCATATAACAGCGCAAACACATGATTTTCTAACCAGCCACCACTGCTGTAAATGCGACAGTCTTGGTCTTTGAATTTAAGTTTTTTTCCGCGCACAGACAATTTGCCAGCCGCTTCAAATTGATCAAGCAGTTGTTGTAAGGGGCGGTTTTTCAAGTCATGGTGGCTTAATTGGTAGCGGTGACTGGAATCGGCAGTCATGGCGATGTAATTTAAGCTGGTTATGGCTTTATCAGAAGTGTCCAGTTGTGAAATAATCCATTGAGTCAGCTGGCGAGAGGACTCTGGTTCTGGGGTGGTTTTGCCTGGGTCCAGGACTTGGGTGTTGAATGACCTCAAATACTCCTTGAGTTTGATGTGGTGACCCAAATGTATATCATCCTGTGTGGTGGACGCTGTGTTCACGGTGGTTTTCAACCAATGCAATTGGTCAGTGAACTTATCTACCATAAACACCGGTAAACCGAAAATATTGAACTGCTCAAAAGCAAGTAAGGTCAACTTATTGTATCCGCTTGATGCATTTAAAGTGAGTTCATGCTGTTGGTTTTCATCTATGATTCTGACCAGTTGATCTCTGACCCATTGGGTATCAAAGGTAACCAAATCACTGACACACTTAATCCCACGTGCTTGAATGGCAGCCTTAAGTCCAGTGATGTCATCTCGATCACGGTGCAACAAGATCACTTGATCTGCCTTGAGTTCAATGGCAGCACTTAAGATGCCAGCGTGTTTAGGGTGATAAATGCTCAAATGTATTTGCATCATGAGATTATATAAAATAATAAACATGCGTTGTGGTGTTTCTGAGTATATTGAGTTAAAATTCGCTTTCAATTCGATAACAGTAATTGGCTGGTTCAATCCAGCTTTTTTTACGCCCTTATAGTTAAGCAGAGTTGAGCAAAGTGTCTAAATTAAATCAAATTTTATTTCCATCACGTCATCAAAAACCAGCTATATTGGCGCTGGAAGATGGCAGCATATTTCATGGTGTAGCCCTCGGTGCAGCTGGCACTTCAACAGCAGAAGTGGTGTTCAACACAGCCATGACGGGTTACCAAGAAATACTTTCTGACCCTTCCTATGCAGATCAGATGGTGACTTTAACCTATCCACACATTGGCAATACTGGCACCAACCAAGCTGACAACGAATCGACACAAGTTTATGCCAAGGGTTTAATCATCCGAGATTATTCGATCATTGCCAGTAATTGGCGCAACCAAATGAATTTAGATGACTACCTGCTAGCGCATGGAGTGGTCGCCATCAGTGATATTGATACCCGTGCATTGACCAATTTATTAAGACAAAATGGTTCAATGAATGGTTGTATCATGAGTGGTGAAGGTATGGATGAACAAATGGCGGTACAAGCTGCCCGAAGTTTCAATGGGCTGGAAGGTAAAGACTTAGCCAAAGAGGTTACCTGCAGCCAATCTTATCCATGGCAAGAAGGCACGTTTGATTTATCCACCAACCAATTCAGACATTCAACCCAAAATGCTTACAAAGTGGTTTGTTATGACTTTGGTGTGAAACAAAATATTTTAAGAATCCTCAAAGATTTGGGTTGTGAAATTACTGTGGTATCTGCACAAACATCGGCTTCTGAGGCTTTGGCAATGAACCCCGATGGTGTGTTTTTATCCAATGGCCCAGGTGATCCAGCAGCTTGTGATTATGCCATTACTGCCTGCCAACAGTTTTTAGCTGAAAAAGTACCTTTGTTTGGTATTTGCTTGGGTCACCAAATCATGGCCTTAGCCATGGGTGCGGAAACCATGAAAATGAAATTCGGTCACCACGGTGCCAATCACCCCGTAGAAAACAGTGCCAATAACACGGTTTTAATCACCAGTCAGAATCACAACTTTGCGGTGGCTGAATCATCTTTACCTGAAGACTTAGAGGTCACGCACAGATCTCTGTTCGATGGCAGTATACAAGGTATAAGACACCTGCATCAATCGGCTTACGGGTTTCAAGGTCACCCTGAAGCCAGTCCGGGGCCGCATGAGGCTAAAAAGTTATTTGCACCATTCATCAGTGCAATGCACCAAGCCAAGCAAGGGGAGCAAAATCATGGGTAAAAGAACTGACATCAAGAGTATTTTGGTTTTGGGCGCTGGCCCGATTGTTATAGGTCAAGCCTGTGAGTTCGATTATTCTGGTACGCAAGCTTGTAAAGCATTGAAGGATGAGGGTTACCGAGTGATTTTGGTTAACTCAAACCCTGCGACCATCATGACTGATCCAGAAACGGCTGACAGCATATACATTCAACCGATTAACTGGCAGACAGTGGCTAAAATCATCGAATTAGAAAAGCCCGATGCTTTGTTGCCCACCATGGGTGGGCAGACTGCTTTGAACTGTTCACTGGACCTGGTCAGTCAGGGGGTCTTGGCTCAGTATGGTGTAGAGATGATTGGTGCGTCTAGAAAAGCCATTGATATGGCTGAAGACCGGGAGCAATTCAGGGTGGCGATGGAGGACATTGATTTGGAATGTGCCCGTTCCTTTATCGTGCACAACATGGATGAAGCTCGGGTGGCACAGAAAGACATTGGCTATCCGGTTATTATCAGGCCTTCATTCACTCTGGGTGGTACCGGCGGAGGCATTGCTTATAATTTAGAAGAGTTTGAGGAAATCACCGCCGAAGGATTGAAACTGTCACCGACTACTGAAGTCTTATTGGAAGAGTCTTTGTTGGGTTGGAAAGAATATGAAATGGAAGTGGTGAGAGATAGGGCAGATAACTGCATCATCATTTGTTCGATTGAGAATCTCGATCCCATGGGTGTGCACACCGGTGATTCAATCACTGTGGCTCCAGCGCAAACTTTAACCGATAAAGAATACCAAGTGATGCGTGATGCTTCACTGGCTGTGTTGCGTAAAATTGGGGTTGAAACTGGCGGTTCAAACGTACAATTTTCTATCAATCCCGACGACGGTCGCATGATTGTGATTGAAATGAACCCTCGGGTATCCAGGTCATCTGCATTGGCTTCCAAAGCCACAGGTTTTCCAATTGCCAAAGTGGCCGCTAAACTGGCCGTAGGTTATACCTTGGATGAATTACAAAATGAAATCACCGGTGGGGCAACACCTGCCTCATTTGAGCCAACCATTGATTATGTGGTGACTAAGATACCCAGGTTCGCTTTTGAAAAATTCAACAACAGTGTCGATCGCTTGAGTACCCAAATGAAGTCAGTGGGTGAGGTGATGGCCATTGGGCGAACTTTCAACGAGTCCTTGCAGAAAGCTTTGCGTGGCTTGGAAACTGGTAAATCAGGGTTGAATCCAATCGTCACAGCGGCACAAATGGCTGCTGGTTTTGATTTGGTCAAAGAAATTAGAGAGCCTTCATCAGAGCGTATTTTTTATGTGGCTGATGGCTTCAGACAAGGTTTGAGTGCAGCACAAATTCATGAAATATCGAATATTGATCCGTGGTTTCTGGCCCACATTGAAAGATTGGTGGCGATAGAAAATGCTTTGCCAGGTACACAGCTTGAAACATTAACTGCAAAACAAATGCTACAACTCAAAAGGGAAGGTTTTTCGGATGTCAGGTTGGCTGAATTAATCGGCTCAACTGAACATGCGTTGCGGGCCAAACGGCATCAACTGGGTGTTAAACCGGTGTTTAAACGGGTGGATTCTTGTGCGGCTGAATTTGAAGCGCCAACTGCTTATTTTTATTCAACTTATGAAAGCCAATGCGAAGCGAATCCAACCGACAAAGATAAAATCATGATTTTGGGTGGTGGACCAAACCGCATCGGGCAAGGCATTGAATTTGATTACTGTTGTGTGCATGCAGCCCTGGCCTTGAAAGAGGCTGGCTTTGAAACCATCATGGTCAATTGTAACCCTGAGACTGTTTCAACTGATTATGACACCTCTGACCGCTTGTATTTTGAATCTTTAACCCTCGAAGATGTGTTAGAAATTGTTGCCATTGAGAAACCTAAAGGGGTGATTGTGCAGTATGGCGGACAAACACCGTTGAATTTAGCTGATGATTTACAGCAGGCTGGGGTGCCCATCATTGGCTCTTCTCCAGAGTGTATTGATAAAGCAGAAGATCGCGAACAGTTTAAAGCCATGCTGGATAAGCTGCAGTTGCGTCAACCGCCTAATGGAACCGTTACCTCCGCAGAACAAGCAGTGCAAGTCGCTGAAAGAATTGGTTTTCCTTTGGTGGTTAGACCATCTTATGTGTTGGGTGGCCGGGCCATGGAAGTGGTGCATTCTCAAGCAGAGTTACAGCGGTATATGAATGAGGCTGTTAAGGTCTCGAATGATTCTCCGGTGTTATTAGACCGCTTTTTAGATCATGCCATTGAAGTTGATGTAGACATCATTTGTGATGGAGCAGGGTTTATGGTGGGCGGTATCATGGAACACATTGAACAAGCCGGAGTTCACTCAGGTGATTCGGCCTGTTGTATTCCACCCTTTACCTTATCTGCTGAGGTCCAAGCTGAACTGTCCAGACAATGTGAGCTGATGGCCAAAGAGCTGAAAGTCGTCGGTTTGATGAATACCCAGTTTGCTATCCAAGGTGATGATATATATATTTTAGAGGTCAATCCCAGGGCGTCACGCACGGTGCCCTTCGTTTCTAAGGCATCTGGTTTACCCTTGGCCAAAATTGGTGCTTTATGTATGGCAGGTATCAGCCTGAAAACCCAAGGTGTTAAACCACGCTTGAACTTGAACCATTACTCGATCAAAGAACCGGTGTTCCCTTTTGTTAAATTCCCGGGTGTTGACCCAATTTTGGGGCCTGAAATGCGTTCAACTGGAGAAGTTATGGGCATAGGGAAATCTTTTGGTGCTGCCGTGGCTTCAGCTAAAATGGCTGCTAACATTTATATGCCAAGGCAGGGTAAGGCTTTTGTCAGTGTGCGTGAAGCGGATAAACAGAAATTAATTCCTTTGGCGAAGCAGCTGCGGGAGTTGAATTTTGAGTTGGTGGCCACACATGGTACTTGTGAGTTGTTGAGAAAAGCTGGGTTGTTTTGTGAAAGTGTTAATAAAGTGATTGAAGGACGGCCACACATCGTCGATCAAATCAAAAGTAAAGAAATCGACTTCATCGTTAACACCACCGAAGGCGCACAAGCGATTGAAGATTCGGCTTCTATTCGTAAAGAAGCCCTAAAACAAAGTATCAACTACAGCACCACCATTGCGGGTGCAGCGGCGACCATTGCCGCTTATGAATTTTTGAACCAACAGGAAATATACTCATTGAAAGAGTTACATGAATTATAGGTCACCAAACATAAGGAAGAAATAAATGAACAGAAATCCCATCACTCAAAATGGCGCTGATTTACTTAAAGCTGAGCTGAAAAGGCTTAAAACTGTTGAGCGCCCCAAAATCATTGATGCCGTGGCAGAGGCCCGAGCACATGGTGATTTAAAAGAAAACGCAGAATACCATGCGGCCAGAGAGCAACAATCATTCACTGAAGGCAGAATTGCCGAGTTAGAAGGCATTATTGGTAACTCACAAGTTATAGATGTGAGCAAATTAAATGTCGGTGATAAAGTGGTGTTTGGTGCCACTGTGGTGCTTGAAGAAGAACAAAGCGGAAAGCACGTCACTTACCAAATTGTCGGTGATGCTGAGGCTGACATTGATGCCGGTAAAATTTCTATCAGTTCACCCATTGCGCGCGCATTGATTGGAAAAAGCATGGACGATGAAGTGGATGTGCAGGCCCCTGGTGGCGATAGGGTGTATTTCATCGAATCGATTAAATACATATAAGCATGCAGGTTCACTCGAATGGCTAAAGCCAAGCTGATTCGCAGAACCTTTGCAGCACAATCTTTAACAGGTGGTGAGCACTTACATCACCTGGTTCAACGGATTTATTTGTCACGCGGCATCTCCACTTATGCAGAAGTCGATTACCAACTGAGAAATTTACACCACCCCACCGGCTTTAAAGGGCTTTCGACAGCTGCAAGTTTGGTGATTGAAGCCATACAAAAACATGCACATATTGTTATTGTTGGTGATTTTGATGCCGATGGCGCCACCTCAACGGCTTTGGTGATGAGGGCATTGCGACAAATGGGCGCACAGCATGTTAGTTTTTTGGTGCCCAATAGGTTTGATTATGGCTATGGTCTGACAGCTGAGTTGGTCGATGAGTTGGTTAAGTTGAAAGCCGAGTTAGTCATCACTGTAGACAATGGTATTTCCTCCATTAAGGGCGTTGCTAAGGCCAAGTCATTGGGTATGTCAGTGATTGTTACAGATCACCATTTGCCGCCAGAGCAGTTACCCGCAGCAGATGCCATCGTTAACCCCAATTGCGAAGGTGATGAGTTTCCAAGTAAATGCTTGGCAGGTGTTGGGGTGGCTTTTTACTTGATGTCAGCCATTCGAAGCCAATTACTGAAAGACAGTTGGTTTGAATCACAACAGCTGAAATGTCCAAATTTAGCCCAATTATTAGATTTAGTTGCGTTGGGTACGGTGGCAGACTTGGTACCATTGGATGGCAACAATCGCATCATGATTGATTCAGGCTTACAGCGCATCAAGTCTAGATGCTGTGTGGTCGGTATCAATGCCTTGTTTGAAGTTTCTGGTCTGGATCAACGCAGTGCCGATGGCAACAGTCTGGCCTTTTATATTGCACCCAGGTTGAATGCCGCTGGTCGTTTAGAGGACATGAGTATTGGGATTAATTTATTGTTGACCGACGATCATGCTGAGGCCAAACAATTGGCTGCACAACTGCAGGAAATCAATCAACAACGCAAAAAAATTCAGGCAGACATGCAGGTATTTGCTGATTCAGTGGTTGATGAATTGAAACAAAAACCTCAGTTACCTGATGCCATCTGTTTATTCCATAAAAATTGGCACCAAGGCGTGGTCGGCTTACTGGCCTCTAAAGTCAAAGAATTCACGCACCGCCCAGTCATCGCTTTTGCAAAAGAAAATGCGGCCTCTGAATGGCTCAAAGGCTCAGCGCGAAGTATTTCTGGCTTACACATCAGAGATGTGTTGGTTGCCATTGATGCAGCTCTACCCGGGTTGATCAAAAAGTTTGGTGGCCATGCCATGGCTGCTGGCTTAACACTCAAGGCTGAAAACCTAAAAGTATTCCAACAACAATTCACTGAACAAGTGACCCAACACCTTGCTACAGGTGGCTTGGATCAGCATATTTTATCTGATGGTAGCGTTGATGTAGAGGATTTAAGTTTACACACTGCAGAAATGCTGCAACAAGCCGGTCCATGGGGCCAGCATTTTGACCAGCCTTTGTTTGACGACTGGTTTATTGTTAAACAGAAACAGTTGATTGGTGATAACCACACCAAGCTCACCTTACAAACTGCAGATTTTCAAAAGCAAATTGCAGCGATAGCATTCAATCGCCACCCCAATGACTTTGCTGATGAAGGGACCAGCACGCACGTCTGTTATCAAATGATGATTAATGAGTTTCGCAATAAACGCAGTTTGCAGCTAAAAATCGAACATATCCTGAAGTAAATTCAATCATTCACCTGAAATCGCTGTAATCTTTTATCACATCATATGAAAGGTGTGTTTCACTGAAATAAACCAAATTCAACAGATACTTTTTGTGATATATGCCACAAAATGTTCATTTAATTTTGTAAACGATTGAAAAATTATTGTTTCATGGTCAAAATAATCTATAGTTAAATTAATATTGAGTCGCCTCAAAGGTGACCGTCAAAAGAGAGAAGGGATATGAAAGGGTTTCATTTTAATTCAGTAGTAGGGTTTTTGTTGCTGTTGTTCGCTCAGGTATCAATCGCCCAGACAGATTTTCAACTCACGGTTTCGCCTAGCGGCAATCCAATTCCGTTGCCAGTAGGTGGTGGTCAGAGTGTGTTAACCTACACAATAACCAACGCGGGTCCAATCGATGAGGGTGACCAGACCACCGTAACATTTTTTCTTGACCCCCAGATTGAACCAGTCAGTGCATCTTCTGTCGACCAAAATTGGTCATGTTTCCAAGTGACAGGCCAAATCACTTGCGACTACACCAATATATTTCTTGCCGGTTTCAGCTCTGAAATAAACCTATTTTTAACAACTCCTGTCAATCCAGTTACCATAAACAGTGCAGTGAATGCAGACATCACCAATGCATTGGGAGATCCAAATCCAGCTAATGACAACATCATCAGCGACATCGATTTTATTCTTGCCGGTGGCGTGAACTTAGGTTTGGTAAAAACCATCACCACAGGATTTCCCAATACAGTGGCACCTGGGGGGGCTATCAGTTTTGATTTAACTGTGACCAATTTAACCGGTCCTGATGCCACCAATGTGGTGGTAATGGATGACATTCTGGTCAATAATTTACAATTTGATGCCATTAATTCAAGTCCCGAATGTGTAGATGTGTCTTCATTTGTTGAGTGTACACTGAGCCTATTACCAAGCGGTGATTCAGTGACGCTGACGCTTGCAACAACAGTTGATACCTTTGCTCAACCCGGCAATAAAATCAATACAGCTGATGTGTCAGCCAACGAAATTGATCCTGATTTAAGCAACAACAGCAGCGATCAACCATTTACTGTTGTTGTTGGCGGAAGCCCTGAAATTGAAGTGACCAAAACTATTGTTGGTGGTTTAACTCAGGTGGTGCAGGGCGGTATGATTGATTACTTAATAGAAGTTAATAATACCGGTGTTGGTAATGCATTGAACGTTGATTTAACTGATGTATTACCGATAGGCGTTACCTATGACTCTCATGTAGAACTTGGTCCTAACTTCCTATGTAATTATTCGGCACCAACATTAAGTTGTAATGCACCCAGTTTACCCAATACAGTCAGTCAAGATGGCGTTAGAATTTCTGTGGTAGTTGATGGTGCTATAAATTTAGCCGTATCAAATACCGCAACATCAACATATCTAGACAGCAACTCGCTAGATAACACCGATACAGCGTTATTCAATATCATAGCCCCAGAGGCTGATTTAGACTTAACCATGGACACCAATCCAGCTGGGCAAATCAACTATGACGTGGGTGATCTAATCAATCTAGAATTAACCTTGCAAAATCCATTTGCATCTACTGGTGCGCCTCCGAATACCACAGTCACCACCACACTACTCAATGAAACTGTATTCAGTTCTGCTCAAGTTACTAATGTGCCTGGGTGGTTATGCACACATGATGGGTCACCGACTGGTGGTGATGTCACTTGTGACAGCCAAGGTAATCCTGTTGCTATAGGCAGCAATGTATTGATAGCCATTACAGCTGTTGCTGATTCTCCTACAGCAACAATGACCACTACCAGTGCCGCAGTGGTTAGTGATTTTGATTCTAATCCATCAAATGATACGGCCAATATTAATTTTAATATCATTGCCGCATCTGCTAATTTATCTTTGGTATTCACCTCCAGTCCTGGTGTTTATCAACAAGGTGACAGTATTGCTTATACAGTGCAGCTTGAAAATCCTTTGTTAATTCCACGAGCTAAAAAATCAAACATCAAAGCTGCTCCCGCAGATACTCTGGTCACTTTTACATTACCGACAGAAGTGGCATTTGACAATGCAGATGTCAGTGGAGCACCCGGATGGATTTGTGTGCATGATAATTCGATCACTGGTGGTTTGGTCAATTGTGATCGCGGTGGAAGCCCATTTCTTGAAGGGTCATTGGACGATATCACTATTAATGTCATAGCAACTTTACCAGCAACCAACGCATTGGTACAAGCAGCCATTGACAGTGCTGCAGACCCAGACCCATCTAACAATACTGGCAGCCAATCCGATGTCATCAATGGCATCGCACCAACCACTGTCACGGCCACAAAAACAGCTTCAGTTGCAGGTGTGGCAGTGACTGACATCAGTTACGGTCAAGCCTTTGAATATGTACTTGAAGTACTCAATACAGGTGCCAGCAATGCACTGAATGTGGTCATCACAGATACCTTGCCAGCTGATGTTACTTTAGTTAATATCCAAAGTAATGGTTGGTCTTGTGGTGGAGCAAACACCAGAGTTGGTGTTGGTACAGCGGATGTAGATTGTCTGTTAGACAACGCATTGGCTCCTGGTTCAGCAGCACAAATTGTGGTCAATGTGGTGGCAACCACCAACACAAGTGTCAACTCAATCAGCAACACCATGGCAGTCAATGCCGATAACATCGGAGCTGAAGTCACTTCCACGCTGGTGCTGTTGTTACAAAATCCACAAGCCACACTCACATTGAGTCAGAGCCCCAGCCCAGTAGATCCAGAGGCTGATGCAGTGTTCAGTTTGTTAACCACAAATACCGGTAACATTGATTTAAACAATGTGCAGATTATCAGCCAGTTACCAACTGGGTTTACTTACAATGGTTTTTCTGGTGATGCGCCTTGGAATTGTACAGAAAATGCCGGAACAGTTTCATGTACTTATGCAGGTACATTGGCCACCGCTGCGACGACCAATTTGAATATTGATACCACAGCGCCACTTCCACAAGTGAACCAAAGCTATGCCTTGAATGCCACATTGAGCGCCACTGAATTAACAGTAAATTTAAATCAGAGCTTAACCGTTGCATTCAGTACCAGTGATGTGTCACTGATCATGACCAGTGTGCCACCGCAGGTAGCCCAAGGTGAACCATTCAAACACGCCGTGCAAATCACCAACAGTGGTAATTTTGATCTGGTGAATGTGGCCGCATATTATGCCGTTCCACAAGCAGCCACTTTATTGGGAGTCACTGGCAGTGATTTCAGTTGTGCTGTGAGTTTAAACATCGTCAGTTGTAACAACCTCCAACCCTTAACTGCAGGTAATAACACACAACTTGAAATCAGTTTGCGTGTGGATGATTTTGCAGGGGTGGTAGCCGGCAGTGTTAATGTCAGTGCTGATGGCATCAATAAAATTGCCAGCACCAGTACACAAATCATCAATAACTTTGCTCATGACTTGGCTTTAAGCAAAACAGCTTCCGTCAGTGGTATAGGACAAAATGAATTGTTCACCTATCAATTCGATGTCAACAACTTCG
Organism: uncultured Marinicella sp.; assembly: GCA_964352015.1. Classification (GTDB taxonomy): domain Bacteria; phylum Pseudomonadota; class Gammaproteobacteria; order Xanthomonadales; family Marinicellaceae; genus Marinicella. The sequence goes on from CAYGPU010000008.1 coordinate 62,912, forward strand.
GCAGCGCTGCCCAAACCACATTCACTTTAACTGATCAACTGCCTGATGGAGTGGTTTTTCAAACTGCATCTGGCAATGGCTGGAATTGCGATGGTAACAGTCAACTCAATTGTCAATTTAATGGCTCACTCCCAGCAGGGGGGCAAACTCAGCTGTTGGTTGATGTCATAGCTCCCAATGAAATAGGTTCGATCACCAACACAGCAACTGTAAACTTGAGCACCGATGAGAATCCCAGTAATAACACTTCTGCAGTTACAGTTAATGTACTTGATGGCCAAGGTGGTGGACTTGCCAGGGCTGATCTGGGCGTGGTGGTTGAAGCCAACAACCCAGGTGTGCTAAACACTGAACTGGTCAGTTGGCGCATCGATGTATCCAATGCGGGCCCTGATGCTGCCAATAATGTGAGGGTCAGCAACAATTTGCCGTTGGGTTTTGTGGCTGAAAATGTTCAAGTCAGTAACGGAGCCGAATGTACTTTGCTTGAATCCTCATTGATGTGTGATATAGCAACTTTGGCGGTCAACCAAAGCATTGAGATTAATTTGGAAGGCGGCTTTACCAATGGTTTTTCTGGTTTGGTTTTGAATACAGTTGAAGTTCAGTCTGACGCCATCGACGACAACCCTACCAACAACACCAGCACAGCTGAAGTCACTGTCACAGCAGTACAAAGTTTAAATGCTGATGTCAGTTTGGAGTTGCTTGCCAACAATCAACAAGTTCAACAAGGTGGTGCGATTGAACTGGCATTTATTGCCAGAAACTCAGGTCCTAATCGGGCTGTTAATGCGCAAATCAGCGGCAATTTATCTGGTTTAATCGAGAATGTGCAGTTGCTCAATTCTGGTGGTTGGATGTGTCAAGTTAATAACAGTGGTATAGCGTGTGATTTCCCAGGTGATTTTCAAGTTGGCATGCAATCTGAAATCAGTTTCAGTGTACAAACCCAACAAGTGGTCCAGCAGTCTCAACCGATCACTTTTAATGCCACAATTTCATCCGATTCAATGGATGACCAACCTGGCAACAACATCATCGGATTCACCAATGAAGTGAGCCGTACACCGACTGAAGATGAAATATTTGCTATTTTTCAAAACGCAGTTGGCAGTGCAGCCAGTGAGACAGTGATACAGTCAATACGTAACGTGTCTAGCTACTGCGCCAGAAGTTATTTTATGGCCATAGAGGGCTTGTGTGAGGAGTTCATTGCAGGTGCCACGCCAGAGAACGGTGCAGACATCATCAATGCGATGGAAGAATTAACCCCTAATGAAGTCGCAGCTCAATCAAATTCAGCCGCTGAAATTATCACCTCTCAATTTCGCAATGTGGGTTCAAGGTTGGCTCAACTGCGCGGTGGTGGCGGTGCTGGGTTAAACGTTGCGGGTTTAACAGCTCGTTACGGCAATGAATCCATTCCTTTGGGCATGCTGGCCTATTTGAATCAGTCAGAGGATGAACCAGCTGTCAGTAACATCAATGATTTTGTCTCGCCATGGGGCTTTTTCGTTAATGGCAGCATTTCAATGGGTGAGAGAGATGCCACAGGTCAAGAACTGGGGTTTGATTTTGATACTTACGGATTAACCGCTGGTGTTGATTACCGCTTCAGTCCAACTAAAGTGGCCGGTGTGGCACTGGGTTATGCTAACTTTGATTCTGAAATTGAAGGGGAAGCAGAGATGAAATCGACCAGTTTCACTTTGACAGGTTATGGCTCTATCTATATCAAAGATAATTTATATATCGATGGGCGCATCAGTTATGGTAATCCCGATTTTGAACAAAAGCGGCGCATCAACTTTGCGGTTGATGAAATAGTCATTGATCGAGTGGCAACTGGGAAAACCAATTCAAATCAATATTCTGTGGCCATGAGTGCTGGTTATCATTTCAACAAAAACTCATGGAACATCACACCCAATGCTTCCGTGCAATATGTCAGAACCAGCATAGATGCTTTTCAAGAATCGGGTGCAGGCGGTTTTAATTTTGCCTTTGGTGAACAAGAGGTTAAAAGTATGGTTTGGTCAGTTGGTACCAGTGTTTCTAAAGCCATCAGTTTAAAAAATGGCATCATTTCCCCGCAGTTTGATATCAACTTCAGTCGCGAAACTGAAAATGATGGTGGCTTACTGGAAGCACGATTTATCGAAGCACCAGATGATGAAATATTTTGGATTGGCACCGATGAACCAGACAGGACTTTTGGCTCAGCCGGTATCGGCTTGGTGTTCATTGGCGCCAATGGCAAACAAGCCTACATCAATTACCGCAGTATTTTTGGTTTAGAAGGATTTACACGAGGCACCATTAATGTGGGTGCCAGATTTGAGTTTTAAGGTCATATTATGAAAAACGCACTAATTAAATGTTCTTTGCTGGGTTTGATTACCTTTGCACTAGGTCTTTCCACATTGCCGGTTAATGATGCCAGCGCCAAGCGATCGAAAAAGGTCACTGAGGTTAAAGAGGGTCAAATTACACCTGATCAACTGTATATCGTTGATTGTTTATTACCGCCCCAAATCAGACAACTGGGTCAGAACTACACTTACATTCCACCACGTAAACCGGCTAAATTGACGGCCAAAGAATGTGCCCTTAGAGGTGGTGAGTATGTGGCCTATGATGAATCAAATTTTGCCACTGTGGCTAAAGTCTGGAAGCAGCAGGCCGATGGTGGTGATGCCACGGCACAAAATTACATGGGTGAATTGTTCGAGCGCGGTATCAATGGCACACCAGATTACCTGTCTGCAGCCAGTTGGTACCAAAAAGCCGCTGACCAAGGTCATTCATCGGCCCAATTAAACTTAGGCAACTTATATGAAAAGGGTCTGGGCGTGGCGCAAGATTCTGTTAAAGCCATTAATTTATACCGCCAAGCAGCGGGTGTCACAGAAGCAAAACTTGAACTGGTTACCGAACAAGATTTAAGACAACGACGTGAGCAAGAATTCAAGAGAATTGAACTGGAGCGTGAGGTGTCAACTTTGCGCAATGAATTAACAGAGGTGAATGAAAATTATTTAAAGACTCAGGATTACATTAAATCTGCTAACAGCGAGTTGCAGCGATTGCAGACTGCATTGCGAGCCAATAAAAATGATGATGTGGTGAAGCAACAAATTGCTGAACTGGAGGAACAAGTTAAAGAACTAACCAATCAAAACGACGAAAGCAAAGCCTTGGCCTCTACATTGGTGCGTAAAATCGCCGCTGACAGTGGTCAAGAGATGGCCATGTTGGATGGTCAATTTGGGATAAACGTCATTACCCCAGATATTTTATTGACTCGTGGTATCAGAAGTATTCCCATTGCCAACAACAATGCCAAGTATATGTCCATTATGGGCAGTGTAAACCCAGCTGAAGAAGTGGCAGGACTGACCTTAAATAACTTAAACATCACCGATAAACTAACCGACACCGGGATTTTCAGTGTTGATGTGTCATTGATTGAAAATGAAGACACACCAGTCAGCATTGAAGCAGTTAAAAATGATGGCTCAAAATCGGTTGAAAGGTTCGTTGTGGTCAGACAAATATTAGAACAGATTAAACCTCGTTATTTGAGTGATTTATTCACCAAGCGATTTAAAAAAGATTTGGGTGAATACCATGCTTTGGTGATTGGTAATAATGTCTATTCAGATTTAGACGACCTGGGTACAGCAGTCAATGATGCACAGGAAATTGCGCAAGTACTGAAAAAAACGTATGGTTACAAAACTCAATTATTAGAAAATGCCACGCACATGCAAATTGTTCAGGCATTGGCTGATTATCAGGAAAAGTTAGGTAAATTAGACAATTTAGTGGTTTATTACGCCGGTCATGGTTTGATTGACGACCGTCAAAATGGTTTTTGGATACCGACCGATGCCAGCATGGCTGATCAATCAACCTGGATTCCTAATAAAGTCATCAGTGAGTTTATGTCCAGTATGCAAGCCAAACATGTGATGGTGATAGCCGATTCTTGTTACTCTGGTACCATGTCCGGTTCTGCCATCAGACCCTTTCCTGAAGATGTGGCAGAAAATGACATCTTGTTCACCTCTCGAGTGAAAGCCAGAACGGTGCTGACTTCTGGTGGTTTACAGCCGGTCTTAGACAGCGGTGGCGATGGCCATTCAATCTTTGCATCAGCCTTGCTAGACGTGTTGAATGAGAATGATGGGGTGATGGAAGGTTACAGACTTTTCAAGGCCTTAGAGCAACAAGTTAAACTCAGATCCAAACTGTCAGGCATCCAACAAAGCCCTGAATACACCGCGGTAAAACATGCCGGGCATGAAGGCAGTGAGTTCTATTTCTTGCCAGCTGGGATTTAATCTCATTTAGAATGAATGGTGAAAAGCGATCCTTGAGGTCGCTTTTTTTAATCACATGAATTGATGATTTGTTGCAATTTTTCAGGGTTAATCACCTTAAGTCTTCCTCTGGCATCTTCCTCTTTGCAGTTATATTTAGTCAAAATTTCAATGTAATGCTCTTCGGCCACATCAAAGTTTTCCATATTAAAAAAACTGTTGGCAGCTGCCAGCTTTTGAGACATCTCAACTTTTTGGGTGGCTGTGAGCTCTGCCAAATTCACGTCAATTTGACTGTTTTGTTGGTTCATGAACCAAATGCCCAGCAGCACAGCAACCACGATAAGCACACCGGTAACAATGAATGGCATTGGGCTCGACTTCTTCTTATGCCTTGCCATGTCTGGCAATGGCGCAAAAGAGTGGGTGGTGTCGTTCATGGGTTTCAAGCGGCGCAGGTATTTCTTCAACTGTGAAATCAGCTGGGTGGTGTTTTGAAACCGATCATCTGGATTTTTGGCCAGTAATTTATTCAATAAACTTTGGTAACCGGCTTTTTCTTCGGGTAATTCGGGAACCGGTTCATGTACATGAGCATAGCTGATGGCAAAGGTGTCACCACCATCAAAAACTTTTTTACCCATCAACATTTCATACAACACCACACCCAAAGCATAAATATCGGAGCGTTCATCGATCTCTTTACCTAAGGCCCGTTCAGGACTCATGTAATGCGGCGTTCCCACCACTGCACCGACGCGGGTGAATTCACTGACTGTATTCTGTGCTTTGGCGATACCAAAATCCACCAATACGGCTTGACCATCTTCATGAAACAGAATGTTTTCAGGCTTGATGTCTCGGTGTAAGGTACCACGCTTGTGGGCGTGTTCTAATGCTTTGGCCATATCTAGCATGATGTTGAAAGCTTCTAGTTCAGTGATGCCGGATTCGATTTTTTGCTTGAGGTCTCCACCACCTAAAATTTCCATGGCCAGGTAGTAATTTTTATCTATTACACCACAGGAAAACACCGTGACTATGTTTGGATGTGAAAACTGGGCAACGGTGTCACCTTCTTTCTGTAAATCTTCGAGGATTTTTGGGTCATTGCCTTGTGGTGTAACTATTTTAATCGCAACTTTTCGTTTCGGCTCCAGTTGTTCACCCAAAAAAACTCGCGCCATACCACCGCGGCCAATTTCTTTGCCTAATGTGAAGTTAGGTATTTTTATATCGAAGGAATCTTCCATTAACAGCAGAGGGGACTATATTTATTCATGCTTTCTATTATAATGACCCAAGGATAAATTAAAACGAAAACTTTTCTCTATGCTTCAAGACACAGATAATAAGAAAGAACCCATGCGAAAAGTCGATACGGCTTGGTTGCGAATGGAATCGCCGCATAACCTGATGATGATAACTGGTTTGATGTTTTTAGATCGAATGCCTGATTTGGTGGAATTTTCTGAAGTCTTGGAAGCCAAATTTCTTAAATACAGGCGTTTCAGACAGCTGGCGCATCAATCAGCCAGTGGTTGTTACTGGCAAGATGATAAGTATTTTGATATGGCTGCACATGTTCGACGTGTGGCATTACCTGGTAATTGTGATTACAAGGAGCTACAAGATTATGTCAGCAACTTGGCTTCAACCCCTTTAGATAAGAATAAACCCTTGTGGTCATTTCATATCGTTGAAAACTATGACCAAGGTCCAGTTGTGGTGTCACGAATTCACCATTGTTACGCCGATGGCATCGCATTGATTCAAGTGCTGTTGTCAATGACCAGTACCAGCCGCGAAAAAAGTTTAGATTTTGAAATCAGTGAGACCAGCAAAGAAGAACACCAAAAGTTGGGCTTGCTTAAACAAGTCATTAATCCAGCAAAAAAACAATTCAAACATTCATTGAAGTTAATGAATGAAGCCACTGAGTTGGGTAAAAAAATCATTCAAGACCCTTCATTGATTGAGAAAACCCTGGGAGACTCTGTTGATATTGCTGAAGAATTGTTCAATGCCTTAACCCTCAGTGACGACCCTGAAACAGTTTATAAATCAGAGTTGTGCACCCGTAAAAGAGTTGCTTGGGCTGACCCCTTGCCATTGGATGAAGTCAAGGCCATCGCCAAAGCCACAGGTACCACAGTCAATGATGTACTGATCTCAAATTTAGCCGGTGCTTTACGAGAGTACATGATAGAGCGGGGTGATGACCCCAACAGCAAAGTCATCAGGGCCACAGTACCTGTAAACCTGCGTCCTTTGAAACATGCCAAAGAATTGGGCAACCATTTTGGTTTGGTGTTTTTAAACTTGCCCATCTTTGAAAGCAATCCATTGAAACGTTTGGCTTACGTACATCATGAGATGAATGAGCTGAAAAAATCTAAACAAGCACTGGTTTCACTGGGTTTGTTGAGCATGATAGGCTTGGCGCCACAAGTAGTTCAAAATAGACTTTTGGATTTGTTTTCAAAGAAAGCCACTGCTGTACTGACCAACGTTCCCGGGCCGCCAGTACCGCTATATATTGCTGGCTGTAAAGTGGAAAAAACCATGTTTTGGGTGCCGCAGAATGGCACCATTGGTATGGGCATCAGTATTTTATCTTACAACGGTCAAGTCGAATTTGGTTTGATTGTTGATAAGAAATGTGTGCCACAACCTCACCATGTCATTGTCAGATTTCCAGAACAATTTGAGCAACTCAAAGAGATGATGATGTTCCATCCATGGGATGGTGAAGTGCATGCGGATTTAATGGATTGATAAGGCTCAAAACAGGCCACTGAGCTGGTTTGAATGGTTTAATCCTGACTGGGTTCAATCAAAACCTTGCTGATGATGTTGTCATCAGTGATTTCTAATATGGTCATGCGATAGCCCTCAATAGTTATGGTCAGGTCTTTGGTGGGTAAATCTTGTAAGTACTCAGTAATTAATCCATTGATGGTGGTGGCTTCTTCGGTAGGCAAGTCCCATTGTAAACGGCGATTTAAAGACCTTACCGCTATGCGTCCTTTAACCACGTATTGGTTCTCGCCTTGTTTGATGATTTTTAATCCTCTGTCGCCAGGTTCTGAAGTGAACTTGCCAACTATTTCTTCCAAAATATCATCCAAAGTGACCAAACCAACCAAGTCACCGTATTCATCAACCACCAAGCCCATGCGCCTTTCTTTGCTTTGAAACTCACGCAGTTGAGCAGACAGGCTGGCAGTTTCAGGCACAAAATATGGCTTTCTTAAAATGCGCTTTAATTTAGTGGGGTTCAGGTTTTGATTTTTTAACATCGTCAGTATGGTTCTTATATGTAAGATACCAATCACTTGATCGATGTTGTCCAGATAAACCGGCAGTCGGGTCAGGTAAGTGTTGACCAATTGTTTTTCAATTACCTCCCAATCATCATTCAAATTGATACCTTGAATTTCATTGCGTGGAACCATCACATCTTCTATGTTCATGTAATCCAGGTTCATCACATTGATCATCATCTTTTGGTGCACATTGGGGTTGATCAAGTCATTCTCAATCACCAATGTTTTGAGTTCTTCTCTGGACAAAGCTTCTTCTGCTATCTCTTTGGGCACACCCAATAATCGCAACAAACCATTGGTGACCAAATTGGTGGCCCAAACCAGTGGGTAGAGCAACTTAAGTAATGGGGTAAGGATAAATGATGCAACATAACCAATTTTTTCAGGATTCAATGCAGCGTAGGTTTTAGGCGTGACTTCTGAGAAAATCAAGATAGCAAAAGTCAAAATCGCGGTGCCATAAGCCACGCCCTTATCACCGGCTATTTTAATCGCCACAATGGTGGTTAATGCTGTGGCCGCTATGTTGATAAAGTTATTACCAATCAGAATCAAACCAATCAGTCGATCAGGTTTTTCGAGTAATTTCTGAGCTAAATAAGCCCCTTTCTTGTGCTTGGCATCGTTTTTTAACTTGATGCGGTTCAGAGCCATCAAGGCGGTTTCTGAACTGGAGAAAAAGGCCGATAAAACCAATAACAAACCAATGATGGCCAACAGATAGTTGATAGAGACTTCTTCTAACATAATTAAATGATGTAATCCAAGACAATGTAGCTACCCAAAAAACCTAACATTAATAACGTCATGGCAATCAAGTTTAATTTAATCGCAGTTTTACCGCGCCAACCTTTGGTGATGCGACCCACTATTAAAATCGCAAACAGCACCCATGCAATCAATGAAAAAATGATTTTATGGCCCATACCATCGGATAAGAAACCTTGAACGAAAATAATGCCGGTAACCAGAGCACAGCTGAGGAACAGCCAACCTAAGAAGATTAACTTGAATAGTTTTTCTTCATTTTTTAACAGGCTATTGATGGTCATGCTTTGAGAATCAAACACATGTTGCTTCATTTGTTTGATTTGCCAAGCCAGGTTAATTGCTACCAAAGAGGACACAAACAACAGAGAGTAGGCCAAAACCGACAACAAAATATGCAGGTCTATGGCCCAAACGTAGGGCTTTGAGGCTGATTCATGGGGTAAATAGAAAATCCAACTCAAAATGGTCATGGCGATAACATGAAGCAAAGCACGGACCCATAACAACCTGAATTGAGCCAACAGCACTATGATATTAGACAACCAACTGATGACCAAGCAAGCATTCTGTGCATTGAAGGTCCAGCCGCTTTCTGAAACCAACAACTGTCCAGTCAAGACTGTTTGCAGCAAGCTGGCCAAAATAAAAAAGGCAACTGATACTTTAAAATTTTTGATGTTGACCAGAGCAAGCAAGTGACACAATGCTGTGGCCGCAAATAGGTATGTCATAATTTAAGGAAATCCTTAACAGAAGCTAGATTTTTTAGCCCCTTCATTTATATTTGGTGAGAACAGCATTATAATAGCAGGTCTTATTTTTTACCAACAGGATAATCGACATCATGTTTGATAATTTAACCGACAAACTTTCCAAGAGCATCCAAAAGATCCGAGGACAGGCCAATCTGTCTGAAGACAACATCAAAGAAGCTTTGCGAGAAGTTCGAATCGCCCTCTTAGAAGCCGATGTCGCCTTACCCGTGGTTAAGTCATTCGTAGATGATGTGCGCGAACGTGCTTTAGGGACTGAAGTGATGACCAGTTTAAAACCTGCACAGGTGTTGGTCAAAGTGGTGCAAGAAGAGTTGGTTAAAGTCTTGGGTGAAGCCACCGAAGGCATTAATTTCAATGCCCAACCTCCAGTGGTTATCTTGATGGCAGGTTTGCAAGGTGCTGGTAAAACCACCACCACGGGTAAGCTGGCCAAGTACCTCAAAGAGCGGCAAAATAAAAAAGTCATGGTGGTTTCAGCAGACGTATATCGACCAGCAGCGATAGAACAACTGCAAACAGTGGCTGAGCAGGTGGGTGTTGAATGGTTCCCATCATCGGTCATTGATGATCCGGTGACCATTGGCATTACGGCTTTACAAGCTGCCAAGAAAGGTTATTTTGATGTGTTGATAGTTGATACCGCAGGTCGATTGGCGGTAGATGAAGCAATGATGAAGGAAATCAAATCATTGCAAAACAGCATCAATCCGACAGAAACGCTGTTTGTGGTCGATGCCATGACAGGTCAAGATGCGGCCAATACCGCAAAAGCCTTTTCGGATGCCTTAGAATTGACCGGTGTGGTGTTGACCAAAGTCGATGGTGATGCCCGTGGTGGTGCCGCTTTATCGGTTAAAACCATCACCGGCAAGCCCATTAAGTTCCAAGGTGTGGGTGAGAAAATGGATGCTTTGGAACCATTTCACCCGGATCGAATTGCCTCGAGTATTTTGGGCATGGGTGATGTGCTTTCCTTGGTAGAGGAAGTCGAACGAAAAATAGACAAGAAAGAAGCTGAAAAACTGGCCAAAAAGGTGGCCACTGGAAATAAGTTCACTTTAGAAGATTTTCAGTCACAGTTATTACAAATGCAAAACATGGGCGGTATGAGTTCGATGTTGGATAAGTTGCCAGGCATGAGTAACTTGCCTGATATGGTTAAAAACCAAGTCAATGATAAATCAACCGACAGGATGCTGGCGGTGATTAATTCCATGACCATCAAAGAAAAGCGCTACCCACAGTTAATTAAGGGCTCAAGAAAAAGACGCATTGCCAATGGTTCAGGCACCAGTATTCAAGACGTATCAAAATTATTGAAGCAATACAATCAAATGCAAAAAATGATGCGTAAATTCAAGGGCAAGGGCATGATGAAGATGATGCAAAAACTGGGCGGTAAAATGCCAGGTGGCATGCCTTTTTAAAGTTTGTGAAAAACCTATTAATTCTTTGCCTGCTGATAGGCTTTGCTGTTGTCAACGCCGAAGCAGCTGAGATATATCGATGTGTACAAAATAATGGCTCGATAGTGATACAAGATCGACGTTGTATGGTCACTGATTTACAGCAGCCCAAAGCAAAAAATGCGGCCAAGCGTTCGCATAACAAAGAGCCGTCTTCAAAACCAAGAAATCAAATCAGAAGAGCGCCTAAAACCAACCAAAACACTGGCAAACAACGCTCAAATCGCAGCCCATACTTTACTTTTGGTTGGGACCGCTTCATTCCTGCCAATTGGGTGATGCAAAAAATCAACACCAACGCTTTCCAACAGCTGCTGTTGAGCCAATCTCAATTTACAAGTTCAACTGATTTCAGTGATGGTGTCAAATTATCGGTTTACAGCAATACCATGAGGGCTTCTGGTTTAGGAGCTTTTGCTCAGGCCTTACAGTTGTATCATCAAATCCGTGATAACAGCAGTCTACAACTGTTGGACAGTCAGTTCAAAACCCACCCCAGTTACAAAGTGTTCAATATCAAATACCAGAATCAAAAACAGCACATATTGTTGACTGAATTTTATATTGATGAAGTCCACAATGATTTATTTGTCTTGACCGTACAAGCCAACCAATCTCAATGGCCATTGAATTGGCAATTGGCCGAGAAAATCATTCAGCAGTTATAACTCAGCGCTGAACAAGATAAAATAAGATTTTAATCCCCTAACTGGAAAACCCACACCAATGGAAATCAAAGTTAATTTTCTCGACAACCTCAAAGTAGAGGCCAAGTTTGATGATTTCAGTGTCATAGCTGACCAACCCATACGTTATAAGGGCGATGGTTCCGCGCCTGGCCCATTTGATTATTTTTTGGCGTCATCGGCCTTGTGTGCAGCGTATTTTGTGCGAGTGTATTGTTTGGCCAGGGACATCCCGACAGAAAACATCCGGTTGTCGCAAAATAACATTGTAGATCCAGAAAACCGTTACCAGCAAGTTTTTCAAATCCAAGTCGAATTGCCTGAAGGTATTTCAGCTAAGGATCGCCAAGGTATCCTGCGTTCGATTGACCGCTGTACAGTGAAGAAAGTGGTACAAACTGGGCCTGACTTTAAAGTTGAGCTGGTTGAAAGTCTGGATGATGATTCACAAGCGATGCTGATGGAGCAACCTGCTGCTGACTCTGAGACTTATATTCTAGGTAAAGATTTATCCTTGGAGCAAACCATAGCTGATATGACCGGTGTTTTGGCCGAGCTGGGGATGAAGATTGAAATTTCATCGTGGCGAAATATTGTACCGAATGTATGGTCACTGAATATCCGTGACACGACCTCTCCACTGTGTTTCACCAACGGCAAGGGCGCCACCAAGGAAAGTGCTTTGTGTTCAGCATTGGGTGAGTTTATAGAGCGCTTGAACTGCAACTTCTTTTACAACGATCAGTACTTTGGTGAGGAGATTGCCAACAGTGAGTTTGTGCATTACCCGAATGAAAAATGGTTTAAGACTGGCCCCAACGATGAGCTGCCGACGGGCATTTTAGATGACTACACTTTAGCTATTTATGATCCAGATGGTGAACTTCGTGGTTCCCATTTGATAGACACCAATTCAGGGCGGGTGGATCGGGGTATTTGTTCGATTCCCTATGTGCGTCATTCCGATGGTGAAACGGTTTATTTCCCCTCCAATTTGATTGAAAATTTATTTTTAAGTAATGGCATGAGTGCCGGTAATAACTTGGCAGAGGCACAAGTACAGTGTTTATCTGAAATCTTTGAACGGGCGGTTAAAAAACAAATCATCACTGAAGAAATGGTGTTACCAGATGTGCCACCACAGGTGCTAGAAAAGTACCCAAGTATTATGGCTGGCATAGCGGCCTTAGAAGCCCAAGGTTTTCCCGTGGTGGTTAAAGATGCTTCTCTGGGTGGACAATTTCCAGTGATGTGTGTCACTTTGATGAACCCCAAGACTGGTGGGGTGTTTGCCTCCTTTGGTGCCCACCCAAGTTTTGAGGTGGCCTTGGAGCGCAGTTTGACAGAATTATTACAAGGTCGCAGTTTTACCGGATTGGATGATGTGCCCAGGCCAACCTTTAACAGCTTAGCTGTAACCGAGCCGGAAAACTTTGTTGATCATTTCATTGATTCAACCGGTGTCATTTCTTGGCGGTTTTTCAGCGCCCAAGCAGACCATGAGTTCAATCAATGGGACTTTTCTGGCAGTAATGAAGAGGAAGCGGCCTGTTTGTTTGGTATTTTAGAGCACATGGGTAAAGTGGCCTATGTCACTGAATTCAATGTCATGGGAACCGCTGCATGCCGTATTCTGGTACCAGATTATTCAGAAATTTATTTGGTAGAAGATTTGATTTGGGACAACACCAACAAAGCCTTGGATTACCGCGAGGACATCTTGAACATTCATGTCTTGAGTGATGATGCTTTGTTGGCACTGGTAGAACGCTTGGAAGACAGTCAATTGGATAATTACATGGACATCAAAACCTTAATTGGTATTGAGTTTGATGAAAATACAGTGTGGGGGCAGTTGACCATTCTGGAGTTAAAAATCATGCTGTATCTGGCATTGGGTGAACTTGAGGAAGCCTTGGATTTGGTTGAAGCCTTTTTACAGTACAACGACAACACGGTTGAACGTGGTTTATATTACCAAGCGGTCAGTGCCGTGCTGGAAGTGACCTTGGATGATGACATGTCACTTGAAGACTATCGCAACAGTTTCAATCGGATGTTTGGCACAGATGTCATGGAACGTGTGGTTGGTGCGGTATCTGGGGAATTGCGGTTTGATGGATTAACTAAAACCAGCATGAGACTGGAAGGTTTAGATAAGCATTTGCGCTTGATTGAAAGTTATCAAAAACTGCATCGAGCCCGGTCAAAAAGCAGGTAAAAAAAAGGAGCCTAGGCTCCTTTAATTGACTGCATTTATTGATATACTGTAGTTTTAATCAATCATCTGATGGTTCATCACCACAGTTCCAGGCCACAAATTTCCAGCCATCATCACCTTTAACCATGATATCTGAACAACGACCATGTGAAGTTTTGAATTTGCCTTCGGTGTTTTTGTCTCCAGTAGTGTAGTAGTAATGCGCAACTGCTGTGTTGCCATGAACGACAATTCCAGCTGGTGAATACTCTGACATCATTGTATCAGACAGTGGAAATTGATAGGAATCCCAGCGTTTAACTGCATCACGAGTTCGAGGCATCGGATATGAGTTTCCCCAAACCACGGCATCATCAGTGACCCACTTATCAGTCCAGTTGAGATCTTTCTTTTCTATGTCAGCGTAAGACCCTAGAATTGCAGTCCAAACTTCGCTTTGTTCATCACTCCACGTTTGTGCTTGACCAGCACCAGCCATTAACAACATGGTAATTGCTGTGAATTGAATTAATTTTTTCATTATTTTCCCCTGTTAAAGTAAACATGATTGTTTACCTAATTTGTTGTACCACGCATGTCTAACAAAGTACAGGAAAAAGGCATGTAATTCAATACCTTGCCGAATTAGGATAAGAGGCTTGTTAGGCTGGTGGGTGGTTTTTAGGTGAATACTTATCGGCTTGTTATCAAAAAGGCGGTTGATCAAAATCGTGTTTAAATATGAAATCATCATACGACAAAAACTGTTGTTGATTTAATCCATTTAACAGCACATTATTGGTCAGTTTTGGCACCTGGTCATTGATAATTTCACCGTTAACTGCCATCACCCTGACAGGCATTGGAAACTCCAAAGGTTCTGGGCAAGCACTGCAAGTGAAAAAATTATCCGTGGTCCGAGTTGCCGTCACAAAGGCTGTCCCAGCTTGTGATTGAATTTGCAAAGCTTGAATCGCAATGCGGTGATTACGAACACCCAGTTTAATATAAAAAGGATTAGAACCCTGAAACAGATAAGCCAAGTTATTATCAGCGACAGGGCAATCAGTGGCCCGCCATGTGATGTCCCACCTGCCATCCGCGCCATTGAGAGCCAAATCAAGATCTCCTGACTTACAAGCTGGGCACCGATCAACCACCAAACCAGTAAAGACTTTGGGTGGTGGGTTACTACCAGAGCCAGTGCCTAAATAAGTTCCTTCAAGACATGTACCACAACCAGCTGATTGGTCTCCAGATGTATATTGAGCGTCACTTAATGCGACCTGATAATCAAGAGTCTCTCCCCAAACGGGTAAAGTGGGCGAGATACTGCAATTACCTGCAGGGCTTTCAACGAAGTAGGTGGCATCACCCATTTGTTCAGTTTCATACATGGAGATGGCGTTGTTTTGAGCTTGGACTGAAACCACTGATATACACCCAATGATAAAAAATGACTGCCGGGAGTTGGGTCGCATGATTTTGGTTAAAAAAGAGTTTGGTGAGAAAATTAATCTATCACAAAGAGGTATCCATTTCAAACATCCCGAAATGACACAATCAATCCAGCCAACACCGGTAAAGGGCCTGCCATTCAACTTAATTTTCAAGCCTTGGAAGAATTCAGCTGGCTGCGGTGAATTGATTTCGACCTTGTTGCTTTGATTGGTACAGCGCTTCGTCAGCTCGGTGGAAAAGCATTTTGAAATCCTCGTTTGGTTTTAATTCAGCAACACCAAAACTTGAAGTGATGGGGTGTTGGTCATGACTGATGTTCTGCATGGCTTGTTGAATTCGTTCAACCAATGAGATGGCGTCACTTTGTTTAAGGTCAGGCAGCAATATCACAAATTCATCACCACCAAAGCGTGCAATGACATCGTTCCTGCGTAAGTGATCCTTGGCGGTCTTACAGACTTGTTTTAAAGCAGTGTCTCCAGCTGCATGACCATACTGATCATTTATTCTTTTAAAGTCATCTAAATCAAACACCACCAATGATAAGGGTGAATGGCGTTCATGGCTTTGTGCTACTTCAAGTTGTGCTCTTTGTTCCATGTAATGCCGAGAAGACACTTGAGTCAAACTGTCGGTATAAACCAAATGTTGCAAAGCTTGGTTATGCGCTTGTAGTTGCGGAATGGCAATGCCAAATAAGGCGTTGGCTGCAATGACATTGATGGCAAATTGGTACACCATCACATGGTCCATCAATTTTAAATAGTGGACCAACAAAATAATCATCACACTGCTGATGGCTAAACTGATGACATTGAATTTTGGGCTTTCTGTACTGGCAATCCACATGTGTGTGACTGCTAAAATGAAAATCGCAAAGGCACTTTCCTTGGAATTAAATAAATAAGCTAAAAACATGGTGCTGGTGATGATCACAGCATTGATACTGACTTTTTTAAACAGCCTTTTATAAGAACCCAATTTTTCATCCGTGAATTCACTCAATGAGAAGTTGGGGTCAGGAAAAAGGTGAATCAAAATGCCACTGAATAAAGGGGTTAAAACCACAATGCCAGCCAAATCGCCCACCCAAAAAGGCAACAGCGTGTTTTTAACTTCGGCGAGGGTCATTTGATCGGTGAACACCAATGAAGAAATAACCAATGCGGTGGCCAGCAGAGCGGACAGGCCTGCAATGATTAAAAAGCCTACTATTAACTGGGGTGCGCTGTGATTGACTTTTTGGGATATTGTTTTTATCAGGCTGGCACCAAGCCAGTAGGGCAGTATGTGTGCCAAACCAAATAAAAAGCCAGCCCATGTCAGCTGTTGGGAGTTCAAGGGTGACTGGTAGTGGTTGCTTTGCCACAGGGTTATGATTATGGCACCAACCATGATGGGTATAAAAGCCCGCTTTCCGAGCACCAACATACAAGCAAAAGTGAAGCCTGAGGCAGGAAACCACACACTGGCATGATCGGTGTATTCTACCAGCCGACCTAATTGCCATACCAATAACCATGCGAGTAAAAGAAACACAGCTCGAATGATGGCCGAGCCAGACAATCCTTGGGTTAAAAGGCTTAAAACAGCTGATTGTTTTTGGTTGCCAATCACCTTTTCTTTGTTCAATTGTAGGGTGCTTGCCAATAATAGAATGAGCCGTCGTCACTGCCACCAATGACACTGCTGCCGTCACGGGATAGCATCATTGGCCAGTTCATCATATAGGTGTTTTTTTGCCATATCAAACCGCCAGTGGCTGCTGTGAAGAGGTAAAAACTACCCGCGGATTCATTAATCGTTTGACCATCCGGTTTGCCGTCAGTGGCGGTCACATAAGTGGCATTTTTGTCCATCGAGACACCCGGGTTAACTCCGTACTGGATATTTTGAGTCCATTGCACCACGCCTGCACATGCAGCACTGTCGGTTGCTGATTGTTCAGAGGGGTCTGTCTTGCCTGTGGTGGTTGATTTGACCAAATACAAGACTCCACCATCTCCACCACCTGACAGGTTGGCACCACATGCGACATAAACATCACCTGTGTCAGTTTGGGTGATGTCTACGGCATAAGCTAACATGAGATTTTGAATATCAGGGGTACATTGCCAAGCTTCCGAATTGGGGTTGCTCTGATTGAACAGCATACAGCTGCCATCATGTAGTGAAGCTGCCCAGTATTGACCGGTGTCGGTCACTGCCACTCGCATTGAGCCTGAAGACAATTCACAACTGCCCAAGACTGACACAGTTGAATCGTTGACTGTATAACTGAACACTTTTCCAGTTGTGGTGGTTGCAGTTGAATGGCTTGTTGGTTTTAACTGGCCTTCAGTACTGTCATCCGAGTAGGCGATACCAGAGGCGACAACAGTACTGCCATCTCGACTGATGACACAACTGTTGATGTCATAAGTTGCAGATGTAAACTGCTGCATGGGTTCATAACTGTATTTATATTCACCGGGATTTATGATGCCTTTGATTAACTTGAAAACTTCAACTGTTTTGCCATAACAAACAGCCAAGTACTCACCGCTTTGACTCAGGCTGACTTGGTTGATGCGCGCGCTCAAGGTGATGTTAAGCAATTCGGAACCTGTTGCTGCATCGAAAGCTTGTAAAAAACCGGGTGTTGGATTGTTCTTATCGACTTTGGAGTCTACGGTCTCGCCACCTGATGCCACAAATTGGCCATTACCGCTGATTGCTACCCAGAAAACACCTTGGTAAGTTTTTTTGTTATTCACAATGGGTTGCTTCCACAAAAGGTTTCCATTGCCATCATATAAGAAAGTGAAGAAGTCACCACTGCCGCGTTCATAGGATGTACCATAAGCACAGCGGCTGCCGTCATCACTGATGGCAACAGAGTTGATTTGTGGGGGTATTGAAGACCATTTTGGTTTTAATTCAGTGAAAATCAGCAGTCTACACCTTGAACGGAAGTTATTTTTACTCATGGATGCCACATTCTCTTTTTAAGCCAAAAAACCTGACTTCACTCAAGTCGTCAACTTCATGAATGGATTGTGTTGAGTGGCTGTCACCAACGCTCAAATAACCTTGGTGATAAAGTGGGTGTTGGGGTAAATGATGCTTTTTGCTGTACATATACAGGTCACGATCAGTCCAGTCCAAAAGGGGGTGAATTTTGTAGCGTTGATTTTTAAAACTAATCCATGGCAGTTGTTGGCGAAGACTTGATTGGCTGCGACGCACACCCGAAAACCAACTGCTGATGTTCAGCTCAGTCATGGCTTGGTTCAATGGTTGTACTTTGCGCATTTGGTTGTATTGGTTTAAACCATCAATCCCTTGAAGCCACAATTTCCCGTACTGGCTTTCAAAACGTGCAGCTGAAACTGGGCTTTGGTGAACCTGTAGGTTCAAGTTAAGCTTTTGTTGTAATAATTCTGCGTATTGATAGGTTTCAGGGAACAGGTAGCCGGTATCGATTAATATCACTGGTATGCCCGGTATCACTTGATTGATGAGGTGTAAACTGACCGCTGAATCGATCCCAAAACTCGAAGTCATGGCAAAATTGTCAGGTAACCATCGAGCCGCCTGTTCAATCCGTTGTGTACTGGTCAGTTTTTCAAACTTGTGATTTAAAGTACTAATACAATCATCACTCATGGACTGACAAGCGGTGGGTTTGATGTTGAGCGTTGAATGTGCCATAAGTTAAACCTTTGTTGAAGGTATGGGTGTGTTGGTCTTGATATTGACTTCAATGCCATGTTTCACTTTTTTTACATAGCCTTGGCGAATCACAAAATCACCGAAAGCTTCTTGTCTGTTAGCTGACTTCGCATAATGCCCCAACAATTGGTCCAGCAGCTCAAGAATCCGTGCTTCATTGATGTTTTCAGCAAACAGTTGATTCAATCGATTGCCATTTTGAGCACCGCCTAAATACATGTTATAGCGGCCCAAAGCTTTACCAACAAAACCAATTTCAGCGATGAACGGTCTGGCACAACCATTCGGACAGCCAGTCATTCTGATCATAATGCCTTGGTCTGAGATGCCATATTTTTGTTGCAGGGCTTCAATTTCAGTCAACAAATCGGGCAAATACCTTTCAGCCTCTGCCATTGCTAGGGTGCAGGTGGGAAAGGCCACACAGGCCATAGAAAGTTGGCGTGTGGCAGAAATGGTATGAATCAATTGATGTTTGTTGAGCAGTTTTTCTATGCTTGGTTTTTGTTGGTCTTTGACGTTGGCTATGATCAGGTTTTGGTTGGCTGTGAGCCTGAAATCACCGCTGTGAATAGAGGCAATCTCTCGCAGTGCAGATTTAACGGTTAATTGCTGTCCATCTTTGACCCTGCCATTGGCAATGAACAAGGTATGGTTCCAACTGCCATCTTGATTCTGACGCCAGCCAAAACGGTCGCCGTTGTGGGTGAATTGAACGTTTCGCGCGGGCGTCAATGATTCACCCATGCGTTGAGCCAATTGCTCGCGGACCCAGTCAATGCCATGGTCATCGACAGTGTATTTGAAGCGGGCATGTTTGCGGTTAGTGCGATCGCCAAAATCACGCTGAATTTTAACGATGTTTTCGGCCACGGCCAACACCTGATCAGCGCTACAAAATCCTAAAGTGTGCGCCAGCAGAGGAAATGTATTCGGGTCTCCATGGGTACTGCCCATGCCACCACCAACAGTGACATTAAAACCCAATAGCTGCTGGTTCTCAACAATCGCTACAAACCCCAGGTCATGTGCCAATACATCGACATCATTGTCCGGTGGAATCACCACTGCAGTTTTGAATTTGCGGGGTAAGTAGGTTTTGCCATAAATCGGTTCATGGTCAGTGGTAGGTTCTGCAATGACTTTTTCACCCGCTAACCAGATCTCATGGTAGGCAGAGGTTTGGGGGGTGAGGTGATCGCTGATGGCTTGTGCCGTGTCATACACCTGTTGGTGGACATTAGACAGTTCTGGATTGGCAGTACACATCACATTGCGGTTCACATCACCACAGGCTGCAATGGTGTCGAGTAATTGTTGATTGATGGCGGCCACAGTGGTTTTCAATTTATTTTTAATGACACCATGAAATTGAAAAGCTTGGCGGGTGGTGATGCGAATGGAACCATTGGCGTAACGATCAGCCATGTCATCTATGGCCAACCATTGTTGAGGCGTACATATACCACCTGGTACCCTGGCTCGAATCATGAAACTGTATAACGGCTCAAGTTTTTGCTTGCTGCGCTCCTTTCTTAAATCCCGGTCATCTTGTTGATATATGCCGTGAAACTTGGTTAGCTGGGTGTCACTTTCAGTGATGGAGCCGGTTACATCGTTTAATAATTCATCAGCAATCGTGCCGCGCAAGTAATTGCTGTTGTCTTTGATGAGTTCAACGGCTTCTAATTTTTCTTTTAAGGTGGTCATATCAATACACGTCCTTTTGGTAACGGTGGTTCCGTTTCAGTTGTTTTAAGTAATTTTGAGCTGATTTAAGGTTCATTTCCCCGTGTTTGCTGATAACAGTAATCAAGGATTTTTCAACGTCTTTAGCCATCCTGTTTGCATCGCCACATACATATAAATAGGCACCATTTTCTAGCCACTGCCAAACTTCAGCAGCCTGTTGTTCGATTTTATTTTGCACGTAAACTTTGTTCGTTTGGTCACGAGAAAATGCAACACTGATGTTGTTTAATACACCAGTCTTTTTTTGTTTCAGCCATTCCGCCTGGTATAGGAAGTCACTGCTGAAGTTGGGGTTGCCAAAAAACAACCAGTTAAGTCCTGAAGATGCTGTAGCTTGGCGGTGTTGCATGAAAGCCCTAAAAGGTGCAATGCCTGTGCCAGGACCTATCATAATGATGGGGGCAGCCTTATTTTCCGGTAAGCGGAAGTTGTCATTGGGTTCAATAAAAATAGACACCTCATCGCCAACTTGTGTGTGCTTACATAACAAACCACTGGCCAAGCCATAATGCCCATTTTCAGTGCCTGCTTCTAAGTTGATTGTTAGGTGTATCTCATCATCTGTGGTGGTTTGTGCTGATGCAATTGAATACAACCTGGGCGTGATGCTTTTTAATTGGTCGAGGATGTCTGGAATGGATGTCTGTTGTTTTGAATCAAAAGTTTGTAACAAGTCTAACAGCTGATTATTTTGACAGTAATCGGTGAATGCTTGATGCGATGTAGCGATGTTTTTCAATTCAGGATGATTGGTACTTTTGGCTAAAAACTGGACACATGGTTTGCTGAGTTGGGTGATCTCAATGTGCTCAGTCAACAAGGCCCTGATACCTGATGTCTGGTCTTTGAAATTAAATAATTCGGTTCCTGATAATTGCCAATAGTCGAGTAGTTGTTGAACGTTTTCAGCACTGTTTTGTGCCACCACCCCTAATGAGTCCCCAGGTTTATATTGTATCAAGTCAGGGTCAACTGCTAATTCAATGTGAAAAGTGTTTTTACTTGAGTCCCGTGCAGTGATTTTCTGGATAGTGAGTATTTCAGATTGGTAAGGATTGTGTTTATTAACCACCGAGTTATTGGCACTGAATGGGTTCGCTTGCAGGTGCAGCTTGGTGATGTTATCAACACTTGTTTCAGTTTCAGTCAGTTTTTTTACTTCGGGTAATAAAGCACCCATCCAATTCGTAGCTGACTCGTCAAAATCTACGTCACAGTCAACACGTTGGTGAATTTTTAAAGCGCCTAACTCAGCCAATCTAAGGTCTATCTCTTTGCCGGTTTGGCAAAATAATTCATAACTGCTGTCACCCAAGGCCAATACAGCGTATTTAAGCTGGTCTAATTCAGGTGCTTTACTGCTGAATAACTGTTCATAGAACTGTTCGGCATCATCTGGAGCCTCGCCCTCACCATGGGTGCTGATGATTAAAGCAAGCAGTGACTTATTTTTCAATTGTTTGACAGTGAAGTCAGCCAACGAAAACAGTTCCGTGGCTATGCCTGTTGCTTCCGCTTGTAGCTGAAGTTGTTTGGCCACAGATTCTCCATGACCGGTTTGACTGCCATATAAAACAGTCAACTTGGGTTGATCTTTGGAGTGCTTGGCAGTGGCGTATTCAGCCGAACGAGCCAGTGATTGCTCTGAGTCAGGACTTGACTCTAAGACTTCAGCTCTTGCGGCTAAATATCCAGACAACCACAAGCTTTGCTGAACATCCAGTTGATTGATTAACTTTACCAGCTGTAGTTGATCAGCATCGCGTAACGGATTGGTTGAGCTACTGATGTTGTTGATTAAGGCTAAGTTTTTAGTGTTCACAATGTCATCAAAGGTTTAATGATTCGAAGTTTAGACGGCTAAACGAGGGATGTGAACTGCATAAAATCTATATGCATAGACCTGATTGTTATGAGCTCAATTTGTATTGAAAACAAAATCTGTCAGCACAAAGCCAACAAAAGGCAGCTTGTTGCTTGATACAAATCAATATCTTGATTGTTTGTGATTTGGAATGAGCTGGGATTGTGGTATTTTAATGATAACCAATGAAGCCAGTGGTAACAACCATGAAAGATGACCCAACACAAACACAGCAACCGAATAATAAGCAAGCAGAATCAGTCGCGCAAGACTACATTAAGCCCATTGTTGCACCTTGTCGAGTGCTTCATTATTCGGCGCCATTCAATTGGTTGAAAAAAGGCTGGTCTGATTTATGGCAAGTACCAAAAATCAGTCTCACATATGGGTTGATTATGATGTTAACCAGCTTATTAATCACCTTTGTGGCCTACAAAGCCCACTCAATCGTACTGGCCATCGCCATGACGGCGGGATTTTTCTTTATGGGTCCGATCATTGCAATAGGCTTGTATTCACTCAGTCGTCAGATCCATAACAATGTACCGCCGCAGTTTCTGCGTTGTTTGCGTGAAGGAAAGAAGAATTTGGGCAATGAAATGGTGTTGTCTTTTATGTTTCTGATTGTGTTTTTGGTGTGGGCCAGAGCAGCCAGCATGTTACATATTTTCTTCCCCGCTACCATGTTACCTGAAGATTGGCTGATGTTTTTAAGTATGGGAACTGTTGTGGGCGGTATTTTTGCTGCCATTATATTTTGTGTGGGTGCTTTTTCTATACCGATGTTGATGGACCGCCAGGTTGATACCGTTACGGCTGTGGTGACTTCGATTAATGCTGTGTTAAAAAATAAATTCACCATGCTGGTTTGGGGCGTAGTTATTGTGGTGTTGGTTGTGATTGGTATCTTGACTTTTTATGTTGGTTTTATTGTGTTGTTACCATGGGTCGGCCACGCCACATGGCATGCCTATAAGGAAACCATTGATGCCGACGCTTGGGAGTTAGGTCCTGGTTTGGGTGACAAACAATAAAAATGAGTATGCGCATTGAGTCAAAAAAAACCAGTAACATGTTGCACTGGTTTTGGGGCAATATTGTTGTTTGTTTTATTTAGGTTCTAGTCTCACAGCGCCATCTAATCTGATGGTCGAGCCATTGAGGTAAGTGTTTTCAATGATGTGCTCGGCCATTCTGGCAAACTCAGAGGGTTCGCCTAACCTCGAAGGGAAGGGCACTGAAGCGCCTAAAGCGGCTTTGATGTCATCTGGTAAGCCAGCCACCATGGGGGTTAAAAACACACCCGGTGCTATGGTCATGACACGTATACCAAAACGGGTCAATTCGCGGGCCATTGGTAATGTCATGCCCACGATGCCACCTTTGCTGGCTGAATAAGCTGCTTGGCCTATCTGACCCTCGAAGGCTGCCACTGAAGCCGTGTTGATGATGACCCCACGTTGACCGTCATGATCTGCATCATTGTGTTGCATTAAATTGGCTGCGGCTTTGGACAAGTTAAAGCTGCCGACTAAATTGACCTGAATGGCCTTATTAAAATGTGCTAATGGCATCGGCTCTTCACGACCTAATACACGGCCACCAGCCAAAACACCGGCACAGTTGATGGCTACATTGATACCATCTGAAAAAGCAAAAGCGGCATCGCAGGCTTTTTGAATGTCTGACTCTGAGCTGACATCGGCCTTAAAAAAAGCAGCCTTTTCATGGCCCAGTTTACTTATGGCCTCATCACCAGCCTGTTGATTGATGTCTATTAATGTGACTTGGCCACCGTGGTTAACAATGTGTTCAGCACAGGCAAAACCTAGACCAGATGCGCCGCCTGAAATAATGGCTTTGGTTTGGGATAAATTCATGGTGTTTTCCTCAATAACAGTGTTGGTTTATGGGTTCAATTCAATGGCGTTGGTTCGGTTTTGTTTAAGCTGTGATTTTGCGTCAGCGGGTGCATAAAATAGCACAAGCAATCTAATCTTATGGCATGTATGCTTTGGGTTATCATGGCCGGAACAACTTTTCGTTTGGTGATAACTTCTTGGCCCTTTTGTTCAAAGTATAAATCAGTGATGTCATGACCAATTTGGTCAGTCACTGCAAATGGCATGGGGGTGTCAGCTGCTTGGGTCCGACCGAAAACGGTGCCTTCTTCTATCATGTGAAAATTTAAGTAATCCAAATCATCATTGATAACAAAGTCAACGTTGTCATAGGCATCACCTTCAATGCCAATACTGATTTCTGGCTTGATCTTAACCGTAGAAAATATATTCATCACCTGCTGATGTTCAGCAATACCTGGAACGCTTTTCAAAGAGGAGAGGCGTATTAAATTTTCTAAAAAAGTGTGTGTTTGTTCAATGCCATCGGCAGTGCCAGACATGCCACACTCAATGGTCACAGCTGGACAGAATGGTGCGAATGCACCAGATTGTATGCCATCTGGGCTGGTGAAATGAATGATGGTATCTGAGAATAAAGAGGCCAGATTAACAAACTGACCATTTAAGGAGTTGATACCCGCATAATGTGGATTACGCCCTGAGTTGTTATGAATATCAATACTGGCAAATGGCTTTATTTTTGCCATCATATCAGTGATGAAGGTCATTTTTTTCGCCACCTCACAGTTTTTATGGTGTAAACCTGGCCAACATCTGTTGAAATCTGGGTGTTTATCTAGTTGGCGCAAGTTTTGTGCGGCTGCCTCTACATTGCCGAATAACAGGTAAATACTTCTTGGTAGTTGGCCTGGGTGGTTCTGTAACAAGGCTTTGATGGCATCCCAGCCAGTGGTTTCATCACCATGTTGTAGGATAGAAATAAACAAGGGGCGTTTAACCTTGCCTTCTAAGTGAACCAAAGTGTGGTTTTCAACAAACTTATTTAATTGATTGGCTTCAACATCAAGAATCCCAGCAGGCAATTGTTCAAGCAAATTTATCATCGGGTTGGTGGCATATTAATCGTTTTTTTAAAATGGAACTTTCCAGTAGTTTTTGTATTTAAGAGGTGTTGAAATTATGCATGAAAGTAGTTCGATTTAAGCGAATTACATGACCCAGCGATGATAGTAAAGACCTTTGATTAAGTCAATGTTTTTTCAGGCAAAGACAGCATAACACCCTATCGTGGCAACAAGGTGGTTGTTCAAAAGGGATAAAAATATGGCTTGAAATTTGCTGCTTATGACACCAAGTTGGGACAAACTAAACTGATTCAAATGCTTGGCTTAATGCCTGAATTTGAATATTCGGTCTGGTTAGTGTGTTGTTAGTAGATAACAGCTGAGCAGTTTTTATCATAAAAAAGAAGGAATGGACATGATTGAATGTTTAAACTTAAGTAAGAAGTTTGGCCAATTTACTGCGGTGAATGACTTAACATTTACTGCCAACAAAGGTCAGGTTTTGGGCTTTCTTGGGCCCAATGGTGCGGGTAAATCAACCACCATGAAAATGATTACTGGTTTTTTAGAGCCCAGTGCAGGAAGCATTAAGGTTTGTGGCATAGACATCACAGATGACCCGATAGTGGTTAAACAGAAAATTGGTTATTTGCCCGAGGGTGCACCCAGTTATGGTGAAATGGAGGTTGGCCAATTTTTATACTTCATTGCGGCTTTAAGAGGTATCGAAACTCATTTAGTTAAACCAGCCGTTGAGTCTGTGATTTCTAGGGTTAATTTGGAAAAGGTTTATTATCAAAAAATTGAAACCCTGTCTAAAGGTTTTAAACGCAGAGTCGGTTTGGCCCAGGCCATCATTCATGATCCCGAAGTGTTGATTATGGATGAACCAACTGATGGTTTAGATCCCAATCAAAAACATCAAGTTCGAAAGCTCATTACTGACATGTCAAAAGACAAAACCATCATTTTGTCTACGCATATTTTGGAAGAAGTTCATGCCGTTTGTGATCGGGCCATTATTATAGCTGCTGGAGAAGTGGTGGCAGACAACACCCCCACTGAAATGGAAAACATGTCTAGGTACCATCATGCAGTCAGTTTTGTTTCTGACTTGGATACTAATTTATTGAATAAAATCAAGAGCATGGATTGTGTTTTTGACGTTAGTTATGATTCGAGGTTAAAAGAAACTACGGTATTTCCAACACAAGGCTTGTTCATATTTGATGAGGTCAGCGAGTTTCTTAAGAAAGAATCTATACAGGTTAAAAGCCTGAAGATGGAAGCTGGTCGTTTGGATGAAGTTTTCAGAAACATCACCCACGCAGCAGGCGAAAGGGAGGTGGTGAAATGAGTGCCATTACAGCCATCATAAAAAGAGAATTACAAAGTTATTTTGCCACACCCATTGCCTATGTGTTTATTGTGATCTTTTTGATCATGAGTGGTGTGTTTGGTTTCTATTTTGGTAACCTCTATGAAAGAGGACAAGCCGACCTGATACCCTTTTTTAATTTCCACCCATGGTTGTATTTGTTTCTGGTGCCAGCCGTGTCGATGCGGTTGTGGTCTGAAGAGCGCAACACTGGCAACATTGAACTGTTGATGACATTGCCGGTCCATAAAATGGATTGGGTGTTAGGTAAATTCTTTGCAGCCTGGCTGTTTATCGGTCTGGCATTGCTGTTAACTTTCCCCATGGTCATATCCATTAATTATTTAGGTGATCCTGATAATGGTTTAATTTTAGCCAGCTATGTAGGCAGTTTTCTATTGGCAGGTGGTTTTTTGGCCATTGGTAGTTGTATTTCAGCAGCCACCAAAAACCAAGTAATTGCTTTTATATTATCGGTGGTTACTTGTTTCATTTTCTTGTTGTCAGGATTTCCAATGGTTTTGAACTTTTTTAAAGTGTTTTTGCCACAGTTGATGATTGATGCCATTGCTTCAACCAGTTTCCTGACTCATTTTGACTCCATCACCAAAGGCGTTTTAGATCTTGGGGATTTGGCTTATTTTGGGATAACGATTAGCTTGTGGTTGTATGCCACTTCTTTGGTTATTGATATGAAAAAGGCGGATTGATTATGAAAACCATAAAAACTAAGACTCGTGCACACAAAACACAATTATTTATACTGGCAGCCATTTTCTTATTGTCTTCAGTCATCATCAGCCAAAGCGGTCTGTTTTCACGATTGCGGGTTGATTTAACTGAAAACAACCTGTTTACCCTGAATGATGGCACCATCAATATCTTAAAAAGCATTGATGAAAATATTCACTTGAGGTTGTTCTACTCTGATCAAGCCACAGTAAACATTCCAATGCTCAGGACTTATCACCGCCGGGTGGTTGACTTCTTAGAGGAGTTAGAGCGTTATGGTTCGGGTAAACTCAAGTTATCACTGATAGACCCAGTGACTTTTTCTGAAGAAGAAGATCAGGCTTCACAATACGGTTTACAAGCCTTGCCAGTAGGTGAGGGTGGAGAGAATGTATTTTTTGGCATTGCAGGCAGCAACGCCTTGGATGATGTTGAAGTGATTCCATTTTTGCAACCTGATCGTGAAGCCTTTCTTGAATATGATGTGGCACAACTCATTTATAATTTAAATAACCCCAAAAAACGCACCATTGGCGTGATGAGTGACTTGCCTTTGCTGGGCAGTTTTGATCCGCAGCAAGGTCAAGTGCCAGGACAGATTATTTTTGAGCAGCTAAAAGATATGTATGAAGTGGTGCCTGTTGATACCACTGCCAGCACCATCAGCGATGTCGATCTGTTGTTGGTTGTTCACCCTAAGAACCTGACCGAAACCACACTGTTTGCGATCGATCAATTCGTCATGGGTGGTGGGCGTTTGATGGTTTTTGTTGACCCTCTGGCACAAGCAGAGGAGGTGGCTGCAGACGCACAAAACCCCATGGCTCAACTTCAAGCCAATCGCGCTTCTGACCTGGCGGTGCTGTTCAACGCATGGGGCATAGGATTTGATGCGACTCAAGTGGTCTTAGACAGTCAAAAAGCGGTGTCAATTCAGTCGGCTCAAGGTCAGACCATCAGGCACCTGGGCATCAATTCATGGACCGCTGATACTTTCAATAATACCGATATTGTCACCTCAGATTTGTCTTCATTGAATACCGCATTGGCTGGTAACTTGACTGGTGGAGAGGATAAATTACTGCCTATCATTTCCACCACCGAACAATCCATGCTAACTTCAAATGACGCCATGTCATTATTGTTTAACCCCAGTGTGTTGTTTCAAAGTTTTGCTGCAGACCCACAGGTTTACACCATTGCAGCGAGGGTTCAAGGCGCCTTAAACAGTGCATACCCAGATGGCATTGAAGGTCAAACCAACTCGGTTAAACAAATTGACCAAGCACACATTGTGGTTTTTGCCGATGTGGATATTTTATTTGATCGTATGTGGGTCAGAGCACAAAACTTTTTTGGTCGGCAAGTGTATTCAAATTTTGCCGATAATGGCAGTTTAATCAATAACTTGATTGATAACATGACCGGCAGTGCAGATTTAATTCAAGTCAGGGCTCGAGGTACATCTAATCGACCTTTTGATAAAGTTCAGGAGTTGAAGCGCATCAGTGAACAAAAATACCGTGAAACTGAGAGTCAATTGTTACAACAATTGCGCGAAACTGAATCCAAGTTAAATGAACTGCAGAGCATCAAAGGTCAAGAAAATCAGTTGTTAATTAATCAAGAACAGCAACAAGAAATCGTCAAATTCAAACAACGCAAGCTGGAAGTTCGCAAAAACTTACGTGAAGTGAAACGTAATTTGAATAAAGACATTGAAGCTTTGGGTACCAAAATGAAATTCATTAATATTGCATTGGTACCTATATTATTAACCATCATGATTGTATTCCTGTCTTGGAGAAAATCAAAACGAAAGGAACGTCGCTATGTTAAATAATATGAAAGTATTGATTGGCTTATTGATTGTGATTGCTGGTTTAGCCTATTGGGTGACACAGAATCAACCTGGCGACATAAGCCAGCAGCCTCAGCCTTTGATTCCTGCTTGGCAACAAAGTGATGCGCAAATAAGTGCTGTAGATAAAGTGGCTTTATCAAAAGGTGGTGAGCAGTTGGTGTTAACCAGGGTTAATGACACTTGGCGATTAAATAACGGTTTCTATGCCTCCATTGATCCACTGTTTAACTTAATGCAGTCATTGAAAGCGGCTGAAATTGTGGAAGTTAAAACTGCCAACCCTGAACGACATGCGCAGCTAGAGTTGGCTGATGATGATTTGAAAGTGAGCTTATCACAAGCAGGTGAGCTTAACTACGCAATTCATGTCGGCAAGCAATCCTCGGCTGGTTTAACTTTTGTCAGACTTGAAGGTGAAGACCAAACTTACACTGTGAAAGGATTAGATGCCATTTCTTTCAACGCTGATAATTGGGCCTTAAAAACAGTTTTAGATGTGCCTGCTGAGCAGGTTATCGCCGTCACGCTCAAGCCAACAATCGGAGAGCCAATAAAAGTTAATCGGGCACCTGAAGGTGGGGTTTTACAATTGGTTGATATGCCCCAAGGGTATCAGTTAAAAGCCAATGCTTATTTAGATCAGTTGGCCGCTGGCTTATCTCGTTTGATGATTGATGAAGCCGTACCTGCTGAGTCATGGCCTGAAACCTTCGATGTTGTGACTGAAGTACCGATGCTGCTCACAGCAAACTACCAGTTGTCTTCAGGTCAAGATGTCAATATTGCTGTTCACCAACAAGGTGATGAGTATTTTATGACCATTGATTCTGTCTTGTATCCTCAGTATGCCGACTGGGTGTTGAAAATAGCGGCGTATAAATTCAAAGCCCTGAATCGGCAGTTGTCTGAGTTCATTGAACCCATTACAGCACCAGATGCATCAGCAAATGAGCTTGAAGTCGAGACCTCAGGTGGGTAATTATCAATTCAATAAATCGGCCTTATATTTGGTGTTGGCTGCGGTGTATGGCTTAACTGCTGTAGCCTTGGGTGCTTTGGGAACTCACGCATTGGGACTGCAAGCTGGTACCCAACAAGCCAGTTTATTTCAACATGCTTTTATTTATCAGTTGATTCATGCCTTGTTGTTGATTTGGATTGTGTCTCAAATAGAACAAGGGCCGTGGTTGAGGTATGCTGCATTGGCGTTAACGTTTGGGATTCTATTCTTTTGTGGTGGTCTGTACTTATTGGTGTTTGTGGGTAAAACCACTTTTTCCTGGATTACGCCTGTGGGTGGAAGTTTAATTATACTGACTTGGTTGAATTTAGTGATTCATGGCCTGCTAAAGTTCAAAAACCATGGAAGTAAATTCGAACCCTGATCCTTCTTTTCAGTATTGAATGGGGGTGGTTTTAATCGCTTGGCATAATCAAACTGTATTTTTTACTTAATTGTCGGAGGCGTGCTTTGGTTAAAAAAACGTTAATTGAAGCTGTATTTGCTGTGGTGTATTAAATCTTTTGCGAACGTTATCACAATTAACCCAATGGTTTAGTCTAAAATTAAAGGACAAAATAACAATCATTTGGGAAGAACATGAAAATCAAAAGTATCCACAGAAGACAGTTGTTGGCGGGTGGGGTGGCCAGTACTTTACTGGCAGCACTGCCGCTGGCAAGTCAAACGGCCCAATCAAAAACCAACCCTTTCGGGTCAAATAAACTGAAGAAAAATCCTTTGGCTGAGGGCATCAAAGCGGCTCAGTTACCAGGGCAGTCATTTGCAAATATGGTCTATAACAGACTTGGGTATGGTTATACGCCAGGTAATTTTGACCGATTTACTTGGGCGGCATTACCAGGCAATACTGACAGTGAGAAATTGAGCAGTTTTATCGACCAACAACTGGCCGGTGGTATTGACACTGACTTGGATAATAGAATTGCGGCGGCTGGAAACTTCGAAACTTTGAATAAAACGCTGACCCAACAATGGGTAGACTATCGAATTGATGAGAACAATCAAACCAGTAGCTATCGACCCATCTATGAGATGAAGAGACTTAAATTTACGCGTGCTACATACACAAATTATCCACTGATAGAGCGTTTGGCTGATTTTTGGCACGATCATTTCAGTGTCAATGGAGATGATTTGTATGCGAGGTCTACCATGACCAGTTGGGATCGTGATGTGATCCGGGCCAGCATGATGGGAAATTTTCGTCTTTTTGTATCCAGAACGGCAAGGCATCCAGCCATGCTTTATTACTTAGATAATTACAACAACTCTGCATCAGAACCTAATGAGAACTACGCGCGTGAATTGATCGAATTACACACCATGGGCGTTGAAAATTATTACGGTTTAGCCCAACCCAGTGAAGTGCCCACCATAAATGTATCAGACACAGGCGGTGCATGGCCTTCAGATGGAATGATTCAAGAGTTTTATGTGGATAATGACGTATATGAAGCGACTCGATGCTTAACTGGTTGGCGAGTCAATGATTATGATGAAGCTGGAAATACGGGTGGCTTTCTATTTGATGATGAAAGACACGATAGATTCTCAAAAAATGTATTATCTGGAGGCTTTTCAAATTTTCCAGCCAATCAAGGTTCGGTAGATGGTAATAATCTTTTTGCCTTGTTGACAAGGCACCCTGGTACCGCCAAGCACATTGCTGGTAAATTGGCTAGGTTCTTTATTTCTGATGAGCCACCTCAAACTGTGATAGACGACGTGGCTGCGGCTTTTTACGATAATCGTTATGCGGAAAATCAATTAGAACTGGTATATCAGGTATTATTCAATCATGCTGATTTTGCTGACCCTACATACTGGCAAAGTAAGTTAAAACGTCCATTTGATACAGTGGTATCGGCAATGCGTGCGTTAAGAACAAACTTTACCGTAAAACCGGATGATGATAACTCAAATAACTTAGAATATCGCATGGATGATACTGGACATTTTCCGTTTGAGTGGCAAGCGCCAGACGGATACCCGATGCAATCCAGTTACTGGATGAGTTCAACTGCCCTAATACAGACTTGGAAAACAGTTGATTGGTTGATGGATCGAAGTAATTCGGGTGTCTATCTAACACCCAGCAGATCTCGCATGCTGAGTTATTTCGAAAGTCGCCAAGATGAGTTATCTCCTGAGGGCATTGTTAATTTTTGGATGTGGAAAACCTTTGACGCTTTGCCTGCAGATGGCTGGTATGGTGATCCTGTCTTTGAACAAGCCGTTAATTTCTTCAGGCAGAGGCCAAGTGATGAAACTTTCCCTAGCTGGCCAGCCAATAAAGCGATACCAATTGAAGAGCTTGAAGAAAATAGTTGGCCATACTACTGGCACGAGCGACTGAGAGGCACGATTAGTTTGATTTTGGCCTCACCTTATTTCATGCAACGATAGAGGAATTGACTGATGAAAAATATGAAAAGAAGAACGTTTTTGCAGTCAACAGCTATGTTGGGTGCATTATCTGGAGTTAAGATTGCGCGGGCCGGTGGATCAAGCCCCAGTAATCAGCCCATTATCATTGATTTATTTATGCGCGGAGGTATGGATGGTCTGAATATAGTGCCACCTACTACAGGAGCGAATCGAACATATTATGAAATCCTCAGGCCAAACATTCAGGTGCCTTTATCTGGCAATAATGCTGTCATTGATATCGGAGAAGCCTTTGGTTTTCATCCGGCAGCCACTGGTTTAAGAGACATGTATTTAGATGGTGACTTAACTGTCATCCAAGGCACTGGTTTACCGCAAGGAAATACAACCAGAAGCCATTTTGATGCGATGAAATTGATTGAGTTGGGAACGCCACAAAGCTTGAACACCACTGATGGTTGGCTAACTCGACATTTAAATACCACAACAAGCATAACTGGGTCAGAAGTGATTCCAGTTTTGATTTCAGCCAGCTCTGCCCCCATCAGCTTACAGGCTTATTTCAGGGCATTAACAATTGATCAAGTGGGTGGATATAATCCCAACGAAGGACGATTTGAAGAAAATCATGCTGCAGCAATCAGTAATATGTATTCTGGTAACAGCGCCTTAGATTTATCAGTGGCTGGGGCAATGGATACTTTATCAATTATTTCAGCTTTGGATTTAGATAATTACGATCCGGCTGGAGGTGTCACTTATCCGGCTAACAGTTCATTCAGTCGACAGTTGTCTTTGATTGCTCAACTTATCAGAGAAGATTTGGATGTTAATGTGGCCACAGCTGATCTAGGAGGTTGGGATACGCACAACGATCAAGGCGATGGGGGTGGTGGAAACTTCTATAATAAGATTGCTGACATGTCTAATTCAATTCATGCACTTTGGAGTGATCTTAAAGCAGCTGGATTGGGTAACCAAGTCACCATAGTGGTACACAGTGAGTTTGGTCGTCGAGCCAGGCAAAATGGTGACAGCAGAAGTGGGACAGATCACGGTTCAGGCAATGTGATGTTCGTGATTGGTGGCAAAATCAATGGTGGTCAAATGTATGGCACTTTCGCAGGTCTGGCCAATGATGAATTGTTTGGGGGAGAGGATATCTCACCAGAAGTCGATTTCAGGCAAGTATACGCGACCATTGTTCAAGAAGTACTCGGCAATTCCAACATTGATCAAGTGTTTCCTGGTTACGAAAATCACACCAGTATGGACTTTGTGTCTCCAGATTTGATATACAAGTCAGGGTTTGAATAATCAATAAGTCAATCAAGTCAGCATAATGGCGATGTTAAAGCATCGCCATTTTTTTATGCCTCAATGAATTCTTTTTTAACTTGAGCAAAAGCATCAAGTGCAATGTCCAAATCATTTTTAGAGTGTGCTGCAGATATTTGTAATCTGATTCGAGCTTTTCCTTTGGGAACCACAGGAAAGCTAAAACCAATACAGTAAATACCTAATTCAAGCAGTCTGTCTGACATCTTTTGTGCCAGTTTGGCATCACCTAACATGATGGGCGTGATGGGGTGTGAATCACCAGAAACAGTGAAGCCTAAAGCAACTATTTTTTCTCTGAAGTAAGCGGTATTTTCAGCCAACTGATCGCGCAATTCAGTGGAGTCAGAGATCATGTCAAACACCTTGATACTGGCAGCCACAAGTGGCGGTGGCAATGTGTTTGAAAATAAATAAGGTCGTGAGCGTTGTCTGAGCAGTTCAATGATTTCTTTTTTGCCGGTGGTGAAACCACCAGAGCCGCCGCCCAATGCTTTGCCCAATGTGGAGGTGAAGATATCTACCTTGTCTAACACACCATGTAATTCTGCTGAACCACGGCCCGTTGCACCGATAAAGCCTGTCGCATGCGAGTCATCAACCACCAGCATGGCATCATATTTTTCGGCTAAAGCAGTGATGGACTTGAGGTCAGCAATGGTGCCATCCATACTGAACACGCCATCAGTCACGATCAACCGCTGATTGCAGTCTTGGGTTTTTTGTAAAACTGCTTCGAGCTCCTGCATGTCATTGTTTTTATATCGGTGGCGCTGAGCTTTACATAAACGCACGCCATCAATAATAGAGGCATGGTTTAACTCATCGCTGATAACCGCATCGTCTTTATCCAATATGGTTTCAAATAATCCACCGTTGGCATCAAAACAAGAGGTGTATAAAATAGTGTCATCGGTGCCAAAATAGTCGCTGATTTTCTGTTCTAATTCTTTGTGTAAGTCTTGTGTGCCACATATAAACCTAACCGACGCCATACCAAACCCATGCGTGTCGAGCGCTTTTTTTGCTGCTCTGATGATTTCAGGGTGATCGGCCAAACCCAAGTAATTATTGGCACAAAAGTTGATGACATTTTGTCCGTTTGGTAATTTGATGTGAGCAGCTTGAGGACTGATTATGATGCGCTCAGATTTATACAAGCCTTCATCTTTGATATTTTGAATGATGTTTGAATAATTTTTCATAAATCTCCTCGATTATTAATTCCAGCTACAAACCACTTTGCCGCATTGACCGGAAACCATGAGGTCAAAACCGGTTTGGAAGTCATCTATATGAATTTCGTGGGTCAGGGCCTTTTCCAAGGGAAAACCTGATAACAGCATTTGGGTCATTTTGTACCATGTTTCATACATTTTTCGACCGGTGATGCCTTTGACTGACAAACCCTTGAAAATGATGTTGTCCCAATTAATTTGTGTGCTGTCAGGCAACATACCTAAAAGGGTAACTTTACCACCGTTGTACATGCTGTCGAGCATGTCATTAAAAGCCATTGGGTTGCCAGACATTTCCATACCAAGATCAAAGCCAGTGATTTTCATTTCTCGCATCACATCACTGAGTTTTTCATTGGTTACATTCACGCAGCGGGTGGCTCCCATAGATTTGGCCAAAGACAAGCGGTAATCGTTGACGTCGGTGATAACGACATTGCGGGCACCCACGTGTTTACAGATGCCGCTGGCAATGATGCCAATCGGACCAGCGCCTGTAATGAGTACATCTTCACCCACCATGTCATATTCCAGAGCACAGTGTGCGGCATTGCCAAATGGATCAAAAAATGCTGCCAGTTTTGAAGGTATCTTATCCGGAACAGGCCACAAATTTTGCACTGGCATGCTGATGTATTCAGCAAAAGCCCCGTCGCGGTTCACTCCGATACCTTGGGTGTTGGGACACAAGTGTGGTGTACCAGCACGACAATTGCGACAGACGCCACATACAATATGACCCTCTGCGCTGACCCTTTGTCCTATCTGGTAACCACTGACCTCACTGCCCATATCAATGATTTCACCAACAAACTCATGGCCGATGACCAAAGGTGGCTTGATGACTTTAGCAGACCATTCATCCCATTTGTAAATGTGTAAATCGGTTCCACAAATGGCTGTTTTTTCAACTTTTATCAGGACATCGTTGTGTCCCATTTGTGGCATAGGAACGTCTGCCATCCAGATGCCTAATTCAGGTTTTTTCTTGACCAGTGCTTTCATAAGGGTATCGATTGCACACAAAGTTTCAGCAACCTTGTGACTGTTATTTAAAGACGGGTATTATAAACGGTCTGGAAGGTTCGGGTGCGCAATTTATGTGAAATTGCGCCCCGAACTTAACTTACGACTCGCGCAAATCCTTGTGTAGGATTTTACCTACATTTGACTTAGGTAATTCATCTCTGAATTCAACCAGTTTAGGTACTTTATAGCCAGTTAAGTTAATTTTACAGTGTGCAATGACATCAACCTCAGTCAAAGTGTCAGAGCTGCGAACCACGAACAGTTTAACGATTTCGCCTGACTTTTCATCTGCAATACCTATGGCAGCACATTCAATGATGTCATCGTGTAAACAAGCGGCATCTTCAATCTCATTGGGGAACACATTAAAACCAGAAACCAAGATCATGTTTTTCTTGCGGTCAACGATTTTAAAGTAACCTTGCTCATCCATCACGGCCACATCACCGGTTTTCAACCAACCATCAACGATGGTTTTGGCAGTTTCTTCAGGCCTTTTTAAGTATCCGAGCATCACTTGTGGCCCTCTGATACAGAGCTCTCCAGGTTCGCCCATTGGGACCGGGTTGCCATCATCGTCTTGAATTTGACAGTCTGTAGAGGGCAACGGTAAGCCAATGGTGCCATTGTAGGCCTCCATTGGAATCGGGTTCATACAAGCAGCTGGTGAAGTTTCAGTTAATCCGTAAGCTTCAGCTAAGGTGACACCCGTGACTTCTTTCCAGCGAGTCGCCGTGCCTTTTTGAACAGCCATGCCTCCTCCCAGTGCAAATTTAAAACTGCTGAAATCTAAATCTGCAAATCCCGGTGTATTCAACAAACCATTGAAGAGGGTGTTTACGCCAGTGAGCACGGTGAATTTATGTTGTGACAGTTCTTTGACAAATCCAGGCATGTCTCTGGGATTGGTTATCAAAACATTTTTTGCGCCATACATACAAAAAGTTAGGCAGTTAGCGGTTAATGCAAAAATATGATAAAGCGGTAAAGCGGTGATGATGATTTCGTTACCATCGTCAATTTCACTAGAAATCCACAAATGTGTTTGTGTGACATTGGATACCATATTCTTGTTGGTCAGCATGGCGCCTTTTGATACACCAGTTGTGCCACCGGTGTATTGTAGGAAAGCAATGTCTTCTAATTGCCTTTTTACCGGTGTGTGTGTCAACGATTGGCCTGCTTTGAGTGTCGATTTGAAACTGACTGAACCAGGTAGGTCAAAAGGTGGGACCATTTTTTTGACCCGCTTTATCATGAAATCCATGATGCCGCCCTTCAAACCACCAATCATTTCACCAATGGTGGCTGTTATGACTTGCTCTACACCGGTTTCGTTGATGACTTCGGCCAATGTACAAGCAGTGTTTTCAATCACAACGATGGCTTTGGCTTCAGCATCGTTCAGTTGATGTTTTAATTCTCTGGGTGTATACAGAGGATTAACATTGGTGACCACCATGCCTGCACGAAGAATTCCCATCACTGCAATTGGGTACTGTAAAACGTTAGGCATCATGATGGCGATTGAGTCACCAGTTTTGAATTTTGATTGTAGGTATGCAGCAAATTGTTCACTGTACTCATTCAATTGGCGGTACGTTATGGTCTTGCCGAAGTTCGAATAAGCTTCTTTATCAAGGTACTTGTTACAAGATTCAACCAGCATATCAGCGACTGAATTATAAGGTAACTCACCCACTTCAGCTGGAACGCCAGGATTGTATTGTTTAAGCCACGGTCTTTCGATTGTCATATCACCCCTAGTTGTAATGGTTTCGATTATTAAATTCAGGGAATAAGAATGGCTGACAGTCCACACCAGTCTGTGATCTCAGTCCCCACTGAAAAGAATTCTAAAACCACAATTCAGATACAAAGTCAAAGGTACTGAGTGTGTTTTAGCGTTCCTTTTAATAATAAATGTTTTTATGAATTTTATCTACCAATTTGATAGACTATCCATTCATTTTGATTAGATGCACTTATGGAATCTGAACTTTTAGCCAACTCTTTGCAACCTCATGCATTGGCGGTTTTATTGCTGACATTATTGGCGCTTATTCTGTTTGCTAAAGATTCTATACCTTTACAAACCTCAAGTTTGTTTGTGCTTTGTGCTTTGGTGCTGGGGTTTCAGATATTTCCCTACCAGCAAAGTGATGGCACTGTATTTCCTATCAAAACCTTCTTTTTGGGCTTTGGTAACGAGGCACTCATAGCGGTCTGTGCATTGATGGTGGCAGGGCAGGCTTTGGTTCGAACCGGAGCGATGGAGCCCATTGGTCGTTATTTGGCGAAGATTTGGAAGATCAGCCCATCTTTATCCCTGTTGTTAACCTTAATTACTGGCGCGGTGCTCAGTGCTTTTGTTAACAACACACCGATTGTGGTGCTTTTGTTACCGGTATTAATCAGTGTTTCTTTGCGCACTGGACAGTCATCTTCTGGCACTTTATTACCCATGGGTCTGGCGACTTTGTTAGGTGGTATGGCGACCACCATCGGTACTTCAACCAATTTATTGGTGGTCAAAGTTGCTGAGGGATTGGGCGTACCTGAGTTTGGTATGTTTGATTTTATTTTTCCTGTGGCAATCACGGCGGTGGTGGCGATTTTATACTTATGGTTGATTGCGCCTTTGATCTTGCCGGACAGAACGCCGCCATTAAAAGACACTTCACCGCGGGTTTTTTCGGCTGAAATAAACATCAATGCCGGCGAGTTTGCGGATGGTAAAACTTTGTTTGAGATTCGCGATAAAGTGGGTGGAAAAATTGCTATCCAACGCATCGTGAGGGGTGAATCTTTGTCTATTGCGACTTTGCCTGATGTGGTAATCAAAGCCGGTGACCGGTTGGTGGTTTCTGATACGGCAGATAATCTACGAGAATATGAAATCGAATTAGGCGGCTCACTGTTTACCGGTGAACATCAGGTGGATGAATCGCATCCCTTGTCGGCAGGCGATCAATC
This sequence comes from uncultured Marinicella sp., assembly GCA_964352015.1. Lineage (GTDB taxonomy): Bacteria > Pseudomonadota > Gammaproteobacteria > Xanthomonadales > Marinicellaceae > Marinicella. The sequence goes on from CAYGPU010000008.1 coordinate 102,155, forward strand.
GATTGCAGAGCTGGTGATCACCTCAGGATCATTGTTGGATCGAGTCAGGGTGGGTGATTCAAGATTAAGCAGTAAATATGGCCTAACTTTATTGGCGGTCCATTCACAAGGTAAAGAAACCACAGCGACAGCCAAGGGGATGGATGATTTGATCTTTCGCCCCGGCGATGTGTTGTTGGTGCAAGGTACCCATGAGGCGATTTTAGAGGTTAAACGCACCGGTTCATTATTGGTTTTGGATGGTGGTGAAGAATTGCCTCACACCAAAAAAGCGCCTCTGGCATTGACCATCATGGGTGGTATTGTTGGTTTGGCTGCCTTTGATGTGTTACCGATTTCAATCAGTGCTTTAATTGGTTGTTTTGTGTTGATTGCTACCGGTTGTTTACGGTGGCGGGACGCCACCCATGCACTCAGTGCACAGGTGATTTTCATCATTGTGGCTTCATTGGCCTTGGGTGCTGCCTTGATGGCTACAGGAGGGGCTGATTATCTGGCTAATTTATTTGTCGCTACCACCAGTGGTTTTGCTCCAGGCGTGGTGCTGGGAATTTTGATGTTTTCAATGGCCATCATGACCAATGTGATTTCTAACAATGCAGCGGCAGTTATTGGCACGCCAATCTCTGTAAGTATTGCGCAAAGTTTAGGTATGCCAGTTGAACCCTTTGTTTTGGCTGTTTTATTCGGTGCCAATTTAAGTTATGCCACCCCAATGGCCTATCAAACCAATTTGTTGGTGATGAATGCCGGTGGTTATAAGTTTATAGATTTTGTTAAAGTTGGTGTACCCTTAACGCTGATTGTTTGGGCGATGTTGACAGGAATGCTGACATGGATATACCAATTGTATTAATATAGCAGTACTATCAAGCTGGTGATTGCTTCGTTAAACTAAAAAAGAGTGGAAACATATGGGCGAACAAAATATTTCAAGAGGCGGTGATAATGAAGCCAAGAGGCTGTTTACAAGAGCGGTTTTGAATGATCTGAGGGCCCTTGAGCTGATGATTAACAAAGGTTTGATTGAAACCGGAGCCAGACGCATTGGTGCTGAACAAGAAATGTTCATCACTGATCATGATTACAGCCCCAGTTTGACGGCATTAGAAATATTAAATGACATCACTGATGACCGTTTTACCAATGAAATCGCGCTGTTCAATATCGAAGCCAACCTGACTCCCAGACGTTTTGAAGGCAAATGCCTGAGCGAGATGGAAGAGGAAATCAAGGAAGTTGTTTCAATTGCCAAAAAGCACGCCGCTAAATATGATGCCAGAATTATTTTAGCCGGTATTCTGCCCACCTTGCGACAAATGGATTTAACCCTTGAAAGCATCACACCAGTTGATCGTTACTATGAATTGAATGATCGCTTGAAACAACTGAGGGGTTCAGATTTTCGTATGGATATCCGTGGCATAGATGAATTGTCTGTCACCCACGATAATTTTCTGCTTGAAGCCATGAACACCAGTTTTCAGGTGCATTTTCAAGTCAGTGGTAATGAGTTTGTGGAGATGTATAACTTATCTCAAGCCGTAACTGGGCCGTTAATGGCCTTGGCTGTCAACTCAGGTTTGATTCACCATTACCGTTTATGGCATGAGTCCAGAATTGCGGTGTTTCAAAACTCAATTGATACCCGCTCTACAACGCATCAAAAACGCGGAACGCAACCACGGGTGCATTTTGGTAATGAATGGATTGAAAGTATAGTTGATGTCTTTCGAGATGATATTTCAAGGTTTTCAGTTGTACTGACTTCTGATTATGAAGAAGATCCTGTGGCCATGGTAAAAGCCGGTGTGATGCCCAAACTCAAAGCTTTGATGCTGCACAATGGCACGGTATATCGCTGGAACCGACCGTGTTATGGCGTTAAAGATAACATACCACATTTACGCATTGAGAATCGAGTCTTGCCTTCAGGGCCTTCTGTCATTGATGAGGTGGCCAATTCAGCATTTTATTTCGGGCTGATGTCAGGTATGAGTCAAAAAGTTGATGACATCTCAAAATTACTGCGCTTCTCTCATGCCAGAAATAACTTTTTACAAGCTTGTCGCACTGGCTTGGAATGTCACTTCACTTGGATCAATGGAGAAAGTATTTCTGCCACCCGGTTGATTAAAGATGAGCTGCTGCCAATTGCTGAAAACGGCTTAAAAACAGCGGGATTAGATAAAGATGATATCCAACGCTATTTAAACATCATAGAAAAACGCGTCGATAACAAACAAACCGGTGCCATGTGGGCGATTAAGTCAATCACTGAAATGAACAAAGACTTACATCCAGACGAAAAAGTCAGGGCTGTGGTGGCTGAAATGCATGACCAACAAGCTGTTGATAGGCCGATTCATGAATGGCCATTGGCCAAGCCAGAAAAACGCACCGATTGGCGAGCTGGTTTTATGTTGGTGGGACAGTTTATGACCACCAAGCTACTGACTGTTCGTCCAGATGATTCGATGGACTTGGCAGCCAGTATTATGGACTGGAAACGGGTCAGACATGTGCCGGTTGAAAATGATGAGGGAGAGTTGGTGGGCTTGGTTTCACACCGTTCAATTTTGAAAAAGATTGTTGACGGTGATGATCACAAAGGCACTGCAATCAAAGAAATCATGGATTTGAATCCAACTTTTGCTGAACCCAAAACGACCACGGTTGAGGCCATTCAGATCATGCGAGATCAACGCATCAGCTGTATACCAGTGGTTGATAAAGGTAAATTGGCCGGTGTGATAACTGAGTTTGATTTGATTAAAATTGCCAGTCATGTGCTTGAGGCTGACTTGAAGGCTTACAAGCAAAAACTCAAAGAAAAAGAAAACTTATAAGCACTTCATCTGAGCTGTTGTTTAAGGTTGATATTCCATATAAAAATCACTGCGTTGATACTCTGATGTAAAGGGGTGTGGCAAGGCCACAAACCCCCATCGCTGATACAGTTTAATGGCTGGCTTTAATGATGAGTGGCTTTCAAGGTAAAGTTTTTGACCTTTTAAGCGGCCATACTCTTTGAGGCACCGGCGCATTAAAATGGCCCCAATGCCTTGCGCTTGGTAGTCCTTTGTGACGGCCATTTTAGTCAGCTCAAACACTCCTTTGCCATGATGTTTTAAAGCCACACAACCCACCACGCGATGGTCTGTTAATGCGTAAATAACTTGACCGCCATGCGCAACAATGTCCTGTGGGTTTGACAGCACCAATTCGTCAATCGGCTCCACCACAAACAGGCGCTTTAACCATTCTTCATTCAGGGTTTTAAAATAAACACCTAATTCTGGTTTGTGGGTTTCAGTGGTGACTTCTTTCACAAAGATTCTAAAGATAAATACGCTATAATAATTGTTTTTTGATTTCAGGACAAAGTATATGAGTATTTGGGATAAATTATTTGGTGAGTTGGTAGATGTGATTGATTGGACAGATGATACCCGTCACACCTTAGTTTATCGCTTTCCTCGTTACGGTAATGAGATTAAAAATGGTGCCATGTTAACAGTCAGAGAAGGGCAGTTGGCCGTGTTGGTCAACGAGGGAGAGGTGGCCGATGTATTTGAACCTGGATTGTATGAATTAAATACCGCCAATGTGCCGATACTTTCATCTTTACAGGGTTGGAAACATGGTTTTGAAAGTCCTTTTAAAGCTGAAGTGTATTTCTTTAACACCAAAGTCTTTACCGATATGAAGTGGGGTTTACGCAATCCATTGATTTTACGCGATCGTGAGTTTGGTGTGATCAGAATCAGGGCCTTTGGAAGTTATGCTTTTCGAATCACTGATCCACATAAAATGATGCGTGAAATTGTCGGTACTGACGGCCATTTTGTGTTGGAGGAAATCATCGGCCAATTAAAAAATTTGGTGGTCACAGGGTTTGCTAAAGTGATCAGTGAATCGGGAATTCCGGTTCTGGATTTAGCCGCCAGCTATGATGATTTGGGACGGTTTCTGACCGAGCAAATTCAGCCTTTATTTGCAGGCTATGGTTTAAAGCTTGAAACCATGCTGGTAGAAAATGTATCAGTGCCTGAGTCGGTTGAAAAGGCGCTTGATGAGCGAGCCAGCTCAATAGCCGTGGGTGATTTGAATCGTTTTACCCGTTATCAACAAGCCCAATCCATGCGCGATGCTGCCAACAATGAATCTGGAGCTGCTGGCGGTGGTATGGCGATGGGTATGGGTTTTGGAATGGCTCAATCTTTTGGTCAAGCTTTAGGCAAAGGAGATGCAACCGACCCTTTAATGCCACCACCTGTTCCTGAGCAAGTGAAAGAAATCAAACATTACTTTGCGGTCATTGATGGTAAGCGTGTGGGGCCTATTAATTTGTCTGCAGTGGCGGCCATGATAGCAAACAATCAAATCAATGCAGATACATTGATGTGGACTGCAGGTTTAGGTGATTGGATGGCTGCCGAAAGCTTGTCTGAAGTTCAGCAGCATTTGAACAGTCAGCCACCTGCAGTGCCGAAATAAAATAGCACGGAAGAAAACTTTCATCAATGATTGCTTACACGCACTTTAAGTGCAACCAATGTGGTTCAGACTTGGATTATGCCATTGGCATGCACTCACTGAGGTGTGTCAGTTGCGGTCAGGTCGATCCGATTGAAGCTTCTCCATTGGACATGTATTTAGCCCACGATTACAAGGCGGCTATTTCTGAAATTGACTATTTTGATCCACAGCTGGTCAAACACGAATTGAATTGTGAGAACTGCGGTGCCAACTTCATGTTGCCAGTCAATGTTCATGCCGAAGAGTGCCCTTATTGCGACATGAATGTGGTGGTACCGGTAGAACTGTCGAGAACACTTAAGCCTGATGGCGTGATTCCATTTGAGATTCACCAACACCAAGCAGAAGCTGCTTTCAAAACTTGGATAGGTGGTTTATGGTTTGCCCCTTCGGCGTTGAAACGCAAAGCCATTCAAGCGCAATCAATTTTAGGTGCCTACATACCCATGTGGGCTTTTGATGCACAAGTTCACAGTACTTACTCAGGTCAACGTGGTGATAACTACACAACCACTGTTCGAGTGCCATCAAGGGTTAATGGTCGTACTGTGATGCAAACCAAAACAGTGGTTAAAATCAGGTGGCGCAACAAATCTGGCCGAGTTCACAACAGTTTTGATGATGTCATAACTATGGGCAGCCAAACACTGCCGGTAAAGTTTCAAAACTTTCTGTCTGATTGGGACCTGTATAAAACCCAGGATTACAATGAAAAATACCTCAGTGGATTTCGTTCTGAGTTGTATCAAATTGGCTTGCCCGAGGCATTCGTGTTAGCCAAAGATGTGATGCAGCGGACCATCAGGTCAACAGTGCGACGTGACATTGGTGGTGACCACCAAAGGATTAATCACATCAATTCAGACTATCAACAAGTGGGTTTTAAGTTGTTGCTGGCGCCGATGTGGGTTTCAGCATTTAACTTTAACAACAAAACATACCGTTATGTCATCAATGGACAAAATGGTAAAGCCCATGGTGAAAGACCTTGGAGTGTTTATAAGATTGTTGCTGTGGTTTTGTTATCTGCTGCTGTGGCTGGCGCCATTTTTATGCTCAGTAATCAGTGAGGGTTGCTCAGTGCCATAAAGCAGTAAAGAAAACAGTTCTAAATCATCGGTTTTGCGATAGACATGGGGCATAACAAGCATTAAACTAGACACTTATTACATTAGACTAAGGTGTTTTAAAAAACCTGAATGACAGAAGACCAGAGTAGCAAAGATTCTGATACGGATAATCAGAAGTCATGGCTCAGTAAACTAGCCAATTTATTTACCGATGAACCGAAAAATCGCGAAGATCTGATTCAAATTCTCCAAGAAGCTTATCACAACGATTTGGTTGATATCGATGCCTTGAATATGATGAAAGGTGCGCTCAAAGTTTCTGAGCTGCAAGTTCGACAAGTGATGGTGCCTCGAGCACAGATGGTGGTCATTCCACAAACTTCCAATATCGAGGATATACTGCCGATTATTGTTGAATCTGGTCACTCCAGATTTCCTGTGGTTGGCGAGGATAAAGATGAATTGGAAGGGATATTGTTGGCCAAAGATGTATTGAAGTCTTTTGTTAAAGAAGAGGATGATTTCAACCTCAAAGACATCATTCGTCCAGCCGTAGTCATACCTGAATCAAAACAAGTTAATATTCTGTTGAATGAATTCCGCACCAACCGCAATCACATGGCCATTATTATCGATGAATATGGTGGTGTTGCTGGTTTGGTGACTATAGAGGATATCCTTGAAGAAATTGTTGGTGACATTGATGATGAATATGATGATCACGAAGATCCTTATGTGATGAAAATTGCTGACAGTGTTTATCGGATTAATGCGTTGACCACCATCACTGAATTTAATGAACAGTTTGATACTGGCTTTGATGACAGTGAATTTGACACCATTGGCGGTTTGGTGGCCAGTGAAGCAGGCCGTCTACCAGAGACTGGTGAATTGATTGAAGTGGCCGATTTGATATTTAAAATCATTAAGGCTGATAAACGTCGGGTTGAATTTGTTGAAGTTGATTTGAGCTGATTTGAAACGGCTGATTGCATTCATTGGCTTGTTGTTCTGCTACCAGATCAGTTCTGCCACCACTGTCAAGCTCATCAGCATTGGACCTGGAGATGCGTTTTGGTCAGCTTTTGGGCACACGGCCATTGCTGTTGATGATGTGGTCTATGGTTTTGGCTACTTTAGTTTTGACGAAGTGACAGTGGCCTCATTCTTGGCCAATCAAATGGATTATGATTTGGGCGTCAGTGACTTTGACCAAGAAGTCTATTTAGCTCAGCTACAAAATCGTGATTTCAGTGTCATTGAATTGAATTTATCAGCTTCGGAAGTTGAACAAATCAGTGGCTATTTGAAGTGGCACAGTTTGCCAGAAAACCAATCCTACCCCTATGATTATTTTCTGAATAATTGTTCAACTAAAGTTCGCGATGTCATCAATACTGCTTGGCAGCAACAGCTTAAACAGCACGCTCAATCAGACAATCGAAATCACCCTAAAAACAGCTATATCGGACAAACCTTTCCAGCCAAGCATCAAGGTTTGATGAACTTTGGATTGGCATTGGGGTATGGGTGGCCAGCTTATGCGCAAAGAAATGCTTGGGAACTGATGGCCTTTCCAGTTTATTTTGAGCAATATTTAGAGGCAAACTTCAGTCAACAATTACAAGCCAGACAAGTGCTGTTTGAGGCTCAGCTAACCCCGCCACTGAAGAGTTTTGTTTTGACCCATTGGGTGCTGCTGACTTACCTGCTGATGTGGTGTTTGTTGCTGGCTTTTAAAGCAACCCAAAAGTTGGCAGCCAAAGCCTGGTTTCTGTGGCATGGACTGCTGGGTCTGGTGATGTTGGTGTTGTGGTTGTTAACCCCGCACATTGCGCTAGACTGGAATTTCAATGTTTTGTTAATGACGCCTTTGGGCTGGTTGTTGGTTAAGTACCCCAGGTTAAAAGTTATTTGGTTGGTGGCTTTGAGCTGGTTGCTGTGGCTGGTGTTGGCAATTTATCTTCAAGCGTGGTACTTAATGCCTTTAATAATACCCGCGTTGATGTCTTTGAAAATAACAGCCAATCAAGCTTCAGAGCGTTGAAAAACTGACTTGTCCTTTGCTGATATTTTGTAGTGAACTCTTGAATTTCTTGAGGCTCTTTTTCGGCACTGAAACCACGCAATACATACCTTTGACATTGAAATCTTGATTGATGACATGGCCTTGCTGTTCTGCGGTTAGGTTAAACAGTGGTTGGCTGAACTCAAAAGGCAGTTGTATGCCTATCTCTTGCATCGGTACATGATAGGTGAAACTGGCTTGTTGCAGGTTTTTAGCTGTGGTGCCGCCATAGGCCCTTGCCAAGCCTCCGGTGCCGAGTTTAATGCCACCATAGTACCTGATGACTAAAGCACCCAAGTAATTGAAACCAGCACCATCAATGGCTGCCAGTATGGGTTTGCCCGCAGTTCCAGAAGGTTCACCATCATCATTAAAGCGGTATTCATCGCCAATTCGATAAGCCCAACAATTATGGGTGGCATTGGGGTCTTGGTGTTTTGCTATGAATTGAAAAAAATCAGCTGTGGTGTTGATATGAGCACAAACACCCACGAATAAACTTTTTTTAATCAGTTCTTCGTGGGTGCTGATGTTGCTGAGGATTTTATCAGTCAAGCAAATTGCTTGGGATGGTGTCGTTGGGAAAGCTGGTTCTGATATAACTGATCAATTCAGCTGCAGCTTGGTCATTGCCGGTGCTGCGAAAAGCTTGTAAAGCAGTCAGTGATTTTTCCAGGGTTGGGTAACGCATGGAGAATTTCATGTTGCTTTTGGCCTGGTCCCTGAGTACTTCTCTGTCTTCAGCTGTGGGCTCTAAAAATGCAGGTTCATCATATACAATTGTTTTCGGAACCACTACTTCAGCTTGACTTTGGGTCGGTGCTTTTTCAGGTTTGGTGGTTACTGAAGTTTGAACTTCAGCTGGTTTAACTGATATTTCGGTCTCTTCAGTGGCCAGAAACTTCCATGCCAATGCGACTGCAAATACAATGCCAGCTATGATCAAAAAAGGTATCAATACTGATTTTGATTGGGTTGTCATAAGTTTATTCCTCGTTATTCAATGCTATTAGCTGCGGTTAGATGACTTAATCGTCAAAACGTTCAAAAATTTTGGCATGTATTTTACCAGATTTCAGTTGAGTTGCGACCCCGTCGCCATTTTTTACTTGCGATACATCACTGACCACACTGCCATCATCGAGTTTAGTGGTCAGGCTGAACCCTCTGGCCAGCACATCTAATGGGTTTTGATGATTTAGATCATTGGCAGATAAACTGAGTTTTTGTTTGGCAAGTCCGACCGCTTGTTGTATTTGCCAGTTAAGCTGTTGTTGTGAGTTTTTCAGCTGCTGCTGATAAGGTTTGCTTTCAGGTAATTGCTGGGTAAATGCATGTTGTAGGTTTTGAAAATTTGAAATGACGGCGCGCCAATTGTTTTTTCCGGCTTGGTGTAGTTTTTGGAGTTGGTTGATAAGGGATTGTTTTTGTTGTTGAAGTTTATTGGCTGGATGTTTAAGTGCCAGTTGGTGAGTCAGTGAATCGATGTTTTGTTGGTAGATGCGAAACTTATCTTGCATCATCAGGCTGATTAAACGACTGTTGTGAGTCAAGTTTTGTTTCAATTGATAAAAATCACCGCTGATTAAATGAGCGGCTGCGGTTGGGGTGATACAACTTAAGTCAGCCACTAAATCGCTGATAGATTCATCGGTCTCATGTCCAACAGCACTGATTACCGGTGTGTTCAGCTGTGATAATTGATGCGCCAGAAACTCATCATTAAAAGCCCACAAATCTTCTTTGGAGCCGCCGCCACGAGTTAATAACAACACATCATGTTGCTGTTCATCTGCCAGCCTCAGTGCGTGATTGATTTGTGGCGCAGCATCACTGCCTTGCACAGGCGTGTGGTAAATTTGTACCTTTATCAGTGGGTTATTGCGCAACATCACATTCAGAATGTCTTGCAAAGCAGCCCCTTTTTCGGAGGTGATGATGCCCAATGAGTTGATGAGTTTAGGGATCGGTTTTTTTCGGCTGTTTTCAAACAAGCCCGCTTGTTGAAGTTTGTGCTTTAATATTTCAAACTGTTGGGCTAAGTCCCCTTGTCCTGACTCGATTACACGTAAGACATTGACTTGTAGGTCACCTTTAACCGCATAAACGGTGATTTGGCCTAATAAGGTCACTTGCATGTCTTTTTTCAAAGCCAAGCTGTGTTTTTGCTTAAACAAGACACATTTGATGCTTGAATTTTGATCTTTTAAAGTAAGATAACTGTGTCCGGCTGGAGACTGGTACAGTTCGAATATTTCACCCGTCAGCCAAAAACCTGAAAACTCAGCGGCCAAATGATTTTTTAACATTTGGTTCAATGCAGTTGGAGTAAGTGGATTTTGAGCTGTTTTACCTGGTGTTGAAGACATCTTTATATGTTAAGATACGCCGCTAAATTTTTAGACCAAAGGTGGCCACCATGAGAGTTTTATACGATGCCTTAACCTTCGACGATGTTCTGTTGGTTCCTGATTATTCTGACATCTTACCAAAGGATGTCGATTTGTCCACACAATTGACCCGCAACATCAAGCTCAACATACCCGTTGTTTCAGCAGCCATGGATACGGTGACCGAAGCCAGGCTGGCGATTGCCATGGCTCAATTGGGTGGTATTGGTGTGATTCATAAAAACATGTCTGTAGAACAGCAATGTGCTGAAGTCATCAAAGTTAAAAAATATGAGTCCGGCGTGATTAAAGACCCCATCACGGTTAAGCCGATGACCACCATCAGAGAAGTTCTGGAAATCACCCGAAAACATCGCATCTCAGGCGTTCCAGTGGTTGATGGTGATGAATTGGTGGGTATAGTCACCAGTCGTGACATGCGTTTTGAAACGGTGTTAGATGATCCTGTCAGAAATATCATGACCCGCAAAGAAGATTTGGTCACTGTGGGCGAGGATGCTGAGGCTAGTGAAGTTTTGCAATTGTTCCATGCCAATCGCATAGAAAAAGTTCTGGTAGTCAATGACGCCTTTCAACTCAAAGGTCTGATCACAGTAAAAGACATCCAAAAATCACAAGACTATCCACTGGCGGTCAAGGATAAAAGTGAACAATTAAGAGTGGCTGCTGCTGTTGGACCCGGTGGTGATTCAATTAAACGGGTAGACGCTTTGGTCAAAGCGGGCGTTGATGTGTTGGTGGTTGACACTGCACACGGACACTCTAAAGGCGTTATAGACCGTGTCAGAGCGATTAAACAACAATACCCTGATGTAGATGTCATTGCTGGAAACATAACCACAGGCAAAGCTGCTTTGGCCTTGGTCGAAGCCGGTGCCGATGCAGTTAAAGTGGGTGTAGGCCCGGGCTCAATTTGTACCACGCGCATTGTGGCTGGTGTAGGTGTACCACAAATTTCAGCCATAGATGATGTGGCCACAGCGTTGGAAGGCACTGGAGTCCCTTTAATTGCTGATGGTGGTGTGCGTTATTCTGGAGACTTAGCCAAGGCCATTGTCGCTGGTGCCTCAACCATCATGATGGGTGGTATGTTTGCTGGTACCGAAGAATCACCAGGGGAAGTGGAACTGTATCAAGGCAGAACTTTTAAGTCTTACCGTGGTATGGGATCATTAGGAGCTATGGAAGTTGGCTCTAAAGACCGTTATTTTCAAGATGAAGTGGATGCTGAAAAATTAGTCCCTGAAGGTATCGAGGGCAGGGTTGCTTTCAAAGGTGCGTTGGCACCGGTGGTACATCAGTTGATGGGCGGTTTGCGTGCATCAATGGGTTATGTGGGATGCAAAGACATCAATGAAATGAAAACCAAACCTCAGATGGTTAAGATTACTCACTCTGGTGTCACTGAATCTCATGTTCACGATGTTCACATCACCAAAGAAGCGCCTAATTACCGAACCAGAACCTAGTGGACGCAAATATGGACATCAAACACAGTAAAATCCTGATCTTAGATTATGGTTCACAGTACACACAGTTAATTGCCCGCAGGGTCAGGGAGTTAGATGTTTACTGCGAAATATATGCATGGGATGCACCCACCGCAGCCATCGAAGCTTATCAGCCGCAAGGTGTCATTCTTTCAGGCGGGCCTGAATCAGTGCACATGGAAAATGCACCAACATTGAATGACGTTATTTTGGCTTTAGGTGTGCCTGTGTTGGGTATTTGTTATGGCATGCAGTTACTCAATCAACACTATGGTGGTGTGGTTGAAGGTTCTGAAGACAAAGAGTTTGGTTATGCCCAAGTTAACCTAACCGATGATTCAAGCTTGTTTGCACAAGTCGATAAACAAGCACTGGATGTGTGGATGAGTCACGGTGATAAAGTCAAATCTTTGGCCCCTGTTTTTCGTGCCATTGCGCACACCAGTTCGACACCTTATGCGGCTTGTGAACATCATGATTTGCCGATTTATGGCGTACAGTTTCACCCTGAAGTCGAGCACACTGCTGATGGGCGGGAGATTTTGGCTGAGTTTGTTCATAACATTTGTGGTTGTGAAAAACTGTGGAAGACCGACAACATCATTGATACCCATGTTGAGAACATCAGGGCTTTGGTGGGAGATGAAAAAGTCCTGCTGGGTTTATCTGGAGGGGTGGACTCATCGGTGGTCGCCGCTTTGTTGCACAAAGCGATTGGTGACCAATTGGTTTGTGTGTTTGTCGATACCGGTTTACTGCGCTTTGAAGAAGGTGATCAAGTGATGCAGACGATGGCTGATAAAATGGACATCAATGTCATTCGAGTCAATGCTCAAGACATGTATTTCAAGGGTTTGAAAGGCGAGTCTGATCCGGAACGAAAACGCAAAATCATCGGCGAGTTGTTTATTCGTATTTTCGAACAACAAGCCAGGGAATTGAATGACATCAAGTGGTTGGCACAAGGTACGATTTACCCCGATGTGATTGAGTCTGCCGCTTCCGCCACGGGCAAAGCACATGTCATTAAATCACACCACAATGTCGGTGGTTTGCCAGCAGATTTGGCCTTAAAGCTGATTGAACCCTTGAAGGATTTGTTTAAGGATGAAGTACGCAAGCTGGGTGTCAGTCTAGGATTGGCCCCAGAAATGGTTTATCGGCATCCTTTTCCAGGTCCTGGCTTAGGTGTCAGGATTCTTGGCGAAGTCAAAGCGGAATATGCCCATACCTTAGCCAAAGCTGATCATATCTTTATCGAAGAACTCAGAAAGCACGATTTATATGACAAAACCAGCCAAGCTTTTGCGGTATTTCTGCCAGTTAAATCTGTGGGTGTGGTCGGTGATGCCAGACGTTATGAGTACGTTATTGCGCTGCGTGCGGTAGAAACCATTGATTTTATGACTGCTCGATGGGCACATTTACCCTATGAGTTTATTGATTTGGTTTCTCGTAGAATAATCAATGAGATAGATAAGGTTTCTCGAGTGGTTTATGATGTATCGAGCAAACCACCAGCCACCATTGAATGGGAATAATTAACAACCACGCAGATCACTATTTCATGCGCTTGGCATTACAGCAAGCACAAATGGCTGCTGACAATGATGAGGTGCCGGTGGGCGCAGTGGTGGTATGCAATGGTGAGGTGGTAGCCCAAGCGCATAACCAGACCATCGGTCACTCTGACCCAACCGCACATGCTGAAATCTTGGCGTTGCAACAAGCGGGGCAAGCCATTGGTAATTACCGTTTGGTGGACTGTGATTTGTATGTGACTTTAGAACCGTGCGGAATGTGTGCAGTGGCCTGTGTTCATGCCAGAATAAAGCGACTGGTTTATGGTGCCCATGACTTTAAAACTGGCGCCATTGACAGTGTAGAGCAGGCCTTGTTAAAACCCCACCATAATCACATGGTTCAATCTGAAGGTGGTGTATTGCATGTAGAATGTGGACAAATCATCAGTGATTTTTTTACCCAAAAGAGGCTGCAAAAGAAAAAAACTCAAACGGCTGAGCCCTCATCCAATAATTAAAGCTGTCAATATTGGCTGTAATAAATGTAAGTCATCAGGTTGTGCACCAGGTGCGCAATGATTGGGGTCAGGGTGCTTTTGCTGCGGTGCGCCAACAGCGCATAAATTAAAGCAACCATAAATAAGCTGATGAACTCCGGCCAACTCCAATGCAGTAAAGCAAACAATGTGGCTGAAACCAAGGCTGCACTGATCACATGATAACGCTGCATCAGAGTTCTGAAAATCAAACCCCTGAAAAACAACTCCTCAAATACAGGTGCCAACAACACTGTGCCAATAAAAACACTCAAGTAATGAAATGAAGCATTGGCTTGATGCCAGTTTGCTATGTCTTCAAGGGCATTAATTTTGAAAAAATCAACCATCAGCCAATGATCAATCAACCAAAACCCCACGGCTACTAAAGTTGCTGTTAATAACCACTTGAAATTAATCGCATACAGGCACAAAGTTTCTGTGATGCCACCACCCAACCTTTTAATCATCAGAAACAGCATTAAAACAGCTGATAAGTGCAACAACAAGGTCGGTGAAATAACTGCCTTGATAGGCACAAACAACAACAAAGCCACTACCAGCCCAACCCACAAGACCACCGATGCCATAACCCACAAGGATTTTACGAACGATAAAGGCGGGTTATTTTGTTTCAAAAAAAGCGGGTTGATTGAGGTCTTGGATTTTGGCTGTTAAGGCCGAACCATTGATTAATTAAGTATTTATTGGCTGGATGCACTGAGGTGTGTGGTGGGGTTTGCAGGGCTTGAAATGGAAGCTGTACTGTTCAGTTTTCTTTCATACCGGCTATAGAGAATCTTGACCCGTCGCACATATTCCTGAGTTTCAGGGAAAGGTGGTATGGTTTTACCGTATCTTTCAACGGCTGTTTCACCAGAGTTATAGGCTGCCAGATAAACATCCATGGTGCTGTAGGTGTTTTTCAAATGTTTCAAATAAGCGGCACCGCCATTGATGTTTTGTGCAGGGTCATATGGATTGCTAACTGAGTAAGTTTTTTGTGTTAAAGGCATCAGTTGCATCAAGCCTTGAGCACCAGCAGAGGACACAGCTTGTGGCTTGAAGGCTGATTCAGCATGAATGACAGCTTTGAGTAAAGCAGCTTGTAGGCCATGTTTTTGCGCAGCAGCAGCTATTTCTGTGGTGAATTTATCCAGGATCAACGGTGTGGTATTCCAATTAACTGAATTACGCCAGACCGAACATTCTGGACATCTGATGTTAAGTATAGAATATGATTTTCCGGCCGGCTTTTTCGATGAGTAGTGTATAATTCCATCCTTATCAACGTGTTTAAAAACTTTCAAGTTTGAGGCACTGGCAGTTGTGGTTGTTAAACAGAATAGGTTTAACAAGATTAAACTTAATGTCAGATTACGTTGCACACTCATAGATAGAGATAAATAACAGGTTTATGAAAAAACAAATTATAAATAAATCAAGGGCTTTTAACAAACTGATAAAGCCATTTAGAAGCTTATATGCAGTAAAAACCCAGCTAATTGTATTGATTTTGGCCTTTTTGACTGTTTTATCCGGTTGTGGTTCACCCGGAGCGACAAAAATTGACGACAATACCTTCTATCAGCTAGAAGCGGATGTGGCCGCATTAATCAACTCGCCAATGGCTGATGCTGCGCCTTTGGAAATCAAGTTTATCCAGCAAAAGCTGCAACTGGCTAAACAAGCCAAAGCCGAACGCAAACGAGGTTTAGAGGCACAATACACTGAACAAATTTATGCCGATATCGAAATTGTTAAATTGCGTGCCGAGTTGAATCAAAAAAATAACCAACTGCTGAATAAGCGTGATCAGGTTTCGGCGGCTCAAGTTTATCTGCTGGAGTTGCAGGAGCGTTTACAATGAATAATCACAAGCATAAATGGATGAAGCCTTTGGTGACAGTGTTGTTGTTATTAATCTTGCAATCTGGTCTGACAGCGAAAAAGAATTTAGAGTTAGAAGCTTTGCGTATAGAGTTTGATAATTTCATCACCGAAGCCAAATACAAACCTTACGCCAAAGCTGAAAAACAAACCGCCAAAGCAACCATTGAAAACCTGTATAACCAACGAGGTAAAGTCAAAGAGCATGCGGTCTACATGGCCAGGCATGCTTTGATTAAAGCCAAAATGGTGGCGGAATCTGAATACTTGGATCAACAGTTGGTGGCGGAAGAAAAAGCCATGACTGCGTTGAACCTTGAAACCCTTAAAACCGAAGCTGCGGTGGCTCGCATGGAAGCTGATCGGGCCCAATTACAGTTGAGTTTACAAGCCGAGGAAGTTGAAAGAGAGCGCATGGAAAAACAACGTGCACTTGACTTGGCATCGAAAATTGCCGATCAAGCTGAGATGACTCAAGCTGAATTGGAAGCTGCCAACGCCTATGCTGAAGCGCAAAAGAAAGTGGCTGACCTAGCCAAACAAGAAGCTGATTTGGCTTTCGAAGAAATTGATGCACTGAGGCGTCAATTAGAGTCATTGGCGGCACGCGAAACTGTCGATGGCTTGGTCATGACATTGGGTGATTTTGTGTTTGACTCAGCATCAGCCAACATCAAACAAACTGCCGTTGATAACTTCACCAAAGTATTGGAGTTTATTGATGGCTACCCCAATCGCAATATACGCATCGAAGGGCACACCGATTCTTCCGGCAGCGACAGTTTCAATTTAAATTTATCACAAAAAAGAGCCGATGCAGTCAAGGCCTTGTTAGTGGATTATGGTGTGTCTGCAACACGGATTGAAGCCATCGGTATGGGCGAATCATTACCCGTTGCGGATAACAACACCGAATCTGGTAAGGCCAAAAATCGACGCGTTGATATCATTATTCTGAACCAATAACACACAACACAAAGTAGGTGGGACACACATGCAAGTAGTTAATTCGGTGCTAGACCTGATTGGTCGCACGCCCATGGTAAAAGTCAATCATTTGGATACTGGTTTATGTACCTTGTATCTGAAATTGGAAAACATGAACCCTGGCGGTTCCATCAAAGATCGCATTGGCATGTCAATGATAGATGAAGCTGAAAAAGCGGGCCACATCAAACCTGGTGATACTTTGGTAGAGGGCACAGCGGGTAACACTGGTATTGGATTGGCCTTGGTGGCTGCACAAAAAGGCTATAAGCTGATTTTGGTCATTCCAGACAAGATGAGTAAAGAAAAAATCTTCAACCTCAAAGCCATGGGTGCTGAGATTGTTTTGACCCGTTCTGATGTGGCCAAAGGGCACCCACAGTATTACCAAGACTTGGCTGCCACCATCGCTGAACAAACCCCCGGCGCTTATTTTATTAACCAGTTTGCCAACCCAGATAATCCCAAAGCACATTATGAAACCACCGCGCCAGAAATTTTTGAGCAGTTAAACGGTGATGTCGATGCCATCGTATTTGGCGTGGGATCCAGTGGTACGGTCACGGGTTTAAGCCAATATGTCAAAGAACATTACCCCAAAACAGAATTGATCTTAGCTGATCCAGTGGGCAGTATTTTGGCTCAGTACATCAATGAGGGCGTCTTGAGTGAAGACAGTGGCAGTTGGAAAGTTGAAGGCATAGGGGAAGACTTTTTACCCAGCATCAGTGATTTCACCCGCGTTACCAAGGCCTATGCGGTGAGTGATGCGGAAAGTTTTGCCGCCGGTAGAGAGTTGTTGTGTAAAGAGGGTATTTTGGGTGGTTCTTCAACCGGTACTTTAATTCAAGCCGCTTTAAATTACTGTCAAGAAGCCACCGAAGCCAAGAATGTGGTGGTTTTTGTTTGTGATACAGGGAATAAATACCTGTCCAAAATGTACAATGACTATTGGATGATGGACAACGGTTACATCAAAACCAAACAATATGGTGATTTGCGAGATTTGATTTCAAGGCCTTATCAGTCCAATGACACCATCGTGATGCGACCATCAGAAAACCTGGCCACTGTTTATCAACGCATGAAGCTTTATGACGTTTCCCAAATGCCGGTGATGGATGGCGATGTGATTGTCGGTATCATTGATGAATCAGATGTGTTGATGAAAGTGTTCGAAAATGCCGATGCTTTTGATGACACTGTTGAGTCAGCCATGACCAGTAACTTGGAATTCTTGAGTGTAGATACGCCTTTGGATACATTGATGCCGGTGTTTGAGGATGGTAAGGTGGCAATTGTCAAAGATGGCAACCAATTCTTGGGCCTCATCACCCGCATAGATTTGCTTAATTACCTCAGAAGGGTTGATGTCAATCAATAACTATAGACAGACTAAGTGCCTATTTCGACAATAAAAAATCCACCGGTCATTGTGACCCAGATATGAACAACAACGAATACAAAAAATCCAAAAAATACAAGGGTTTACAAACCAAGGCCATACACGCTGGTCAGTTTCCTGACCCTTCTACCGGTGCCGTGATGCCGCCGATTTCCTTGTCCTCAACTTACGTCCAAAGCAGCCCAGGTAAACACCAGGGTTTTGAGTATGCACGCTCGCAAAACCCGACCCGATTTGCCTATGAGCGGGCCGTGGCAGCAATGGAAAACGGCACGCATGGATTTGCTTTTGCCTCTGGCATGGCGGCCACTTCAACGGTGATGGAATTGTTGGATGCTGGTGATCATGTGATCGCGATGGATGACTTGTATGGTGGCACCAACCGTTTGTTCAGAAGGGTCAGAGAACGCAGTGCCAACTTAAGTTTTGATTATATAGATTTCACAGCTGATTCAGAACTTTGGGCGCAGTATTTAAAGTCAAACAGTAAAATGATTTGGTTAGAAACACCTTCTAATCCGATGTTGAAAGTGGTCGATATCAAAAAAATCTCGACCTTTGCCAAACAACACGGCTTGTTAACCGTGGTGGACAATACATTCGCCACGCCTTACCTGCAAAACCCCTTAGACTTAGGCGCTGATTTGGTGATGCATTCAGCCACCAAATTCATCAATGGCCATTCCGACATGGTAGGCGGCTTCGTCGCTGTTAAAGATGCTGAATTGGCTGAGCAAGTTAAATTCTTGCAAAATTCTGTTGGTGCTGTGGCCAGTCCATTCGATGCCTATTTGGCCTTGAGGGGATTCAAAACCCTGCCACTGCGTATGGACAAACACTGCCAGAATGCACAAGCCATCGCTGAATGGCTAGATCAAGACCCGCGAGTCGAGAAGGTGATTTATCCGGGCTTGAAATCACACCCACAGCATGAACTGGCAAAACAACAAATGCGCGGCTTTGGCGGTATCATCACCGTGCTGATTAAAGGCGGCCTGGAAGCAACCACAAAGATGATGGAAAAATGCCACTTATTTGCCTTGGCAGAATCCTTGGGTGGGATTGAATCTTTGATCAATCACCCAGCCATCATGACCCATGCATCGGTGCCAGCAGCACAACGGAAGAAGGTTGGCATCACCGATAATTTACTGCGCTTATCTGTCGGTATTGAGGATATTGAAGACTTAATTGCTGATTTGGATGTGGCTTTGGGCTGATGTCTCAGACTGATTAATAAAACTCAAATTTGTCGTCCCCGGGTTCGCCTAAAGAACCTACAGTTGGTGCCCCGAGGATGAAAAAAACTTGATGATGAAAATGTCTACATTTCCCTTTTATTACCCTATTAAACAGAACTCAAAATAATCGCCGCAATGAAGGTATCGTTTTTTTAGGCTTTGTTGGCTTTTTGATGTAAAAACTCATAAATCACTTGCGCCATTTTTTCACTGATGCCGGTGACCATTTTTATTTCATCCAAACTGGCTTTGTTCAGGCCTTGTAAGCCACCAAAGTGTTTTAACAACTGGTTGCGGCGTTTAGCACCGATACCTGGAATGTCCTCTAGGGTAGAGGTGTTGCGTGATTTTTTATAGGCTTTGCGGTGGCTTTTGATGGCGAATCGGTGGGCTTCATCACGAATGAACTGAATCATCAAGGATAACAGGCCATGGCTTTCTGGTTTGATGAATTGCTTGCTTTCTGGGATATAAATGCGTTCTTCACCAGCCGTTCTGTTGTCATCTTTGGTCACCCCAATCACGCGAATGGCGGTGATGTCATGTTCCTCTAGTATGGCCAAAGCTTGGTTAACTTGACCTTTGCCGCCATCAATCACAAAAGCATCGGGGTAACCCAATTTACTCTTCGCAATACTGGCCAAGCGTTTTTCTATCACTTGCCGCATCGCTGCATAATCATCAGCGGCTGTGATGTTTTCCATGATGTACTGACGGTACTGTTTTTTCACCGCACCTTGGTCATCAAAAACCACACAGGATGCACGGGTGTGTTCGCCCATTTGGTGGCTGATATCAAAACATTCAATGCGTTGAGGTGATTGCTCAAAACCGAGTTCTTGTTGCCACAAAGCCCATTTATTCTGCCAAGTTTGGTATTTATTGGCTTTGATGGTGAGCGCATTTTGCATGTTTTCTTCGGCTTGTTTAAGCAGTTTTAAACGGTTACCGTGAGGCTTGGATGTCACAAACACCTTTTTGCCTTTGATGGCGGACAAGATGTCGCTGATTTCTGCTTTATCGCTGGGGTCGATGTTGCATAAGATGGCGTCCGCTGTGATTTGGTCATCATAATACAAGCCCAAGAAAGCGTATATAAACTCAGCCAAAGGGGTTTCTTTGGGGGTGCCGGGGTAGTGGTTGCGGTAACCCATGAACTGACCATTGCGCACGGTGCCCACGGTGGCTATGTATATATTGTTTTGTTGTGCCACAGTGATCACATCAAAGTTATCATCCGGTTGCATCTCCACCGATTGCTTGGATTGAATCATGCGAATGGCTTTGATTTGATCGCGGATACTGGCAGCTTGTTCATACTGTTGTGATTCAGCGGCTTGTTCCATACCCGTCATCAATGAATCAACCACTTGGTTTGATTTGCCCTCAATAAAATCGAAGGTGTACTTTAATTGTTGTTGGTAATCTTTTTTACTGACCAAGCCCACACAAGGTGCCGTGCAACGATTGATTTGATGTTGCAAGCAGGGCCTGGAGCGGTTTTGAAACGTGCTGTTGTTACATTGCCGGACTTTGAATACCTTTTGTAAAAAATGCAGCGAATTTCGCACGTAGGCGGCACTTGGGAAAGGGCCGAAGTACCGACCTTTACCGTGCTTTTTACCCCGCCTGAATTCAATTAATGGGTATTCATCCTCATTCACAGAACAATATATATAGGGATAACTTTTACCGTCTTTTAACAGCACGTTGTATTTAGGGCTGTGCTTTTTAATCAGTTGATTTTCTAACAGCAGGGCTTCGGCTTCAGAGCGGGTGATGTGAAAAGCCATGTGATCAATCGATGCCACCAGTGCCATGGTTTTGTTGTCTTTGGCTTGGCCGGTGAAGTAGCTGCCCACCCGGTTTTTTAATACCCGCGCTTTACCGACATAAATGACTTCGTTGTTGGCATCAAACATTTGATAGACGCCGGGCAACTTGGGCAAGTCTTTAACAAATTTTTGGTGGTTAAAAGCTGGCATGGTTAAGTGATCAGTGCTGTGAGGTCATTATAGATTGGCTTCGACCCAGCCAGAGTGTCCATCGGTATAAAATTCATTCTTCCAGATTGGTACATGGGCTTTGGTTTGGTTCAATATATACTCACAGGCCGCAAAGGCAGCTTGGCGGTGATCCGCAGATACACCCACCCAAATGGCCATGTCGCCGATATTAAGTTGGCCGACGCGATGACAGCAACAAGCGGCATTGATGTCAAATTTTTGCAAGGCATCCGCTATGATTTCATTGCCCACTTGAATGGCTAATTTTTCATGTGCTTCATAATGTAAAGCTGTGACTGTTTTATTGGGATCTTCAGCAGTGGCGTTGTGGTTCCTGACCCAGCCTTCAAAACTGACAAAACCGCCACTTTCCGGGGCGATGACTTGTTTTTTTAACTGTGCGACATGGATGTCTGTTTCACTGATGCTGAACATTCAGCCTCCTGATGCCGGTGGAAACAAGCCAATCACATCATTGGCCTTTACGATGTCATCCCAGTTGGCAAAAGTGTCATTCAAAATGGGTCTGATCACTTGGGTATTGGCTGTGCAATGGTGCGTTTGGCACACCTGCAAATACACCTGCTCTATGGTGACTGCTTGGGCTTGTTCTGAAACATCGATAGCAACGGCTGGTTGGCCGAATTCTGCTTTCAGTCTGCCGTAGAATTCTACTGTCAATTTCATACTTTCTGATTCGACACGGTAGGCAGGTCAGCAACATAACCTGATTTGCCTCCGGATTTGGTTAATAATTTGGTTTCGCCGATGATGATTTGATGGCTCAAAGCTTTGCACATGTCATAGATGGTCAAAGCTGCCACAGTGGCTCCGGTTAAGGCTTCCATTTCAACCCCAGTTTTTCCAGATACTTTGCATTCACATGTGATCACAAGGTCTTGATTGTTATCGACATTTATTTTAATTTTACAGTTCTCTAAGCCCAATGGGTGACAGAACGGTATCAGTTCATGGGTTTTCTTGGCAGCCATCACACCGGCAATGATGGCGGTTTGAAACACCGGACCTTTTTTACTGTGAATTTCTTGTTCACTTGGGTGCAACACCGCTTTAACTTCAGCGGGCAAAATCACCCGAGTTTGTGCGCTGGCGATGCGGCTGGTGATGCTTTTTTCACTGACATCAACCATGCTTGGATTGTTCTGTTGATCAACGTGGCTCAGTGTATTATCGGTTTTATGTTTCATATATGATTATCCACCAATGACAAACATTTCAACTTTAGGCAGTTTGCTTTTGCTGGCAGTTTTTCTCTGTGCTGAATATTGGTCTTTGCGTTGGCGCCAGATATCCGTGATGGCAGTAACTAATTTATCTGGGTGGTTAATTACCGCTTTGATGTCATGGCCTTGACTGGCAAACAAGCAGGTATAAATCTCACCTTGGGTACTCAGTCGAGCCCGGTTGCAGTCATGACAAAATGGCTCGCTGATAGAAGAAATCAAACCAAACTCACCTTGTCCATCATCAAACACAAAACGATCAGCCACTTCGCCAATGTTGGCTGCTTGCTTGGGACTTATAGGCCAGCGCGCTGCGATTAATTTCAGGGCCTGTTTTGATTCAAAAACTTGATTGGCCTGCCAGTTGTTGATGTTGCCTACGTCCATGAACTCAATGAACCTGACCACCACGCCGGTACCTCTGAAGTGGTCAAGCAGCGGGATGATTTGGTTTTCGTTGATGCCTTTTTGGATCACACAATTGAGTTTGACTTGTTTTAACCCTGAGGCCACACAGCGCGCTATGCTGGTTAAAATATCACCTACTTTGACTTGAGTGCCAGTGATTTGCGAGAATAAATCCTGTTCCAGTGCATCAATACTGATGGTAATGCGATCCAAACCAGCTGCCACCAAATCATCCAAAACTGGGTTCAACAATCCGGCATTGGTGGTTAAGGCGACTTCCTTTATGCCATCAATCTTTTTGATGTCGCTGATTAATTGAGACAGATTTTTACGCAGCAGGGGTTCACCGCCAGTGAGGCGAATTTTATTCACCCCTAACTGGGCAAAAGCTTTTACCACCTGGGTGATTTCGGCAAAACTGAGGTGTTTTTCTGGCTGACTTTGTTGGCGCATCACATCAACATGATCGGCGGGCAAGCAATAAGTGCAACGGAACTGGCAGCGGTCGGTTACTGAAATCCGCAAATCCTTGATGGGTCGCTGCAATTGATCCAACACTGTGTTAGCAGTTAAATCAGTCATGATAACCTTCGAGCAGGCTTTGCCATTGTTTGGCTAATTGCTTATCGCAACTGCTGTTGCTGACTTTTTCTATGGATCTTTTCAGTCGGTTCATGTTGCTTTGTTGCCAATTAGTTTTAGGAGACCTGATTTCACCTTTGTCAAAATCAATCAGATACACGTGCTCATCATTCAATAATATATTATGCGCATTGAGGTCAGAGTGAAAGACACCATTTTGATGAAATTGCGCAATGGTCTGACCAATCTGTTGCCATTTTTCCAGGCTGAGTGCTGATTCAGTGTTAATAAGTCCTTGCGCCAAAGTCATTTGATGTTGAATGTGCTCCATGATCAGGTCATTGCGGTAGAACAAACCTTTTTTAATGACCATGGCAGCCACTGGTTTAGGGCTGGGCAAGTTTAGTTTTTCTAGCGCAGTTAATAATTGAAACTCTTTAAAGGCGCGGGTATTTTTTAAGCCGGTCCAGAAATAGCTGTCACGGTTAATCTTGGCATACAAGCCGCCGCGGAAATAATGTCTCAATACCCACTTGCCCCATTCAGATTTGAGCACCCAGGTTGACCCTCGTCCTGAGTTAGCGCCCAATAAGCGACCTTGATTCATCCAGTAGTCTTGCTCAAACCATTGTTGATTGATTTCATCTTTCAAGACATCTGATGTGATGATTGAAAGGTTTTTTTTATTGATTGTATGCAAGTTGTAGGGTCGGCAAGTGATAGAATGACTTATTTTAAATGATTTAGCTGATGACAACAAACTCAAGTTCAAACCGACAGCCAAATCTGCAAACTTCTCAGCAGTCTATATGCATCTTTCGCCTATCAGCTATAGGCGATGCCACCCATGTCATCCCGGTAATAAAAACCATCCAACATCAATTTCCTGACGCCCAAATAACCTGGGTGATAGGGCAGCTGGAACATAAACTACTCAAAGGCTTGCCGGGTGTTGAATTCATCGAATTCAATAAATCCGCAGGCTGGCAAGCGGTGAGGGCGCTGAAAAAACAATTGAGTGGTCGTTGTTTTGATGTGTTGTTGCAGATGCAGTTGTCTTTAAGGGCCAACTTGGTCTCTCGGTTTATACCTGCCAAGCGGCGCATTGGCTTTGATAAAGTCAGGTCTAAAGAGTTGCATGGACTGGTGATTAATGAACGCATACCTTATTTGCACAATTGTCATGTGTTGGATGGTTTTATGCAATTCGCTGCATACTTGGGCTGTCAAACAAAAATCATGAACTGGCAAATTCCAGTCAGCCAAGCTGATAAACTGTTTGCTGCTGAACACCTTGATGCGAGTAAAAAAACTGTGATTATCAGCCCTTGTTCGAGTCACAAACTGCGCAATTGGTCGGTGGTAAAGTATGCGCGTTTGATAGATAAAATAGCGGATAAATACGCGGCTCAAATCATCCTCACTGGCAGTCCTTCATCTGCAGAAAAACAATTTGTGGCAGCCATCGCAGCTGCTTGTCGCTATGAAGTGCTAAATTTAGCAGGTCAAGACACCTTGAAGCAATTACTGTGTTTACTCGAACAAGCAGATGTGGTTATTTCTCCTGATTCAGGTCCTTTACATATGGCTGGTAGTGTGGCTACGCCAGTTATTGGCTTGCTGGCAGCCAGTAATTACAAAAGATCTGGCTCTTATCAGTTCCCAGAATTGACCGTCGATAAATACCCAGAGGCTTGTCTTAAATTTTTAAATCAATCCGCTGATGAGGTCAAATGGGGTACCAAAACTGAATACCCGGGTGCCATGGACTTGATCACAGTCAATGATGTGATGCTGAAAGTTGACCAGCTGTTATGAGTCATTTCTGCGTTTTTTTCTTCACCAAACATAGATAATTTTGGCATCAACCAAAGGGTAGTCATAATCAAGTTCATCAACTTTTTTGCTGACCATGCGTTTGACCGGTCCAGTCACAGTAACCGCTTTGCGGATAAAACTCATTGGTTCTAAAAAAGTTGGTTTGCAGGCAATGAAACGACCTTGGTCGACTCGAATGCGTCTAGAAGGTCGAGCCACTTCATCAGGCACTTTGGCGCGGATGATTAAACAACTGTGTTCGGCAGTATTTTCTACATCGACCACAAATCCGGTCCAGCGAATGTTTAAGTCTTCAATTGGTTGAGCTTGATAAGCTTTTGGGCTGATGTCACTGAATTCACCTCGCAGTGGTTGAGGTGGTTGTACACAAGCAGTTAATAACAGTGCCGATAAGGCGATGGAAACTGAACTTTTCATGAGATTCACCAAGCATTAAATAATATTGATTATCATCATATAACTTGAATGTCAGCTGAATCAAGTCGCTAGCAATTCATGCATCATCACTGTGGTACCGACAAAAAGTGCCACAAATAAACAAAACCCAATAAACTCGGCACAAAAATGCCAAATCAATGACATTTTTTCATTGTTCTTATAGGCCCAATGAATGGCTACAGCGAGTGACATTGAAGCCAATGCCACATAAGTCATCCATATAGGCATGCTGAGTATCAGGAAACTACCACCAATTAACATTGTGGTGGTGATGACTGGGTGTATTGATTTAATCATGTTTAACTCTGTTTGATATTGACTGAGTTGATTAAATCACTGTGCTTTCGCAAAATTTGAGAACCGAGAAAAAATTGTTTTTTTTAATTAGTTTGTGGCTCAATATAAACACCAACTAAATTTACATTGTATTGAAATTTGAGCGCTGAATGGTTTAAAATCATTAGGATGTGTGCAGCTAAAAATATTCTTAAAGAAGTCTTCGGTTACGACCAATTCCGCAATCAACAAGCCGAAATTGTTGATGCCATAATCAAGGGTCAAGATGCTTTGGTACTGATGCCAACTGGTGGAGGGAAATCCTTGTGTTATCAAATACCATCTATAGTCAGAGAAGGCGTTGGTGTGGTGGTTTCTCCTTTGATTGCTTTGATGCAAGACCAAGTTAATGCCTTGAAACAACTGGGTGTCAATGCGGCTTTCATCAACTCAACTTTATCAGCCAAAGAAGTCAGTGAGGTAGAACAACAAGCCAGAGACGGTTCTTTGGACATGCTGTATTTGTCACCTGAGCGATTGGTGGGAGAAGAAACCCAGGCATTTTTTAAAACCATCAAAGTGGCTTTATTCGCCATTGATGAAGCACACTGTGTCTCACAATGGGGGCATGATTTCAGAAAAGAGTATCAAGAGTTATCGATTCTGCATAAGAACTTTCCTGACATACCACGCATCGCATTGACGGCCACAGCAGATCAAAAGGTGCGGTCTGAAATTGTTAAAGAGTTGAAATTAGACGAGGCAAAAATTTATGTTTCGAGCTTCGATCGGCCCAACATCACCTATTCGATTGAAGAGCAAGACAATGGCAAACAACAGCTGTGGCGCTTTATCAATGAAAATCATCCGACTGATGCTGGTATCGTTTATTGTTTGTCGCGTCGAAAAGTAGAGGCTGTCGCTCAGTTTTTGGCTGGTAAAGGACGGGTGGCCCTGCCATATCATGCCGGCTTGTCCACCAGGGTCAGAACCAGTAATCAAAGCCAGTTTCTTCGCGAGGATGGGGTAATCATTGTTGCCACCATCGCTTTTGGTATGGGTATTGATAAACCAGATGTCAGGTTTGTGGCTCATTTCAGTATGCCCAAAAATATTGAGTCTTATTATCAGGAAACTGGACGAGCTGGTCGAGATGGTCAACCATCCAATGCCTGGATGGCTTATAACTACAAAGATGTGGTGATGCAACGACAGTTTATTCGTGATTCTGATGCGGCCGATGAGCATAAAAGTGTGTTACACAATAAACTCGATTCACTGGTCGATTTGTGTGAGCAGCTCGATTGTAGAAGACAGACCTTATTGAAATATTTCGATGAACCTTTGGCCGAACCCTGTGGAAATTGTGACAATTGCTTGAACCCGCCAGAAAAAATTGATGCTAGCAAAGAAGCACAAATGGCGCTGTCAGCCATTTATCGCACTGACCAGCAGTTTGGCATCATGTATCTGATTGATGTGCTGTTGGGCAATGATTCCGATGAACGGGTGGTTCAACAGAAGCACAATGAACTGAACTTATTTGGCTTAGGCAAACATCAGGTGAAAACTTGGTGGCGACGCTTGTATCGACAATTGATCAGTCAAAGTTACATTGATGTAGATGCTGAGTTTGGTTCATTAAAACTCACCGATAAATCCAAGCCCCTATTAAAAGGTGAAGAGTCTTTCTACTTGCGTGATGTGGTTAAAGCCAAAAACAAGTCGAAGAAAAATGAAGAAGTTGATTTAGGTCGTCATGACCAAATTTTATGGCAAGCACTGAAAAAGTTGCGCATGGATTTGGCCTCCGACCAAGGCGTTCCACCGTATGTTATTTTTAGTGATGCTTCACTCTTAGAAATGGTTAAAAAGCGCCCGGTAGAAGGTGAGAAATTCATGTACATTTCAGGTGTTGGCGAATATAAATTAGCTAAATACGGAGAGGTTTTTATAGAAGTAATTAAAGCCAACCCTCTGCCAGCTAAATTAGATAATCGCTTGAGTGAAGAAGTTAATGTGTCATTGGATCACTTCTTGGAGCTTAAGTCAGTAGAGAAAGTAGCCGAAGTTTTGAACATCAACTTAAATACCGTTTATATGCATTTGTCTAAAGCCATAGCCGTAGGCTTGGTGGATAAAAAAGATGTCACTGGATTAGAGGATGCTGATATAGATTACATCATTCAAATGGCAGAAATGACGGGTTACTTGGAAGAGAAAAAGATGAAGCCGGTATTTGATGCTTTGGATGGCATGTATGATTATGGGACATTAAGGTGTGTGTTGGCTGAGCTTGAATGATATTCAATTACACCTGCATGATGATATCAGTTTTATTTCAAAAAAACCATCTATGCGGTTTATTGCGGATCACTTGAAACATGCATTATAAGTTTAATCAAAAAGATTGGGTTTTCATTTTTTCTTTTGGTGTTCTGGCTGCATTGGTCAACATGTTCAGGTTGCCGTTATTTTTTGAAGCAGAATTTGTTTTTGGCCCTTTTCTGGTGCTTTTGATAGCCGTGTTTCGAGGCCCCTTGGCTGGCGTTTTAACCAGCATCATTGCCACCATCCCATTGGTTTATGCCTGGGGCAGTTACTGGGCCACATTAACTTTTGGTCTAGAAGCCTTTTTTGTTGGCTATATATATTCTCTAAAAAGATACAATGTCATTTTGTTGGTTATGGCCTATTGGCTGTTTATTGGTATGCCAGTCTCTTGGTATTCAATTTCGCAGTATGAATTATTTTTGGATTCACACCGCACATCTATCTTGATAAAACAGCTGACAAATGCCATTGTCTATGCCCACATCACAGCCATGTTGATGTACCTGCCAGTGGTTCGAAGCTATTTAACTCAAGAACGCTCTTTGCCAACTGTTTCAATCAAAGAGCAGTCATCACATACCATTTCTACATTGTTAATTACTGTGGGTATTTTTTTCTTCTTTTTTGGCCTCAATCAAACCATCAAAAATGCAGGCGAAAGATTCAGTTATGAACATGACAGTAAACACAATCAATTGTCTTTTCATTTAGAACATATATTGGACAGTAAAATTAATGCCATCAGCGAATTCAGATACACTTTGTCTAAAGTTTGGCAAGACAGTGAGCTTCGTGAACAAAGTCTGTTGGAATTTAATCAAAGACATCCAGAGTTTAAGACCATGATTCTGGCAGATAAGGATGGCAACTTGATCAATTCTTCGCCTCGTGAATTGGTCAATGATGTGATACAAAAAAATAAATCCATCAGTGTTGCTGATCGAGATTATTTCAAACTAGCTATTGATTCTCAAAATACTTTTGTTTCGCCCGGATTTATAGGCAGAGGCTTTGGCAATGAATTGATTTCAGCAGTCAGCGCTGGTGTGCCGGACTTAGATAATCTGCAAGGAAACGTGGGTGTCTTAGAAGGATCTTTTATATTGGACTCCTTGCAAGAAGTTCATAAATACATTCAAGATTTATCGCCAGAAGTCAATGCCGTTCTGGTTGATCAGAGTAACCATGTGCTGATAGCTTCAAATGATTTAGCAATGACTGCGTTGCAGACAATGATTGTATCCAAAGGTGTTGATACTTTTTATAATCATGACCTGGTCAGTATCGTCTATGAAGATGGCAGCCAAAGTTCTGAAGTCTATTATTTTGCAGAGTCGACATTTGATTTTGGTTGGAAGCTGATCACTTTTCAAAATGAAACCAGATTTGCTGATTTGATTGAAAAAACCTTGATTGCATTTGCGGTGTCTATTGTCATGTTGGTATTGATTGCTAAGCTTTTGGCTTCGACTATCAGCCATTCTTGGTCCTATTCTATGCATCGATTGAATGAAATGATTGAGAGGGGTAATGACTTTAATGGTGAGATTGAAGAGTTTGAAGACAATGAGCGCATGCCCATTGAAGTCAACAATCTATACCAAGAAATTAAACGCAGTCGCTTAGAAAATATTAAGATGAACCAACAGCTACAAAACACTGTGGCTGAACGAACTGAAAAACTGCAAACAGCGAATGCCAAACTGATTGTCATGGCACGTGAAGATGCGTTAACTC
Source organism: uncultured Marinicella sp. (assembly GCA_964352015.1). Taxonomy (GTDB): domain Bacteria; phylum Pseudomonadota; class Gammaproteobacteria; order Xanthomonadales; family Marinicellaceae; genus Marinicella. The sequence continues at coordinate 132,182 of CAYGPU010000008.1, forward strand.
AATTAGAAAACCGCCGTGTTTTCACTGAGGTGATGCAAGAACTGTGGCTAGATTGTCAAAAAAACTTGTTATCCATGTCGATGTTAATTATTGATATAGATCACTTTAAAAAAGTCAATGATTCTTATGGTCATCCCGCTGGTGATGATGTGTTGGTGCAATTGGCCAGAGAGCTAGAGAAATTCAAAGACCCTGCTATTGAATGTATCGCCAGAATAGGGGGTGAAGAGTTTTGTTTTTTGATTAAAGATATGATGCATGCCGAGGTCATTAAATTGGCTAATAAAATCAGGCAACACATTGAACAAGTCATTTTTCATGTGGGCGCAGAAAAACACATTCATATCACCGTGTCAGGAGGTTTAGCCACCATCGACCCCACCAAGTTCACACCCACCAAACTGTATCAATTGGCAGACAATGGCTTATACGAAGCCAAACATGCTGGGCGCAACCAAGTCAAAGCCGCAGAGCTGAAATAAGCATGTTTTGATTTAGCAGGGTGTTTTTTTGCTCACCAATTTTTCAACAGTGTGATTCCAGAAAAGGTTAAGTCTTCAGTAAAGAATTGACCATAAGGCGAACGCCCATCTTGGTACTCAAGCAGCAGTTGGAATGGTGTTTTGGTTAATTGATAAACTTCAACACCGGCGCGCATGTTGGCATTAATGTTCCAATCGTAAGCACCCCATGAGGTTAAATCCACAGCCCATATGGGTTTTATGTTATGCCATCGACTGCCTTGAAACTGCCAGCCAGCTTGCCACATGAATTTGTCTAAATCACCGGGTTCAGAACGAGTCACAAAACCCAAGCCAGCATACAAGTCCCAATTTTTGATGTTTTTATGTGCATCCCAGCGAATGGTTTCATAGGATAAATTAATGCGTTTTTCGAGGAACTCTGGATTATCGATTAAAAATTCATCACCCAGGTGGGTGCTTTTGTGGGTGTAGCTGAATCGCCAGTTCCAATGGTCTAAAGATTGTACCAATTCACCGCCAACCATGAAGTCAGTGTTAATCAAAGCTCCACCACGGTTGTTGCGGGTATCCAATTCATTGACATCAAACTGAGAGCGAATCAAGCCAATCAGATTAAATGCCAAGGAATGATCGTCTCCAAACTCAAAATCTCTGATTGAATGTCTTTTACCACCACCCAATAAAACTGATCTAGCACTGCCGCCTAAGAAGTCCAGGCTGCCAAAGCTGAAGAATAAATTAGGCTCATTCAAATCTGCAATCAACACAGGAAATTCATTTTTATGCTCAGCTTGGCTCTCTGAGTCATTGGGCGGTGTGGTGTTTGGAATTTGATTGATGTTATCATAACAGACCAGCCTTGCTGCATCTGAATTGATCTTTTGACAGGTGTCGAGTTGTTGAACGAGCTCATCGTTGGCATCAACGGTTAATCCAAAGGTCAGACAAACGGACAGTAAACAAATTTTAAATACATGCATGGCATCTTATGAAAATGGGTTGGTTATGATTAAATAGGGTTAAAAACAAAACAGGCAAGTGATTTTGTCAATCACTTGCCTGCTACCATGCCCTTAAATTGGGCCATTATATTCTGGCTTGGCTTGTCTTAAGCCGCTAGATTCCTTAATACATATTGCAAAATACCACCATGGCGACAGTATTCCACTTCTTTGGGTGTGTCGATTCTGACATCGACTTCAAATGACTCAGAAGTACCATCTTCACGGTGAACTGTGACTTGAGCTGTTTTGCTTTCACCATTTTTCAAGCCACTTACATCGTAAGTTTCTTTACCGGTTAATTGATAGGTATCGGCACTCTCGCCGGCTTTAAATTGCAATGGAATCACGCCCATACCAATCAGGTTTGAACGATGGATTCTTTCATAGCTTTGAACCAATACTGCTTTTACACCTAACAAGTTGGTGCCTTTGGCTGCCCAGTCTCTGGATGAGCCTGTACCGTATTCAGTGCCAGCTATGACCACCAAAGGCACGCCATCGGCTTGGTATTGCATAGACGCATCAAAAATAGTCATCTGCTCATCGGAGGGTTGGTGACGCGTCCAGCCACCTTCAGTACCTGGGGCCAGCTGGTTGCGTAATCTGATGTTAGCAAACGTGCCACGCATCATCACTTCATGGTTGCCACGACGAGACCCATAAGAGTTGAAGTTGGCTTTGGCGATGCCTTTGTCTTTCAGGTAGACACCGGCAGGTGAATCTTCAGCAATGGCGCCTGCGGGTGAAATGTGATCAGTGGTCACAGAATCGCCCAGTTTAGCCAATACGCGTGCACCACTGATGTTATCAATGGTCCCAACATCCAAAGTCATGCCATCAAAGTAGGGTGGGTTTTTGATGTAGGTCGAGTCATCTTGCCAGTTAAACAGTTCTGATTCAGTGGTTTTAACTGCTTTCCAATTGGCATCGCCTTCGAAAATACCTTCATAACCCACCGCAAAACTATTTTTATTCACGTTACTTTGAATGGTGTCTGCAATTTCATGGTCACTGGGCCAAATGTCTTTCAGGTAAACAGGGTTGCCATCGTGGTCATCGCCCAATGATTCGTTTTGTAAATCAAAATCCATGGTGCCAGCAATGGCATAAGCCACAACCAAAGGCGGGGATGCCAAGAAATTCATCTGTACATCAGCGTGAATTCGACCTTCAAAGTTACGGTTGCCAGATAACACCGAAGTGGCAATTAAGTCATTGTCATTGATGGCTTTGGATAAAGCGGTGTCCAGAGGACCAGAGTTACCAATACAAGTGGTGCAACCAAAACCAACCACGTTGAAGCCTAACATTTCTAAATCATCCATCAAGCCAGCAGAGTTCAAGTAATGTGACACCACTTTTGACCCAGGGGCCAAAGAGGTTTTAACCCAAGGCTTAACTTTTAAACCCTTGGCAGCTGCATTCCTGGCCAGCAGACCCGCACCTAACATGACTGCTGGGTTTGATGTGTTGGTACAAGAAGTGATGGCCGCCACTGCAATGTTGCCATCAGTAAACTCATATGAGCCACGTTCAGCAGCAACAGGTACTGTTTTAACCGCGCGGCCTTTTTCAAACTCTTGAAAGTGTTTGTTGTAGGTTTGTTTAGCCACCGATAACTCGATGCGATCTTGTGGGCGTTTAGGCCCGGAAATACTTGGTACAACTGTACTCATGTCCAGTTCAAGTACTGCAGTGTATTCAGCTTCAATGCTGCTTTCATCATGGAACATGCCTTGGGCTTTGGCATAAGCTTCAACCAAATTAACCTGTTCTTCTGAACGACCTGATAAGGTCAAGTAACGTAAGGATTCGTTGTCTACCGGGAACATGCCACAAGTGGCGCCATATTCTGGTGCCATGTTAGCGATGGTTGCTCTGTCTGCCAGTGGCAAATGTTGTAAACCAGAACCAAAGAATTCAACAAATTTACCCACCACACCGTGTTCACGTAACATATCAACCACAGTTAATACCAAATCTGTGGCTGTCACACCTTCTTGCATTTTACCGGTTAATTTGAAACCAACCACTTGAGGAATCAACATGGAAATGGCTTGGCCCAGCATCGCAGCTTCGGCTTCAATACCACCCACACCCCAACCCAGTACACCAATACCATTGATCATGGTGGTGTGAGAATCGGTACCCACCACCGTGTCAGGGTAGGCCGTCAATTCGCCATTTTGTTCAGCGCCAAAAATAACCCTGGCTAAATATTCCAGGTTAACTTGGTGCACAATACCCATGCCAGGAGGAACAACTTTGAATGAATCAAAGGCTGTTTGTCCCCACTTCAAGAACCCGTAACGTTCCATGTTCCTTTGAAATTCAATCTGAGTGTTGATGTCTGCAGAGTCCATGGTTCCATACTTATCCACTTGAATCGAATGGTCAATAACCAACTCGGCAGGAGACAGGGGATTAATTTTTTGTACGTCGCCACCCAATGCTTTCATGGCATCACGCATGGCTGCCAGATCGACCACTGCTGGTACGCCGGTAAAGTCCTGCAAAACCACACGCGAAGGCGTGAAAGCAATTTCGGTGGCTGGAGCGGCTTTGGGATCCCAGTTACATAAGGCTTCTATGTCAGAGACAGTGACGTCCACGCCATTTTCATTGCGCAACAGATTTTCTAATAAAATCTTCAAGCAGAAAGGTAGGCGACTGATGTCGTGACTTTCAGCGATCTTAGCGAGGCTGAAATATTTATAAGATTTATTGTTACATGCCAGTTGCATGGCGGTTTTTAGTGTATCACTCATTGATAAACCCCTGAAAGTGGACCTGACGAAATGGGTCGGTCGTTTGGTTAAATTTTGACGACATATTATCGCATTTTTGGGTGAGAAAATACAGCTATACAGTGCCGTATCAGCAATCATTTAACAGTCATTTAAGTTAAGCTGGTGCATATTGATTCTGTATCAATCATTTACAACCACTAAAATCAAACAAACGTTTGAAAATTAATTAAAAATATGTTATTTTTATTTCCGATTTGATGTTGCTGATAACAAGCCAATCCGAATAAATATTAAAAGCAGGTTTGTTATGCATGTTGATGAATGTAGTTTTCATTGGCATGGCGTGGGGACGTTGTTTCAATTTCAAATCGTTATATTAACTATTTAATTATTTAAACTAAAGAGGGTTTATCAATGAACAAAATTAAAATTTGGGGCGCCTCTGCGTCTATCATTTTGGCTGCTACAGGAGTTATGGCCAAATCAGCACCCATCGCAAAACACCTGGCAGGTCCAGCTGAAGAAATTGAATTGATGCAAAAGGCCAGTCCTGAATCTGCAGCAATCATTTCTAAACATGCCATGCTGACCATCGATTTAAGTCAAACTCAAAATGGTCAATACCACTGGCAAAAAAACATCTTAATCGACGGTGAAAACCCCAAAGCGCTGTTGTTCGCTGTCGATAAAGACCAATGGCAATTTGACATCAAGGGTCAATCCTACGAAAAGAATGGTGAGCCACAAGACATCTCGTATTTCTCACGCGAAACCACTTTGGGCATGGGTGATGAACAATTTCCAGCCACTCAGTTTGACTTACAAAACCTTAAATCTGGTCGCTATGAAGTGGGCATCAGTGCCGAAATGAACGCAGTGGGTTATTTGCTGGTCAGCAGTGACAGCCCTTACCGCTTAAAGTCTTATGTCAGCACACCAGGTCAATTGGTGGGTGATGTAATTAACATCAACGCGTCAGCCTTTGCAGATGAGAGTGAATTCTCAATGGTTAAGAGTGATTTACAACTGATCAATTCATCATACCTGCGCATCACAGCGCCTGATGGTTCGGTGCGCGAAACTTCTATGTTTGATGATGGTGCCACTTTTGATAAAACGGCCTTAGATGGTGAGTTTAATGGTCAGTTCAGAGCAGAACAAGCGGGATTGTATCAAGTTCAAGTCATTTCACAGGGCATCACACCCAAAGGCAAGCCCTTTTTCAGAACCGTTGAACATGTGATTCCAGTGATAGACTCAGACATGGTACTGAGCAGTAAAGCTGCCAATGGCAGTTACTCATCAAGCCATAAAATTGATTTGAATTTTGCTGTTGATACCAGCATGGAAGATTCAAGATTCAGGGTGTTGGCTGAAGTTTGGGGCACAGCTGCTGTCGGTAAGTCTACACAATTAACACCTGTGGCTTGGTTATCAACCATGGCCGATGTGAATGATGGAGAAATTAATTTACAACTTGATGATCGCTGGTTGTTGACTAAAAATGTGTCAGCACCTTATGAATTGAAAAACATCCGCATTGAAGACAGCAATCATTACATCAGTGTGTTGAATGTCGATCGCTTGCCTTTGTTCTTGCCAGAAATATCAGCAGTAACCAAAGCAAGCTTCGATGGCGATCTGAATGAGTCTATGCTGAAAGGTGAAAAACCTGCAGCCTTAAACAATGTGGATAAAGCTGCTGGTGGTAAATTAATGTTGGTGCATGGGTATTGTTCAAGCGATGTATGGGGACAAGTGCAATCACAATTCAGTAACTACGTTAAATTCAGTGATTTCGGTCAAAATCGTTCACACGATGCATTTGCCAGACTGATCGACAGTTACGGTGATAACTTTCCTTCTTTTGGAATCGTTGCGCACTCACAAGGTGGCGCAGCTGCATTGCACCTGTATACCTATTACTGGAGTGGCTTGGATAACGCCGGTTCAGGTCGCTTGATTCAATCAGTGGGTACACCTTATCAAGGTACGCCGTTGGCTGGCAATTTGGCCGCCCTGGGTGACATCTTTGGTATCGGTTGTGGCTACAACAGCAATTTGACTGTTTCCGGTGGTGGCGCTTGGTTATCAGGCATCCCAACTTGGGCCAGAAGCAAAGTCAATTACTACACCACTTCGTTTACCACAAAATGGTGGCGTCCTGATTGGTGTAACTTCGCATCGGATATCATTTTATCTGACCCTGAAGATGGCACCACTGAAAAGTCACGAGGACAGGTTTCTGGCGCAGTTAATCGCGGGCATAAAACCGGTCAATGTCATACCGATGGCATGCGTGACATGGCGCAAACTCGAGACAGTGGCAGAAATTCAACCATGAATTCAAGTGCTGCCAGGTAAGCCTTAGTCACAGTTTTATAACACATCACTTCACCGCATTATTTTTGTGCAGTGATGATTTTTTAAAAGCCCAGTTAATCTGGGCTTTTTTTTACCGCTCAATAAGACCTTGATAAACATTCAGTTATGATTCAGGCAATAGATTGAATAATATTGGCTTTAAAAACACAATTAAAGCGAGTTGAATATGAATTCAAAAATGACTTTTATGCTGCTGTTAGTTCTGATGGCTTTGGCTGTTTCTGCAAAAGAATTACGTTTTGATGAAATGGGTCGTATGCTGGCTCCAGATATGACTTATTTAGAACAAGGCATCGATTCTCAGGGCAGGGGGCATAACAATGATGCCATGCGTTATTTTAAGCAATCAGCTCGGTTTGGTAATCCCTATGCACAGTCAGCCATTGCTTTTATGCACATGCAGAACAAAGATTATCTCAGTGCATTGGCTTGGTTTAAATTAGTTGACTTAAAGATGATAGACAAAGATCAACTGATACTCGATTTAATCGACGAATTAACTACCCATGTATCTAGTGACCAACAACTTAAATTACAAACGCTCAGTGACGAACTGACAGCACAATATGGAAAACAAGCTGCATTAGAATACAGGCAAGAATGGAAGAATGACATCGCTTTTGGTGGCAGCAAAATCAAAGGCAACATACCTGGGAGGGTTAAAATTTATCCGGCTGGAAGAATTGAACAACGGGGTTTTGGTGAAGCTGAAATTTTTGTCTCCAGTACATATGTCACTGGGGAAATGGTCAGGCTTCAATTGAAAGAATTTATCTATGATTATGAAATAAAATTTACCCAAGGCAAGGTAAGCCTTAAAGATGTCGAGTTGATTGAAGATGAAAAACAGATTTAAAAATAAGGAACTTCAGGATAACAACAATGACTAATCACACTGTTATCTTTTGTATCTATTTGTTTAAATAATTAGTTATATCAACAGCAGGGAAACACATGAAAAAAATTCAATTCATCACAGCAGTCTTTCTTTTAATGACCCTATCATTCGCATCCGCCAGAGAGTTTGGCTTAAAGTTCGATGATTCCGGCAAAATCATTAAACCCGATCAGGAATACTTGTGGCGCGGTATGGATGATGAAAAAGATGGGTTTCGTGAATCGGCATTTAACAATTTCAAGCGAGCCGCTGAATACGGTAACTACCATGCCATGTCCGTGGTTGGGTTGTATCTGATGCAAGACAAAGATTACCCAGCCGCGCATGCTTGGTTTAAATTAATTGATTTGGGTAAAATCCCGAATAAAGAATACATGGAAGAAATTGTCAATAACTTAGAAGCCCTAATGACAGCTGATCAATTAAAACAAGCACAAACATTGAATGCGGAACTGACAGAAACTTATGGCAGTTACCCAGCCATGATGAAAAGAGCTGCCTGGAAAGATAATTTTAAATTCACTGGCACCAACATCAAAGGTTACATCCCTCCATTTTTGAGGATTCAACTGAATTCAGGTATGGAAGTCACAGGAGCCAATTTAAAGAAACAGGTCGATACGTTTATATACGATTACGAATTTGATTTCGGTGTGGGTGAAGTTACTTTGGATGAAATTGAACTCATTGATGAAGGTGAGTCAGAACAATAGCCTTTCATTTTTAATGATGCACAAAAAAGCCCCGACATATTTATTGGGGCTTTTTTTGTGATTATTTGAAGCTGATTTATTGTGCCAGCAGGTGCTTGGCTTCTTCGATATACATTTTTCTTTTAAACAGCAGTTGCAGCTGATTGCCGCCGACTTGTTTCCACAGCACAGCTGAGCGGATACCCGCCAACAAAATAGCCCTGATTTTTTCAGTGATGGCCTGATCTTTTAAATGAAAAGGCTGACCGGCGACGATCACACGCGGTTGCATTTGGCTGATGGTTTTGGAGTAAATTTGAGCCAATTTAGCCACCACTGCTGCATTCAAAGGGTCATCTGGTTTTTGTAAAACTTTCGAATCACTCAAGCCCTTTTGAATGCTGTCCATCATTTCAGGTCTGCTTTGTAACTTACCAGCTAAAGTCAGTAGCGTGATGGTGTACTTAATCACATTGATGTAGTAGCTGTCTTTGTTAAAGGACTTTATCAGGCTGTTGTAGCCCAAAGCCAATCCAGACATGTTGTTATCGAAAACATCTTCAGTGCTGCTGGCATCCAATTTATACAAACTGTTGAGACTGACATCCCAACTTTTTTGGTCTCGAATGGCACCTGAGTTGGCCAATTCATGGGCCATGGTGGCTGCCTGATACACGCCTGCTAATGCAATGGTTTGGTCTCTCATGCTTTTTTTTCCCTGGGTTAATCTGTTGGTTGTGGTTTGTAGTCTTCTCTTAATTCACACGTTGAAGTCAGCAAGCTGGATGATTCAATGATGGCACCGCCCAAACACACATCGCCTTGATAAAACACCACCGATTGTCCCGGGGTGATGGCTTTTTGTGGCTGTTCGAATGTGACCTCAATGGTTTCCTCGTCTGTGGCCCTTACTGTGCAATCTTGATCAGCTTGGCGATACCTAATTTTCGCCTGACATGTCAAGGGATATGGTGGTTGTTGTCCAGAAATCCAAGTGATTTGTTTGGCCAATAAAGTATCCGCCAGCATCAAATCCTCATGCTTGCTTTGTCCGACAATCAAACGATTCTGTTGGTGCGCTTTGGCGATTACGAACCAAGGTTCAGCCAAACCGTTTTTAACCCCACCAATACCTAAACCCTGGCGTTGGCCAATGGTGTAATACATCAAACCATTGTGTTGACCAACCACTTGACCCTCTGGGGTAACGATTTCACCAGGGTTGGGTTTTAAATAGGTGGATAAAAAGTCTTGAAAACGTTTTTCACCAATAAAACAAATACCGGTAGAGTCTTTTTTATCAAACACATTCAAGCCCAAAGACTCAGCAATCTGTCGCACCTCTGGTTTTTCTATTTCACCCACTGGAAACAGGGTGCGTGATAATTGATATTGATTGATGGCATAGAGGAAATAACTTTGATCTTTGTTTTGGTCCAAGCCCTTGAGTAATTGAAATTGACCATCAACTTCAGCCTTGCGCACATAATGACCGGTGGCCATCATTTCAGCACCCAAGTCATCGGCATGATCGAGGAATGTTTTGAATTTAATTTCTCGGTTACACAAGATGTCTGGGTTGGGTGTTCTGCCTTGTTGGTATTCAGTGAGAAATTCTTCAAACACATGATCCCAATACTCAGCAGCGAAATTACGGCGGTGCAATTTAATCTCTAATCGATCGCACACCGCTTGAGCATCTTTGACATCTTCATCAGCAGTGCATATTTCTTGGCTGTCATCTTCTTCCCAGTTCTTCATGAACATGCCCTCTACATGCATGCCTTGTTGTTTAAGCAGGGCAGCACTGACTGATGAATCTACGCCGCCTGACATTCCTGTGATGACTTTCATGTTAGCTTTTTAATGTATATGAGTTGGGGTTAATCGTAATAACTGAACACTTGAGTGTCAGTTCTTTTGCCGTTTATATGGTGGTCAATATGATGTAACACAAGGGGGGAACGCAGTCGATGTGCGTTGGCGGCCACTTCATCTCGGCTCATCCAAACGGCACAAAGAATGCCTTCATCCAAAGTCTGATTGGGATCGAACTTCACCGCCGTACCAGCGAAACAAGAACGCAAATAATGATTCTTGCTGTTGGGACTGGTCCATTGAGAAAATTCAATCAGGTGATCCACTTCAATGTGCCAACCTGTCTCTTCCAGAGTTTCACGCACGGCAGCCTCAATCAATGTTTCATTGGGCTCCAAATGACCGGCAGGTTGATTGAGTACCCGTTGACCATAAATGTCTTCCTCAACCATCAGAAACTTGCCCTCTTTTTCAATCACTGTGGCGACAGTAACGCGCGGTAACCAATCTCTACTCATGCCGTTTTACCCACCCAACGCAAGCCCAAATACATGCCAACGGTGGCAATGACAATGGCGGCCAATGGTGAAAAGCCGAAACTGGCCGGAATGATGCCAATCACAATGGCGAAACCGCCGGCATAAAAAGCATAAGGGATTTGGGTTCTGACGTGTTCAATGTGATCACAACCTGAAGCCATTGAGGACAGGATGGTTGTGTCTGAGATGGGCGAACAGTGATCACCCCAAACAGCACCTGCCAAGATGCTGGCTATGCTGGTATAAATGATATAGAAATAACTTGGGTCCATAACATTTTGTGCCACCATCATGTTCCACACAATCGGCACCACCAATGGAATTAATATGCCCATGGCGCCCCAACTTGAACCGGTCGCGAATGCAGTCAAGGCCGCCAGCAAAAAGGTTAACAGCGGCAGCCAGTGGACTGATATTGAATCTTCAATCATGGAAGAAATAAATTGGCTGGTTTGTAATTCAGTGCTGACTGCGGATAAAGCCCAGGCCAAAACCAAAATAATCATGGCTAAAATCATCGGTTTCATGCCCTTGAGTAAAGCGTTGACAGTTTGGTCTAAGGTTAAAATACCTTGAATGATACTTAAAATGGCTGCCATCAACACCCCGGCCATGGTGCCCCATAACAACGCTTTGTATGAGTTGGCATTGCCAACGATATCGCGCAGGGATTGTTCTGCTAAGCTGGCATCGACCCCAGTGATATACAGACCTGCCATCACCACTGCTATCAAAGTAACTATAGGTAAAATGGCATTGATGGCTCGGTGTGGTTTATCTTCGATGGGTTGGATTTCTTCTGCGTCATGGGTTGCTTGGTCTAAGGAACATACAGCCGAATTTCTGGCGCTGACTTCTGCTTCATACATGGGACCAAAGTCTCGGCCAGTGGTGGCTATCAGAATGGTCAGGAAAAAAGCCAAAATAGGGTAGAAGCTATAAGGTATGGTTTGTAAAAACACCCCATAACCGCCCATGTCAGTGTAACCAACGGCTTTCAGGGCATCATCAATTAAGCCAACTTGAAAACCAATCCAAGTAGTAACCAAGGCCAAACAAGCAATCGGTGCAGCTGTTGAATCGACCAAATAAGCCAGTTTTTCCCGTGATATTTTCATTCGGTCAGTCACCGGACGCATGGTGTTACCAACCACCAGCGTGTTGGCATAATCATCAAAGAAAATGCTCATGCCCATACCGATGGTTGCCAGTGAGGCCCGTTTAACCGTATTGGCCCACTTTAAAATTAGATTCACTATGCCTTGCATGCCGCCGTTGCGTGAGGTGATGCCAACCATGCCCCCAATCATGAACGAAAACAGGATGATTGACGCATGGTCTTCATCGGCCAAAGCCTTAACCGCAAACACTTCTAAGGTGGTCATGGGTGCAGTCAGTAAACTCTGAAGGTCGAAACCGCCAATCACCCACACCCCAAACACCAAACCAGTGAACAGGGCAGGTATGACTTGTTTGAAAGCCAAAGCAATGGCAATCGCCAACAGCGGTGGTACCACTGACCACCAAGTGCCAGCATAGGCCACAGCAGTTACCATTTCGTTGGCCTCTTGGGCAGAGAGGTCGGTTATAAAAAACATTATAAACAATAAGATAGAGCTTTTTCTTAAAGTAAATAATTGGTATATTGATTGCTTTATTATAGACATTGGAAAGGGTTCTCTCTTTTTGTTTTTATATTGAGTTTCGTCTGTTGCATAAACAAAACAGTTGGGTGATTCTATCATCACTATAAATTCAATGCATCAAGCCTTTCAGCTGTTCCAACATCATGCCACTGTCCTGAGTGAAGTATCGCACCAGCTTGGAGTTTGCTGATGGCTGCCTTGATGTAGGGCACAATTCTGAACGCTTTGGGGAACACGTCCTGTCCTAAAGGTGCGGCCAAAAGTTTAGGATGATACAAGCCAATGCCCGCATAGGTGTAATGTGGGTGTTGTGTCGTTTTTAATATAAGTTGCTGGCCTGCCATAGCAAAGTCTCCCTCATTGTTGTGTTCTGGGTTGTCGACCAACACCAATTTGACTTGTTGCTCAGCACTTAATTCACCTAAATGGCTGAAGTCAAAGTCGGTGTACACATCCGCATTGACCACCACAAACGGCTCATCCCCTAAAAAAGGCAAAGCTTTGAGCATGCCACCACCGGTTTCTAGCGGATAATCAGCCTCTACAGAAAACTGCACCTTCAATGCAGAGAATTCTGGTTGTTCACACAATTGATTGATGAAGTCGATGATTTGATCTTTCAACCAACTGACATTAATCACCAAGTCAGTGATACCCGCTTTGAGTAAGGCTTCAATGTGGTATTGAATTAATGGTTTGCCTTGGACTGTTAACAATGGTTTGGGCGTGTAATCAGTTAATGGTTTAAGGCGTTCACCACGACCAGCTGCAAAGATCAATGCTTTCATAAGCAGTATTGCATGGTTGAATTTTTAACCTGAGTTACTTGCATGCCAAAATGTCATGGATTGGTGGGCCCTTTGGCTAACACCGGTTGTATGGATTTTAGTAACAGGTTAAATGCCTCCAGTTCAGGGTATTTGGCTGATGTAGCCAGTAAATAATTCATGGTTCTGGGGATGTCATGCAGAAAAGTTGATTTACCATCGCGGTAATTCAAGCGACAAAAAATACCTATCGCTTTCAAGTGTCGCTGTGCGGCCATCAAATCAAACCACTGCATCAGTAGGGGGAGCTCAATGCTGCTGTTATTTTTTGAGTTGTATTGTTGCAGGTAATAGTCACAGAGGTTTTCCACCGTTTCATTAGGCCAAGTGATATAACAATCTTTCAACAACGAAGCCAGGTCATAAGTCAAAGGCCCATAAACCGCATCTTGAAAATCAATCACCCCAGGTGGATGCGCATCAACCACCATCAGGTTGCGACTGTGGTAATCTCTGTGCACCATAACTTGTGGTTGACTCAGCGCATTGTCAGTCAGTAGGGTATAAGCCTGATTAACTACTGCCAGTTCCATCGGATCCAGTTTTAAACCCAAGTGTTCACCGATGAACCAATCATCGAACAACTGCATCTCAGTCATCAGTAATTTTTCATCATAAGGTGGCAGCTGAGTGGATGCTTCGGTGATGCCTTGAATCTCAACCAAGGTATCAATAGCAGCTTGATAAAGTGTTTTAACTGTTGGTGATTCTTCATCAGATGCTGAATCATCAGATAAAGTCTCAGCAGCGTCAGCAGCTTGTTCCAGGGCAGTTAAATACAAATGATCACCAAAGTCTTCTAACAACAAAAAACCTTGCTCAAAATCTGTGGCGAACAATTCAGGCACATGGACTTGATGCGCTGCAAGTAGCTTTTGCACAGCCACAAATGGCCGACAGTCTTCATGTTCTGGCGGTGCATCCATCAGAATATAAGATTTCTGTTGGGTGCTTACCCGAAAATAGCTCCGAAAGCTGGCATCCTCAGAGGCCGCTTTAAGCATGAAATCATGGTTGTTAAAATGGTTGATCAGCCACTGCTGTCTTTGCTCTTTGCGATTCATCGGTTGTAAATAATCAACCTTCAGAAGTGTCTGTAGAACCAGGACCAATCTCAGTTGGCGTAGACTTTTTTAACACTGTGGTAATCACATGTTGGTACTCAAAATAAACAATGAAATCAGCATATTCCCAGCGTGTTATCGGTGGCTCACCGACAGCTGCTCGTTCACTGATGGGGTCACCGTATTGAGCACGGACTTGATTCATGGTGGCAGATTTTTGTGGCACATCGGTACCGGCTTTCACTTCAACTCGATCAATCAACAGCACATCAGCGTGTACTGAAAAAACCAAACCAAAAGCACTCATCAACAAGAATATGGTTGTTTTGAATGGCTTATCTTGCATCGTTATCTTTTTCATGTGTTAGACCCTCTAAAAATGTTATTTTACCAATTATTCAACTCAATTGTCACTGCTGATATTTATCCTTCACCAGCGCAGCCTAATTTAACCTCCAGCATCCAATTGGGTTGTGATGTAATCAACAAAACACAGCACAGACTTTTTTAGCAGGGTATCGGTGTAAAAATTTCCGCAAGATGGTCATCCGAAACCTCAATTTTTTATATTATGAGCACTGTGCGCATGCTGAACGGCAATCGAAGTTACCACCTTTGTTTACCAAGCAAGGTTTATCTCATGCTATCATGGTTATAAAGCAACAATCACAGGCCATGAAGAAAACAAAGGTGTCTTCTATGAAAACAATTAAATATTCAGCATTAATGTCGCTGCTCACTTTCTTTATTTTAAGCAACACCGCGGAGGCTGATGACAAGTGGTGGAAGAAAGTATTCAGTAAAGAGGGCTTTAACTCAAATGAGTTGAGTGTCACCGACATGAGTGGTGCTTTCAAGCAGGCGCTGACCATAGGTGCTGAAAATGTCATCAGTCAGTTAGGAGCTGACGGCGGTTTCAGTGACGATGACGCGATTCGTATTCCCTTACCTAACAACCTGAAAAAAGTCGCTAAAGTGCTGAAAAAGATTGGTTTGTCCAGTCAAATCGACGATTTAAAACTGAAGATGAACCAAGCCGCTGAAACCGCGGTACCCATCGCCAAAGACTTATTCATCGAGTCGATCCAAGCAATGACTTTCGAAGACGTCAAAACCATCTATCAAGGCGCAGATGATTCCGCCACCCAGTATTTTAAGTCTAAAATGAGTGCTTCTTTGACCGAAAAGATGCATCCGATTGTGACTGACAGCTTGGCCGAAGTGGGAGCCATTCAAGCGCTGAATCAAGTGATGGATAAATACCAAGACATCTCATTTGTCTCATCAGTCAACCCCAACTTAACTGACTATGTGGTCGAGAAAGGCATTGATGGCGTGTTTTATTATTTGGCAGAACAAGAATCCGCCATACGCCAAAACCCCGCCAAACAAACCACTGAACTGTTGAAAAAGGTTTTTGGTAAATAGCTGTTAAAAGTAAGCCTGCTAAGTTGCTGGTGTTGCTAATAATAACTGTTTTAAATGACACCGCCACTCACCTCAGTTTGCGACAGGCTGAAACGATGTTTGCTTCAACAAGTCTGCCACAGCATGAACCATAAATTCTGTTGAATCGCCAACCAGCAGCACCCTCATGCCGCCGTGCTGGTTTTTTAAAATCTGAAAGCCTTGTTTGTTGGGTTGATTCACATCCAGTCCAGGCAATTTCAATGGTGCCAGCTGCTGCCAAGTATCAGCCAAGATGAGCACATCGAGTTCAGGGTATCGATTCATTAAAAAATCCTCAGATGTAAGTGCACCTGCGTCATTATATTCGCTATCAATTACCTGCGCGGACGAAGGCTGAATGAGGTTGAACAGCTGATCAATTAAGCCATTACCATGGCTGCTTAAATTAACCATCCCAACATGGCGCAAGCGTTGTTTGGGGTTGTCCTTCAGGTCCTTCAAGGCAACCGCCCAAATCTCATCCAAAGCTTCAAGAAACTCAGCATCAATACGCTGGTTACTATCTATTTGTTGTTTCACCAACGTCATGGCAGTTTTAGCCGATGCGTCAATAGCTGGGTCGTTGTAGAAAGACAACGGATAGGCCAGGTACTTGTCAAAATAGGCCCCGTCTTTAATGCGTTGTTCTAACAGGCCATTGCCAATCGCAGTTGCCATCGCTTCATTGAATAAATAATAGCCGACTTTACCTGTTTCAGAATCAGGGCCGGTAAAGAAATTCATGCTTTCAATGTGGTGCTTTAAAGGCGCACTTTCATGGTAGAAATGAGCAATTTCATGAATCACCACCGCCACACGATCAGCCGCTCGCTCACCCTGTAAAACCTCAATTAAACTGTACTGACCAAACACCAAAGCTGAGGTATTGGCTTGGGCCAGTGGGTGCGCTATCAGATACACCGGTAACATCAAATCCTCAGGTAAATCGGAATGGTAAAAAACCCGCATCGCTGTTAATAACTGATTGATGTTTAACTCAGCGGTTAATTGCTCCGCATCAGTCACAAATTGCGCTAAACCAGTTTGTTGTTGTTCAAACCATGTTTCAAACCGCGGCCAAAAATAAGCCAGAACCTGAATCTCAGCCTGCACATGAGTCGGTGATAACAACAGTTCAATGTGCTGTTGGTACACATCCAGCGAGCCAGCAGCAAAAGCCATGATTCTGGTTTGTTGCAGTACATTCAGTTTATTCGCTGCATTCATTGGGTAATTGGCAGTGGTCACCATCGGCATGTCTTCACCATCACCAAACTCAATGGACTCATCCAGTTGAGCACGTAACTCACGCCATTTTTGTAACATCTTGGCATCATTTTCAGCCGCCTCAATAGCAGATTGCCACAAGTGCTTAAAATCACCTCTGCTGCATTGAAACCGGGCCACCTGTGCCATACAGTCTAGTTGATAGACCAAATTACCCAATGGCGAAATCCGATATTTAATTTCATGTCCGCCCCAAGCGTGAAGCGGAAACACAACCCCTGCCAAAGTAAACACCAACCACAAACCCAATTTTTTCATCAGTGACCTCAAAAGATATACATACTTATTAGACGTCATCAGACCGAAAAACGTCGCATGTTTTCAAACAATTAAAATCCATTCTCAAGATTTGCGAAACACCGATGTCAGAATACAGTTTTTAACCAGAGAACAACCATGCAACAGCTCGTTATTAAACTCAGTCCCCAAGCCACCGAACAGTACTTGAAAATGGCTGCTCACAGAACCCAGTCAGAAATGCAACTCGACATGGATGCCTCTGGGGTCCAACTCGACATCAACCTATCACTGATGTCAGGCCTGCATTTCGCCGACATCGGCGTTAACGGTCAAAGCATCACCTCAGACACAGACGATGAAGACCTTGAAGTTGAATTGGTTGAGATTAATTAAGCCCAATTTCCACCTGACTTCGCACCAGCACCCACTTTCCACAAAAATACGCTGCTGCATAAGCCGGAGTCAGCTGGATCTTATAATCCAGCTTCAGTGAAAAATCACTAAAAGGCCGCAATAGCTAGCCGTAGATTAAAGCGGAATATGGAAGATTCAGTAGGGTGGGCTCTGCCCAACACAAAGCACTTGGTTGGAGAGTTGAGTTGGTTCGGAATATCAACGGCTCTGAGCCCATTAATTAGCCCGTTGATTGATTAAGGGTGTGACACTTTTTAATCAATGCATTGGCATTACTTTTTAACTCAGGGTATTGGAATTGATTCCTTGAAGTGAACAGGCGGATGACTTCATCACCACTTAAGTTTTCATCAAACTGCTTAACTTGACAGGCACATTTAATTTCAAGCTTATCTTCAGCCAATTCGTTCTTGTCTCCACCTTGGATGCACATGTTTTTGTAATTGACTAAAAACTTAGCCTTGACCCGATTAACTGGGTCCATGTTCGTGGCTTGGGATACCCCCAAAGACATCAGCAGGATTAACAGGGTAGATGTTTTCATTGAGTCAATTGTGTTGAAATTAGCCAATTATTATAGGGGTAATTATTGGCTTTCAAGCATTTATCCGTCTCCAGCCACTGTAAAAGGGCTGCTCAGAGGAAAAAATTGAAATAAAAACAAGGTGCA
>CAYGPU010000008.1:150449-158399 GCA_964352015.1 uncultured Marinicella sp.
TCTAAGCTGTCACCAACAAAAAAAATATCAACGTCTCTGACCCCATTGATTCTGACCCCATTGATTCAGCCACTGTAAAAGGGCTGCTCAGAGGAAAAAATTGAAATAAAAACAAGGTGCATTAACGCAGTTGACAATTTTTAGTTCAATTTTCAAACCCAAACCCCAAGCCGACTGAGCTTGTCGAAGTGCTCAGTGACCTAGTAACTAAGCCGTCTGAGCCCGTCGAAGTCTAAGCTGTCACCAACAAAAAAAATATCAACGTCTCTGACCCCATTGATTCTGAATGATTTCAGTGAATTATTCAAAATTATCTCTGAAAATTAAATCGAAAGTTGGCTCACTCACACCAATTTGCAAGTCATCAATCACGAAGCTGGCACTCGAAGAAGCGCTTGATTGAAAGCCAGTAAGAAGCGAACCAATGCCATTGCCATCATCCACGCCATAAGGTTTGTTTTCAACCAAAATGTCATTGTCTAACCAGACTATATAAGTTCCATTGTCAATATCAAAAGTAAAACGCAAACGATAAAGTTGGTCTGCTACATAAGATCCTACAATCCCAGCAGAACCACCGCTGTCAGTAATTGAGATGTTGCCATTAACTAAAAAACGTGTGTTTGAAAAAGATGATGAACTACCAGATGCTTGTCGGACCTGAAACTGATAATTATCAAGTTGATCAAAATAAACATCTATTTCAATAGCTACAATACCTTCTTTTGCTTCAGCATTGTTTAAAAATTCCCATCGAATGGTTCTGGCACTTCCACTGGTTGAATTTTGCATCAACAAAGCTTGGTTGGCTGCACCAAATTCGATGATTTCGGTGTTCAGTCCATTTGTTATAGTTACAGGTTCATTTGCCTCTGCACCACCAGTACCTATCGAATCTCCCAGAACTTTGTCCTCTAAATCAACATCCAAAACCAATGGCAAAGGAGAGGGTGTGGTCACCAAAATGTTATCCAAATTAAAAGAGCTGGCAGCATGGGAACTGGAATATCCAGTGAGTAAACGACCAACACCTCGGTCAGTGATGCCATGTTCCCGTGCTGCCACAATAACATCGCCGTTGATATTGACATCACTGGTGCCTGCATCCATATCAAAAACCATGATCACATTTTGGGTCACACCTGCCGCATAGGTGTTATTGACCAATGGGATCACACCCGCCGCATCCGATCCAAAAATGGTGCCATTATCAGAGAAAGTAAGTGACATAAATGTCCGTGATGAGCCACCAAATTCACGGACTCCAATGCTGTATCTATCAAGAGCAGAAGGCGTGAATTGAAATGAAAAGGTAACAACACCCGCTGCGATTTCTGCATCGTTTAAAAATTCCCAGCGCAGACTGCGTCCAGTGGTATTGCCGGTGTCATTGGTAACCAACAGAAAATTCTCACCCGGTGTATCCTCAATAATTTCACCAGTCAAAAAACTTAAATCTGTAGGTTCTCCCTGAGAGGCACCACCTTCACCTAAAAAAGATCCTGGAACGCGGTCGTTAAAATCAGCCTGCAACAGAACCTGTTCACCAACCGGAACGCCAGCCATAGACACTGTCGATAAACAAGTCATGATGACCAGTAAAATTGATTGTCTATATTTATTCAACATATTCATTTCTCCATGATTTTGAATTAATAAGTATATTTGTTAAGCCCAATTCAAACATGAGAAAAACATGAAATAAACCTGAAATAAACCTGAAATATCAATTGTTAAGACAAACCAATAAAAAATTGAATTTCGAGCAACCATTTTCCAGAGCGATAGCCTCAATGACCTGTGGGTAAGCCGACTGAGCCTGTCGAAGTGAGAGGCGCCTAAAAGGATGTAGGTAGTTATACTTGCATGGATGCAAGTGGTAGAACTGAGTCTGGAACAGAAGTCGAGAGCAAAGCATGGAGCAGTTGTCGAGGATTGAGGGGTGTGTGAGATCTTAAATCCTGAATATGAAAACACAGTAAACTGATGCAATACCTCCCCTCTTGAGGGGATTGAGGGGTGTGTGAGATGTTTAGCTGCTTCACATGCTGTCTCAGTAAACTGTTGAATCTTAAATAACCCAAGCCGACTGAGCCTGTCGAAGTCCCTTAAAGCTGGATAGATCTTTAAGTAAACTGAAACACTTCGACTAGCTCAGTGACCTAAGGTATCAACCAAATTACTATCCTAACCCAAATGCCAACCCCCTCAAGTGGGGAGCCTGGGTGTTATCCCACCTAACCCTCAACCTTTTCAGTGTTATAACTGAAAAAAACTAACTGCCACTTTGTGGCTTCAAAGATGTATTTTTGGGTAACCACAACGCGCGATGAATTCATTGGAAAAAAGCCAGTAATAACCAGTAGGTTGTTATCATCAATCATGCCAGATTCAATGATTGGCTTGATGCGGGTAAAAATACTGAAGTCGCCGGTGAAGTTATAAATCGAAGCAAAAGCTTTATCCAATTCAGCGACCGTGATTTGTGATTGCCAAAACCTGGAAATGTGCTGATGAAACACTTGCATACTTTTGTTTCTAGCGGCTTCCATAAAATAAGACATGCTATGAATAACCAAATTTTCTTGCTGCTGTATCGAGGGCTCGTTTGGCTTCAAGGCAGCTTTCGGTCTTTTTTGTTCTATCGCATATATTTTCCAGTCACCATCTTCTTTAATAAAATCCACGCGGGTAGGGATCTTTGCACCTTTAGCATTAACCAATTCACCAGCGATGCTCCCCTTGCTGTTAACAAAGTTCCGAGAATCCCATGAAGAGCTAACCACATCATGCATGTCATTACTTTCTAGGTAGTCATTTATCGATGCAGCATCAGCAGTGATGTAGTCTGAGAGTAGGGTGACAGCCTGATCCTGCTCTCCAGCAGCAACCGCCGCAAAATAGTCCTCAGCAACCCGGGTCATCCCACCGGTGTAAAAGTACAAAAACCCAATAAGAAAAACCACCAACAAAACCACAGTCCCAATCGCTTTAAATAAAAATTTCATAACCCACCTTCATGATAAAAACTCCATATAGAACCGCAGCCTAAATTTATGCCTGAAAAAGAAATGAAATTTTTGTGAAATGTGGATTTGCAATAAATATCCAAGCCGACTGAGCCCGTCGAAGTCCCTCCACGCTGTAAGGACCAATCAGTCAATCAATCAATCAACACCTCTGACCCCCATTGATTCCCATTGATTCCAGATTGAATCTAATGTGATATAATTTTTTATCATTGAAAAGTCAAAGGGGGCATTATGAACTGGATTAATAAATTACAAAACTTAAGCCAAAAAGCCATGCTGATGGGTGGACTGTTTGTTTTTGGCATAGTTAATACAGCACATGCGGTATCAAATTCCATGGCAGTGGTTGATGATACTGCGATTGGTGCAACCTCAAATTACACATTCAGCTTTGATCACAGTGCTGTACTCAGAGGGGATAATACTTTTGGCGGAGATGTCATCGTCTTTCAAACAGGTAGTGGTGGGCCTGATTTTTCAAATGTATCATTGGTGAGCCTGTCTGGTGGAACCATTACTGGCACAATCACCTCAAGATTAACTGACAGTTTTAATATTACCCTTGATGGCACCGGCTCAGTCAATCCATCCACTACCATAACAGCAGTGGTTTCAGGTGTGGTCAATCCAGGAACGGTTGGACAAGGTCCAAATTACATAACCAGAACAGTTGAATTCTCTGCAATACCTCCCATCATTAATGAGCAGTCATATGCTGGTACAACCTATACCAGCAGTAATTCACCCGTTGTAAGCAACCCAATTCCCGATCAAAACTTAGAAGAAAGAAACGGAGCTGAAGAAATCGTTGCTGATTTGAACTCAGTCTTCAGTGATGGAGATGGAGATACGCTGACATTTTCAATTGATCCTGGTCATGACACAGGCATCACAGGAGTGTCATTAACTAACAACTCACTGACTTTAACACCGAACAGTGCCGGTACAACCACAGTCATTATTCGTGCTACATCGACTGATGGAACTGTGACAGATGCATTTGATGTATCTGTTATTGGAGAACTTCAAAACGAAACGGTCACACCAACCAACTTAAACGCAGGGGAGAGTTCAAACTATTCTATCTCATTCACTCCAGACACCAACATAGCTACCGGACAAATTATAGTAATTAATAATTCAAATGCAGGCGGCCCAAATTATTCAGGCGCTTCATTCGTTTCAATTAATGGCGGTAATGCGTTAACCGCCCAATTCCAACAGAGTCCAACAGACAGTTCTGTTGCTGTGGAAATTACTGGCGGTTCAGCCACCACCTCCGATACAGTTCAAATCATCATTGCTGATGTGATTAACCCTGGTGCTGCTGGCCAAGGTCCAGCATATAATTTTGCAGTTTTTACTTTCATACCGAGTTTCACCCAACTGGCACAAGGTACCGCTGCAGGAAATATTTATGAAGTGGTTGGAGAACCGACCATAACAGCCCCCATCCCTGACCAAAATTTAAATGAATCCTTAAGCCAAGTATTTATCATCAATGATTTAAACACCGTATTCACTGATGGTAACGGCGACACATTAACGTTCAGCATCGTCCCAGGTCATGATACCAATATCGCTACAGCATCGGTCAATGGTAACCAACTCACCGTAACACCGACAGGCCCGGGTGTAACCACTGTATCAGTTAAAGCCAGCGACCTTCCTGGCGGAGAAGGCGAGGTGGTTGATTCCTTTGATGTGTCTGTTATTGGCCTGATGAAGAATGCCAGTTTCACTCCAGCCGAGTTTGACACAACAATAAGCACCAGCTATGAATTAAGCTTCACCACGTCTACGGCTATTGACAGTGACTACGTCATTATTCTCGCCAATGATGAAGCCGGTGGACCTGACTACAGTTCAGCCACCCTGAGCTCGTTTACATCCAGTGGCTTGATAATTCCAGCGAGCATTGACAGCCAATCAGCTGATGGCTTCACTGTTTCAGTGAATAACGGCAGCACAACAAATAGTGCTGATATTGTTATCAGTCTGAATGGTGTGATCAATCCAGTTACAGCTGGTTTAGGTCCTGAATACGCTGTTCGCTTGTTCAGAATATTCATGCCGACCGGAGATGTTGAACAAGCAGCTCTGCCAGGTCATGAATTCGTCGGTGGTTTAATTTTTAGAAATGGTTTTGAATCAGTTGCTATGAATAAAAACTTATTCGCTCAATCCATAGTTGACTCACTCAGTAATGAACAATCATGGATGCCACAACCCAGTTACCAAGAAAACCAACAACACTATTACTTCATGGGCAAAACCCTCAGCCGAGATATCGACCAAACACCAAGATCCAAACATGAAGTCATTAACTGGTTCCACACCACCCTCAAACAAAACCAACCATGGGATGACTGGGACAACGACGGCATAAATAACCTCAATGATAACCAACCATTTAAGGTTAATCATTAACTGACAAATAAAAAGTTAACTATGATGGGCTCAGCCCATCACAGTTCTTAATGCTGGAAAGCTCTCAATGCTGGAATGATAAACTGGGACCGCGAGCGGCCCGCCCGCAAAACACATTTCAAACAATTCGACAAGTGGTATGCTGAGCTTGTCGAAGTGCTCAACACACCACCTGTCGAAGATCAACGTCTCTGACCCCATTGATTGATTCAGAACGAAATCAACATCTCTGAAGCCATTGATTCCACAAAAAAATGGCCAATAAACACCAAAACCAGGCAAAATCATGAAATAAAAAACCCTAAATACTATACTTGTAACCACATTCATAAAACCGAGACACTAATGAGAAAAATCAACAGATTAATCTACTGGGTATTTCAATGCTATTTATAGTAATTTACTTCATCGCTAGCCAAGTCCAGCTAGATCTTGCCACATTAGAGCAGAACCCTGCCATGCAGAAGATCAGAGAGTCTGGCGCAAACCCAATCATTCATCAGGTAAACGCTGGCCAGCCAGATGGTTCTGGTTGGTTCAAGGCCATCTCAACCGACGGCTCTTTTCAAGCCACTTTCCCATTTTCGCCAGTCGACATAAGCCTTGAGTTTGATTCTTTCGAGACTGGGCCATATGCCATACACATGGTGACAATAAAATCGTCTGAGTTGATTGAATTTGTGGTGATGGAAATGCCTTTCGTTGATCCAGAAATAAAATGTGATATTCAAGGCCTATTGGCACAACAAAACATCAGCGCTGAGAATCCCAAGTACCAACTTCAATTCGGCAAGTATGATAACCACGAGGATGCCACATTCCTGCAGAAAAACTGGAGTCACTACGCCAGAATGCGGTCCATGTGCACTGAAAACTCGACCATTCTAGCAACCGTTCAGGGGCCACCAAAATATTCAGATTTCATTGACAGAGCAGCACCCAAATTTCTCCAGTCAGTTAAACCCAAATAATTAAAAGGCAGTCATGTGATAACATATTTGCATCACTTCAACCGGAACTTATAAATGGACTTATCACGATTGTTTATCTTATTTTTGTTGATGCCAGTTTTGGGCATGGCAGCATTAGACAAGGACAACAAACAAGACCAGGACCCCCAACAAAATAGCGAGTTGGTTCAAGAGCCCCCTGCAGGCTTAAATACCTATCAAGTCATGCAAAACAGCCCCGATGATGATGAATTAGATCCCGAGTTAGCTGCCTTTGTTAATCACACCATCACCCAACAGTGGCAAGACAATGCTTACATATACCTTTGGGGTATAGATAAAATCACAGATGATGTGTATCAGACCGGAACTGAAATCATTAAACAAGTCATCAAAGAGGACCAAGCCCAAATCGACAACGCCACTTACTATGGTGAGACTGAATACAACGATGACTTTTTAACTGAGTATGAAAAACTGAAACTACCAGAAAATCTTTGCCAGTCCGGCGATACGAGGTGTTTCCAAAAAATCATTGAACATCTGGATGAAAACCTGAAGTGGGCTGACCGGCACACAAGGCTAAAAACACGTTTTCAAGAATTTTTAGCCTTTGCTCATTTCTCCAGACTGAATTATGAAGTCATGAATTCACCGTTCCCCAGTTATCGAACATTATTGGTCGGACAAAAAGTCAGTCGAATTGAAATGATAAAAGCCATTCAAGAAGGTCATAAAGACCAGGTATTACAGCAACTTGATAATGAAATCCAACAAATCAGAACCAAATTAGCCCAGGCTGATCATGCCGTCGGTAAATTAGTCCTTGCTGCACTGTTGTCCAATGACATTGATTTCTTATTTGCACTTTTTAATGCCGGTTTCATTGAGCCAACAGACCTCAATCAACACACAATCCTTAAACCAATGACCCCAGCCGAAATCTCATACCTCAAAGCCGCGTCCTATGAAGAACGCATGAAACTGAAATACATCATGAGTGCAATTACGGTGGATAATGCCCGACCGCC
The DNA here is from genome assembly GCA_964352015.1 of uncultured Marinicella sp. Lineage (GTDB taxonomy): Bacteria > Pseudomonadota > Gammaproteobacteria > Xanthomonadales > Marinicellaceae > Marinicella. The sequence continues at coordinate 157,893 of CAYGPU010000008.1, forward strand.
CTTTGTAGAAATGTTCCTGCCAGATTTTACCGCCAAAATGGTCAAACCCAACAGGCTGTTTAATAAGCTTTACCAAGATCAGGTTAAGCCTGTGTTGAATTACCTCAATAAAGATGGCAGGGCATTTTTTCGAGACTATGAAGATTTGGTGATTGAAGTTAAACATGATACCCAGACAAACCCCATTGGTGTATTGTTTAATCTCAGCGCAGCAGAGAGTAAAGAATTGTTTTTTACCTACCAAATCAAGCTCTACGATTTGAACATGAAAATTAAACTATTCAGAACTGTGCTCTCAGCTGGTAGCGTCTCAGCCATGATGTCCCCAGAAAACATCAACCAACACCCTTCAGATTACGATGACCAACTGCCTTTTATCAAAGACAATAAATTATGCTACCCAAGCTTACGCGCCATCAATGACCCATATAATTGTCTCAGTTCATCAACAGATATCAAACATTAAACCAGGCAATCAAAACCTCTGACCCCATTGATTACAATGTT
>CAYGPU010000008.1:158499-169077 GCA_964352015.1 uncultured Marinicella sp.
ATCAAAACCTCTGACCCCATTGATTACAATGTTTAAACATATACACGTTGAAAAGTGGTTTTTAATTCAGTATATTGAACCCTAAAGCGAGTTCAAAAAAAGGAATGTTAAAAGGAATGACTGAAACTAACCCAGCCAAAAGAAAATCATTTTCACTCAATAAATCAAACTATGTTTTCTTGTTTGCTTACATCTTAATAGCCTTCATATTGTTTTTTTCATTAAGAGAATTCAATGCATATGGACTGGGAAGAACTATGGGTAGGATGTTGGGAGCCATGTTTTTTGGGATCATCATTGGTTATGTGTTTTGGTTGTTTTCATTCAAAAATAACAGGATAGGAGCGTGGGGATTCAACCTGGCCATCGCTTATCTCCTGTTTGTTTTGACCACCTCCTATTACAAGCAATACCAAATACAGGAATCAACCCTGAGTATTCAAAAAGCAGAAAGTCATTTTGATGCGGTGGTCAAACAGGAAGATTCTTCAATGGATGATGTTAATGCGGCTTATGACCAGTTAAAAGAAAGTATGTATGACGGCATTGCTAATCAAGCAAAACACGCCACAGGAAAAAACAAGCAGGTCATCATCATTCAAGAAAACTACCTCAAAGAAATAGAAGTTGTGATTACCAAATGGCAAAACAACCTGAGTCGTTTTTACGAAAAAGATGTTTTGGATCCATCGATGTTGAAAATTGACCCAGTTGTCTATCAAAATCGATTACAGCTTATTCAAAACATGTTGACATCAACCCTAGACTACAAGGATGTCATGGTGAATATGGAAGCAACCGTGACTGAGCGATTACAGCCTTTAAACCTCTCCGAAAAACAACTTGATCAGATTGTGAAAAAATTCATGTATTCCCCGAATTATTCACTCGCCCAACTTGTACTGATGTTTGATGGATTGATTGACTACCTAGAACAATGCATCGTGGTCCTAGATATTCTTAATAACAATCAGGACGGTTGGTTATTAGAAGGCAATGATGTAATAATTGAAGCAGATCAACTATTCAATATCTACAACAGTGCGATTGAAGACCTGTGGCAGAAAGAAGCCAAAGTCCAAGAGCTGTATGCCGATGTGTTTCTGTAGATTATGAAACCTACTCTGTATTTCACCGATCAACAACTCTGACACCATTGATTAATATCATCAAAAGGAAACCACTAAAATGGACAAACACAGTAAAGCCACTTTTTCGTTAAATAAAACCAACTTCATCTTCATACTGGTGCACACACTCATAGTGACTGTTTTGTTTGTTATTTTTCAAGACTTCTCGCCGATACAATTAGGTAAAGCCTTCGGAGGTGTGTTCGGCACAGTTTTCTTGGGTTTGATTATTGCTTACTTGGGTTGGATTTTGAGTTCTAAGAACAAAACAGTCTCAGTCTGGAGTTTCAATGCAGTGGTGGTGATGATGACAGCTTTCATGCCAGTGATTTATTACCAGCACTATCAAACTCACATTCAAGCTCAGGCTCATGCAAAAAGCCAAGCATTGAACTATAACAAACAATCCAAAGCCTATCGTCAGCTGGTTAACAGCGATGCCAGCGATGAAGAAATTGCGCAAGCTTATAAGCAGTTGAATGAAAGCGGTCAACAGGCCATGGAAAGCATGATTAATAACACCCAAGGGACAGACCTTGAGTACTTGTTAATTATCGAAGCATACAGCAAAGAGGTCGAACCCACTGTGATTGCTTGGAACCAGAGTTTTGATCAGTTTTTAGCTACCGACTTTTTAGACCTAACAGCCGTTAAATCTGATCCAAGTACCTTTGAAAATCACAAAAGCCAGATAGACGACATCAACACAAAAACAGAACAATACAAAACCACACTGCTGACAATGGAAGCCACCATCAGAGCCAGGTTAAAGCCATTGAATTTGTCCTTAAATGAGGAGCAAGACATCCTAGAACCATTCAAAGCATCACCCAAAACTCAAATCACCAAAACAGTGAACGTCCTCAACGCCTTACTCAAATACAATGAGTACACCCTGAAACTATTAAACCTACTACAAAACAACACAGACCAATGGAACCTCGAATCCGGCCGAATCGTCTTCAATGACAACCTCTCTCTCGAACTGGAATACAGTCGCACAACCGATACCCTCAAGAGCTACGAAGACACACTAAACAACAAAATCGAAGAACTGACTCAATAAATGGAGTTAACTCAAGCCGACTGAGCCCGTCGCGCTTAAGGCGCTTACTGTTGGAAGTCCCTCCACGCTGAAAGGGTGTCACAGTAAACTGATTGAAACCTACACCTCCGAAAATTGACTGGATTCAGTTAATTTGGCTGTTCAATAGGATCTTTAATAATCAGATACTTACGTTGATTAATTACCAACCAAATCATACCGAATATCATAACCACCAGCATCAAGGATAAAGATATTTTGCGCTTGAATTGGAAATCAGGTATGCCAACTTCTAAAACAGTCACATTTTTCATTTTAAGCAGGGGACTTTGTATTTGAATGGCTTTAAGGTATTCTTTTTTGTTTTTTAAATAACTGGCTGAAGTAAAGAAATAAGCACCATCAGGCACATGAAAATAAACATCTCGCCTGACATGTTTTAAAAATTCGTCTAATTTTTCCTGATGATTAAATTTTCTTTTATCAAAACTGTCATAGTATGTCTTTCCCCACCAAACGTGATTATCAGTGCCTTCGATTTTGAAAACCACGTAGGCCTTTTGTAGCATGGTGTTGGAACTGCTGATTGACCTGCGCCGATAATTTGGTTTAAGTTTTTGTTCGTACAACAAGCCAGCATAAGGCAGAATAAACTCCATTTGATTGGGGTCAATATCGAAGTAACGTTGCCTTCTCAGCTCATCAACCTCTTTGGGATGGTTAATCTCCATCACCCCATCTAAATGACGATCGAGCATGTACTGAGAAGTGATTAATGAGGCAGCAAAAAAAACTGTGGTGACTGTTTTAAATGAGTAGAGCCTATCTGGTTCAAGATTAAAAAAATGATCGTAGAGTCTTATAAACCAATTGACAGTAAAAAAGCACAAAATAAAAGGAATGAGCACCAAGAAATAAAAATCAAGGTCATACCAAGCGAAATCCACATGATACTGCAAGAACAAGCGAACTGCGCTATAAACAAGGACAAGCAGGAATAAAACCAAAAAGTTAAACCCCACCAATTTCAATACATCCCTATACATACATCACTTCCAATTAAAGCCACTAACAATAAAAAAGGTATCATAGCATTCAGACAAACTTTCACACAATAAGACATCTACATAGCTCAAAGCTGGAATGCAGTTTCCTACCCTCTGCCTTAAAGGCACTACAATTGGCAGGAGAGGGCTTAGGGGTGTGTAGGATAAATCAGACTTCCAGTGAGAAATCAGGAATCAACGTCTCTGACCCCATTGATTTGAGTTAAACCAAGCCGACTGAGCTTGTCGCGCTTAAGGCGCCTACTGTTGGAAGTCTCTACAAGTTGGAAGGGTCAATCAGAAAATTAGCAACTCTGAACCCATTGATTGTTCCGCAAACCGCAAAGTGCAAAAACACTCGAAAAGACATATTTCCAGAAAATGGCCAGACTCGCTGGCCACAATTGATGTTTTGTTAGCTTTTATTTGGTTTTGGGTGGCGTGAATTTTCCGCTGAATTGATAAGATTTATCATCTTCTTTCTTTTCAGCTTTTTCTTTTTTGTTATTGGTTTTCCTGGTAACAGAGGCACCATCTGTCATCAGGTTCAGTGGTTTACATAACGAATATGTACCTGACTCAGGATTAGAACAATCTAAATCGTAGTGAGTTTTCTTGATAGTGTAAATAAGACTTTTAAGTTCAGTTTTAAAAGTCAGTTGATGTTTAATTTCCGGTTTTATTGTAAGGCTTTGAGAATCACGAATCTTCGCCAATTTTAAATTCATTTTATTTAAATTTACTGCGCTTAAAGTTTCCGTATCAGTTGAATCTGGAGCATCATCAATAATCGTCTCTTCACCCAGACCTAATTTATCAATTAGAAAATCATTCAATGGAATAACATCCGCTAAACCAGTTGTATCCACGTCATTAGATGCAGTAGTTAGTGTACCTTTATCTGATAGGGTGAATTGAGTATTGGATTTTGTGAATGGATATATTTTTGAGTTAAAATAGTGTGGTTTAGAATAATCAACGATGGTTTTCGTTTCGTACGTGTTTGAAACAATTTGTTGTAGCAGAGCAGATGAAATACATTGATTTGAATTATTTTTAAAATCCATTGCAGATTCATTGATGAAGTCTACATCAATAATAACAATGCCCTGATAAATTAAATTTAATTTTAACTTATTAATTTCCGACTGAACACAATTATTGACATAACAATCATTAGTGTTGTTAATTTCAATTTTTATCTTCTCCAACTGATTTTTAAAGTCATTAAGGTTAAATTTTTTGATGTTAAATTTGAAATTAAATGTTTGTTTTGAATCCGGATCGAGTTTGTTATCTATCAGTACACCATGAGTGATTTCTGCATCAATCCAACTCCTGGTTAAGGTTGTTGTCTGTTCAATCACATCTTTTTGTGTGTAAAACGGAATGCCTTTCGATGCTTTTAATTTGTCAGGTTGATAAATTTTAAAAGTAGAACAGGCTGACATAAAGCAGCACACAATAAGTGTGACTAGTGTATTAAATTTCATGACTTCTCCCCAGAATGGCACATAAATGTGCATTTAAACACTATAGATAATAGCAGAATTGCCTGAAAAGTAAAATAATATTGTTCGTTTAAGTAATAACTATGAAATCAACAACTCTGACCCCATGGATAAAAAATTCCTGTCCAAGAAGGCCAGCTATTAGAGGTTAATGTAAATAATACTCTGGTTTATTATCAGATAATAGAGGGCATAACGAGAATTGACTCATTAGAGGAAAAAAACCAATCCAGTTTTATTACAGGAGAAGCTATACAGTTAGGGTCATGGAATCAAGAAAATACCAGCTTTGATAAATTTGGTTGGGTTCCAGTCAATAATTCAACAGTTAAGCTAGCTTCTGAGATAGACGAAGTCCAGGTTGAAGAGGGGGAGCTAAAAATTGGACATATTCCAAATACAAATTTTCCTGTAATATTAGATAAAAATTTGGCATTGACTCATCACACAGCAGTTCTTGGTGTTACAGGAACAGGCAAATCTGTCTTTTCAAGAAACTTGATTCGTGAACATTTAAAAGATGAAAATGTTAAAGTTATTTGTATAGACTTTACAGGTGAATATATAGATGCCTTCAATGATTTAAAAACTTGCAAAACGGTAAATGATAAAGATTCAACTCAAATATTTAGCTTATTAGACGACGTAGTAAAAGAAATAGACAAGGGGTTTAAAAAAGATCAAACCGTTATTGATAGATATAAAAAGGAATCAGCAATATTATTTAAAAAGTCACTGGAGGACTTTTTAAAAGGGAATGATGTTTTATCAATATTTGAATTGCCTGATGTATCTAACTCATGGTCAATTCTTGAATATACAAGAATATTTTTTAGGGTTTTGTTTTATTTGGCAAAAAAGGAAAAGTCATTTGGTAAGAAAATTTGTGTTGTTTTAGAAGAAGCACATACTATTATTCCAGAACCAACTTCTCTTGGAGTGTCTGACTTTGCATCAAAAGCTGCAGTTAACAGCATTGCCCAAATTGCATTACAAGGAAGGAAATATAATATAGGCCTCTTGGTTATTGCTCAAAGAACAGCAAATGTTTCAAAAACAGTATTAACACAGTGTAATACAATCATATCTTTTCAGGAATTTGATAAAACTAGTAGTGAATTCTTAGCCAATTACTTTGGAGAAGGGATTGCAAAAACATTACCCAACTTGAAATTCAGACAAGCTATTGCTGCTGGAAAAGCTTTGAAATCAAATGTCCCAATGATTTTTGAAGTACCAGATATAGATGAGAGTAAATATTTAATATGAACGAAGCCCAAACAAAACACGACCTGATTGAACCAGCATTGCGTAAAGCAGGTTGGGGCAAGGTTGAGGGCAGTCGCTTGTTGTTGGAATTTCCTATTACGCAAGGGCGTTTGATTGGTCAGGGCAGGCGGACTAAGCCTTTGATGGCCGATTATGTTCTGGAATATAAGAACCACAGAATTGGTATCATTGAAGCCAAGAAGAGGGATTTGTATTACACAGATGGCGTAGGTCAGGCCAAGGACTATGCTGAGCGTTTGAACATCCGTTACACCTTTGCCACCAATGGCTTACACATTTACAGCATTGATATGGAAGCAGGGACTGAAGGTGATGTGAAACGGTTTCCCACACCCGATGAATTGTGGGAAATGACTTTTCCATCACCGCTTGAAGAATACAAGAAAGAAATCGCGCTGTGGCGAGAACGGTTATTTGCGGTGCCGTTTGAAGACCGTGGTGGTACTTGGCAGCCACGATACTATCAGAACAATGCCATCAGTAAGGTGCTGGAAGCCATTGCTGCGAAACAAGACAGAATCCTTATTACTTTAGCCACTGGCACAGGAAAGACCGCCATCGCTTTTCAAATCGCCTGGAAACTGTTTCATGCGCAGTGGAACTTAAAAAGGGATGGCGGGCGCAAACCACGTATTTTGTTTTTGGCTGATAGAAACATCTTGGCCGATCAGGCTTTTAACTCATTTAATGCTTTCGATGTCATCGATGAAAACATCAAAGTACGAATAAGCCCGGATGAAATAAGAAAAAAAGGCAAAGTACCGACTAATGCCAACATCTTTTTCACCATCTTCCAAACTTTCATGACTGAGGTGCAACAAGGTAAAGTGTTACAGGAAGAAGAGTTGGATTATCCAATGGCAGCTGAAGAACAAACAGCTTATAACCAGCCATCATTTAATTTTGGACAGTATCCAGCTGACTTCTTCGATTTAATCATCATTGATGAATGTCATCGGGGTGGTGCCAATGACGAATCTTCATGGCGCGCAATCATGGAGCACTTTTCACCAGCGGTTCAGTTGGGACTGACCGCAACGCCCAAGCGCGATGTCAATGGTGACACTTATGAATACTTTGGTGAGCCGGTTTATACCTATGCACTGAAAGAGGGCATCAATGATGGTTTCTTATCACCCTTCAGGGTCAGAGAAATCCAAACCAATTACGATGAATACACCATCACTTCAGACGATGAAATCATCCATGGAGAGGCTGAAATCGGTGATACCTTTACTTACGAGGATTATGGCCGAAAAATCATCATTGAGCAAGTGGAGAGATACCGGGTTAAAAAGTTTTTGGATTTAATTAACCAGAACCACAAAACCTTGGTGTTCTGTGCCACCCAAGTTCATGCCGCCTACATCCGTGACCTGATTAATCAAATGTCGGACAGCAAAAACAGTAACTACTGCCACCGCGTCACCGCCGATGATGGCGGTATAGGCGAGAATCACTTGCGGGATTTTCAGGACAATGAAAAAAACATTCCCACCATCTTAACCACCTCACAAAAACTCAGCACCGGTGTAGATGCCCCAGAAATCAGAAACATCGTGCTACTAAGGCCAGTTAAATCCATGGTCGAGTTCAAACAGATTGTCGGTCGTGGAACCCGATTATTCGACGGCAAGGACTACTTCACAGTCTATGACTACTCCAGAGCGCATAAACACTTTCAAGACCCCGCATGGGACGGCCCACCTGAAGCGCCAGAACCTTCAGATTCAGAACCCAGACCCCCTTGTGAAATATGTGGCCAAAAGCCCTGTGCCTGCGAAAAAGCAGAACCAGAAATGTGCAGCGAATGTGAGAATGACCCTTGTGTTTGTGATACACCACCTAAACAACTGGTCAGGATAAAACTCTCCAATGGCAAAGCCCTAGAAATAGACGGTACAGTTAAAACCATGTTCTGGGACCCAGATGGCAAGCCCATCTCAGCCCAAGAGTTCATCAACCAATTATTCGGTGATTTACCCGGCTTATTCAAAGACGAAGAACAATTAAGAAAACTGTGGAGCGAACCCGGTACCCGACACCAGTTATTAACCGAGCTAGAGGAAAAGGGCTACACCAAAGACCAGTTAGAAGACTTAAGGCAGTTGGTGCGAGGCGAGAACAGTGATTTATTTGATGTACTCAACTATGTCGCATACCACAAAGACTTAGTACCCAGAGCCGAACGTGCCAGCAGAGCACAAACTAAACTCGCAGACTACACCGACGCCCAAAAAGAATTCCTGGACTTCGTCCTCAAACAATACGTAACCAATGGTGTTTATGAATTGGACAATGATAAGTTGCCTGACCTATTACAGCTCAAGTATCGCGCCTTACAAGATGCCAAAATGCATCTAGGCGATTTGAAATCAATCAGAAAAGCGTTTATCGGGTTTCAGGAGTTTTTGTATGCCAGTACAAATCAATGGGGTCAAATCAATGGGGTCAGAGATGTTGATTCCGAACAAAAATGATAAACTGAGTTCAAAATGAAACCCCAAACCATCCAAATTTTCCTCCCCGAAGGCTCACCGACTTCAGTCAAAGAAGCCGAGCTCACCAACCGCCTTATCAAAACCATTTGGTTTCCGCGCACAGCGATGGACAAAGCTTTTAAACGTGAAATAGCGCAATACACGGGTGTTTACTTTTTGTTTGGTGATGACGACCAAGGCAAGCCTCAGGTTTATATCGGGGAAGGGGAGAACTGCTGGAAGCGGTTGCAGATGCACAACCGCAACAAAGACTTTTGGACCCATTGTGTGATTGCGGTGGCCAAGACCAACGAATTCACCAAGACCGATGTCAAATTCCTTGAGCATTACTGTTTGGACAAAGCCATGGCAGCTGGACGTTATGCCACAGATAATGGAACTGGTTCATTAGAGCCATCCATATCCGAATCAAGGAAATACGATTTACTGGATAACTTCGATACCATCAAAGTCCTGCTAGCGACTTTAGGCTATCCCATCTTCGAAGACAAACGCGGTGATAAAGCCCAACAAAGAAAAGTATTCTACTGCAAAGGCAAACAAGCCGAAGCCAAATGTATAGTGACTGATGAAGGCTATTTGGTGCTGGCTGGTTCGACTGCGAATATTGAGGAGACCAAAACCATCGGCACAGGTCCGAAAGCCCTCAGAGTTGATTTAATTGATAAACAAGTTTTGCTCAAACAAGGTGAAACCTATGAATTCACCTCAGACCAATTATTTAAATCCCCATCATCAGCATCTTCTGTCGTATTAGGCAGAAGTTCCAATGGCTGGGCTGAGTGGAAAGATAAGAATGGTAGCACTTTGGATGAGTTGTTGAGGATGTAAATTAGCGATGAGTGATTTGTCAGATGCAGCTCTAAAAAAAATTGGCAGGAATGTCTACAATCTTCAAATGATAGAAGGCATGTTGAAATTTTTTCTGAGTAGAGTTAATTTTCAAGGTCCAATAAGTCAACTAGCAGAAACGTTAGAAAGTAAAAGAAAAAGATATGAAAAAATGACAATGGGGCAGGTTGTTAATGAATATTTAGAGACCTATAACCTAGATGTAGAGCCAATACACCAGCATCCTGAGAACATAGAAAAAGGTTGGTTGTCTTTTTCATTTGACACTGAAATAAATGCAGATCATTTGTCTGAATTACAGAAAGGCATTAAATTGATGGTTACAGAGCGAAATAGATTAATTCATGAAATGCTTATAGCGTTCAATCCGGATTCGACAGAAAGTTGTGAAGCTTTAATCATTGATTTAGACAACCAAAACGAAAAGATTAAGGTTGAGTTTAAGGATATACAAGATAAATTACAGTTAATAGATGATGGGTTTAAGCTATTCGTTTCACATCAATTGAAAAATATTAAAGAAACGAGTAGTAAGCCTATACATGAGGATTGTAAAAAATAAATGCGCTACTGGTGGGTCAATCAAAACCAAACATTTGAGCAAGAAACTCAAGGCGGTTATTTGTGGTCTCCAAAAGTCAAAGCCAATGGCACCATGAACCCTTATTATGAGTTTATGCGTGAAGTGGCTCCTGGTGATATGGTTTACTCATTTAGAATCAATGTAATCAATGGGGTTAATCAATGGGGTCAGAGACGTTGATTTTGATTTAAGTCGGTGAGTTTGTTAATGTTTTCTGAATTCAATGGGGTCAGAGACACTGATTTTTTAATGAGGCTTTCAAAATCAAGCCAATTGGGTCATATCAATCAATGAAAGGTATGGTGATTGCTTCAAAACTGTGAGCAAAAATAAGATCATTGTCTACACCTGAGAATTCAAAAGCTCCGATATCTCGTGTATTAAATGCTGAAAACCCACGTTGATCGGTAATTGTTGCACCAGCTCCACTGGCATCAATCGCTTCGCTACCAGCTGACAGTGCATGAGTCATGGTTGGTCCGCCGTTATCAGCCAATGGTGCCACTGTTGCACTGATTAGTGTTGTAGAAGCTGCAGGGCATGTGCTTAATGCATCATCAGACATGTTGTTATTGCTGTTGGTGATTGTGCCACTGCCATTATTTTCACATTCATCTGCA
>CAYGPU010000009.1:0-93468 GCA_964352015.1 uncultured Marinicella sp.
GGCCATGACAAAGACGCTGAAGGCAAATGCGGAGAAGGTAAATGTGGCGAAGCTGGCGAAGCCAAAACCGACAAAGCCGAAGGCAAATGTGGCGAAGGCAAATGCGGCGGCTGAATCATTGGCTTCATTCATCTCAATGAATAAACTGAAATGAGCACTTTAAATCTTTCAGGAGCCGGTATCGGTTTGAGACGGGGACTTGTGTCCCCGTTTCAGTCTTGCGGCGACCTCAACCCAGTCCAATTCATGGAAGTCGCTCCAGAAAATTGGATGACTGTGGGTGGTAAAGCCGGTAAAACCTTTCGCACCTTTGCAGAACAGTATCCAATGGTGTTACATGGTTTATCCTTATCTATTGGTGGACCTGATGAACTGAATGTGGCGTTTGTAAAAGCCTTGAAAAAGTTCAAAGCTGAAATCAAATCACCCATTTATTCAGAACACCTGTCCTACTGCTCTGATGGCGGACAGTTGTATGACTTGATGCCCATCCCATTCACTGAAGATGCTGCCAACTATGTGGCAGAGCGGGTAATGCGGGTGCAAGACATATTGGGTGAGCGCATGGCACTAGAAAATGTGTCTTATTACTTAACCCAACCGAACCCAGAAATGACAGAGATTGAGTTCATCAATCATGTCATCAACAAAGCTGATTGCCTGTTACACTTGGATGTCAACAACATCCATGTCAACAGCGTCAATCACCGTTACGATCCTTATCAGTTTTTAGATCAACTGCCAACCGATCGCATCGCTTATATTCATGTTGCAGGCCACTACAACGAAGCGGATGACTTGGTCGTCGACACCCATGGTGCAGCCGTGATAGAAAAAGTCTGGAACATACTTGAATACACTTATAAAACCTATGGTGTATTCCCTACCCTGCTAGAACGCGATTTCAACTACCCTCCAATTGCTGAACTGTTGGCTGAGGTTGCCAGAATCGATGACTTACAAGCCAAATACAAACAAAGCCATGAGCAACAAGCCTTCCTTTAAGCAAGCTCAAATTGAGTTTGCTGCTCACATCAGAAACCCAGAACTGAACCCCAAGCCTGAGGCCATCGAAGAACGGCGTATGGCAATTTATCGCGATCTGTTCATCAACAGCTTGTCTGGTCTACTCAGTGGTTCATTTCCTGTCATCAGGTCATTATACAAAGACCAAGATTGGCTAAAGTTGGTCAGGGCTTATTTTAAAAAAGAGCACAACAAGACGCCCCATTTTCCAGAGATTCCCAGAGAGTTTGTGGCGTTTTTAAAAGACCACCAACAAATAGATCCAAACAAACCCTTTTTGTATGAACTGGCTCACTATGAATGGTTAGAGCTGCACTTAGAAAAACACAGCATTGAAATTGTCAAAGACACGGGTGTTTTGGATAACAACAATTTATTAAACGACATCCCTGTGGTGTCTCCTCTGGTCAGATTAAACACTTACCTGTATCCAGTACACCAAATTAAAAGCAGTTTTCAACCTCAAGAGGCGCTTGAGCAGCCCATATTTATGCTGGTATGGCGAGACACTCAATACCAAGTTCACTTCAGCGTAATGAACCCTTTTTCGGCTTTGTTACTTGATCACCTGATAAACAATTCACAGTTGACTGGACTACAGTTACTCGAACTATTGGCTGACCAACACCAGCACCCAGACAAACAACAATTTGTTCAATTTGGATTACAAACACTGAATCAATGGGTTCATCAGGACATCATCATTTCAATCAAAAAACCAGACAATAGATAATCAAGGAGCAAAACATGTCACTACACGCTTTACAGAACTTTTGGGTACAACTGACCAGCAGACTCAATTCAGTTGGTCAGTGGGTTCCAGCCTTTTTAATTCGTCTGATTTTATTCTGGGAATTTTATGAAGCGGGCACCAGTAAACTGAATGGCGACAATTGGTTTGCTGGCATTCAAAGTAATTTTCCTTTTCCATTCAACCACATACCATCGGATATTTCATGGTTCATGGCTGCCTGGGGTGAAACTATTTTTGCCATTTTATTGCTGTTAGGCTTATTCACACGTTTCGCTGCTGTGTCACTGTTGGTTATCACTGCTGTGGCCACAGCAGCCGTGCATTGGCCTGAAAGTTATGCTTCATTAGCACAACTTTGGGAAGGTTACGCCATCACCAACAAAGGCGCTGGTAACTTCAAACTGCCCTTGTTGTTTGTTATTTTGTTGTTACCTCTGATTTTTTCTGGTGCCGGAAAATTCAGTTTGGATCATATCCTGACTCACTTTATGGGAGGCGATGCCAAGCACCCCATCACATCAGACTTTATTTCTAAAGGCCTGGGTTTAATTGTAATCGGGTTGCCAATGTTTTTTGTGATGACAACTATTGGTATTGCATTGATGGTGGCTGGAGCCTTATTAGTCATTGCTGATAAGTTCATTACTCCAAGAGGCTGAATGAGAATATAAACATGACAGTAAAGTCGTTAAGGAGAACCTGATAAGTTACGACTTTACTGTTTTTTTTAATCTAGCCCCCAATCAGTTAAGGTGCTTTGAATGTATTGAAACCCTTCTGAATCAGCTTGATACACATCGTTTGATTTTTCAACAGCTGCTAATAACCACTGGGATGCTAAAGCTTCATGATTGCACCGTTTTAACAAACCACTGATCCAAACTTCCGCTCCCAAGCGACGCCAACCTTTAGCGGATTCTTTAGCCAATTCAGGCTCAATCAACTGTAACTGATTCAATGCATCTTCACAGTTTTTAACTGTGTTTCCGTCACCAATTAAATTAGCAAACCGCGTTATTTCGTTATAGAGGGTTTTGCGTTTATGAGATTGATAAAATGGCATCAACTCATCTAACAAAATCTCGGATTTTTGATATTCACTCATTTTGCTCAGTAACCTGGCTAGATTGGATTTTGAACTGGCAACTCTCATGTTATTTTTCGGATCAAGTTCGTACCTCAGTTCAACTGATCGCTCGTACAATGGTTTGGCTTTTTGATATAAATTCATATCCTCATATAGATAAGCTAAATTATTAATCATTCTTGCTGTTTCGTAATTATTTTCTCCATAATGGTTGCGATAAATATTAAGAGACCGGGTATAAACTTTTTCAGCCTCTGAGAAATATCCAAGGTCATGTAAAAAACCACCTTTTTCCGACAAATAAGAAGCATATTTTGGGTGGTCCTTAGAATACAGCGCTTCACTGACTTTGAGCACTTCATCTAAAACATTTTTGGCTTCCTCATGTCTATTTAACCTCATCAATCTGACTGCTTGGCTATTAATTCTCTGTAGGTAAAATGGATGAACTGTGGTACCTAATTGTTGCTTGACATGGTAAGCAGACTTTTCAGCAAACTCAAGTGCTTTCACTTGATCAGAATATTTTATGGCCTCACCCCAAACATGGTACAGTCGACCCATCAATTCGTCATCTTGAAGATTTTCATCAGTTAGGTCCTGAAATGCTTTTTTAATGACCAATGCTGCCTGTTCACGCTGCCCTCTTTCTGTTTCTACAGTCGCTTTTCGAGTCTGATGCAAAACCACTGCCCTCGTATCTGGAATTAAAGCGGCTGTATTGTCAGCTTGTTCAAACATGTCTTCACTTTCATCTACTTGGTCATTTCGAAAATACATCAAAGCCAACTGTCCCTGTGCCGCCAACAAACCATCAAACTCTTCTGCTTGACCATACTTTGCCACTGCCTTTAGATAAGACTCGATCGACTTTGGTGTGTTTTCTAAATGATGATAAATAGAAGCCATGATCATAGACAATTTGGCCTCAACTATAGGTTGGTCAATAAGACCTGCAGATAACTGCTTCTCACCTTGACTCAAGACATCGGTGAGACTGATTTCTTTACCACCTGAACCCAAGGGTGAAGCTGACTCAAACAGTGTGGTCAAAAAGTCTGAGGTTTTTGTGGCTATCAATACTTGTTGTTGCGCGTAATCTCGTTCAGCTTCTAACCTGACACTGTTGTTATACATCAAAACAGGTAAAACAACCAAGAACCCCAATACAGCTGCGGTTAAAAGAGAGGCCAAAGGGTTGCGCTTTAACAATTTACTTGCTTTATAGAATGCACTGTCACCACTGGCTAAAAGTGGTTGTGATTGAAGGTAATTATTCACATCATTAATAACTTCATCGGCATTTTTATATCGCCTATCAGCTTCTTTTCTGATACACATCATCACCAGATTATCTAAATCCCCTTGTAAACTCTTGGCGCTGAACCGTCTATTTTCATCTGATGTTCCTGATACTTGTACCGATGGTTTGTGTGGTGAAACATCGGTAATGATATGCACATACTCTGCTGGAGACTCAGTGGTTCTGCTTTGTGCCACTTGTGAAGTCAACAATTCATACAGCACCAAACCCAAGGCATAAACATCGGTGGCAGTGGTGACCGAATGCCCTCTGATTTGTTCTGGGCTTGAATAAGCAAAAGTCATCATGGCATCGCTTTGCGTCTGAGTCATTTCAGCATCAATGGGTTTAGCGATCCCAAAATCCAATAACTTAACCAAGCCTTCAGATGTGACCATAATATTAGAAGGTTTAATATCCCGATGAATGATTCCTTTTGAATGGGCATAACTGACCGCCTGACATATTTGTAAAAATAACTTCAAAGTGGTTTTCAAATTCAGGTTTTGCTTTTTTAAGTACGAAAAGAGGGGAACCCCGTCTACCCACTCCATGATCATGTACAAACGCTCCTTGTATTGACCGCCACCAATCAAGGCTGAAATGTTTGGATGCTGCAAAGAACTTAACAGTTCTCGTTCATTTTGAAATCGCTGTAACTCCTTATTTGTGGCAGATGATTTGATGAATTTAATGGCTACGCGGTGATTGAATTCACCATCGGCTCTGGCTGCCAGCCAGACTTCACCTTGACCACCTTCACCTACTTTTTTGATCAGCTTATATTGATCAATTCTTTCGCTTTCATTGATTGGTTTTAAATTCAAACCTTGTTGAGCTGTGTCTAAAATTACTTGTGACAATTCCGTATCTATATCCCCAGAATAATTCAGTAACTTCAGTACTTGTTGTTTGACTGCTTCTGAATAATCGCTGGTGGTAATGAATTTGATTTGTTCATCAACGGGAAAATTTATACAAGCATTAAATAATGCCTTAAGATCACTGCCAAAATTTTCGCTCATAATTTACACACATTGAGGTTAAGTGAGGTTGTCAATAAATTCTTGAATGATGACCCGACCAAATTTTAAATCACGTTCTAAAGTGGCTAAAGAAACGCCTAAATATTCCGCCGCTTGTGCTTGAGACAAATGGGTGAAATAGATCAATTCTATGGTTCTGGCACTGCGCCGATCTAAATTTTCTAAATGATTGATGGCTTGATCAATTTGAGTGAAGTCAGCAAAATTGTTCTCGGCCAAGCCCATTGAATCAGAAAAATGTAAAACTTCTGCCTGATTTTTTTGCCGATTTTTTTTGATAGCGTAGTTCACCAACACCCGGCGCATCTGTCGAGCAAAGGTATAAAAATAATGTTGTTGATCATTGAATGACAAATCACCAACCGATAATTTTGCGAATGCTTCATGAACCAGATCGGTTGCAGACAAGGTGTGATTCGACCTTTCTTTGGCCATCATCTTTCGGGCCAACGACCTCAGTTGTTGGTATATCTCTTCATCTAAAGACTCTTTTTGATTGATTAAATCAGCACACATTTGGTTACATTAGCATATTAACCCTGTTACATAATAATAATTTTTTCAAAAATAAATGAGGGTTTTTAATACAGATATTGCTTTAAGACATAACACAGGCAAAAACGATTAAAACATTCTAAAGATGTATACATGGCCACTGAATTAATTATGAGGAAAAACGAATGCAGTTAAAATATACCCTAAAAGCAACGATCATTTCCCTTGCAGTTTTCTTTGCAGGGAAAGGCCAAACTGAAGTAGAAGACAACCAAGGGTACCGCGAAGCTTATCAAGCATGGGCCGGCGCTCATTTGACTTTACTACCCACATCTTTTTTACCTGGCCCCATCGGCATGGGAGCAGATTTACTCAGCATACCTATAGATATCAGAGTTAAATCCTTACCGGCTTCTTTGATTGCGCCCACACCCGATGGCGTCATACCTAACAGTCCAGATGGCTGTCATTATGATTTTGAGCTACCGCAAAAAGCAGCCACATATGAAAACTTATTTGGCTTGTTTGACATCACACCCTTAACTGAAAACTGGGGCGCTTTCAGTAACAACCAAGTGCCTTGGGTTGAACATGCCAATGCCCAAGTTGAATTATTGGTAGATCACGCATATTTAGACCCTTGGAGTGAAGGTGACAAATCAGTTATTTTTCCATCAGGAAATCACGGTATTAAATGGCAAGCCAACACACAAATAGATCCATTGATTGATATTGCTATCCCCATTGTGTTGTTTGTATTTACTAATGAAATCAAATACTCATCATCATTCTTAGCCACCGAGCCTGGTAGTGCAGCAAGGGCTGCCAAAATTGGTAAAGAATTTTTGTTAAATGCTGGTGTTGAAGCTGGCCTGATTGCAGCTGGACAAATTGATTCCAATTTACCTCAGACATCAGCCACGCACACGCAAACCAGACCCTTTATAGTATATGACGTCAATCCACCAACCATCTCAACTTCTGATCAAAACCCAGCGCCATTGGAAGCCAATAGCTTTGGCGGTGAACGATGGGATGTTCATAAGGACCAACTCAGGGCCACCATAACTGCATCAGACCCTTGTGGTCAACCGGTTATTGTCGGCAATGATGCGCCATTTATTCTTCCAATTGGTACCACTCAGGTCACATGGGAAGCCATTGATACAGGCCCTCTAGGAGGTGCAAATCTGGGTCTCGCTACTGTGGTGCAAAACATCACAGTTCAAGACACCCGAGCGCCCATTATTTTGGCACCTCCAAGCCGTGTCATTGAGTCAAATGTCGCTGCTATAACAGACGACTTCGATGTGGGTAACGCTGTGGTTTTTGATGTTGCTGATCCCAACCCAACTATTGATAATACAATTGGCAGTGGCTTTAATCCAGATACCCGTACTGAAGTCATATGGACGGCTACTGACAGTTCAGGAAACAGTGACAGCAAGTCCCAATGGATTACTGTTAAAACACCTGGCACCAATACAGCGCCAATGGTATCTGACACCAGTGCCAGTGGCTTAACCTCTGAACACATCGATTTGGAATTGTCCGGCAATGACAATGATTTGTTGTCGGGTCGTTTTGATCCATTAAAATTTAAAATCACTGCATTACCGAATAATGGTTTTTTTGTGGCTCCTTTGATGCCCTATTTCATAGAAGATTATCGAGTTAGGCCTGGAACTGTTGTGGGAAATATATTGAGCAATTCACCAACCCCTGCTGCCGATTTAGATGTGGCTTTTTGTGATAACAGTCAACCCATCCCAATAGATTTTGTCTACGATTCTGAATTTGTGCATGTCGATGATACAGGAACTTCTTATGTATTGGACAGGTATTGGCAATGCGGCAGTGGACTACCTACGCCCTCTCCTCGTCTATCGAAATGGGATGCTGATGGCATATACCAAGATCAAATAAGCATCAATCAGTCGGTTAAACGCATCACCATGGATGCAGATGGCTTTATTTATGCCGTGACACCGGGGAGCAGCTTTGATGAATTATTCTTGAATAAATACGACCAACAATTGAACAGCATAGACAGCTGGAAGCTAGACACCATTCCAGTCAGTTTAGGGAACCCCAGGTTACTGGGTGCGACGATGGACAGTGAAACTGGTTTGATTTTTGCCACTGATAAAAGACGCGTGTATATTTTTGATGGTGCGGACGGCAATTTTAATCCAGCATTCCTAGGAACGCTCAAAAATGCTGAAAACTTTTTATCTGGAAATCCATCTGTTGCTGGCAGCAGCAGCCGTGGTTTTTACATTGAAATCGATTCCACAGGTGAATTGTATGTGGTTGACTCAGGTGATGATCGCATTCATAAATTTGCTGCCACCACTTACGATGGCAACTCTATCAGCATAGGCGAACACATTGGTTGGATGGGACGCTGTGAATCGGGGCCTGGCTGTGATGAAGAGAACCAACGCAGTATTGGTTACAGCTGTAGTGATAGCACCCCTTGTGAAACATTGATAACTGATGGCAGTGGCCAAGGCCAATTTAATGTGCCTATAGGCATTGCATTGGATCCCAATGACATTTTATATGTCACTGACTATGATAACTCACGGGTGCAGCGTTTCTCACCATTAGGAGATTATGCTGGAGAAGCCGCTTCAACTTGTGATGGTAGTTGCTTTGTGCTCGGTGACATGGGTAGACCTTTGGATATCAGTGTCAATTCAACCCAATTCTATGTATTGGACAATGACCGTGAATTGATGCATGTATTTGAAACCGCTCCTTTCAAAGAAATCACAGATGACAGTGTCACAGTCACCTATTCATCAGATAATGATTTTCAAGGTGTAGACACCTTTTCATATGTGGCCAACGATGGCTTGGTTGATAGTAATGTTGGTACAGCTACCATTGACATCAATAGAAACTTCAGGGCGCCAGAATCTTTTGCAGACGATGTGATTACCGATGAAGATGAGGCGGTTAACATCATATTATCAGCAGCTGATCCTGATGGCATATTAGGCGTTGATTTCAACGGTTTAGATACGCTTGACTATATCATCACAATGGAGCCACAAAACGGCTCATTAAGTGGCCAAGATGAAAATCTCACCTATACACCGAATGCTGACTTTACCGGCCAAGACATATTCACCTATAAAGTCAATGATGGTATATTTGACTCCAATGAAGCCGCTGTGAGCATTCAGATACTACCCGTTAACGACCAACCTGTGGTTAATTTTACCGATGAAAACTCGAAACTGTTGCCGAAAAAACTGTGGCCTTTGATTGAGGGTAAAATTGTGGGCAATGACATCCAAGCAGGCCTTGGCTACCCATTACCTTTGGTTGCTGAGTTTACCGATCCAGATTTAGGACAACAACACACTGTCCAAATCACATGGGGTGATGGCACTGTTGATAATGGTAGGACCGACCCCCCAACAGTTAATCCAGACGAGCCATCTGAAGACCCACTCATGACCAATACCTTTAACAGTACTGGACAGATTTTTGCAGATCACACTTACTTTTCAGCAGGTTCTAAAACGGTGTCATTGCAAGTGATTGATGATCAATCACTGACATCTAACCCCATCCAAGCAAATATTGATGTGATACCAATGGTTGATGTTACCTTACAAGATGAAGAAGTCGATCCTGATAACTTTCCAGATCCAGGGGAGGTCACAGCGATTACCATTGAAGTCAGCAATCAATCTCCAAAGGAGCCTATCCTTGGGTTAACTGCTAACAATGTTGTGTTCACAGGCACCCTGCCAGATGATGTCACTTTAATCAATATACTCACCACCCAGGGTTCGTGTAGCCAAGTTGATCAAACCAGTACTTGTGATTTGGGTTCCATCGAACCTGATGAAAGCGTAACAATTACTGTCATCATGCAACCTGATGAATTATTTGACCCAGGAAAATACGGATACACAGCAGATGTTTCAAGCATTGAGCCCGATGCATCTGTGAATAACTTAGCAGTATTTGAGATTCCCATTAAATTCAAAGATGATATTTTCGCCAATGGGTTTGAATCGAATTAAAATAAAGACTTCCTGATTAAAAGGCTGCCTGGTGCAGCCTTTTTTAATGCCAAAACAAAATCTCTTGCTTAACAAAAACGTCACAAAACCAAACCAAATTACAGGTAAAATATAATCCTCGAAAAATGACGGAGTTCGCAAAACCATGAAGCTAATCATCACATTATTGTGCATGGGCACAGTTCTCAAAACTCAAGCTGCGCTTGAAGATTTATTGATCACAGAAATTACTGTCACTCCTACGGCAGGTGAGTTTATTGAAATTCACAACAGTGGGGTAGATGTTATTGATTTATCAGATGTGTATTTAACTGATGCCACCTTTTCCAATGGCAATGTTTATTATTACCAAATCGTAGAAGGTGCTGGTGGCGGTGGTGGTTTTGCTGATTTTTACTCACGTTTTCCAACTGGAGCATCTATTGCTTCGGGTGAATATCAAACCATATCTATGGCCGGTTCTGATGCTTTTTTCGGCACTTACGGCGTTGACCCAACTTACGAATTATTTGAAGATGGTGCTGCAGATGCGGTTCCAAATATGCGTGAAGCTGTGACTGGCTCCATCAATGACCAAGGCGGTTTAACTGACAGTGGTGAAGTGGTTGTTCTGTTGCACTGGAATGGAATTGATGATCTGGTACAAGATTTGGATTATGTGGTTTGGGGAGATAAAGTTGAAGCCATTGATAAAACGGGTATAGCTATTGATGGACCAGATGCTGATGCCATTGAATCACCCTACGCCAATGACACTGCCATCAATTCACAATCGGTGGTTAATGCTGGCGCACATGCCACTGGCAACAGTTGGCAACGGGTTGATTTTAGCGAGGGTGCTGAATCTCAAACTGGTGGCAACGGCATCAATGGCAGCGATGAAACTTCAGAAAACACCGACTTTACTTTTGGTGAATCAACGCCTACACCCAATGCCGCAACCAACATTGCCCCACCGATTGCTCAATTCGTAATCAATGAAATCGATGTGGTGAGCAATGGCAATGACTTCGTTGAGTTATACGGCAATGCCAACACCAGCACCGATGATTACACAATAGTTTTATATGATGGTGATACGGACCTTTCTACCGCAGTGATTAGTTTAAATGGCTTGAGCACCGATACAAACGGTTATTTGTTGATCAACAATGCCTTGGAAGATGGTGCCGATGCGGTGGCTTTGTATGTGGCTGATGCCAGCAACTTCATGGTAGGTGATCCGATCACTGCCACTGACCTTATGGATGCCGTGGTCTATGACTCAGGTCAGGCTGACGACAATGAACTGTTAACTTTACTCAATCCAGGACAGCCACAAGTCAACGAGGCTGCCAATGGTAACGCGGCAGTCGAATCTTTAATCCGTTGTACCAATGGCTCAGGTGGTCAGTTAAATACCAGCAGTTTTAAAGCCTTTACACCCTCACCGGGTGCAATCAATGCCAATTGTGTGACTTTAGATGGTTATTACGATTCAGCTGATCCAACCAATGCCCAAACCTTGCGTGACTCTTTAC
The DNA here is from genome assembly GCA_964352015.1 of uncultured Marinicella sp. GTDB lineage: Bacteria > Pseudomonadota > Gammaproteobacteria > Xanthomonadales > Marinicellaceae > Marinicella. The sequence continues at coordinate 11,278 of CAYGPU010000009.1, forward strand.
ATGAAATCATTGATGACCATGTGGTTTTCCCCTACTCCTCAGGTGCTGAGGACACTTGGGATATCCTCTCTCTGGCCGATGAAGACCCCTTGGTTCCAGGACAAGTGTGGATGATTTATAAGAACAACAATTACACATGGCAAGGCGGCGGCCAACAAGCCTACAACCGCGAACACACTTGGCCACAATCCTATGGCTTCAGTTCAGGTGCATTAGGCGATGACAACGCAGCGCGAACTGACACCCATCATTTAATGTTATCGGATGTGGGTTACAACAGTGACCGTGGTAACTTATATTTTGATGACTGTTCCAGCGGTTGTAACAGCCGTGACACTGACGCACATGAAAACCCCAACACCCCACAAACAGACACCATTGGTGGTGGCGTTAATGATGTTAATTTATTTGATGCCAATTCTTTTGAAGTTTGGGATTTCCGCAAAGGCGATGTGGCACGTGCCATGTTCTATATGGATGTGCGCTATGCGGGTGATACAACTGGAGAAGTCGACCTTCAGCTGACCGATAATGCCAGCTTAATCAACACTGGCGATCCTTACATGGGCTTACTTTCTACTTTGCTTGAGTGGCATGTGGCTGATCCGGTGGATGACATCGAAAGGAACCGCAACGACATTGTTTTTGGTAAACAATTGAACCGCAACCCATTCATTGATCACCCTGAATGGGTTGAATGTATCTTTGTTGTCGGTGGCAGCTGCTCGGTGGTTGACAATGATTTGATTTTTGCCAATGGTTTTGAATAAGTACTGATCCCCTGAATGCAAAAGGCCAGTTTTTAACTGGCCTTTTTAGTATCTGCATGTGACTACCTTCAATCAGCAACTGTCAATAATTTATATTCATCCAAGGCACTGTGATCAGTCATGGCGCTTAAATGGTCTTGCACCAAACGACAACGGAAATAAAACTCCCACAGCTCTGAATCTGAGTTGTGGCTAGCAATGCTCTGGTGGTAGGCTTTGATGATTTTGTTATCGACACGATTCAATAACAAAGCCGCATAACTCATACCCTGACTATCACCCGCTGTCAAAGCTCTGAACTCACTGGCAGGTAACTTCAACAAGCGGTGATAAATATCCAACAAGCCAGTTATGATGCGATGACCTTGTAACTCCAAGTTTTGCACTTCTTGGTGATTAAACACATGTCGGTAACCCACTTGCTTAAAGGTTTGTACAATTTGATGAGCCACACTGCCATCTTCTAGCAAGGCCTGATTCAGGTCACCCGCATAAACCTGTGGTAAATGATCAATGAATTGTTGGCTGGCATGATCAATCAGGTGATGAATCAGGTTAACCCGCAGCTTCACAAAGTAAGCATGGTTGTGGTTGATGGTGTTAGGTTTAGCAGCTGCATCACTGGCCAGTGACAGGATTTCATTAAAACTGTTGTGCCTTCTTCTGAAAGATAAAATATTGACCGCATGTAAATCGCCTTGCTGTTCAACAAAGGTTTGTTTTAACAAGCGAGTCAATTCATCCAAGCCCAAAATGCCCTTTTCTACCGCATCTTCTAAATCAGCCAAACAGTAGGCGATGTCATCAGCCGCTTCCATCACATAACTGAAAGGATGACGGTGGCCAGCTTGCATACCAAGCTGATCTAGCATCTCTGCCACAAAGCCTTGCTCAGATAAATAGAAGCCTGGCTTCTTTTGCAGGTAGTTCAATGGATCTTTATTATTGGGTTTGGGCGCATAGGCGGCACGTGTGTATTTCAAGATACTGGCCGATTGCGCATAGGTCAGGTTCATCTGTTGTAATGAAAAAGTCAAACGGATGGCCTGCGCATTGCCTTCGAACTGCTGTAAATCACGCTGCATTTGCTTGGCCAAATCTTGATTCTCTGCTGCTTTAAATGGTGTGAAACCCATCAAATGCTGCGCGAACCATTCTGAAATGGCCACTTCACCAAAATGGCCAAACGGCGGATTACCAATGTCATGCATCAAACAAGCCATCTCCACCAAAGACTCAACGGCAGGCTGTAAGCCAGTCAGTCCCAGAGTGTCAATTTGATTGTTTTCAGCGTCTGCCAATTTAGCAAAAATGGTTTTAACGATGTAACGGCCGTTCTGTTGTACCTCTAAGGAGTGTGTCAAGCGCGACCTGACCGCGGCATTGCGTTCTAAGGGAAACACTTGGGTCTTCTGTTGCAGGCGCCTGACAGAAGCTGAATTGATGATGCGTCCCCGGTCTGACTCCAAGGCATATTCAATCCTCTTGGGGTCGTCTATGACTTTATCTTGCTTGTCGTAAGGTCGATTGACATTGAGCTTGGTTTTGAAATTGATGGGTTGACTGGGTTTCATCAATTTATTTTAGTCGATGCTCATGAAAAATTGTTCAACTAATCTTTAACTGCTGCTTGTCTTTCGTGCTTGGCTCTTTTAAAGCCTGTCTTTTTTGATCGATTCGCCTTTGTAACAGAGCAGCTATTTGTTGTTTCTTTAACAGCAATCGATTTTGCTGGTGTTTTCTGCGCAGTTATTCCAAAAACAAGCCAAAAACAACGGCAACAACCAGTCCCAAAGCATAACCACTTCCATACATCTTATATTTCCTAACCAAATAATTAACTTACTTTATCACATCATCGGCAACAAAAAAAGGGCCACCCACTGGGCAGCCCTTTTTGATTTCTTTTAACAGAAAACTTACTTAGCTTTGGCTTCAGCCCTGGCTTTGGCATCCGCTATCACCTGCTCAGAGATGTTATTTGGACATGGGTTGTAGTGCGAGAACTCCATAGAGAACTGACCACGACCTGAAGTCATGGTACGCAATGAACCAATGTAACCAAACATTTCAGACAAGGGCACGTCGGCTTTGATTCGTACCGCTGTTGCTGTTGGATCTTGCGACTTGATCATGCCACGTCTTCTGTTCAAGTCACCAATAACATCACCCACATGATCATCTGGCGTGAACACGTCAACTTTCATGATTGGTTCCATAATTTGTGGCGAACATTTCTTCACTGATTGACGGTAAGCACCTTTAGCAGCTGCTTCAAACGCCATGGTAGACGAATCCACTGCATGGTATGAACCATCTTGCAAAGTGAATTTCAAGTCTTGTAGTGGGTAACCAGCCAATGGACCTTCTACCATCAAACTGTGAAAACCTTTTTCAATCGCTGACCAGTATTCCTTCGGTACATTACCACCCGTTACAGTTGATTCAAACACATAACCTGAACCCACTTCACCTGGCTCAATGGTGTAATCAATCTTACCAAACTGACCCGAACCACCCGATTGTTTCTTATGCGTGTAAGAGTCTTCAATTTTACTGGTGATTGATTCGCGGTAAGCCACTTGTGGCGCACCCACTTCCAATTCAACACCGAAAGTACGCAGCAAAATATCCACTTTAATGTCTAAGTGTAACTCGCCCATGCCTTTTAAAATAGTCTCACCTGAGTCTTCATCCGTTTCAACTTGGAACGACGGGTCTTCTGCAACCATTTTACCCAAAGCATTACCCATCTTTTCAGAACCACCTTTGTCCTTAGGTGCCACAGCGATTGAAATCACTGGATCAGGGAATATCATCGGCTCTAAAGTACATTCATGTTTAGGGTCACATAATGTGTGGCCTGTCTGTACATTCTTCATACCCACAATAGCCACAATATCGCCAGCTTGGGCTTTGTCTAATTCAATTCTGTCATCAGCATGCATCTCAACCATGCGGCCAACACGCTCTGTTTTACCTGTGGCTGAGTTTAATATGGAGTCACCTTTAGCGATTTTACCTGAGTAAACTCGAATAAAGGTCAAAGCACCAAAGCGATCATCCATAATTTTAAATGCCAAAGCACGGAAAGGTTCGTCTACTGTTACAGTAGCCACTTCTCCAGTAGGCTCGCCTGTTTCAGGATCAGTCAACTCTTGAGGCTCAACCTCAACTGGACTAGGCAAGTAATCAACAACCGCATTCAAAATTAATTGCATGCCTTTGTTTTTAAAGGCAGAACCACAATAAGTTGGGAAGAATGACAAGTTGATGGTACCTTTACGAATACAACGCTTGATGTCTTCTTCAGAAACTTCTTCACCTTCCATATAGGCCATCATCAAGTCATCGTCTTGTTCTACAGCAGTTTCAATCAATTGCTCGTGATACTCATTGACTTTATCAACCATATCAGCCGGTACGTCTTGTTCTTGGTAGTTTTCTGGTTGACCGGTGTCATCCCAAACATAGGCTTTTTTAGACAGCACATCAACCACACCAATGAAATCGTCCTCGATACCAATCGGTAAAGTCATCACCAATGGGGTGGCACCCAAGACGTCTTTAACTTGTTTAACAACTCGGTAGAAATCAGCACCCATGCGGTCAAGTTTATTGACGAAAATGATTCGAGCCACTTCTGACTCATTGGCATAACGCCAGTTGGTTTCTGATTGTGGTTCAACACCACCAGATCCACAGAAAACACCCACACCACCATCCAATACTTTCAGCGAACGATAAACTTCAACAGTGAAGTCAACGTGACCTGGCGTATCGATGATGTTAAAACGGTGGTCTTTCCAAAAACAAGTGGTGGCAGCTGATTGAATGGTGATACCACGCTCAGCTTCTTGATCCATGAAATCCATGGTTGACTCACCATCATGAACCTCACCCAACTTGTGGATTTTACCGGTTAGTTTCAGGATTCGTTCGGTGGTGGTGGTTTTACCCGCATCCACGTGAGCGAAGATACCAATGTTTCTGTATTTAGCTAATTCTGTCATGTTAATTACACTTACGTCATTTATCCGAGGATAAAGTTAAAAAAATCGAATGTTGTTGGCGCGTTCTCACTGTTATTCCATTTTAAAGTGAAAACATGCACACCAAACATGTCTTATTACTTAAACGCTTTGCCACTGATTCATGGACAACTTCATGGTCACTTTGATTGTTTTGCTGCACAAAATCTAAAATGATTTGATTGTCTGCCCTGTACTCACCAACCGGCTTGGCGGGTCAAGCTGCCGAACAGCTTTACCTGGCCCAATTACGATAAAAAGACCTTTGGCTAAGTTATTGAATAGAATCACTATTTAAATGACTGATTCAAATCAACACGTTAGACAAAAGTCTCTTATATTTCTTTATAGGCCATAAAGTGCGCGCATCTTACTATAAAAGCGCGTCAAGGTTAAGCAATTCGTGAGATATTGGGCTTTTTTTTTAGATTACAAGATAAAACGCCAGCCCCTATTTATCCAAGCAGCCGGCGTCGAATGAAATGTTGTTAAGAATAAGTCTAAGCTTATAAATAGGCCACCAAAGCAACCATGACCGCAGTCAATAACAACGACATGTGAATCACACCTTTGACACTGGCCATGGGACCCATTTTGCCGAAGATGGCATTCAACTCAAGCAGCACCGCTAAAGCCAATGCCGCCATTAAACCGTTGCTCATGCCTGAAGCCACTGGCACCATACCAGCCATCACCGCTGCGCCATGTTTGGAGGCAAACATACAAAACAACATCGGCGCGGAGAACAACACATTGGTTCTGGAAGCCAAACCTGCTTTGGCTGCACTTGAAGCCACATCACCGCCTTTCAAACCCAGCACAATTTTTTGTTTTGGCCAAATAATCAGCCACACGTTAAGCATCATGAAAGTACCCATCAGCGCACCCAACAATATCCATCCATTGACTGCAGCCGCCAAGCCACCCAACAAAACGATACCGGTGATAAAAGTCAGCATCGCACCCCAACGGAACCACCACAAAGCACGCGTGGCTAATTTAGCTTTTACATCTGGCAAAGCTTCTTTGGAAGCTTCTTTAAAATATTCACCTTGCACGAAGTTGAAATAGTACAACATCCCAATCCAAGTGATACCAAATAAACCATGTCCCCAACGCGCCAATAAATCCACCCAAACATTACTCATGACCAGCTCCTCTATTAATTAAAATTTTGTTAAAGACATTCTATGGAAGTTGCTGTTCGCAGTCAATCATTAGATCAGGCAAAAAAGTCTGAAAACAGTGATCAATGAACAACTGTCGCTGATGTGATGTGATTGAGTGATGCGATATAAAATCGCCTTGAATTGAGCCCCTGCGTGCAACGCAGGGGCCACAAAAATTTCAGAGAATTACTTACTCAGCCTTTTGGCTTTTTTATCTAAACGCTTTTCTTTCAGCGTTTTTTCAGCTTTTCTTTTGACTTGTTTTTGTGCATCTTGACTTTTAGACATGTGTGTCTCCTAAAGAATTATTGATACATTTGAAGGGTCAATTTGAAGGTATTTTGACTGGTCGAATCATCGACTATACTGCAGCCTTATAAGCCTGCAAACTGACTGTCTTCACCATTGAATTTACGCTCTTTTTATAAAAAATCAAGCTATATTTGCAAACCAACATTAAATATATTTCGCAGCCCCGAAAGCGATTTTCAAGACCCATAAAAACGCATTGACTGAAGACCATCAAGCCTAATTGGTTGAGTATCAAAACTGCGCCAAAAAACAAATTATTAAAACACCAGATGACTGCCACCCATTGAATTCAAACACAGTGACTACAGATATAACACTATATCGGTATTTCACTTGACAATACGCATGCGTATGGTGAAAATAAATCTTTCTTTTTAAGCAAGCAAACTTATGATATTCAAAGATTCAAAAGTGGCTGTGATTGACGGCTTAAGAACGCCGTTCATGAAAGCGCCTACTGGACAGGCACAAGACCTCAAGGCTTACGACCTGGCTCGAGAAGCCATCAACAATTTAAAACACCGTCATCCTTTTTTAGAAGATGAATGTGATTTGGTTACCATGGGCAGTGTCATTCAAAACGCCTCAACCTCAAACATTGCTCGGGAAGCCATGATTGGTGCTGGCTTGAACCTCAATACACCTGCTTACTCTGTCACCATGGCTTGTATCTCGGCCAATGTTGCCATCACCAACACCGCTAACTCGATTCAACTGGGCGAGGTTAAAGTGGCCATTGCAGGTGGCGTTGAGTCATCATCGGATGCACCGGTCAGAATAACTCATAAGTTAAAGAAAACCTTATTACAAGCACAAAAAGCCAAGGGCCTTAAAGGTTTTTGGCAAGTGCTCAAAGATTTTAAATTCAGCTCGCTGGCTCCAGAAGCACCCGCCATCGCAGAATTTTCAACGGGTTTAACCATGGGCGCCGACGCCGATCAATTGGCGGCTAAATTTGGTGTATCACGCCAGGCTCAAGATGAGTTTGCATTGCGCTCTCATCAAAAAGCAGCCGCAGCTTGGGACGCTGGTGTATTCAAAGATGAAGTGTGCGCCTTGTCCATTCCACCAAAATTCACAGTGATTGAACAAGATGACACTTTTTATGCCAATTCTTCACTGGATAAACTAAGCAGCTTACGGCCGGCTTTTGTCAGACCACACGGTACCATCACTGCAGGTAATGCCTCACCCATCACTGATGGCGCTGCGGTCAGTTTATTGATGGATTTAGACGAAGCCAAAAAGCGCAAACTTAAACCTCAGGTGGTAATCGAAGGTTATGCCTTTTCTGGTCAAAACCCACAAGGAGAGTTGTTATTGGGTCCTGCTTATACCATGCCAAAATTACTTAATGAAGCAGGGTTAAAAATAAATGACATTGACGTGTTTGAAATCCATGAAGCTTTCGCAGGTCAAGTGCTGGCTAATTTAGCTGCCTTGCAAGATGCAGATTTTTGTAAAAACTCCCTGGGTCTAAAAGCTGCATTCGGAGAAATTCCAATGGACAAAATCAACACCCAAGGCGGGTCGTTGTCGTTAGGCCATCCATTTGGGGCCACTGGTTCTAGGTTACTGACTTCAGCCACCAGACGTTTGATAGAAAGTAAAGGCAAATACGCCCTCATAAGTGCCTGTGCAGCAGGCGGTTTAGGTTCATCAATTCTGCTCAAGAAGATAGGATAACATCATGGCATACTACACACTAACCAAAGAAAACGAGATCGCCACCATCTGGATGGATCAACCTGGCGCAGAAGTTAACACCTTATCAGTTAAAATGTTGGATGACTTCAGCGCCTTGTTGGATCAAATTGAACAAGACAAAGAAATCAAGGCAGCTGTATTGATTTCCAAAAAAGACAACTGTTTCATTGCAGGTGCAGACATCAAGGATTTAATGGCCATTGATGATTCTAAACAAGTTGAACAGCTGTCGCGCGAAGGCAACCAAATCTTATTGCGCTTAGCCAACCTCAAGAAACCCGTCATTGCTGCCATCAATGGTGCTTGCTTGGGTGGCGGTTTAGAAGTGGCCATGGCTTGTCATTACCGCATTGCTACAACTGATAAGAAAACCGTGTTTGGTTTACCAGAAATGAAACTGGGCTTATTACCTGGCGGTGGCGGTACCCAACGACTGGTTAAGTTAACCAACTTACGCTATGCCTTAGATGCCTTATTAACGGGTAAAAACATCTACCCCTTCAGCGCCAAAAAAGCTGGCTTGATTGATTCATTGGTTCATAAAGAAGGTTTGTTACAAGCGGCTTTGCAAGTAGCCGCCAAGCCCATCAAGCGCCCAGCCAAAAAAACCAGCTTGGTTGATAAAGCCTTGAACACCAAAGCGGGTCGCAATTACGTACTGAAAAAAGCCCGCGAAACTGTGATGCGCAAAACCCGCGGCAACTACCCGGCCCCATTGAAAATATTAGATTGTGTTGAGACGGGATTGGAACATGGTTTAGCAGCAGGCTTAGAAGCTGAAGCCATGGGCTTTGGGGAGTTGCATGCCAGTCAAGCCTCAAAGAGCTTAATTGGACTTTTTCTAGCCATGCAGGAAAACAAAAAACTCAAAAACAACAACAAAACAGAAAATGTAGATACCCTATCAATGCTGGGCGCTGGCTTTATGGGTGCTGGTATCACTGAAGTTTCTATTAAAAACGGCTATGACGTAATCCTCAAGGACATCTCCAACGAGGGCTTGGCCAGTGCATTGAAAACCATTTGGTCTGATTTCAGCAAATTGGTGCAACGCAAAGCCATGGGCGCAGTTGAAAGAGATCGCTTGATGGCAAAAATAAAAACCACCACCCATGATGATGATTTGAATGCTTCAGATTTGGTGATAGAGGCCGTGTTTGAAGACATTGACTTAAAACAACGAATCCTCGCTGACATTGAAAAGCGCTGCAAAAAGACAACGGTGTTTGCATCCAACACCTCTTCACTTCCACTTGCCAGCATCGCTGCCAAAGCGGCCAACCCACAAAATGTGGTCGGTATGCATTATTTCTCGCCAGTACCTAAGATGCCTTTGCTGGAGTTGATTGTCACCGACAAAACATCCAAACGTGCGCGACAAATGGCCACCAATGTGGGTATTAAACAAGGTAAAACAGTGGTGGTGGTCAAAGACGGACCTGGTTTTTATACCACCCGTGTGCTATCAGCATTGACCCATGAAGCCATTAAAGTATTGCACGATGGCGGCAAAATTGAAGACATTGATAATGCCATGAAAGACTGGGGTTTTCCAGTTGGCCCTTTGGCACTGATGGACGAAGTGGGCATTGATGTTGGCGCCCACATCGCTCGTGGCGCATTGGGTGAGATGTTTATCAATCGTGGTATCGAACAAGATGACACGGTTCAAAAACTGGCTGAAGCCAAGTTATTTGGTAGAAAAACAGGTAAAGGCTTTTATGTTTACCCGAAAAAAGGACGCAAAACAGTCAACACAGGCATCTATAAATACTTTGGTGGTGAAGAACGCAAGTCCATCTCAAAAGCTGAGATTCAAAATCGCATAGGTCTGATATTTGTCAATGAGTGCGTTCACTGCTTAGAAGAAGGCATACTGTTTGCTGCCAAAGATGGCGACCTGGCTGCCATCTTGGGCCTGGGATTCCCGCCCTTCACCGGCGGGCCATTCAGCTACATAGATGCAACTGGCGCAGACACAGTGCTCAGTATACTGACTGAATTAGAAGCCAAGCACGGTTCCAGGTTCACACCTGCCAAGTTATTGGTTAAGATCGCTGAAAAAAACCAAGCATTTGTGGGCTGACAATTAAATAACTGCTGAATTTTAAAACGCAATGAAAACTGATTCATTGCGTTTTTTTATGCATTAATTAAAAAGTGTACATAGATGCTGGCAAAGTAACCGAGCGCAATCACTGGTGTCCACCTCAAGTGCGCAAAAAACGTGTATTGTCCTTTGGCCTGACCCATCAAAGCCACACCAGCTGCCGACCCTATTGACAGTAAACTACCACCCACCCCAGCTGTTAAGGTGACCAATAACCATTGCAACTCAGACATCTCAGGGTTCATGGTCAAAACTGCGAACATCACTGGTATGTTATCAATGATTGCAGAGAGTATACCGATAGAAGTATTGGCGATGGTGGGTCCATAACTGCCGTAGAAGAACTCTGAGGCAAAGGCTAAGTAACCAATATAACCTAAACCGCCCACACACATGATGACCCCATAGAAGAAAAACAAGGTGTCCCACTCTGACCGAGAAATCATAGCAAACACATCAAATTCATTCTCACCTTTAGGTTGCAAGTTGTCGTTGCTGTGACTGAGTAGTTGTTGCTTGACTTTTCTGCTTAAAAAATAAGCATAGAGTTTTAAATAACCAAGGCCAAACATCATGCCATACACTGGTGGCAATAATAACCAACTGTGAAAACTTACGGCAGTTACTATGGTAGCCAAAAACAACAGTACCATGTTCAGAGACCACCGGCTTTGATACGAGTGGATTGCCTCATGCCCTTATGTTCGGGTCGATCTTTACTTATCGAAAAACTCATGATGACAGCCGGCAGCAGGAAATTAACCAAAGCGGGCACCAATAATTTAAAGAAGTCTTCAAATGCAACCATGCCACTTTGCCACACCATTAAAGTGGTGATATCACCAAATGGACTGAATGCACCCCCGGAATTGGCGGCAATCACGACATTGATACAGCTCAATGAAATAAAGTTGCTGTTATTTTTGCCGACTGCCAGAATAACAGCGCACATGATCAAAGCCGTGGTTAAATTATCAGCCATAGGAGAGATAAAAAAAGCCAGAAAACCTGTCAACCAAAACAGCTGTCGGTATGAAAACCCTTTCGCAATGAGCCAATCTCTTAAGGCATTAAACACCCCCCCTTTCAGCAATGGCGTTGATGTAAGTCATGGCCACCAAGAGAAAAAAGAACAGCTCAGCATATTCCAAAAAATCATGCCTGATGGCTTTCTCAATGATGTGACTGTCTGGATTATTTAATTGAGACCCGGCAATGATGATCCAAATTATACCAGCGCCTAACAACACTGGTTTAGATTTACTCAGGTTAATTTTTTCTTCAAGAATGACGAAAATATAAGCCACAACAAATATCAGTAAACTGGCGTAGCCTATCCAGCTTGAAGTCAGTCCTGTGGGGTGAAGATAGTCTGCTGCATTAACAGCGCTTGAACACAAAAATAAGCCAAAAAAACCACCTACTTTGAAGCCTGTCATAGCCAAAAAGATTCAATAAAAATTATTTCAATGATAGCTGGCTGATTGGATTAAATCACTCAATTTAAATTAATATTAACTCGGTGACTAAATACCTATGCCAGTTTGGTTTGATCTTCTTTAAAATCAGCCACAACCACATCACCCTTGTGACTGATGTCTTTGAAGTCCGCAACCACAACCGCATTCTTTCCAGCTGCCTTGGCTTTATAAAGGGCTTTATCTGCACGTTCCAAAGTCTCTTTACATATAGACTCGCCTTGTAGCCATTGTGCGACGCCAACACTGATGGTCACTTTGAGTTCTGATACTTCATTGATGTTAAATGGTTGTGTTGAAACTGTATTGATGAGCTTATTGGCCAACTGATTGGCCTCAAACAAGCCAGTCACCGGCAGCAAGACCACAAACTCTTCGCCCCCCCAGCGGTATACCACACCCAAATCTTTGATTTTTTGTTTGAATAACTGACTGATTTGGAACAGCAAACGATCACCGACCACATGCCCATATTGATCATTGACTGGTTTAAAGTCATCGATGTCTATCACCAACACCGAAATATGGGAATTGGCATTGCGAGCGAACAACTCTTCATCGATGGCATGTTGGGCCAAAGCCCGGCGGTTATACAGTTGAGTCAACTCGTCGGTTAACAAATCTTGCTGAAGCTGCTGATGAGACTCTCGCTGACGTTTAGACCAACGAGAGATGCCATAAAATCCCAGTAAATAACTGAGCGTTAACAACAAACCAGCCACATACCAAACCAACTTAATGGGGGTGTTAAAAATAAACGATGTCATCAACACTGTTAAAGCCAAGTGAACTGCCAAGAACCCCAGCGCAGTGGTTCTGGCCTTAAAGCTGTGAGCATTGAGGTCGTTCACCACAAAGACATAGTATGAAAACACCGACAAACACAAATAGATACCAGCCAAAACCCAATCAATGGGCTGTTGAAAGTCATAAAAACTGTGACACAAATAGCCTATTGAAGCATTCATCAATAAAAACGCCATTACATAAACAAACAGAGTTAATGCAGGGTTTTTAAAGGAACTGAGGTCAGTTGAAAATCGAATCATCGGAACAATGGCAAAAAATCGCTGATACTATAACAACAAACCGACAGTCATTCTGTGAGTTTGTTCTCAGTAACTGCATTGATAAAGTTTGTGGGCACAAAAAAGGCCGGTATTGTACCGACCTTTCTTAATTAATTAGTGTAAAGTCTGTAAACGCAGTAATATTAACGTTTTGAGAACTGTACAGAACGACGGGCTTTGCGTAAGCCGACTTTCTTTCTTTCCACTTTTCTGGCATCTCGAGTTAAAAATGAATACTCTTTCAAAGCAGGCCGTAAAGTGTCATCAGATTCTAACAAAGCACGTGATAAGCCCAATCGAATGGCGCCAGCTTGACCAGTGGTTCCACCACCAACAACTGTTGCATTGATATCGAATTGATCAACCATACCTAATTTTTCTAGCGGTTGTGTTGCAATCATCACACCAGTTTCTCTGCTGAAATACTCGTTGATGTCTTTATCATTAACTATGATTTTACCAGTACCTGGCGTTAAGAACACACGTGCAGACGATGATTTTCTTCTGCCTGTTCCATAATATTGTTGTGTTGCCATAATATTCTTTTACCTCGGTGTCTTATATTTCTAGAGCTTTTGGTTCTTGAGCTTCATGTGGATGTGCTGGACCTGCATAAACTTTTAATTTACGGTACATGTCACGACCTAAAGAGTTTTTCGGCAACATGCCTTTAACTGCTTTTTCAATCACTCTTTCAGGTTGTTTGGCCAACATATCTTTCAATTTGATAGATTTCAAATTACCCACATACCCAGTGTGATGATGATACATTTTATCATTCAGTTTATTACCAGTTACTGCCACTTTTTCAGCGTTGACAACAACAATGTAATCACCTGTGTCCACATGAGGTGTAAATTCTGGTTTGTGCTTACCACGGAGCCTTAAAGCAATTTCAGAGGCCATACGACCTAAAGTTTTACCTTCAGCATCAATCAAAAACCATTCACGGTTGACTTCTTCTGCTTTTGCGCTAAATGTTTTCATATTATTCTATTCTAATTATTGGGCTTCGTCTGATAATTTTCACGTTTGAAATGTGCTTACAGACCACGCCATTCACAAAGAGCGGGAATGGTACTTAATTACCTGTTTACTTGCAAGTATTTTATTGATTAATTTATGCTTTTGGAGTGGACTGCAGCGGCATTCAATTCAATGAACAACATCATCACTCCTGTGCGAACATATTCAGTGATTTCAATGAAGTCCAATTCCTCTCCAGAAACCTCGTCAGTATCATTTTCAATTCGGGCAATTTGTTCCATGTCCCTGATGAATTCAGCCCCCTCCGAAGACAAACCAGATTCGTCCATACCAGCGGTTCCTAAAGCAGATAAAAAAGTAGCTACCCACTCAGACAAAATCGCCACTCGATCAGCTAAACTGCTGTTATCTTGTGGCAGCAATAACTGATAAGAGTAATCATCTTTACTCAATTGTTCTTTGGCATAATCAAACACCGCAGACATAACCATTTTAAAATTGGCATCTTGGGGGTTTGCAACACAGTATTCATTGACCATTTGGTTCAGCCAAACTTCAAAAGAAGCCGCCTTATTGGCGCACAAAACAGCAGATGCCTGGGCATGCAATTCAGATGGCGAAGCCAGTACAGCAATCGACTTCAAGTGATCAGCAAAGGGCTGGTAGGGAATCATTTTGTTATTTATCTATTAAATTACTGCGTATTTTATGATATTTTTCATTAACTTGTGTTAATTTTCTCATATCTTTGTTGACCTTTAGAGGTGAACAAACTATATTTATTCGGGTATTTAACAGTCTGTGAGTACTGCTTCACAACCACTGGGATAATAACAAGAAAAACAATCACATTAATCTAACCTGGCTATGACGATGGATGATATAAAACTTTTAGAACGAACCACAGATCAGATGATTGATTTATTGGCTAAAATTAAAGCGGAAAACAACGCATTGAAAAACAAGTTAGAGGAATTAACCCACGAAAAATCACAGTTGATGCAAAAGAACGACCAAGCCAGAACACGTTTGGAGTCGATGATATCACGCCTCAAAACTTTGGAGCAAACCGCATGAGCCAAACCAAAATATCCGTTCGCATCCTCAATAAAGAGTACCAGTTCGCATGTGATGAAGATGAGCGCCCATCATTGTTGTCCGCTGCTGATCATTTGGACAAAACCATGCATGAGATTAAAAGCAAAAACGGCACCATGGCCAGTGATAAAATTGCCTTGATGGCAGCTCTCAATATATCGCATGAACTGATCAAATCACAAGCCATCAATCAGCATTATGATGTTGAAGTTTTGTCCACGGTTAAAAAACTCAACGATAAACTTGAACAAGCCATGGCAAAGGACTAAGATTGGCGTAATGGTGTTGACTGCCGTGTTCGAGGTATACGCATATGCCTTGGCCCTAATTATGTTTAACAGGGGAACTTTATAGCTGTCAGTGCGCATGCTCACCTCGTAGTGAGAAGCCTTAGCCAGTTGTTGGTTTTCCGCCTTGTACCTTTGGTACCAAGGACGCCAGTATACAACGGCACATGTGGTCAACATCCTATTTCCTTTTTCTCGCACCTGAGTATTTCATTTCGAATTGACACCATTTATACCGATGAATAAAACCACCATCAGGTCACAGTTATTAGCCCAAAGAAAAAACCTCACTGCACAACAATCGGCATTGTTGAGTGAAAAAATCACTGATCACATCATTGGTTCAGCACTTTATCAACAAGCCAAGCACGTGGCCTTGTATTGGCCATTCAATGGTGAAGCAGATATAACTGGCCTGCTGAAAGTTAAAGACAAACAACACTACCTACCGAGCATTCAAGGTCAGCAGATGCAGTTCCAAGCATTCAGCACCAAAATACACATGAAAAAAAACCGCTTCGGCATCAGCCAACCCACCTTCATCGATTCGCTTCAAGCCGCTGAACTTGATCTGTGTCTGATGCCCCTGGTTGGCTTTGATATGCTTGGCAATCGCTTGGGTATGGGTGGTGGTTTTTATGACCGCTATTTTGCCACCAACAACGGGACCGGCAGACATCCACAGTTGGCAGGTGTTGGCTATCAATTTCAGCAATATGATCAATTGCCGGTCCAGAACTGGGATGTTAGAATGAATTACTTATATACAGAGCAAGGCCAATTCAAATTATGAACTCAGACCAACTCAAACAACAGGCTGCCGAAGCCGCCCTCACCTTCATCAACGATTTTGATATGGTGATTGGGATCGGCACCGGCTCTACAGTGAATCATTTGATTGATTTACTGCCACAGGTAAAAAACCGCATTGAAGCTGTGGTATCCAGCTCTGAAGCCTCTACCCAGCGCCTACAAGCACTTGGCTTCAAGGTCATGGAATTAAACCAAACCGGAGATTTATCCTTATACATTGATGGCGCTGATGAGAGTGATGCACACAACCGCTTAATCAAAGGGGGTGGCGGTGCCCTGACGCGTGAAAAAATCATCGCCGCTGCCAGTAAACAATTTGTCTGTATTGTTGATGACAGCAAAATGGTTGATTTATTGGGCAAGTTCCCCTTGCCGATTGAAGTACTGCCCATGGCCCGCAGTTATGTTGCCCGCCAAATGGTTAAACTCGGCGGCCAACCGATCTATCGCGAAGGCTTTGTGACTGACAATGGCAACCCAA
Source organism: uncultured Marinicella sp. (assembly GCA_964352015.1). GTDB lineage: Bacteria > Pseudomonadota > Gammaproteobacteria > Xanthomonadales > Marinicellaceae > Marinicella. Next base: position 27,591 of record CAYGPU010000009.1, read on the forward strand.
TCATCGACATCCATAACCTGAAGATTTTAGATCCAGTAGAACTGGAAAATAAAATCAACCAAATCCCAGGTGTGGTCACCAACGGCCTATTCGCTCAACGCAAAGCCGATGTGGTGTTGATTGCAAAGAGTGATGGAAGTATTATTAAGCAGTAGAAAAATAAATCGCGGGCAATAAAATTGATACGAAGGAACGTCATTGCGAGGAGCCCCAGCGACGTGGCAATCTCACTAATCTGTTGAGATTTCTAAATACGTGGGCTGAAAGAGATTGCCACGTCGTTCCTCCTCGCAATGACGTCGGTTTTGTTTTAAGTTGTGCTCGAAATGAGGGTATCAAAATAGAGACTTTAATGTTTTAAAAAAAGCACCAATGGTTTATGAAACAAGGATATGTTTATATAGTTACCAATCAAAATAACACGGTGTTATACACAGGTGTTACCAGCGATTTAGAAAGCCGCATATATCAACACAAAAACAAGTCATTCAAGGGCTTCACTGCCAAATACAACTGCAACAAGTTGGTTTACTTTGAAGTAGGAGCGGATGTAGAAGTTTGCATTTTAAGAGAAAAGCAAATCAAGGCTGGCTCCAGACAAAAAAAGATTCAATTGATTGAAATTGACAATCCTGACTGGCAGGATTTGTCTGAAGATTTATTTTAAGAAAAAAACCAGTCATTGCGAGGGAGGGACGACCGCGGCAATCTCCAACAGGCCACGCAATCTCAAAAATAGTATCTCGGCAGATTCATGAGAGGGTCTGCCCCTTTGGGTATTGCCACAGCCTGCACTCAACTTGATTGGGTGTCGCCGGGGCTCCTCGCAGTGACGACGGTTTTGTTTTAAGACGTTCTGTATATTTTTAATCAATGTGGGTCGTTACCGAACCTGAGTCCGGTACGACGATTCTTCTAGCTTGTAGAACTACTAAAAATACAGAACTTTGTTTAAAAACAAACGATATTTTGTGGAAGTTTTGAACGAGCTTAATTTTTTATTAAGTCAACTAATTCATCACTATTAAGCAACTCATAAGCCATTTGACGCAGAGCTATCAAATGTGCATCATCTGTCAGTCTTAATACTTGCTTTTCATTTTCATAATAATGGAAAGATGCAATTGAACCTGATTCAGCTAATTTTTCATATTCTGGCGTTAATGATTTATCTATATGAGCACCACCATCTTTATTAGCAGCAGTAAGAACAATATCCTTTCTTCTTAGTATTGTTTGTGTCTGAAGTATATATATAATCTGATTCCACCAATCGTTAACTGGAATATATTTATGCTGGGGTCCATGGTTAAGATTAGGTATGTATTTAGCCTCCCCACCACCTAAAACAAGTGCTCCCATTCCAATATGACCAATTGAGTTTTCAGAGGGTGGGACTGATGTAGAAAGCAGGTTAGTCGATGTTGCATTTAAATGAGTTAATAAAGAATTGGAAGACTTAGTTTGGTGTAAAAGAACTCTAATTACAGTTGCTATTCTTATTGCCTCTTCATGAAATCCTGAATCATAGCTGTTACATGAATTTTTTAAAAAGCTAAGTTGTTTTCTTAAATGTTCTTTAAAGTCAGTTTTGTTCATTCTTTATTTTATAATAAAACCCTAAATCTTTTATAGCATATGACAACCAATATCCTTCTTAAGCATTATGACTTCTGCCTCATTCTTACAGCTGAATAATTAATTTTATCACCTCAAATAGATTGAAATACAAACAAAATATTTAATGGTCTAAAATTGCCATGTTTAAATTAATTTGAATTGCTAGCCACTCAACTCCCCGCCTGCTTCAACAACCACTGCTTCAGGGGCTTGATTTGATTCACGCGGTTCATGCCAAAAGCCCTGAGCATTTTAACTGGAGCACTTTGGTTGGTGAACAAATGATGCAGGGCGTGCATGGTTTCAGCCGTTTTGTGTACTTCGGCCATGCGTACCCTTTGGTACTTCCTCAAGGCTCGAGCCAGTTCATCGGCATCTTTTAAGCTGACCTGATTCAACTTCTTTACCAGACACTCGGCATCACCAAATCCAAGGTTAACCCCTTGGCCTGCCAACGGGTGGATGGTGTGAGCCGCATCGCCAAGTAACGCCACACGGCCTTTGTAGAAGCTTTGGGCATAGGTTTTATTGAGTGGGAAAGCCTGTCGTTCACTGCACAGCTCTATGTCTCCAAAATCACGATTGATGTGTACTTTGAGGCCATTGATAAACCGACTTTCATCAGCCTTGAGCCATTGCTCCACCTGATCTTCAGGCAAGCTCCAAACCATCGAGAACAAACCGCCATTCATGGGCAGTAAACCGACCGGACCACCAGAGTTGAATGCTTGCAAGGCTGTTTTTGCCGGTGCGTTTTCAATCTGCAGGTAACACACCAAGCCCTGTTGTTGGTAGGATTTTTGTTGGGTTTCAATACCCAGTTGAGTTCTGACCATTGAGCGTGCACCATCGGCACCCAACATGAGATAACAACTCATTTGGGTGTCATCATCCAGCCTTAAGAGAACTTTTCTTTCAGTGTCTTCGAATGCAGCAATGGCAGCGGCGTAATACACTTCGATGTTGTTGTGTTTATTGGCCTCCTGTTGGGCGGCGGCTATGATTTGATTGTTTTCTAGCATGGCGCCAAGCACTTGATTTCCCTCACCACTGAAATCAACCTCACCGGTGGAGTGGTTATCCCAAACGCGCATTTTGTCATAGTAGCCAATGCGACTGGGTTGCCAGTGCGCAGTTAAGCCCAAGCGCTCAAACAAGCCTAAATTATGCTTGGAGATGGCCGAAACTTTTAATTGGCGGGCGTCTTTTTCACTGTACTGAGTCTGTGCTTGAGACTCTATCAGAGCCACCTTAAAGCCTTGCTCAGCCAACAGCAGTGCAGTCACCGCACCAACCATACCAGCACCGTTGATGATGATGTCGTGTTGTTGTGTCATCGCAAACCACCTGCTGTGTTAAACAACATTTTCTTTAAATTCAAATTGGCATTGATTGCCACCAAACCCAAGGATCGCATGGTGTTGATGAAAGGCTCGTCTATTTTAAACCAGGTCATCAAATCATCGGTGTAATTCAAGGTCCGTTGCTGGTCTGCTGCTGAGACCAGTTGGTAGGCGTTGAGTACCAACTCATCACCCAAATCAAGGTTTTGCTGCTTGGCCAGTTGTAATTGCTCAACAAGTCGAGCGATGCCACGCACAGCTAGATTCAAACCTTGGGCCGAAACAGGACTGACTGCATGGGCGGCATTGCCCATCAAAACCACCCGATGTGCATGCTGAATGGGCACTTTGACTTGATAAATCGGATAACTGCTGCGCCTGCCTAATTGCAGAAACTCACCAGCCCGATAACCAAATTGTTGCTGCGCTTGCTGCATAAAACTTGCCTCATCAGCCTTTAGCAACTGTTCGGCATCGGTTGTTGGCATCGACCAGACAAATCCAAAGCGACTCTGGCCTGACCCATGACTGAAAGGCAGTAAAGCCATCGGTCCATTTTGTGTGAGGCGTTCAAAAGCCCGGTGCTGATGTTTTTGTGAAGTGGTGATGTTGCACACAACAGCGGTGCGCTGATAAGATTTTACTGCAGTAGATAGCTTCAGCTGTTTTCTGATGGGCGACTGAACACCGTCTGCACCAACCATCAGTTGTGCATTCACTGACTGGCTTTGACCGGCTTGTTCGACGGTCAATTGAACCTGGGTCTTAAGTTGTTCAAAGCCAAGCAATTTTGCTGGTTGTAGCCAAGTAATTAAGGGTTGCTGTTTGACAGAATGGTGTAACGCATTGGCTAATTTTTTTGCCGCTATGACATGACCTAACTGTGGCACTTCAAGTTCATCTTTATCAAATTTCACCACCCCAAACTGACCTTTGTTTGAGACATGGACATGATTGATTTGGGTGGTCGAAGCTTCAATCGCAGACCACAAGCCCAAATCATCCCAAAAGCGCTGCGAGGCTGGATTAATGACCAAGGTGCGGTCATCAAATTGTGCTTCGTCATCTGTCGTGTTATCTTGCGCTTCGATTAACACCGTTGCGATGTTCTGTTGGGCCAAAGATAAAGCCAAGGCCATTCCCACCAATCCACCACCCACAATGGCCACTTCAGCATTGATTGCTATACCACTGGGATCAGCCTCAGACATTGCCCTGTTTAGCTAAATCACTGCGTTGGATACCAATCTTTTCAAAATAATCAGCCCCGACATCGGTAACGTATTCATTGGAAAAACAAGAGGAGTCAAATCGATCAATCTTGGGGTTGCCTTCTTTACATGCCGCTTCTAAATCTTCCAGGGTTTGATAAATCAAACGATCTGCACCCAGGATTTCACAGATTTCATCTTCGGTGCGGTTGTGCGCCACCAATTCATCACACAAGGGCATGTCAATGCCATAGACATTGGGGTATCTGACCGGTGGAGCAGCAGAGGCGAAAAAGACTTTTTTAGCGCCGGCTTCTCGAGCCATTTGAATGATTTGTTTTGAAGTGGTACCACGGACGATTGAATCATCAATCAACAGTACATTTTTATTCCTAAACTCCAACTCAACTGCATTCAGCTTGCGCCGCACTGATTTAATCCTTTGGTCTTGTCCGGGCATGATGAATGTTCGACCGATGTATCGATTTTTAATAAAACCTTCACGAAACTTAACCCCCAAAGAGTAGGCCATTGGAATGGCACTGGTCCGCGAGGACTCTGGTATTGGGATAACCACATCTATATGTTCATCAGCCCAACGTGCCTTGATTTGGTCAGCCAGCTTTTCACCCATTCGCAGGCGGGCTTTATATACCGACACATCATCTATCATAGAATCGGGGCGCGCAAAATACACAAACTCAAAGACACAAGGTGATAGTTGGGTGTGTGATGCGCATTGTTTGCGGTGTAACTTACGGTCATTGGTGATGATAATGGCTTCACCTGGTGCCACATCACCGAGCAAATCAAAGTCGTGCTGATCCAGTGCAATGCTCTCAGAGGCGACCATGTATTCATCTTTCTCCCCTGCGGTTTTTCTGACCCCATAAACCAAAGGTCTGATGCCATTTGGATCCCGAAAAGCAATGATGCCATAACCTGGAATGATTAACACATTGGCATAAGCACCTTTACAGCGCTTGTGGACCCTAGAAACCGCATGAAAGATTGCATCTGGCGTGATGACCAAGCCAGAGGCATTTTGCAGTTCATGCGCAAACACGTTGAGCAGAACCTCAGAATCAGATTGGGTGTTGATGTGTCTGCGGTCTTCGTCGAATAATTCTTTTTTCAGCTGATCGGCATTGTGTAAATTACCGTTGTGCGCCAACGCAATACCAAAAGGGGAGTTAACATAAAATGGCTGGGCTTCTTCAAAGTTGCTTGATCCCGCAGTTGGGTATCTGACATGCCCTATACCTGTAACACCTTTGAGCTTTTGTGCGCTCTCAGACCTAAAAACATCACTGACCAATCCATTGTTCTTGACCAGTTCTAATTTGCCACCCTCGCAAGTTGCAATACCCGCAGCATCTTGACCGCGGTGTTGTAAGATGGTTAAACATTCATAAATGGTTGACGCCACATCGTGGTTACCAATCATACCAACTATTCCACACATTACAGTTCTGTTTCCGGTTGAGGTGTTTGATTGTCTGTTTCTTCAGAAACAGGTTCTTCACCATCTGTTGGGGAGTTGTCTATCAAAGCTGGGTTCAATGTTTTTTGCAATTGTTCCGGATCAATGAAAGAAAAGTATTCAGCCATATTTTCAGGCATTTGTTGCTTAACCCAACCTGCTAATTTAGCAAACTGAGGGGTTAATCTAGATTCTGTCCACCAAGGATCTTTAGAAAACGGCGTGGCTTGTAAAAACAACACCAAAGCTGTGACTGCAATCACACCACGACCCAAACCAAAAAACATGCCAAAGAATCGATCAGTGGCACCCAAGCCAGTTTTGGTGATCATCTTACCCACCAAGTAATTAATCATACCACCGACAATCAATGCCGCTAAAAACAAGGCAACAAAAGCAATCAAGTGCCTGGCGGAAGGCAGTTCAATGAAAGCCTGTAACCAGTTAGCGCCTTTGTCAACAAAAGTCCATGCCAGCCAAAAAGCACCGACCCAAATCAACAACGAAAGCACCTCACGAATCAAACCACGAAATAAGCTGACAATGACTGATAAAGCCAAAATGGCTAAGATAGTGAGGTCAAACCAATTCATAATTAATCGACAATTATTCCCAATTCATGGCTCTTGATTAAACCGTCTAACTTAAGTTTTTGTTTGATTTCAACCAGGGTTTGCTCGGCATCCATTTTTTCCATTAATGGCCCAATTCTTAATCGATACAGCTTGACTCCCTTGCTGTTGGTAATGACATCAACAAATCCACTGAAGCCTGCTGCGTTGGCTTTGTTGCGTAATTCTATGGCATTTTCTTTGGCTGAAAAACTACCCAATTGAACCACCCAACCCATTTGCCCTTGACTGGCCATCAGCGCCACTTCTTCAGCACTTATGGTCAACACTTTGGGGGTGCCTATATTGAGTTTTAATTGATCAACCGCCTTAACATAAGCATTGGCCTGTTTTTCATCTCGATACAACTCCTGTGACCACACTCGGTAAAGTTTCAAGCCTGGGTTGTATTCAACAATGGCTTTGATATTTTTTTGCAGCAGTGAACTTTTTACTTTTTCAGCATTACTTTGTTGAGAAAAACTGCCTAATTTAACCCTGAACACCTGATTGAGCGAAGTGTTGTTAACGGCTGGCTTACTGAGTTCTTTTACTGGTGGCAAAACAGGCTTGGCCTCAACCTTTGGGTTTGTTTCACTGACAAGAGGGGTTGGCTCAGATTTTTTTTCTTTTTGTTCATTGGTGGGTTGTTCGACCCCAGCAACTGAGGCTTGTTCAGTGCTTTCAACAACAGCGTTTCGCTCTGATTGTTTAGACTCGGGCTCACTGGGTTGGTTAGCGACATCTTTGTCAATCAATTGCACTTGGTTATCTTTCACCACCAACTCCACTTCATTGGGTGGCATTTCGCTGGTCTGTGCAACGGGTTTGTCTAACTCAAACTTTTTAACCTGCAAATTATTTTCGTCCACATCAGGTATATTGATACTGATGTTTTGGTTGTTTTTTTGTTCAACTTCACCGTCAAACAACATGGGAACAAAAATAACAGCCAAAGCAATGATAACTGAGGCTCCGATTAATCGTTGTTTTAATTCTTGGTCCATTGATTTTCCATTGAATATATTTTGCGATTTATGTATTTAGCTCTGAATTTAAAAACGCAGTTAACTCACTTAGGGACATTTGTCGTTGTCCAAAAGCCCTGTCGTGTAATGCCTTGACTGAAAAAACCTGTTGTTCAAACTCTTCTTCACCTAATATTATAGCGAACTTAGCGCCTGATTTATCGGCTTTTTTGAATTGAGATTTAAAAGACGATTGCCCCATGTTGACCATCATTTTTAAATCCGGAATAACATCACGAATAGATTCTGCTAATTGAATTGCAGCTTGATCGGGAATGGATTTATCTCTGATAAAATAAACCTCAGTTTGCGCATCTGGCTGCCACAAGTCATGGTCTAAAATCAACTCCACCAAGCGGTCCACACCCATTGCGAAGCCGGTGGCCGGAGTCGGTTTTCCACCTTGTACTTCAACCAATTTATCATACCTGCCTCCAGCACAAATGGTGCCTTGCGCGCCTAAATCATCGGTAATCCATTCAAATACGTTGTGGGTGTAGTAGTCCAAACCTCGAACCAATTTGGGGTTAATTTGATACTCAAGTCCACATGTGTCAAGTATGTCACACAAGCCTTTAAAGTGTGCTTGTGACTCTTTGCTTAGGTAATCTTTAATCAATGGCGCATCGGCAATCACGGCCTTCATCGCTGGGTTTTTTGAATCTAAAATACGCAAAGGGTTGCTGTGTAACCGTTTTTTAGCCTCTTCATCCAACACATCATTGTGCTGTTCGAAATAACCAATCAAAACATCTCTATAAGCAGCACGACATTCAGCAGTTCCTAGGGTATTGAGTTCCAAACGGACATTTTTTATCCCCAGCTGTTGCCACATTTTGTTGGTCATTAATAACAACTCAGCATCAACATCCGGACCCTCAAAACCAAACACTTCAACACCCACTTGAGAAAATTGGCGGTTGCGGCCTTTTTGTGGCTTTTCGTACCGGAACATCGGACAGTTGTACCAAAGTTTTTGCGGGTCATTGAAAATGAGTCCATTTTGCAACACCATGCGCACTGTTGAGGCAGTTCCTTCAGGTCGCATACTGACTGAATCACCACCTCGGGTTTCGAAGCTGAACATTTCTTTTTCTACCACATCAGTCACTTCACCTATGGCGGCATGAAAAAGGTCCGTTTTTTCTAAAATGGGAAAGCGAATTTCTTGATACCCATATTGTTTTAATAGGGTGGTTATGATGTGTTCCAGTCTTTGCCAAACCCACACTTGGTCTGGTGTGACATCGTACATGCCTTTCAGTCGATTGATTTTCTGGCTCAAAATTCAACTCTTGCAAAAAGGCGTATTTTATACGAGCCAAGCACTTAGATACAGCGTCTTGTTAACTTCATGCGAGAATCAATCAACAAAACAATACATCAGGAGTTGGGCTCCAATGGCCACTGAAAATCAGCAACGTCTTTATCAGTCAAAGGTGCCAGCTCAACTGTTTTATCATTGATTGAAAGTTGTAACTTTTGAGCATTGCCAATTCTAAAACGAACAGGTTCTGAGATTTGAAATTCTCGCAAACCGGGGCCCAACAAGTCTTGCACAATCGATTCACCACCAAGGGTTTTGATTGAAACCCACGCCTGTTCATCAAATTGCATCACTACGGAGTAAACCGCAGCATTGTTGCTATCAACTCCGTTCGTTTCCAGACCTGCTGACAGCTCAGGTATTTGTGTTTGCTGTGTATCTGTTGTGATGGCATCATCTTCAGTCGCAGAAACTTCTTCAGAGTTTTCATCTAAAGACGGCGTCTCAGGACTCTCTTGATTGTCAGCAGCATCGTCTTCAGCAGCATTGATTTTGTAATTAGGACCTGATACCTGTGGAATGAGAGAAGAATAAGTAATTTTTTTCTCACCACTACCCTCAACTTTATCTTGACTGACAATCAAATTCTGATTATCCAGATCACCAGCTGGCAATGACCACTTATCCCAAATAAAGTAAAAGCTCATCGACAACATGCCCAATAAAGCCGTTCCAATCGCATACCGACCGAAATTATTCGACTGCACACGCACGCGTGATAAGGGACTGCCACCCATGGCATCAGAAGTTTTCAATTGCTGATGCTGTAACAAGTGCTCAGGAATCTGTGCCAATACCACAGCTGGCTGAATACCTAACACCTTACAATAATTGGTGATGTGTCCACGAACGAATGTAGGTGCGCCTAACTTTTCAAAATTACCGGACTCAATGTGGTGAACGAAATCTTTGCTGACTTTCATTCCATCAGCCACTGCTTGTACAGACAGTTTTAATTGTTCTCGATGGTTCTTCAACCCTTTCAGTTCCAGTTTTTCATTGTGATGTGTTGAATTATTCATTATTCAATATTGGTTATGATTTTTTAATTTTTCTTAGTTGTGCCAAATACTCATTGGCGGCTCGGTCATTCCCCATCTTTTTTTCAACTTGGTAGGCCACTTTCAGAACTTTCTCATCTAAAGCAGTTAACCCCTCAAGTCTTTGTATAAATGCTCGGGCATTCATACTCTCTCCTTTCCCAGCTGACACAATCACCATGTTATATAACGATATGGTCATATTTGGATTGCGCGCCAAGGCTTGTCTAAAATGTGTTTCAGCTTGTTTGTGATCACCTGCTTTCATCATACAAACACCTGCATTTTCATGCACCGTTTCTGGCGTCCGATAAAACGGATTGGCCAAGGTTTTTTTGTAGTACTCTACAGCTTCTAAATACTCACCTGTTTGACATAAAAAAGTGCCGTAATTATTTAAAATAACAGGATCATCTGGTGCGAGTTTGACTGACAATTTGTAATGTCTTGCAGCATCAACATCTGCGTTCATGGCTGAATAGACAGTGGCAATTCCTGAATGCGCAATGGCTAACTTAGGGTTGTGAGCCAAAGCACGTTTGAATTTTTCTAAAGCAATGTTATAGTTTTCATACTTATTGTTGCCTTGACTACCACGCTCAAAATAGGCAACGCCCATTCTTACATTTAACATGGCCGGTGAATTTTCAGGCTCAGACTGTGAGTCAGTGTCTTGGTATTGCTTGTTCGAGCTGCCACCCGTCTGGGCGCAGCCAGCCATCAGGACCAAAATAAAAATAACTGGTATAATTTTCACGCCACCACCTCTAATTGTAGCTTTTTTAATTCAGATGATCGGCGCGTTCTGTCCATGAAATCTCCAGCCAATTGACCACAAGCTGCTGCAATGTCATCACCTCGTGTCTTTCGCACGGTGGTAATCAAACCATTTTTCATGCAAATGATTTTAAACCTTTCAATGGCCTCTGGACTGGATTGCTTAAAATTATTACCTGGAAAAGGATTGAATGGAATAAGATTAATCTTGCTCGGAATTTGTTTCAACAATTGGCACAAAGCTTGCGCATGTTCTGGCTTGTCATTCATGCCATCAATCAATGTGTATTCAATGGTGATTCTTGCTTTGCGTTTATTTTTGACAAAGTTTTTGCAGGCATCAAGCAGTGTTTTGATGTCATATTTTTTATTCAAGGGCACCAACTGATTGCGCAATTCATCGTAAGGCGCATGCAATGAAATGGCCAACGACACATCAGCGTCTTCGTTCAGTTGGTTGATGTAGGGAACCAAACCAGCCGTGCTTACCGTGACTCGTCTGTTGGCAAAGCCAAAACCAAAGTCATCACGCATGATATTCAATGCAGGCAGCACACGACTGTAATTGGCTAAAGGCTCACCCATACCCATCATCACCACATTAGTTATTCTGCGCTCGTTTAAACTGTGACCCAATTGATGAGCTGCCACCCAAACTTGGGCAATGATTTCTGCTGTGGTTAAATGTCGATTAAAGCCTTGAGCACCAGTGGCACAAAAAGTACAGTTTAGGGTACAGCCAACTTGAGAGGAGACACATAACGTGCCACGATTCTTTTCTGGAATGTAAACCGTTTCCACTGCGTTGACCTCATCCACTTTCAATAACCACTTAATGGTTCCATCGACGGATATTTGTTCACTCAGCAACTCTGGCACTGCAGCCACGTAATTTTCGCTCAGCGTCTCTCGTAAGGACTTGCTGAAATTGGTGAACAGGTTGAAGTCAAGTTGTTGCTCCCCATAAATCCACTTCATGGCCTGTGAGGCGCGAAAATTCTTTTCGCCCATCTCAAGAAATAGGTTCTCTAAACCTTGGCGGTCATAGTTAAGTAAATTTATGGGTGCATTTTTCAAAATATTTTTATTTTCAGTTGTGCTCGATATAACTAGGGATTCAGCTCAATTCAGTGGCTGCAAAAAAGTAAGCAATTTCCACCGCTGCTGTTTCTTCAGCATCAGAACCATGAACTGCGTTGGCATCAATACTCTCCGCAAAATCAGCGCGGATGGTACCAGCTGCAGCTTCTTTGGGGTTGGTTGCACCCATGATGTCACGGTTTTGCTTGATGGCTTCGTCACCTTCTAGCACCTGAATCATCACAGGACCAGAAGTCATAAAAGCAACCAATTCACCAAAAAATGGTCTTTCTTTGTGCACAGCATAAAAGCCTTCAGCTTCTGCTTGGCTTAAATGTTTCATTTTAGCGGCCACTATTTTAAGGCCTGCATTTTCAAACCTTTGGTAAATCTGACCAATTACATTTTTGGCAACTGCATCAGGCTTAATAATTGATAAAGTTCTTTGCTTAGACATTTTTTACTCCAATTAGCCTGTAATATCAAGATTTTTCATTTAAAATCTGTTATTTACGGCTTAAATTAAAAAAAATAATTAACTTTAAGGTGATTGAACAAACGGACACCAATTATCCACTCACCACCTACATTCAGAAAAACCTGCGCATTGTAACAACTTTAACTGTCAGAATAAACCGCAAATCCTTATATTATAGGCAATTGATTGAATCTAAATTTAAACCTTTATCCCTAATTTTTATTAATTAAAAATGTAATTAAATTAACTTAACAAATTGGCACAAAACTCAACCAGCCATTAGCAACAGCTTATTTGCACCAGATTACCCATCTTCATTCAAGTCAAAATTTACTTTTGCGAGACAGTTCACAATAGACAGGTCGTGTTTCAATTGATTTGAGCTGCATGATTCAACAATTGAATTCAACTCCAATTCAGCTCAACATTAAACAGCCCTGTGTTTCAAGCTTAACGCGATTAAAACAACCGTTTGAATTGATAACACCTTGCACATCCCTTACAATGCCAGAACCTGTAAAATCGACTTGCTTTATGACAACGCTCTCAACCAAGGAAAGAATACTCAACAGCACCGAACGACTGATCGCTGAAAATGGATTTGCGGAACTTTCAATCAGAAAAATCAGTTTGCAAGCACACACCAATTTGGCTGCCATAAATTATCATTTTGGCAACAAACAACAATTAATCAATCAAGTCCTTGAGAGGCGGTTGAACAACCTATTCGAAGTCAGAAAAAAGATGCTACATGACCTCAATCAAGGTGACACAAAGCACGAATGTAATTTAGAACAAATCTTACATGCATTCATAGCACCCGCCTTGTACATGATTAATGACATACATCAAGGTGGACGTGTATTCATGAAGGTCTTGGCCCGAGCTTATGCCGAGCAAAGCGACTCATTGCACGAGTTATTGGCCAAACGTTATACACCCATAATCAAAGAATTTGCCGAAGCCATTCATCTGGCTTGTCCAAAACTGCCCAGACAGACCATATTTTGGCGGTTTCATTTCATCATAGGTGCATTGACTTATACCATGGGCGATTTTGGTGCATCGAGCTTGTCCAAACAAATGCCCGAGGCAGAATACTTCAATCAATCGGTTGAAGAACTGATTCAATTTGCTGTTGCATCACTGACTGTCTAACTGCGGATGACCCTGTATCTTCTGACATTGTTTCTACTGGCTCTGGTCCACGCTTATTATCGACTGCCCTTTTGGTTACTTTCAATTTTTTGGTTTTTCACACCTTTTATATATTACAAACTAAAATTTATCACCAACACCCAGGGTATCATTACCCTGTTCTTGTTGTTGAATGTCATGATTATTGGTAATTTGCATTACATCAGACGCTTGTTCTTGACCCTACCCTTGCTCCGAATTTTTAACAGCAAAGACCGCATCAACTGGCAACAATTTGAACAAATTGATGATGGCTGGTTAGTCACCGACTTTGAAAAGGCCATTTACAATGGACAACCTAATTTCAAGTTTGTTGACATCCCCACAAAAACCTTCAGCAGCCGAGCCAAAACATTCGCTGATGATTTATTGAAGAACCGCAAACAAGACATCATCGAATTCCGGCAAGCCATCCGGCCACAAAACTATTCAGGCATGGCTATAGATTCAAAATACGGTGGTCAAGCTTTCAACCGTCATGAATTGGCCTATATCATCGGCCGAGTATCGCAACTTGACCCACTGATGGCAGCACTGATTGGCATAGTCAATACCGAATCGGTAATAAGCATCATCCAAAAACACGGCACCCATGATCAAAAAGCGCGACACCTGCCGCTGTTTGCTGCTGGTGAAAAGCTGCCTTTTTTGAATACCACCTTTCTTTATGAACTATTAGAAAATGGCAAATCATCCATAGAAGGCCGAATTGATATTGAAAGCCACCAACAACAGTCTACCCATGGTATTCGCTTGAGCTTTACCGACATCATCATGCTTGGCACAGACGATTCATCGGTGTTTTACCTGGCAGTGAACTTATCTGACTTTGCCAACGAACTCAGTGAGCGCACAAAACTGGGCACTGCGCTGTGTATTTTCGATGCCCAATGTGATCGCATTGTAATCAAGCAAGGCAACGAAGCTTATAAAGGCTTGTTCCGATATTACAGCTGCTCTGCAAAGGATATTTTTATTCCATTGGAACAAATTGTTGGCGGCTTCAAGAATGTCGATCAAGGCATCAAGCAAATGTATATGAATCAGGCTTCTGCGGCCAGTATTTGGCCTGCTGCAGTTTCAGCCACCATCCATGACAGCACCACCTACATATCATGGTATTTTGCCCACATCAAAAAACAAAATTCCAGAGCCCTACTCAACTACAGACTGGTACAAAAACAACTCAACCGACAATTCAGCCACCGTCAACGCTTACTCAACATCCAACAAATGGCCCTGGTTAATGCCGATAATATACTGATGAGCTATACCAATATACTTTTCAAAAACAGTATTTTTGATATCAGCTTGCATCAATTGTCTTGGCTGAGAACTGTGTTGGGCTCAAATGCCCACCACATCAAAAGCGAAAACAACCTCAATCAATACTTTCGAGTCAAACACCTGAGCATGGAGCTTGATGGCAACAGCCATGAAATCAATCAACTGCCTCTAATGAAGAAAGTCGCTTTATCAGCGCACCCCTGGTATAAAAAGGAAGTAGAGACGCTCAACCAAGCTCATGTTGACAGTAAAAAGTTAGATTATTTTTTATTTAAACACATGGCTTTCATCCTGCACAACCTGGCTAAGATTTGGGTGCATGCGGTCAGAACCTCATGGCTTGGGCGCTTTATTTGGCCTAAATCCAAACATCAAAACTTAATCAGACGCATGAGCAGCACCTATGCGTTTATTGCAGATCTGGCACTGATTAAATGGTCTTTGAAGGCCGAAAACAACACGGAATTCACTGGTTATTTGGCACAATGCAATCAACAACTTATCGTACAAATGGCCGTGCTCAGACAATACCAAAATAACCACAATGACGACAACACCAAATTCATTCTTAAACAATCTTTGCGCGACAGTTTTTTCTTGAGTCAACAAACCATCAATAAATGCATCAACAGTGCTTTCTCAAGGTTTTCGGCCTTGGTTTTAAAAATCATGGTTTTTCCGTTAGGCAAACCCTTTCACCAAGCCAGCTTTGCTGCACCCAACGATTTAACTTTGATAGACTCGGACACCATAAAAGATTTGTCAGAAAATAACAGCATACTGGCACAAATTGCCCAAGCTTCAGAACAACTCAGCCATGTAAAGAACATCGAAAACGCCGTGACCAATGCAACCGGCTTTGCATTGACCACAAAAAATTATGAAGTACTGATTGACCGCACCCTAGCAGCTGGCATCATCAGCGTAGAACAAGCGGAACAAATCAGAACAGCATATGATTCTATCCATAAACTTGAACTAATTAACCATTTTGGAAATAACAATGAAGACTAAAAACATCAGAAAAGTAGCCATTCTTGGTGCTGGTGTCATGGGGGCCCAAATAGCTGCCCATTTCGCCAATGCGGGAATTCCAGCCATACTGTTTGACTTAGCAGCCAAAGAAGGTCCTAAAAACGGGATTGTCGACAAAGCACTGGCGACATTAAAAAAATTAAGACCTGCGCCACTTGGCAACAGTTCGGTTTTGGATTTGATTGAACCAGCAAACTATGAACAAGATTTAGATAAATTGAAGCAAGCTGATTTAATCATAGAGGCAGTTGCTGAACGCATGGACATCAAAAAGTCAGTTTATGACATGGTTGAAGATTACATCAATGACGATGCCATTTTTGCCACCAACACTTCTGGCTTAAGTATTAATGAGTTGGCTACTGTTTTGCCAGAATCGTTACAATCAAAATTTTGTGGCGTACATTTCTTCAATCCACCACGCTACATGCATTTGGTAGAAATCATCCCCACCCAGAACACCGATAAAAAGGTTGTCAGTGAATTGGAAGCCGTGCTCACCACAGTGGTGGGTAAAGGTGTCATCATTGCCAAAGACACACCAAACTTCATTGCCAATCGAATCGGCGTATTCTCAATCGTTTCGACCATGTATCATGGCGCTCAATTTGGTTTGCCATTTGAAACCATTGATGCCTTAACAGGTGTATTAATTGGCAGACCCAAATCTGCCACATTCAGAACCGCTGATGTGGTTGGGTTAGACACCTTGGCTCACACCATAAACACCATGAAAAATGGTTTACCGGATGATCCATGGCACGCCCATTTTGAGCAACCGGATTGGATGCAAGCTTTAATTGAAAAAGGCGCTTTGGGGCAAAAAACCGGCGCTGGTGTGTACATGAAACAAGGTCGTGACATCTTGGTCCTGGATACTGAGAAAGTTGAATACCGCCCTCAAAATGTCGAGATAGACCCTCAAGTGATGGCCATCATGAAAAAAGGCAAACCACAAAATCGATTGAGTGAACTTCACGCCTTAACCGATTCACCTCAGGCTCAATTTCTGTGGTCAATCTTCAGAGACTTGTTTCATTACTGCGCCACTCAGCTAGAACACATTGCTGATACCGCCAGAGACATTGATTTTGCCATCCGCTGGGGCTTTGGTTATGGCCAAGGACCTTTTGAAACTTGGCAAGCCTCAGGCTGGAATCGCATGGTTTCAATGATTGTTGATGACATTGATGCCGGTAAAACCATGTCTGCTTCGCCCATGCCATCTTGGGTCATGAAAGTTGATGGCGCACACACCGAAGCGGGTTCATATTCTGCTGCTGAGGATGCGTTTAAACCGCGTTCATCAGCCCCAGTTTACGGCCGTCAGTTGTATCCTGATTTGTTGATATCTGAGCAAGCCAATTACGGTGAAACCATTTTTGAAGATGATGACATTCGCGTATGGCACCAAGGTGATGACATCGCCATTGCCAGTTTTAAAACCAAAAAACACATCATTGCTGAAGGCGTTTTGAAAGGCTTAAGCAAAGCCGTATCAATTGCTGAAAAAGACTACAAAGGCTTGATTGTTTGGCAAACCGAAGAACCCTTTACCTTGGGCGCTAACTTAGCACCCGCAGCCATGGCCATAGCAGATGGTCAAGTTGATGCGGTTGAAAAGTCGGTAGACTTTTTCCAACAAACCTCACAAACACTGCGCTTCAGTTCGGTACCAACCATCATGGCCACCCGTGGCATGGCTTTGGGCGGTGGCTGCGAATTCTCGATGAATGCCACTTCGGTGGTTGCTGCCTTTGAAACTTATATTGGCTTGGTAGAAGCGGGTGTGGGTTTATTACCAGCAGGTGGTGGTTTGAAAGAGATTGCACGTCGCACAGCCAATGAATCATTCGGCAAAGACTTGTACCCCATGTTGGAACATTATTTCAAGAAAGTGGCCATGGCAGCGGTTGCTGGTAGTGCGCTTGAAGCCAAAGAGATTGGCTTTTTGAAAGCCGACACTGAAGTGGTGATGAATGCCAAAGAAATCTTGTACGTGGCCAAAGCCAAAGTCAACTATTTGCATGACAAAGGCTATGTTCCACCAGCCAATGAACAAAATATCCGTGTGGCTGGTGAACCAGCCATTGCTAACATGGAAATGTTGTTGGCCAACATGATAGAAGGCAATATGATTTCTGAGCATGACTATGAAATCGCCAAACGCATCGCCATCGTGATTGCAGGCGGTTATGTTGATTCTGATTCTTTGGTTACCGAGCAGTATCTACTCGACTTAGAGCGTAAGTACTTCATGGAATTGATTCAAATGCCGAAGACTTTGGCACGAATCGAGCACACTTTAACCACCGGCAAACCTTTACGTAATTGATAGGAGTTATGAATATGAAACCAGTATATATAGTTGAAGCAGTCAGAACACCTATCGGCAAAGCCCCAAGAGGTATGTTCAGCAAAACCCGTCCTGATGATTTATTGGCACGTTGTCTGAGTGAAATCATTGGCAGAAACCCAACATTTGATCCACAATCTATTGGTGATGTGGTGATTGGCTGCGCCATGCCCGAAGCCGAACAAGGCATGAATGTGGCGCGTATCGCTGCCTTACTTGCTGGCTTGCCAGAGAGCGTTCCAGCCATGACCATCAACCGTTTTTGTTCATCAGGTATTCAAGCCGTCGCCATTGCTGCCCAACAGATTGCCACAGGCCAGATGGATGCTGCCATCGCTGGTGGTACAGAAAGTATGAGCATGGTGCCAATGATGGGCCATAAAGTGGCTATGAACCCTGCAGTTTTTGCTGAAGGTTCAGATGATGTGGCCATTGCTTATGGCATGGGCATCACCGCTGAAAAAGTGGCAGAACAGTGGCAAGTATCCCGTGAAGACCAAGATAAGTTTGCGGTAGAAAGTCACAATCGAGCCATACACGCCATTGAAAACGGTTATTTTGATGATGAAATCATTCCCTTTGAAATCACCAGCAAAAAACCTGATTTCAGCAACGCTGGCAACATTGTCACCAGCCGTGAAGTGGATACCGATGAAGGTCCAAGACCGGGTTCAAGTGAAGCGGTACTGAACAAATTACGCCCTGTGTTCCGCATGGGCGGCTCAGTGACTGCCGGTAATTCATCGCAAATGTCCGATGGTGCAGGCGCTTTGTTGTTGTGCAATGAAGAAGTACTTAAACGTGACAATTTAACCCCAATTGCCGTGTTCCACGGTTTCTCTGTGGCCGGCGTGCCACCAGAAATCATGGGCATTGGTCCCATCAAAGCCATTCCCAAAGTGTTGAAACTGACTGGTCTTAAGTTAGATGATTTGGATTGGATTGAGCTGAACGAAGCCTTTGCTGCGCAGTCGCTGGCAGTGATTGGTGAGCTGGGTCTGAATCCTGAAAAAGTTAACCCCAATGGCGGTGCCATTGCGCTGGGACATCCTTTGGGTGCCACCGGCGCTTGTCGAGCGGCCACAGCCATTCATGGCTTGCGCAGAACCGGCGGCAAATACGGCATGGTCACCATGTGTATTGGTACTGGTATGGGTGCCGCTGGCATTATCGAGGCTTTGTAGTCCAAAGCTGTTGAAACTCGAGAATAAAAGGCCGCTTGTTGCGGCCTTTTTTAATGCTGAGAATTGTTATTTTTAAGTATACAATGATTACTTATGTCGAAACCAAAATCAGAATTTCAAAATGACCTCAAAGGCCTCAGCCAACTCAGTCATGAGGGCATTGTCGGTGTGGTGGATATTGTCGAAGCCATGCACCAGAGAATCTATACCTTAGGAGGCTTATTGAATCAAGGTGATTTGAATAAAACCAATGGTTTAACCGGCTTCATATATAACAGCATCCGCAAATCAACAGAACTGGGCATCAAAGGCATCAATCTGGCTTTGGCTCAATTCAAACCCACATCACCGCACGTCATTAATAGCCACCTTCGCCACCAATGGGTGGCGATTCTTAATGGCATATTAGGTGATCATTTGGCAGCAACCGACAATCCACTGGCCACAGCAATGACCCTCACCTACCAAGGTCAAGCGGTGACCGCTGAACAGGCCGCTGAAATTTGCTCGGCCCAAACTGGCAACCCTTTATTGTTAATTCATGGCTTGTGTATGAATGACCAGTTGTGGCGGCATAAACTGCATGATCATGGCCATGAATTACAACAGTCATTGGGCTTCACACCCATTCATGTGCGTTACAACAGCGGCTTAGCCATTCATCAAAATGGCCAACAACTGGCTGTTCTCATGAAGGCTTTTTTTCAAGCTTTACCAGATGACAACAAACCTTGCCACGTGCTGTGCCACAGCATGGGTGGCCTGGTTTTGCGCAGTGCCATGACCGCTGCCAATCAATCAACAGAACCGCCGCAAAACAATTGGCCAAAAAGGCTGGGCAAGCTGGTGTTTCTAGGCACCCCGCACAACGGCGCTATTCTGGAAAAATCAGGTCATTTGTTAGAATATATAATCAGTATCAGCACCTACAGTGCACCCTTTGTAAAACTAACCAGTATTCGCAGCCAAGGCATCAAGGATTTGAGAGAAGGTCGTACCCATGAAAATCACCAGTTCAGCCCACTGCCTGACGATTTAGATACTTATGCCATAGCAGCCAGCAGTCAACAACAAGCCCATGCATTGCACCAAAAACTAGTTGGTGATGGCTTGGTCTCAATTTCATCGGCTTTAGGTCAGCACCAAAAAGCAGAAAAACAACTTAATTTATCAGCAGATCACCAGTTCATTGTTGAGGGCGTCAGTCACATGGGGCTGTTATCCGACCCACAAGTGTTTAAGCACTTAAAGCAGATATTCAGCGATTGACTGACTTAAAATACTTAGAACTGCCTTAAATAACGCCTGTCATCAAAGCCAAAGCAACCACCAACAACAAAGCTGACACCACCCAATGCACGAATTTAATGGTGATTTTTTGCAACAGCTTCTTACCCAAATAGGCACCCACAAAAGCCGCCACCGAAGCCGCAATCACCAATTGCCAATCAATGGCTTGGTAACCAGCGGCCAAGTCCTTGCCATAAACCATTAAGCGCGTCACATCGACCATCACCGCAACCATCACGCCGGTGGCGATGAATTGTTCTTTGTTTAAACCGGCTTTGAGTAGAAACATGCTGCGAAAGGCGCCTTGGTGACCGGACAAGCCACCAAAAAAACCACTGATGCTACCGCCCACTGGCAGAAACCGTGGACCCAACTTAATGGCAGCGAAAGTTTTAGAAAACTCCAGTAACACAAAGATTAATATCAAGCCACCGACAATGATATTCAACCAAGTGGTTTGCATGGCATGACCGAACAAGCTGTAATCTAACACCTGACTACTTTCAGCCAATACACCCAGCACCCAAGCACCGACAAATGCAGCCACCACTGCCGCCACCCCAAACCTAATCAACACTTCCTTTTTGGCATACTTGCCCAGAATCGCCACTTTGAATAGGTTATTTGCTAAATGTACAACAGCAGTCATGCCAATGGCCACTTCCAAAGGAAAGAATACCGCCACCACCGGCATCAACAATGTACCCAAACCAAAACCTGAGAACAAAGTCAGTAAAGAAGCCACCAGTGCCACCATTGAAACAATCACTATTTCCATCAAAACTCCTGATAAATCTGTTCAGTTGACTGGCATATAAATTAATATCAACAGCAAAACCCCTATACCTGTTGACTTAGCATGACTTTACATGAAGTTTGTTACAACAAAACCACATCACAGCAACTCAATATCGTGACAAATTTTATCACTTCAGACCCTTTTAAAGCATTATGTGGCATTTGAAAATCGTTATAAACCTTTAAAATCAGATGAACATATGGATTTCAACTATATTTATGGCACAACACTGACCTATAATGAATGTGTGTAGTGTGTAAATAAGGCTAATCTGTTTGATTCAGAATAAATATTTTTCTTTGAAGGTGTACTTGATACTGGCCTGTTCGCTGGTCAATGCCTACTCGGCTGCCAACAATGTCATCCCTTATTGTATCGACCCCAATTGGCTGCCTTATGAAGCCATTGAAGGCAATCAGCACATTGGCCTGTCATCGGATTACATCAAAATTCTACAAAACACCACAGAATATGATTTTAAACTGGTAATCACCAAAGATTGGCAGCAGTCTTTGGCGTATATTAAATCTGGTGAATGTTTGTTGCTGCCGATGTTAAACCAAACCCCTGAACGGTCCGAGTTTATAGATTTTTCAACTGTATATTTTACTTCACCTAACTTTTTGGTCTCAACCCAAGACCAACCTTTTTTACAAAGCTTTGAAAACATTGGTCAACGCACTTTGGCTGTTACCGAAGGTTATCGAATAACAGAATACATTGCTAAAAACCACCCTGCTATCAACACCCGAGTGTTTGCATCTGAAGCCGAAGGCTTAACGGCTGTGTCGGAGGGCGAGGTGGACCTGTTTATCGGCTCAGTACATTCAGTCAACAACCAGATTCAAACATTGGGTTTAAGCAACTTGAAACTGGCTGGTTGGGGCGGACCTGATGATGAATTAAGAATGGGCGTTGTCAGAGGTCAAAATGCCCTGTTGAATAAGATCAACCAAGCCTTGGCCAACATCACCCAACAACAGCATTTTGAGATTTACAACCGTTGGAACGATGTTAAAGTCATTGATAACACCAACTACAAATTAATTTGGCAAATATCTCTTGGCAGCTTGTTTGTGTTGCTGTTGTTGTTGGTTCGTTATTTCAGCATGCGCAATTACAACCAAATACTGACCACCAAGAACCGTCAGCTCAGTGAGCTGCAAAATAAATTGATTCAAAGTAACTCAGATTTACATAACATCAGCCAGCATGATGCCTTAACCGGTCTCTACAACCGCCACCATTTCAACCAACTGATTGCAGAAGATTTACAAAACAACAGCTCAGATAAAGGGCCTTTGAGTTTAATCTTTGTTGACATAGATTTTTTCAAATCCATCAACGACAATCATGGTCACGTGGTGGGAGATCAGGTGTTAAAAGCCTTCGGCAAGTTACTCAAAACCTGCTGTGATGAAGGTGAATTGGTCAGTCGATGGGGTGGTGAGGAGTTTGTCATCCTTAAACAGCCTGCCACTTATCAAGATGCTGAAAAACTTTGTGCCAAGATCAGAGATCAAATGCAAGGACACACTTTTGCTCATCAACAGCCCTTGACTTGCAGTTTCGGTATTGCACAAATGACAGCCGATGAAAGCTTGATGGACTGTTTTGAACGGGCAGATAAAATGTTGTATCAAGCCAAGGAACTGGGTCGAAATCGCGTGTGTGTTGCGAATTAAAAGGCTTGATTAACCTGGAATAAACACCTCACCCTTCATCAACACCCGAGCTGAGCGACTCATGCTGACAGTTTGTGCTTTCCATTCACCATCAATTTCACTGACTTGCGCACCTACTTTCAGCGTTCCCGAAGGATGACCAAAACGCACCTCTGAACGTTCACCACCGCCAGCAGCTATGTTCACCAAGGTACCAGGGATGGCGGCTGCGGTGGCAATTGCCACCGCAGCTGTGCCCATCATGGCATGGTGTAACAAGCCCATCGACAAAGCCCGTACATTCAAATCAATGTCTTCAGCTGCCACCACTTTACCACTGGAAGAAGTGTAGGCAGCCGGTGGCGCCAAAAAAGCCACTTTTGGGGTGTGCTGTCTGCTCGCCGCCTCTTCAACAGTTTGAATCAAACCCATCTTAATCGCACCATGAGCGCGGATGGTTTCAAACATAGCCAATATCTTTTCATCACCATTGATGTCACCTTGCAGCTCAGTGCCTAAAAAGCCCAGGTCAGCGGCATTAAGAAATATGGTTGGAATCCCAGCTGCAATCAGGGTGGCTTTGAAGGTGCCCACCCCTGGCACTTCCAAAACATCGATTCGATTACCCGTTGGAAACATCGCGGCATCACCCACAGGATCAACAAACTCAATTTTGACTTCCGCTGCTGGAAAAGTCACACCGTCCAGTTCAAAATCTCCAGTCTCTTGCACTTCACCATCAGTCATGGGTACATATGCAATGATGGTCTTGTTGATATTGGCCTGCCAAATGCGCACCACAGCCACACCATTGTGCGGAATTCTTGATGGGTCAACCAAACCATGGCTGATGGCGAAAGAACCCACAGCAGCGGTTAAGTTGCCACAATTTCCACTCCAGTCAACAAAGGCTTTATCGATGGCCACCTGTCCAAATAAATATTCCACATCATGACCTGGCTCAGAACTCTTGGAGAGAATCACAGTTTTACTGGTACTCGAGGTCGCACCACCCATACCATCGGTTTGTTTGCCGTAAGGGTCAGGACTGCCAATCACCCGCAGTAACAAGTTATCACGGGCTGCACCTGGCAGTTGGGCTGCTTCAGGTAAATCAGTAAGCTTAAAAAATACGCCCTTGGAAGTGCCACCACGCATGTAAGTGGCGGGGATTTTAATTTGTGGTCTATGTTTCATTTTTTTAATTGTTCTCGCATTTTTATGCCGATTGTTTTTTGATCAAATCTAATTTGCAAAGGTAAAGCACCTTGCCATGCGGCAATATGCAAGTGTGGGTTTCTAGAGTATCCATTGTTGCTAACTTTTGCAATTTTATCTCCCTGTTTAACACTTTCACCTTCAGATACAATGATGTGATCAAGATGAGCCAGTATTATCTTTGTTCCATCACTCATTTCAAAAGTGATTGATCCAGCACGGCCTGGATTCATAAATCCTGGTTTGTTTACGGTATTGTTTTTATGAATATCCGTTACCACACAATCACATGGTGCTAATACGTTTTTCCCAAAACCAAACCAGTCTTCATTACTCAGTCCTTGGTTCTGAAATGATTGCATAAACATTCTACCATTTTCATTAAAGAACTCTTGAACCACACAATCCGTTCCTAACGCGTCTCCAAGGTATTGAAATTGACCATCCCAATGCTCAGAGCAAGTAAACGACTCTTCAACAGGTGCATGGATAATTACCACACCATCATTAGAGAAAGATTTATTATTTTCTGGAACTTCAACATAAGATCTTTGGCTGTAACAACCACTGATTACAAAAATTGTAAATACCAGAAATATTTGTTTCATTTAGCAACTTTCAGCATATGCATAATCAACCG
Organism: uncultured Marinicella sp.; assembly: GCA_964352015.1. Classification (GTDB taxonomy): domain Bacteria; phylum Pseudomonadota; class Gammaproteobacteria; order Xanthomonadales; family Marinicellaceae; genus Marinicella. Next base: position 52,259 of record CAYGPU010000009.1, read on the forward strand.
AATCAGTGTTTCTTTTTGTTTTGGATTAGACTCTGCTACCAATAAAGTCAATGCAGCCAAACCGGTGTCATTAATCACTGGCTCACCTATGTCATTCAGCAAGCGATTATTGCGGTGCAAAAAATCAACAAATAAGAACGCACCACTGCGTTTATTGCCATCAGAAAAAGGGTGGTTTTTAACTACAAAGTAAAGCAGATGGGCTGCTTTACTTTCAATGGTTGGATAAGCAGGTTCAGCAAAGACGCTCTGTTCTAAATTCCCGAATATACCCGCCAAACCTTCTGCCCTTGGCTTGGCAAACAATTCAGTGGCTTCACCTTTTTCAATCAGTGATAGTTTTAATTCTTCTAATAATTGCTGGGCTTTATCGCTGCTAATTAGTCTTCCACCAGCTTCCCCTTGTGGTTCTTCTAACAGTCCTTCGTCATAACGCTGTAACCACAGAAATGTTTGCGTATACCTGCTGACTATTTCAGTGAGTCCTCTACCTGCCTCTAGAGTTAATTCAGGTGATTTCGCGGTTTTTTCAATTAGTTTCAGAGCTTGTCGGAGTTCTTGGGCATTATCTTCAAAGCGCTGATGGTTGAGAGAATACCCTTGCACCAAGATTTCTTTTAATTTTTGAGTTGCCCAAATCCGAAATTGCGTGCCTTTTCTTGAATTAACCCGATATCCAACAGAAATAATGGCATCTAAGTTATATAATTTAACTTTACGCTTTACCTGTCTATCACCTTCTTGTTGAACTACCGAGGATTCCTCGGTAGTTGCTTCAGGAGAAAGCTCATTATCTTTGTAAATGTTTTTGAGATGCAAACCAATGGTGTCTGAATCTTTATCAAATAAAATGGCCATTTGTTTTTGAGACAGCCAAAAAGATTCGCTCTTTAGTTTAAGTTCAACCTGGCTACCACCATCCTCAGTCTGATAAATTTCTATTTGATTGGATTCTTGCATTTAACCATTTGCACTCAAAAAATCCTGGGCAAAACGCTGTAAAACGCCACCGGCATCATAGATCAATACCTCTTCAGCGGTGTCCAAACGATTCAACACGGGGATGGTCTTTTGTTCGCCGTTTTTACGCGTCATAATAACTTGCATTTCAGAACCCGGGCTGATGTCACCTTGGACATCAAACGTTTCCGTACCGTCAATGTCATAAGTTTCGCGGGTTTCGTTGTTGGTGAACTCTAATGGCAAGATGCCCATACCAATCAGATTTTGGCGGTGAATGCGCTCAAAACCTTCAGCCACAATCACTTCCACACCGGCCAAACGCACACCCTTGGCGGCCCAATCGCGTGAAGAGCCTTGGCCATAATCAGCACCTGCGATGATGATCAAAGGCTGCTTGCGTTGCATGTAAGTTTCGATGGTTTCCCACATGCGCATTTCGGTGCCCTCTGGCTCAAGCCTGGCCAGTGAACCTTGTTTGATGCTGCCATCTTGGTTGCGCACCATTTCATTGAGTAATTTAGGGTTGGCAAAAGTGGCACGTTGGGCAGTTAAGTGATCACCCCGATGCGTGGCATAGGAGTTAAAGTCTTCTTCTGGCAGACCCATTTTATGTAAGTAAGCGCCTGCAGCACTGGCTAGCTGGATGGCATTGGATGGCGACAAATGATCGGTGGTGATGTTATCACCGAGCACCGCCAAAGGTCGCATGCCCTTCATGGTACGCTCCTCAGCCAAAGCCCCTTCCCAATAAGGCGGGCGTTGGATGTAGGTTGATTTCACATCCCAATCATACAAAGGATTGGTTTTCTTGTTCAAGATGGCTTGCACATCAAACATCGGTTCATACACTTGAGTGAAATGTTCCGGTTTGACACTGGCTTTGATCACCGCATTGACCTCTTCATCAGATGGCCATACATCGACCAATCGAATGTCTTTGCCCTCGGCATCTTGGCCCAGCACATCTTTTTCAATGTCAAATCGTATCGATCCTGCAATGGCATAAGCCACCACCAATGGCGGTGAGGCCAAAAAGGCTTGGTCGGCATGCGGATGGATGCGGCCATCAAAATTACGGTTGCCAGAAAGCACAGCGGTTGAATACAAGTTACGCGCTTCAATTTCTTGTTTTATTTGAGGATCCAATGCACCACTCATGCCGTTACAAGAGGTACAGGCATAACCGACCACACCAAAACCCAGTTTTTCAAGTTCAGGCAACAAACCCGACTCTTCTAAATACAAGGTCACAGCTTTGGAACCTGGTGCCAAGGATGTTTTCACCCAGGGCTTGCGGGTTAAGCCGAGTTTATTGAGGTTACGCGCAATCAAACCTGCAGCGATCATGTTTTTCGGATTTGATGTGTTGGTACAACTGGTGATGGCAGCGATGATACAAGCACCATCAGGCATTTGACCATCGACTGAACTGTAATCACCGGTGATGCCTTTGGCAGCCAAGTCGGCCACTGCCACTTTGGCATGTGGGTTGGATGGGCCAGCAATGTTGCGACCCACTGATGACATATCAAAAGTCAGCACCCGCTCATATTCGGCATTTTTCAGGTCATCAGACCACAACCCCGTGGTTTTGGCATAAGTTTCCACCAATTTGACCTGCTCAGGATCACGCCCTGTGAGGGTTAAGTATTCCAAGGTTTGGTCATCGATAGAGAACATCGCAGCCGAAGCGCCAAACTCTGGGGTCATGTTAGATATGGTGGCTCTATCGCCCAATGTTAAAGCCGCCGCGCCTTCACCATAAAATTCTATGAAACTGGAGACCACTTTCTCGTTGCGCAAAAACTCAGTGATGGCCAACACCATATCAGTACTGGTGATACCTGCCTGTGGTTTACCGGTTAACTCTACGCCAATGATGTCGGGTAATCGCATGTAGGAAGCTCGACCTAACATCACACTTTCAGCCTCCAGTCCACCCACACCCAAAGCAATCACACCCAAAGCATCGACCATCGGCGTGTGACTGTCAGTACCCACCAGCGTATCAGGAAATGCCACACCATCTCGGACTTCCACCACCGGTGACATGCGCTCTAAATTGATTTGGTGCATGATGCCATTACCTGGCGGTACCACATTGACGTTTTTAAAAGCTGTTTTACACCAGTTAATGAACCTGAAACGATCGGCATTGCGTCGGTCTTCTATGGCACGATTTTTTTCAAAAGCATCTTTCTCAAAACCGGCATGTTCCACTGACAATGAATGATCAACAATTAATTGCGTCGGCACCACTGGGTTAATCTGAGCTGGATCGCCACCTTTCTCAGCAATCGCGTCACGCAAACCCGCCAAATCCACAAACGCCGTTTGACCCAAAATATCATGACACACCACCCGTGCTGGAAACCACGGAAAATCCAAATCTCGGCGACGCTCAATGATTTGAGTTAAGGAGGCTTGTAAGTCCTCTGGCGGACAACGTCGCACCAAGTTTTCCGCCAACACTTTGGACGTGTATGGCAGTTTGTCATAGGCGCCTGCTTGGATGTCCTCAACTGCTTGACGGGTATCAAAATAATCTAACTTGGTGTCTTTGAGTGCTTTGCGGTATTGTTTATTCATGGTCCTTGTCAATCTTGGTTGAATTTTACGAACCGATGATTTTAACCGTTTTTGACATTCAACACAGCTGTTGTTGGACAAAAACACCATTTATCCGACCTCATGCCAGCGTTTAATTTGACGAGCCATTCAACCATCAATGCAACATACATGTGGTTTATTGGGACCCTATGTGTCTTTCCGATCACCTTGATTAATTCATGCTTAGCCACTTAATTCAAGGCAATCAACAAACACCCTTAGTTTCATTTTTCTTTCATGTATCTAAAAAACCACAGAAGAAGAATTAACAATCTATTCAGCGTTTCATCATGATTCAAAACCTGCCATTTGGTTAAATGAATGGATCTGGAAACCAATGAGCTCAGCATGTTAAAAAATCTAAAATTTAATCGCCATGATTTCATTAAAATCGCCACTGTGTTTGCTGTACTGCTGTGGATATTACCGATTCAAGCTGCAGTTATCACCATCAACACTTCTCAATTGATTCCAGCATCACCAACCGATGGCTTGTGCAGTTTAACTGAGGCGATTGATGCCGCCAATAACAACGTATCATCAGGTGCTGTCGCTGGCGAGTGTGCAGCTGGGGAATTACACCCTGTAGTCGATGTTATTGAAGTTCATAATGACATTTTGCCCGCACATTTTTTTACCGCAGCCGAACTGACCATTAATGATTCTTTACATTTTAAAGGACCAGCCAAGGAATTATTATCTTTTACTGGTATTGGGCTTAACCGTATTTTCTATATTATCAATAACGCAGCCGGAGCTGAGTTTAGCTTCACTGACATGACTTTTTCTGATTCTGCCATTCGAATACCTTTTGATGATTATGGTGGTGCCATTTGGGCTCAACACTTTGCTGGTGCATCTTTAACCCTTGAACGGGTCAACTTTACTGGCAACAATGCCGAACGAGGTGGTGGTGCCATCGGCCTGTTTGGTGGCAGTAATAATTCCACATTGATTAAAGACAGTTATTTTTCTGGTAATTTTGTTTATGCCAATGATGAACAAACAGTGACGGGTGGTGGTGCGATTTTTATTGGTGGCCAACAAAATGTAACCATTGAAAACAGCACATTTGTTAACAACACCGCAACCAACTTACCCGGCAACAACCCATTGGATGATGCCGCAGGTGGCGCCATCCTGGTGCGCGCCACAGGCCCCAGCTTTGTTTCTACTGTAGACATCATCCAAAGCACTTTTTCAGACAACATCGCTGATGGCGTCGGTGGTGCACTGGCTTTTGGTGGGCCGGCATTCGCCAGTGAATCTTCCGAGGTGACCATCAGGCACAGCACCGTGGTTTCTAACGAAGCTGATTTTAACAACGACCAAACAGGCAATGATTCCGGCGGTGGAGGCATCTACTCCTCCTCGACCACATCGATCAACTTATTCAACAGCATTGTCGCTGCCAACAGCGACTTAGCAGACAACCCTGCCCAAGACATGACTGGCAGTATAATTTCTGCCGGCTATAACTTGGTTGGTTTAAACCAGCGAGTCACCACCGCTTTTCCAGCTGGACAACCCAATGCCAACGATGATTGGGTGGGTGATGTCAGTCAAATCATCATTCCATTTTTGGCACCTTTAGCGGATAACGGCGGACCCACCCCAACTCGATTACCCTTGAACAACAGCCTGGCTCTGGATAATGGTAAATGTAACGTGTTGACTGCTGACCAAAGACACCAACACAACTCCCAAACCGGACTCAGAACCATCGACCAGCCGGGTATCATCAATGCCTTGACCGGTTGTGACATTGGTGCTGTTGAGTTTGGCGCCACCAGTAACAACGCTGAGCCAATGGCTGTAGATGATGATTATGTACTTTTGGAAGGCGGTGAACTGGTGGTTGATGCAGCCCAAGGTTTATTGAACAATGACACTGACAACGATCCCTTGTGGGTTACCTCAGCAGGCAGCTTCAACAGCAGTGATGATGTGGGCTTGGTTGAGTTATTGGCAAACGGCGCATTTATGTTTGTGCCCAGTGATGATGACATCAATGGTCAAACCACTTTTAACTACAGCATCAGCGACCGCCTCAATCGCGACAGCGCCACTGTGACATTAACCATTGAGCCTGTTAATGATGCGCCAAGTTTCGATGTTAATTCAAATGTGCTGATAGGTAGCTTGGGACAATATGTCACCCTGCCCTGGGCCAGTAACTTATCAACAGGACCTGCCGATGAAAGCAGTCAATCGCTGGTCTTTGTCATCCAAATAGTATCAGCACCCACAGGATTCTTCGCTGGGTTTCCAAGCATCGATGCAAGCACTGGTGACATCAGTTTTGAATTAGCCAATGGTGCCACCGGCCAGGCTGAGCTGTCAGTCTCATTGCGTGATGATGGCGGCACTGCCAATGGAGGAGCGGATACCAGTCCACCCGTTTTATTAACCATAGCTGCCTCAGACATCATATTTGCCGATGGCTTTGAATAGGCGAATCAATTGCATTATCCACCTGTAGAAGAGGTGTTGCACCAAGCGGGCTGGGAGCCAACCTCCCAGTCGCAACCTTACGCACCTCAAATGAATAAAAAACCAGGTGATTCCACATGGCTTTGTGGCTGGCGCGCGCTGAAACGGCACCGCTATGCAGGTGTGACACCAGACAGCCAGATTAGGTATCGAACCTTTGCAGGCATTCGCATGTATTTCAAGTGTACAGTGGATAAACCATCCAGGTTATTGATCAGCAGCGTGGCTGCCATCGGCTGGTTGCGGTGGCTGATTGACAAGCTGTTAAAAAGAAAAGGCTTTATCAAACACCCGGATAAAATACAAAACTTAAATGTATACCACCAAGATCAACAGATGGTTGATTTCTTATTGACTGATGACACATTCAGACAACAAGCAGCGTTGTTATCAGGGTTCAATGAAATCAAACAGTGGGAACTGCAAGTGGTGCCTGGCCACCTAACTGTGAACATCAGTTTTAAGCCAGAAGCTAAATTTTCGGCCAATCAATTTGACTTACTACACCGCCAAATCATCGCATTGTCTGAGGCGCTGCTGCAGGCGCCTGTGTCTGTGCATCATCAGTTGACGGACCAAGAACATAACTCGCTCAATCAAAAACTCAGTAAAAAGCAATTGTTAAAAGGGTTTCTGCTGGTCATGACTTTTTTATTCATTCCGGTTTTTTTGTTGCTGGGCCTTTTGTTGTTGCTGACTTAACAACTTTGGATACAAGAAATAACTCATCCAATAGCCAAAACCCAAAAGCAATAAACCGAAGATAACTGGGATCCAAGTTGTGAATTTAATGCCAGCACTTAACACTGTGTTTTCAGGGTCACTGGGATCAACATAGACGGTCACTGCTTGTCCATTTTTAAAATCAGATTCACGCAACCAAGCCCTGGCTTCAGACTTTTCATTGAAACCACCTTCCACCGTATCTCCAGAACCCAAAGAATACCGCGTACCTTGGTATTGTTTGTTATCCACTTGATAGTCATAAGTCACTTCAATGCTGTAGACGAGATGTCGTCGCAAGGCATCAGCAGCCTGACTGATTTGCCCCACCACTTTGGCTTCAGTGACGGTACCAGGTACCGTTGGCCAAAACTGACTGCTGAATGCCGTAACCGTTATCCACGCACCGATCATTAAAAAAACGCCACCCAACACCATAAAGCCCATGCCTATTTTGTTCATAATTACCCTGTTAAGCTACAAAACAATATTATAGAATTATACATTGGGTTCAACTCTTAATTCATTGTGAAGAAATGCTGAATTATCAGCTGAACCAACGCTACACAAAAATAACCCACACAACACTAGCTAGGTAATAACTTTTATGACCAATCCCAGTATAAGTAGCCAATAAATCGATGCTTTACCATTTCACTGTTTTCAAATACGATGCTGCGCAAAAAACGCTGAGTCACAGCGGAACACCTGTGGAGATACCTAAAAAGTGTCATGAATTGTTATTGTTCCTGCTGAACAACCCCAACCGACTGGTGAACAGAGATGAATTGATTGACCATGTCTGGCACGGTCGGGTTGTTACCAACAACACCATTGACCAATGTATCTTAAAACTCAGAAAAGCACTGAATCAAAACCACGAGGGTGACTACATTGAATCAGTCTATGGTCAAGGCATTCGCTTTTTACCGCCCATAACCACGGGTGAAGAAAAAACAGACAACAAGCCAAGCCAGGCGATTCGAATACAATGGCTGATATTGGTTGTGAGCATGGCATTTTTACTGCTGTGGTTGTCATTAAAAACGCCCAATGATGAGTCAATTTTGCAGGCTCATACAGATCCTATCAACATCCAACCCTCTGACCAAACAGGTTCACCAAAACCGGAAATAGACAATGCATGGTTACAGGCTGGTGGGGCTGGATATATCATGCATTTACTCAATCAATACCGCAGTTTGGAACCCAAAAGACCCGTAACCGTGACCAATGAAGCAACCAACAGCCAAGCCTTGACTGTTAATTTAACAGGCGAATTGAAGCCTGAACTCACATTGTGGCTGGAAGTTACTAATCAAAATCAACAGCATGAGTCTGCTTACAAGGCTGAAATCAGACTGAGCAATAACGAGGGTGTCTTTGCCAGCAACACAATCAATGCCACTGAATTAACCCAGCTATACCCTATGGCAACCAATTGGGTCGCTCAGCAGATAGGCATCGAAACCACAGACCCAATGATCGACCCTCAAGTATTCACCCAAGATGAGTTTGCCTTACAAAGTTACTTCAGAGCCATGTCGGCTCAAGCCATTGGTGACAGTGGTCAGGCCTTAACCTATTTAAAAACAGCTGTTGAACAAGACCCAACATTTAAAACGGCTTGGTATGAAATGGCCATATCCTTAAGAAAACAAGCAGACCCAAGAAAGGCCATCGGTATTTTAAACGCCATCAGCAGTGATGATGTGCACCTGTCTTACAAAGTCAATTTGGTCAAAGCGCAATGTTTGGACACTTTAGGAGCGTATGAGGCCGCTGCACAAACCTACGCCCAAGCCTTGTTACTGGCTGAAAGCAGTAAAAACCCAAGCAAGATAGCCGCTGTTTACATCAGCCAAGCCATTTTATACCGCAAAACTGAGCAGTATGAACTGGCCAAACGCGCCCTTGACCAAGCGGAATTGGTCACAGATGCCAACAGTCAACCGCAACTGTATGGCACCATCATGAACACCTATGCAAAACTGGCCAGAAACAACAACCAGCCGCTGCTGGCGATTGAGAAAGCTGAATTGGCGATAGACGCCTTTCAGCGTTCAGGTGATCTTAGGTATCAGATGCAAGCCAAAACTGTGTTAGCCAGCATCTTACGTATGCGCAACGAATTCAACCTGGCAGAACAACTGGTCAAAGAATCTTTATTCCACGCCGAACAAATGGAAAACCGCCGTGGTATCAGTGACAACCGCACCAAGTTGGCCAGAATTTACCAACAAACGGGTCGGTTTCGTTTGGCTTTGGAACAGTGGCAAATGGTTCTGACCTTAAACAATGAACTTGAACTGCACGGCAACACTGCCGAGGCTTATTTATGGTTGTTGCAGTTACATCTACAAGCAAACAACAGCAACCAAGCTGAAATTGACCTGAAAATGTTGACGCAGTTATACAATGAATACCCAGCAGATGAAATCCATCAATACCTGCTAGAAGCCCAATTCCTGATGGCTTTATACCAACAAGACACACAGGCCAGTCAAAATCACCTGACCTCTTTGGTGGCCATTGATCACCCATTAAGCAAAATGTATCAAGGTGATGTGGCCTTGTTACAACAAAAACAAACAGCTGCAGAAATGCATTATCTTGAGGCCCTGTTAACAGCCAACAGCAGTGGTTACTTTGACCAAATGGTGCTGGTTCTCAACCGATTAAATGCTTTGTACTTAAATTTCAATACTGAAAAACTTAATGAGAACTTGCTGCGAACTGGTCGCTTAAAACCATTCATTTACCCCTACCAAAAATACCTGGCCCAAGCGGCCAAAGCTGACGGTGAGAACATCAAAGCCCTGAGTTTGATGGAAGAATTGAAACTGAAAGCGGGTGATTTTTGGCAATACCCAGATCAGTTGTTGCTTGAGAGCATGGAGGAAGACCTCAATTAAAAGCATCGACTGAGGCCAAAAATGAAGATCAACAAACACAGTAGGCCGCGTTTTTTCAGCAGATGGCTTGGATCATTGTTTGGCTTTTTTAGGCTTAGTTTGTTGATTGTTTTTAAAAAGTTTGCGGTTTAACTGATAAAATACAGGCATGGATTATTCAAGCAATCACAGTTGACATGAAAAGAGCCCTCATTCTGGTTATGGATTCTTTGGGTATTGGTGCCAGTAGCGACGCACACCTATATGGTGATGAAGGAGCCAACACTTTAGGTCACATTGCTGAACTTTGTGCCAAGGGCTTGGCTGATGCCGAAGGTGTCAGACGAGGCCCGCTTAAGATACCTCATTTAACCCGTTTGGGCCTGGCAGCTGCACAACAAGACAGCTCAGGAGTTCAGTTGGCTGGCATTGAAGAACCTGTCAGCATCGATGCAGCTTACGGTTATGCCATTGAACAAAGCAAAGACAAAGACACCCCCAGCGGCCATTGGGAAATGGCCGGTGTTCCCGTGCCCTTCAAATGGGGCACATTTCCCAAAACCGTGCCTTGTTTTCCAGATGAGTTAATTGAAACTTTCATTCAGAAAACAGGTATTGCTGGCATCTTAGGTAACTGCCATGCTTCAGGCACAGAGATCATCAAGCAATTAGGCGAGGAACACATCAAAACAGGCAAGCCCATTTGTTACACCTCGGCTGACTCGGTGTTTCAAATTGCTGCGCATGAAGATTACTTTGGCTTAGAGCGCCTGTTAGAAATATCTGCCATTGCCAAAGAATTGGTGGATGAGCTGAACATCACCCGGGTGATTGCTCGGCCTTTTATTGGCGAGGATGCAGCCTCCTTTCAACGTACCAGTAACCGCAAAGATTTAACCACTCCGCCGATTGAAGACACCTTGTTAGATTACCTTTGCGATGCTGGCGGACAGGTGATTTCTGTGGGTAAGATTGCTGATATTTTTTCCGGCAGAGGTATTACCCAATCAGTCAAAGGCAAAGATAATATGGATTTGTTTGATGCCATGTTAGCAAGCCTAAAAACGGCTCAAGACAATACTTTATTGTTTGTTAATTTCGTTGATTTTGACAGTTATTTTGGCCACCGCCGAGATGTGATTGGCTACGCCAAGGCATTGGAGGATTTTGATGCCAGACTGCCCGAGCTGGAGCAACTGATGCAAGCCGATGACATCGCTTTGATCACCGCTGATCATGGCTGCGACCCAACTTTTCCAGGCTCAGACCACACCCGTGAGCATGTGCCGGTGTTATTTTTTGGTCCCAGTGTAAAACCACAAAACATCGGTGCCAGAGCATCGTTTGCTGACATGGGACAGACTTTGGCTGAGCATTTTGGCATCAGTGCAATACCTCATGGCAAGTTGATTAATTTATTCTGAAAGACAGCTTGGGAATTATCCCAACCAGCTTGGATTGAGTAACTGAGTGAAAAACACATTGATGACTCTAGGCTCAAGGATAATGGTCATGATGACGCCGAACAAGCCACCGTATAAGTGCGCGCTGTGATTAACATTATCATTGGCTTTTTTGTGCGCGTGGATGCTGTACCAAACATACGCCACCGCAAATACAATCGCTGGCACCGGAATGGCACCAAATAAATACAACAATTCCCAAGGGGCAAATAAAATAAAAGCAAACAACACCGCCGAAACCGCACCTGAAGCGCCTAAACTCATGTAATTGCGGTCATTCTTGTGTTTAAAGTAAGACGGCAACATGGCCACCACTATGGCGGCTAAGTAGAAAATGACGTAACCCGCACCACCGAAGTACTGGCGGTAAAACCCCTCAAGGAATGAACCAAAGAAATAGAACGTGAACATGTTAAACAACAAATGCATGCCATCGGCATGAATAAACCCATGGGTAATGAAGCGTTCATACTGACCTTGTTTGATGGCTGGTGACCAAAAAATCAAACGCTCCATCAATTGCCTGTTTTGCCAAGCCATATAAGTGACTATACAGGTAACGGCGATGATGATGATGGTTTGATTGATTTCCATTTACACGAGTCTGAATTTAAAAAATCAGTGTAACTTTTTCAACCATGAGTTACAAGCATCGCTCACCGCATTCAACCTCGTTCTGCTGACAGGAACTTCATCACCATCTTGCATGATTAAAACACCTTGCCTGCCTTGTTTTTTGAATTGTTTCAGGTGTTGTAGGTTGACCCAGTAAGAACGGTGGGTTTGAATGCCTGGATACTCATTCAGCTCCCTCATGGCATCTCTTAAGTTGTACAAAATCAGTGACTTACCTATGGTGGTTTTAACTTCAATATAATGTAGTTCAGCTTTTATAAAAACCACTTCAGTACCTATTTGTGTAGGCAACAATTGAAAAAATGGGACGCTGTTTGATTGCTTCTTTAATTGAGGTGAAAATGGTATAGCATGCTCTTTATTGCCTGCATAAGGCTCATCGACTTGCTTGATGCGGTAACCTAAAATCCAAGGTGCATTCATTGCCAACCAACTGATGATCACAGGTGGTCCCACCCCAGACAATTCATCAAACAATTGAACAGACCAATGCTGGGTTGAATAAACATTTTGACCAAAATAATAGTCCAACAACAATGCCAAGGGAGCAAAAAGTACCACACCCAATAACCCAGAAATGAACAATTGTAGCCATGGGTTCAGCTTTTCGAATTGTGTCATGCGGTGCATCAGCATGTGCGAACTGATTAACAAAGCTATGGGAATTCCTGTTTGTAATTGCCATTGTATGAATGTCATCAATAAATTTTGGTTTTGTTGTTCTCCTTGACTGATAAAGGCAAATAATAGCCCTAAGACAAAAGCCACTGCAAAAAAATACTTGATGGGCGAAATGTTACCTAGATTAAATGTTTGTTGGGCACTCCCATTCATACAAAGAACTGCCCATTGGTGCATTGTTGTTTGGTTTTCACGGCCACAGCACAGAAAAAAATTATCATAGAAATTGATTTTAACTTAATCCACGTGAGGAAAAATAATGAAATTTAAAAATATATTGACCTTATCATCTGCACTGATGATTCAAACCAGCTACGCCAAGTCAGATGATTCTTTTTGGTACCTTAAACCAACTGTCGGCATCAGCCAGATGAGTGACCAAAAAGGCCAAACTATTAATTTAGGATCAGTCGATGGTCAAGCTGATATCAGCCTAGATTCTGGATTCACACCAGGCATGGCGGTGGGCTTCAACTATGGCAATGGCTGGGCGGCAGAATTTGCTTGGGAGTATCGCAGCAATGACAGTGAAACAACATTGGCCGATGGCAGCCTTTTTCCAGATGGAAACTATGCGTCTAATGTATTCTTTTTAAATGGCTATTACCACTTTGATGCCATAGGTCAATGGCGACCTTATTTAGGTGCTGGATTGATGTTCAGTCAAGAAATTGATATCGATTTAGAAGTTGACGGCGTTGAGCTTTCATACACGGGTGATGGAGATACAGGTTTTCAGGTCATGGCAGGCATCACCTATGCCATCAATGACGCATGGTCAATCAATGGCGAACTCAGGTATGGTAGTTTCTCAAGTGTTGATTTGTCGGGTGAAGGGGTTATGGGCCAAATCAATGATTTAGATTATGCCCCCCTCACATTTGGAATGGGACTTCAGTATAATTTTTGAATCAACTTTAGCCATCAATCGCTGGGCATTTGCGCAGCGATTTTTACCCACAAATAGCTGCGCTTTTGCTGCCAATCACCCTGAGCATCTAAATTATATGAAGTGGTGATCAAGCCTTTTTCAGTCATCCGATTCAAATGTCGTTCCAGATAAGCATCAACACCTGGCGCGGAAAATGTTTGGATGGTTTCAATTTGGTTGTCACCAACCGGTTCAACATAACCATCACCGATGCGACCACCATGACCCATTTGTAACAACCTGGCCTGGCCTTTTACCGGATCCCAATATTGCTTAAAAGTCCAGAAATCGCCCGTTGCTTGGTTATTATGTAGGCCATATAAACGGCCATTGATACTTTCTTGACCCAGGGCCCAAGTCCATTCAATTTGATAGGCACTGAATGGCTCATCTGCTGATTGGTATTCAGCATTACTGGCTTGCCAGGTACCCACTTGAGTTTGCATTTCATTCTTAAACCATGCAGGCATACCTTGAGAAGGGTTGGCAGTGATTTGATATTGCATAAACATGTGTTCTAATTGAGTTTCATCTTCATTCATATGCACCAAATCTTTGGCCTCAGCACCTGCATCACGCGCCAAAGCCCCTACCCTGGCTTGTCCTTTGAATAATGTTTTCGGTTCTTGGCTGGCAATCGGATCTTGGTATGCCTCAGTGGCGATATGACCTCCCAACCTTGATTTTTCAGGTGGACCACCAAGTCATCAATAAACATGGCAGCTAAGTCGTTGTCGTGCAATAACAAGACATGCTTGGGAGATCGACCTAAATACTTGATTGCTAGGTCATCAGCAAATTGGATCGCTTGCCACAACACATCCACATAAAGTTTTTTCAGTTGTAACAAATTAATTGGATGCTTAGATTTAACCGCTTCTTGGTACAAACTATCCAAATACCAGTCATAATTATCCACCGTCACATAACCATTTCGATAGCCTTGAGCGTTTAAAAAATCAAGCATACCTTGGTTTTTTGCCGCATCTCGCCCCTCGTCCAAATATGGAAATCTGAACAGCGGCTCAAAAGTTCCATAGGCTTTGATTTGTTCATGGGCCTTGAGAAAATCTTGTTGATAAACTTCAAGCTCGGTTTTATGTAGCCAAAGGTGCTGGTCACTGTGATTACCTATCAAGTGTCCTGCTTTGACATATTGATCAAGCATTGGTTGGGTGTTTGGATTCACATGTTTGGTGGTCACAAAAAACATCACCTGTTTAACACCACTGTTTTTCAGTGACTTCAACATCAAATCAGTTCTTTGTTGATTATTTAACGATGTAGGCGGTCGAGGCGCATCATCAAAAGTGAGGGCAATTTGTTTACTGGCATCGAGTTGTGATGAGCTTATCAACAATCCGAACATGATGATTCTACTCAAATGGTCAAGCATATTCAGCTCCATATCTGATGATCAAGTTAAATTTGTAGAAGATTTAAATTCAGCTTCTTGTGTTGTTTTACCTCAAATCAGCATTTAAAGTATATAACAACAAAAGATTTAAGGAGCAAAACATGCCTTATTCAAAAGCACACCTCTACCTGATTGGATTACTGATCATTACTTTGATGGCGTTCTGGGACAGTTATTTTGGCAAGTTGCTGGAAGCTCCATTGCCGCATCATTTGCACGGCATCACGTCGACCCTCTGGATACTGTTGATAGGGACACAAAACTGGTTGATTCATAACAACCACAGAGATTTACATCGACGCTTTGGTAAAGCTTTGTTTATTCTGGTGCCGCTGATGACCGCTGCCTTTGCTATGGTGACTTGGGTTGGTGCACAAAAATCTGTGGGCGATCATCCTTTCTATGTTCAATTTGGTCAGGCCTTATTAACCGCAGATATGTTTTTGTTATTTTCAACCCCCCTACAAATCTATTTGGCCTTAAAATTAAGAAAAAACATACGTTTGCACAGTGCTTTGATGTTAGGCACACTGATTGGTTTATTGCCCCCCATTGTTTCTCGCTTAGTTGTTAATTGGATTCCGGCTTTTAATATCACCAGCATAGAAACCATGCACCATTTCGGCTATGGTTTAAAAATTTCAATAGCCATCAGTTTGCTGATTCCTTTGATACTGTATAAGTATTATCGCAAAGATGGCTGGCCGTGGTTACTGGCCGCCTTTATTGCAGCCATGGTGTATGTCTTATATGCAACATTGGGTCAATCTGCTGGATGGGTCGAAGTGGTCAAATGGCTGGCCACGATTCCGCCAACTGTGGTGTTTGCTTTTGGATTTCTACTGGGCTTAGTGGCCTGTGTACTGGGCTGGGTACAGGGAAAAAAGACCTGAGACAGTGTTCCAAAGCGATGAATGTGAGCAGGTACTTTCTAATCAAATCCATCAGCAAAAATCAAATCAGGTCCCATCGCTGTGGCCAAGCCATTGATGTATTCTTCAATCGCGGTGTATCCTGAAGGCATGATGGTGTTGTGGTCGCTGCCGTCTTGGGGATTGAGACCCTGTGCGTTTTCCCAATCATTGGGCATGCCATCATCATCACTGTCTGTGGGTGGTGCTGTGGGTATGAGTCCGTCCATTAAATTGGGCGGGCGGTAGTTGCGCCACGAACCATTGCGTTGTTGTAATTCCAAGATCGATTGACGTGCCACGATATCATGAGGGTGGGCACCAATGAAAGGCAGCAAACGTTGTTCCAGTTCATTTTCATCGTGAGTGAAGCTACTCACATATTCAGTATCAAACGAAAAATCAAAGGCACTTGATTGGTTGAATTGACCGGCCACAATGCCACAACAAGCAAAGGTGTAGGCATTACTGAATGGCACATCATCCCAAGGATTTTGTACGGTGCCCACATACTCACCTGGGTCTGCCACGGCATTGTCCTGTAACCAATATTCAGTTGGCACCGGTGGCGACGCATTTTCAGGATCGAACCAAAAAGGCGACAAACTGATACTCGGTCCTGCTATATATTGGTTACCTATGATGTTGAATTGCCCCTCACTGACATTGTGATGAACAAACCCTTCTCGGCCGTTGTAAGTGATGTTGTTTTTAACTTCAGCTGGCCCCACTGATAAGGCGGGTGTTCGGTTTCTTGAGTGGGTAAAGACATTGTTTAGAATTGAAATGTAACCACCCGTGCGATCTCCAGCTTGACAATCACCACTGTCTAAACAGGGCCGGTGGTTGATGATGCCTTTGTTGTGTGTCCAGCCATTGGCGGTGTCATAGATTGGAAAGGACAAATGTGAATACTGTAACGTGATGTGCGAAGCACCACCCCAAAAATCGATGGTCTCATCGGCGCCATGTGAAGCATCGATGTGGTCCAGCATGATGTGGTTGGCGGTTGAAAACTGAATGGCATCATGTTGGCTGGCCGGCCATTCACTGTCTGGGTTGGGAGGCCTGATTCGTATATGTCGTATGATGATGTTGTTGGTGTCTTCATCATAGGTGGTATACATATGTCCCACCAAAGTAATACCAGCACCTGGTGCGGTTTGGCCTGCCAAGGTCAAATCACCATGAGGGATGTGTAAATCACCGGTGATGATTCCTGACACTTCAAACACCACGAAACGAGGTCCGGGTTGTGACACCGCCCATTGCAAACTACCGATTCCAGAGTCATTGAGGTTAGTTACAATATGAACATCACCGCCTCGTCCACCGGTCACATAAGCCGCAAAACCCGCTGCCTCCGGGAAGGCTTTTAATTGAGCCCCAACTGGCAGTGATTGAACCATCACAAACAACAACAAAGCTGTTTTTAAACAATTCACAATAAACCCTCACAATTCAATGTTTACTATTCAACCACAGATTGGAAAAATGAACTGAGCTTTCAATCACAAAACCACCAATTCGACCAAGCAGTGGTATTGATGGATGCAATCGAGCTAGGATGATTCATTGTATGTATATAAGTCTGCCTTCTTGAATAAAAACCGCAAAAGCAGCCTTACTGCAGCGCTGCAATTCGCCAGTAAGGCGTATCACCAAAATACGCCGATAAAAATCCAATCAGCTTTTTAACCCTGACAGGTAAATGACGATTTTGTGGGTACACCGCATAAGCATTGATCAGCTGATGTCCCATGAAAGGACACAGCACAGGCTCCAGTTGGCCTGCCTTGATGGCTTTATAACTGATGAAATCAGGAGACATGATCAACCCCTTGCCTGCAATGGCTGCCTCATTGAGAAAATCACCGTTGTTACTGCTCATTACATTGGGTACTTTGACTTTGATTGACTTATTGCCTTGTTTGAATTGCCAAACATCCGGTGAGCTGCTGTATTTTAACTTGTGATGACCTGACAGTAAGTCATTGGGATGTTTAGGGGTGCCATGTTTTTCTAAATAGGCTGGGCTGGCACACAATACAATCTGGCCATGAGTGATTTTTTTAGCCACCAAGCTTGAATCTGTCAGCTGTGCAATTCTGATGGCCAAATCAAAGCCATCATTAACCAAATCTACTTTTCGATCATTAAAATCGACATTGAACAACACTTCAGGATGAATCTCATTGAACTGTCGGATGGCTTGACTCAAATGATTCAAGCCGAAAGACAAAGGTGCAGCCAAATTGATGCGGCCAGCCAAGGCCTGATTCTGTTGTTGCGCATTGGCTTCAGCTTCATTGACATCATCTAAAATCCTGACGCAGTCTTGATAGTATACCCTGCCCGCTTCAGTGATGCTTTGTGTGCGGGTGGTCCTGTTCAGAAGCTGCGTACCCAGTCGCGTTTCCAGCCGGTTTAAGCGTTGACTGACGGCTGACTTCACCGTATTCATTTGCTCTGCTGCTTGGGTGATACTGCCAGCTTCCACCACCCTCACAAAGGCATGCATGTCTTCAAATAAGTTCATAAGGGCATTTTACATTGTTCACATTTAAAGAACAATAATTTCTCAAAATGACTATATAAACCAATAAAAGCAAACAATATAATGTGCTCATCAAAACATTTAACAGGAGAACAACATGACATTTATTCAACAAAACAGCAGCTTCGTGGGTCGCATATTTATCAGCATTATTTTTTTGATGGCTGGTTTCAGCAAAATCACTGGCTATGCCGGTACCGAAGCCTACATGCAAGCCATGGGGGTACCCAGTGTGCTGTTACCACTGGTCATCTTCACTGAAGTTGTGGGTGCACTGCTGATCATCATCGGTTATAAAACCAGACTGGTGGCTTTTTTATTGGCGGGATTCAGTATCATCTCGGCTGTGCTGTTCCATTTAGATTTCGCTGATCAAACCCAAAGCATCATGTTCATGAAAAACATCGCCATTGCGGGTGGTTTTTTGTTTTTGGTTGCCAATGGTCCCGGCAAATGGGCTTTAGACAACCGCAAATAAACAACCCTAAATTTATTGGAGCAAACACATGAATAAAACACTGTTAACCATTAACTCAAGTGGACGACATACAGACTCTGTCACTCGAAATATGGTGGCTAAAGTCAGCCAGCAGCTGAAGCACATGAATGATAACTTGGATGAAATTGAACGAGACTTAATTACAGGGATTCCTTTTATTGATGAATCTTGGATTGGCGCCAATTTCACTGCAGATGAAGACCGCAGCCCAATGCAAGTTAATCGGCTGCAACAGTCAAATGATTTGGTCGCAGAAATTCAACAGGCTGATTTTATAGTCATCGGTTCGCCCATCTATAACTTCAGCGTTCCGGCTGTTTTGAAGGCTTGGGTGGATCAAATTGCCAGAGCCAGACTGACTTTCAAATACACCGACCAAGGCCCGATAGGCTTAATGACTGGTAAACAAGCCATTTTGGTGATGGCCTCAGGTGGGGTGCCGATTGAGTCTGAACTTGATTTTGCTACACCTTATTTGAAACAAGTTTTGAGGTTCATTGGTGTCAATGACGTGACTGTTATCGATGCCAACCAGGTTGATGAAGACATGTTGACTGAACTTTTGACATCTTTTAGTCTGCAAAACAACCATAATACCGCCTCTGGACATATCAAAAACAGCGGAGCACAACATGTTTGAATACAACCAAGTGAAAGGCATATACCGGGGCCTGGCTGCCTCTGACGGTGACGGGGTTAAATTAACCCGCATCATCGGTTCACATCAACTGCTTGATTTAGACCCTTTTTTATTGTTGGACCATTTCGGCTCTGATCAAGTCAATGACTACATCGGCGGCTTTCCGTCGCACCCACACCGTGGTTTTGAAACAGTCACCTATATGCTCAAGGGCAAAATGCGTCACCAAGACTCAGTTGGCAACAATGGGGTCATTACAGACGGTGGTATTCAATGGATGACCGCAGGTAAAGGCATCATTCACTCTGAAATGCCGGAACAAACCGAAGGCTTGTTGTCTGGTTTTCAATTGTGGGTTAACTTGCCCAGCAGTGCCAAAATGACGGCACCTAAATATCAGGAAAACACCGCTGATGAAATCCCAACTGAAGTTCATGAGGATGGCGTCAAGTTGAAAGTCATCGCTGGAACCACCCTAAAAGGCACGGTTGGCATCATTGAGAACAACTATGTCAATCCCAACTATTGGGACGTCAGCATGCCGGCCAACAGCCACTTAATCGAACACATTGATGCCCAGCACAATGCCTTTATTTATGTCTATCAAGGGCAGATTCAATTGGCCGATCAACAAGAATTGAAAGCCGGCTATTTAGCGGTATTGACTCGGGGTAAACAACTGTCCGTCAAAGCCAGTCAAGACAGTCAATTCATTGTGGTGTCAGGGCAACCACTGAACGAACCCATCGAGCGGGCTGGACCTTTTGTGATGAACACCCGTGATGAAATTCAACAGGCTTTTCAAGACTACCAAGCAGGGAACTTTGCGCAATGATTGATTCATTGATTCATCAAACCAACAAACTAACGACAGACCTGAATCGGTCTGTCGTTAGTTTTTCTGGTTACATTGAAATCTAAGTTTTATTTCAACACATCAACAAAGTAGCTTTTTTGACCGGCTGATTTTTTATTGATTAAACCATGCACATCTGATTCAAACCCTGGGAATTCTTGATTAAAAGTCCTGATGTATTTCAAGTACTTTATCACTTCAGGAGTAAAAGTCTCACCCGGCACCATCAATGGAATACCCGGCGGGTAAGGCGTGATCATCATGGCCGTGACACGACCGGCTAAATCATCAATGGATACACGTTCTACCTGGTTATGAGCCATCAGGTCCCAAGCATCAGCCGGAATCATCGCTGGCTGGATTTCGGACAAGTACATGTCATTGGTGATCTTGGCCACATCGTGTTGTTGATACATGCCATGAATTTGTTGGCACAAATCTTTTAAACCAATGCGCTGATACTCAGGCCGCTTGGCCACAAACTCCGGCATTACTCGCCACAGCGGTAGGTTTTGGTCATAATCATCTTTGAACTGTTGCAATTCAGTGACTAAGGAATTCCAGCGACCTTTGGTGATACCTATGTTGAACATAATAAAAAACGAATACAAACCGGTTTTTTCTACCACAATGCCATGTTCGACCAAATACTTGGTCACGATGGTGGCTGGAATACCCAGTTCATCAAAGTCGCCTTTGATGTTCAAGCCTGGAGTGATGATGGTGGCTTTGATGGGATCGAGCATATTAAAACCTGCCTCAATGTCATCAAAATCATGCCAATCCTCATCTGGGTTAATCATCCAGTCATCCTGGATCGGGTTTTCATCATCACCAATGTGATCGGGACCCCAAACTTTAAACCACCAATCAACATCACCATATTCATCATCAACTTTGCGCATGGCTTTGCGAAAATTCAAAGCTTCATGCAATGACTCTTCAACCAGCGCATGACCCGCGGGTTGTTCCATCATGGCAGCGGCCACATCACAAGAAGCGATGATGGAGTACTGAGGACTGGTCGAGGTGTGCATCAAAAATGACTCGTTGAAACGGTGCATATCAAAATGTGAATTTTTGGGCTCTTGCACCAGAATTTGAGAAGCTTGTGATAAACCCGCCAATAGTTTGTGCGTCGATTGGGTAGAAAACACAGTGGCATGCTCAGCACGTGGTCGTTCATTACCGCCAATGGCGTGCATGTCGGTGTAAAACTCGTGGAAGGTGGCGTGTGGCAACCAGGCCTCATCAAAGTGCAAAGTTTCTACGCTGTCACCCAGCATGTCTTTGATCATTTCTACGTTATAAATTACTCCATCGTAAGTACTTTGGGTGATGGCCAGAATCCGAGGTTTTTTACTTTGGGCGCGACTGGCAAAAGGATGTGCCGCAATCTTGGCAGCTATACTTTCGGGTTCAAACTCATGTTTGGGTATCGGGCCAATGATGCCATAGTGGTTTCTGGTGGGAGTCAGAAATACCGGAATTGCACCGGTCATGATAATGGAATGCAGGATGGATTTATGACAGTTGCGATCAACCACCACGATGTCACCAGTGGCTACGGTTGAATTCCAAACAATTTTATTTGAGGTTGAGGTGCCGTTGGTGACGAAAAACAAATGGTCACAATTGAATATGCGTGCTGCATTTTCTTCACTCTCAGCCACTGGGCCATTGTGGTCTAACAGTTGACCCAACTCTTCAACCGCATTACACACATCAGCTCGCAACATGTTCTCACCAAAAAACTGATGAAACATCTGACCCACTGGGCTTTTTAAAAAGGCTACACCACCCGAGTGTCCCGGGGTGTGCCAAGAATATGAGCCGTCTTCAGCATAATTCATCAGTGCTTTGAAAAAAGGCGGTGCCACGGTGCTCAAATATTTCTTTGCTTCGCGGATGATGTGCCGAGCGACAAAGTCCGGCGTATCTTCAAACATATGAATAAAACCATGCAACTCACGCAAAATATCATTGGGAATGTGCTGACTGGTTTTGGTTTCACCGTATAGAAAAATTGGGATGTCGGGGTTGCTGCGGCGCACGGCGTTGATAAACTGCCTGATTTCATTGATGGCTTTATCAGCCTCTAATTCAGATTCCTGGCCAATTTCTTCATCATCTATGGACAGAATAAAGGTCGAAGCACGGCTGGCTTGTTGTGCAAATGAGGTTAAATCAACATAGCTGGTATAACCCACCACTTCAATGCCATTCTCACTGATGGCTTCAGCCAAGTTTCTGATGCCTGAACCTGAAACATTCTCAGAGCGAAAGTCTTCATCAATGACAATGATGGGAAAGTTAAATCGGATGCTCATAAATAACCTGTGAAATTAAAAAGATTGTCATTATCTCTCAGTCACCAGCACTGTCAATTAAATGTTGGGATATTAGACAAACATTTTATCCAGCACAAAATCAATCAATACTTGATTCTGCCTGAAACCACCCAATTTATTAAAAAGATTATATAACCACTCAATGGCTGCATCATCCTGTTGGTTCAAACGGCGCAGCTGCAACCATAACTGGAGAATAACATGGGACTTTTAGTCGATGGCCAATGGCAAGACCAATGGTATGACACCGATTCAACTGGCGGTAAATTCAAACGTGATGCCGCACAGTTCAGGAATTTCATCACCACAGATGGCAGAGCTGGCCCAACCGGTCAAGCTGGATTTAAAGCGGCAGCCAATAGGTATCACCTTTATGTGTCTTTGGCTTGCCCTTGGGCTCACCGCACCTTGATTTTTCGCCAGTTAAAAGACTTAGAACAACTGATCGATGTGTCAGTGGTTGATTATTTAATGGCCGATAAAGGCTGGACCTTCCAAGCCAGCGATGAAGTCGATTCAGATCTAATTGCTGATCGAATCAATCAGCATGAATTGATGCACCAAATCTACACCCAAGCCGACCCTAACTATTCAGGTCGAGTCACCGTACCGGTGCTGTGGGACAAGCAAAACAACACCATCGTCAGTAATGAATCTGCCGACATCATTCGCATGTTCAACAGTGCCTTCAATGACCTCACTGGAAACACCGATGATTACTACCCTGAAGCGCTGCAAGCGGAGATTGAACGTATCAACAAACGTGTCTATTCAGACATCAACAACGGCGTTTACAAAGCCGGCTTCGCCACCAAACAATCGGTGTATGCAGACAATGTGGCCAGCCTGTTTAAAGCGTTGGATTGGGTTGAGGATATTTTAAACACTAACAGGTACTTAACAGGTAATCAAATCACTGAAGCCGATTGGCGTTTGTTCACTACTTTGGTGCGCTTCGATGCAGTTTATGTCGGCCATTTTAAATGCAACCTAAAACGCATCGCAGACTACCCCAACATCAGCGGCTACCTGCGCGAACTGTATCAAATCGACGGGGTTGCTGAAACTGTTAACATGCGACACATAAAAAATCACTACTACATGAGCCACGAAACCATCAACCCCACAGCGATTGTGCCATCAGGACCAGAATTAGATTTTGATCAGCCGCATGGGCGGGGGTGAGTTAGTTAGGTTGGGCTGAGTAATACCCAGCCCTGCATTTCTTGGTTCCCAAGCGCCTGCTTGGGAACCGTATTAAGGTAGAAGAACACACCCCAAACCCCCTTTTACAAACAGCAGGGCCCTCTAGGCAGAGGAACGCTAGATAGTCACATATATTGGATTATGTACTCATTGCATTAAAACTTTCTTATTTGGAAGGAATACAAAAAACATTCAATGTTGTCTCCCCTCTTGAGATGGGATTAAGGGGTGTGTGAGGTATTGAATTTAATAATACACCTGAATTTACAAGCAGTCATCTGTCAGCATACAAATCTCTACATATGTCGAAGCAAGGCAGATTAATCTCGTTTGAATCAAGGCACATTCTGATTTTCATTTACATTTGAATCATCAGTCTGGTTACACATCTCTATGTATGACCAAGCTGGAGTTTGAGCAACGAGGAAAGTTAAGGTGAGCTCACATCGCAACCACATTTGGCACCAGCTTCTGCGACTTGTTCGACCTGTGTTACATGGCCATGAATTTATGATAAATTTCGCTGTTGCAACTCTTTTTTTAAGGCTTCATACCGTTTGGATTTCTTCAAAAAAACATAAACCAAAAATAAAGGAATTAAGCTAACAAGTCCCCAAGTGTTAGCGGCCACACTGAAAATTATTATGCCGATTAAAAAGCCAATAAAAAAAGCATCTATCATGGGTGATGGCTTGATTTTCTTGGCTTCCTCTAGCAGTTCTTTATCACTCAATTGAGTTATTTCATCTTGGTTCATTTGATCCACCTTTGCTGTTACACCTTTAAAACGGGCGCGTCTTAGACGCATCCGAACCAACGCAGTGAACGTTAGTTGTTGAATTTGTTATAAGCATTACTGTCCTCCTTGTATGAATTTTTCTAATTCCAAGATTGCCTGTTTTTCATCTTCAGACAGCTTTTCTTGTTGAAATAACAGCTCTAAACATGAGTTATGCATTTTCCAAATTTGATTTTGCTCGTTTTTCCAACAATGATTCAGTTTCTTTATTTTCCCAGAATTAAAAAACACGAAAGTATCTAATGATATTAAGTTTGAACTTTGAGCTTTCAGGCTGAATTCAAGTTTTTTAAACCCTTGTTCTTTATCTGAATATATTTTTTGTCTATTAACATACGCTACAGTCGAGCTCTCTAGTTCCTGGATAGCGCCTGAATCGATGGTTTCCTGACTGTACCACTCATTAACAACAAACTCTTTACCTTGAAACAAGTGTTCGCTGAAGAAAATCAAAGCCCTATTCATAGAAAGCTTGGTGCCAGTGGAGGCTTCAGAATCAACTATGTATTTAATTTCCACACCATCATCACATTTTTCTTCAGTCAAGACAGGAAACAGTGAATCCGCTACTTCACATTCATATAAATTGGCTTTTACCAGTGCGGAACATAGAAGAAGTGATGCTGTTATGATGGATTTCATGGGATACTTTTAAAGCCAAGCTTTGCCGTTTACCGTAGCGTAGCATAGATAAGTCCGAAACAGCGCCTTGTGAAGCGCACTAATGTTTTTGCTGAAATTTTGAATCATGCCTAACCACATAATATTTTACTTTGAGTTGCTCGCTCAAATCTTTACTTGAAATTTCATTTATTTGAATATACCACTCGTCTTTGATTTCATCAATATAGTCAGCATGCTGTAGGTTCGCGAAATTTATATGCTTTGTCTCATATTTTCCTTTGACCACATCTAACACATCAGCTTCATGGATGTACCAAAAAGAAACAGGAATGCATTCTTCTGATTCGCAACCGCTGGCAGGATAATAGCCTGTAAAAGCTGTTTTATTAACCTGAACAACCAATAATATTTGATCAGATGGGACATCAAACCCATTCACAATAGCAGTATTTGGTTTATCAAATGAGCTTACACAGCCAAGTAGGCTAAAAACCGAAAGTAGAAGTATGATTTTTTTCACGCGCTAATTTCTGATAATAGGGCCGCTAGTTTTTTTGGATTTTTCTCATATCCCTCATGCCATGCAAGATAATTTGAACGAGATTTGGCCGTTCTAAGCCCCCGTCCATTCAACCATGGAAAATGATGTGCGAACAATTTCGATACCTGAGCCTCATCTATTTTTGAACTTCCACCGCATTCGGCTAGGCGCCAAATAAACTTGTCGACCCTTTCAAAGTCAACAAGCCATTCTCTAATCTCCTCGTTGGATTGCTCCGGAAATACCTCCTTCAGCCGAGTATCTCTAGAAATTCTAAGTTCTGGACCAAACTCAGCATACACATCAAAGCCAAAGTCCTTTGGCGATTGTTTTTTGGCTATAACACTATTCACATTCAGTATTAAAGAGAGCATTATCACGATCCCGATAAAAATAAAAGCTCCAGTCCCACTCCAGATACTAATTATTCCAGCAGTGATTCCAGTTACTATTATTCCAATCGCTAAAAATGTTGGCCAAGATTTATTTGCAAAAGAATTTGACATGAATGAAAGCCTTAACAAATTATGAACAGTGCATCAGTGCCATTTATCAAGATATTGGCTGCTATTCGTGCACGCTTTATTCAATGATTTATTGTAAGTCATTGATTTATGACTTTAAAGGCAATTATTGACTGCATGATTATCAGGCAATGGGCGGATAGATGTGCATCAATGCGTTAATTTAACTCTATTACCGGGTAAAGATACAGTCAGACGGCTTTACTTTAAAGTTCAAGCAGCCACTTTGGCTATTTGTCTAAAAAATCAGTATAAATACCAGTTACACCGTATTTTTTTACCAACTTATTTTTGCTGCGCTCTTTATTGATGGTGTAAACAAAGATGCGGTGGTGTTTGAGCAGTTTTTGTAGGGTTCGATTTTTGGCTAGTCGGGCGCGCATACTGACCGCGAATAAATCCATGGCTTGAGCCAATTCAACCACAGACTTTTTCGAACCTTCGTATTGATACAAAATCCAAATTAAATCCTTAAAACCCAGGTCTTTGAGTGTTTGGTATTCTTCAGGTTGGTAAAACTGTGGGATCAATTGTGGTTTTAATTCAGGATATTTCTCAATGATCAATCGAATGCCCTTGAGGTTGTGATACTTGATGTCAGTGATGATTCTGACCTCAGGTTTGTTGGACAGCCACACAGCCAAGCTGTCTAAAGTACAGGACCTGAAGTCAGGGTGGTCTTCGACCAATTGTTTGAATTCAGTATAGGAAACCGCTTGTTTGACCCGCTTGCCAAAGATTTTCTTGAAGGTTTTGTCCCAGTCATGCAAGCACACCAACTGCTTATCACGGGTCCATGAAAAATCCATCTCGATGTAACGAAAACCGCCTTGGTAACTGCCGTTTAAGGCTTCAATTGAATTGCTGTAGTTTTGACCTTCATAACCACCACCGGCATGCGCAATCATCAACACCTCATCATTGTCTGATTGTGCCAACACAGACTCAGGCATGATAAATAAACATAACAGTAAGCAACATTTAAACCCCACAATGCTTTAGGGCATAGATAAATAGTTTGGCTGATAACTTTTCTTTGAAGCCCGATACTTGATCCAATTGCATCAATTTTAAGTACGGCTCCTGCTTGGTACCAGACTTAACCCAGATGGCTTTGGCAATCAGTTTTAAGGTGGCATACTTATTGCGTGTATTGACTTTCAGCCATTTCAGCGCAGTGATCACCACTTTTTCCTGTTCGGTGAAATCCTCACCGAACGGAAACTGTGGAAAGTAGCCTTGGCTCATGACCGCTTTGAATTGATTTTGAATTTTATCAGGGGTGTTATTCCGAAAGGCTTCTGGCACTTGCCAATCTGGTGAAAGCTTATTGTAGGCCACCGCCTGAGAACGCAAGCCCTCTTGAAATCGACTGTCAGCGATACAGATCATCCTTTGTGCACACACCTCATCTGATTGTCCACGCAAGTCAGCGATACCATACTCTGTAATCACCACATCACGCAAATGCCGCGGGATGGTGCAATAACCATATTTCCAAACAATGTTCGACTCAATCGCATGTTGACCGGTGTGCACACTGCGCAGCATCAACACAGATCGACTGTCACTCAAAGCATGGGCCATGGCGACAAAATTATACTGGCCACCCACACCGCTGACCACTTGGTGGTTTTCCAAGGTATCAGATGCAGCCGCTCCCATCAGATCAACCTTCATGCAGGTGTTGATAAAGCGTGCTTTGATTCGTTGTACCCGATCCAAAGCTTCACCACCATAAAGTTCATTGATTTGGCTGACTGGTGTCATTTGAAACAGGGGTCGAATCTCTGTACTTAAATTTTTAAGCCAAGCGTAAAACCGTTTGGATCCCATGAAAAAGGCTGCATGTAATACCACACCTTGTTTTAAATGGGTCCCCAAACAATGTTCATTGATGGCTGCCAAATTATTGGCGTCATGTAAATCTGCTGGGTACTGTTGACCTGATGAATCAGTGATTACGCCTTTATCAAAGCTTAAGCCATTGTTTAATATGCCTAACTTTTGTAACCGCGCAAATTGTCTGGCGGTCAGCCTGGCATCAATAATGCCTTTTTGTAACAACAACTCAAGGATGTTGGCATCGAACTGTTCAGTCACTTCACCTTGATTGATGAGTTGTTGAATCTCAGCATCAGGAAAGACTTTGCGCTGCAATATGCCTGAATCATACAAATGAGCAAAACCCTCAACAAACATTTCACTGGCTGCATACAAGCCTTTGTTGAATGGCTTCAGGTCACCGACAGATTCAATCATCTCTAGGTATTTTGACTCAATCCCACTGTCGGCTAACAATTTGCGGTAGGTCGCGTTGTTCTGATGCCTT
This sequence comes from uncultured Marinicella sp., assembly GCA_964352015.1. Taxonomy (GTDB): domain Bacteria; phylum Pseudomonadota; class Gammaproteobacteria; order Xanthomonadales; family Marinicellaceae; genus Marinicella. Next base: position 80,910 of record CAYGPU010000009.1, read on the forward strand.
AATTGTGAACTGTAGACCAAGGCATCGGCCAATGAACCTATACCAATTTGTAGGGTACCTCCATCCTTAAGTAAAGTACTGGTCAACAGACCAATGCTGTAATCTGTCACATTTATCGCAGCGGCTGGCGTGGCGAAGGGTTCGAAATAATGGCTTTCATCATCATGAATCACATCAAAGAAATCTGCCGACACTTCTGCCTGTCCACCCATGAATGGCAGGGCTTCATTCACCATGGCAATCACTTTGGGTCGAGGCTGGCCTTTTTCTTCAGCAATTCTGATCAGGTCCAAAGTCAAATCCGGGTTGCAGCTCAAACTGTAAACATCGCCCTGCTCAGTTCTGCTAATCGCCACCATTTGTAAGATCACATTGACCTCGCGATCAACCATGTCTCTGGCGACATGGGTGTAATTACTGCTGACATAGTTTCTTTGCGCCGTTTTTGAGCGCAGCATCTTGCCCGATTGCATGTAAAACTCACGCACCGTGATGTTATCTGGCAAACAGTTGTTTTTAACGGCAGTGATGTATTTAAGTTCTGGGTATGCGGCGCCAAAAAATCGCTGGGTAAAACTGCTTAAAAATCGCCGCTCCAACAGGGAGTTACCTGCCGGTACTTCTAAAGACAATGCAGTGAATATTTCCAATGAAACATCAGTATGTGCAGTGGCATGTTCATACAAAGCATTGATCAAAGGGTTGGGCTTTCCAATCCCGAGTGGTGTACCTACCACCCAATGTCCGCCCAATTGATCATGTAACCAAGCAATGGTTTCACTGAAGTCTTTAGTGTGTATGGTATTTGATGCCATGTTGTGATTTGATGAGAACTGACTTCATTGTAACCAAAAAAGCCAAGCAAAATAAACTTGCTTGGTATCAATTTGACTGAAGTCAATCAAATCTTGTGAAATGGGTCACTACAGTCTATTCAGTTTTCAAAATGAGTTGCTAAGCAAGCACTGAAAATCATGAGTTTTACTTAAGGTTTGATACCATGACAGAGTCTTGCAAGGACTTTCAAAATTTTAAAGTTATGAAATTTTAAATTTGGCATGATAATATCCTAAGATTAAACTATTTATTAATGCTACATCAGGCACATGTCATACAGACCTATATTGTGTAAATAATAACAATGAATCAATTTCACCCCACTCCATTCAACGTCCATAATACAGCAGTACGATCGGTCTTTTTGTTTGTGCTTTTGCTGTTACCAGTTTTACTTACCGCTGCGATTCCTGCCAAATTTGAAGAACTGGACAAGAAGTCTTACAACTCACAAACAGACACTCTAGCAGATATAGCTGTACTTAGGAATGATGAACCAGAAGAACCTGATTTATTATGGCTTGATGTCATGCAAGCAAAAACCTTGTATCACTTAAATAGATTTGCTGAGTCTCAATCTTTATTAATTAAGGTTGAATCTGCTTCTGAAGGGAGTGATGACCATAATTTAAAGGAAATGACTCTGCGCTTGATGGGTCAAAACTTTTATCGAATGGGCGGTTTTGATCAGGCCATGACCCATGCACTCAAAGCCAAACTCATTGCTGAGAAATACCATTTATCTGCAGAACAAGCACAGCTGACTAACATAATTGCAGCCATACACTTAAGGTCAGGTAAGTTTGATTTAGCCTTAATTAATTTTCAAAAAGCGCTGAATTATTTTGAATCTGTAGATGCCAAGAATGATGTTGCCAAATTAAAAAATAACATGGCTGCTGTTTATATTGAAACCAATGAGTTTGATCTGGCAGATAGACTTTTACAAGATGCTTTGACTCTTGCCATTGAATTGAATCGACCCACAACAACCATATCAGCTTTAGTCAATCAAATTGAACTCGAGGTTAAGAAGAATAATTTCAATCAAGCTAAACTTGTTTTTAATACATGTCTCGACCGCGCTGCCAATGAGAATTTACCCAGCTTTGAAGTTTGGTGTTTAGAGGCTGGTGCTGAGATGTATCAAAACCAAGGTGATTATATACAAGCCATTGAAGCGGCTAAAAAAGCATATCAAATGGCAGGGGATCAAAAACTGTTCCAATCACAAATAAACTTGGGAAAGATAATGGTAGACCTTTACTCTCAAACCAAACAGTTTGAGTTAGCCATTGAAGTTTCGTCGACAAACTTGATTCAAGTTGAAGCCATTAAAGATGAGGTATTAAAATTAAAATTAGAAGAAGTCAGTGCCTTAAACGATGTTGAGAAAACCCAGTCACAACTCAGTTTTGAACGTAAGCAAAACAAATTACACCAAAAAAACCAACGCCTCACCTGGCTGGGTATTATGATTTTGATACCGATACTATTGATTGCTTTACTGTTATTAAAAAGTAAACAGCGCTTGGTTAGAGCCCTTAACATTCAACAAAGTGAGACCATAGATGCATTGAAAAAAATGCGCAAAGCCAAAGAATTGAATGAAAAAATGGCCAAGACTGATTCTTTAACTGGACTGCTAAATCGCAGAGAGATGTTGAGGGTTATTGAAACCATCAGCGATGATAAAAATTTTGACTTCAACAGTTTTGTGTTGATGATTGATGTTGACCACTTCAAAGTTATCAATGATCAATTCGGCCATGCAACAGGCGATAAAGTCTTGGTGCAGCTGGCAAAAGTTATCTCAGAATCAACCCCACATAACACACCTATTTCAAGGTGGGGAGGCGAAGAATTTTTAGTTTTTCTTCATCACTGTGATGAATTTGAAGCAACAGCTGTAGCTGACAATTTATTAACAACCATTGCGGATACAACCATTGATGAACAACTTGCGATACAAATAACAGTCAGCATGGGTATCAGCCAGTCACAACCAGGTTACAGCATCACCGATTGGATCAACCGTGCAGACGAAGCATTGTATCTGAGTAAGAAAAATGGCAGAAATCAAGTTACTTCTGGTGAGTTACTGAACAACAAAAAAACAATTTAATGACTTAATTTATCAGGATAAATTTAACCGACTCAAAACAAGAAAAGATGGGTGCCATTTCCCATTAGTTGAGAGCCACACAAAAGCCTTTGAACAGATTCTGGTTGAGAATGTGTTAACTGTGGCAGAACCTTATTGAATTTTCTCTCTCCCATCCACAAAGGCCAAGAACACAATACGTTTGGAACTTCTCCAATGATAGGACCTTGTGATTTCAATATCTTATATTCACCCTTGTGACTTTGTGAAACAAGTCCTATGGCTATACCATCAACAACACCATCAGGTTCAACCCCAAACACCCTATATTTACCCGTAAGCTCGACACCATTTGACAGTTTCAAGTGCCAGGTGTGTATGTGATCTGTAAATTTTCTCAATGGACCAAAACTGATCCATACTTTTTGTTTTTTTTGATTTTCAAGTTGTAATTGAAAATAGGTATTTTGATGGTCATAACCATCATAAAAAGCGGACAAATGTAAATCACCTTTGGGCACTTTTTCATCCCTGATTAAGGGTAAATCATGGCTGACTAATTCGACCAAATCACTCATTTCCAAGGTTTCTGATTGATCAACCTCAACACACCCGGCCGTGAATAAAAATGCCATACCAACGGCAATGATGCATTTATGTTTGAAAGGCGTCACTTCAGGCTGCCCAGAAATAATGGATTGAATTCGTGAGCTGAGTAAATGTGGCTTTGACGCCATTTCGATTATGATAGGTGCCTGTTTGTAGTTAGTGGTTACCAACATCAAGGATTCTGCATAGCTATGTTTGTTAATACCTTCCGCCAATAACTGTTGATCACATGCTAATTCGATGTATTGCCTTTGTTTTGACAATAACAACCTGATTAATGGGTGAAACCAATAAATGGTAGAAACCAGCAAAGACAACCAAACCAACCAATGATCTTTGCGTCGGTAATGACATAATTCATGTTGAATGACGTCATTCAGATTATTGGTTTTCCATTCGCTGGATTGTGCAGGTAAGACAATGTAAAGCTCTGAAGCTACATAAAGAAAAGGAATTCTGGCCAGTTCACTTTGTAGGATATTGACCTTTTTTTCAATCTGCACTTCCTGTTGAAGATTGAGATCTAAAGAATCGGCATTTTTAATCATTTGCTTGATATAAACTATGCTTTTACTGTGCCGGTACAGCATAAACATAATGCCAAGTAACCAAATAGAAATCATCAGCGTACGCCAATCGAAATCAAAAGGCAGGTTGCTTTTTGTTTGGTTAAGCTGTGACGGTGATGTAATCTGCTGTTTTACTAGTGGATTTACTTCCGTCACCAACGGTTGAAAATGACCTAATTCCAAAGCTTCTGTTGAGAGTAAGGATGAGGTTTGAACCTGAAAAGACGCATTAAAACTGGCCAAAATCGGTGCTATCAGACAAAAAAAGAGGCTGGCACTGATGATTTTTTGTACGATGTGAGGGCTTGTGTGTTTCAAGAAACCAATCAACAGCCAGCAAATCAATGCAACTGCCGTTATTTGAATCATTACATACATGTCATCACTTATCTGATTGCTCTTTTGATTTTTGAATGATTGACATCAACCGCTCCATTTCTTTCTGATCTATTTTATCATCTTCCTGATCAATAAAAGTGGTAACAGCATCCATAGTTGAACCAGAGAAAAATGTCTCCACTAATTTATCGAACATTTTTTTAGCTACCATCTCCTTATCTTTTGTAGGAAAATAAATGTAGCGGTTATGATCACCAGAATGAGAAACATAACCTTTGGATTTTAGAGCTCTGAGAATTGTCCGCACTGTGGCATTGTTTAAATCATCTTCCAGTTGATTCTGGACTTCTGTTGAGGTGCTCGAACCATGTTGATACAATACATCGAGCACCTGTTGTTCTCTTTGGGTTAATCCGGCAAGTATGCCTTTTCTTCTACCTTGGGACATGATTTTCAAGTTAATTTAATAACCCGCTAATGATACCCCACTTTTCAAATTGTTTAAAGCGCAATGATTGCTTTTAAATCAATTAATTTGATTTATTCAAAATTGCTTTTAAATATTAAATCATCATTGAATTCATTGGCTCCGGCATCAAATGCACCAGAGATATTAGGCACATCTACTAAATCATAACCTCTGGCAAGCCCTTGAATGTCAGTTTCAATGTTTGCTGTGATGATGTCATTACATAAATCAACAGCCACTGCAGACCTAGAAAGTCTGAAGTTTTGACTGCTAATGTCTGGAAACAAATCGACAAACTCGCTAGGTGTGATGTCAATCAATTGACTGCCCTGTCGATCAGCCAAAACACAATCAAATGTACTGTTAACAGTGCCATCTGCGATAGCTGGGGTGTTGTCGTTATAAATAATAGAGTTATATACTTCGTGACCCGTGTTACCGTTAACAGAATTGAATATAGCTTCGGTGGCATCATTGTCAACGAGGGTTGAATATCGTGTTGTAATCGATGCGTCAGAAGTGTGGATGATGTTGCGATCAAGATAGCTAATACCACTCAACCCGTCTTGGTAAATGATGGAATTTTCCAGCATAAATTCTGCATTGCTCCCAATGGCGAAACTGGTTCCCGTGTTGGCTGAATTCTGTGAAAAATAACTGTGTTTAATGTGCCCAATGGCTTGGTTAATAGCCCAAAACGCACCACCGCCTGCTGCTAAATTATCAGTGAATTCATTACACCCTTGATCTCGCCAACATTGCGAAGGCTTAGCGTCAATAGTCAGTTGGGTGTTGATATTTTGGCTGTCATAGGCAATGGCACCTCCTGTTGCAGTGGCCGTATTGGCTTTAAATCTGCTGTTACTGATATTTAAGCTGCTTTTGGTTAAATAAATTCCGCCACCCCTGCCAGTGCTGGCACTTGCTCTGTTTTGTTCAAATTTAACTGGTGATCTGTCATCACCATATTCAATGTCGTTAAAAACTTGTCGATGTCCGGTTATATTGGCATCAGCCAATTCTGTCATGTATATCGCACCGCCGAAACTACCATTTAAAAAACCAAAAACAGTGTTTTGAAAGAAACCAACATTGGGTAAATCATCACCACCGATAATGGTTAATTCAACCTGTCCTGGATAACGGTCTCCACGTATATAAATAGCCCCGCCTCGACCAGATGTGTTGTTATAGAATCCTGAATTACCAACGACTGTCAAACTAGAGAAAGAATAGATGCCAGCACCTTGTGCATCTCTTCCTGAGTTTGGCGTTGTATTGTTATAAAAGAAGGAATCTTGTATAAAAACAGAGCCTACTCCAAGCCCATCATAAAAAACACCTGAACCGACCAGTGCCGTATTATCTGAAACATCTGAATCTATAATCTGTAAATCGCATGAGCTGTTGGTGGTGTTTATACCTGCACCTCTAGGTACTGCCAGGTTACCTGTATCACCATCTGATAACTGCAGTTTGGTTAAATTCACTATACCTTGTGAGCAGTTACTGATTTCAATAACTCGATTAACGTTCTGACCACTCAAGATACTTTTTGCATTGGCAGTTTGACTGGGTATGTTTTGTGAAGCATCAATACAGTTATCAAAGCCACCTGTTATTTGTATTGGCTTATCAATTGTTAGAGGACCCGTATAGGTCAAACCTGTGACCAATCTGATTTCTGTAGCACCAACGGTTGTAACTGCTTGTTGCAATGTTTGACTTGCAGTTGTATCGAAGTCACAATCTGAACTTGGCCCTACAGTCTGTACAGTACCTTGTGCCTGTTCACTGATCCATAAAATTAAAAAAGCAAATACAAGTTTGTTACTTTTCATAAAAACACCTTTTTCATTAAGTGCGTTAATTTAATAACGCACTTAATGAAAAAGCAAGAAGCAATGCCAAAAAATATCAAAATATTTAATCAGATCACGTTTTCAGCGATCACCTGCTAAATAATTATGTTTAAAGCCAATGTTTTACCCGATGAAAGTTTTGATTATTAACTTTATATGTTAAGGCGCTAAACGATCAATTTGCCAGTCATCGCCTTGGCGGGTGTATTTAAACCGATCATGCAGGCGATTGGCGCGGCCTTGCCAAAATTCATAGGATTCTGGGATGATGCGATATCCGCCCCAAGCATCAGGCAAGGGAACTTCTCCTGCTTTGAATTTCTCGGTGATTTGGTTCATCAGGGTTTTCAGTACCGTGCGACTGGAAATCACTTGGCTTTGTTCTGATATCCACGCCCCCAATTGTGAGCCCCTGGGCCTCGAGGTGAAATACTTAAAAGATTCTGTTTTAGAAATTTTTTCGACCGCACCGCTGATTCTGACTTGGCGCTCTAAATCCAACCAGGGAAACAAAATTGAAGCTTTGGGTGTTGAGTCCAGCTCTCGGGCCTTGGCACTGTTATAATTGGTAAAGAACACAAAGCCTCGCTGATCAAACAATTTCAATAACACGGTTCTCACTTGTGGCATGCCATCGGCACGTACCGTGGCGATGCTCATGGCATTGACTTCTTTGAGTTCAGCTTGTCTGGCTTGTTCAAACCAAAATTCGAACTGCGCCAAAGGTTCGGTTTTCAGGTCTTTGCGGTTTAATCCTGACTGGGTGTATTCTTTTCTGATGTCGCCTATATTCATGTGTTTATTATACGCTGCTTGTTGCGGAAATCGTGCTAAATCACTTGCTTTTACGCCAAAAATAAGCAGCTGTAATCAATAACAGCAAGGGTATTAAAATCAACATAATACCAGCAAACCACAGTATTTCTCTGGCACTGAAATGCACTTGGGTGTCATTCACACCAATGCTCGGCAGGTCTATGCGATCATCATGTTGTAACAGCCAATCAATCAGCCGGTATGACATTTCTAAGTTGCCACCGCTGTTGAGGTATTGGTCAGTTAAGAAGTCACTGTCCCCAATGACCATCAAGCGACTGACCAAACTGTTATCACCCAGCACAGCAATTTGGTTGGTGGCAGCCAACACTTGGTTTTGTTCATTCAGCCACAGTGGTTGACTGGAGGTTTCAAACGGCATCACTTCAAATAAATCTAAAGGCCGATCAAAACTCTGGTTGATGAAGTGCTCAGGGTATGTTTTCAACACCAGTTGACCTTGATAAAAGGTTTCGGTGCGCATCACATCAAACAACAAAGACAAGGCCGGCTGCTGGCTGGCATACCTGGGGTCAGTGAGCCACAACACACTGCGGCCCAGGTTTATTTCACTTTCCAGCCATTGTATTTGTTCATCACTTAAACTGATGGCTGGTGCTGCCAGCACAATCAGCTGTGCTTGTTTTGGCAATTTCATTTCTGGCTGCCATGGGAGCACTATGGCTTGGTAATTCGCTGCCATCAGTTGCTGTAACCAATCACTGTAACTGCTCTGGTTGATTGAGGTATTTCGGTCACTGAAAGCATGGCTGCTGAGGTTTTCCAAAAACACAATCCAGCGATCATTGGGCTGATTCAAACGCTTCAATCCATTGAAAAAGGTTTCATAAGACAAGGTTGATAATTGAAAGCGTTGATCACCACTGTGCACCACCATCTCACCTTGTTTTTGAATACCATATAACGCTACTAACTCGATGTTTTGGCTGCTGTCGATGTAGTTAACCTCGACCGCTTTAAGTTCACTGAGCAAAGGCGTTAAAAAATTATCTACCAGCTGAGCAGCCGCTGAATCAGGCAGCGCGAAGACATCTACAGTCAGTTTATTCTGTGCGCTCAATACCTGCAGTGCGGAGGCTGGTAACAGGTCTGCATAGTTTTGCGTGATTCGCCAATTATCTATCCACCTGGCAGCCAACAGCACTGCCGCCAGCCACACCACCACGGCAATCACTTTTATCAGGGCATTCAGCTGTTGCATGTTAATGACCTCATATCAATTGTCTCAGGCGTTTGAGTTGCCGCGTGGTTAACCACATGAACACCCCTGAACCACCCATAAAATACAGCAATGAACTGACACTGACTTCAGCTGCACAAAACCACTGTAAATGATGAACCGGTGAAACCAATGACAACCAATTCAAACCAAAATCTTCGCCCATGGATTCTCCATTGAGCATCCATAACAACACAAACACCACCACATTAAGTAACACGGCGGTTCCGGTTGATTGACAATAACTTGAAATCAATTGTCCCAAAGCCATCAACCAAATCAACAGTAAGCTCAGCCCTATGGCAGCTGAGAGCATTTGTAGGCCATTGATGCTGCCACCAGTGGCTAACAAGGCTGCGACCACTGCCAACTGTAACCAAACCCAAACAAAGATTGGCCACTGAGCTGTGGTTTTGGCGATGACAAGGGGTGCAAATTTTGTTCTGTTGATGAGTAAGTACCACAGCGTTTTTTGAGCGCGCTCTTGAGCAAAACTGAAACCAGCAGTCAGGGCAACCAATAACACCAATAGTTTGGCTAAAGTGAGGACAAAGGGTACCCACAAGGCTTGGGTGATGGAAGGTGGGTTCGGTAGCACTTGTAAACTCAGCTGTAATTGACTGTAGCGGTCTAACAACTGCCAGAACAACCATGCCAAGATAAAACTTAACAACGCCAACACCAGCCATATCAGTGGTCGACGCCAAGTCATATAAAAATCTTTTTGCATGATGTTCATAAATTCAAGTTATCAGTCATTTCAGCCCAACTTCTGTGGTTAGGCTTGTGTGGTGTTGCTCTATGGCCTGTTGATATAACTGATGAAAATCTGTTTGGTGGTCATACGCTGCAGAATGGATGACCTTGCCTTGGTGCATCACCACCACCCAATCGGCCAAATCCTGGGCTTCGTGCATGATGTGGGTGGCCATGATGATGGCCTTGGTTTTTTTCTTAGTTAACAGCTGTTGTTTGAACACCGAAAGTACCGCAGGATCCATGCCATTCATGGGTTCATCCAACAACCACAAATCTGCATTTGAAACCGTCAATTGTGCCAACGACAAGCGCTGTCTATAACCCAAAGATAAGTGCTGTGTAAGCTTATGTTTAACTGTTTGTAATTGCCAGACATCCAAGGCAGCATCTATGTTGCTGGAAGCCAAATTTTGCTTAAATAATTCAGCCACAAAAGCCAATTGTTCAAGCACCGTCAATTGTGGATAAAAAACCGCTGGTTCTGGCATTAAGCAAACACTTGTGTTGTCAATTAAATCCATGGTTCCCGAATCTATCTCACTGATACCAGCAAGAACACTGAGCAAAGTTGATTTACCTGCCCCATTAGCGCCCAATAAAACAGTTACACCTGTACTTTGAAGATTAAGGTTCAAATTATCCAGAATCATTTGTTTCGAACGACTCAAGAAAAGTTGTTTTAACTTCATGTGCTTAGCTTCATTTATTGGGCTTTTTGATGGCTTTTCCATACGTGGGGGTACGTGTTTATCTCTGGCTATTGTTATTTTAATTGATTATAGTAAGCATTTATCATTAAACAAACCACCCTTTATGTATGCTATTTTAGATTTTCTCGAAACTGGTTTGCTCAACTTTTCAGCTTGGCAAATGGTCCTGTATACCTTCATTGTAGTACAAGTCACCTTATCCGGTGTCAGCTTGTACCTGCATCGTGAACAAACTCACCGCGGTATCCAAATGAATCCTGTGATTCAACACTTTTACCGTTTTTGGTTGTGGTTCACCACTGGCATGTTAACCAAAGAATGGGTGGCCATACATCGCAAACACCACGCTTTTTGTGAAACCGAAGATGATCCACACAGCCCACAAATACATGGTATCAAGAAAGTCTTATTTCATGGCGTTACTTTATACACTGAAGAACGCAAAAACCAAGAAACCATGGAAAAATATGGTCAAGGTACACCTGATGACTGGTTAGAACGCAACATTTATACGCGCTTTCATTATGTAGGTATTGTGGCGTTGGCTTTTTTAAACGTGGCTTTGTTCGGTATCATTGGTCTGGTGATTTATGCCATTCAGATGTTATGGATACCAGTGTTCGCCGCTGGCGTCATCAATGGCATTGGTCATTTTGTTGGTTACAGAAATTACCGCACCGATGATTCCTCACGCAACATCACACGCTTTGCCTTCTTTATCTTTGGTGAAGAGCTGCACAACAATCACCACGCCTTCCCTTCTTCGTGTAAGTTTGCACACAAAAAAGGTGAGCATGACATCGGTTGGTACATCATCAAATTGATGAACAAAATGGGCTTATGCAAAATTAAGAAAGTGGTACCTGACTTGTATGTGGATGACGCTCAGAAGGATTTTGATGGCGAAACGGTAAAAGCCATTTTGACGCATAAATTCAATGTGCTGCAAGTCTACATTAAAGAGGTGATTAAACCCAATCTGGCCGAAGAGTATAAAAATGCCTCTGGCGCAGTAGGCAAACGCATCAAAAAATACACCCAAAACCTGTCTTTAGATCCACAGTTTTTGAAAGCCGATATTAAATCCAAATGGAGTGGTTATTTTGAAGACAGTCAATCACTGAAGAGCTTGTTGCAATACAAAGCTGAGTTACAGGCCATTTGGGATAACAACAGCCAATCAGTTGAAGAAATGATTGCCGCTTTCAAAGTTTGGTGCAACAAAGCAGAAGCCAGCGGCAATCAAATGTTACAGGACTTTGCTGTATCGTTACGCCAATACAAACTGCAGGCTTTCGCTGCCAGATAAACTGAACAGCTTAATCATCACCAAACACAAAAAAAACCGGGCCATTACAATTAAAATTGGCCCGGTTTTTTTTTGCACTCATTTGGTGACAAGATTTAATCCATTACTGGCATACATTTGACTCAAAATCTGATCTGAACACGTAGTCCTGAACATTGACATTAAACGTATATGCCGGCGATGTGTCATCACCACCATCTGCATCACCACCATCGTCTTGCAGCGATACCGTCACTTCAGCCACACCAGCATTTCCAGTAAAGGTGTAACTCAAAGCGCCTGTGTTATCAACATCAATAGCCGTCAGCACACCATTGCTGTCATTAATCACAGTGACATTCATCTCAGCCACACCCTGTGAAGCATCTTCATCATCAGGACCGAAATCAAACTGACAGGCCAAGTTTTGTGCCGGTGGATTACCAATATCAGCCAAGCTCACATAAACATTAGGATTGACCGCCATGCTCGGTTCATCGTTGATGGGCTCCACACCGATTGTCACTGAAGCTGAATCACTGCCACCATTGCCATCGCTGATGGCATAGTTAAATGAACCTTGTCCATTGAAATCCTGAGTCGGCGTGAATTCGCAGTTGCTACCATTTCTGACCACTGAACCATTGCTGGCACCTGAACATGACGTCACACTTAAGGTATCGCCGGTATCAACATCGGAATCATTAGACAGCACTGACACCGCCACCATGACATCTTCATTGGTCACAACTGAATCGTTGGTGGCAACAGGATTGTCATTAACCGCATTCACTGTGATTGTGACTGAAGCTGAATCGCTGCCGCCATTGCCATCACTGATGGCATAATTAAATAAACCTTGGCCATTAAAATCTTGAGCAGGCGTGAATTCACAGTTGTTACCATTTCTGACCACCGCACCATTGCTGGCACCAGTACATGAGGTGACGCTCAAAG
>CAYGPU010000009.1:93568-168500 GCA_964352015.1 uncultured Marinicella sp.
GCACCAGTACATGAGGTGACGCTCAAAGTATCACCTTGATCCACATCTGAATCGCCTGCCAAGACTGCCACTGAAACCAAGGTGTCTTCATTGGTGGTTGAGCTGTTATTCACAGCCACAGGATTGTCATTGTTACCCTCAATGGTGATGGTGATGTTTTGTGTGGTTACACCATCGGCGTTGGTGATGGTAAAAACATCAGTGGTGCTGGCATTGGCAGCCAAAGACTGGATTGATAATTGGCTATTATCTGCACTGAAAGTCCAATTACCATTGGTCAAAATTGCCAATGTACCGAAACTGCCAGGTAAGGACTCAGCCAAAAACTCATCCTCTCCTGCATCACCGCCACTGGCATCCAAATCACCTGTGCTGACCAGGGTCGCTGCTGCATCTTCAGTCACAGTTCCGCTGATGTCACCAGTGATGGTTGGCACATTATCTATGTCCGTTATGGTTAGATTCACTGTAGCTTGGTCACATTTGGCTGGCGTACCATCATCACAGGCATTATAGGTAAATGAATCTGTGGGGTTGTTCGAGCCGTCATGGCTGTAACTGAATGTGCCATCCGCGTTGAGATTGAATGCACTGGCGTCAGCAGGCGACGACAGCAGGATTGCCACCAATTCGTCATCAGCATCAGCATCTGTGTCATTGGCTAAAACAGATGAAGAAGTACCATTAACAACACTCACGGTACCATTTTGTGCCACTTCTGCTGTGTCATTTGCGCCATTGGGTTGCAGGTTACAGACTTCCCCAAAAGCACTCAGGTACATGCCATCTTCGTCATTACCCGCAGTAGGTATACCGCGGGCGACTGCATGTTTGTTATACACCCAGAAACATTCGTCATTGGGATCAACCACCATAGCTGAATAATCACCCCATCGATTGTTCCCACCCCCAAAGGTTCGGTAATAAAAATCTGTGCCCGCGCGCAACACCCTCGAGTCTCGCATATCATTATCAGTGGGTGATTTAAAAGTGTAGTAAGAACCTGGGTTCAAAGTAGGACCTGATGCAGAGTATCCCAAAGCGATACCACCATCTAAGTTAACCGCAATCGATGGGAAAAACGTGAACGTGCCTGGAGCTATATCCTCACCATCTACCACCCCAAATTGATCCAAAGAAATGGCTGAAGTGCCGTTGGCATCAAATGAAACCCAACTGGCTGAAGTTTCCCCCAATTCGGACTGGCTCTCGATGGTGGCGGTGCCATAAAGCTTGTTATCACGCCAAACCGCATCAAGCGCTCTTGGGTCATTGGTTGCAACAGTCAAAGACGAATTGGTATCGGTCGACAAACCAGCTTGAGGCGCAACAGGCAAAGCGGTTCCATTGGGTTCAACATCACCTATATTTAAAAATTGTTGATTAAAACTGATGGCTCCCAATGGATTGTCAAGACGCACCGACTGCCAAAACTCATCAACACCATTACTGAGTCTTGAATAAGAAACTAAATAAGTTCCAAATCCAGCTGGCGCAGCCCCGTAAACATGCGCTGGTTGAGTGGTGGTATTAACTCCAGCCCCGGCATAAGGGTCGATAGGCCCTAATACCACAGGCGCATTACCTGCATAAAAATCTGCTTTATCAATGATCCAAAGTCTAGAGCCAGCGCCACCACCTGCTCCAAAACCAAACATATTGCCAGTCAGGTATATCACTTCTTCATCAACCGCCAACCCTGGATAATCGAACCAGCGGTCGACTCCACCAATATTGACCACTGTGTTGATACTGGTCATCAACCAAACACCATTTGGGTCATCAGTCTGCGACACAGCAATGAAAACATTTGAAGTGTTGCTGGGATCGCCATTGGCTGTATCGGTTCTTTGCAGCGTTACCACCACCCAACGGTCTTCAAATTGGTCATATAAAACTTTCGGGTCAAAGGTTAGGTTAACTGGAGACAATGGCGCAAAGAAGTTTTGCAATGAAGTACTAACACCTCCAGAACCATCTTTATTATAGAATTCGATGGAGGTATTGAAAACATTGACTAAATGATTGGGACCAGCTGCGCCATGAGGATCAGCTGGTATATTTAAAAATCCTGAATTGGCAACATTGGTAGCCTGCCCACCGGCGTTAAAAGAGGACACCAATGACTTATTAACAACTGATTGATTGGGCTGATTTTTTTCATCATTGAGGTATTTTACTAAATCACCCGGATTGGCACGTTCATTCCTGAATCCACCCGTTCTGTATTTTGGACTGATGTCTTCAGTGACAGTCAATTGACCCTGTAATTCAGGGTTCAAAGTTGTGTATGTGGGGTTGGGGATTGAGACCACAGGCGTTAAAGCAATTCCTTCAACCTCAAGCGGATTGATGCTTACACCGACATCCCGCAAAGCATCCTCTGGTGCTTCTTCACTCAAGGCTTTTTGCGCGGCTTGATTTGCAACAGCCTCGGTAGCCAAAAGTTTCTCAGAGTCTGATTTAAAATTAATTGCATAAATCAAATAAACAGACAGTATTAACACAGTTATTTTAAATTTCATTGGTGGTTCCCCAGCTGATTCTATTAGTGATGTTAGTTTTTATTCTAACAAATTGCTTTGTTAGTAAAGACAATTAAAATTGATATTATTGGGACTTTTTTGATTACATGACTTAATACTGTAACTAAATGATGACTCGCTGCCAACAGCAGCAAGTCATCAACGTTTTAAAGAAAATAATTACTGTCTACTTGTTTGATTTGGAATGAATTCATTTTCAACTGCTTTTTTCAACAATTCAGGCGGTAACAAACCTTGTGACAGGATAAAGTCATGGAAATCTTTTTGTTTAAACGCATCTTTCAACTTCAATTCGGTGGCTGCTCTGAGCATCAACAATTTTTCATAACCATAGTAATAAGCCGTGGCCTGAGCCGGTGATCTGAAAGTGTAGCGGTCAATTTCAGTTTGCGCATTTAAACCATCCTCACCGACATCTTCCATCAAAACCCTTTTGGCTTCAGCTGGCGTAATCAAGCCTAAGTTTAACATCGGATCTAACCAAATACGTGCCGCACGCAACAGCCGACCTTGTAATGAATACAGCTGACCCTCCAGAGGCATGTATTGCTTGCTGATGGCCTCAGCATACAACGCCCAACCTTCCACATTGGCTGAATTAAAAGCGAACAAGGCTCGAGCAGTTGAGACGCCACCCCGCAACATGGTGGTGAATTGCATTTCATGGCCAGGTCTCGCTTCATGTGCAGCCAAGGTCCACATCATGGCTTTGAAAGCATAATCATTTTTAGGCCAACTGCCGTCTTCATTGGCTTCGATTTTAGGCACAATGAATTCAGGAAACTCACCGGTATTTCCGATCAATCTGGGAATATCCAAATGGGCCGCTGGTTGTTGTGCTGTCTCAGCCGCAGTGGCCATCCTGGCTCTGGCTGGCTCATTTGGCAGTGAAATCAAGCCTTCACGCTTGATGATTTGATCCAACTCACGCATCACAGCAGCATATTCATTCATTAAAGCCGCTTCACCTTCTACCTGATCATTTTTCAAAAGTTGCATAACTTCACGATAATCTGTGGTTTCATAGCCCATTTTTTCTGCCACCAACGGCGCCAATGCCATCATTTCGAAACGAATATTCATGAAAGCGGTTTGACCAATTTTCATTAACTCTTCAGGTGAAGCATCCACACCGTAATTTTTAAGCTGCAACTCATAAAGTTCACGCGGCAACACAGCACTTTCACGGGTGTTGGGCAAAATATTTTCTTTGACCCAATCGTTGTAATCGGTTAATTGTTGCTGCAAGAGGGTTAAATCGGCTTCATAACCGGTTAAATCAGTGGCAGCAAAGACATCACTCAAGCCCTGGATAAATATCGGCGAGCGTTGAATGTCTTGTTCAACTTCTCCTTGGTAAGGTTTAATCAAGTCTGCTTCACCCATACGTTCGGTTAAACGTTTCTTAGCCAGTTCCACCAAAGGCTCATACCCTTCAGCTTGGCCGGTGTATTTTTTCAACCGAACCAAAGCGGCCTGCTGCCTTTCAAAAGGTACTTGCTTATCCAACTGGCCATTGAAACCAGCAAAAATAAGTCCAATCACATTACCATATGGCAGCACCCGTTTGGCATTAACTTTTGTGGATTCAATACTGTCTTTGACTGACTGAATCATGATTTCAATGTCTTGTTTAACTCTCGGATCTTGCTCTTTGGCCTGATACTCGTTAAGCATTATCAGGTTACTTTCAGCGTTTTCCAGTTGTCGCTCGGTTAAGTTATCCTTGAGGTCAAAAATGGCTTCATCGTAGCCTTCCACGCCAGACTGGCCGGAAAACTCGGGCGCAAATTTGGCCCCAGATTCTAAAATTTTATAGGCAATTGCATTGGATCTTGTGACCCAGTCTTGTTCGGCAGCAATCGATTGAAAGCTGAACACAAGCAGCACCAAAGAAATGAATTTGTTTATATTTTTTAACATGAGTTTAGACCGGAATAGTTTAATCATTATGATTATAGGCACAGTGCAAAAGACTTACATGGGCTGTAGGTCATGACTTACCATTGATGACTAACATCAAAAAAAACTTACAAAAAGCAAAAAGAAAATTTTAATGGTTATTAAACGGTGGCTGAAATTGACTGCGACTTCATAGTCTTAATCCAGCACATTGAGTTTTTTGACGGTTCAAGAACAAACACTTTTAAATGTGTTTTGATAAAATCGCATAAAGCATCCCTCAACCCATGCAATCAAGCTTAACCGAGTAATAAATTCATTTAAATTGAAACCCAGCAATCACCACATCATGGTCTGACGATGCATAGGGGTCTGCTTGATAAAAATCATCAGGCTTGGGCAACTGCTCCGCCAAAGGTTCTAAATTGTATCCAAACTGATCCATAGCAACTGAATTGATGTGCCATTGGGTTAAACCAGTGCTTAAGTCTCGCGCGGCTTGATTGACCAAAATATAATCCAGCGAACCCACAGTACCACGGTAACTGGTGGTCCAATTTTTAGCTGATAAGTATTTATTTGCCAGGTTATAAAATCCACCAGATTTCAATTGCTCCATCGGATCTTCTTTTTGATATGAGTTGAAATCACCCACTATAAATGTGGCTGCTGCCTGTTGACCTGTTGGATCAGACTTCAGCCACTTGGCCAACTGTTGTGCCACTTGAACCCGGGTTGGGTTATAACAACCCTGGCCATCTTTTTGATCGAGATAAATACCCACTGCATCGCGACAACTTTTTGATTTAAAATGAACCGTGGCAACATTGAAAGCATTGCCATCTGAGTCTTCGAATGTTTGAGCTACAATGATGCGGTTTTTATTTTCCACAAACTCAGGGTCAGCAGCACGATTGAGTAAAGCAAAGTTACCTTTGGGCTTGAGTTGGTCAAGTTGATAAATCAACCCCACTTTAATCACATCTTCACCCAATAGTCCGGTATCAATAAACCCCCACTTCACTTTGCCAGCTGCTTGATTTAAGGCTTTAACCAAGGATTGAATAGATTCATGGGCATTGTTTTCTAACTCTTGCAAACCGACAACAGAAGCATCAGCTGTGTTAAGCACTGAAACCAGTTTGGCCAGTTGGCGTTGGTACTCGGCTTTATTGTCAGCACCACGACAACCAAAATTCTTCAATGGTCCACATATTTCTTGGCCGTTGTCTAGGGTGGTGAAAAAGTTTTCAACATTGAAGCTGGCAATTTTAAACTGCCCACGAACCGGTTGTGGCGTTGATTGACTGGAGGCTAACTTTTCACCTAATTTCACTTCGCTGGTGACTTGAAGCTTATATTGATCAAAAGCGTAATGCATAACGCCAGTGGCGTGCAAAGTTTGACCCACTTGGATGTGCTGATTGGCGTTTACAGCGTGTTGACCTATTCTACCAATGGGTTCTGGGAATTTAGCCATCCTGCCATCATCTATAATCAGCTGGTCTCTTTGGTTCACCCTAGAGATTAACTTAGCTGCCTTACCTGGTCGGAACAGCGATGTTGGATTCATCAATATTTTTGACGATACTTTGAGTTCACCATACTGAATAAATTGATACACATCGGTGATGATATATGGCTCAGCCAAAGTAACGTACATCCCCTCCACAGATTCCAAATCAAAACCACCCAAGGGTAAACTTAAGGCCACCGGCTCGGGCAGCGATTGTCCGGAAGAACAAACCATGGTTTTTTGTGCACGGGATAATTGAGTCACGCCATATTCTTCAGTCACTTGTCCTTGCAGTGCCACCCAATCGCCCACTTGTATGGGTATTTCTAAATTGTTTTCCTGGACAAATAAGCCCTCTGAAGTGTTCTCATCCTGATCTGCTTGGACACTTTGAATGAAATAACCGCCCATTCGATTTTTGCCACGAAAATCGGCGGTAACAACGCCCTTGACCCAAACCATTTGATCCACCAATGCGCTGCTGGCTGCTTGACCCTGAATCATTGAGATGGCAGTGGTTGGTTGTTCACAAGAGTTGTTTTGGGCTTGGCTGCTTACAATCAGTAAACAACTGAGTATTGTGATGAATGTTTTCATGGGTGGTTGGTCAAAAAGCATCATATTAGCATGTCACTGAGTCAACATCACCAATAAATAAGAGCAAAGTAACAGTTTAGAGCAGTTGAACACAATGGCCTATAAAATCACAGACCAATACCCTATTGTGGATTGATCAAACTCAATTCAACTGAACTTATTGACACTTCAAAAAACAGTTGAAATACTGATGAAATCAGCGTATTTTGGCGCTCAGTTCAACCCTTTCATTGACGGCTAAATTTGTCAGTTGAAGATGAATAACTTGCATTTCAAGGTTACTACCTATATATCTATCTTCAACATTTTTATTTTGGAGGAAATTATGAAACAAGTTAAAACATTAATGATGAGCAGTTTGGTTTTATTCGGTTTGACAGCCTGTGGAGATGATGCAGGTAAATCTGATCAATCAGCCATGGAAAAAGCCAAAACCGAAGTTCAACAAGCGGCTGATAAAACCGCAGATAAAGCCAAAGAAATGGGCCAAGCAGCCAAAGAAACTGCTGCCGAAGCTGCCGATGCTGTTAAAGAAGGTGCAGTTGATGCAGCCGATGCAGTTGAACGAGACTTTGACAGCAGTGTTGAAGCGGCAGCAGAAATGGTTGATGAAGCCAAAGATCAGGCTGGTGATATGGTCGAAACTGCCAAAGAACAAGCAGATGAGATGGTTGAAGCTGTTAAAGGCAAATCAGCTGAAGTGGTTGAAGCCACAATAGAAAAATCTGAAGAATTGGTTGATGCCACCAAAGAACGAGCCACTGAATTGGTTGAAGATGCCAAAGACGAAGCCGAAGAGCTCACAGAAGAAGATGATGGCGGTCAATAATTTTTAATTGATGCCATTACAATGAGCCGCCGGTTTTTTCTGGCGGCTTTTTTTGTTTCAGGAAAGCTGAATCCTGTGAAGAAAAAAATCGAAACTTGTATGAATAGCTTAAGTCTATAGTTAGAATACCTGTGATTCAGTGGAACTGTTTATGAACTTACCCTTATTTATTGGACTCAGATACACCAAAGCCAAGCGCAAAAATCATTTTATTTCATTCATCTCGCTCATCTCCATGGCCGGTATTGCCTTAGGAGTGATGACGGTGATTGTGGTGATTTCTGTGATGAATGGATTCAATAAAGAGTTTCAACAACGCATCCTAAGTACCGTTTCACATGCCACCATTTCAGCCTTTAAGGGCGATCATTTAGATGATTGGCAAAAGGCAATTGATCAAGTGAAACACAACCCACAAGTCAAAGGAGCTGCACCCTACATCCAAACCGAAGGCATGTTACAGGGATTTCGAACTGAAGGTGCGCTGATACAAGGCATCATCCCTGAGCTGGAAACCCAAGTCACAGAATTTCAGAATTCAATGCGTTATGGCACTTTGAACGACCTCCAAAGTGGTGAATTCAACATCATACTGGGTGTTGATTTGGCTGCACATTTAGGTGTCGGACCTGGAGAAACCGTGACCTTATATGTACCTGAGTTTCGCACCACAGCCGTTGGTGTGACACCCAGACTGAAGCGCTTTACTGTGTCAGGTATTTTCGAAGTTGGCATGTATGAGTATGATTTTAAACTGGCTTTGGTACACATGGAAGATGCCAGAAAATTACTGCGCATTCCACCTGGATCGGCTGAAGGGGTCAGAATCAAAGTGGATGATTTAATGCAAGCACCGCAAATTGCACGTGATTTAGGTCCCCAGTTGGATGGCTTCTATCGAATCAGAGACTGGACGCAGGAACATGTTAATTTTTTCAAAGCCACCCGCACTGAACGGATGGTGATGTTTATTATATTATCCATGATTGTGGCTGTAGCAGCGTTTAACATTTTATCAACCTTGGTGATGCTGGTAACAGAAAAACAATCAGACGTCGCTATTCTGAGGACTTTGGGGCTTTCTGGCGGCCAAGTGATGGGTATCTTCATGGTTTCAGGTACTTTAATCGGCTTAATTGGTACTTCCATAGGCACCATTTTAGGGCTGGTTGTTGCGATTAACATCAACAGCATCATTCAAACTTTAGAAGGTTGGTTTAACACCGAATTTCTGTCTAAAGAAGTTTATTACATCACTGAAATTTCAGCCGATCTGCAAACTGCAGATGTATTTACCATCGTTGGTATCGCTTTCGGTTTGTCAATATTAGCCACCTTGTACCCCGCTTGGCGAGCATCACAAGTAGAACCCGCAGAGGCATTACGATATGAGTAATGAACACGTTTTAAGTTGTGAAAAACTGACCAAATTTTTTACTGACGGACAAAGAAAGATTCAAATTTTTGAAGGCCTGAACTTCAGTATCGAAGCTGGAGAAACTGTAGCCATTATGGGTGCATCGGGTTCGGGTAAAAGCACCTTGTTACACTTATTGGGTGGTTTAGACACCCCCAATGCTGGTGAAATCATTATCCAAGGTCAAAAACTCTCCGCCATGAGCGGCAAACAACGCGGAAAACTGCGCAACCAACATTTGGGTTTTGTTTATCAATTCCATCATTTGTTACCGGAATTTTCAGCCCTTGAAAATGTCATGATGCCTTTGTTGATAGGCAAAGTTGCTAAAGCCGAGGCTAACAAAAGAGCTCAAGAGATACTCGAACAAGTGGGTTTAGCCGATCGAGTAAGCCACCGCCCAGCCCAGTTATCTGGCGGCGAAAGACAACGAGCGGCCATAGCAAGAGCCATGGTCACTAAACCTGCTTGTATTTTGGCTGACGAACCAACCGGCAACTTAGATGAAAATACGGCCAGTGCAGTGATGGAATTGTTCATTGCACTGAAGGACCAATACAACACCGCTTTGATACTGGTCACCCATGACCATAAAGTGGCCAAACAAATGAACCACCATTATCTGTTGAAGCAAGGAGTGCTGATCAAATCAAGTCCAAATTAACCACATTAACCCCTTTTCATGCGGTTCTGACCTTACTGGGTGCAGCACAAATTATTTGGCTGCCAGCAGTGAACATGGTGTGGGTGATTGTACTTGGCATCCTGGTATTACTACAGCTGTTGATTGGCTTCAAATACAGGCAACTGATTCCGGTTGTGTGTTTTACTTTTGGACTGTTTTATGCCTTGTTCTTTTGTCTACTCCAGTTAAACCAACAACTTAAGCAGCCAACGCAGACCCAACTGTCCATTGGCATTGATTCGCTGCCCAAGTACTCACCCACCAAAGTCAGTTTTATGGCCCGAGACAGGGCAAGTAATCAGCGCTATTTACTCAGTTGGTTCGCGCAACAAGAACAACCCTTACCCAAGCTCGCTCTGAATCAAATATATCAAGTTAATGTCAACCTGAAGCCGCCACATGGCACCAGCAATGGGGTGGGCTTTGATCGTGAAAAGTGGTTATTTCGACATGGCATTGATGGTGTTGGTAACATCAAAAAACTACAAGCCACCGGTGTTACTCAAACAAGCAGTAAAACCTTAATTAATCAATGGCGAATATCACTTTCAAATCTGATTAACCAACACTTTAAAGAACCGCGAACCAACGCCTTGATTCACGCCCTATCGATTGGTGATAAATCACATTTTGATCAACGCGATAGACTGACTTTTCAAAACACCGGTACCGCACACTTGATTGCCATTTCAGGTTTACACATCGGCATGGTGGCTTTTTTGGGGTGGTTTTTGGGTGGCTTAATATTTAAGTTATGGCCCAAACAAAAACTGCCCAAGCCCCTACTGCAAGTTATCATTGGGTTGGTTTTTGCTTTGTTTTATGCCTGTTTAGCAGGTTGGGCAGTTTCGACCCAGCGAGCGGTCATTATGTTGGCTGTATTGGGTTGTTATAAGTTATTGAGGCGACCTGCTTATGCCTGGGATGTCTGGTCAACAAGCTTAATACTGGTGTTGTTAGTTGACCCATTGAATGTGCTTGACGGTGGATTTTGGTTGTCATTTACCGCAGTGGCGGTGTTGATTTTTGCTTTCAATGGTCAAAATAACTCAGGCAACAAAACCATGGCCTTTATTAAAATGCAATTCACCTTACTGATTGGGATGTTGCCTATAAGTTTGGCGGTATTCACTCGATTGAATTTAATCGCGCCAGTGGTCAATATGCTGATGATTCCTTTGATGACTTTTTTACTCATCCCTGCATTGTTGTTACTGCTGCTGATGGGCAGTGTCTTTAATACCTTTCCTGCGACCATGGTCTCCTCAATTCAATGGTTAAGTCAGCTGTTTATTCACTCATTGGATTGGTTCAATCAATTCTCATCATTGGCATTGAAAACCACGGTGACATTCTGGTGGCAATATACCCTACTCATGCTGGGGTCTGTTTGGATCATTGCACCAGCAGTTGTACCTCAACGCCAATGGGGATTGTTGTTAATTTTATTCGGTTTATACAACCCCCAAATCAAACCACCAGAGACTCATTTTAAGGCGCATTTTTTAGATGTTGGACAAGGACTTTCTGTGGTCATACAAACTAACAAACACCAGTTAATTTATGATGTGGGTGCGGCCTATGAAAGTGGCTTTAACATGGCCGATGCGGTGCTGATTCCGTTGTTGCTAAAACAGCAAATCAATCACATCGATGCCTTGGTGTTATCACATCAAGACAATGATCACTCAGGTGCAGCCAATCAATTGTTGAACCAATTCGACATCGACACAGTGTGGGGAACTGAGCCCACACACCAAGCTTGTTTGGCCGGTCAAACTTGGACATGGGATGGCGTGAAATTCAGTTTTTTAAGTCCCAATAATTTAACCCCTTACCTTAAAAACAACAGCTCATGCGTGTTGAAGGTTGAATCGTCTGAAGTCAGCATGTTGTTAACTGGGGACATAGAAGAGCCAATAGAATATAGACTGCAGAAAATGCACCCAGAACGCATCAGTTCAGACATCTTGTTGATGCCCCATCATGGCAGCAAAACTTCATCAAGCGCTGACTTTATAGCCACGGTAAATCCCTCGGTGGTAATTAATTCATCAGGCCAGTACAATCCGTTCAATCACCCAGCTGATGTCATTGTTGAGCGTTACCAACAAAATAACACAGCCATCATTGACACCCAACACAGTGGCCTGATAACGCTACAAACATACCCAGAACTGCAGACCCATCAATACCGACAAGAGCAGCCAAGAATTTGGCGCACAAAAAAGCCCGATTAAATCGGGCTTTTCATGACTTTAAAAACAGTTAAATCAGTCTTGGATGACTAACTCAGTTCTTCTGTTTTTCGCTCTGCCTTCTGCTGTGTCATTAGGGGCTATTGGGCTTAATTCGCCATACCCTTTCCAAGTCATACGATCAGCTGAGATGCCTTGATCAACCAAGTATTTATAAACCACTTGAGCACGTCGCTCTGATAAATCTTGGTTATAAGCTTCAGAAGCAGTTGAGTCAGTGTGACCTGCCACTTCTACTACCAATGTGCCGTGATCACCCATGGTTTTAACAGCTGCATCAAGAATGGCAATAGACTCAGGTTTCAAAGTCGCTTTATCCAAGTCAAAGTTAACACCTTGTAATTCAATCACAACTTGAACTTCACAGCCATCGGCATCAACCACTGCACCAGCTCTGGTGTCTGGGCATTTATCCATTGAGTTCTTAACGCCATCATTGTCATCATCACCATCATGACAACCATAGGCATCTACCATCATGCCAGCAGGTGTGTCAGGACAACGATCTGTCTGATCGCTGACACCATCACCATCAGAATCTAACTGCGGAGCTGGCTCAACAATTTCCTCAGCTGGCATGGCTTGAGCGGAAGCGCCTAAAGCGATGTTCAAACCCATACTGAACAAATAATCATCGTAAGAACTTTGTGTTCCTGTGTAGTCATCGGTGTCCAGTCTGTATTTAACTTCAGACATAAAACCAATGCGGTCAGTGACCATTTTACGGATACCAACGCCTAAATTCAGCATCAAATCAGTTGAGTCAACACCTCTGGCATCACCGCTGCCATCATGCGACAATGCACCGGCACCAATACCTACGAAAGGTCTTAAGCTGTTACCGTCATTAAAATGGTAACGGGTCATGAAGCCATAACCTGTTTGATTGACCGAACCACCTGTGTCCTCTGCATCAAAACTGGTGCTGTCTATTTCAAAATCAACGCTCCATTTGTCATTAATAAACTTACCTAAACCCAAGCCTAGACCGAAATTCGATTCCAAGTTTTTGGCATTATCAGTGGCGGTAAAAAGCAAGCTGGGTGACAACATCCAACGGTCATCATACTCAGCTGCTAAGGCACTGCCAGCAACACACGACAAAGTTAATGCCAGTAATTTTTTATTCATTTGTTCTCTCCTACGCAAAATTGAATTTGAAAAAGATTATATCATAATGAACTTTTAAAACACGGTTTGTGATATTTTTTAACAAAATATTTAGCCCTGCATTCAGCTTCTAAACTCAGCCACTTTATAGTTTATATTCAAACATTTAAAATCAATTGAATCTACAATTTCCGAAGCTTGCTCGGTGGTGTTAATATAGGCCCCATGCTGAACGAGTCATTTCTTATAATTTTGTTGGTTGGAACCATTGTGCTTTCATTGGGTTTAATTTATCGACTCAGAAGCAAGCTACTCAAAGCGCAATTGGAACTGGTTAAAGTTAAAGCCTCAGATAAAAACAACGCAGTTGCGAATCAAGCAAAGCAGCAAAAAACGCCACAAAACATGACAGCATCAGCAGCCAAAACACGTTATTTATCAGGCATTTCTCACGAATTACGCACACCGCTGAACGTCATTATGGGGTATGCCCAATTACTTGAAAAACAAGCCACTGCTGAGGACCCCAACAAAGACAAATATGCGCTGATGCGCCACAACTGTGAGCACCTCAATCATTTGATAGAGGGTATCTTGGAGTTTTCCGCCATTGAAGCGGGTAAATTAAAAGTCCAATTTGAAGTGGTGGATTTACAAGACTTAATCAATCAGTTAACCACCATGTTCAACCACCAGTGTGAACAGAAGGGCCTGACATTCATCAGCCAAATTGACCCCAAGCTGCCCAAGCTAGTTAAGACGGATCACAAACGACTACAACAAATCCTCATCAACCTGCTTTCCAACGCCATCAAATTCACCTCAGTAGGTCAAGTTGAGTTCACCGTGAGTTACCGCAATCAAGTGGCCACATTCACCATCAAGGATTCAGGTCGAGGAATTGAGGCAGCTGATTTAGAGCGTATTTTCGAGCCTTTTGAACGCATTGAGCAGGCCGACAAACCCATCAAAGGCACTGGCCTGGGTTTGTCCATTACACGCTTATTGGTCGATTTACTCGGCGGCGAACTCACAGTCAAGAGCCAAATCAATTCAGGCAGTCATTTCTCAGTTAAAATGATGCTGGCTCCACTGACTGGATTAAACACCCTCAGTGCCACCCAGCATGACAATGAAATCAATTTCAACCCAGCTACAAAAAACCACCAACAAGCCATTGCCTTACAACACATATTGGTGGTTGATGATAAAAAAAGTCATCGCCAATTACTGACCGAAATATTACAAACCAAACAGTTTAAACTAAGCACCGCAGCTGATGCCAAACAGGCTCAAAGATTGATCAAAGAACTCAACTTTGCTTTGGCCATCATTGATGTTGCTATGCCAGAAATGGATGGCTGGCAATTGGCCACATGGCTCAGAGCGAACTCACCCACGACAAAGATATTGATGCTGTCGGCCAATCCCAGGGATGTTGAAGCCAGTTTGAATAACCCTTATGATGTTTATTTGACCAAACCGATTAAAATCAATCAACTGATGAGTGACATCAACCATTTATTGAACTTAGGCTGGCAGACATCCCAACAAACCCAAGTTCAAAACAACCCTGCCGATGCAATCAAATTACCAGCTGAACACCGCAGCGCGCTGATTAACATGCTTGAAATTGGTCACATCAACGGCATTGAAAATTATTTAAATCAACTGGTCGAAAAACAGATCATCAATCAACACCAACACCAACAACTGACTCAACCAGTAAAAGCCATGAATTTAAACGCATTTAAAAAGATCATCGAAGATGAGCACTGAAAGCCCGATTATATTGGCTGTCGATGACAACCCAGACAGCTTGAAAGTGTTGAATGAAACATTGGGCGCTAACGGTTACACCACTTTAGTCGCCAGCAGTGGTCAACAAGCGCTGCACATACTAACCAAAGCGTCTCCTAACCTGGTACTGTTAGACGCCATGATGCCCGAAATGGATGGTTTTGAAACCTGTCAAAACATCAAAAAACTGTACCCTGACTTGCCGGTTATATTCATGACAGGACTCAGCGAAACAGAACACATCGTCAAAGGATTATCCGCTGGCGGGGTAGATTATTTGGTGAAACCGTTAAAACACCCAGAATTATTGGCCCGCGTTAAAGTGCATATTTATAATGCCAAACTCGCTAACAGCACCAAATCGGCACTGGATTCGACCGGTCAACACATGGCTGCTTTGAATAACCAAGGTCAGGTGATTTGGACCACTGAACAAGCCCAAGTGTTCATCGACACGTTCAGCAGCAAAGATAAAAAACACCTGCAAGACTGGCTGCAGGCAGCCAAAACCGATGACTCTTTAGAATTACAGCAGGGCCAATCAACTTTGGTACTGACATACACCGATGCAACCAGTGAGGGGTCGCACCTGATTAAGTTCAAATCGCATAACCTTAAACTTGAAACCCAAACACTGAAACTCAAGCTCAAAATCACTCGCCGAGAAGCCGATGTGTTATTTTGGGTTGCCAAGGGCAAAACCGATTGGGAAATTGCGCAAATTCTCAGTATCTCAGAACGCACGGTGAACAAGCATTTAGAACAAATCTACCGCAAACTGGGCGTCAACAACCGCACTTCAGCCACTGCTTTGGCGTTGAGTGCTTTAAACTGAGGGTCTTTGACAGCAGATGCACCACAAACTTAACTTGCCTGAAAAAACCTGTCCCAGCTGTGGCCTGCCATTCAAATGGCGAAAAAAATGGCGTAAGGATTGGGATCATGTGGTCTATTGCAGCGAACGTTGCCGGCGCAATAAGTCAGCATCCAGTGATGCGGCTAAGTCGTGAATTAACCCAACAAATCACGCCACTGTACAGCGGTTCTAGTGGCTTTAAAAGTCGCCCATTGTTGAACAAACTGACCTTCAGGATCATGGGTTTGTTGTTGTTTTTCAAGGTTAAAATGTCGCCCGCCCCGCGGATCAGCACCGACACCTGCAATGTTTTGCCAATTACCCCAATTGGATGCCACATCATAATCAATCAGCATGCGTTCAAAGTAACTCGCACCCAGACGCCAATCGGTGGCCAATTCATGAATTAAATAACTGGCTGCTATTTGTCGTCCGCGGTTGCTGAGGTAACCGGTCTGATTCAATTGGCGCATGCAGCCATCAATCAAATCTGCACCCGTTTGTCCCCGACACCAACGCCTGAATTCCTCAGTGTATTGAGGCTCAAGGTTAGCTTGTGCTTGATGCTGGAACAGCTGGTGACCCTGCTTCAAACCATACCAATAAAAAAATTCACGCCACAACAGTTCAAAATAAATCCAATAGGTCGAGTCATTGGCACCCTGTTCGGTTTCATACTCTTTCAGTTTGTGCATGATTTGTGTCGGAGATACACATCCCAAAGCCAGCCAAGGTGAAAACTTGGTGGAGTTGCGCCAGCCGAGTAATTGATTGCGAACTTGTTTATAACTACTGGGCGCTTGGCTGCTGAAGTAATCATCCAAATGTTGTTGGCCGGCATGTTCGCCACCACGGAAATCGTTGGCTTGTGAGTCAGCTGATTTGACTGCTGGAAGTTGTGCCCAATGATCCAAAACATCGAAATTATGTGGTGTTTCATGGCAGCCAATAAAGGCTTGGAGCTGTTGGATTGTTAAGTTCTCGACCTGTTTTCTGAACGGCGTAAAATGCTTGGGCAACGCTGTAAGCTCGAAAGGCAACTGATCCAGGGTGAATAAACTGCTGTTGTGTGCTGACTTGAAATTAACCGCTGGTAACTGCATGGCCAGCTTGTTCCATTGGCTGCGTTCATAAAAACCTGCTGATCTGTTGTGGTAAATGTGACTGAACTGGAATTGATCATGCAGCTCATCGACCACCTGTTCGGTCTGTCCGATTCGAACCACCAATGACAGGCCATGGGTTTGTAATTGATTTCTCAAGTCAGCCAAAGATTGCCACAAGAACTCATACCGAGCGCCACCCATAGCATTACCCTCTAATAAATAGGCTTCGAACTGCCATGGCTGTAGGCAATAAAGACATAACAATGGCGAATTATTAGTTTGGGCTTGAGCGCAAGCTTGATTCAACAACGGGTTGCCTTCAATGCGCAAATCATTCTCAAAGACGTACAGTGTCGGTTGCGTGGTTGCTGTTTTTATCATCAATTCACCCTCATTTCACTGCCAACACTGAATAATCAACGGTGTTTGTACTGCGTGGGACAGTAGGCACGAGTAACCCCCTCGGAACGCAACTGACGGTGTTTGGTTGATCTGCCAGAGACCCGCTTTCTCCACAACTTAAAACTTTTGGGGTGCATGTATTGACGCATCAAAGCGATGACCGCTTGCTCTGACAACTTAAACTGATGTTCAATGGCCTCGAAGGGTGTGCGATCCTCCCAAGCCATTTCAATGATTCGGGAAATGTCTGAATCATTCATGCTTTGATCAGCTTGAAACCCCGCAGCTAAGGGGTCCTCTGAGCGCTGTTTGGCGAGTTTGGTTAATTGATCGATCAAGGGTTGTTCAGCTTGTTTGGACATCGGTAAAATAAATATTAAAAATATAATAAAACCTAGGTTATTAAATCAACAGTGAAGAACAAATGAAAACAGCTCACCTCATCTTTCCACACCAACTTTTTAAACACCATCCTATGGTCACTGCTGAGGCCAATTGTTATCTGATTGAAGCGGCTTTGTTTTTTACCCAGTATAAATTCCACCAACAAAAAATTGCTTTTCACCGCGCCAGTATGAAAGCTTTTGCAGCAGCCATTGAAACTCAAGTCAAATCATTGAGCTACATCGAGGCCCATGATGATGGCGCTGACATCAGTGCTTTGATTGAAGGGTTGTCCGAATCTGGCGTCACAGAAATCGTCAGCATTGACAGTACCGATGACTACATGGAACAACAACTTACCCAGGCTTGTGAACAACACAACATCAAGCGAACCATCAAACCCACGCCGTTGTTTATATCCAAACTGGAAACCATCAAAGACTTTTTTAAACCTGATAAAAAGAGTTATTTTCACCATCAGTTTTACCAACAACAGCGCAAGCGCATGAACATTTTAGTTGACCAAGACAACAAACCCATCGGTGGTCAATGGAGTTTTGATGAAGACAACCGCAAAAAATACCCCAAAGACCAAACGCCCCCTGAAGTAAAAATGCCAGAGGAAACTGCTTTTCACAGCGAAGCCAAGGACTATGTTGAATCACAATTCGCCGACCATTTGGGGCATTTGAAATCCACACAATCGTTATCAATCAGGTACCCCATCAACCACCAGCAAGCTGAAGACTGGTTCAATGACTTTATGCAACACAGGTTTAAGGACTTTGGTCGCTATGAAGATGCCATGATTCAACAACAACTTATTTTGCATCACAGCGTTTTAACCCCCATGTTGAACGTCGGCTTGTTGTCGCCTCAATGGGTGATTGAACAAGCATTGAAGTACGCACAACAGCATGACATACCGCTGAATTCACTGGAGGGCTTTATTCGCCAGATTATCGGATGGCGTGAGTTTATCCGTGGTTTGTATGAAACCGTTGGCAGCCATCAAAGAACCCGTAACTATTGGCAATTCAATCGCTCCATACCTGAATCTTTTTACACCGGTGAGACCGGCATTGTGCCAGTGGATGAAACCATCAAAAAAGTCTTGGATACCGGTTACTGTCATCACATAGAACGGCTGATGGTGTTGGGTAATTTTATGTTGTTGTGTGAATTTGACCCCGATGCAGTGTACCAATGGTTTATGGAACTGTTTATCGATGCCTATGATTGGGTGATGGTGCCGAATGTTTATGGCATGAGCCAATTTGCTGATGGTGGTTTGATGGCCACCAAACCCTACATCAGTTCCAGTAACTACATCTTAAAAATGAGTGACTACGCTGGTGGCAAACAAGCCGAAGCATGGCGAGCCGTTTGGGATGGTCTGTTCTGGCGATTCATGCACAAACAGCGCAGTTTCTTTGAGTCTAACCCACGCATTGGTATGTTGTTGAAAACCTGGGACCGAATGGATGAAGAGAAACAACAAGCTCACTTAAGCCAAGCGGAAAAGTATTTATCCACATTAAAATAAAGCCTATAATCAAAGCATCTAATCCTACATCAGTAAACCCATGTCTGACATCAGCATCACCCTTAAACTCAATGGCCTGATTTGCCTGTTATTTGGCGCCTTGTTTGTGTTCATACCGCAGCACATCATCACATTTTTAAGTGATGTCAGTCCAGCCCCTGAGGTGGCTGTGGTTGGGATGGGTGTGATTTTAAATCTGTATGGCTTGCTGCTGTTGTGGCTTGGTAACCGACAACAACCCAATCCTAAACTGGTATTAATCACTGCAATGGGTGACGGTCTGTGGGTGTTGATGACCGCTGGCTTGATTCTGAGCCAAACTTGGGTGACCCAAATCAACGGCATCACCACTGCTGGATTACTGGCTATTTTAGTGGGCTGGTTTGGCTGGTTGCAGTGGCAGTACGGGAAAAACCCATCACCCAAATAAACTGATTGCAGCTTGGTTTTTGCATGCAATCAATGATTTCTGTGTTACGCTAAAATCAACTATTCTGAGACAATGTGCTGAGCGATGAAAACCCTAAAAACATCAACGTGCCTGCTTGGTATGTTCATCACTTTTCTCTATATTGGCCAGGTAGAACCAGAGCTTTCAAAACAAGAATTCACAGTTAAAGAAGCAAGCAACCGGCTATTCACCCAAGACCTGAACTGGGTTGGCGCAGATGGAGCCGCATCAATAAAATTAAATCATCAAAGGGTTTTGTGGCTGTTCAGTGATACTTTTATTGACCCCCAATCCACTGGCCATCGCCAACATGCCAATATGATTCGTAACAGCATCGCTATCCAACACGGCCTTTCATTGGACCCGTCTAAAATTTCATACCATCACCAAGTACAAACAGCACACCCCAAGTCATTTTTCTCCATCCCCGGAAAAAATTGGTTTTGGACCGGTCATGGGGCCTTGGTTGGTGATCAACTCGTGGTGTTTTTGATTGAAGAACAAAGCACCGATGAAGGATTTGGCTTTGAAGCCGTTGGTTGGTATATTGCATTAATCTCAAACCCCAACGATTCACCACTTGATTGGTCAATCACTTATATCAAAGGTGCTGATACCGGGTCACTGATAGTTGGTTCCTCAGCTGTATTCGTAGCTGGTGATTATATTTATGCTTATGCTGTCTCTGAGCCCAAAACCCATGAAGTGTATCTGGCAAGGATGCCAATCACTGATATCATTCACGCTGACACATCAATGATTGAATGGTGGAACAACCAAACATGGGTTCAATCCTTGGTCGATGATACCGCACCATTATTCATTGGTCAGACTGAATTCTCAGTGCACTTTGATGCCACATTAAATCAATACATACAAATTCAAACTTATGGATTTGGAGCCGCCTCCCTTGGCTACAGAAAAGCCAATAATCCCCAAGGACCTTGGTCGCAGCCCATCATGTTTTACCACCCCAAAGTCAAAGGACACAACTTAATGATCTATTCGGCCAATGCCCACCCTGAATTCAATACCGAGGACGGCATTTTGGTTACTTACAACATCAATAACAACGACTTTGATCAGTTGCATTTAGACCAGTCGATTTATTTTCCCAGAACATTGAGATTCAAGCTGATGAAATAGCTGTTGTATGTTTCATTTCTGGTTAAGCACCAAAACTAAAAGGGGCCAGACCACTTTCTTTTATTTTTAGTCTGTATCTGTACCTTGGGTATTCGTATGTATTCTGTTTATTTATTAACTATTTAATTATCTCTGCAAGTTTCTTTCGCGCATCTTCAAAACGCTGATACAACCTTGGCATGGGGCGCTCACCGTAGGCCAGTTTGGCCTGCTTTTCTGCGGCGTTAATACCGCGCAATAAATCCTCTGCCGCCGCGTTGCGTGCAGTTGCTTCAGTGCTGCCAATTTCTCCTATCCAAATCGGCGATGAATGTGCGAAGGGTCGCGCGTGCATGCTCGGCCAGCTATCGGTGCGTTGTTCAGCAGAATAGGCGCGTGCTGCAACCCAGCCACCTTCGGGCAAATCGACTTCACCGCTGTAGGATTTTGTCTCACCTGCTGCTATTCCCGCAAGCGTATTTACTACTTGACCATTGACGATGATTTCAACCATTTCAATTTCAACTGCGCTGGCCAGGGTCAATGAATACCCCTGCGCAGCACCAGCGCTTACATCACCGGGTTTTGCACCATTGTTTAACGAAAATATAAGCGCTGGGCCCGTAGTTAAAAAACTGCGTCCTGCTATCGCACCAGCAAGCAGCTTGTCTGCAACGTCGGCTTCAGTGGTTGGACGGATGTAGGCTCGACCCGTTCCCACTGCTGGCGTGCGGTGAAAGTCAACCCAACTGTCGGTGCCAGACATCGCTGCCACTGGCTGGCCGATATTTAATAAGCGATACCACAGTTCAGCTGTGCCCAAAGAACTGGTCCAAGCGCAGACTAATTCTAACCCCATGTGCGGTTCTAGTATGCCGTCACTGAGGAGCTCTAAGGGAATGCTGTCAATTGCAGCATCGGCAAATGGATTCCCATCATCACCAACAGGATGCACGTAGGTTCCAAATGCGCCGACTTTATTTGCATAAGCAAACACGTCAGCATTGGTCAGATTAGGATCCCCTAAAGTCGGGTTACTCGGACCAAAAAACCAGGGCGTAAAAGCTTCGGCAACGTTTAACAAGCCAATATGCCCATGAAAATGCGAACGCACCTCTTGTCCTTGTGCCACGGTACGATTGCCATCTTCGCTGCGCTTACCGATGATTTGGCTGTCTATTCGTCGCTCCCAGCGATTCCACGACATGGGCGAGAGGTAATTCAGATCTTCACCTTTCATTAACAACAATGCATCATTATGGGTGGCTCGATGATGACCGTCGCCGTTTAAGTGCACGTGAAAATCAGCTGAAACATAGCCATCACTGGCGCTGTCCCATAGCGGTGTTAATTCAATTTTCACCCGGCTAGATGACGCCCTTTTTACCTTGGCTTCAACTGAAACCACCTTGGTCATGGGGCCCTGAACCGCCTCAATTTGGTACTGACCCGTGGGTAAAGTGAAAGTCTCGCTACCACCAATGTAAAAATAGCTGCGCCCAGTTTGTGGATCGTCAAAGGTGGCGCTATTGGGTGCTGCAACAGGATGACCATCGGCCGAAATAATCGACACCCTGCCAGCAATAGGCTGCTGCTGCGTGTCAACAATAGAGACTTCAAGTGTGCCAGTAGATTCACCGTAATCCCATCGTTTGATTTTAACCTCGGAGGCCTTGCCGCCATAGGTTGGTATGTGCATCAGTCTGAACTGTCGATTATGGGTCAGCTCGACAAAATAAATGTGATTGCCATCGAAGCTAAATGCAGGGGTTAGCGCGAAGCTTGTGCCGTCAGTCAGCCTGTGTGACACCCGCTTATCGGCCAAATCCATGGTAAATAAATGATAGTCATTGTTCATGGGTGCACTGTAGACCAATAAATTCTGACTTGGGTGCACGTCGCTGCTTAGGTGATAAGTCAGGGTTTGTGACTGCACAATTTCATCGGTGCCGGCGGTAAAATCACGCTGCCGGAGCACGCGGTGGGCGCCATTGCCATGTAAATAAACAATCGCGTTTTGATTGGCTAAACGGCGCACATTGCGTTCAACTTGACGCAGTGAAGTTATTTGTTGTTGCGTACCGCTGGCAATATCCCTTTGGTAAAGATCAAGTGAGCCTGCAACTCCGCTGCTATAAAACAAGGTGGTGCCGTCAGCAGAAAATTCTGCATCAAGTTCAATCGCTGCAGTGTTGATTAAAGTTTCTTTACCGCTTTTAAGATCCTTAATCACTATGGCAGTGTCATCACTCAAATCGCGCACAAATACCAGCTTTGTTCCATCGGGCGACCACCGAGGGCGAGCGTCCAAACCATTTGAATCAGTTAAACGCTTAGCTACTGCAGTGTCTAAATCTAACAGCCAAATCCAGCCTTTGGAGGCCAGTGCAATCTGCTTGCCATCTGGCGAAGGCGCGGGGTCAGTAACGCCATGCGCTAAAATAGGTAATTCATGCTGTTCTAAATAAACCTGATGACCAAAGTCGTCTAACTTGGGGTAATGATTGGTCCACTGTGCCAGCAAGCTCGCCGGTGTCATCATGACCATCAAAAACACTGCACCCATGATTCTATTTTTTACCTTCATTATTTACCACCCTTCCTTTCGATTTATATTGATAGTTCTGTGTCAATCCTGCGCAACAGGCACAGACGGCGTTATGAAAACTGATTCATCACACTTTTAAGCTATGAGGGGCTAGATCCCTTTGCTGATATGACCTTTATATTCCCTCAGCACTTGTCGTTCTACAAAAACGCATATTGATTAGAGGTATGATTGAACCATCAACGTTAAAGATGTTCAAGATTAGTTTTTATCAAGTCATGAAATGCCCTTCAATCACCATCAGTTTTTTTAATCAGAACATGCCTGCCACGAGGCAGTTTCAGAGGCTCAAAAGCCAGTCTTGAAACAAAAACAGAGTTAAGCAGTAAGATGAGGTACAACAGCAGGTAATAAATTGATTGAAGCATATAAAAAAGCAAAGCGACCATCAAAAGTGTGGTCAAAAACTCACCTGCAATATCTACTATTTCATATTCTGAAAACCTCATAAGATAAGAGATTTCATCCTCTTGCATCAGATGATGTGTCAGGGCAGTGACGGCTCCGAGAACAATGGCAACCAAAATAATGAACGCCAATGCTTCTGATAAATGAGCCCAAGCCTGTTTTTGATTTCTTTTAATGGCTTGAACCCAAAGAATCAATGCTTGCAAAAACCAAACAGTGAATTTAGTCATCAATTTTAAGGCGATAATCAGACTGACCAACCAAAAAAACCTGGCTATACCCCATATCCTATTTTCATACAGCCTCAATACATGGTTATAAAAATAGCTGCTGCCATCATCGATGACAAAAATCAACACCAAAAGTAAAGAGACACTCAATGTGGTTAACAGAATGGCTGCCAATAACTCACCCAGAAATATAGAATTTTGCTGTTGATGTCGTTTTCGAATGTAGTCAATGACATCAATTTTAAACTTAAGACCAATCACTCAGGCTGCCAAAACACCTCATCACCGCCATTCAACACACGAGCCAGTACGAATAAATAGTCTGACAGGCGGTTGATGTACATCATCACCTCAGGTTCAATGGCATGATTGGCAGCGGCTTGCCAGGTTTTTCGCTCAGCTCGGCGACAGATGCTGCGGGCCAGGTGCGCCGCGCTGCCGGCTTGACTGCCAGCTGGCAAGATGAATTGTTTCAGCGGTTCCAGCTGTTCTTGCCAAGCATCAATCCATTGTTCTAGGGTTTCAATGTCTGGGCTTTTGATGTTGTTGTCCTTGTATTGGGCCACTTGAGCACCGACATCGAATAACTTGTGCTGAACTTTCGACAACTGTGTGTCAATGATGGGGTTGTTGGTTTGGGCCTCGGTAAGTGCCCTGATCAGGCCTATCTGGGCATTCAGCTCATCGATGTCGCCCAGGGCTTCAAACAGCAGGTCAGTTTTATTGATTCGCTCGCCATTGGCAAGTCCACTTTCGCCGGCATCGCCGGTGCGGGTATATATTCTGGTCATAAATTAATCCTCTGTTGTGTGGTTGTTATTTTCAGACTTAGCCTGTGGGCTTTCAGTGAAACATCAGCTTAAAGGTTTAGACAGTCTATTTCAAGCACTGGTGAACTCAGTATAACAAGGGCTCAATCAAAAAAAACAAATGCTATCAATGCGATAGCGGGTTCAGTAAACTATAAATTCGGCGTCATTATTGACCCTGTTGAATCAGTCACCAAATGTTGACTGTAGTTCGACACAGAATTTTATGCGATTATGAACACCTAAACTCATGTCACAAGCTGAATATACCTAAAACTTTGGTTGAAATAAGTGAGTTCTTTAGCGTATAGTTCGACAGAATTTTTTGCAAATATCAATTGATTAAATGAAGCAAACCGTACTCAATGCAGCACACCGCAAAGCCGGTGCCAAAATGGTCGACTTTGGTGGCTGGGAAATGCCCATCAACTACGGCTCCCAAATAGAAGAACACCATGCTGTCAGACAAAATGTGGGTATGTTTGATGTTTCACACATGACGGTGATTGATATTGAAGGCCCTGAGGCGACTGCTTTCTTATTACAGTTATTAGCCAATGACATCACTAAACTGAATACCAATCAAGCCCTCTACAGCACCATGTTGAATGATCAGGGTGGTGTGATTGATGATTTGATTACTTATAAGATTTCTGATCAAAGCTACCGGGTGGTAGTTAATGCCGCAACCCGTGAAAAAGATTTGGCTTGGATAGAAGCGCAAATTGTTGAGTTTGATGCCTTCATGAAAGAACAAGCCGATACCGCCATGATTGCAGTTCAAGGCCCTAAAGCCATTGAAACCTTACAGCCATTGATTGATTTAGACCTCAGCGAGACCAAACGTTTTTATGCCGCCTACAATGATGACATGTTTGTCGGGCGTACCGGTTACACCGGTGAAGATGGCGTTGAAATCATCGTTGACAGCACAGCAGCCGAAGCTTTGTGGCAACAGCTCATTGATGCTGGCGTACAACCCTGTGGCTTGGGCGCCAGGGACACGTTGCGCTTGGAAGCTGGCATGCATTTATATGGTCAAGACATGGATGAGAACATCACCCCACTGGAATGTGGTTTGGCTTGGACCATCAGAAAAAATGACCAGCAAGATGATAAATATAGCTTCAATGGTGCCGAAGCCTTGGCAGCATTGCGGGAAGCAGGGGTGCAAAAGAAATTAATCGGTTTGGTGCTAGAAGGTCGTGGTGTGTTGCGACATGACCAAACCTTAATCGATGATGCTGGAAATCAGGGCATCATCACCAGTGGTGGCTATTCGCCATCAACCGAAAAAGCCATAGCCATGGCAGTAGTAGACAAGGACATGAATCCTGAATCTGTAGAGGTTCAAATCAGGAACAAAACTTTCACTTGTCGCGTTGTAAAATTGCCGTTTGTTAGGAATGGCAAATCATTGATTGAGGATTGAACCATGAGTTATGTACCAGATAATTTAAAATACACGGCCAGCCATGAGTGGCTGGAAGACTTAGGCAACGGTGTTTACCGCGTTGGTATCACTGAATTTGCCCAAGCACAATTGGGTGATATTGTGTTTGTTGAATTGCCAGAAGTAGATGAATCCTACGCCCAAGAAGATGAATGTGGCGTGGTTGAATCAGTTAAGACTGCTTCAGATATTTATTGCCCATTGGTTGGCACCGTAACAGCGGCCAACGATGCGCTCGAAGACAACCCAGAATTGATCAATGATTCACCTTATGACGATGGTTGGATTTTTGAATTAGAATTGGGTGAGGATGCCGACATTGAGTCGCTGTTGAGTGCGGAAGATTACCGCAACTCAATAGCAGATGAAGATTAACCACCAAGCAACTGACTAATTACATATGCCTTTCATACCCCACACAGAAGCAGAAATCAAAGACATGTTGGACACCATCGGAGTGGACAGCATCAACCAATTATTCGATGAAATTCCCCCTGAGCTGATCTCATCAAAATTGGATCAAATTCCTGACCGCATGAGCGAGATGCAAGTCACGCGCCACATCAACAAACTGGCCAAACAAGACGGTACGCCGATGTGTTTCGCTGGCGCTGGCGCTTATGAACACCACATCCCGGCTGCAGTCTGGCAGCTAACCACCCGCGGTGAATACTACACGGCCTATACGCCTTACCAACCAGAAGCTGCCCAAGGCACACTGCAAGTCATTTATGAATACCAGAGCATGATGGCTCATTTAACGGGTATGGATGTGTCCAATGCGTCCTTGTATGATGGTTCTTCTGGATTGGCTGAAGCCATACTGATGGCAGTCAGAGCCAACAGAAAAAGTAAAAGCAAAAACATTCTGATACCGAAGAACATCAACCCGGTGTACACCCAAGTGGTTAATAACATCGTTAAAAACCAAGAAATCAACATCATTGAAGTTGATTTTGATACGGAAACTGGCTTGGTTGATCATGCGCACTTGCAATCATTTTCAGATCAAGACATCACCGCTGTGGTGGTACCACAACCTAATTACTTTGGTCTATATGAAGATGTGCATGCCATGACCAATTGGGCCCACCAACAAAATGCCTTGGTGGTTGGCTTGGTCAACCCAATGTCGTTGGCCTTATTATCTGCACCCGGTAATTGGGGCGACAATGGTGCTGATATTTGTTGTGGCGATGGCCAATCGATGGGTGTTCCCATGTCATCAGGTGGCCCCTACTATGGCTTCTTGACTTGTAAAGAGCCGTTAGTCAGAAACATGCCGGGTCGAATTGTTGGTATGACCACAGATTTGGAAGGTAAGGATGGATTTGTGCTGACTTACCAAGCCCGTGAACAACACATCAGACGCGCCAAAGCGACCTCAAACATTTGTACCAACCAAGGACTGATGGTCACGGCTTCAACCATTTACATGTCATTACTCGGTTCAACTGGTTTACGCAACGTTGCTGCCAACTGTATCCAAAACACCGAAGACTTGAAACAAAAACTGGCGCAAGTCGATGGTTTGAAATTATTGTTTGATGGTGCCGGCTTCCATGAGTTTGTGGTGCAACTGGATTCGGCCCAAGCAGCTGATGTGATTGAGCAGATGGCCGCCAGAGACATCGTGGCTGGCGTTGACATTTCGCCGATGTATCCTGAACTGGGTCAATGTTTGTTGCTCTGTGTCACTGAAACCAAAACAGCTGAAGACCTGGATTATTTCATTGAGAACTTACAAGCCTGCTTATAATCCTATTCAATAGGTAACTTAAAAAGCCGGTCATCATGTACCGGCTTTTTTGATGTTAAAATACTCAGATGATAAAAGGTTTGTTAGACAAAATATGTTTCACTGTGGGTGCCATTGTGTTTTTGCAGTTACCACACTTTATCGAACAATACACCCAGCGCATGGGTGGCTACGCAGCCTCTCAAGCTGAACAAATCCAAGAATACCAAGCCATTGCTGATGAACATTTTGAAGGCGACATTGAGAACTATCGACTGCGTCTGCAACAAAATGCCGATCCTGCAATCGCCGAATCAGCCCAACAAATCAGCAAGCGCCTAAAAACAGCACAAGCCATCGAAAAAGATTTGCAGGTGTTTGAGCAACAACCCTTGTGGTATCAAGTGCCCTACTTCATTACTCACATGAAAACTGACTTGGTTAAAGGCACTGCAAAAAATTTCTCACCCGGCTTACCGATTAACCTCTGGGCTTGGGGTTATGGCTTACTCGGTGGTATGTTATTCAGTTTGCTGTTCAATGGTTTGGTGTTTTTGCCCAAAGCTGCCATG
The DNA here is from genome assembly GCA_964352015.1 of uncultured Marinicella sp. GTDB lineage: Bacteria > Pseudomonadota > Gammaproteobacteria > Xanthomonadales > Marinicellaceae > Marinicella. Next base: position 121,917 of record CAYGPU010000009.1, read on the forward strand.
AAAAAGAAACCACAAGCAAGCTTGACTAAATCACAAACGTAACCATTTTAGAGAATCAGCCAATCATTCAATCAATCCTATGTTAGAACTTACCCTGATCATGCTTTTAGTGCTGCTTGGCTATTATTGGTTCAATCAAGTCAATGCCTTGGATGCATCCAGAACAGCAGGTAAACAAGTGACGCAACAGAAAGGCTGGGTGTTCTTGGATGATTCCATCATCCAGAAAAAAATCAAGATTAAACCCCGGTTTGGCAAACTTTCTTGGCTGCGGGAATTTGAATTTGAATTTTCAGACATTGAAGCCAAACGTTTCACTGGCATCATCACCCACCATGGTGGCACCGTCACCGAGATAAAATATTTTCATGACAATGAAATTGAAACCGTCGCTTTAACTCGACATTGAACCAAGCAAGCAAAACACTTAAAAATAAGCCATGACATTATTCAAAGTACTCTCCTTCGGTAAAGGCTTCAAAGCTCAGGCCATTTGGGCCAGCATCTGTTCCATTGTTAACAAGCTGTTTGATATTGCACCTGAAATATTGATTGGTATCGCCATTGATGTGGTGATTAACCAAGAAGACTCCTTTGTTGCCAATATGGGTGTGGTTGATCCCAAGCATCAGTTGTATTTGTTGGGATTTTTGACTTTTTTGATTTGGGCCGGTGAATCGATTTTTCAATATTTATACTTGCGTAATTGGCGTGAGCTGGCACAGAAAATACAGCATCGCTTCAGGGTTGATTGTTATGCCCACATCCAACAAATGGACATGCGCTTTTTCGAGAACCAATCCAGTGGTCGCCTGACCTCAATTTTGAACGATGACGTCAATCAACTGGAACGCTTTTTAAACATTGGCGCCAACGACATCTTGCAAGTCATTACTTCCGTGGTTGCAGTGGGTGCTGTGTTTTTTCTGATTTCAACCAAACTGGCCTTGCTGGCATTTTCACCGATACCGGTGATTATCTTTGGGGCTTTTTATTTTCAACGCAAAGCCGAGCCCCGATATGCCCAAGTGCGTGAGAAAGCCGGAGAAATTGCCGCCGCCATTAACACCAACATTGCTGGCGTGGCCACCATCAAAAGCTTCACCAAAGAAGCCCATGAAAAACAACGCATATCAGCCATCAGCGATGGCTATGTCAAAGCCAATGAATCGGCCATCAAGATCAGTTCTGCTTTCACCCCCGTGATACGCATGGCCATCTTAACCGGTTTTCTGGCCACATTTATCATCGGCGGTTTGGACACCTTGAATGGTGACTTGGCGGTCGGTGCTTATGGCGTATTGGTATTCCTCACTCAGCGGCTGCTGTGGCCATTTCGCGACCTGGCCAACACCATGGACCTCTATGAGCGCGGCATGGCCTCAGCCAGGCGTATTTTGGGTTTGCTTGACGAACCCATTCACATCAAAGACCATGAAAAAACGCAGTCAGTGAACTTACGCGGTGATATTGCCATTCAGGCTGTGACTTTTAAATATGATTCACAATCTGCAGCAGCCCTGAATAACATCAACCTAGATATAGCTGCTGGCGAGACACACGCCTTTGTCGGCCAAACGGGATCTGGTAAAAGCACCATCATAAAATTACTGATGCGTTATTACCACGCCCAACAAGGTCAGATTAAACTAGATGGTCATTTGATTGAAAACATCAACATCCAATCACTGCGTTCACAAATCGGCCTGGTCTCACAAGCCACTTTTTTATTCAATGCCAGCATTTTTGACAACATCCAGTATGGCAATGACCAAGCATCAGAAGCAGAGGTCTTTGAAGCTGCAAAATTGGCCGAAGCCCATGAGTTCATAGAACGCTTAGATCAAGGCTACAAAACCACAGTCGGCGAACAAGGGGTTAAATTATCCGGTGGCCAAATCCAACGCATCGCTCTGGCACGTGCGTTGTTGAAAAACCCACCTATTTTAATTCTGGATGAGGCCACTTCGGCAGTGGATAATGAGACCGAAGCAGCCATTCAGAGGTCCTTGAAAAAGATTGCAGAGGGCAGAACCATTATTCTCATTGCACACCGTTTATCAACCGTGGTCCACGCCCATCAAATACATGTTCTAGAAGCTGGTGAGATCACCGAATCTGGCACTCATGACGAGTTGGTTAATGCAAATGATCGGTATGCGAAGTTATGGAATATACAAACTGGCCAGATATAAGACAATCACCAATCTCTTTGGTCATAATCCTTTTGAGTCAGTTTCCCATCACCATCAATGTCAGCATGATTACCTTTGAGTGACCAAAGGTAATTCTGTTCATTATGGCTGGCACCTATTTTCTTCGCCACTTTCCTTTGATATGAAATGGCCAGTGATTCAGCTTTTTTCTCAGCCCAATACCTGGCGGGCGTTCTTTCACCGTTTGCTGGTTTATGCCGTTGGTATAGGTAGGAATGATAAGCATCATGGGCTATGGTACTCGCACACCAAGATACTGAATAATAAGCTGTTTTCGCACTCATTTCATACCTGGTTGGCTGCTCCCATGCAACCATACCGCTTTTTTTGTGCTGAATGATTTGATTAACATGTTTTTTTACAAATATGTAGTCTTCTGGGGCCTTTAATTCGAGTAATTGGAGACATTGAATGACTTGCGCTATAAATTTTGGTGTACCTTTAACCATAAAACCGTCATGTGAAATTGAACTCAAAACATTATGTTGCAAATCATTATTGGCTTTAACTGTAAAAAACATCATAGTAAACAGACTCATAAGTAAAAAGACTTGTTGGTTTTTCATTGAATTGAATACAACAACAACCCAGCCAATCCGACAAAAATTCCAACGGTCACATAATCCATGCCGAATTTGAATCGAGGATTTTGCATGAAGTTTTGCGTGCTTTTAGCGGTTAAATAAGCCAAACTTCCGAACACAGCAATGGTGGTGAAAATAAATATCAGGCCCAAAACTGCAATTCTCAAGTGGTAGCCGGGCTGATCTAATTGAGCAAACTGGGGGAATAAAGCCAAAAAGAACAGCAGCACTTTGGGATTGGAGATGTTCATGATCACGCCCCGCCAGTAATATGAACCTTGGATTTTCGACGTTTTGTTGGCTTGTATCGCTTCATTCCGGTGTTGCCAAGTCAACCACGCCAAATACAACAAATACCCAGCACCAAACAAAGCAATTAGTTTCATCGCCACAGGACTGGCTATGATGATGGCAGAAAAGCCTAAAATAATTAATGATGTATGGAAGATAACACCACTGGCCAGACCCAAAGTTAATTGCAGTGCTTTGTTAAAGCCCTCTTTGGCTGCGATAGCTACCACCAGTAAGACATCTGGCCCAGGTGTTAAAGCCAACAGCACTGATGTGATAAAAAAACTCAGGTAAGCTGACAAAGTTAACCTTTACCGCTTGAGGGAAAAACCCAACAATCAAGTACCGAAGGTTTCAACTTCATGCACATGATCACCCAACAACTGCCACAACGCCACTTGCTTGTCTTCTGGGATTGAAATGTAGTGCAAAGCAATTTGATTGTCTTTGATGCGGGTGACTTTGGAAGAAACGTGAAGATTGAACACATCATTGACCACGATTTCCAAAATACAAACCCCACCAACTTCCAAACCATTGATACATTCATCTTCCATCGGCTCTATTAAAATACCTGTGGCGGAGATGTTTTTTACAAAACTGACGCAGGAAAATCCCTTGTGTAGTAACAAGCAGGATGCATCAACAGTTTTTCTGGCGTATCTAATGCCTTGGTTTTCGTTCATTTTTTACTCGGGCTTCATATATGGAAATAACAATACATCGCGAATAGAAGCTGAGTCTGTGAATAACATAACCAATCGGTCAATCCCAATGCCTTCTCCGGCTGCTGGTGGCATACCATATTCTAAGGCGCGGATGTAATCGGCATCATAATGCATGGCTTCATCATCTCCTGCTTCAAGATTCGCCACCTGTTGTTTGAAACGATCAGCCTGATCCTCCGGGTCATTTAACTCCGAGAAGCCATTGGCGATTTCATTCCCACAAATAAACAATTCAAATCGATCAGTGATCTCAGGATTTTCATCGTTTCTGCGTGACAAAGGTGATATCTCTATGGGATATTCTGTCACAAATGTTGGTTGAATGAGGTTGGCTTCAACATACAAATCGAATAATTCAGCCAATAACTCGCCTTTTTTCCAGTTTTTGTTATAAGAAATGCCCTTGCCATCACAGTATTGATGCATGAGTGACAAATTATTGCAGTCTTTTGCGGTTAATCCATCACTGTATTCGACCACCAGTGAAGTCATCGACTGTCGTTTAAAGGGTTGTCCAAAATCCAATTGCTGACCTTGGTAATCAAATTGATGGGTGCCTTTGACTTGATCAGCCAATGATTTGAACAGCGACTCGGTGATGTCCATCAAATCATTGTAATCAGCATAGGCCCAATAAAACTCCATCATGGTAAATTCAGGGTTGTGTTTGGTTGAAACCCCTTCATTTCTGAAGTTGCGGTTTATTTCAAACACCTTCTCGAAACCACCAACGGTTAAACGCTTCAAGAACAACTCGGGTGCCACCCGCAAGTACAGCTCCAGGTCCAAAGCATTGTGGTGTGTGGTGAACGGTTTCGCAGCAGCACCACCAGGGATGATGTGCATCATCGGCGTTTCAACTTCGAGAAAATCGCGGTCTTCCATAAACCGTCTGATGTGAGAAATCATTTTAGAGCGAATTTTAAATACATCAGCGGATTCGTTGTTAACAATTAAATCCACATAACGTTGGCGATAACGTGTTTCTTGATCAGATAAACCGTGGAATTTTTCCGGTAAAGGTCGCAAAGACTTGGTCACCAGTTTCAATTCGCTGACATTAACAGACAATTCATTGGTCTTGGTTTTAAATAGCGTTCCTTTACCATAAACAATATCGCCCATATCCCAAGTTTTAAAATCATTGAAGACCGCTTCACCTATGCCATTGAGTTGCACAAACAACTGGATATCACCTGAAACGTCTTTAAGCACAGCAAAACCACCTTTTCCGAACAGCCTCTGGCTCATCATGCGACCAACCACCGCCACTTCGATGCCCTGTGGATCTAAACTCTCTTTGTCGGTGTGGTCATATTCAGCATGCAAGTCCGCGGCCAAATGAGTGCGTCTGAATTGATTGGGGTAAGCGTTACGCTCGGCTCTGATGGCATCTAATTTGCCACGTCTTTCAGCAATGAGTTTGTTGTCTTCAGTCATGATTTATTCTCTTATAGGGTCAAGTGTGGTTAGCATGGTTTTTTATAGGCCTTGTTTCAAACTGGCTTCGATGAACTTATCCAGATTGCCATCTAAAACTGATTGGGTGTTGGTGTTTTCTACCCCTGTTCTCAAATCTTTGATGCGTGATTGATCAAGTACATAAGAACGAATTTGGCTGCCCCAACCGATGTCCGATTTGGTTTCTTCCAAGGATTGTGACTCTTCGTTGCGTTTTTGCATTTCCAACTCATACAACTTGGCTTTCAGTTGTTGCATGGCAGTGGCTTTGTTTTGATGCTGTGACCGGCCGTTTTGACATTGCACCACTGTATTGGTCGGCACGTGGGTGATACGCACCGCTGATTCAGTTTTATTCACATGCTGTCCACCGGCACCGGATGATCGGTAAACATCAATCCTCAAATCAGATGGGTCAATCTCAACATCATAACTTTCATCAATTTCAGGCGAGACAAACAAAGCCGCAAAACTGGTGTGACGTTTATTACTGGAATCAAATGGGGATTTTCTGACCAATCTGTGCACACCAATCTCAGTGCGCAACCAACCATAAGCGTATTCACCATCCACTTTGATGGTGGCAGATTTGATACCAGCCACATCGCCTGCTGAAACTTCGATTAACTCAGCCTTCCAACCGCGTGATTCCACCCAACGCAAGTACATTCTTAACAGCATTTCAGCCCAGTCCTGAGCTTCTGTACCACCAGAACCTGCTTGTATATCAACAAAGGCATTGTTGGCATCCATGGGTCCGGAAAACATTTTCTGGAATTCTAATTTCTCAATCTTTTTTTCCAAACCAGCAATCATAGTCAGCACTTCATTCAAGCTGTCTTGATCATCTTCTTCATTGGCCATTTGCAGAAATTCAGTGGTGTCAGTGATGCCTGACTTGAGGTCGTCGATGGTGGTTATGATGTGGTCCAAGGAAGCACGTTCCTTGCTCAGTGCCTGGGCTTTCTCCTGATCATTCCATATATCAGGATCTTCCATTTCGAGGTTGACTTCTTCTAAACGTTCTTTCTTATTTTCATAGTCAAAGATACCTCCACAGCGCATCAGTGCGCTGTTGGAAGTCATCTAATTGTGCGACTTGTGGAGCAATTTCCATGGTTTAAGTTAACCCTCTTTGGTTATTTTTTGTTTCAATTCCCAACGCTCTTGCGCATCGATACACAAGGTAGCAATGGGTCTGGCTATCAATCTGGGTAAACCGATTTCCTCATCGGTCTCTTCACAGTAACCATAGTCACCCGTTTTGAACCGGTCCAAAGCTTTGTTGATTTTTTTCAACAGCTTTCGATAACGATCACGGGTTCTGAGTTCAAAAGTGTTTTCAGTTTCACGAGAAGCCCGTTCGGCTTCATCACTGATGTCTCTGGCTTCAGATTTCAAATTTGCAATGGTTTCATTGGACTCTTTGAGTAAATCTTCTTTCCATTGAACGATCCTGCGTCGAAAGTACTCCAGCTGTTGGTCCGACATGTATTCTTCTTTTTCAGATGGCACATAGTCCTCAGCTAAATCCATTTTTGGAACATAATCTTCGGGCAAATCATTGATACTTCTTTCTGCCATTTTTATCTCCTTTGATACTTGGTGTTGTCATAACGCGTGCTAATATATGCACTGACTTGAGTTTTTCAATGGTGCTGTCATTTGACCACCGAACAACTTAAAATTTAAGGCGAACTTTATACCTGAAACTGCTGCAATGAGCAACTATTTTTCATGATTAGAAGCATATTCATTTCTATTTTGCGAGGCTATCAATATTTAATCAGCCCGTTGTTGGGTAATCGCTGTCGTTTTCATCCCAGCTGCTCTGAATATATGATTGAATCAGTTCAAAAATTTGGTGTGTTTAAGGGGTTTTATTTAGGACTTAAAAGGCTGGCTCGGTGCCAACCCATGTGTGAAGGTGGATTTGATCCAGTGCCTGAAAATTTATCTGACAAACAAACCAAGCCCAGCGGTAAAAAGTTACCCACAAATGATCACAAAGAAAATTAATCCTTAGCAGACAGGGCTTGAGAGTAATGGCTTTAAACTGATTGAGTTTAATTGATGATCTGTGACAACAAATCTCGATAAGTGCAGAATCAACTCAGCTGAAATCGTACGAATTAAATCAGAGACGCATCATTTTTACAAATCTATAGATTTATGTACCAACCTCCTTCAATCCAAGCACAGGTGACCGGAGCGGTTTGACCCAGAAGGGTACTGTGTTGATAAAACCATAAACAAGTTAGACACGCACAGCACTTCCGAGGCAATGATTTCTAGACTGGTTTGGTGTTAATAAAGACCAGGCTAAAGAATGGCTTTTTCCATAAAAATGGCTTCCATAGAACTGCCATTACTGAGAATCTGCTTATCTTCCTTGATGCACTTGAAGCCCAAGTTTTTATAGAATGGAACGGCATTGACAGAAGCTTTTAAATGCACTTTATTGGCTGCTTTTCGATTGGCAAACTCTTCAACACGCTTAAATAAGCGCGTACCTATGCCCAATCCAGCATGTTTAGGGTCAACATACAAAGATTTAATACATTGCTCCGCAATTAAGTATATCGCCATTCCTAATACTTTGCTTTTCTTGTTTGTAGCAACGTAGCACCTGACATTATCATTCTCAACAAATGCTGCCATCCATTGAATCCTTTGGGTGTTGGGTTTGGGCGACCAAGCAGTTAACGTTTGTTTATCGTAACTGTCTTTTGATATGGATTGAACCGCTTTAAAATGCACGGTTATCAAGTCTTTTGCGTCATTGGACTTCGCAGCCCTGAAGTTTATTTCTTTCGTCATAACCATTAATTATAGCAAAAAAACAGATAAATTTAAAGTGTTAATTTAAACTGAACGTTATAACACCATCAATCTATTAAACCGAATACAACAATCAAATAACTCAAATTTACATCTATCAACTCACTGACTACAATAGAAATACTTCAAAAGAAAGAGATTAAATTAATGAGTATAAATACTGGAATCAAATCTGATAACCGCGCAGTAATTGTTGATGGATTGAGCCGATTACTGGCTGACACATACACGCTGTATCTAAAAACCCACAACTACCATTGGAACGTAACAGGCCCCATGTTTTCCTCCTTGCATGCATTGTTTGAAGAACAATACACTGAACTTGCAGGTGCTGTTGATGTGATTGCAGAGAGAATCAGGGCTTTGGGTGAGTTTGCACCCGGTTCCTATAAAGCCTTCAGTCAGTTAACTTCAATCGAAGAAGAAACTGAAGTGCCTAAGGCTGAAGTAATGATTAACAATTTACTCAAGTCGCATGAAATCATCAGTAGGCTGTCCCGTGAACTACTCAAGAAAGATGAAATAGAACATGATGATGTCAGTGCTGATTTACTGACTCAAAGAATGGATTTTCATGAAAAAAATGCTTGGATGCTGCGCTCTTTATTGGGATAAACATTCAACTCAAAAAAAAAACCAGCTTAGGAGCTGGTTTTTTTTGGTCTTCAATTTGAACTGAAATCTGTCTCATAATTAACAAATTAAATTTCTCGCCTTTTCTCTACTGTCTTTCTCACCGAACGTGTGATTCGGTCGGTGGCGCCATCTATGGCTAAATTGATGTTCTCTGCGTGATGTGTCACGGCTATCGGCTTCAGGCCACGAATGCGCGCTTCCATGGTACAGCGCAAATCATCATCACCACCTTTGTGGCTGTTTTCATCTGAGATATACACTTCTACCCTGGTAACTTGATCCTTAAAGCTGTTTAAAGAATCATTCAAAAGACCCTCAACATGTTGTCTCAATAAATCTCCACCTTTGACATGATGATCGGTATTGACTTGAATTTGCATCGCATACTCCTGATAATTAATAATTAATTAGATAATTATTATAACTTGCGGACATTTGATTATTTTTCAATTTATTTTTTATTACAAAGAGACTGAAAAAAATAACTTCCACGTCAACTGAATGAAATTTTAACTTTGAAGCACCACAGAAAAAGAAAATGCCCTGATTGACAACCAATTTCCAGGATTAAAGCAAAAAAATCACTTGCCATAAATTTAAAATCTACTATACTTTACCGCCTGTGCCGGGGTGGCGGAATTGGTAGACGCGCCGGATTCAAAATCCGGTTTCTTTACGGAAGTGCGAGTTCGATTCTCGCCCTCGGCACCACTATTATTCTTTTTGCTTTCTTGCAAATAAAAAATCATTGACTCAACCACCACCCCTCAAGTCATCTACAGCCAACATCACAAAATGGGAACTGTTTATCAGACCTATTCACTGATTGCTATTATAATGGTATGTCGTGTGTTTGTTGAAAATCACCCGAAGCCGAATGGTCGTCCAACAACGAATCAATGTTTAAATGTCTGAATTTATTATAGTGTAATCATTGCCATGAATATATATCATTTGTTGATACCCAACCGACTAAAAGTCATCAATTCATCCGGCACCACCCCAATTAAGCTGTTGCTGCTATCGGCCCTGCTTTATTTCAGCCTCAATGCACAAGCTGAAAAACAACCCATACCTGAAAACGATTCAATCTGCATCAACGCCATCAGAACTGAAAATTTTGAACTGGCCAAACAGCTGTGTGAAAAACAACTCAGAATAGCACAACTTGAAAACGATCAAGCCAGTGAACTGTCACTACACATTGCCTTGGCAGATACCTTCAAGCAGCTTGGTGATGACGAAGCTTTTTCCAGACATTTAAACTATGCAGAAAACCACCCCCTGTTCGAGTCATCAGCTGATGACAAATACCAATGGCTCCGATTAAAGGCCATTAAGCTTCATCATGATGGACAATTCAAGCAATCCAATCAACTGTTCTCTCAAGCGCTGAAAATAGCCATCGATCTGCATGATGAATTAAAAACTTCTAACAGCAACATTGATTTGGGCATTTCAGCAGCAGCCATGGGAAATTTCAAAACCGCATTGAACCATTATCGCACCAGCCTTGAATTAACCCGACAAATGAACGACCCATACGCCACGGGTTTATCCCTCAAAAGTGTTGGCAATGTGTATATGAAATTGGAAGAATTTCAGGATGCCATTAGGTATTATGAAGAAGCTTTAGCTGAATATACACAGTATACCCAACAAAAATTTTATGATTCGCGGGTTCATGGTCGCATCAACGCTGTGTATGAAAGTTTGGTGGATGTGCACCAACAATTAAACAACAAAGCAGCCGCCAAGTACTACCAACAACAAATCGAACAATTCGCAGCCCAAACAAGCAACAATCACGACCAAGCCAACCAACTAGAAAGCCAAGCCAAACAGCTCATCGAAACAGCGGACTACAACCAAGCCGTGACTAAATTAACCGTTACGCTGAAGTTATACCAATCTCAAGGCATTCAACAGCCAGTCAGAATATTGAATTTATTGGCCCAGACATACCAACATTTAGACCAAAATGAATTGGCCATACATTATGCCCTTGAAGGCACAAAAAATACAGAATCAAGCAGTCCGCATACCAGTAAAAATTACCAAATACTCAGTCAACTGTATGCTGAGTCAGACCCGCAACTGGCATTAAACTATGCACATAAATACAACCAATCAAGGGAAGCGTTTTTAGCCACTAAATACAACACTGACCTGAAGACCATCCAACACCAGATTGAATTAGAAAAAAATCAAAACAAGCTGGTTTCCAGTCAACTTAAAAACACCCAACAACAAGTTAAAATTCAAACTTTAACCAACAAATACTTAGTTTCTTTGTTGTTGTTGCTGTGCTTAGCGGCTTTAATTGTGTATTTATACATCAAGAAAAAACGTGAACAAAGTGAATTGCAGGCCACCATTAACTACCACAAAAACCAATTTGCAGTGTTGTCGCTGTCCACCCAGCTGCAACAACCCACTCATGACAACACCAGCCAACAGAAAATCAAACAAGAGGTTGTCAATCAACAGTTGGTTGCGATTATGCATGATGCCACCAACCTATGGGTAACACACACCGGTGAGAACCTGATTGAATTGGCCGATCGCAGTAAAATTTGGACCATCACCAATGACAATGGCACACTGCGTGCACGCTCTTTAGAAAAATACCTGTCTCTGCAAAAAATGCCTCAAAACCCAAGGTGGCGCAATGTGGTTCGCACCTGCCATTTCGTTTTATCTGAGGCAGGATTGGGTGCTGAACAACGCCAGTCGCTGAACCTCAAACTTGAGTCTTTGATGCAAATAATTAAAGACCATTACGGTACTGGGAAATAATGACCCAATCATTCTGTAGCCAATGCCACACAATTGAATTTTAAGCCCTGTGATAAGTTATAAAAATAGTGATGTGAACTGGCCGGTGCCAAATCAAAGCCGACAAATGTAGTTGGTGCCTCAAATTCAGGTAACACACTGGGACCGTAAGCAGAACAGGTGTCATTGGCAAATATCAGGGCCATTTGGAAATCATCAATATGCACATGTGGAAATTCATCATTGCAGCGATCCTGCTGATCGTTTCCACCTTGATCCCTCAATTCACAGACCAACCTATGACTGGGCATCGATTGTTGAATGTAACGTGGGTGGTTGATGTATTTGAAACCACGCTGCTGGTCCGCAAGCGGATGGGCCAACAATCGGTAACTTGGTGAAAAATAACTGTGCCACAGTTCAGCACCAGATACATCAAAACTGGCCACCACAGTGCCACCTGTGGTGTCAGTAAAATCATGCGCGTTACTTGCTGTTGAGCAACAAGCTAAAGCCAATATCAGTATCTTTTTATTCATCAGTTTCTCTCTCTTTGTTTCGGATTAAAGGATTGTATTAAATCTAAACAATACTGTCAGATTCAAAACACTTTATTCTGGTAAAAAGTGGAAAATTTAATCATAAACCACTGATGTTTAAACCATTTTAAATTGATTTAATTTCAGTTACTGGCTATTCAACCCTACCTTAACTAACACTTCTTTAACCTTCATGACTTGAATTAACAAAATCTTTACACGGAAAAAACCGGCACAAACAAAGCTTGTTCCATTTTGGTCTGCTATGAAGCTGTTGTTTGTTGAAGAACCTCAGCACAATGAGGCCACTTCTTGATTTTAAAGCGAACCTATAAAGCCAAGATATTAATTGAATGACTGGGTTATTTAATAACAGAAGTCTGCTAATCAGTAACCCCTTAAAACATTCAACATGTGCAGTTTTCAAAAGTTTACCAAACCAACAACCCAATGGTTATGACTTTTTAAAACGCAACCATTAATGAACCAAAGAGGAAAAGAACATGAAAAACAATCGATTAAAAAAAGCCATAGGCATGGTCATCATCGCAGCTGGTTTATCCAGCTCCATAGCGCAAGCAGTCCCTTGGTGTCACCAAGGCACCATTGTGCAGATTGCTGATGTTAATTGGGGTGAATCGAGCATTTTAGCGAATTACCCAGGAGTTGTTCCACCTTGGGTGGTTGGCAATGTAGACATGCACATCACCTACATGTCTACCCATGAATACGCCAGTGGATTTGCCGGCGGTGGCGGCGGTTTTGGTGGCTACAGTGTGCCTGGTTCCGGCCAAGTTAAAGTTTATGCCTACGCACCGCATAACTACATCACCGCACCGAGTTTATACAGTACCGCAGAAGGGGTTAAATTTAAACTTAAAAAATGTTACACCATCCCGCCCATGACTGAGCTCCATGAATTGCGCGAGTTTGTAGAACCTTGGAATCCAGGCAATCCTGACAACCCCATCTCAATTGAACCCATGGAACGTCTTCAAGATTTAGGTGCTTACTGGGAACAATCACGTCGATAAACAAATGAATTGCCAATTACATGGTCCAAAACAGCTTGTTTTGGACCTTTAACAACAACACTGGAAAAAAATGATGAAAAATTTAATTAAACTCATCACCATAATGTATTCAATGGTGGTATCAAACCAAGTGATGGCACAAAGTGAGGTTTTTGCGACCATCCAAGCCAATGACCAAGTCAAAGTCACTTGGGATGCTCAATGCATCATCACATGGGCCGGCGGCAAAGACAGTTGGGATGGTCATTTCTATAAACTTAAATACAAAAAGGTTGGCAGCGTGTCTTGGAGTGACCCGATTTATACCGATGACACCAGTCACACCTACGCCATCAATGAATTTCAAGTCGGTGAAACATACAAGGTTCGCGTCAGGTATTATGGCAAAAGACCCAATTGTCGTGGTATGGTCAGATCTCGTCTGCTGGGCGAAGATGAGTTCACTTATCAAACCAAGGGTGTGGTAAACCCACCACAGGGCGACCTGAGCGAGTTTGTCCGCATTAAAAACATTTCATTCAGCAAGTGCGTCTATCCATACACACCTGGCGGAATCAGTGGTTTACGCATGCACAATTGGTCTTGTTGGTCTGACCCATCGATGGCTTTTAGCGTGCTGCCAACAGCAGCTCCTGACCAAGTCAGACTCAGGGCAGAAGCCACTGGGCTGTGTATCAAACCAGTCAATAATTTGAATTACGAAACCATGACAGCCGGCAGCTGTGCTGCGAGTAATACGCTGTTTGAAATACAAGACATGGGTTCGGATACCTTCAGACTGAAAAACATATCCAATAACATGTGCTTGTATGGCAGTCCTGATAATGGCGGCCATGTTCGACAATTTGGATGTTGGAATAACCCAGACATGCTGTTTGAATTTGAGGAGTACTGATAATTGCAAGGATACTTTGGGTTTGTGGTTAAACCACAAACCCAATCTATCACTGGTCATCCAGTTTATTTACTTTGTGCCAAGAATGCTTTGAAGGCAGCCACCGTACTGGTTGGGTCTTCTTCTTGTGGTACGTGACCCAGTTGCTCGAATCTTACCAGCTCACTGCCCTTGATTGCTTGCTGAAAGCGGTCAGCCATTTCTACGGGTATCAACTGGTCTTGGTCACCCCACAATATCAGCGTCGGCAGTTTAAGTTCAGACAAACGATCGATAAACTGACCAGGGCGCAGCTGACTTAAACGCACCGACAAGGCTTGGCGATTACCGGCGCGGGTGGTCAGATCAAAATAACGATCAACCAGTTCAGGGGTGACCAAATCGGGGTTGCCATAAACATTCTTAACACTGCTCTCAACCAGACTGCGCGGCAAGACATTTTCCGACAGTAGGCTCAACAACGGCATGCGCGCGATTCTGAAACCGATTGGAATGGATTTTGCTTCGAAGGGGTAGCCACTGGCATCAACCAACACCAGTTTATCCACCCGATCAGGGTATAAATAAGCCGTATTAAAGGCCACATTACCACCCAAAGAATTACCAGCCAGCACAAAACGATCCACCTGCAGGTGGTCAAGCACCGCCATGGTGATGCGCACATAATTCTCAATACTGTAGTCGTTGTTGGGTTCAGGTCCAGTCAGCCCAAAACCAGGCAGATCAAAACGAATCACCCGATGATCGCGCTGCAAAACATCAGCCCAACCGTCCCAAGTATGCAAAGACGCACTGGTGCCGTGCAACAACACTATGGGCATAGGGTCATCCTCAGGCCCCTCATCCCTTAAATGCACCTGCATGCCAGCGATTTCGACAAACTGCGAGGGTGGCTGCGCCCAGCGTCCTTTCAGTTCATCCACAGAACGGTCCGGCACCCAATTCAAAGCCATATACACCACAGCCACTAACAGTAACAGCAACAACAACCAGCCAATTGATTTAAACACACTTTTCATTCATCACCTCCAGCGATGTGTTGGTTAGGATTTGATTTGATTTCATTACACCACACTCAATGCTAAGTTACAGCAGATAAGCAACTCAGATTTTGGATTAATTTAATCAGGTAGGTTGGGCTGAGCCACGCGAAGCCCAACACCAAATCACAAATTTAAGATTAATTTTAAAATTTAAAACAATTAACCAAACCTCAAGAACAACTCATATAGAAATTACATTAAGCCATTGAGGAAAATGTTGGGCTGCCTTAAAGGCCCTACTGTTGGTCGCATTGCTCAACCCAACGTACATTACTGAAGGTTCACTCATCAGCATGAAAATGTAGGTCACTGAGCTTGAAGGTTCACTCATCAGCATGAAAATGTAGGTCACTGAGCTTGTCGAAGTGTGTTCAGTTTGTTGATAGACTATTCAGTTCTGATAGAGGCTTCTAACATTAGGCGCCTTAAGCGCGACAAGCTAAGCCAGCTTTGTTTTTTCCTGGTTCCCAAGCTCCAGCTTGGGAATTCATAGCAGTCTTAAATTCAGATTAAATATATTGCTGATACTAAGAAGCTGAATAAACCCACATTCCGAAGCTCAGTTAAATTCAAATCATCCACATAATTAAAAATCTCTATGCATTACCAAGCTGGAGCTTGGGAACAAGAAAATAAAGACTCCCAAATTTATCACATGACCGCAGTTAGACATAACAGTGATGGGCGGAGCCCATCCTTGTATGCTGCTGCCTTTTATTATTTACTTTTATTGTCACTAACTAATGTTGCCCAGTAAATCACATCTCTAAAATCTTATTTAGCTGAATCCACTAGATTACTGAGTCGGTTTAAATCACCTTTGCATAACGTCAATATTGCTAACCAAGTATTGTCTAAGTTTGTTTGAGAGTTAGCCATCACATGACCCAGGTTAATTGTTTCCAACTTTGCCAATACGAGATGATAATTTTCCTTTGGGAAATTCGACACTATGATTCTTTTGAGCGCTTCATTCATCTGTTTTACACCAAAAATTTATTACTGACATATAAGCGCCTGACATTTATGCTTTTTACTGATTCATCGACACTGTTTGGTAAGCAGAACTTCAGGTTCAGTCCTGAGCAAAAAGCTGCTTAAACACTGCGGCGGCTTTGTTAACACCTGCTTCAGTAAAAGCAATTGATTTATTTTTGTTAACTGGGTTGTGGATGTAGCCTTTTTTATAAAGACTGTCAGTGATGCCCCAATCAAGTTGTTTCCAAGCGCTGTGATTTTCATCCAAGGTCATCGAAAGCAAAGCAAGCGCAGCGTCATCAATTTTATCCTGATCAAATTTCATTTTCACTCCTCACGTATCTGGTTTTTGTTACTAACATCGACTGTATTGTATGGGTTCGGGTTGAAGTTTTACATAACTTGTACTTATAGACCACCCTATACTGTTTATTTTTTAGCTGTTAACAAGAACACCGGATAGACTCCATGTGGCTTTTTGACTACACTGGCATCCACCACGTTAACCGCTTGGAACCCAGCTGATTTTGCTGCTTCGGCGATGACGCCTCGATCAAAACCAAAATGATAGACACCGGTATCTTCTGTATGAAAACTGCCATCTTCTCTATCTAAATCAGATACAGCGAGCACCCCACCTTCATTTAGCAGGGCATAGAATTTAACAAACATCGCCCGTATGTCTTCGACGTGGTGCATGGTCATTGAAGATATGATGCCGTCAAATTGAACATCAATGTCCGCAGATACCAAGTCAAGCTCCAATATATCAATTTCACAACCGAGACTGGCTCGCTTGTTCTCAAGCTGTTGATTCATTGCTGTTGAAATATCAACAGCGGTAATTTTTCGTACAAACGGCGCAATACTTTGCAACAACAACCCGGTACCTGAGCCAAAATCCATTAAATGCATATCAGAATCAAGCTCGACATGTGCCATGATTGCTGCTGCAATGTTTTCAACATTCGAAACCCGGTTATCATCGCTGTCATAAACACCGGCTTTATGTTCGAAAAAATCTCTACTCATCGCCACTCTCCTGTCTTTGTTACAGTTGTTTTTTGGGCCGCTTTGGTGGCCAATTGGTTTATCCCGCGCAACGCACAGGCAGAAAAAACCTGAATATATTTAAATTTATTATTAATTTCATACGTTTAACACCAACATCAATTGCCAATACCTATTGATGTGCTTGGGTTTCACTGGGGATCAAAAAGCCATTTGTTTAAAAGCGCCCAATTACCTCAGAAAGCCTCGGAAATTGGGTGGTTTACTCTATTTATATGAGTAAAATTAAACTCAGCACTTTAACCCTATAGGTGATTTATGAATGCTAACAATAAGAAAATCCACACAAGTCTTGATGAAAGTCTAGAGGCTTTCAGCCCCTATCCGGCTTATAAGCAAGTTAAGTTGGTTAAACGAAATGCTTGGTTCAGATGCATCACAAAAAAATTCAACCACGAAAAACATTGAAACCAAGATAAACATTGAAAATCAAAGGCCGTCGATTATGACGGCCTTTTTTTTGCGCCAAGCTTTTCATATAAAGCTGAGCATTCATCGGTTTCAGTCGATTCTTTTGACATCCATGGCTGGTTGATCCACGGCTGGAAACTCCTTGGCCTTAAAAGGCTTGATGGGTTCATCAACAAGCTTCTGTTGTAAATACTTCAGCGCAGCATCCAGTTGTGCATCTTCACCCATGAAAGTCGCGTGCGGTAAATTATTCACTTCAATATCAGGACTGACACCACGGCCCTCTACCACCCAATTTCCGTTCACATCGAACACCGGATATTCAGCCACGCGGGCAATGCCATTGTCTGAGACGCGGTTGCGACCTGACAACCACACCCCCGCTCCTGCAGTTTGTTTACCGATGACGGTACCTAAACCCATGGCTTTAACGCCTGCGGTGAAGGTTTCACCATCTGAGTAGGTGAACTGATCAGCCAACACCACCAGATGTCCACCAAAGCTTTGTTGCATGTTGGCATTGGCCTGACCTCTGGGCGCTTGCCAATACATCCAGTTGCGACGCAGCAGTTTCTCTAAAATCAAACTGTCCACATTACCGCCACGATTGCGGCGCACATCAATGATCAAGGCGGGTTTTTCATACAATGCATAAAATTCACGAGTGAAGTCAGCGAAATCACCCGAGCCCATGGCATATAAGTGCAGATAACCTATGTCGTTATGGTTTTGTTCAACAGCTGTTTTCTTACCGCTCACCCAATGTTGATACCGCAAACGCACATCATCACGGCTGCTGACGGGTTGTACCAAGGTCTGGTGTGTGTTTTTGCCGCGCTTGAGCTCCAACAACACCTGCTTCCCGGCTTGGTTGCGCAGCTGACGCCCCACATCAGCCACTGTCGCAGTGGCCACACCGTTGACTTTAACAATCACATCACCGTCACGGGCATCGACACTGGCCAGTGCCAACGGCGAGGCCATGGCAGGCAGTTCCGGGTCATGCTGATAAATAGTCTGAATCAGCACACCGCTTTCAGCTTGCACCAAATGCGCACCCAATGTGGCTGCTTTGGGGCTTTCAGTGTCTGTAGGCACGTCACCACCACGCACCTGAGAATGCAGCGAATTGAGCTCGCCAGTCATTTGTGCCAACACATCATTCAGCTCATAACGATCGGTGACTCGGTCCAACAACACATGGTATTTTTCTCTGACTTGTTCCCAATCCAAACCACGCATATTGGCATCAAACAATGAATCACGGTGCATCAGCCAAGTGTCGTAAAAAATTTGCTGCCATTCTTGTTGGGGTTTGAGCAACAGCTGCCAAGTTTGGGTCACCAGTTGAGCGTCTTTGGCTTCTGCCGGAAAGGCCTCCACCGCAGGGACAATAAACATATTGGCATTGTCAGCACCGGCTTTGCGCACCAGCATGTTTTGACCGTCTTGGCTGAGTTGAAAATCCTCCACTTCATTGGTGAATGGTTTGAGCGTGGCTTCAAAGGCCAGTTTCAGCGATTTAATTTCTGGTTTGGTGTCAGGACCAGAGGCTACATCAGCGAGAAAAATAAACTGCTCATTGATCAGCATTTTAAAATAATTCCCAGCAGGCACCGGCACTTGCCATAAACGGTCTTTTAACCCTGACCATTGCACATCCGTTTTCTTGGCTTGCTCAGCTGGCTTGTCTTGGTCTGCACTTTTATCGGTTTTTTTGGTGCTTAACTCAGTGACCGCTTGAAAAGGAAACAGTGCTTGTTCATTCAGCGCATAAGCATACACTTCAGTTCTGCGATCAAATTGATTACCGGTGTTGCGATCACCCCAAGGACTGCCAGGGCTGGGGATGAAGTTGCGGTCGGATAAAAAATACAACCAATCACCATCGACACTGAAAGCGGGTGAATAAGACTCATATTTATCAGAGGTCAAGACTTCGGTTTTACCCTTATCAATCCCATACAACTGTATACGACTGCGTAAATCATCAACGTGATTGCGGGTGATGGCTAAATATGCACTGTCAGGTGACCAAACCACATCGCGGTAACTGTTGAGACCCATGTTGTCATCGATGATTTTTCTGTTTTTACCGGTGTTTAAATTCAACAGGAACAAGCGCCCCGCTTTGTCGTCATGAGCCAACCACTGGCCATCAGGAGATGGGTACAGACCCCACCTGAACACTTCACCATCATCGGTTATTTGTTTGGCATTATCTGAGCCATCGGCCGCATAGCGCCAGATTTCATGCTCACCACTGCTGTCGTTGATGGCATACACCCACTTGCCATCATCACTGAGGATCGCCGCTCGGGTTCTGGACTCCGTGCCGGTGTTAACTTCAACCAAACGCAGTTGTTTGTTGCCCGCAATCGCCACCCGTCCCCTGGCGGTTAACACCACTTGTTCGGTGTTCGGTGCCATGTTGGCGCTGGTGAGTAATTTAAGTGGGTTATTGTCCCAGTGCTCGCGCAGGTTGGGTAAGTCTGACACCAAGTTAAGTTGTAAGGTTTGAATCTGGCCATCAGCTGTGTTCAACAGCTTGATGTCTGGTCCATGTTGAAAAACAATTTGATTGGCATGCAGTTGAGCGCTGCGCACTTCCCAGTGCTCGAATGCAGTGACCTGTTGTGCTTGGCCACCGGAGGCAGGCATTGACCAAATGTTATCGGTGCCACTGGCATCACTGATGAAATACAATTGCCCATCGGCAATCATCGGTTCACGGATTGATCCTGGGTGATCAATCGCCAATTGGGTGGCCTCTTCATTTGATCCCAGTTGGTAACGCCATAACTTACCTTGGGCACCACCGCGGTAAGCCCTGACGTTGTCAGTAGAAACCTGTAACCCAAACCTGACAAAGTAAACATAGTCACCTTGGGCATCTACCACACCTTCAATGGCATCAGTCAACGGCAGTTGTTGACTCTCTAAAGTGTTGGGGTCAATCGTCACCAAACCCCAACTGCCTGGCGGACCTTGGCGACTGTTGCTGCTGTAAATCACTTCACCCTTGACAGTCCAACCTTGCACCGCCACTGTGGCGTTTTCATAGCTCAGACGTTTGGCCACGCCACCCGTGCGAGGTATCACGTAGACTTCAGTGGCGCCCTCGTAATCGGCAGTGAAAGCAATCCACTGACCATCAGGTGAAATGCTGGCGTCTATTTCTTCAGCCGGGTGGGTGGTCAAACGTTGTGCCACAGATGATTTAAGCTGGCCTGATTTAATCTCAGCCAGCCACAAATCACCTTCCGCTGTGAACACCAAAGTGTCATTGTGTATGGCTGGAGCGCGATAATAGCCTGCTTTGGCAGCTACATCAAAACTAAACAGTGCTGTTGTAAGCACCATGAATAGGATAAAACGTTGGTTCATATCAGTTCTCTTGAGGTTTATTTTTATAAGTGTCAATCAAAAACAGAACAGTATAACCCAACGCAGGTCAAAATCAGCAACTGCCAAAAAACCAAAAAAAGAGTCATACAATTGGCATGACCCACTTTTCTGCTGCAAAGATGGGCTGATCAGTCGTACCGAATACCCTTCAGTCCACTGCCCGCAGAATCAAATCACCCGAATGACTTTTGAGCATGATTTCAGTGCCACCACCATTGGCGGTGCCGGTGACCCATTTTTCCAGTTTTACCTTATAGGATTTTTGTGAACTGTCTTTCTGAATGGTCGGTTGAGAAGCTTTAAAATCAACATCAAAACCAGTCAATATTTCACCCATGGTGGTTTTAAGTTTAAAGTCTGCCTGCACCGAACTGGGCAATGAAACATCCACATCACCATTGAAACTGGTGAATGCCATCTGACTGCCCGCAGTGGTTTTTTTGAAACTGGCTTTAATCTCACCATTGACTGAATCTACCACCGCTGAGCCTGAAACCTGACTGAGGGTGATGTCATTGTTGATGTTACTGATCTCCATTTCACCGTTGATGTTTTCAACCCAGGTATTGCCATCGTTGATACTCCACAGCTTGAGGTCGAAATTTCGTGGTACTTGGATTTCAAGGTTCATGCTGTTCTTGCCACCACCACTGTGGTTTTGGGCATTGATTTTGATGTGGTTATCAGACTCTTCAACCAGCAGCGCCATGGAATTGTTTTGAATCCTGCGTAAACCGTTTTTCATTTCACTGACCGTTTTCATTTTTTCTTGCTTGGCCAGTACGATCACTTGTTGTCCATCGTATCCGGTAACCTTGATGCCACCATATATTTGATGGACTTCCAGCGTACCTGACCGACTTGGGTCACTGAGTGGAATCACCATTTCTTCGGTGAATACATCATTGTCCTGTGCCATCAGTGTGGCACTGAAAAAAGCGCTTGTTGTGGCGATTAAAGCCACCAGAATGTGTTTTTGTTTATTCATCATTTATGCTCCTGTTGCCAATGGTATCACTGGCGTTGTATTTTGATGTCGCCGTTGAGTGTTTGGAATCTGTATTCCGGTCCACCTGCGCCAACTTGAAGTCGACTTTCAGCGTCTAATTTATATTCAATGCCATGTTCTTTTTGTTTGCTTGTGCGGTGCACTTTAGGGGCCATGATTGACACGTCATAAGTGCTGTATAACTCGCCATGCATGGTTTGATAAACCACTTCTGCATCGGGCTGTCCAGCAAAACTGATGTTCAGATCGCCATTGATTGACTCAAAGCTTGAATCAACAGTGGGGTTAGTTCGGTAAGTGATGTTAATGTCCTTGTTGATGGCGTTAACCATGGTTTTACCCGCCACATCAACCATATCAATGGCACCATTGATGTTATTCACGGTGAGTGTTTTTGCCGCTATACCGGTGATTTTGATGTCACCTTCATTGATGGTTGAAACCTTCAGGTTAGTGTTTTCTGGTAATTTAACCGTTATGTCCATGTGGTATTTATAAGCCTTGCGCTTGAAGTGCTTACGTGAACAATCATCATGGCGCCAGCAGGTGTCACTGTGCCAAACCAAACCTGCTTCGCGATCAAAGTAGGTGTAAGGAGAATCCAGATAAACATAAATTTCTTCACCGTTTTGTTCGAGCTTCAAGCCAATTTCTTGCATTCCTACATCCACCAGACTTGGATTTTCAGCAAATACTTGTTTACTTGCTTCAATGGTGATTTCTTCACCGGCATGGCCTTCAACATCAATCGATCCATAAACATTAAAAACAGTGATGTGGTTGTCATCACTTGGGCGCGCAAATCTCGTCACCTCATTGATTTGTTCAGATTGCGAATATCGAGCCTCCTCTGAAGCTTTAGCCGCAACAGTAACTGCATGATTCAGTGACAGCAAAATCCATAGCAGTGCTCCAGTTTTATACTTGTTCATGGTTAACTCCAGTAGGGTTTGTATTCATATCAATTCATTGATGGCTTCGTTGAGCTTTGCCCTGACCGGTTCGATCAGTTCAGGTTGTTTCAATAAGCGTTGTATCGGCTCAACGGCTTGTTGTTCATTCAATTGCAGCATTAAATTAGCCAAGGCCATTTGCACCATCGGCGAATCTTGAAAGTTAATGGCTTGCACCAAGCCACTGCGCACAGATTCCAGTTCAGTGTGTTGCGCCAACACCTCCAAAGCCTCTAAGCGCACATTGACGTTATTGTCTTTTCTTAAAGTCACCAATAAGGCTTCCATGATTGAGTCATTGGGTTGCTCACTCATGCCTGCCAGATTGACCGCCAGCAGGCGTTTATTGGCCGATGGCATGTCCAGCAAGGAAAGTACTGTCAGGGCTTTGATTTGTTGGTCTTTGATGGCCAAACGTGAGGCTTCCAATGCAGACTGGCCATTCAGTAAATGCAAATAATGACCGATAAACACGCCGATAATCATGAAGGAAAAACCATAGGCCATGCGCCGCAGTTGAGGCAGTTGAAACCAGCCTTTCAAGACTGACCCAAAATGGCTCAATGTGCTGTTTTCTTTGGCCACTTCATCGTGCAACATGGCATAAAAGTTTTCATCCATAAGTTCAGAAGGTTCAGGAATGTCGGCGCTGTCGTGTTGGGCAAACAACGCCATCATGTGTTCCAGCTCAACCAACTCTTGGCTGTATTCTGGGTGCTCAGTCATCAATTGATTGAATGCTGTGACTTGTTCCGGGTCCATTCTGCCCGAGATGTAATCCATCATCATCAGCTCAAGTTGATTGTGATTCATGTCATTAGGCGACATCAGATTCTCCTGCTTCTAAACGGTTAATCAAATCCCGCAATTCAATTAATGTGCGACGTATTTTCATTTTCACCGCCCCTTCGGAACAACCGAGTATTTCACCAATTTCTTGGTACTTCAAATTGTCAAAACGGCTCATCACCAACAACTCTTTTTTTTCCAGACTCAGTAGGTCTATGGCTTTGAATAATTGATTAATGGTCTGCTCGGTATCAAATTGTGTTTCAACATCTGCATCAGCAGTTAATTGATGCGCCTCATCCTCAACCACACTGAGGTGCACATGTTTGTTCTTGCGGTAATGATCATGCAAAGCATTACGAGCTATATGAAACATCCAAGTAATGAACTTACCATCACCGACAAAGGTGTGCTTTGATGCCAAGATTTTGGTAAATACAATCTGCACCAGGTCTTCACTCAATGTGGTTGACCGGCTCATTTTATAAAAGAAACCAAACAAAGCTTTCTTATGCCGCTCATACAACAACCCCAGCTTCTGCACTTCGCCTGCTTTGACTTGTAGCATGATGTGGTTGTCAGTAAAAATGGTTCAGCTCCTGTGATTAATTTTGCTTTAATAACTTATCTTATGGCCGGAAACGAGCCTTGTCATAAAAAGTAACGACATTTATAAAATAATTCATTGATACCCTGCTTTTGTTCCGAAAGTGGCTGGTTTGTGTGGGTTCATCCTTTACAATGCATACCATCAGATTACAGTTAAGTGTTGATTAATAAACCATGTTACTCAGTCAGGAAGTTTGTCACAAAGCCCGCTTATCGCGAGACGCTCGGTTTGATGGCCGTTTTTTTACTGCGGTTAAAACCACGGGCATATACTGCCGCAGCATTTGTCCAGCCACCCCACCTAAAGAATCCAATGTGGATTATTACTCCACCGCGCACTTGGCAGCACAAGCTGGATTCAGGCCTTGTTTAAGGTGCCGACCTGACAGCGCACCGCAATCAGGCGCCTGGTTAGGCAACCAAGCCTTGCTCAATCGCGCCATCAAACTGATTAATGAAGGGGCTTTAGAAAACCAGTCTTTGGCTGAATTTACTGAATACCTCGGCATCAGCGATCGGTATTTGCGGCAATTATTCGTCAAACAAGTCGGCGTTGCGCCCAAAGCCTATGCGCTGTATCAACAGTGTTTAATGGCCAAACAATTGTTGCACCAAACGCGTTTGCCCATCAACGAAATTGCCATCGCTTGCGGTTTTAACAGTGTGCGGCGTTTCAATGATGCGTTCAATAAAGCCATGCAACTGACACCCAGTCAAGTTCGTAAATCAGGTACAGACAGCTCGGATCAATTAACACTCAAGCTCAGTTACCGCCCGCCTTATGACTGGCCAGCTATGCAAGAATTTTTACACGCCAGATTGATTCACGGTTTAGAAACAAGCGATGCCAATAGTTATGGCAGAAGCTTTGAACTACATGGCTGCACTGGCTCTTTTACCGCCACTCACCTGCCACAACAACACGCCTTCGAGGTGCGCTTGCATTGTGAGGATTTAAACCAATTACGCCCGCTGTTGAATAACGTCCGCAGGGTATTGGACTTGGATACTGACTGCAGTGTGATTGAAGCCCATTTAGCCGAACAGTTGCCCGCCGCTTTTCAGCTTAAAAGTGGCCTGCGCATACCGGGTATATGGTCGGTGTTTGAGGCGGGCATGCGTGCCGTTTTAGGCCAACAAGTCTCGGTCCAAGCGGCCAGAAATCTGGTCACGCAGTTGGTCAGCCACTTGGGCAGAAAAAAAAGTGAAGGTCAGCTTTTCTTTCCAACACCTGAGGCTGTGGCGCAAAGTGATTTAGTGTTCATCAAGATGCCTGGTGCGCGCAAAAACAGCCTGCGAGCACTGGCACAGCATTTTGTTGATGATGCGAAGCTGGCCGAAAACCCGGACACTTGGCTAACCATCAAAGGCATCGGCCCATGGACCGTTAACTACGCCAAAATGCGTGGCCTGAATGATCCTGATATTTTTCTGGCCGGCGATTTGGGTGTTGATAAAGCCCTGAATAAATTAAGTAAAGAACCAATTAAACCTGAGCTGATGTCGCCCTGGCGCAGTTACCTCACTTTCCAACTGTGGAATCAAACATGAAAACAACCAACCCAACAAAACAAAAATTCATCGACCACTTAAGTAGCGAAATCGGCACACTTGAAATCACTGCCACTGATAAAGGCATAGTCAGTGTTTACTTTGCCAAAGAAAACATAAGACATCAAGCACAAACAGCAGTGACAGCTAACAAACACACAGACCAGTGTAAACAACAACTCCATGAATACCTCAACAACCAGCGCCAAACATTTGAGCTGACATTAAACCCAACAGGCACCGATTTTCAACAACAAGTCTGGCAAGCCTTGTTAACCATCCCTTACGGACAAGTCGCCTCTTATGCCGACATCGCCCAGCAAATCAACAACCCCAAAGCGGTGCGCGCAGTCGGCGCAGCCAACGGCAAAAACCCCATCTCCATCATTGTCCCTTGCCACCGCGTGATCGGCGCCAATGGCACATTAACCGGCTATGCCGGCGGCCTAGAAAGAAAACAATGGTTATTGCAGCATGAAAGCAGTCAGATGTTTCAAATATAAAATGATAAAACGTTACTATAATCACCGACGTACCCGGCCCCGAGCCAATATCAAGCCACATGGACGTGCTGAATACAGGGCTGCGAGATTCCAACATGCAGTTCACTGAGCCTGTCGAAGTGCATCTTTATGCTGAGCGGGTTTACAGTATTATAAAAGCTTCGACAGGCTCAGCCGGCTTTGATTTTGAGGTGTGACAAAGGGTTTGCACTACCTTAAGGCGCGCCTTAAGGTAGTGCGGTTGGTGGGAACGAAAAAAACTGATACTTCAGCCATGAATGAGCCGAAACCATAGGCTACAAAACAGCCTGCTCATAGATGCCTGAAACACTGATTTGATTGTTGCAATGAAGCTATTGAATAACCGCCATAAGATGTCATAATAAAGTCAATGAAATACCGACTTTATCCAATGATGTGTCCACTGCGGTTAAATAATTCAGGCGATACTCAACACTTGTCAATTTATAAGGACTTAAATCCTCACTTGTGGAAACCCTTTGAGGGTATAAGTAAGATAATCAAACGCCCTTTTGAGTTTACAACCAACTCGCACAGTACAGCGAAAAATACATACACCACAAAAGCAATTATATATGAACAGTCAACTTAAACTCATCACCTTCTCAATCTGGCTGTTTTTGCTGGCTGAACTCAGCCTGGCAGAACCTGGGTCTGACACTTTTTACGTGTTAGACATGCAAGCTGGAGATGTGGCTTGTTATGTTGACATACAGAATAACAATGACGAGAACCAACAAATCATGGCAGATTTTAAAATATGCGAACAACGCCAGTTTATAGGCAAGCATGTGGTTGGCTTTTTTGAACAAGCCCATGTTTTGGCTGCCTCTTGTGAAGGCGACATGGATTGTGGTGAGTCCGATACCGTGGACTTAATCACTGCCATGCAAGTCATTGATGAACCCGTTCAAGACGCCCAAGCAGCAGCGTCTGTCGCTTCACATTGTTTCAGTAATGAACAAATAATTTTCAGTTGTACCACCCACTCAAACCAACTCATTTCAATTTGCGCTCCGCAAAACACCAACCCCAAACAAGGGTACATGCAGTACAGGTTTGGTTCACCTGGTTATTTCCCAGAGTTTATTTACCCATCTAATCACGACTCAGCCCAAAAGTTCTTTTACTCTGGCAATTTAACTTATTCTGGTGGGGGTGGTGCTTATTTAAAATTCATGAATGCTGGCTATACTTATGTGGTTTACACCGGCATTGGTCGTGGCTGGGAACAAGAAGGCTTGGTAATCAGTGATGGTATTGATGAAATAGCCAGCTATACCTGCAAAGGTCCATGGACCTCAGAAATCGGCCCAGATTTGTTTTCACATTTAAGCTTAAAAACTGACCCAGATGGTTTTGGCATTCCTGTTGACTGAAGGGTTTTAAATAAAATTAATTCAAGCTTGGCTGAAGTAACTGCAACTTAATCTTGTGAGCTGTATCTGCCAGTTTCTGGCAGCTTGATTCATTGGCAATGGAGCTCCTGTTATAACAGATGCACACCCAACTTTGATGCACTGAACCAAGTCCTGTAAAGGATCACCATTAGCACTGGCCAAGAGGCCTATTTCTTTGACCTCTTGGCTGCTCTTTATGGCATCTTTGACCGGCTGTTTAGACCACAGTCCGATGCCATCAGTACTTATCAATCCCTGCAACTGGCTGGCAAATAAGCTTGTTTGATGTTGCTAAAACAAGTCCAAACTATATAGCTTTCCTCTTCAACTGAGGGCTCTAAATAAATTTCGTCGCCGAATTGAAATGCTGAATCCACACCCTCTAAATCAATCACAATGGTGCCAGTCTCTTCATCAATATAGTAACTCATAAAGTCTGGATCCAGTAAATCTTGAGCACCGACAAATGAACCGGTTGCGACATACTGCTCTGACAAGGTCATTTTAATCCCAGCTACCATGGCCAACTGCTCACCAATTTTGGCTCTGACGGTGTAATCGCGATAAGCAGGAATGGCATAAGCGGCCAATACACCCATCACAGCCACAACGCCCATACCACCTTCTGCGGTTAAAACACTTTCAAGCATTGAATACTCATAACCCAATTTAAAACTGACTTTCTCTGCATCCGAGGACATCACCAGATTAATTCGGCCTTTGTCCGGTAAGTTCAGTTCTTTGGCGGTTGGTAAAGCGAACAGATCAACCTCAACTTGAGCCAAGTCACCCAGACCTTGTAGCATCAACAAGTAAAAATGGTACAAATTTTTCGGCATGTTCCTGACGTCTTTACCATAGGCCAAGATCGCTGAATCCCAATTGCCGCCTTGGTTTGTAGCTAACCAATCAGACAGATTCATTGGATTCTGGGTGTTTTTCTTGTCCGCCAAAATCTGCGGCACTGAGCTCATGTAATACACACCATCTTCTACATACCAATAAACATGATCTTTATACATCTTAAGAAAGGCTTGTACTTGTTGCATATCAGCCGACTGATTGACTGATGAGTCCATGAGTTTGGCATAAACTGAAAAGTGCGCTTGCATGATTTCCACACCACTCAACGTTTTACTTTCGGGTTTGATGTCGAAAAAGTCATACATGGCTTTATTCAATTGATCATGCAATGCTTGGTCTTTAATTTTCATCGCCCACCAAGAACCTGAATCATCAGTCACCACATATATTTGTTGGTGATAAGCCCTGAAAAAGTCGTACAGCTCAAAGCCAAAAGTTTGTTCAAACTCAAACAAGGCTTTCATCTCTTTGCGGTCTTTTTCATTGAGCATCTCATCCAGTTTAAAATGACTGATGGCTTGTTCAACTTGCTCAGCCGTTGGCAGTGCCAGCTGGATGGCTGATTGTGGCGTTCCAGCCACTTCAACATCAAACCAATCAGTGGCCCTGGGTAACATCAACCGCCAACCCGCTTCAGGCATCAGCACATGTAAAGCCAACGCCGATTGGCCTTGGGCAGATTCAGCACCCATCCAAACATAATCCATTTGATCCAAGCCCAGCTTGTTGATCATGGCATGCTGTTCAGGTGGCACAAAAGCACCACCCAACTGATACATTTTCGCCGGCGCCATCCACAGCTTCAGATTCAAACCACTGGGATCAGAGGTTTGACTGAGTTTTTTAATGGCAGTTAATTGATCAGTTTTTGTATCTTGCCAAAGGCTGATCATTTTATCGGTATCGACACCCATACCACCGAACATCAGCAACCGACCTGAAGACTCGTCGTAGCGCACAAAGGCTGGAAACATGTTATTCACTTTGAAGGTCCACTGTGGCTGTTGGTCTTGTTGGGTTAATTCAATCGATGGATCAACCAGGGTCAGCGCAGTGGCCAATTGTTGGCCCAATTGATCGGCTGAAATGCCTTCTAATCGAGTACCCACTGCCACACTGGGCAACATCGCCGTCGGTGAATAATTAATCACCGCCACTTCGAAAGAGGTGGCCACATGTTCCAATAACAGCGACGTGATGCCTTGAAACTCGGCCGGAATATACTGGTAGTAATTGTCTTTAACGCCTTGCTTAATCGCCGCGACTTGTTTGATGTGAGCCGGTAATGACTGCACCGCATGTAAAGCATCGGCCTTGGCATCAAACAAATAATTCCAAGGTGTGGGAACATTGATGTAAGCCAGGGTTTCATTCGACAAATGATCTCTCAACCAAGCTGTTCTGTTCTGATCCAGTTGATATGAATTCGCTACAGCTCTCAGACTGTCTGCTGTTGAAGCGTTTTGCTGGTTATCGCAGCCACTGATAAAGACTGCGGTAAATACCGCAATGAATATCATCCCTTTGGTTTTGTGCATCTGATTTGTCCTTTTATGTGAAAACCATGAATTATAGTGCCGGGTCGTATTGATGACTAAGCATTTGTACTGAATTTTTTTGGAGTAAAAGTGGTTTTAAAGGTCACTTATGTTTAATTTATCATCACTGCCTGAATAACAGCGTGATTAATATCAGTGACACTCCACAAGCCACAGCGGTTCTGATGACATTGGATCTGTTCCACCTGGACTCAAACTCCTGCCGCGCTGCAGCCAGCTCGGCATCATTCATGACATCCACATGGTGCTTTTGTAACTGATTATTCAAGGGTAAATTAACCACCACTGTCGTCGCTTGCACGCCCAGAAAATACAAAGTCGCCGCCAACAACAAAACATACAGGTCTGTGCCATCAAGCAGTTTAACGCCCTGAATGGTGGCTAATATCAACGCCACAATCGACCCCAGCCACATCAGTATAAAGACCGGCTGATTGTTCTGAATGATGCCATCAGTCACTTGAAAAGCCCTGATAAAGTCTTGGTCGTTTAATTTTTTTAAGCCTGGCATCACCACCACTGCATAAGCGAACAAGAAGCCAGCGACCAAAGAACAGAGGAAGGTTGACGTGATTAATGAGGTGTTAAATAGATTCATGTTTTATTTTTAGATTTATCGGTAATGGCTCTGTTATATTATAAACACTTCATTCAGGGTTTTAAAAATGGCTATCAAGTATCTGGCGTTGGCGGTGTTGATGTGTTCTGTGGAGGCGAAATCGTCCTCAGATTTCAGTGAATTAGAACAGCTGTTCACAGAGTGGCGGGCTTTTGAAGTGGCGCCCTTGCATGAACTGGCACCTGATTATCGCCTAGCGACCTTCGAGCAGCGTCGACCCCAATGGGCCCAGTATAAAACCCGATTATTGGCCTTGGATAAATCCACGTGGACCATCCCACAACAAATTGATTGGTTCGTGGTGCTGGCCGAGCTCAATGGCTATGACTTCAATGACCGGGTACTCAAACCTTGGGCCAGAGATCCAGCCTTTTATAAACAGGTCTGGACCTATAAAAGTGATGTACCGGCACATGAAGGCCCGACCCCACATTTTGTTACCGAGCTGTGGAGCTATGAATTTCCACTCAGCGCAGCAGAGCAGACCAGACTCAACAACGACCTGGCTCGCATCAAACCCCTGCAGAGCCAAGCCCGCTTGAACTTAACCGGTAACGCCAAAGAACTGTGGGTAGCCGGCATCCGTGATCTGCAACAGCAGCAACAAGTTTTGCAGGAACTGACACCCCAAATTGCAGCCACCGATAACCCCACCCTGGTAAAAACCCATCAGCAGTCCATACAATCAACGACTGAATTCATTGCGTGGTTACAAGCCCAAAGCGACAGTAAGACAGGGCCATCTGGACTGGGCACAGAGCAGTACACCTGGTACCAACAACACGTTCATATGTTACCGATGACTTGGCAAGATGAAGTGCGATTGCTACAACGTGAACTGGATCGAGCTTGGTCAACCCTGAAGTTAGAAGAACACCGCAACCAAGACTTGCCCCAATTGGTCTCGGCCCAAAATGCCGAAGAATATGACGCTTTGGCCAATCGTTCCGCCGAATATTTCCTGAAGTTTTTGGCTGAAAAGAACATCGTCACCGTGGCTGACTATTTCAAACCAGCGCTTTACGAGCGTTTAGGCAGCTTCGTTCCAGAAGTGGGCCGCAATTTCTTTTACATCGGCTCACACTTAGACCCAACGCCGTTGTATTCGCATTTTTACCATTGGTTCGAACTGGCCATAATGGAACATGACCCCAATCCAAGAATCATTCGGAAAAATGCCCTGTTGTATAACATTTTCGACAGCCGCAACGAAGGCACAGCCACTGCAGTAGAAGAAATCTTTATGCATGCGGGTTTATATGATCACAATCCTCGAACGCGTGAAATTGTGTATATCATGCTGGCGCAACGGGCAGCCCGTGGCCTGGGCTCTTTGTACGCCCACGCCAATCAAAGAACCATGGAAAAAGCCGGTGAAATCCACATGAACTACACGCCAAGAGGCTGGATGAAAACCGAACCTGATTTACTGCTGTTTGAACAACACCTTTACCTGCGCCAACCCGGCTATGGCACCAGTTATGTCACCGGCAAATATTTACTCGAAAGGGCGATGGCCCTCAAAGCCAAATTGGACGAAGAACAAGGGCGTGAATTCGTGATGAAGGATTTCTTTGACCAGCTGAATGCCATCGGTGGTATTCCCATTGCCTTGGGCACTTGGGAAATGACTGGTATCAAACCTGAGTTTTTGGATGAGGTGGAACAAGTTGCCAGGGGGCAATAAAAATGGCATTAATCAGCAACCCAATCTATGTGTTAACGGTGCTGTGCTTGATGGTGATTCTGGCCGTTTATGCCAGCAAAACTAAAGTAGGCAAAAAGTTAGGTGCGGCTTTATTGGTTATTCTGTTCACCGCAGTGATGGCTAATTTAAACCTCATCCCTTCAGCTTCCAACAGCATACCGCTTTACAGCGGCATTTTTAAATACATAGCGCCACTGGCCATCTTCTTCCTGTTGCTTAAAATCAACATCAGCACCATCAAACAAGCTGGCTTACCGATGATTGGTTTGTTTTTACTGGGCTCATTGGCCACCACTTTAGGTATTCTGATTGCTTGGTTCATCATATCACCACAACATGTTTTTGGAGACAACGGCAAAATCATTGCGGGGATGCTCACCGGCACTTATACCGGTGGCAGTATAAACTTCAATGCTGTGGCTTTGGAATATGGCTTTCAAGAACAAGGCGCTTTGTATGCAGGCGTCATTGCAGTAGACAATGTAATCACCACCGTGTGGATCATGGTCACCCTGGCCATGCCAGTGGTGCTAAAAAATATATGGCCTGGTAAAGCGGCATCATACACAACCATAAAGTCAGAAGAAACAGCGCACCCAGAAGATGAGCTGATGGATTTACATGCACTGATGTGGCTGCTGTTTTTGGGCCTGGCTGCCTTTTTAGTGTCTGAACTTTTTAAACAGTTGGTACCACAAATTCCCTCTATATTAACCCTATCAACCATTGGCATTGTTTTGGCGCAAACAAAATTTGTTGCCAGCTTGAAAGGCAGTCACAATTTAGGCTTGTACCTGGTGTTTATTTTCTTGGCCGTGATTGGTGCCTACTGCGAAATTTCAGCCGTAGTTGAACTTAAAGATTTGGGCATGACCTTATTGTTATTCACTGGCTTGGCGGTAATTTTACATGGTTTAATCATCATATTAGCCGGTGGCTTGTTGTATCGTGATTGGGAAATGATCGCGATTGTCAGCCAAGCCAATATTGGTGGTGGCACCACAGCCCTCGCCTTGGCAGAGTCCTTTCACCGCAAAGAACTGGTGCTTCCAGCCATACTGGTAGGCTCTTTAGGCAGTGCGCTGGGCACCTACCTGGGCTTTTTTGTGATTTATATTCTATAGGGTTGGTATTGGTTTGCGCAGATTGATAAATCTGGAAGAATATCACTTTGAACTTTAATTTTTTTAACGCCAACTCAGAGCGTCATTTACCGTGGTCAAATAAGGTCGATTTGTTGGGTGTGAATTTTTGTCTGAAACAAACTTCTGTCTCAAGTGAGCTTCATGATTTAGACCCATGATTTAATAACGCAGACAGGTGATTTAATAATAATTTTTAATTGACGTCATTTGTTCCATATGTTCTTGTTCTGACTAGTTTTCTGTGTATACTAAATAAAATAAACTTTAAAAATGAGGGGTCGTTTGCATGTATAAAATCAGAAAATTATCAGTCATCACAGTGCTATTATTTATGTCATTTCCTGTTTTTGCACAGTCTTTACTTTGCACCAACGGGCAAGAAATTACAGGCCTGTCAACCGGGGACACCAGTAACAGTGGCATAGTTGCACCCGTCGGTACCGAATGGTCGGAAGTTCAGAATGAAACAGGCAACACCACTGAATCTAATACGCTTTCAGGCTCTAGCTGCTCTGTCACGGCCACTGTTTTTCGCTGCGCAGACGATTTCATAGTTCCAGCTGGTGGCTGGGACATCAACGCAGTTACCACCTATGCCTATCAAACTGGATTTACTGGAACGGAATCCCCTATCACTGAAATGACCGTTCAGTTTTTTGGCCCATGCGATGAAGGTCTGATACCTGGAGATGTTGGTTGTGACTTGGTTGCAGGAGACGACACCACCAATGTTTTGGCAACATCAACCGACATCAGCCTGTTCAGAATCTTCAATTCGTCCGTGCCTGCACCCGGTGCAACACCAGGAACAACGCGAAAGGTTTGGGTCAACGAAGCAGCTTTCAGCCCTTCTGTTGTTTTGAACACCCCTGGACGATATTGGATGGATTTTAACACCAACATCAATAATACCTCTGGCCACTTTGTACCCCTACTTACAATTCCGGGTTTGCGTGGTCTGCCCGGATGGAATGCGGTGCAGCGGGGAAATTCCGGCTTTTATGAACCGGTAATTGACGTTGGCAACCCAGGCAGCGCTCCCGACGTTCCATTGGACTTTCCTTTCGAGCTATTTGGCACTGGTTTATCAACGCCCATTGGTCAAAGTTGCAAACCTCCGGACATTATATTTGCAAACGGTTTTGAAATAACTGCACCCTAACTGAAAATAAGGCTAATCGGATTTTAACGTTTAACTGATAACGGTGTTTCAAATGATGACCAACTTCACGTGAATACCATTTTATATTTTTCAATTAAAAAAGGCAGCCATGGCTGCCTTTTTTACTGCTTAATCAAATGATGAGATCAAGTCAATTTAAGCACTGAAGTGCCTGAGCCTTTCCTGGAGTTACAGGTCCACTCGGTGTAATTGGAGTCACAGTCAGCTGGTTGAGCAGATCTGCGGTAACACAGACGGTCTTCTCCACTGACAGTAAACCCTTTACCCACATTGCTGTAAGTGTTAACCAATTGATTATCTGTGTTGTTACCTGTGGTCACTTGTACCTTACAAATTTTATCGAATTTGGGTGACTCAAGTTTTACGGTTCCGGCAAATGAAACTGAAGTTAACAGCAACGAGCCTGCCAGGGCTAAATTTTTAATGTTCTGAGTAGCTTTCATGGTATGTCTCCGCTTATTTATTATGATACATAGCTTGAGGTATGTACGCTTATTAAAGTAATCGCTCCTCTTCATACCCTATTTTTGAACTTATTTTTTTCAGTAAGTTCATTTTAAATATTTTAAAGAGCCATCAGCTCTTTTAGGAGTTATGGCAAGGCCTGAGAAAAATAAACAATTTATTGTCATGTTCGAAGATCAGAAATTCCCATATTTACATATTTTCTTAGGCTGGTTTATCTATCAACTATTGACAAACATACGTCATCCTCGGACGGGTTTAATACACAGGACTCATTAATTAAACAAATAAACTTAGAGTAAACGATGACTTTATAGAACTGTATGAGACCCGGGATAATACGGCAGGATAGCCGTTTTACCATGCGTCAGCTACCCGAAGGGCTGTTGACATGGATGTCATAAAGTACATCCATTTTAAAGTGCAGTGAAGATTACTTTATTGAATACATTTAACATAAGTACATGACTTAAACTGAATCATCTCGCACCTGGGTCCCTGCTCTCGCCTACCGGCTCGGCTGGGATGACGAAGAAGAAAGAGCTCGGCTGGGATGACGAAGAAGGAAGAACTCAGCTGGGATGACGGTGAATGAATAGACCGTAATATTGAGGGTTGTCGACTTCAGTCGACCCATATAACCAAAGGTTATTTTCTATAAAAGGTTGGCTGAAGCCAACAACCCATTGGTTTAGGGTGAACAAAATACACCAAGCCGGCTGAGCACTTCGACAGGCTCAGCATACCACTTGTCGAAGTATGTCTGTTTACTGAAGCACCTTTCCAGCTTTAAGCATTGTAACGGGCGGAGCCCATCTTACTTGGCTCGGTGCCGGATCGGGGTCCGGCATGATGATAAGTGGGGTGGTTAGAATTTGTTTTATCGTCAGTTTTTTTGGGTTTTTCAGCTAACGGAAATATCTTTCTAACTTGCAAAATCTCACACACCCCCTGCCCCCTCTCCAGAGGGGAGAAGGATGGTCAGTTTTTCTGGGTTGTTCTTTTAGCTGTTACAGCTTTCCAGCTTTGAGCATATTAATCGGCGGAGCCCATCTTACTTGGCTAAAATTTATTTTATTGTCAGTTTTAGTTAATTTAAACGCTGTGCGTTTGTGGGCGGGCCGCCCGCAGTCCAGGCTTGGGGTTTTTGAGGATTTTAGATTCACTTACATTAAAACTGAAACTCAAAAGCAATTATTGTTAAAATCAAAACTTTCATTCAGGTATTAATCTTCATGTCAGACCGCATCCTTTGGCAACCTTCCGATGAGCTGTTAGCTGGCAGCCAGTTGACTCAATTTACTGAAATGTTGAACCAACAGCATGGTTTGACTATCAGTGACTACCCTGCTTTGCATGACTACTCGATTAATAACCGGGCTGAATTTTGGCGGGCGGTGGTTGATTTTTGTAGGGTGATTTATCATGCTGAGGCCAGTGATGACTTGATTGATGAAGGTCATATGATTGAGGCCCAGTGGTTTAAGGGCATGACCTTAAACTTTGCTGAGAACCTGTTGAAGCACCAAGGGGATGATGAGGCGATCATCTTTGAATCTGAGTCTGGGAAAGTTCATTCTTTGAGCTTTGACCAACTCATCCGCCAAGTTTCACAGGTGCAACAAAAACTCAAAGCCTGTGGTGTCGGTGTTGGCGATCGGGTGGCTGGGTTTATGCCCAACATCCCGGAAACCATTGTGGTGATGTTGGCCACCACTTCACTCGGCGCGGTCTGGTCGTCGACCTCGCCTGATTTTGGTATCAATGGCGTGGTGGATCGCTTTGGGCAAATTGAACCCAAGGTGTTGTTTTCAGTGAATGGCTATGAATACAACGGCAAGACCCATGATTGTTTGGCCAAGGTGGAACAAATCGCGGCGCAAATCAACAGCATTGAACACACCGTGATCATTGAGTTCGTCGGGTCTGCGAGACCTTTGCCTGACTGTTGCGTATCAATGACTGAATGGCTGGCTGGCACTGATTCTGATGCTGCCATCGAATACACACCCGTGCCGTTTGATCATCCTTTGTATATCCTGTATTCATCGGGCACCACCGGCAAACCCAAATGCATTGTGCACCGCAGTGGTGGGATTTTACTCCAGCACCTCAAAGAACTGATGCTGCATGCCAATGTCGCGGAGCACAAAAAGCTGTTCTATTTCACC
Source organism: uncultured Marinicella sp. (assembly GCA_964352015.1). Classification (GTDB taxonomy): domain Bacteria; phylum Pseudomonadota; class Gammaproteobacteria; order Xanthomonadales; family Marinicellaceae; genus Marinicella. Next base: position 159,380 of record CAYGPU010000009.1, read on the forward strand.
ACCTGTGGTTGGATGATGTGGAACTGGATGACCTCTACATTGGCCACCGGTGCCAGTTTGGTGTTGTTCGATGGTTCGCCATTTTACCCAGATGGCAATCGCTTGTTCGATTTGGTGGATAAGCACGGCATCACCCATTTTGGTTCTTCGGCCAAATGGATTTCAGCGGTCGAAAAAGCCGGCATCAAGCCGATTGAATCACATGCGCTAGACAAGTTAGAAACCATCTTTTCAACCGGCTCTCCCCTGATGCCAGAAAGTTTTGATTATGTGTATCAACAAGTCAAAGCCGATGTCTGTTTGTCATCTATATCAGGCGGTACTGACATCTGTTCTTGTTTCGCCTTGGGCAACAGCAATCTGCCGGTGTACTCAGGCCAACTGCAATGTTTGGGCTTGGGCATGGCGGTTAAGATTTTGGATGAGAACCAAAAAAGCATCATCGGCGCGCCGGGTGAACTGGCTTGTGATAAGGCCTTCCCGTCGATGCCGGTGTATTTTTGGCAAGATCCCAACCATGAAAAATACAAAGCCGCCTACTTTGATAAATACGACAACATCTGGTGTCATTCAGATCGGGCTGAGATCACTGCACAAGGTGGCATGGTGATTTATGGCCGTTCGGACACCACCTTGAATCCAGGTGGGGTCAGAATAGGTACCGCTGAAATTTACCGCCAAGTGGAAGCTTTGCCTGAAATCACTGAATCCATTGTGGTCGGACAAGAGTGGCAAGATGATACCCGAGTTATTTTATTTGTGGTGATGCAACCAGGACATCAATTGGATGATGAGCTGCGGGTAAAAATCTGTCAGACCATCCGTGCCAACACCACACCTCGACATGTACCGGCCAAAATCATTGCGGTCAGTGCCATCCCCAAAACCATCAGCGGTAAAATTGTTGAGATTGCGGTCAGAGATGTGATTCATGGCAAAACAGTGGCCAATACCGATGCGCTGGCCAATCCTGAAGCTTTGGATCTATATCAAGACTTAGCCGAGCTGAATAATTAATGAAAAAAATCGACCGCATATATTTATTGGATAAAATCCTCAAAGAAAGGCGCAGTCCGGTTGCTGTTGAGGTGCTCAAAGAGCGGCTCGAATGTTCACAAGCGACGGTTTATCGCATCATCGCCACTTTGCGTGATGAATTCAACGCGCCGATTCAATCCGATGAACATGGCGTGTACTATGATCGGGCATCGCAGTTTGACTTACCGGGTATCAGGCTCAATGCAGAAGAAACCCAAGGCCTGTTGATGGCGGCACAGTTACTCGAGGACCTGCAGTCTGAATCTTTACAAAAACCGATGCAAAGGATTTTAGAAAACATCGATAAAGTGCTGCAACAAAAAGGCATCGCCAACCGTCGCTTGATTCAAATCATCCCGGCGCTGTCGAGAAAACCCAACCCCAATGTCTTCCAAATGGCGATGAGTGCCTTACAAGCTGAAAAGAAACTCAACATCAGCTACCTGACTCGCTCATCGCAACAAAGCACCCAGCGTTTGGTGTCACCCCAACGACTGACCAGTTATAAGAATGCTTGGTATTTGGATGCTTGGTGCCATTTGCGTGAGGGCATTCGCTTGTTTGCTCTAGAACAAATCCAAAGCGTTGAATTGGATATTGAGCGGGCCAAGAAAGTACCGAATGATGAGCTGCGCGCTCATTATGCTGAAAGCTACGGTATTTTCTCAGGACCCATGCTTTCGACCGCGGTGATTAAAATAGATAAACAACTGGCACCATGGACGGAGTTCGAACATTGGCACTCAAAACAAAGCATTGAACATTTAGACGAAAAATACATGCTGTTGTCGGTACCCTATAACGATGACCGTGAGTTAATCGCTGATGTGATGCGTTTAGGTCAAGCAGCGAAAATCATTCAGCCTGAATCGCTGCAACTACAATTTCAACAACAATTGGTTCACATCTTGGATAATTACCGATAAGCTGGAATCAACTGATGAAAGCAATAAAAACAGTGACTTTTTATGAATAAAAAAATTTATCAATACAAAAGCTTTTGGCTGCTGCTTTTAATCGTGACTTATTTGTTGTTCGGCTTTTTCTATGTGCCGAAAATCATCGACCAACAGTTAACCAAACAGCTTTCAGCACAATTGGACATGCAAGCTGAAATGACATCGGTTAAATTCAATCCTTTGACTTTCAACACTGAAATTGAAGGCTTGAAAATCACTGACAACAACCAACAAACTTGGTACCAAAGCCAATTAACCAGCCTTAACTTTGAACCCTTTAACTTACTTTGGGGAGAATGGAAATTTTCAGAGTTGAGTCTAACCCAACCTCAAATCACAGTGCTCACCAACACCGAAGGCCAGCTGATCATTCCTGCCTTGCCCGAATTTCCAGCGGCTTCCAACAACGCTGAACCGATCAATTTATCGATTGAGCAAATTCGCTTGTCCGAAGGCCGCATGAACCTGCAAGCCGGTAACGTCAAAAAGGACTTTTCACTGAACATCAAAAGCATCGAGCTTAAACATGATAAATTCAGTTTGGCTGATGAAGACACCCAGTTTGAGATTAAAGTCACCACTGAAAACGATGAAAGCATTGCCTTAAATGGCCACTACAACCACATACAACAAACCATCAACAGCGACATTCAATTGATTGACTGGCAAGCCACCACATTGAACCAAATTCTGCCCGATGAGCTGGGCATCAACAACCAAGCTGGTAAAATACAAGCCACCGGTCACATCGAATGGTTGTTCAGTAACAGCCCTCAACTCAACTTCAGCCACATGGAACTCCAGAACATTAAAAGCGACTGGCAAAGCGTGGTTACCACGACCAATCTGCAAGCCAACATACAGCAGCTGGCTGTTGATGTCGAAGCCCAAACCGTATCTATTGAACGCATTGAATCCAGCCAAGGTAACTGGCTAATTTCTTGGCCTATAACATCAGTGCTTGATGCAGAAAATTCAGATGCAACAGGGGCTATAGAGTCAGCAACAACTGCTGAGCCCGCAATACCTGCGGTGCCCACAATACCTGCGGTGCCAGGCTGGCAAGTTAACGTTGAAACAGTCAGCATTCAAAACTGGCCGATTGAATTGATTGACCGCGAAGTGAACGCCAGTTTGCTTTTTACGGTTGGCTCGTTTGAAGTACTCAAAGCGAATAATTTAAATCAACCATTCAGCCTAAAAAGTCAACTCAACTTTGCTGCTGACGGCACTGTGAATATCAACACTGAACAAGTGCTCTCACCCCTGGTTGTCCGTGCCGATGTCAGCCTCAATAAAATGTCCTTGCAACAAATCACTCCCTGGATTACCGATCAATCTGGCTTGGTATTCACCCAAGGACAATTGAGCACAGCGCAATCATTGAAGCTCAATGGTGAACAATTTGATTTAGCCGGAAACTTATCTGTAAAAGATGCCAGCATTGAAAACATAAATGCCCAAGCCATTGCCAGTTGGGGTGAATTACAAATTGGCGCCACCACTGTTTCAAGTCTAGACAAGTCGATTGTGATTGACCAAATCACCTTAGACCAAGCCAATGGCAACATCATCATTGATGCCAATCAGAACATCAACATCCAAAACCTCAAATCAAGCGAAGCACCTGATGGCAGCGATGAACCTAACCAATCAAATGAATGGACCATAAAAATCGGCGCAATCAACATCAAAGACACCAGCACCGCGCTGATTGATCAAAGTGTAGAGCCAGCAGTTAAAACCAGCATTTCTGAACTGAATGGTCAAATCAAAGGCTTGTCTTCAGAGCAACTCAGTAAAGCCGATGTCGCCATCGAAGGCAAGTTTAATCAGTTTTCGCCATTAAGCATCAAAGGGCAAATCAACCCACTCAGTTCGAAAGCTTACACCGACATCAAAGTGGTGGTCGAGGATTTGGACTTACTGGCTTTTTCACCCTATGCAGCGGCTTATGTCACATTCCCCATCAATGGTGGTAAGTTGAATTTAGAATTGGATTACAGCTTGAACCAAGATGAATTGCGTGGGGAAAATAACTTGCTATTCAAACAGTTCAAGCTGGGTGACAAAACACCGTCACCAGACGCCATTGATTTGCCACTAAAACTAGCTGTGACCTTACTCAGTGACATGAATGGTGAAATGAAAATTAATTTACCGGTCTCAGGCAACCTCACTGACCCCGAATTCAGTTACGGTGGCTTGGTTGGTAAAGCCATTTTTAAACTGATCACCAGTATTGTGGCCTCACCTTTTAAAATATTGGGCGCATTGATTCCCAACCCTGACCCTAACTTGAGCGACATTCAATTTGCCAGTGGCAGCGCGGAGTTGCTGCCATCAGAACAAAACAAGCTCAAGCAAATCGCTGAGATCATGGCTAAAAAAGCTGAATTAAACCTGCAATTAAACCCACAGATTGATCCGGCTTTCGATCTAGCTGGCCTAAAACTGGGCATGTTGTTTGAACAAGCACCTTTCAGTGCGTTCAATCCTGCTGACACCAACGTCACCGAATGGTTATCTGTGCAATTAACCCCTGAAGAACTGGCCACTTATCGACTCGAGGACGGCAGCCTTGAGTATGCCAAAATATGGCAAGCATTGATTGACCGACAAGTGATTACTACTGAGGCCATCCAGGCATTGACCCAAGAAAGAAACCTCAAAATTAAAAATTACCTGATTGAACAAGCCCAGATAGCCGCTGAAAAAATCTATATTGAACAAGCTCAATCAACAGACAACAATTCATCCATGATAAAAATTGGTGTCAGCCGGTGATGGTCAATTAATAACCCATCATCACCGACCTTAATTCTCTCACTCAAAACCATTGGCAAATATCAAATCATCCGGTTGAAAAGTAGCACCAACAGTCGCAGGCGCCTCTACACTGATCAAGCATTGATTGCCATTGGGTAAAGGACATCCCGACCAGCCAATAAACTCACTGCCACTGCTTGGATTAGCAAACAATGTCACCACAGTTTCATTGAAATACACTTCACTGCAGTCGGTCCCGCAAGCAATGCCCAATGGTGTACTGACGATACTACCGGAGCCTGAACCCAGTCTTTCAACCGACAACAAAAACATGTCTTCACCGACATTGGCATAAACCTCATCAGCACCGGCATCGTATAAGCCACCAGCTTGACCTGGACTGCCTTGCGGATTGGTGTTTTCATTGACTGGCGTGCTTTGGTATTCAAGGTCGGTGTTGCCGGTCCAATTAAAGCTGTCTTCAAGACACATATCAACACCAGGTGAGTTGGGTAACTGTCTGGCATCGCCACCGGCTAAATTGATGAACTGGGGTGTACCTATACTGAAACTACCTGCTGGCCAATCACTGGCCACATCCACCAAATTACAGTCAGCAGTGATGGGCGTGGCACTTTGATTAACAACTCCCTGTGTATCAGTAAAAATTGAATTCTCTATGTTCATCACACTGTATGAGACCCCAGCAAAGCTATCCAAGATGGGACCCACTCCACCTTCTTGAAAATTATTTCCTGCTGCGGTTAAATGTGAACCCAACAAAATCCCACCTTCAGAAGCCATCAAATATGAAGCATAGTTTCTGGCAAGTACCACCCGATCCAAACGAACCTCCCCAAAAAAAGTATGCACCATCCCAAATGCTGGTAAAGACGCCGATGGATTCAGCTGGTTATTATCTTCAATCTGAGTTCTTTTGATATCCACCAAGGAATCCTTGACATAAATAACACTGTCCACATAAGGGTTGTTTTGAATTTCAGAACAACTGATTAAAAATGGACAAGCCAAAGCCCGGTCCATGAACACTTGCGATTCGCTGCTACCACCATCTTCGGCATAAATGGCTGAACCGTGAACAGCGGCGTCATTGTTATCAATCAAAGTATTCAATAAAGTGACTCGACCGGTGCCATTGACATAAAGGGCGCCACCATATTCTGTTGCCCCGTGGTTTCTGATGGAAACCCTTGCAGCACCTCCATTGGCAAATAATTCACCACCATTGTTTACATGGACTCCGCCGCCTTTGGTGGCGCTGAAGATCGATAAAGACCCATAACCTTCAATGACTGCACCACCTTCAAGGCTCACAAAACAGCCCAAACTGACATACAAGCCGCCGCCATTAATGGCCTGATTTCGTCTTAATGTGCCGCTGATTGACACTTCGGAATTGTTGCCAGTACATTGAATGCCACCACCATTGGGTTCGGTCAATGAACCGTTATCGTTGATTGTGCTTGAGGCACCTACTTCCAAACGAGCGCCATTTGATACCTGAGCTCCACCGTTGACATTATCAGCCAGACCCACATTATCAAGAATAACCTCAGCACCTCCAGCAACCACCAGCCCCCGGTTACCCGCATCATTGATTTGTAGGTTTCTTAATGTCACCAATGAACTGGGCTGTGAACTGGTTTGAATGGTGAAAACGTTACCGGATACATTACCTACATTGGTTCTACCCGCTTGCCCAGTAAAACAATCTGCGTAGCCACCTGCTATGGTCAATGCCCCGCTGCTGTTGGGCGACCAATCCGTGAGCGTATAGCTGTTGCCCGCTCCAGTATAATTGACCGTACTTGTTAACCTGATTTCATCGGCTTCATTGCTGATCGCAGCAGATAATAAAGCCAAGGGCAGACTTGAACGGACATTTGATCCATTACAAGCAGCAGAATCGCCCACCCAATAAATGGCCGCTTGCGAAGGCTGATACAGCCCCAATAACAGGGCAAAAAATAAAAATGACTTTAAGCTTCTCATGGTATTTTCCTTTTTTTCAATACCCTTTAATACGACACTGCCAAAATTTTCATGACAGCAAAACAGATTTTATCGCACATTAATTTAAAATCAGGTAGGGAAAATCGTTGTGCTGTTAGTTAAAATGATGTCATGAAAACAACCAAGCCAAGAGGCAGACCACCACACCCAGACCTGTTAACGCCAGCCGAATGGCAGGTGGTAAACCTGGCACAGCACGGTTTGACCAATCAAAAAATTGCAGACAGCCTGCAAGTCAGTATCAACGCTGTGAAATATCACCTCACCAATGCAGTCGGTAAGTTACAGGTCATTAAAGGTTCAGGGGTCACTGACAAACAATCGTTATTACAATTCTTAGGCGCTCCTAAAGACAGCGCTTTAAACCGGACACCAGCTATGCACAACATGCTAAACATCAACATTCAATCAGTGGGACAAATCTCCAGAACAGTTGCTGACATCTCTGAATCGGAAGCTTGGTATCGTGACGTGCTCGGCTTGACGCACCTATACACTTATGGCCAACTGGCTTTTTTTGATGTGGATGGTGTGCGCTTATTTTTATCTCAACAAGATGCTCAGCGCAAACAACAAGCAGCCGAATCAATCATCTACTTCAAGACCCAAGACATCAAATCCAGTCATGAGCGGTTAACTGAGTTGGGCGTTGAGTTCACCCATGCACCTCATAAGGTCCATACCCATGAAGATGGCAGTGAAGAATGGATGGCTTTTTTCAATGACTTGGAAGGCAGGCCACTGGCTTTGATGGCTCAGTATAAATAAGCTTGGCACAAAAAAAACCCAAACAGCTGTTTGGGTTTTGTTTTTATCACATGGCTTAATAGGTAAGCGTATTCACTTAACTACTTCAAACACCGGAGTGTATGTACTGCCAGGTAGTTTCATGCGTTTTTGTGCAATGAATGACTGTAACAAATCATCCAATTTCTCCATCAATTCTTTATCTCCATTGATTTGGAAAACACCTTTTTCTTTGATCTGTTGAACGCCATATTCTTTGACATTACCGGCCACAATTCCAGAAAAGGCACGACGCAATGAGGCTGATAACTCTTCGACCGGCTTATCCAAATACAGCTCCAATCCAGCCATGTTCTCATGTGAGGGGATGAAAGGAAATTGGAAGGAGCTGTCGATGTGTAAACCCCAGTTAAAGTAGTAACTGATTTTATTCTTGGTGCGATAAAGCTTAACTGCATCCAATCCGGCCATCATTTTAATCGCTACAGTTTCAGGGTCATCAATAATAATTTCATACAACTCAGCCACTTCATCACCCAAAGCAAAGCGAATGAACTCATCAATTTTATGAAAATATTCAGCCGCTTCTTTAGGACCAGTCATAATAAAAGGAAATGGTACATCTTTGTTTTTCTTATTGGCTAAGATACCAATCAAATACAAAATTTCTTCAGCTGTACCGACCCCACCTGGGAATACGATTATACCGTGACCCAAACGCACAAAGGCTTCCAAACGTTTCTCGATATCCGGCATGATCACCAAATGATTAACAATCGGGTTGGGTGCTTCAGCGGCGATGATACCTGGTTCAGTCAGGCCAACATAACGACCATTTTTAATGCGTTGTTTTGAATGTCCCACATTAGCCCCTTTCATTGGCCCTTTCATCGCGCCAGTTCCACAACCGGTACAAATGTGTGCACCACGCAAACCCAGTTGGTAACCAATGTCTTTGGTGTATGAGTATTCAACCCGATTGATAGAGTGTCCACCCCAACAAACCACTAAATTAGGTTCAGATCCATACTGATGAACTTCACCACGTCGAAGGATTTCAAAGACAAAATTGGTGATATCAAAAGAGTCATCCAAATTATAATTACCAACACCTTTATCTGTGCTTTGAAAGACGATATCACGCAGTACTGAGAAGATTGAATCCCTGATACCAGAAATCATTTTACCGTCCACAAAAGCTTGGGCTGGTGCATTCTCAAAACGCAAATGGATGCCTCGCTCGCGTGGAACCAGCGTTACATTAAAGTCTGGGTAGCGTTCTAGAACGGCCATCGCATCGTCCTCTTTGGCATCATGATTCAGTACCGCCAGACAGCATTTTCTGAATAATTCATGGACACCACCTTTACCGACTTCCATCATTTTGTTGACTTCTTCTTGCGACAACAAAGTCATGCCCCCTTGGGCAGCAATGGTACATTTTTCAATGATTTTTAAATTATTTTCGTTATTCATATATTTTCCTTTTCTTATTATTATTTTTACTATCAGAATCAAATTTCAGGGTCACTTAATCAAGCCATTAAATACATCATTTAATCACTTCAAGGAAA
>CAYGPU010000010.1:0-140863 GCA_964352015.1 uncultured Marinicella sp.
GTGTTGGAATTAGGTGTGATGATGCTGTCAGTCACGACCACATTGGTCAGTGGAAAATCACCGGTGTTGGTTACAGTCACAGTATAGGTCAACACATCACCTTCGGTAACCGTACCAGAACCATCACCATCGGCGTTGTTACTCAAGGTCTTGACTGTATCCAATGACCTGATACCGCGACAAACCGGTAAATCTGTTACCGGAGAAGTGACTTCTGTGGGTTGACCCACACCGCCAATGGTTGCGCCATTGGCCAAGAATTCTGTAACTGCTGCTGATTGACTGATGCCATTGGCACCGCCATTGGCTGTTGGAATGCCAGTTCCACCACTGACAGAGATGACACCGCCGCCGCCGCCGCCGCCAGGACCTTCATTTTCGTTACCAATGGTCAGTTGGTCACCACCTTTGCCACCGTTGGCAGTCAAGTTGACTGAGGCAGCAGTTGAATTGGCTGAAATAACAATGGTACCACCAGCACCACCACCACCAGGGGCATCATTATTGCCACCACCTGCGGTGTTTCTACCGGCTTGTCCATTAACGTTGATGGTGCCGTTTCCGGTTAAGTTATTGGTAATGACATAAACCAAGCCACCACCGATGCCACCGGCACCTGCTTGTCCATTGTTACCATCACCAGCACCACCGCCGCCGCCAAAAAATAACCTACCAACATCATCAAACGGAAGGGGTCTGCCACCTAAGCCGCCACGTTCACGTCGGTTGTTTCCTCCCCAAACGGCTAAACCGGGTGCTTCTGTGATGGCGTCGCGATTGTCTGAGCCGTAGGTGTAACCACCACGGCCACCACCTGAGGAGGTTGTGGCTGAATTCAAAGTTGGGTCCAAATTCCATGCTGCTGTCCAGTTAACAGGTGTGTTGTTTGGGTTGCCTTGACCATTCCAGGCAATACCATTGTTGCCATTGGCTCCACCACCGCCACCGCCATTGTGAGCATTGCCGCCACCGCCACCATTGGCTGGTGCACCACGGCCAAATCGACCGTTGTTGGCATTGTAGGCAGCTTGAAAACCTAAAATACTCTCGCCTTTTTCTGCACCATTGGCTTCTGCTGCACCTCGGTACAATGTCACATTAGTGCCAGCTCCTGTGGTCACATTATCAATCACACCGCCTCTGAAACCTCTGGCTGAGGCATTGATCTGACCATTGACTGCCAGTGTGTTGTTGACATCAACAGCCACCACACCACCTCGAGATCCGTTCCAAGCTGGGGTGATGATGGAGTTACCACCGTTGATGGTTAAGTTTTCAAACTGTGGAACCCGAATGACTTGAGTTAAGGGTAGATTGTAGGAATAAATTAAATTGTTGTTGTTACACAGGGTGCCGTTTTCAGCCACCACGATGTTGTTTCCAGCAACTGAAATGACTTCGTAAAGTTCATAACGACCCGCGCTGTTGAGATTGAATGCCCCATAACTGGCTGTGTTAGAGGCATCGGTGAATGTCGCTCCCTGAGCTTGATAAAGCATGATCAAATCGCCTGGCGATAAAGCAGCACTGCTGTAAATGCCAGCACCGTCAGTTAAATCTGCGATGTTGCTGACTGTCAGGGTCACACCACCAACTGTATTAACTGCTGTCAGGCCAGTAAAATAATTGACCACTTGGTTGCCAGTGACGGAGAAATCACCGTCTTTACCTTTTTCAGCCAAAGCAATGAATGTTGCCATCAGCAACAAAAACACACACAATTTTTTCATCTATACACTCGAAATTAAAATGTCAGGTATTTTAGGAGAACTTACTTCAGGTTAGCATCTTTATTTACACTATTTTACATATCAGCCTGTAAGCAGTCAGGTATTTTCTGATTGTGGGTGTTTTACCTGTAATGACTTTCTGCATAAGACAAAATCTGTCATTTTTGATACAATGTTTTATTCATTATTTTTGAGAGAAAAGCGCATGACAGATAAAATATCCATTGCCAAGTTTATCCCTGTGGTTATCATCTTGGTTTTATTCCTCATTGGTTCACGTTTCTGGGTCAGTGTACCTGTTGGTCACGTGGCCGTGGCCACCTTGTTCGGGGAAGTTCAACAAAGCACTTACCCAGAAGGTTTGACCATTCCGGTGAATCCTTTGCTGAAATTCCATGAGTTTGATGTCAGAGAAAAAACCCACAAAGAACGTGCACAGGTACCTTCGCAAGACCAACTTCAAACATCCATCGAAGTCAGTGTACAGTACAGATTAAATGGTGATATGGCATTCAATATCCTTAAAGAAACGGGTAATGTAGACAACATGATTGCTGTGCAATTGGTGCCAAAACTGAGGTCTTTGCTCAGAGAACAAGGTAAGTCCATTAAACGGGCTGAAGATTTCTTTTTAGAAGAAACTCAAGTTCAGTTACAAACCAACTTAACAGCCAGCTTGGCAGATTACTTGGAGCCTAAAGGTATCAGTGTTTCGGCTGTGTTGATACGAGACATTTCATTGCCGCCATTCATTACCAAAGCCATTGAAGCCAAAAAAGAACGTGAACAAGAAGTTGAGAAACAAAAGGCTGAATTGGAACGTTACAGAACCGAACAACAACAGCTGGTGGCGCAAGCAGAAGCGCAACGCAATGCCGCGGAGGAAGAAGCCAAGAAAAGGCGGTTGTTGGCTGATGCCCAAGCGTATGAAATTGAAAAAATTAACAATGCCATTGGTAATAATCCAAATTACGTTAAACTTCAAGCCTTGGAGGCGTTGAAAAGTATTTCAAAAGACCCAGCGTCTAAAATATATTTCATCGACAGTGACTCACCACAACCACTGCCTTTGATGCATTTATCTGAGCCAAATAAATAACACTTTCACTTAAATCTATTGGCGGGTTGAGCCACCCTCAGCCCGCCATTTTAGATGCACACCGTTAAAAGGAACCGTTCGAATGAAATCGTTTGATTTTAAAGCATTGGAAAAAAATTACCTGAAAGTCTTCAGAATCAGTTCGGGCATCATTACCTTGTTGGTTTCTATGCCATTTACCATTGGCTCATCGGTGTTATGGGATTTAGGGTGGCCCCTGCGAGTTTTGGCATTTTTAGGTTTGTGGTTACTGTTCTACGGCATGGTTCATTGGTATTCCATTTATTGGTATAAAGCCTACAAATATAAATTAACCGAAGCGGGTCTGAAAATTCATCATGGTGTGTTTTGGCAACATCAGAATATGGTGCCAAGAAACCGAGTCCAGCACATCGACATCACCACCGGTCCCTTGGAACGCAGGTATGAGTTAAGCAAGTTGGTGGTTCATACTGCCGGTACCCGCAATGCCACCATCACTTTACCGGGGTTATTACAAAGTGATGCTGCTGATTTACGTCAGGAGCTGATCAACAGCAACCAGACAGAAGACACGGTTTAAGGAGATTGAAGTCAGATGGAACTAAAAACCGAAGGTTATCGTTTAAACAACATTTCGCCACTGTTCCTATTTATTGAAGCGATCAAGAAAAGTGTGCTGCCATTATTAATTGGCATCGTTGGAACCAGTGGTGATAAGCAAGACTTTATCATCATTGCCATAGCTGTATTGGCCTCAGTAATCACCATTGTACAATTTTGGTTTTATCACTATTGGTTGGAAGATGATCGCTTGGTGGTGAAAGAGGGGATTTTATTCAAATCACTCAGGCAAGTGCCTTATGAACGGATTCAAAACTTGAATGTAGAGAAGAATATCTTACATCGATTGTTCAAAGTGGCCACTTTACAGGTCGAGTCAGCCTCAGGTGTTAAACCAGAGGCGGTGATTCGTGTCATCTCAGATGAACAAGTCAAATACATTCAGCGCGTGATTAAACAGCGCAGTCATGAAGTATATGACCCTGAGCAAAAAGCCGCTCATGCCACCGATGTTGATACTGAAGAAGAGGCTGTGGCACCAGCTTTGTATCAAATGTCCAATAAAGACGTCGCTACCTTTGGGTTTATTTCACACCGCGCCTTAATACCCATTGGCATTGTAGGTTCAATCTTGTCACAAAATGATTTTTACCGGGATAAATTTGTGTCAGTGGTGCAGAAGTTTGTTGGTGATTTACACATAGAACGTTGGGCCATAACAGAATGGTTGATTTATGGAGCGGCCTTTTTGTTGCTGATGCTGGTGACTATTTGGTTGTCATCCATTTTGTTGGCCTTTCTTAAGTTATACCAATTCCGATTGGCGCGGCAGGATAAGAATTTGCATGCAGAGATGGGTCTGTTAACAAAAATAACCGCCAATATACCGATCAAACGCATTCAATTATTGAAGATCAAACATTCACCTCTTCATCGCTACTTCAAAAGGGTCAGTGTTAAAATGGAAACAGCAGGCGGCGTGACTGAACAAAGTGGCATCTCTATGAGTTGGATTGCGCCATTGATATCAAAACAAAAGGCACAGCTGTTAATCACAGCCATTCAACCAGAAGTGAATTGGCGAGACATCCAGTGGATGGGCTTAGAGCCCAGGGCTTGGAAACGGGTGTTTAAACGGGTGAGCTTGTTTATTTTATTACCGATGGCACCGTTGCTGTATTATTACCATGCATGGGGTTTTTTGATGCTGTCGCTTTTGCCTTTTGCCTACATATATGCCAAAGCTTATGTGACAAAAGCAGGCTATGCAGCCAATGATGAAATCATTGCTTACCGCCATGGTGTGTTGTTTCACACCATCAGTATTGTGAAAGTGGCTAAAATTCAAAACATTTCTTACCGCCAAACACCTTTCGATCGCCGCAATCAGATGGCCAGAATCACGGTGGATACGGCTGGTTCAAACCCCGTCAGTCAAGACATCAACATTCACTACCTGAATGTTGATAAGGTTCAGCAATTGATGGCTAAACTGTCTATCCAAGTGAGTGAGTCGAAGTTTGTTTGGTGATGGTATTAATGACGCCATTGAAATTGATGCATGAAAACAGCTAAAGATGGCTTAAAAGCTGAAGCAATTTTCAGAAGCTCTGGTGATTGTAATGAATACAGTCCTCGGTGAATATCCAAGATTTTGCTTCAGCACAGGGCTGGGTTTGTTTGGCTTTAAACAACCCTTTAAAAAGGCAAATCCAAACTGTCATCTACCGATAATAATTGCTTCCTGAACTCTTCTTTTATTTTATCCAGTGTTGCTTGATCATCGGCATCAAACCGTATCACCAAGCATGGTGTGGTATTAGAACACCTGACCAAGCCCCAGCCTTGGGCAAAATCAGCCCTGATACCATCAATGGTGGTGATTTTTGCATCAGGAAAAGCAGCTTCGGCAATAAATTTATCCATGAATTTATAGTGCTCGCCTTCTTTCATGTGCACTTTAAGTTCAGGCGTGTTAACACTGTTGGGTAAGGTGTCAAACACTTCTTGTGGGGTGCCGTCTTCCTGGTCGAGAATTTCCAATAATCGAGCTGCGGCATAAATGCCATCATCAAAACCAAACCACCTTTCATTGAAAAAGAAATGACCACTCATTTCACCAGCCAATGCGGCGTTGGTTTCCTTCAACTTGGCTTTCATGAATGAATGACCTGTTTTCCACATAATAGGCATACCACCATACTTAACGATCGACTTGGGTAAGTGGCCTGTACATTTGACATCAAATATAATGCTTGAGCCAGGCTGTCTACTGAGTACGTCTTTGGCAAACAGCATCAACAATCGATCGGGGTTGATGATTTCTCCAGATTTAGTTACCACACCCAAGCGGTCACCATCACCATCAAAAGCAATGCCCAGGTCGGCATCAACTGTTTTTAACGTGGTTATCAAGTCTTGTAAGTTTTCTGGAACGCTGGGATCCGGGTGGTGGTTGGGAAAGTTGCCATCAACTTCACAGTGTAGCGGAATGACATTACAGCCAATTTCTTCCAATACTTCAGGCCCCAGTATGCCCGGTATACCATTGCCACAATCAACCACAACTGTGGGTTCATTTTCTAACTGAATTTCTGAGCTGATGTAATCAACATAATCATCCGCAATGTCCAACTCTTGAACTGAGCCTTTACCGCTCAATAAGTCACCACTGGCAATCATGTCATACAAGTTTGAAATCAATTTACCAGCCAGGGTCTCACCATCCAGCATGATTTTTAAACCATTGTAATTGGCAGGATTGTGACTGCCGGTAAGCATCACACCCGAACCAGTTTCCAAATGATGGGTGGAAAAATAAAGCACGCCGGTCGGCACAGCACCAATGTTGATGACATCGCAGCCACTTCGAGTGATACCAGTAATTAATGCCTGTAACAGACTGGGCCCAGATAAGCGTCCATCGCGGGCAACGACTATAGATTTGCGACCACGATTTAAATTTTCTGTGCCAATGGCGTGGCCAATTTGTTCTACTGCACCCACGGTTAAAGTTTCATCTACAATGCCTCTGATGTCATAGGCTTTGAAAATTGACCGGTCGGGCAAACTACCAATGGCTGGTTTGTCTTTGGCGCCAGCTTGCTTTTTAACGTCCCCTTGGCCGTCATTTAAATCAGCTATAGATTGGTTGGATTTGACCCCAGATGAATGAACGTAAACCCGATCTTCTTCATCTTTTTGTGACTGGGCTTGTAATTCAGCGATTCTTTGTTGGCGCTTAATAAAGGTCAGCACAGCCAAAGCTAGGGCCGCAAGGAAAGCCACAATGTTGCTGAAAAAAGATAATTTAAATAAACCGCTGTAGTTTTTTTCAACTGCATAGGTTACGTAGAAATTTGAATTAGGTACGCTGGTTTGTTTAAAACTGGTTGCTGCATTCTGGTTGACTTGGCCCCACTTTTGCAGTTCCACATTGCTGTAAGTTCCAGACTGCTGCGTCAGCACCAATTCGCTTTTATCAAACTGCAGGTGTTGGGGTTGGATAATCAGTTCAACCGGATAACTGACCACCACATAAGCCTGCTCAGGTTTTTGAATGTAAACGAAATTAAGGTATTGGTTACTTTGCCCATACAAGTGAATTTCTGGCAACTGTTCTTGTTGCGATTCACTGGTCATCTTCAGCATATCCAGGGTGGCAAAATTAATGCCAGGAAAAATGGTGTCCGGTTGTATGTCATCAATCGGTTCTAATACCCTTAATACCCTCAATGTATTATCAACTTCATTGTTAATCAGTTCTACTATATTCTCAGCATCTGGGTTGTTGGCAATGATATCAGCAGCCAACATTTTGACTTGTTCGGTTCTTTGCTGTACAGATAAGGCCAGCGCTTCGCTTTGCTTTTTAAGTTGTGACAGCGCCCGTGATTCAGTGAAATTAAACTTCAATAAGTAACCAAACAACAAACAAGCGAGGGCGGCGACTACAAAACCACTGGTCCATATCACTTCGTCGCCTAACTTGACTCTGTTTTGTTTGCTGTTATTTTTTTTGTTGCCTGTGGCCTCTGTGCTTGTTGAGTTTGAACCGGTATCTACATCGGGATTATCTGTTGATGCCTGATCAGCAGAATTGGGTTTGATTTTTGCCAGCAATTTATTTAAATCCATTAATTTACTCCTGTGTGTCCAAAACCGCCCTCACCCCGGTGGGTGTCTGCAAAACTTTCGACTTGATTAAATGCCACTTGTACGACAGGTACCATGACCAACTGTGCCAGCCGCTCACCCCGTGACATGGTGTAGGGGGTGCCTGAGCGGTTCCAACAAGAAACAAATAATTGGCCTTGGTAATCGGCATCAATTAAGCCAACTAAGTTTCCCAATACAATGCCATGCTTGTGGCCCATGCCTGAACGAGGCAGTATCACTGCTGCTAAACTGGGGTCTTTGATGTGAATGGCTATGCCTGTTGGAATCAGTTTGGTTTGACCTGGTTCAATGTTCAGTGCTGAGTCTAAACAAGCCCTTAAGTCTAAGCCCGCAGAACCTTCGGTACTGTATTCTGGTAAGCCAAATTCTTGGATGAACTCAGGTGCCATTATTTTTAAATCAACTGTTAACATTAATACCGTCAAAATAACATGAAGCTAGATTTTAAACTACATGGGATAAAATCTCCAATGTTATACTTTCTTACACAGCAGTAAGAATTGATTGACTGCTGTTTGTGATGAAAATGTTTAATATCAACATTATTTGTCACATAAATCATGAAAAAACTAAGCTTAACACAAAACACCCCCGTGCCATTTATTTCAATTATGCCGAGAGAGAAGTTAGTTGAATATGGTCCTGAAGCCCTGACAGATGCGGAATTACTGGCTATTTTCTTGCGCATTGGTGTGCGTGGTAAGAGTGCCATTGGATTGGCTGACGAGATGTTGGCTCATTTTGGCGGTGTTAAGCAAGTCATCAGTGCCACATATCCAGAGTTTTGCGTCATCAAAGGCTTGGGCTTAGCTAAATACGCGCAATTTCAAGCTGCAAGTGAATTGGTTAAGCGAGCCATCAACCAAGGGTTTGATGCCAGCACATGTTTTACCGAGCCTTCAGTGGTCAATCAATTTCTGTTAGCTAATTTTGAACAGGCAAAACATGAAAAGTTTGCGGGTTTGTTCCTCAACAGCAAAAATCACTTAATCAAATTTGATTATTTATTCAATGGCAGCATCAATTCAGCCCAAGTCTACCCAAGAACTGTCGCGCAGTATTGTCTCAAACATAATGCAGCAGCGGTAATCTTTGCTCATAACCACCCATCTGGTGATATACAACCCAGCGACTCTGACATTTCCTTGACCATTCAGTTGAAGAAAACTTTGGCTTTAATTGATGTGAAGGTTTTGGATCATTTTGTGGTTGGCGTAAACCAAACATTTTCAATGGCCAGCCATCAAATGATATGATTTTTGGGTCATAATTTGTTAAGCTATGTGACAGTTAACAAAGCATAAGATGGACAGTGTTTGGAAATAGATTAAATCCAGTTGCCCGAGCTGAAAAATACATAGACAAAGGTAATTATAAAAAGGCCATGAAAATTTTGGCCAATACCTTTAAAAAATATCCCAATAGTTTGGATTTGGCTCGTCTGCGCTTTGAATATGGTAAGTACATCCCTTTTGATGATTTTCATCACCAAGCTGCCAAGGATTATTTTAATTTGCAGATGCAGTTTGATGTTTCTGGGGAAAAAATCCACAGTGATTTTGTTAAGTACATGACCACCACACAAGGGCGTATTCAATTAGATGATGAGACGTTGGTTAAATTGTCGGTGGTGTTCGCCGCCAATGGGTTTGAAAACAATGCGGTTTATATCATCAACAGCATGATCAGAAAGGAATGTGAACTGCCTGAATTTGTCGATGCTTTGGTTGCCATCATAAATTACCTAGAAGAAAAAGGTGCTGACAAGAAAACCGCCAGTTATAAAAATTACCTCAAATGGCATTATCCTGACCACGAAATGACTCAATACATCTTGGGAAAAAAATCCTGATCGTCTGAATTCGCTTACCCTTATTAGGCTTACCCTTATTAGACCGAGTAAACTTGGGTGTTTGACTTTTTATTCATAAACGCATTGATTTGTTGTGTCATCTTATCAGTGCTCAAACCTGCTTCGGTCAACAACTCTTCTCTTGTCCCATGGTCTTGAAACTTGTCAGGTAGGCCCAAATTTAACACCGGTGTGTGTAGTTTTAGCTGCTGTAAAATCTCATTGACATAACTGCCCGCACCGCCTTGAATGACATTGTCTTCTAAGGTGACCAAGTGATCATGAGTGCGTGCCATTTTTTCAATCATCTTTCGATCCATGGGTTTAACGAAGCGCATGTTAACCAATGTGGCATCTAATTGCTCTGCAACAACCATCGCCTCTTCTAACAAGGCACCGAACGACAAAATAGCCAGTTGTTTACCACCTTTTCTGACCCGCTCAGCAAGGCCAATTTCAAGTGCTGACATTTTGGGTACAATGGCAGCTCCTGGTCCTTTGCCACGGGGGTAACGAACAGCAACTGGGCCTGCATGTTGGTAACCTGTGTAGAGCATTTGCCGGCATTCATTCTCGTTAGCAGGCGCCATGATGGTCATGTTGGGCACACAGCGCAAGAAACTTAAATCCATGTTGCCAGCATGCGTAGCACCGTCGGGACCAACCACGCCACCTCGGTCAATGGCAAATAAAACATCCAAGTCTTGAATGGCTACATCGTGAATCAATTGATCATAAGCCCTTTGTAAGAAGGTGGAGTAAATCGCCACCACTGGCTTGGCGCCCTCACAGGCCATGCCAGCAGCCAATGTCACAGCATGTTGTTCTGCAATGCCAACATCAAAATAACGTTTTGGGAACAGCTTAGAAAATTCCACCAAACCAGACCCTTCGCGCATTGCCGGCGTGATGCCCACCAAGTGGTTATCAATTCGAGCCATGTCACACAACCACTGTCCAAAAACTTCGGTGTAACTGGGTGTTGAGGGTTTGGCTTTAGATACAATACCTTCTGCTGGGTTAAATTGACCCACAGCATGGTACTTAATTGGATCTTCTTCGGCAGGTTTATACCCTTTGCCTTTTTTGGTGATGATGTGTAACAACTTGGGGCCTTTGATTTCTTTGGCTACTTCGAGTTTATCCACCA
Organism: uncultured Marinicella sp.; assembly: GCA_964352015.1. Lineage (GTDB taxonomy): Bacteria > Pseudomonadota > Gammaproteobacteria > Xanthomonadales > Marinicellaceae > Marinicella. The sequence continues at coordinate 10,554 of CAYGPU010000010.1, forward strand.
ATTGATTCACATCGTGCCCATCGATTGGGCCCAAGTGATGAAAGCCCAGCTCTTCAAACAGTGTATTGGGTACAAACATGCCTTTGGTGTGTTCTTCCCACCGTGACATGAATTTCCATAACCATGAGTTGCGCCGCATGATGCGTTTGGATTTTTCACGCATGCGATTATAAGTTCTGCCGCTGACAATCTTAATTAACATGCGCGATAAAGCGCCCACGTTGGGTGAAATAGACATTTCATTTTCATTCAGCACAACCAGCATATTGGTGTCCAAATCTCCACCGTGGTTCAAAGCTTCATAAGCCATACCTGCAGTCATGGCACCATCACCAATCACAGCCACCACTTCGCGGTCTGTGCCGGTGATTTGGCTGCCTAAGGACATGCCCAGTGCCGCGCCAATCGAGGTCGATGAATGGCCTACGCCAAAGGTGTCGTATTCGCTCTCAGTGCGCTTTGGAAAAGGAGCCAAGCCATTTTTTTGTTTGATGGTGGTCAGGCGGTCTTTGCGTCCGGTTAATATTTTGTGTGGATAAGCTTGGTGTCCCACATCCCAAACAATGCGGTCATGTGGCGTTTGAAAGACATAATGCAAAGCCACAGTTAATTCGACCGTACCCAAGCCAGAACCAAAATGGCCACCACACTGAGATATTTGTTCAATCAGAAAAGCGCGCACTTCATCAGCTGCCTGCCTGAGTTGAGGTTTTTCTAATTTGCGCAAATCAGCTGGAATATTGATTTGGTCTAACAACGGGTATTGAGTTGGTTTAGGGGTTTTCATGGTTGACTCAGTTTGTCTGTTCTTGCCTGGGGGTTAATTTTGGGCTTTGCCTTGCTTGGCAACTGCTGCCATGGCGTCACTCAGGGCTTGTTGATCACCTAGGTAATAACTTTTAATCGGCTTTAATTGATTATCCAGTTCATAAACCAAGGGCACGCCAGTTGGTATGTTCAGTTTAAGAATGTCTTGTTCCGATACATCATCCAAATATTGTACCAGAGCACGCAGCGAATTGCCGTGAGCAGTAATGATTAAACGCTTCCCCAATTTCAGGTCAGGTACTATGGCCTCATGCCAATAAGGCAAGACCCGTTCAACCGTGTCTTTCAGGCATTCGCCCAAGGGAATTTGAGATTTGCTTAGGGCTTGGTAGCGACGGTCGTTGGCAATGTTGCGCTCATCATCCCAATCCAGTTGTGGAGGTCGGGTGGCATAACTGCGACGCCAGATGTGCACTTGTTCATCTCCATACTTAGCCGCTGTTTCAGATTTGTTCAAGCCTTGAAGTGCGCCGTAATGACGTTCGTTGAGCCGCCAACTGCGATTCACGGGCAACCAAGATTGGTCCATCTCATCGGCAGCAATGTTATAAGTTTTGATGGCACGCTTGAGTACCGAAGTGTAGGCCTGATCAAAATCGAAGCCTGCTTCAAGCAGCAACTGACCGGCTGATTGTGCTTGTTTGACACCATTTTCAGTCAAATCCACATCTTTCCATCCAGTGAATCGATTAGCTAAATTCCACTCACTTTCACCATGCCTTAATAACACCAATTTAATCATAATCACATTTTTTATTTGAACCCGCTAATTATACCACGCCTGTCCATATTTTCTTACAAGTCAGTCAGAATATTGCTGTGGTTGCGGGGTGAATGGAACAGGTAAACTGGAGCTATATCGAATCACAGTTGCTGAAATAACGCAGGGAGTTAACATGAACCAATTAGAATTAAAAAAAGTCATGAATGAAATCGAATCCATTATCAATCAATTGGCCGAATGTAATTATTGCAAACATGGCATTGATCGAGAAAGTAAAAAACTGCTCAGTGAGTTGTTTAAACTTAAGATTGAACAAGCTTGTCAAATTAAAAAAGCCAGTTAAGCTTGTGAGATTTAAGTCGAATGTGTTGAATTTTCTCAATACAACCAATTAATCATGCTCAGGGAAACTGCCATAAAAATCAATGTCATGAGACTGCCTACTTTCAGGAAGTCGCTGACACTGTAACCGCCAGGTCCCATGATAAGAGCTGATACTTGGTGAGTGGGTAAAATAAAAGCATTGGATGTAGAAATGGCTACAATCAGTGCATAAACCACCGGATTGCCACCGGTTTCAATCGCAATGTTAATCGCCAGTGGGACCAACAACACGGTGGCGCCTACATTCGACATCACCAAGGAAAATACAGTGGCTAAGGAGGCTATGGCCAGTTGGTAAATAATTTGTGGTACCGTGCCTAATGTGCTGATGACGTATTGTGCAATCCAAGCGGCAGCGCCGGTATTTTCCATGGCATAGCCCAGCGGTATCAAACAGGCCAACAGGAACACGGTTTTCCAACTCACCGCCCGATATGCTTCATCCATATTCAACACACCAAAAATTATCATGCCAATGGCGCCGGTCAGTAGAGATAATGACAGCTTCAAATCAGTGAATATCACTAAAAAAATACTCAAAGCAAAAAATAATACAGCAAATGGAATTTTTTGTGGCCGTTGTGGTTCGGCTGGCACGTCACTGACCAGGGCTACATTGCGTGAACGTCCCAGTCCCATTTGGTCGGTCCAACGGCCATGGATGATAAATGTATCACCCAGTTGTAATTCTAAGTCATACATTTCTTCACCGGTATAAATTCGGTTGTTTCTTGAAACCGCCAAAATGGTGATGGCATATTCTTTGCGAAAATGAAACTCAGAAAGCTTAACCCCGAGGTACCTTGAGCCAGGTACAACCACAGCTTCTGATGTGCCGGATATTGATGGATTAAAATCTAATTTAAACTGTTTAAGTTTGGGTCGAGTGGTGAGGTCAAATTCTTCTGCAAAACTGTCGATTTGTTGTTTGCTGCCCATCACGCCCAGTACAGCACCATTCCAGATGAACTTGGTGCGAGGCGGGGACAAGGTTGATTCACCCTCACTGTATAAAGCAACAATATGAGGGATGTGGGTATCAAACTCCAGTTCTTGAATCATTTTACCCACCAGCGGACTGTCTTTATTCACAGTCATTTCAGTGATGGTTTTTTCGATGCCGTAATTGTCACGAAAATAGGAGTCGGATTTGTGGTTGTTGATGTGCGATATTTCCTTGGCCTGTGGCAATAAAAACCGGCCAATTAGTAAGAAATATATTACCCCACTGGCCAACAGAGCGAGGCCTATAGGCGTGGTTGAAAACAGGCTGAACATTTCCATGGAATCAGCTCCTGGGGGCAGCGAGCGATTTGAAGTTTCAATTAAGTCATTCAATAAAATTAAGGGAGAAGACCCAACCATGGTGACAGTGCCACCCAATATGGCACAAAAGCCCATAGGCATCAGTAAGCGAGATATCGGTAATTCAGCAGCGCTGGATATTTTGCTCATGACTGGCAAAAACAAGGCGGTTGCGCCGACATTTTGCATAAAACCAGATATGCCTCCAACTGTAAGTGAAACGATTGGCATCACAGTTTTTTCAGTTTTGCCACCAACCCTCAGGATTAAATTAGCCACTGCAGTCATCACGCCTGTACGATCCAGTCCGGCACCAAGAATCATCACAGCAATGATTGCTATCACGGCATTGGAAGCAAAGCCGTCAAATAAATGTGTTTCTGGAACCAAACCTGACAACCCCAGCATCACTAAAATCAACAAGGCCGCCACATCAATGCGAATAACTTCAGTCACAAACATCAAAATGGTGTAGGCCAAAATAGCAAAAACCATCAGCATTTCATTGGTGAGGGGCAACATGTCCATCAGACTTTCTGCATAATTAAATCATAAGTGCCATGTTCAAGTCGTTGCCCTCGACGTTCGAACTTTGTTACTGGACGCCAATCTGGTCTTGGTGCAAACTCATTATTGGGTTGTTGGTTTTGTAGCCATTCATTGTTAGCAAATAATTCCTGAACTTCTAGAGCATAAGGTTGCCAGTCCGAAGCGTAATGCAGTCGTCCACCCGTTTTGAGTTTGTTTTGGATTAAATCAAGAAACGCTTGATTGATGATGCGCCGTTTATGGTGGCGCTTTTTATGCCACGGATCTGGGAAATAAATGTGCACAGCAGACAAGCAATGGTCTGCAATGAATAAGTTCAACATGTCAACAGCATCATTTCGGATGATGCGTACATTGTTAAGTTTCAACTCGTCTATGGCCATTAACAAATGACCTACGCCAGGCAAGTGTACTTCAATGCCGAGGAAGTTGATTTGTGGGTATTTTTGCGCGGCATGAATGATGGATTCGCCATTACCAAAACCAATATCAAGCCAAACTGGGTTGTCATTGCCAAATAAGGTTTTGAAGTCAATGGTGGTTTTTGGGTTGAAGGCAAACACCGGCATCAAAGCTTCGACTGCTTTTTTCTGGCCGGTGGTCATCTTGCCTTGTCGCAGTACAAAACTGCGAATTTGCCGGTCAGTTGGTTCAAATTTCATTGGATGCAATCAGATTGAATGCACATATTTTACAGATATTCAGACACTTATGACCACCACTTTCTCACAAAGACATGTATTGGTTGTGCTTTAGGGTGTTTGGCAAATCAATAATTGTTGCTCATGTCTTTTTTGATGCTGGTTGAAATCATTCAGTTCAAATGTTTTTAAGTCCAGCAAATGGTCATGAGGGTAAGGGTTTTTGTCATAAAAAGCCCAGTTGTGAAAGCTGATTTTCTGAATCAGTTTGGCGCTTAATAGGGTGTTTAAGTTACCCTCCAATCCTTTATTGCTGGGCAGTTGGCTAGAAACCAGTGTGAGTAAGGTCTGGTGACTCGGGTGTTGCGAGCTCATGCGAATAAACAACAGTAATTCACTCAAATCATGATTGTTATCCAATCCTTTACTCTTGATGTCATCATTGACCTGATACTGATGCAAACAACGTTGGTGAAAAAAACTGGCTTGAACCAACAGGTACTGTGCCATTTGCTTATCGATGGCCCAGCGTTGGGTATTGGCTTCATCATTCAGTTTTTTTGAGGGCGGTAAATAGCGATGATTTTGCTGTAACAGAAGTTGAGCGATTGGTCCAAACCAGCTGCGTAACGGGCTGTGTTTATTGATCCGACATAATTCCAAACAGTGTTCACCTGTTTGTTGGTGATTTTCAATGAGTTTAAGTTGCCAAGTCATTTGTATCATGAGTTGTTAATTGTATTAATATAAATGATAATCATTCGCATTACAAGAAATATAATGATTTCTTGTGTTGAACTTATTGCGCAACATGTTGCATAAAATTGAAAAAAATTTTAAAATTCAACCATGAACTCACCTGTCAATCAATCAGCCCTTAGCCGGTCCTTTATCGGTAAACAAGCTGATGATTTGGGTCAATTAATCAGTGAGCAAATTAAACCCATATATCAGTCTTTGGGTATCATCGTGCCAGTCAAGTCATGCTCAATCATTCATGCATTGAGTTCAGGCGCGCAGACGACAGTCACAGAGTTGGCAAAAACTTTGAACCAATCTCGCCAATTGGTTAAACAAAAACTGCCGCGTTTACTCAAACTAGATTTATTAGAATCCAGTCAAGACCCAGATGACAAAAGACGGGTGTTATATCGATTAACCGCTCAGGGTGTCGAACAGGCGGAACGTTTAAGGCAACATTCAATGGCTCAAGTTTATGCCGAGCTTTCTGCTGAAATAAATGCCGATTTATATCAAGTACTCAGCGCTGCCATCAAAGGCTTGAAGCAAAAGGATTTGCTCAGTCGTTTTAATCAACAAAAAAATCAAACCGAAGAACAATCATGACAGATACAAAATCAAAAAGTATAGATTCAAATAAACGTGTGATCAAAGCGCCAACCGGTAGCACCTTAAACACCCGATCCTGGTTAACTGAAGCGCCTTTAAGAATGTTGATGAATAATTTGGACCCTGATGTGGCAGAACGACCAGAGGACTTGGTGGTCTATGGTGGCATCGGTAAAGCAGCCAGAAATTGGGCTTGTTATGATGCCATTGTAGCGTCTTTAAAAACATTAAACGATGATGAAACTTTGTTGGTGCAATCAGGTAAGCCAGTGGGTGTTTTTAGAACACATGCAGATGCCCCTAGGGTGTTGATTGCCAATTCAAATTTGGTACCACACTGGGCCAATTGGGAACATTTTAATGAACTGGATAAAAAAGGCCTGATGATGTACGGTCAAATGACCGCTGGTTCCTGGATTTATATCGGCTCTCAGGGCATTGTACAGGGGACTTATGAAACCTTTGTTGAAGCCGGTCGCCAGCATTTCAATGGTGACACCAAAGGCAAGTGGATTTTAACCGGTGGTTTGGGTGGCATGGGCGGCGCTCAGCCTTTGGCAGCCACCATGGCGGGTTATTCAATGATTGCCGTGGAGTGTGATGAAACCCGCATTGATTTTCGCTTGAAAACTGGTTATGTGGATAAAAAAGCCCGTTCTGTTGATGAAGCCATGCAAATGTTAAAGTCTGCCATTAATCAAGGTCAGGCCACATCAATTGGTTTACTGGGTAATGCTGCTGATGTTTTTCCGCAAATGTATGAAGCAGGTATCCGCCCAGATTTGGTTACCGATCAAACTTCTGCACACGATCCAGTCAATGGCTACTTGCCCCAAGGTTGGACCGTTGAACAATGGCGTCAAGCGGCCAAGGATGACCCGAAATTGGTTGCTGAAGAAGCCCGAAAGTCAATGGCGGTGCAGGTACAAGCGATGTTAGGTTTTCATGCCCTGGGAATCCCCACAGTGGACTATGGCAACAACATCAGGCAAGAAGCGTTCAACCAAGGGGTTAAACATGCGTTTGATTTCCCGGGGTTTGTGCCGGCTTATGTCAGACCGTTGTTTTGTCGGGGTGTGGGTCCATTCCGTTGGGTGGCGCTGTCGGGTGACCCCGAAGATATTTATAAAACCGATGCCAAGGTCAAAGAGTTGATCCCTGATGATCCGCACTTACACAATTGGTTGGATATGGCGCGTGAGCGGATTCAATTCCAAGGTTTGCCTGCCAGAATTTGTTGGGTCGGTTTAGGCCAAAGAGACAAGCTGGGTTTGGCCTTCAATGAAATGGTTAAATCAGGTGAGCTCAAAGCCCCGATAGTGATTGGTCGTGATCATTTGGATTCAGGTTCGGTGGCTTCGCCCAATCGAGAAACTGAAAGTATGCAAGATGGATCAGATGCTGTGTCTGACTGGCCTTTACTCAATGCCCTGTTAAATACCGCCAGCGGTGCCACTTGGGTGTCTTTGCATCATGGCGGCGGCGTGGGCATGGGTTATTCACAACATTCAGGGGTGGTTATCTGTTGTGATGGCACCGAGGCTGCTGCCAAACGCATCAAGCGGGTCTTGTGGAATGATCCAGCCACTGGCGTGATGCGACATGCTGATGCTGGTTATGAAATCGCACAACAATGTGCACGTCAACATGGTTTGAATTTACCCATGTTGGATCAACCCAATAAGGAGGTGCGATGATGAACTTTATTATTTCAAGTCAGGGTTTTAATCTGGCAGACTTACGCAGTATCTGGCAGAAGCCGGTGCAAATGAAGGTCGATGACCATATGTTGCAAGGGGTGATTCGCTCACGGCAAACCATCGAAAATGTGGCGGCTTCTGATGAAACTGTTTATGGTGTGAACACTGGTTTTGGCTTGTTGGCCAACGTAAAAATTCCCAAAGAAGAGCTGGATACATTGCAGCGTAACCTGGTGATTTCTCATGCTGTGGGCGTAGGCAAACCAATTGATACTGACACCACTCGTTTAATCATGGCGCTTAAAGCCATGAGTTTATCGCAAGGTGTGTCGGGTATTCACCCCAATACACTGCGGCTGTTGTTAGATATGATCAACCATGAAATTTACCCCATTATTCCCGAAAAAGGTTCGGTTGGGGCATCGGGTGATTTGGCGCCGCTGGCGCATTTAACTGCGGCCATGATTGGGTTGAGCGAGGTGAATTACCAAGGTCAAGTGATGCCGGCTATGGAAGCGCTGAATGCAGCAGGTTTGAAACCAATTTTGTTGGGGCCGAAAGAGGGTTTGGCTTTGTTGAATGGCACACAAGTCTCAACAGCGCTGGCATTGAAGGGTTTGTTTTTGGCTGAAAATTGTTTCAGCGCTGCCATCATTGCCGGTGCCTTGTCAATTGATGCGGCCAAAGGATCTTTGGCGCCATTTGATGAGCGCATTCACCAAGCCCGTCGCCAAAACGGACAAATTCAGGTGGCTCGTGCCATCAGGGCATTGTTGAAAGGCAGTGAAATTGTGGTTTCACATGAAGATTGTGATCGGGTCCAAGACCCTTATTGTTTGCGCTGTCAGCCACAAGTCATGGGTGCCGTATTGGACACCATCAATTACGTGGCCTCCAAGTTGTTGATTGAGGCCAATGCGGCCACTGATAACCCTTTGGTGTTTGCTGACCAAAATGATAAGGGCGGCGGTGATGTTTTATCAGGGGGCAACTTCCATGCCGAACCGGTGGCCTTGGTGGCAGACTTTTTGGGCATTGCAGTGACTGATATGGCTAACATGTCAGAGCGCCGCATGGCGATGTTGATTGACCCATCATTAAGCCGTTTACCGGCCTTTTTGGTGCCTGATTCAGGCGTTAATTCAGGTTTTATGATTGCGCATGTGACAGCCGCCGCGTTGGCCTCTGAAAACAAGACTTTTGCGCACCCTGCAAGTGTCGACACCATTCCTACCTCGGCCAATCAAGAGGACCATGTCAGTATGGCGACTTTCGCGGCCAGAAAGCTGACTGACATAGCGGAAAACTCAGCGGCCGTGATTGGCATTGAAATGATGGCGGCTTGTCAAAGCATCGATTTTCATCAAGGTTTAAAAACCTCTGAATCGTTATTTGCTGTGTATGAAAAAGTCAGAGAAGATGTGCTGTTTTTGGACAAGGACCGCTTACTTTCACCAGACATCAATCACATGCAAAAACTGGTGTTGTCAGGTCAGCTCAATACATTCATGAATGAATTATGTCCGTCTTTGAGCTGAAACAAGCAGATTCACCGTTGGTGATCAGTGTGCCACATGATGGTGCGCTGATACCTGATGAGATACTGCATGGCATGAATGCAGCGGTAATGAATTCGAGTGACCGAGATTACTTGATCAGTGATGTGTTTGAATTCAACGATTTAACTTATTCTAAAATCAAAGCCAACTATTCGCGGCATGTGATTGATTTGAACCGCCCGGCCAGTGGTGAAGCGCTGTACCAAAACCAGACAGAAACTGAACTTTGTCCAACCAGTACTTTTAATTTTAAACCCATTTACCGCGATGGCTATGAGCCTGACCAAGCTGAAATTCAGCGCCGAATTGATTTGTATTGGCGGCCTTATCATCAACAATTGACAGAATTAATCCAAGCCGCCAAACAAAAATACGGGTTTTGTCTGTTGATTGATGCCCACAGCATCGATGATGAGGTGCCAAGGTTTTTTAATGGCCGATTGCCTGATATCAATATAGGGACTTATGCGGGTCAGAGTTGCTCACAGCAGATTGAGGCGCTGTTGCTTGATGAGCTGGCAGCTCAAAATGAGTTTACTTATATCAACAATGGACGCTTCAAGGGTGGTTTCATTACCCGTCATTATGGGCGTCCTGATCATCAAATTCACGCTGTTCAACTGGAGCATGCCAAATCATGTTACCTTGAGCCTAACAAAGGACTGTCAAATCAGTCCACACGGTTAAACAAGTTTTGGTCACAGGCAATTAATCGAGTCCTTGAGTTATTAAAAAACTGATTCAAGTAGTTTGAATTTTGGTTAAAGGTTTTCAGAAAGAGCTTGGTGTACCGCCGCCTGGATACCCTCCGCCACCCCTGTAACCACCGCCACGGTTTCGATCGTTTACTCTGGGATTGGGTGTTGCTTGATTGGCGAATTTAACCGCAATGGTTCTGCCATCAAGCTCTGTTTGGTCTAATGCCGTAATAGCTGAGGATGCTTCATTGCAACTTGACATTTGTATAAAGCCAAAGCCCCTCGACCTTCCTGTATCACGGTCCATAATAATTTGAGCTTTGATAACAGCTCCAAAAGGTTCAAAACTTTCTCTCAATAAATCATCGGTGGTGTTGTCATTCAGCCTTGCCACAAATATCTGGCAATCATTACTGCTCAAAGCAGTTGTGGATAACAACTGGATTGATAAGGCCAACACAACTGAAATAACTTTGTTTGACATGGATGATTTCTCTTTTCTTGGTATCATAATCTTAAATGGGTGCTGATACTTTTTCAAATTATCCGCACATAAAAATGGCAATTAATGAATCTAGATGTAAAAATGTTTCACTGGTATCAGTTCGTTTGAATTAAATGGTGATTTGATGTTCACCGGCTGATGAGTCCTGTCATTAAATTTAGAATCAATCATGAAAACATGTTGTAACCAACTGAACTGGGAATTTATCCAAGATGCCTCTCATGCAAGAGGCTGTGAATTCACTTATGGCAAGTGCACCAATTGCGGCAGTCATCTGATCCATTTGTTTTATACGGCGGTGGTGAGTGAAGGCGGGTATGAAGTTGTGAGTTCAGATTTTATATCAGCAATGCAAAAACTTGAAGGCCCGGAACTGAAACAGTTTATGAAAAAATGGTATGATGAACTTTAGCTCGAGAAGACTTGTTCTTTAGCAAAGTTCATCTTCGTCATTGGTAAGTAAAGCCTGTAGGTATTTGATTTAATTGCTGAAAAAATCATTCTGCACTGACATCTTGGATGGCAGCTTAGACTGAAGAAGCTGGTCTTGTGTTGATACTTGAATTTCATGGTTTAAATGGAATCTAAAGATAACAGTTAATGGGTTCATCAATCCTTTTAACCTGGGCTGGATCATGATTGAATAAAGTCAACTATTGCGTCAATTATGGGCCAGAACCCTGAAACAATTGCTTAAAAACACTGATTAGTGAGAAGCGGTTCGCAATTGTGTCAAATTTTCAGCTGATTAATCCTGATTTGCTCTATGATATTTAAATAAATAATGACCACAGTTCAAAGATGAGGATGAGTTTAATGAGATACACGTGTTTGATGTTGTTGATGGCCACTTCAGTGGTGACAGCCAAGGATAGCCTGGAAGGTATTTTAATGTTTGAATATGGCGATGCATTTACTGAAAATTACGCCATTCAACGTTTCTATTTACAAACCGAGGACCAAACAATCCTGTTAAACACCAGTCAAGCCTTCATTGATCGCATGCCCATTATGGACTGGGTTGGCAAACGAGTGTCAGTGTCCTTAAAACCGCAAGCATCGGTTGCTGATGGCGCTAAAAGTATTCAATCTATGGAGCTGCTTGAGGGCCCAGAATTAAATGGTGGAAACATATTTGGTTCGCAAAAATGGATTTCTTTGTTGTGTAAATTCAATGACAAACCCGCTGAGCCAGAAAATTTGAATTATTTTCAAAACATGTATGCCAGCACACCGGCAGGGTTGGATCATTACTGGCGAGAAGTGTCCTACAACAAAGCCAATGTGGTTGGCTCAATTGCCATTGATTGGGTGGATTTGCCTGATAATCACACGACTTATGTTCCCAACCCTGGCAGTGGTACAGGTGCTGAGCTGACTCAATTGTTCAATGATTGTACCGCCGCCGCTGATGCCTTGGTTGATTTTACTGATGATTTTGTGGGCATAAACATGATGTTCAATGATGTGTTGGACTGTTGTGCTTGGGGCGGTGGACGCAATGCAAATTTAGACGGTCAATCACAATTTTGGCGGGTGACTTGGAATCCACCTTGGGCTTACAGAAGTATAGGCGTGATTGCGCATGAAATGGGGCATGGCTTTGGCTTGCCGCATACCAATAACTCGGATGAGGATGGTGATCCTTATGACAACCGCTGGGATGTGATGAGCGCAGCAACCGGCAATGCAGTCAATGACAACATTTACGGTCGCTTGGGCAAACACATCAATATGTACCACAAATACCGATTAGGCTGGGTCAGTGATGCAGATGGTTTTACAGCTGCTGTTGATAGTTATGCCATTAAAAAAGTCAACTGGACAGCATTGACCACTTCTGCCAGAGAAAAATACCTCAGGATTCCGCTGTCGGACGGTTCCACTTATTATATCGAGTCACGACAAGAGTCGGGTGCTTATGAAAGTAATTTAGCCGGTACAGCCGTTATCATTCATCATGTGGTGTCAGGCAGAAGTGAGCCTGCTTGGGTGATTGATGCGGACAACCCACCTGCGAACATTGCCAATACAGAGGGTGTTATGTGGCGAGCTGGAGAGACTTTTTTCGACCCCATAGATGGTTATCAAGTTGATGTGTTGGCCATGGTCCAAAGTGGGTTTCAAATCAGGATCATCGGCCCCGACTTTGTTGATTTGATATTTGCCGATGACTTTGAATAAACAATGAGCTGATCAGTGATCAAATAAAGTTTATCGCGCACAGTGATTAAAGTGCGCTGTTTTGTTATAATCCGCTGCTTATTTTAGGCTCGACAATCCGGATTGATTATGGGCCATTTCTTTAATTGGAGCGGACATGACGAAACAGACCATCATTTATACCATCACCGATGAGGCGCCAGCTTTGGCGACTTATTCTTTTTTGCCCATCGTACAAAAATTTGCTGCCCAAGCTGGTGTTGAGGTGGAGACCAAAGACATTTCATTTGCTGGCAGAATTTTGGCCCAATTCCCTGAGCGATTGAACGCTGAGCAAAAGTCTGAAGATGCTTTAAGTGAATTAGGCGATTTGGCCAAAACACCCGAAGCCAACATCATTAAACTGCCCAATATTTCTGCTTCAATTCCACAGTTGAATGCAGCCATTAAAGAGCTGCAAGAAAAAGGCTATGACTTGCCTGATTACCCTGAAGAAGCTGCAACAGATGAGCAAAAGTCTATTCAAGATAAGTATGCCAAAGTCCTCGGTAGTGCGGTGAATCCTGTGTTGCGTGAGGGTAATTCTGATCGCCGTGTGGCAGCTGCGGTTAAAGCCTATGCCAGAAAAAACCCACATCGGTTAGGAGAAATTAAAGCCAGCTCAAAAACCCATGTGGCGCACATGGATGCCGATGACTTCTATGGCAGCGAACAATCCTATGTGATGCCGAATGCTGATGAAGTGCGTATTGAACACGTGACTGCTGATGGGCAAATAACGGTGATGAAATCTGCTTTGGCCCTGCAAGCCCAAGAGGTGATTGATTCATCTTGCATGAGTGCCAAAGCCTTGCGTAAATTTTATGCCAAAGCCATCAAAGATGCCAAGTCATCAGGGGTGTTGCTGTCGTTGCACTTAAAAGCCACCATGATGAAAGTTTCTGACCCAATTATGTTTGGTCATGCAGTTGAGGTTTATTACGCTGATGTGTTTAAGAAGCATGGCGCTTTATTCAAGGAAATAGGTGTCGAAGTTGATAATGGTATCGGCAGTGTGTACAACAAGATACAAGATTTGCCTGCTGCCAAACAAGCTGAAATTAAAGCCGATATTGCAGCCTGTTATGCCACTCAGCCACCATTGGCGATGGTTGATTCAGATAAAGGTATTACTAATTTACACGTTCCCAATAACGTCATCATCGATGCATCGATGCCAGCTGCGATTAAATCATCGGCTAAAATGTGGAATGCCGAAGGCAAGCTACAAGACACCATGGCCATCATTCCAGACCGCTGTTATGCGGGCATTTACCAAGAAATCATCGAATACTGTAAAGAACATGGTGCCTTTAATGTGGTAACCATGGGTAATGTCTGTAATGTTGGGCTGATGGCGCAAAAAGCCGAGGAGTATGGTTCGCATGATAAAACGTTCGAAATCAAACAAGCCGGCATGATGCGTGTGGTTAATTCAGCGGAAGAAATATTGATGCAACATGAGGTCGAAGAAGGCGACATTTGGCGCGCTTGTCAGACCAAGGACTTACCCATAAAAGATTGGGTTAAATTGGCTGTTACTCGTGCCAGAAATACCGGTTCGGCAGCGATATTTTGGTTGGATGAAAACCGTGCCCATGACCGCAATCTGATTGAAAAAGTGGAACAGTATTTGCAGGATCATGACACCGAAGGCTTGGAAATAAAAATCATGAACCCCCAAGCGGCCATGCGGTACACCTGTGAGCGCGTGACAGCGGGATTGGACACCATTTCTGTGACGGGTAATGTTTTAAGAGATTATTTGACGGACTTGTTCCCTATTTTGGAATTGGGGACCAGTGCCAAAATGTTGTCTATCGTGCCATTGTTGGCTGGTGGTGGTTTGTTCGAAACTGGAGCGGGTGGTTCTGCACCAAAACATGTGCAGCAGTTTGTCGAAGAAGGGCACTTGCGCTGGGACTCTTTGGGTGAATTTCTGGCTTTGGCAGTTTCTCTTGAGGACATCGCCGAAAAAACCAATAACCAACAGGCCAAAGTTTTGGCCGAGGCGCTGGATGACGCCAATGAACGTTATTTGAGCTACAACAAATCGCCTTCCCGAAAAGTCAATGAAATGGATAACCGCGGTTCACAGTACTTCTTAGCCAAATACTGGGCCAAAGCCTTGTCAACCCAAAATGCTGATGCAAAATTGAAAGCCAAGTTCACTGAAGTCTTTGAAACATTGAAAAACAACCAAGAATTGATTTTACAAGAATTGCTCGATGCTCAAGGTTCACCGGTCGATATTGGTGGCTACTATGAGCCTAATGATGAGCTAGCAGAAGCAGCCATGCGACCCAGCGCAACTTTGAATCAAATTATTGATGCCATATAAATCAAACTAACTATATAGAATACAATGTTGATTGTTGTGTTTGAAATTTCACAGGGTCAGAAATTCCAACGGTTTTCTGGCCTCAAATTTATTTGAAATCATTAAGCACCGTTCTGTTTCGACCGGTGTTTTTGGCTTCGTACATGGCCAGGTCAGCAATCTTGATGCATTCATTGATGGATTTGTTGTTCTCGCAGCTGCTTAATCCGGCAGAGAAACTGATCGGTGGACACACCAGGTCATTTCCAGTTTTTATGCTGTGATTGATGTCCGCTGCTTGTTGGCGCAATGTATCAATCACTTGAGTGACCTCGTTAACAGAGCGGTCAATAAAAACCAGTAAAAATTCTTCGCCACCAAATCTGCCAGCCAAGTTGGGCTCTGATACCAGTTGCTGACACAATTCGCCGACTTGTTTCAATGCTTGATCGCCCACATCATGACCCAACTGATCATTGATTTGTTTGAAATTATCTAAATCCAACATCACCAAGTGAATCGACTGGTTGGCTTTAAGTTGTTGGTGGATGGTTTTTAACAAGTTCATCAGGTGCGCACGATTAGGCAAGCCGGTGAGTTGGTCATAATTGGCCAGTTGGTACAGTTTGTGTTGTTGCTTTCTGTTATATATGGCAGCTGCGATTAATAACAGCATCAAAGAGGTGGTGGCGATGGTGGTCAGCATCAATTTCTGGTTTTGTTGTGCTTCTTGTAGTAACTGTAATTTTTGTTCGGCATTTTCTTTGGCCAACATTGAATTCGCTTTTTCCTTGCTCTCAAGTTCGAATTGAGTTCTCAGTTGGTACAATTGTCGGGTGCTTTGCGCTGATAACAGTTGTTGTTTTTTTTGTCCGGTTTTGGCCAGCAGTTGGTAGGCAGACTGAAAATCACCTTGTGCTGCCAACAGCCTGGTTTCTGCTTCATCCAATGCGATGGCTTGAATTGGATTGCGTTTTTCATTGCTGTGTGTTTTGGCCAGTTCCAGGTGTTTTTGTGCTGCTGGTAAGTTATTCTGTTGCAGTTGCAAAGTACTCATGGTCTTGTGTGAGTCTAATAACATTTGCTGATTTTGGCTTTCAGAAAATAAGCTTATGGCCTCGTTGAGCATGCCTTCGGCTTGGTCATATTCATTGGCATCGATGAATAAGGGGGCCAATTCTTTCAACGCATAGGCAACACCTTGCTGGTCGCCTATAGACCGTGAAATATCAAGCGACTCCTGCAGTTGGGAACGGCCTAATTCAATTTTACCAATGTTTTTGTTGGCGCGGCCTAGGCCGTAAAGTGCGACGGATAATTCAAGTAAGTTACCGGCTGTTCTTTGGTACTCGACAGACTCAAGAAAAAATGGAATGGCCAGATCAAATTCATGGCGATATTCATATACCAGTGCCACGCTACTGGCGATGGCGCCTTTGGTGTTGGTGATACCTGTCTCTGGAGCCATGTTGTAGGCTTGCATAAAAGCGTTCAGTGCAGCCACTGAGTTACCTAATGCGTTTTGAATGTAGCCTAAGCCCAGCAAAGCATCGAGCTGCGTTTTCAAATCCCCTTTTTGTTTAGCCCACAGCGCAACTTCTTCAGCCATGGGTAGAGCTTCCAGTGCTTGGCCGCTGATTTCCATGGCTTGGGTCTTTATCAGCAGTATATGATAATACAGGTCGATGGGTTGTTTGTTGCTTAGCATGGCCAGTGCTTGGTTGGCTGCATCCAGGGCCTTTTGGGGATAGACTAAGCTGATGTAGGCTTTGCTTAGGGTGTTGTAGTGAATGGCTACATCTTCAGGTTCGTAACCATCAACTTTGATGGCCAGTAATTCATCTAAAGCCGATTGGGGTTGCTTGCTGACCAGTTGCTCCAGTCGTTGATACTTCTCAGCCGTTGATTCTGAATCAGCGGTTAAACTGAAACTCAGTAGAATTGATAAAAAAATGAGTTGCTGAATCATGTGGTTGCTCTGGTCTTGTTTTAAGTATTATAGCCGAAGAATAAATTTGAAGCCATTGAGCGCAAGCAAGGTTGGTTAGAAGTAATTTCAGCGCATGAGCGTGAATGATTGATGACTGCACTTGCTGAAATAAAGTCTGTAAGCTCAAGTTGGTGGGTCAAATGATGGTTCTGTGTTTACCCAGTTCAGCGAGGGGCGATGGCAGACAATGTTCATTGTGGCTATGGCCTCTGTAAAGTTATTCTTACAGATGTAATAGAAAGCAAATGTTCAAAGGTTTTAGTTGTTCAGTTTTAACTTTTTTGATCGACTGGACATTTCATTTAAAACAACCGTTTTAGTCCAGCACAGCAACAGGATTAAGTGTGGTTTTTTTTGTTTGTGCTGTTTGAACTGATTGGCTCGAAAAAGGGTGAACAAAACAGGTTGTTGCAGTGGTGAATTGTGGGTGTTCAAATCTAAATGAATGGCTGAAGTATTTACCGGTAAACACACATTTTGGGTATTTCAAAGCAAATAAGCATCCTATATAAATCAATAACTTACAAGGATTTGTTAATGTTAAATATTGGTTAAGTTGTTGATTCTATTACATTTTTCCTATTAGAAGCTTGACTTAAGCTGGTTTTAATCATAAAGTGCATAATTGTGGAGTTAAGTGTATTTTTGTGGGATAAAGTAGTGTTTTACGGTGAAATAGCATTAAATTTAGACGTTAAAGGCCGGTTGGCGATACCTTCTATGTATCGCGAACCGATCAGTGGTGTCTGTGATAACCGTTTGGTGCTGACTTACAATGCCTATGAAAATGACTCGCTGTGGTTGTACCCTGAGCAAGAGTGGGAAAAAGTACGTGATTCAGTGATGTCGCTAAGTACCTTTGATCCTATGCACCGCGCTTTGCAGCGTCGATTGGTGGGTAGTGCTTATCATGTGGTGCCAGACAAAGGCTCTAGAATTTTGTTGCCGATTACTTTGCGTCAAGTGGCTTCAATGGAAAAGCGTGTGGTGATGCTGGGTCTGGGCAGTAAATTTGAAATCTGGAATGAGGATGCGCTACAGAAAACCAGGCATCAGGTACCTGCCATGAATGGCGAGGTTTCGGACGCCATGAAATCATTGGTGTTGTGATGGAATCTACAATGCACCAATCAGTTCTACTCAGTCAGGCAGTGGAAGCCCTCGCTGTGAAATCATCTGGACGTTATTTGGATGCCACTTTTGGTCGCGGTGGACACAGTCGTTTGATACTGTCAAAGTTGAGTGATTCAGGTCAGCTGGCAGTGGTTGATTGTGACCCTGAAGCCATTGTGGTTGCTGAACAGTTGCAGCGACAAGACAGTCGTTTGTCTATATACGCCGGTGGTTTTGAACAGGCGCTTACTGAAATGAAGGATGCGGGTTTACAGTTTGATGGCATCTTATTTGATTTTGGCGTTTCTTCTCCTCAAATCGATCAAGCTGAACGGGGTTTCAGTTTTCAAAAAAATGGCCCTTTGGATATGCGCATGAATAACTCAGCAGGTTTGACCGCAGCAGAATGGATTAACAGTGCGACAGCTGATGAGATGAAAAAAGTTTTTTGGCGTTATGCTGAAGAAAAAAATGCTGGACGCATAGCGCGTAAAATAGTTGAAGTTCGAGAGCAGCAACCGTTCGTAACGACTTTTGATTTGGTCGATGTGGTTAAGGAGATTAACCCACCCTTTTATAAAGTCAAGAAACACCCTGCGACCCGAGTTTTTCAAGCCATCAGAATTTATATCAATGATGAGTTGGGGCAGGTTGAAAGGGTTTTACCACTGGCTTTGGATTTATTGAAACAAGGCGGGCGTTTGGTGGTCATCAGTTTTCATTCACTCGAGGATCGCATAGTCAAGCGGTTCATCAGAACTTTGTCGCAACCTGCAAAAGTTGATAGGCGCATGCCGGTGATACCAGAAGGGGCTCAACAGCCAGTCCTAAAATCTCTGGGCAAACCGATTAAAGCTGTAGATCATGATGAAAACGTGCGGGCCAGAAGTGCCATCATGCGAGTGGCGGAAAAGCTATGAATATGCAAAGTGCTTTGACCGTGTTGTTGGCTTTTCTGTTGATTGGTGTGTTGGTTAATTATGTTTACTTCCAGAATGAAACACGAAAATTATTCGCTGAAACTCAAAGTGTTGAAAAACAAAAACTAGAATTGAATGCAGAATGGGCGCGGTTACAAATTGAAAAATCCACCTTGGTGTCAAACAACCGCATCGAGCAAGTGGCGCGCGAGCAACTGGGTATGAAATTGCCAGAAGATGAACAGGTTTTGGTCATAGTACGATGAGAAAATCACAACACAAACAAGTCAACATCAGTCTTAGAATTGCCATTGTGATGGCATTTTTGCTGTGTTGTTTTGTGGTGGTGGTTGTTCGGGCTTTTTCAATCCAAGTGCGAGGTGCTGAGTTTTATCAGTCCCAAGGTGAAAAGAGACATGTGCGAGAAGTGGAGATTCCGGTTTCGCGCGGCTCTATTTATGACCGCAATGGTGAGCCTTTGGCTTTAAGTACAGCGATGGTTTCTGTTGGTATTGTGCCAGGACAGCTGTTGGATCAATTCAGTAAGGTTGAACAGTTGGCTGAAGTTCTGGACTTGGACGCAGATGAGTTAAAACAAATCATCACTTCCAGAAAAGACCGCCAATTTTTATTCATTAAGCGGCGCATCACGCCGATGCTTGCTGATCAAGTCAGGGCATTGAATATGAAAGGTGTGGAATTCAGAACAGAATTCAAAAGATTTTATCCAACCGGTGAAATACTGGCAAATGTGGTTGGTTTTACTGATGTGGAAGATGTCGGTCAAGAGGGTTTGGAGCGAACTTATGACAATTGGTTAACCGGAACATCAGGTAAAAAAACCGTGGTCAAGGACTTACTGGGTCAAGTGGTTGCGGATATAGATATCGATGAATTGGTGGCTGCAAAGCCAGGTAAAGATTTGCATTTAAGCTTAGACCGTCGTTTACAGTATGCAGCCTATTTAGGTTTAAAAAAAGCAGTTTATAAGCACCGTGCAACCTCAGGTTCAGCTGTGGTTTTAGATGTTAAAACAGGTGAGATTCTGGCCATGGTCAACCAACCATCATTTAATCCTAATGGCAGCAAGGACAACAACGAAGGTTTGCGCAACAGGTCCGTCACAGACATATACGAGCCCGGTTCTGTGATGAAGCCGTTTGCTGTGGTTGCGGCTTTGGAGAGCGCTGAATACACCACTGAATCAGTGGTCAATACTTCGCCAGGTGAGTACGAAGTGGATGGTTTTGTGATTCATGATTTCAGAGACTACGGCGAGCTCAGTTTGGTCGATATTTTAGTTAAGTCCAGTAACATTGGTGTGGCCAAACTGGTCTTGGGTTTAGGCAAAGAACACTTATGGGATGTGTATCACCGTTTTGGCTTTGGTCAATCTTCAGGCAGTGGTTTTATGGGTGAGTCAGCAGGATACCTGCCACACCATGAGCGCTGGAGAACAGCTGACCATGCTGCCTTGTCACGTGGCTATAATTTATCAGTAACCACTTTACAAATGGCTTCAGCGTATTCAGTGTTTGCTAACCAAGGCCGTTACCGAGCGCCGACCTTTATCAAAGGCAATATCAATGAAGACAAAGCCATCATTGATCCGATGATAGCAGCTCAGTTAACAGATATGCTGTCGCATGTGGTGTTGGATAATGAAGGGCACAAAGCATTTATTCCAAATTACAGTGTGGCAGGAAAAACAGGCACGGCAAGAATTGCTGAAAAAGGCGGTTATTCAGATAAATACATGTCTTCTTTTGTCGGTTTTTCTCCGGTGTCATCTCCTCGGTTGGTGGTGGCTGTGAGTATCAACAACCCACAAGGGGATGAATATTATGGTGGTTTGGTTGCTGCACCGGTTTTTGCCGATATCATGAAAACAGGCTTGCGCCTGTTGAATGTACCAGCTGACCAGGTAACCAGAACGTTGGTTGATTTGAAAGTTGAAAAAGACGCTGTAAGCAACGAAGAGGGACTTGATGATGCAGGTTAACCACCACGTTTCTGAAAAAAATCTGTCGTGGCTGAAGTCACAACTGAGTCAGGTATCAAAAACTTCTGATTTCAGACAGACAGTGGGTTTAGATGGGTCATTGGCTATCAACGATTTATGCTTAGACAGCCGTGAAATCAAACCGGGCGATGTTTTTGTGGCTTTGTCGGGATTCAATGTCCATGGTTTGGATTATGCTTATCAAGCTGAAAGAGCTGGTGCTATAGCGGTGATTTCAGAGCCCACAAAAGCTGAACGCACAAAATATGTTGGTCGTCAAAAACCGTTGCAGATCCCGGTTATTGAATGTGCTGACTTGAGTGATGTTTTGGGTGATTTGGCTTGTGCTTTTTACGACCACCCGAGCAAAAAATTGAAGGTTACAGCCATTACTGGCACCAATGGCAAAACCTCAACTGCATGGTTGATGATGCATGCCTTGGAGCAATTGGGGATTAAAGCCGGTTATATCGGCACTTTGGGGGTTGGTGGCATCAGTCAACTCGAAAACGTACAAAACACCACACCATCAGCCATTGCCATTCAGAAAAGTATGGCAGCCATGTTAGAAGCCGGTTACCAACATGTGTGTATCGAAGTTTCATCTCACGCTCTGGATCAAAAGCGTTTCAATGGCACGCAGGTTGAAACCGCGATTTTTACCAATTTGAGCCGTGATCATTTGGACTATCACAACTCCATGCAAGCTTATGCAGCGGCTAAATTGAAACTGTTTACAGACTTTAATCCAACTGTCAATATCATAAATGCTGATGATGCAGTGGGCGCCGCGTGGTTGGACAATGAATTGAAAGATCAGCCAACTGTTTCATATGGAATTGCAAGTACTGGCGCACAATTTAAGGCCGTTCAGATTATGTTGCTGCCGCAGGGAATCGCTTTTGAGCTCGATTTAGAAGGTCACATTACAGCTTTTGAAACTTCGTTGTTGGGAGCATTTAATGTGCTCAATAGTTTGGCCGTGATTGCAGCCCTAAAGTCGATAGGCTACAGCATTGAACAACTGCCTGCAGTGGTGGCTGAATTACAACCAGTTCCAGGTCGTATGAATCGCATTGATGATGCACGCAATGGCTCCACCATGGTTGTCGATTATGCACACACTCCAGATGCTTTATTACAAGTTTTGAAAGCACTGAGGGCGCATACCAACAATAAATTGTGGTGTGTTTTTGGTTGCGGTGGTAACCGAGACAAAGGCAAGCGTGCCATGATGGGTGAAATTGCCGAACAATATGCCGATTATGTGGTGCTCACTGATGATAATCCAAGGTTTGAGTCTCCTGCCCAGATTATTGCAGATATTGAAGCAGGGATGCAATCCAAACCCCACGTTATCAATAACAGAAAACAAGCCATTGCCTATGTGCTGGATCAAAGTGAGCGCGGCGACATCATTTTAATTGCCGGTAAAGGACATGAGTCTACCCAGGAAGTCAATGGCATGTTGTTGCCGTTTAATGACATGGAAATGGTCAAAGAATTATTGCAGGTGGCGATATGATTCAAATGAATTTGCATCAGGTATCGGCCATAGTAGGTGGTAATTTTGTTGGCAAGGAAGCCCGTATACAGGGTGTAACTACTGATTCAAGAGGGGATTGTCAAGGCAAGCTGTTCGTGGCTTTGCGTGGTGAGTTCTTCAATGGAGAAGATTATTGTCAAGCTGCTGTTGAACGAGGCGCTGCTGCGGTTTTGGTTGCCAATGCGGTAGAAGTTGATGTGCCGCAATTGATTGTAAAAGACACGTTGATTGCACTACAGGCGATAGCGACAGCTTGGGTTAGGCAAACTGGCGTGAAAATCATTGCCATTACCGGATCAAACGGTAAGACAACAGTCAAGAACATGTTGTTTTCAGTGCTCAGTCAAAAATACAATTGCTTTGCTACTCAAGGTAATTTCAATAATGAAATTGGTGTGCCTTTGACGCTGCTGTCAATCAGCCAAACCGATGAAGTGGCCGTTATTGAAATGGGTGCTGCCCAAATTGGTGACATAGCAAAATTAACAGACATCATTAAACCAGACATCTCGCTGGTTACCAATATTGGTGATGCCCATGTTGGCCGGTTCGGAAGTGTTGACAACATAGCGATTGGCAAAGCTGAAATATACCAAGCATTGGATGCCGACGGACTGGCAATTATCAACGCTGATTCACCCTATAAAAATGACTTCAAAGCCAAGGTTAAAGGCCGGGTAATTACTTTTGGATTGGATGCAGAGGCTGATTTTAGATTGGTTGAGAAAACCGATGGTTACGAGGTTTTGACCAGACGCGGAGAAGGTATTGATTTGCAATTACCAGTGGTCGGTCTACACAATTATATGAATGCCACGTCTGTGGTTGCAATGGCTTTGGCGATGCATATGGAGGTGATGGAAATTGCAGCTGGTTTGGCTGCATTTGAGCCAGAGTCGGGCCGCTTACAATGGCAACAAGTGAATGAAGATTTAAATGTCATTAACGACAGTTATAACGCCAATCCATCATCTGTTAAGGCTGCAATTGATGTGCTGAGAAATCAGACTAAACCCAGCTGTTTAATATTAGGAGACATGGCTGAACTTGGAATATATGCGCAAGCGATGCATGCCAGCGTTGGACAATATGCTGCCGAGGCTGGTATTGATCAATTAATGGCTGTGGGTGAGTTTGCTGAGTTGGTTTGTGAAAGCTGTCAGTCGACAGACAGTCAAACGCAATGCCAAAGTTTCAACCTGGTGGATGAGTTGATGAGTTATTTGCAACAAAATCCGATAAAACAAGGCACCGTATTGGTGAAAGGCTCAAGAAATATGCGCTTAGAGCGCGTGGTTGATGTTTTAACAGGAGAAAAAGTCGCATGATTTATTGGTTAACTCAACAATTCAGCGAGCAGCTGTCAGGATTGAATGTATTCAGTTATTTGACTTTGAGAGCCATTATGGCTGCTTTGACGGCTTTGTTGCTGTCATTGTTTTTAGGTCCGTGGTTTATTCGTACTTTGGAAATCAAACAAATTGGTCAACAAGTCAGAAGCTTGGGCCCTGAGTCGCATTTGAGCAAGCAAGGAACGCCCACCATGGGTGGTGCCATGATTTTGGCCATCATCATCATGACCACGCTGCTGTGGGGAGACTTGCAGAGCCAATATGTTTGGTTGTCATTGTTTGTGTTGATTGGTTTTGGTTTGATTGGTTGGGTAGAT
Source organism: uncultured Marinicella sp. (assembly GCA_964352015.1). GTDB lineage: Bacteria > Pseudomonadota > Gammaproteobacteria > Xanthomonadales > Marinicellaceae > Marinicella. Next base: position 34,559 of record CAYGPU010000010.1, read on the forward strand.
GATTACAAAAAAATTCATTTGAAAAGCTCAGCTGGTTTGTCTGCTAAGTGGAAGTACAGCATGCAATCTCTGGTTGGTATCTTAGCTGTATTGTATTTGTATCAGTATGGACACAGCAGTATCCATGAACAGTTGGTGTTACCAATGATCAGTGATTACAACTGGTCACTGGGCTTGCTGGCCATACCATTGGGTTATTTTGTTATTGTGGGTTCCAGTAATGCGGTCAACCTAACCGATGGATTAGATGGCTTGGCTATTATGCCCACGGTATTGGTGGGCTCAGCTTTGGGGGTCTTTGCCTATGTATCGGGCAATGCAGTGATATCAGATTATTTGTTGTTGCCGTTTATTCCAGGAACTGGTGAATTAACTATCTTCTGTGCAGCCATAGCCGGCTCAGGATTGGGTTTTCTGTGGTTTAACACTTATCCGGCACAAGTCTTTATGGGCGATGTCGGGGCTTTGGCGCTGGGTGCGGCTTTGGGATTGGTGGCATTTATCACTCGACAGGAATTTGTGTTTTTTATTATGGGTGGGATTTTCGTTATGGAAACTGTATCGGTGATCTTGCAAGTGGCTTCATTTAAATTAACTGGTAAAAGAATTTTTCGCATGGCCCCAATACACCACCACTTTGAGCTCAAAGGCTGGGCTGAACCAAAAGTAATTGTGCGGTTTTGGATCATTTCTATCATTTTAGTGCTCATTGGTTTAGCGACCTTGAAAATCAGATAAATATGGCAGTCAACGCAAACAAGAAAACCAAAGCAAGCTGGTACGTCGTAGGCGTAGATGGCTGGCTTGCGGTGTCATTTTTGGCGTTAATCAGTATTGGTGCGATCATGGTGGCATCGTCTTCTATTGCGGTGGCGGAAAACTCAGCCAATGATTCATTTTATTATTTTAAACGTCATGTCCTGTTCATTGGTTTAGGTACTTCAATGGGGCTGTTGATGATGAATATTTCATCTGATTGGATGAATCGACTGAGTAGGCCCGCCCTGATCTTAGGGGTTTTGGCATTGGTTTTGGTGTTGATTCCTGGAATTGGTGTTGAAGTGAACGGTGCCAGAAGGTGGATAAATTTGGGCATTTCTCGATTTCAAGTTGTTGAAGCCATTAAGTTGGCGTTGATCATGTCCTTGGCAACTTATGTTGTGAAACATAAAAAAGGCATCCAGCATTCTATGCTGGGGGTTTTGAAACCATTGCTTATTGTAGTGGTGATAGCGGGTTTGTTGTTGGTGCAACCAGACTTTGGTTCAGCTGTTTTGTTGATGATCATTACTTTGGTGATGGTATACATTGCTGGTGCCAGGTACCGTGACCTAAGCGTTATCAGTATGCTTGCAGGGTCGGCAATGATGGTGATTGCTTGGGCAGAACCTTATCGGGTGAAGCGTTTAGTTAACTTTGTTGACCCTTGGCAAGACCCATTTAACGCAGGTTTTCAATTGGTTCAAGCCTTGATCGCAGTTGGACGAGGTGAGATTACTGGAGTCGGTATTGGTTCAAGTATTCAGAAATTATTTTATTTACCAGAGGCGCATACTGATTTTATTTTTGCAGTTTATGCTGAAGAAATGGGCTTCTTAGGTGTGTTGGTTTTAATTGGTTTGTTTCTGTTGTTGATATATCGCATTTTCAAAGTGGCGCGCAATGCTTTTGATCAGGGCAATGATTTTGCTGGTTTTATGTGCACAGGCATAGCGGTTTGGATGGGGTTACAAGCTTTCTTAAGTATGGGTGTGAATTTGGGTATGTTACCGACCAAAGGCTTAACTTTGCCGTTCATTTCATCAGGTGGAAGTGCCATTATGATGAACATCATTGCCATAAGTGTGGTGTTCAGGATTTCATATGAAAACCGTAAAATGCATTTTCGTGCCATCAAACCGGAGGCCAGTGTATGAATTTTGCCATCATGGCCGGTGGAACTGGCGGACACATTTTTCCAGGCATTGCAGTGGCTAAATCATTGCAGAAAAAAGGCCACCAAATTTTTTGGTTGGGAGCTCAGGGTGGGATGGAAGAGCGCATAGTCAGACAATACGGTATTCAATTGACTTTATTGCCGATTAAACCACTGCGTGGCAAGGGCTTTATTGGCATGTTAGGTATGCCATTCAGGCTATTAAAAGGTATTTGGCAAGCCCGTAAGTTTTTCAAGACCAATCACATTGATGCTGCCATCAGCATGGGTGGTTATGTGGCGGCACCCGGTGGATTTGCTACTGCTTTGTGTCAAACTAAATTAATAGTTCATGAGCAAAACAGTGTGTTTGGTATGACCAATAAAAGTTTGGCTAAACGGGCCAGTTTGGTGATGACTGGCTTTGATTTATCCGCTCAGTATGGTGCACAGTGGGTGGGCAATCCTGTGCGTGACAGCATAGAACAAATTGAAAAACATACTGATCGTGTTGAGCCGGTTAATGTATTGGTGTTGGGTGGTTCACTGGGGGCGCAATCATTGAATACGATGGTACCCAATTGTTTGGCTGCATGGATTGAGAGCGGCAGCATTAAAATAAAGCACCAGTGTGGGCGAGATAAATTGCGTGCCACCCAAGCAGCCTATGGTGACTTGTCGCTGCAAGTTGATATCCAGGAATTCATACAAAACATGGCATCTGCCTACCAATGGGCTGATGTGTGCATATGTCGAGCAGGCGCTTTAACAGTTGCTGAGATTACTACAGTAGGCATCCCAACTATATTCGTACCTTATCCACACGCCGTGGATGACCATCAGACACACAACGCTTTAAGTTTAGTGAACAAGCAAGCGGCTTTGATGTGGCAAGAATCAGCTGACCATAGTCAGTTCGTAGCACATTTTAAATATTTGTTACAAATTGAAAACCGTCATAAGATGCGTCAATCATTGATGAGCTTGCGTAAAACCCATGTCTCAGACCAAATAGCTGTTTTATGTGAGCAGGTGGTGGCATGAGTTATTTGAACCCAGAACATAAGTTTGCCAGCCGCATGCAACGCATCCATTTGATTGGTATAGGTGGCTCAGGCATGTCTGGAATTGCAGAGGTACTGCACAATTTAGATTTCAAAGTCAGTGGTTCTGATTTGGTTGACAGTAAAGTTACATCTCGGTTAAGCCGAATGGGCATTGATGTGGTGTTTGGTCATGATGCTGCTCATGTAGAGTTGGCAGACGTGGTGGTATATTCATCGGCAGTAAATGCTGAAAATCAAGAATTAAAAGCTGCCAGAGCTGCGCAAATACCGGTCTTAACTCGGGCTGAAATGTTGGCTGAGTTGATGCGATTCAAAGTGGGCATAGCAGTGGCGGGTACGCACGGTAAAACCACCACCACCAGTTTAGTAGCCAGCGTACTGACTGAAGGCGGATTGGATCCAACTTTTGTGATTGGGGGCTTATTGACTTCATCAGGTACCAATGCAGGCTTAGGTACCAGTGAATATTTGGTCGCTGAAGCCGATGAATCAGATGGCTCATTTCAATTGTTACAACCCGTCATGGCGATTGTAACTAATATTGATGAAGATCATATGGCCACTTTTGATAATGACTTGGACCAACTGAAACAATCCTTTGCGACATTTTTACACCGCGTGCCTTTTTATGGTGTAACGGTAATGTGCGTTGATGATGACCATGTTTTTGAATTGGCACAGCAAATTTCCCGTCACCAAATTACCTATGGTTTATCGGAACGCGCACAAATCCAGGCTGTAAATTTAAAACAAGATCGACAGTACATGTGGTTTGATGTGATGATAAATGATCAACTGGTTTTGCAACAAGTAAAATTGAATTTACCAGGTGAGCACAATGTGTTGAATGCATTGGCTGCCATTGCGGTTGGTATTGAGTTGGATGTTGATATGCAAGCCATACATAAAGCTTTGGCAGAATTCAGCGGAGTAGGTAGGCGTTTCAATATTTACCCTGAGTATTTAATAGATGGCAAAACTATCACTTTAGTGGATGATTATGCCCATCACCCAACCGAATTGGCAGCAGCCATCAAAGCGTGCAAACAGGGTTGGCCAGTTAACCGTCTGGTGATGGTTTTCCAGCCGCACCGCTACAGTCGAACCCGTGATTTATTTGATGATTTTGCTGACGTACTCAATGGCGTTGATGTGTTGGTCATCTCAGAGGTTTATGCTGCGGGTGAGGATGTGATATCAGGGGCGACAGCCAATGACCTGTGCCGCAGCATCAGAAATCGTGGCAAATTGGATCCTGTTTTCGTCCAAGACATTCAGGCTGTGCCAGAGGCTTTGTCTCATGTGGTTGAAGCTGGTGATGTGGTGTTGATGGTTGGTGCTGGAAATATTGGCGCCTTGATACAATCCATGTTGCAGCTGGAGTCGCTATGAACAGTCCCAGTAAAAATGTAATGAATGTAGCCTTGTTGATGGGTGGCAAGTCTGCGGAACGTGAAGTTTCATTGAGTTCTGGAACAGCTGTGCAACGAGCTTTGCAGCAATTGGGTCATCAAGTGCAAGTGGCCGATGGAATTGGCGGATTAAAAAAATTGAATAAGCAAGCTGTTGATGTGGTTTTCAATATTTTGCATGGAGCAGATGGTGAAGATGGACAGTTGGCTGCTTGGCTAAATTTAGAAGGTTATGTTTCAACCTGTGTTGATTTTCCAGCAGCCAGTATAAGTTGGCACAAAGATCAAGCCAAAGCAATCATTTCCAGAGCTGGCATACAGACGCCAGAGAGCCAATTATTGAAGCAAGCCGATGAATTGAAAATCAGGGGTAAGGGGCCGTGGATCATAAAACCCGCCACTGAGGGTTCCAGTGTGGGTTTATTCAAAGCCAACAATGAAGCTGAATTGACTCAAGCGGTTTGCAGTGCATTTAAAGTGGCCAATCAAATTTTGGTCGAAGATTTTATTGATGGCATTGAATGCACGGTTGGTGTGGTTGGTGAGGTGGTATTGCCGGTGGTGAGTATCGTGCCAGCATCTGAGTTGTACGACTACCATGCTAAATATCAAAGCAACACCACCCAATACCATTGTCCGGCTAATTTTAGTCAACAATGGCAGTTGGATTTACAACAGGACGCCAAAACAGTTTGCCAAGCATTGAACCTCAATGGTTGGTGTCGAGTTGACTTCATTGTCGATAAGCAGGGTCAAAGGTGGTTTTTAGAAGTTAATACCACACCAGGTATGACTAACAGCAGTTTGTTACCCAAAGCGGCTGCCGTATATGGTTGGGACTTTAACCGCTTGGTGGCAGAGATTTTAGCTACGGCAGATAAAGTCCCAGTAGGAGTGCCGCATGAGTAAAGCACTGCAATTAACCATCATATTCAGCTTGTTAGCACTGCTATTGGTGGTGGCTATGATGAGTGGGTTGATCCAGTCAGATCGTTGGCGAATCAGTCAATTGGAGGTGGCGGCTGATTATGAGCGCATCACCCCAGAGCAGCTTCGATTGATGGTCGCGAAATCACCTGAGCGCTCATTTTTCAGACTCGATGCGGAGTTGGTAAAAAGTAACATTGAATCCATGCCATGGGTGCGTTATGCACATGTGGTCAAACAATGGCCAGATACTTTAAAAATCACCATCAAAGAACATCAGGCCATTGCCATTTGGAATGGTAAAGATTTGCTCAATCAATCCGGAGAAGTTTTTCAAGTCGATGCCGTTGATCATTTGAAGGCATTGCCGCGAATCTATGGATCTAGTGAGAACTCTGCAATGACTTTAGAAAATTTTAACCGGTTTAATCGGCTGCTTAAACCGGTTGGTTATGAAATCAGTCAGGCTAAAGTCAATGAGCGTGGTGATTGGCAGTTGATATTGCGCAATGGACTAGAGGTTTTACTTGGTTCTGAAAAGCATGAAGCTCGGGTGCTGCGATTGGCAGAAACTTGGGATCAGTTGTTGGCTGCATCAAGTCGGTTGCCAGAGCGTGTTGATTTGCGCTACAGCAATGGTTATGTGGTCAGGTGGCGGGCTGAAAATAAAGTGACTGAGCAAAAACTGACTTTTGGACTGAACTTAGACAAGCGAGAAATGGGATAGACATGGCTAAGAAAAATGAAACAAAACTACAAGTTGGCTTGGACATTGGAACGTCTAAAGTAGTCGCAATTGTGGGTGAACACCACCCAGATGGTTCTATCGAAGTGGTTGGTATTGGTTCGTCACCCTCAAGAGGATTAAAGCGTGGCGTGGTGGTGGATATTGAGTCAACCGTACAATCCATCAAACGCGCCATAGAAGAAGCCGAGTTAATGGCAGGTTGTGAAATACAGTCGGTGTTTGTTGGTATAGCAGGTAGCCACATTCGCAGCATCAATTCAGATGGCATTGTTGCGATCAAAGACAAAGAGGTCACTAAGACTGATGTCGAAAAAGTATTGGATGCAGCCAAAGCAGTGCCCATTCCCAATGATCAAAAAGTGTTGCATGTGTTGCCACAGGAATATGTGATTGATGGACAGGATGGTATTCGTCATCCGATAGGCATGTCGGGAGTACGCTTGGAAGCCAGGGTTCATTTGATTACAGGTTCTGAGAGTGCGGCTCAAAACATAACAAAATGCGTGGCTCGTTGTGGGCTTTCAGTGGATCAAATGATTGTTGAACAACTGGCCTCTTCAACAGCTGTGTTGACAGAGGACGAAAAAGAACTGGGTGTATGCATGGTCGATATTGGCGCTGGTACCACTGACATTGCTGTTTTCACTCATGGTGCCATCAGACACGTGTCAGCCATTCCCATTGCTGGAGATCAGGTGACCAATGACATTGCTGTTTCAATGCGCACCCCAACTCAACATGCAGAAGATATTAAATTGAAGTATGCCTGTGCCCTGAGACAATTGGCATCAGCGGAAGAAACCATTTCTGTACCCAGCGTAGGAGATCGCCAGCCCAGAAGGCTGGCCAGACAAACTTTGGCTGAAGTGGTAGAGCCCCGTTATGAAGAATTGTTCAGTTTGGTTCAAGCTGATTTACAACGCAGTGGCTATATTGATTTAATCGCTGCTGGCATTGTGCTCACTGGTGGTGCATCCAGGATGGAAGGTGCTGTTGAATTGGCTGAAGAAATATTTCATGTACCCGTTAGATTGGGTGTGCCGGTCAATGTGGCTGGCTTGAAAGAAGTTGTGAATAACCCAGTACATGCCACAGGTGTGGGATTATTACAGTATGGCGGTAACACTGATTTTGTTACTGACAATGTTATGGAATCAGAGGGCTGGTTACATAAATTTAAAAAGTGGTTTTTAGGTGATTATTGAGAGGGGTTGCAGGTGAATAATCTACAACAACTGAATAACGCCAATGAGATAAGAAACCAAAAATGTTTAAAATGTTCGGAGGTATAAAATGTTTGAATTAATGGAAACTGAAAACACAGGCGCTGTCATTAAAGTGATTGGTGTCGGTGGTGGCGGTGGCAACACCGTTCAACAGATGGTCGAAGCAGATATCGATGGGGTGGAATTTATTTGCGCCAATACCGATATGCAAGCTTTGGAAAAGACGCATTGTAAAAATGTGGTCAGAATAGGTCAAAACGTGACCAAGGGCTTGGGTGCAGGTGCCAACCCTGAAGTGGGTCGTCAAGCTGCTTTGGAAGATACAGAGCGATTAAAGGAATGCTTGGCCAACACTGATATGGTGTTCATCACTGCAGGTATGGGTGGTGGCACTGGAACCGGGGCAGCCCCTGTGATTGCAGCGATTGCCAAAGAAATGGGTATTCTGACTGTGGCCGTAGTGACCAAGCCTTTCCCTTTTGAAGGCAAGCGCAGAATGGATGTGGCGAATAAAGGCATTCAGGATTTAGAGCAACATGTAGATTCATTGATTACCATACCCAACGCCAAATTACTGACTCATTTTGGTCGTGATGTAACCCTTTTGAATGCCTTTAAAGCTGCTAATGATGTATTGCAAGGTGCGGTTCAAGGCATTGCAGAGTTGATTACTTGTCCAGGTTTGGTCAACGTCGATTTTGCTGATGTAAAAACAGTGATGTCTGAAATGGGTATGGCCATGATGGGTTCAGGTGTTGGTAAAGGCGATGATCGTGCTGCTACTGCGACTGAATTGGCAATGAATTCGCCATTATTAGAGGACATTGATATGCATGGCGCCAATGGGGTGTTAGTTAACATCACTGCCGGTATGGATATGACCATTGGAGAATATGAAGAAATTGGTGATTTAATCAAAGAGTATGCTTCGGATGAAGCCACAGTTGTGGTTGGTACATCGATTGATATGGACATGACTGATGAGATTCGAGTTACCGTTGTTGCTACTGGATTGAATAAAACAGTGAAACAAAAGCAGTTTAAATCAGTAGAAATTGTTCGCAATGCCACCAACAACCGCATTGAGCAGCCAATTCGAGCCACTCGCGATGATCAGGATCTAGGCTATTCTAAGTCGAATAGCGGCTCAAGTCATGGTCAGGCGGTGATTGATCAGTTGCGAGACGGCAAAGCATCTACAGATGATGATGATTATTTGGATATCCCAACATTTTTGCGTAATCAGTTGGATTAATGATTTCATCAAACAAATAATAACGATAAGACAATCAAATTGCCCAGTTTAGATTGTCATTGAAAAACGTCAACCTAGCCGGTCACACCACCTCCTGTGGCCGGCTCCTTTTATTGGTGTTTGTTTGCATCGCGCAGTTGTGGTTAAAATGTCACATACGTTGTAAAAATACCACAAAAATAATTGAATCACGTAACCTATGTGATACAATTCACAAAAATTCGATATGAATGTGAAATAATAGCGCCTATGATTGCACAACAAACACTTAAAAATACCGTCCGTGCCACAGGAGTTGGCATACATTCAGGTCAAAAAGTTTTTATCACCCTCAGCCCAGCGCCTGTTAATACTGGTATTGTTTTCCGAAGAGTTGATTATAAGCGTCCTGTACCTATTAAAGCCATGGCTGTCAATGTCGGGGAGACCAGTATGTCGACCACATTAGTTAAAAATGGTATCAAGGTTGGAACGGTTGAGCACTTAATGGCGGCTTTCGCTGGAATGAACATTGATAACTGTTATGTCGACCTCAGTGCTTCTGAAGTACCGGTTATGGATGGTTCAGCAGGTCCCTTTGTGTTTTTAATTCAATCAGCTGGTATCACAGAACAATCAGCTGCGCGAAAATTCATTAAAATCAAAAAAGAAATTAAAATTGAAGTAGGTGATAAATCAGCCACTTTATCTCCTTATTCAGGCAGTAGGTATTCATTTGATATTGAATTCGATCACCCTGCCTTCGAAGACCATCATAACCATGCCGACATAGATCTGAACAGTCAGTCTTTCATCAAAGAAATATCGCGGGCCAGAACTTTTGGATTTATGCGTGATATTGAAATGTTGCGCAACAATAATCTGGGTTTGGGTGGCAGTATGGATAATGCCATTGTTTTAGACGATTATCGAGTGCTCAATACAGACGGGTTGCGCTACGAGGCTGAATTTGTTCGTCACAAATTGTTAGATGCCATTGGTGATATTTATCAATTGGGACATCCAATTATTGGGGCATACCATGGATACAAGTCAGGTCATGCGCTGAACAATGAATTGGCACGGGCTTTGTTGGCTGATGAATCGGCTTACGAGGTTGTTAGTTTTACTGGCAAAAAGGACAAAGCTGAATCTATGTTACCAGTCAGATTGTTTGCTTAAAACCATTTTTATACAACAAATTATTTAAACCAATTAGTCATTGTGAGTCCTTTTTCAATTGATTTGGGCTGACATCATCATGATTTAAAACACGTGTATTGTTTCGCTTGATTTTCATAATAAGACCGCATGCAGGATCTGGGCAAGTGACATGAGAATCGGTTTCTATCCAATCAGCTGGGTTATTTTGTCTTTGTTTAACTGGCAGTAGAGGGATGGTGGATTGCAATGCATAGAGACAAAAATTGCTGTTATTAGGTAAAGAAATTTTACCGCCTTGCAAATAAAATGAATCTCCTGCATTCATTTCACAAGTACAATTTCCGTTAATTTGTTCTACCACAACCTCTAGGTCGTATAATTCAAATTGATCTTCACGCAGTATCTCTTTATTTTCTTTGGTTTTATTTGTCATTGGTTTTATTTGCCATTGGTTTTATTTCGATTCTTTCCAAATCCGAAAAAAAGCGTCATTGATGCCATAACTAATAAGCCCCATGACATAAAGTTATACAAGCCAACTTCTAGTGGGCCTACTTGAGGTATGCCGAATTCTTGGCCAGAAGCGGTCATGTTGGCCATTAAAATGACTGGAATAAAATAAGGTAATATAAAGGGAAATATACAAGCCATCAAGCTCAGTAAATTAGCCCGCCTTATTTTAGGAACGCCCAGTTTTTCTCCTGTTTTATTTGAAAAATCTGTCACCATTAGTATGGCAACAATACTGTGCGTGGTTAAAAGTACAGCTGCACTCATAACACCGGCAATCCAACTTTCGGCTTGTTGCTTTGTCTTGGCATGTAAAGCCGCAAAATCGACCAAGTGATGCATAATGCCACTTGCCTGTAGGGTAGCTACAAGTCCCATGAGTAGCATGGTGAATATACTCAAGCCAACAGCACGATTGATACCATCAATAACAAAGCTTTTTGCCACAAAATTCTCAAGGTCTAATGAAATGACTTGTTGCAAGCTTAAAAGTCCAGAGGCCAAGCCAACAATTGTTCCGAATATTAAGCCAAAGAGCAAACCGTGTAATAAATGCTTGCCTTTTAAAAACAGCAATATAATGAATGCAGGTACTGTTAACATGATTAAACCTGCAGGTTTACCCGATATCATCATTTCATTTGTGCTTGATTCTGCGTTGAGTGATGTTGCGGTTATTATATAACCAGCTAATGCCAGAACTGCTGCAGGTAGCACGTATTTGATTCTGCTTTTTACGGTAGCTCCAATTTTTGCCTTTTGACTGAGCGCACTGGCAATGGTTGTATCTGAAATGGGTGCTATGAAATCGCCAAAGGCTGCGCCCCCAATAATTGCGCCAGCAAGCGAGGGTAAATGAGCGCCTAGAACTCCGCCGGTGGGATAGAGTAATGGGCTACAAATTAATATGGTCGCAAAGCTTGAACCCGTTGATAAGGATACGATACAACAAATAATAAATGTAGCGACCACAAAGCCAACCCCATTAAGACTGAGTTGATCAGAAATCCAAATCAGCGCTTCAACAAAGCCTGTAAGCGTCATCAGGATTCCAATAATGGAAGCCAACATCCAAGCCATAATCATAATCATGACTATTTTTTGTGACATGCCTGAAATTATCACTTCGGAAAAAGCAGTTCGGTCTTTGGCTAAAATGAGCCCTAAACTGATGGCTAATATCAGCACAGGCCAGAACCCCTTTTCGTCTGGGGCACCTGATAATGCGATAACAACTACACCAATAATAAAAGTGATAAATGGAATCAGTGCGCCTAAAAACCCGCCATGAAATTTGAGCGATATGGCCTGGTCTTCTTGCAGATCTAATTTCACGTGTTTATGACTCGTTGAGGTTGTATTTCATGATGGAGCCATGCTTGCCTGTTTTGTCGCGCTCCAATTCGTAAAAAGGTCCATGAGGCCCTTCACTTTTGTTTGTTATATCAGCAATGGCTTTCAGGTCGTCATGATCTAAAGAGAAACCCTCTAGTTTTTTCAAACTGTTAAGGTGTTTGGTGTTTCGGGCGCCAACTATGACAGCTGCAACCATGGGTTTTTGCTGCACATATTTACAGGCAACTTCGGCAATGCCAACATGGTATTTATTCGCTATGATTCTCAGTGTCCTAAGTAGCTCTTGAAATAGGTCGTAACCGCCAAATTCATCAATGATCAATCTGTATTTTGTTAACGATCGATTTTCATGAGGTTGTGTTGGGTCTGGTGCCCCTAAATAACGGTCACTCAGAAAACCTCCAGCAACAGCGCCATAACATAAAAACGGCATGTTATATTTTTGAGCCAAAGCCGTCATGTCACCTTCCACGCGTCTATCGAGCGGTGAGTACTGCACTTGATTGGTGGTGATTTCAACACCGGCATCAATCATTTCTTGCATTCTTTGTGCGTCAAAATTAGTGATACCAATATATCTTATTTTGCCTTTTTTTTGTAATTCTGACAGGTGTAGGGCTGTATCTATATAGCCTGGAAATTGATAATCCCACCATGCAAACTGAACCAAATCCAGTCGCTCAACCTTCAAACGCTTGAGTGATCGATCGATGATCTTTTCGGTGTCTTTTTTCTTTAAAGTTGCCAAAGCAGAATAATCAGGCACATATTTCGTGTGAATTTGGATAGGAGGTAAATCGCCTGCTCGAAATTCATCTTGATACTTTTGTCTGAATTTACCTATGAGTTCCTCTACGCCAGTATAGATATCTGCACAATCGAAGGTTGTGATTCCAGCCTTGACGAATTCACGCATATCTTCTAACGCCTTTTTTTCGTCAATTTTCCCATGGCCTCCTGCGAGGTGCCAACCACCTTTAATGACTTTTGAAATGGAGTAACCAGGTCTTATTTCGATGCGGTGCATAGATTAATTGGGTGAAGTGATAGCAAAGATTTTGTAAAATTCATCAATGGGTATGGGGCCAGCTTTCATGATTGTATCCATGAAAAGTTTCAAATTGAATTGATTCCCAAGACGTTGTTTTTCGGTATGCCACAATTTTCTGAATTGGCTACCTCCCAGAAAGTAGGATGTCAGTTGCATGGGCGAATTCATGATTCTTCCCCATAGACTCTTTGCAAACTGAGGCGCAAGTAATGATGTCTCCGTTGAAAACTTCATGACCTGTTCTTGACTCCATCCATTGCAATGTACTTGCATGGATGTATATGCCCTGTTTGCATTCTCAAGGCGTTTACGTAAATGGGCCAAATAGGTCAAATGATTCTCTTTTTCCCAGCCAGCATCAAGCAGTACTTTTTCTGTGAATGTCGCCCAACCTTCTGTGTAGATGCCATAAGGAAACAGCAAACGAATTGGGTGGGCAGTTTCTCGGCTTATTTTAAGTTGCATGTAATGACCAGGAAATAATTCGTGTATGACAATCATGCGATTGAATGGTTTGTTGAATGATGCCCAGAAATCTATTTGCTCTTGCTTTGGCAGTGTTTCTGGAATAGAAGGTAAATTCAATGTGGTGATTGGATTCGGGTCAAAAGGTGGCGCACTAGCCACCCAACCAATTCTGGCAGCCGGGCCAGCGCTTTCAGGCGCCGTTATGATGCGCAAGGTATTGTTCTTTGGTAATGTTGCTATATCATTGTTTTCGATGAATTGAACAGCCGCCTCCGAGAGTTGATTCCAGAATTGAAGGTAATCTTGAGCGTTTAAAGGCGCATCCTTTTCCATATCTCCAAGTGCTTTTGCAGTCAGCTTATTGTAATTATCTGGAATGGGTTCATCAGGATAGGTCGCTTTTAAATACGTTTTTGAAACGTCGCCAATCAACCCCCTAACAATTTCAATTTCCTCCAGTGCAATTTCAGCAAGCCCTTCGGGAGTCAGTTCGCTGTCTGTGTATAACTTTAACCTTCTGGCATACTCATCGTAACCAATGATTTTTTTTGGTTTTGAGGCATTTGTGCTGAGTTTGCCTGTTGCCAATGAAAGTAATTCATCCAAACTTTTTATTGTGTTTTGTAATTTCAGGTTGAAGTCTTGACAATTTAATTTTGAGAATTCACGTTTAAGAGTTTTGCTCAATTCATTTTTGTAAAACCCCAAAGTCGCACCAAGACTGTTGATACCTCTGGCCAAATCATCCTCGGCAACCATTGTGAGGTTGTTTTTTGCAGCATGACTCAGTGCTGTTACATGCTGAAGCCGTTGACAAACCAAAGCGATTTTTTCAGGTGCAATTAAATAATCTGCTTTTAAAATTGGATCGATGGCACCAGCGATCAGTGTTGTGTACAACTGTAGTGAACTGTTGTGCAATGACAACTTTTCCCATAAATCTATTTCAGATAGAACCTGAACACGCAATAAACGTGCATCGATTGCATTAATGTCTGCGTCTGGTTTTGAAAGCTCAGATAAAAATTGTTGATTAAAACCAAGCCACTTTTCAATGTTATTTTTGGAAAAATCTTCAAATTGAAATATGGAGGCGTGAATTCCTTTTGATAGTGATTTTGATGGATAGAACTTTTTCCATTCATTGATGTATGTTTCATCAAGGCTGTGTGACCACGCTGTGGTGCTTAGAAAAAAGAGCAGTGCAAAGAGTATGTTTTTTGTGGTTTTCATTTTTGATGTGATTGCTATGATCTTAAAGCGTGGTTGAAATATATCTTTCGATATCAATCTTCCAACTGCGACTGAGCAAAATCCACATCCATCGCTTGTAATGCGTCCAAAGCTTCAACTTCAGCCGCACGCTCATAATAAGCGGTGGCCTGATCCATGCCTTTGTCGCCCTGTAACAGCAGAATGGCATTGCCTGCCTCAATCAAGTTAATGGCATTGGGTACCAGTTCCAATGCTTGGTCTATGTGTTGATAGGCAGTTTTCGCCTTAGCGCCATAAGTCAGACCTCCCAGTGCCGCACCCACCTTATCTATTATTTCAGCATGGTACATGGCCATAGCCAAATGGGCTTCTGCATGATTGGGCTCTGATCTCAATACTTCTGACAATAAGTGTTTGACTTTACCACCTAAGCCCTTGGCCAGAGCTTTGGTGATTGAGATGGATTGTGAATATCGGCCCATAGCTAATGCAGTGGTGAATTGATTGTTGCTTGAATCATTGCTGTATTCTTCACCCAACAAATAAGCTTGTTCCAAAAGCTCAACTGACTGATCTTCATCTTCACCTATATAATCGGTGTAAGCTACAACAGAACGAATCAGCACTGGAATACCTTCTGAGCCCAAGTCCTTGGCCGCATTGGCAGCATCAGCATAATAACCATTGTGAAATAATAACCAGCTCTTAAGAAGTTTCCCATTGGGCTTAGCTGCCAAATCTGCAGCGTGTAGTTGATCCCAGCAATTGAGTAAATCAGCTTCGCTGAGGGTCTGTATGAATTGGGAGTCAGTGGCTTGCCAGTTAGCTATTTTCATGATGGTAAGTATATATTTGAGGTTGTTATGGGTTTAATTTAATTTAATTTAAATTAATTTTTACTTTAGTGTGTTTACTCTACAAGCGATGATTAATATACACACATCAACAACAAAACACAACATATTGAGGTGTCACATGAATACAAAACAAATGAAAGAATCTGCTAAAAATGCAGTATTAGCTGGCTTAGGTGTCGTATCAATTGCACAGAAAGAAGCCGCTAAAGCTTATGACAAAGCAACCAAAGAAGCGACTAAAACTTATGACAAAGCATCTAAAGAAGTCAACAAGTTTTACAACACTTTATTGAAAGAAGGTAAGTCTTTAGAGAAGAAATCAAAAAAATCTGTTGATCAATTGACCAACAAAGCTGAAGGCAAAATAAACAACTTCAAAAACATTGCTACCAAACAATTCAACAAATTTGAAAGTGTTTTCGAAACTAAAGTTGAACGTGCATTGAACAAGTTAGACATCCCAACTACAGATGATGTCAAAGGCTTGAGCAAAAGGGTTGATACATTGATCAAAGAAATCAAAAAGATTGATACCAAAAAAGCTGCTTAAATTTAAGTAGTTAATCAATCACGAGTTTGAACCTCGTCCCCCAGCAGCAGCCAAGGAAGGTTGCTGTTTTTTTTTGCTTAAAATATATGCCCTCCACTTCTGTCTAAAAATCTTACTTAACAAACCCAGCCAAAACATCTTTTTGGGTTACCAGCTGTCATATGATTCATTCATGGGTCTGTCATTGTGAAAGACCAAATGTGGGTAGAAAAGTGGTGTTAAATGTCCGGTAACTGATTAAAACCCCAGTTGGTTAGAGGTACAATGTTAAATCTGTAAGCGTTATTTCTATTGATGGTAGGTATTTATGTTCAAAAAGATGTTATTTGTTTCATTGTTAATCGTCACCGGGTGTGTCTCAATAAACAAGTCACAGCAATCAAACTATGAAGGTGCTGTTTTGATGAACAGCGGTGACTATAACAGTGCGATTAAAAAATACCATGAAGCTTTGCTTGAAGCTCAGTCACAAGGCAGCAAGCAATACATAGCTATTTCTATGTATGGCTTAGGCAGGTCATATGCATTTGTGTGTCAATATGACGAAGCCGAAATGTGGCTTAAAAAGTCGATAACCATGAGAAAGAACCTATTGGATTCAGAGATTGCATATACTTCTCAAAACACATTGGAGCTTGCCAGGTTGTATAAAACCATGGGTAAATACGCTGCAGCCAATGTTGAATTTGAAAAAGCCATTAAAATGCTTATCCCCATGCAAATCGAAAATACGGATCCAATCGGCTATGCCATTACGCTGGAAGATTATGTTTTTACACTGCGTGAATCAGGATTGCATGAAAAAGCAAAAAATGTTCAAGTGGAGATTGATGGTCTGAGAGCTAAAAATCCAGACAGAGTATCGAATTATCTACCAACACCTTTCCCATCGAAGTGTTAATGTCGGCTGTTAACCTCAGGATTGAAGGTCAAGGATAACTTCTTGCAGCCAAGCAGTTCAACTCATTTTGGTCAATTCAGGCTAATTGAATGTGTGGTATCAATTGAGCTTTTCTTCAGCCACAATAACACCATTGTTATCACAATAAATCCAATCACCTGGATGGATGGTTTGGCCTGCAAAGGTAACCGCCACATTTAAATCACCCAAACCGCGTTTATCGGTTTTTACTGGAATGGTGTTCAAAGCTTTAACGCCCAGACTCAATTCAGCAATTTCATCGCAATCGCGAATGCAGCCATAGATCACCAAACCAGCCCAGCCATTTTTTACTGCATCAGCGGCAATCATGTCACCCAACAGGGCCCGTCGCAAAGATCCGCCGCCATCGACCACCATAACTCGGCCCAACCCTGCTTCTGCTGCTTGCTGTTTAACCAAAGAGTTGTCCTCATGGCATTTGATGGTAGTCACTTGGCCATGAAAATTCGAGTTACCGCCATAATTGATGAATATGGGGTCCAATACTTTGATTTTGTCTTTGTGTGCATCACACAAATCTGGGGTCGATATCTTATTCATGGTTTATCTATGGTTTGAATTTTATTATTAAATCAGTTTTGCGTCTTAGATTCAATCACGGACTCACCGAAACTGCATGAAAGGCTGCTGGAACTGAATTACCCTAATGATACAATAAAATTTTATTGGGTCATTTTTCAGTGCCACACGCCTTGAAAAGCCCGAAAATTACTACATAATACAAACAATCAGATACAATAGCACCATCATGTCATTACAACTAACACAACAAGCCGCCGATCGTATTTTACATTTCATGTCTATGGACCAAGCTGCCATTGGATTTCGTGTAGCAGTTAAGAAAATGGGATGTTCTGGTTGGGGCTATGACGTGGCTTTGGCACATCAGGTCAGTGAAGATGAAATGACGCTTGAAGACAAAGGCGTGACTTTAATCGTGCCGAAAGATGCGCTGGATAAGGTTGAAGGAACTGTCATCGATTATGAAAAACAAGGCATTAACCAGATTTTTGTCTACAAAAACCCCAATGCCACTGGCTCTTGCGGCTGTGGCGAAAGCTTCACCACCAACTAGCACCCGCTCCGTTTAAACCTTACAATCTTAACTACAGTTGTTGATTTGCTGTGCAATCCTCGGTCTGCCTACATTGCTGATGATGATGGCCTTGCCATGTTCTGCACCACGGCTGTCACAAAAACGAATGGTTAAGTTGGTGCCCGGGGCAAAGCCGGTAGCATCAAAACGAATTTTCGGTCGATACACAGAGGCCATTGCCTGTAGACCAGCTTTCATACTGTTTTCATGTAAAAGAGCTTGGTCATTGGCATCAAAGATTCGGTTGCGGTTGCTGTCAATAAAAACCATCCAACCCTGATGCCATTGACTGTCACCATCACAAGCCGTAAATGACTGGGTAGCACACAGAATCACATGTTGGCCATTAATGATGCTCTGGCTGCGAGCAAAACGTATGGTCGATGACAAGCGATTGATTTCTTGGGTCATGGCTTGGTTCTGTTTGAACTCATGGTAATTGGGTAAGCCATATGCAGTGATGATTGAGATGATGCTGAGCGCAATGATTAATTCAATCAAAGTAAACCCCTGGCTGTGACGGTTGGTTTGCATGAAACACTCTCCAAATAAAAGCCATTGTGCTGGTTTTATCACTGTGTAACTGTGGCTGAATTCTGAATGTCTTGTCAATTTTTTCTGACACGCGCAACTTTTTTTGATCAATAAAAACAATTATGTCGGCTTGAATCGACTCGGGTCGCACCCTATAATCTAGCTTTGAATTTTAGGAACCACATCATGGCACGAGGCATCAACAAAGTCATCTTGGTCGGCAACATGGGTAATGACCCTGAAGTCAGGTACACACCTGCTGGCGCAGCGGTCACCACCATTTCATTGGCCACCACAGAAAGCTGGAAAGACAAAGACGGCAACAAGCAAGAGAAAACTGAGTGGCATCGGGTGGTCTTTTTCAGTCGTTTGGCTGAAATTGCGGGTGAATACCTGAAAAAAGGCAGTCAAGTTTATATAGAAGGTAAACTGCGCACCAATAAATGGCAAGACAAAGACGGCAATGACCGTTACACCACGGAAATCCTGGCCAATGAAATGCAAATGTTAGGCGGCCGCAGTGATTCGGGCCAAGGTGGTTTCGGTGGCGGCGGACAATCCATGCCTTCGGCACCCAAAGCCAATAACAATAACAACCAACAAAATAATAACAATTCAGCACCCAACTTCGATGATTTTGATGATGAAATACCTTTTTAAAACTCATCACTAGAATTAATCACCACATCAAAAAACCTCACATTGTGAGGTTTTTTTGATTTGGATGTCATGAATTTTCTATTACTGGCGTAGTAAGGGTTAAGCAATAAGGAGTAAGACAATGAAAACAATCAAAATTATATTAATTATTCTCAATTTATTGATTACCAGCCAAGTGATAGCAGCCATTCATTATGTGGGTGTGGGCGCACAATGCAATGGTGCTAATCATCACGACACATTGGCCTTGGCGCTGTTGTCAGCTGCATTGAATGGGTCAGAAAATGATGAAGTGAGGTTGACCAATACCGTTTCATACCTTGGCAATGGCGATGGTACCAACACCTTATCTGGTTGGAACAGTTCAGCAGCAGGTGAATTAACCATTGCAGGTGGTTATGCCAACTGTGGTGATCCTAGCAATGACCTCAATGCTGTTTTAGGTAATGGCAGCGATGCTGTATTTGAGGTCAGTGGTAGCTCAGTTGTGACTTTGCGTAGTATCCAGTTAGTTGACAGTGCTTCTCGTGGATTAATAGTTGATGGCAATTCGTCGGTATTTTTAGATTCTGTGGTGGTGGTCTCAAATGCAGCTGGTATTCGGGGTCTTGGGTGGGTCTTTTTTATCAGTAGATGAAAACAGTTTGATTGCAGGGAATGGTGATTTTTTTGATATTCCAAAAGGTGGAGGTATTTGGTGTTTCGGTAATAACACAGCAGTAGAAATAGCTGGCGTGTTGTCATCCAACGAAGCTTCTACAGGTGGGAACTTATACATTGAAGACGGCTGTTTTGTTGAGTTAAAGGGTGGGGCTGAAATTAAAGGTGCTGGATTTTTTACTGCCACCACAGCAGCTGGAATCATGGTTCATGATGGCGGTGAACTGCTCTCCAATGGTGGTGCTTCAAGGGTGGTGATCAGTGATCATGCCTCCAGTTTTGGGGCGGGTGTGTATGTCTGGGGTACCGGCAGAGCCACTTTGTTGAATACATTCATTGCAAGGAATTATGCTGACGTAGGCAGTGGTCTGTATGCCATCAATGGTGGCTCAAGTGCCACTCAAGTAACCATGGATCGTGTTGCTTCATGTCCATTTTTAATCAGTTGTTCCGAGTTTGAAGCCAATGAATATCCAGATTCTGTGGTTTATGTAAATAACTCAAAAATTAAAATCAGTCGAACGATTTTTGAAGCCAATGACCTGTTGGCTTTTGACAATGTAATCAAGGGCATTGTGCACACTGTAAATAATGGCATCGCACAAATGAGTCATATCAACATGATTAATAACGACGCTTTTTATTTAATGGTTAATATGGGCACCGCTGAGGTGGCTCATTTAACAGCCGTGGGTAATTCATACAATGATGCTGATATTGGTAGTGGAAACTCATGGGCTTGGGCAAACTTGGGTGCCATCAGCTTAGAAAATTCAATTTGGCAAGACACCCAGGGTGGCGATAACAGAGGGGGTGCAGTTAATGGCAAATGTAATTTAGTTGATGTGGTCGGTGATTGGCCAAACGGAAGTTATACAATTGGAACGGCAGACTTTATCAATCCAGCTGGCGGTGATGCACGACAACTATCCAGCTCTGATGGCGTGGACATGTGTCAACAAGATACCTTTGCCTGGAATACCGATCGCGACATTGAATACCAAGTTTCACCGGTCAATGAAAACACCAACCCGCAAGGCGATCCTGGTGAAGCAGGTGGCTTGTATGATGCGGGCTTTGATGAAGTGTATGACAACATTGGTGAGGATCAATTTTTACTGACCATCATAAAAGAAGGTTCAGGTTCAGGCACTGTGGTCAGTACACCATCGGGCATTGCTTGTGGAAGCGATTGCACTGAAGTCTATTTTAATGGCACTGTGGTCACTTTGTTCCCCAATGCATCTGCTGGCAGTGATTTTGTTGGTTGGCGCGGGTGCCCTTTAGTTAATGGCAGCAATCAATGTTTGATCAATGTCACAGAAAGCAGCACCGTTTTTGCAGAGTTTCAGCCCGATGATTTAATCTTCAGTGATGGTTTTGAATAAAGGAAATGCACCAATGGTTCATGAAAAAGCTCAATAGAGAGGTTTATTTATTGAGCTTTTGTATTCTTTTTTGAATGTCTGGATAGTCCAAATCATGTTTGTTAATTAACTCTTGAGCTTGAAGTGCAATTTTTTTTGCTGGATCAGACTGATCATTGTTCTCGAGCTTTTCAGCCCAATCTAACAAACCTTGTAAGTGCTTGATATCTGATTCACCATATATTTTGGCCAGGTGCATGGTCCATTTTTGTGCAAATTGATTGGCTTGATCAAATGATTTCAAAGCAAAATAACTCCCAGCAATCAACTGCAAAGACCTGGCGTAGTTGTTTTCATTGCCTTCAGTCCAATTATCAATGTGGATTAAATTTTGTTCTATGGCCAGTTCATGCTCAGCTGCCATGTAGTAAACCCGCCCAAGCACACTGTGAGAGTGATTGATAAAGTCAGCCCGGTTTGGATAATTTTCGGTAATCAGCTGAATGCTCTGTTTGGCATGCGCGATTGCTGAATCAAACTGATCCAGGTTGGCCAGAGTCAGTGCTAAAGACATCTGTGTGTAAAGTGCAGATCTATGTGTCTCACCTATTGTTTGACTTTCAAACTGGTGAATCTGCTGAAGAATGGGCAGTGCTTGTTCTGGAAATCCTACTGCATTTAGAATGGTGGCCAAGTTGGCTTTAGCAGTCATGGTTTCAGGGTGGTCTTCGCCAAAAATAGAGCTGAGCATATCTGCAGCAGCTGTTAAGTTATGGGTGGCAGGGATTGGTTCTTGCTGATAATACAAAGTCACCCCAATGTTGCCCAATGCTTGAGCCAGCCCCTCACTGCTGTCGCCGTATCGCTGGCGATAGATTTGTTCACTGATTTTGGCGCTGGCTAAAGCTTCATCCAGCTTGCCATCTAATCTTTGAAATACAGACAGTGCATTGTATGCCAAGCCCAAATCAGGGTGTTGGTCGCCCAGTATTTTTTTGAATGCTGTTATGTTCTCCTGAGTCAACGTCATGGCTGCATTGTAATTACCCATTTGATCATGGTATTGCACCAAATCTGAATTAAGTGCTAAATTGGTGACGTCAGTCGCTGCTAATGGGTGGTCTGATTTGAGTTGGTTTATGATGGCAATGGACTTGTTTGACTCACCCTTGAGGTAGTGTATTTCTGCCAACACCGGCTGATCGAGCAATGGGTTCCCTCCATCAATTAATTTCAGGCTTTTAATTAAAGCAAAAGCTTGGTCATATTCGCTCGCTTGAGCCAGTGCAAGCGCTCGAATTCGTATGATGGCAGCTCGATCTGTTTTTGAATTGAAGCTGTTCTCATTTGTCAGAAGTAACAGTGTATTGACGGTTTCAATTTCTCCGGCATTGAACAAGTATTGGGCCAATAAAGCGGTGACTTGTTCATTTTCGGGTTGAAGTTGTGCGGCGTCATTCAATAATGCAATCGCTTCTGGATAAAAGCCTAGCCGCCCGTTGGCCATCGCCAAAGCCAACAGCAGCTCAATTTTAATGTCCTCGTCCATGTTGTTGGCAACGGTGATTTTTTCAGCAGATAAACGCAATAAATCCTTACTGGAAATGTCTGTGCCTTGTGAATAATTGGGGTCTGTGACACTGAAAGCATCGAGCATAAAGTTTTTCACAGCTGCGGCTTTTTCAGCTTCAAATTTGATGGCTTGGTTTTGCACACTTAAAGCAATGATGGCAGCCATTACTGTTGCACATAACACCAGTGAGGTGGTGAATAAAGCGGTGCGCCGATGAGCAAAGCGATTCAATCGATACCACCATGAATCATTGCTTGCGCTGACTGGTTTTTGCGCCAACCAGGCGCTTAAGTCTTCACTGAGAGCATACATGTTGGCGTAGCGGTGTTTGCTGTTTTGCTGCAGTGCCTGGGTTAGTATGTTTCGTAAGTCGTGATCTTGGATGTGGGTTTTCAGTAACTTTCTGAGGTGAGCCTCGTCATCAGCACACGACTTGAGCATGCGATTGGCTGGGAAAGGCTGTTGTCCAGTCAACAAATACACGGCCACTGCTGCCAAAGAAAAAACATCGGTGGTGATATCAATAGATTGGGCGTTGATTTGCTCAGGCGAGGCAAACGAGGGTGTTAAGGCCATTATTGTGTCTTGGACTTGACTTTCGCTCGATGAACTATTTAACCCAACGCCTTGCGGTTTGATCAGTTTGGCGATACCAAAATCCAAAACTTTGAGTTGACCGCTGGTGGTGACCATTAAGTTGGATGGTTTCACATCTCGGTGAATGATCAAATGATTGTGGGCGTATTGGAGGGCTTGAGCTGCTTGAATCAGTAAAGCCACGATTTGTTTGGTATTGAGTTGTTGTGTTTGAACGAACTCATCAATGGACAGGCCGCCATCAATCAATTCCATGACAATGTATGCATCGCCTTGGTCAGCGTTTTCGCCGTGATAAAAATCAATCACATTGGGGTGTGAAAGTTCCGCCAGAATGTTTTGTTCGGCTTGGAATCGGGCTTTCAATTCAGTACTTTGGTTGGGCAGGTTGAACAGTTTGATGGCCACTGGTTTTTGTGTTTCACTGTCTATGCGTTGTGCCTTATAAACCATTGACATGCCACCTTGTCCAATTAAACTGAGCAGTTCATAACCGCCAATTTGATCACCAACTTGCCAACTTTTGCTCAGCATGGTCTGATAATGTTGACTGACTTTTTGGTCAAAATAGGCACTGGGTTGTTGGCTGTTACTGATCAGGCTTTTGACCAAGCTCAACACTTCTTTATCTAAGTTGTCAAAGGTGTTTAATTGATGCATGGCTTCATCAATGGTTTTGTCTGCTAATGACTCATAGATTTGATTGGCTTGTTTGAGTTTATTCAGGTCCATCTTGGTTTTCCATCATGGTCAGTAACAGTGTTTTGGCTTGGTTCCATTGACGTATCACTTGGCGTTCAGATAAGTCGAACATATCTGCCATTTCTTTGAAAGTGAAGTTGAAAATTATTTTTTGTTGAAAGAGTTCAGCCAAGTGCTGATCTATGTCTGTTAACTGATCAATTAATCGATCAATTTCAAGCAAATTAAACTCAATATTTTCAGCACCTAAAATCTGTGACATTTGGTTGTAACTCACTTGCCCCTTCCTTTTGTCGCGGTTTTTACTGCGAATTTGATCAATCAGAAAACGTCGCATGGCTTTGGCTAAATAATTCAATAAATGCCGACGGTCCTGGTGGTTGGGTTTTTCGAGTTGGATTAATTTCAGATAACACTCATGAGCCAGAACAGTGGCGCTGATGGTGTTGTTATTATAAATGTGTGCCAATTGGTTGTTGGCAACGGCTTTGATTTCGTTGTAAAGCAATGCATAAATATGGTCTAAATCCGCTTTGTTATTCGGACTGGCTTGATTCAGTAAAACGGTGATTTGCCCTGATTGCATTCTTACATTTTAACTGATTGAAAAAATTAAAAACAACTGCAATTGACTGTGATGGCAAAATTCACTTGACATCTGTGACGTAAAACAAAAAAATCGTTTGATTTGTTTATATTCTTTATTTCATTTCCACAAGGTGAATGATAAAATGCTTTTTCCTTAAAACGAACGTTTGAATTATGGCCAATTTACCCGCACCAATAAAAGACATACAATTCATTGCTGATGAAGTGCTTGACCTCACTTCACACTATAAAAAACTGGGCGTACATGATGACTTAGATACTGAAACCTTCATGACCATTGTTGAAGAGGCATCTAAGTTTTTACATGAAAACGCGGGCCCTTTGAACCGCAATGCCGATGAGCAAGGTTGTCACCACGAGGGCAACACCGTGACCACTCCTGATGGCTTCAAAGAACTTTATAAAGAATTTGTTGAATCAGGTTGGGCCGCTTTGGATGGTGATCCAGAATACGGTGGTCAAGGTTTAAGTTACTGGTTACAACTCATTTTAGGTGAATTGAACACATATTATTGTCCAGGTTGGTCTAATTACCCAGGGTTGACTCATGGTGCCAGAGAGTTGATAACTGAGTTCGCTTCAGATGAACTGAAACAAAAGTTCTTACACAAGTTAACCACAGGCGAATGGTCGGGTACCATGTGTTTGACTGAGCCACAATGTGGTACAGATTTGGGCTTAGTCAATACCGCTGCAAAACCCAGTGATGATGGATCCTTTGAAATTACAGGAACCAAAATATACATCACTTCAGGTGAGCATGACTTGACTGACAACATCATTCATTTGGTGTTGGCCAGGTTACCAGATGCTCCCAAAGGCACCAAAGGCATCTCTTTATTCTTGGTACCCAAGGTGTTGCTTAATGATGATTCAGAATTAGGACAAAGAAATACGCTTGGAGCTGGTAGTATTGAGCACAAAATGGGCTTAAATGGCTCAGCGACTTGTGTGATGAATTTTGATGGTGCCAAAGGATTCTTAATTGGTGAAGGTAATGATGGGTTAAAAATCATGTTCACCATGATGAACGGTGCTCGTTTGAATACCGGTATCCAAGGATTATCTGCAACCCAGGCTTCTTATGAAAATTCTTTGGCCTTCGCCAAAGAGCGTTTACAAATGCGTGCTGCTACTGGCCCAAAATATCCAGAAAAGCCAGCTGACCCAATTATCGTCCATCCTGATGTCAGGCGCATGTTGTTAACGCAAAAAGCTTTTGCCGAGGGAAACCGTGCGATGGCTTATTTTGTGGGACAACAAATTGAAATCATTAAACACAGTAAAGACCAAGAAGAGGCAAATCGTGCCGATAAATTGTTGGCATTCCTGACTCCAATTATCAAAGCTTTTTTGACTGAAGTGGCTTTAGAGGCCACCAATTATGGCATACAAACTCATGGAGGTCATGGCTACATTCGTGAATATGGACAAGAGCAGTGGCACCGTGATGCAAAAATATTTACTTTGTATGAGGGTACCACAGGCATTCAGGCTCTGGATTTAACCGGTCGTAAATTGCTGATGATGCAAAAAGGTCAAATCGGCGAAATGGCCGACATCATACAAACATTCATCAAAGAAACCGACTCACCTTTTAATCAAGAGCTACAAAACTATTTAGACATGTGGCAAGAAGTGACTCAATTCATCACTGTTCAAGCGCAGAAAGATCCCAATTCAGTAGGCGCTGCGTCGGTGGACTATTTGATGTTATCCGGCCATGTAATCCTTGCATATTTCTGGGCCCAAATGCATAATTCAGCTGACAACAACAAAGGTCAGTTGGGTGCCGACTTTTACAACGGCAAGAAGAAAACTGCGAACTTCTATTTCGCAAAAATTCTACCCAGATGTCATGCATTGAAAGCCACCATCATGACAGGTGCTGATACTTTGATGGATATTAAAGAATCAGAGTTTTAAAAACTAACTATTGAGTAAATACAAGCAATATTTTAAACAAGTTATTACATGGGTGCTGCTGGGGCTGATCGTGTGGTTGTGGGTACAATTTTTATTGTTCCCAAAACATCAATCAAACGACATTGAAGCAGTCACAGCACCACCCACTCTTTTATCAAATCCTGCCCAAATCCCTAAACTTTCAAGCTATCATTTGTTTGGCTCCTCCAGTACCAGTGAGCTGCCCTTGGATATGTTTCAAAGTGAGTCATCATTGGATTTAATCGTCACTGGCATTTTTTCCAGCGATGATTCAAACCAAGGTCGGGCTTATATTCGTAACCGACAGGGTGAAGAGCAGAAATTTGAAGTGGGTGATGATGTTTATGGTTTGGCTGAACTGGCTGCTGTCTATGACAATCACCTGATTCTCAGGCGCGATGGAGGAAAAAGTGAAAAACTGTCATTAAGTAAAGGTGCCATTCTCTCGACAGCAACTAAACCTGCCAATGACTCCGCTGCCATCAGTAACAAGAATGAAGCATCTTCAGCCCGTATTGCCAACCACATCAATCAATCTTCAGATTGGCAGGAGGTTCTGAATAAACAAAAGTATGACCCCAATAAAATCAGACAATTGGCAGGTAAAGTCAGTATCGTTAAAGATGGCCAAGGTAATGTGGCCGGCCTGCGTGTTTCACAGCTGGCCAGCAGCAGCGCCATGCTTAAGCAAGGACTGAAATCTAACGATCAAATTGTGGCAGTTAATGGGGTGGATATTTCCTATCAAAACATGCTTTCTCTGCAGCAAGAACTACAAAGCAAAGACAATGTCAACGTGACAGTCATGCGCAATGGCCGTAAAATGAATTTAAATCTCAACCTTTCAGAGTTCCAATAATGAACAAAAGCAAAATAGCCTTGATCTTGATACTTAGTTTACTGGTGAATCTGGCTGCTTGGTCAGAAGACAACATGCATACCTTGAACTTACAAGACACTGAAATCAGGTTGTTGGTTGAAACCATCAGTGACATCACGGGTAAAAACTTTGTTATCGATCCTGAAGTCACAGGTAAAATAACGGTCATCTCAGGTCAACCAGTTTCTGAAGACAAAGTTTATGATTTGTTCTTGTCTATACTCAGTGTTAATGGCTTTACTACCGAGACTCAGGGTGACACCATCAAAATTATTCCGATAGATAAAAGCAATCCTTTATCCGGGTTGACCAGCAATCATCCGGATCAATTGATGACCAAGATATTTCGCATCAAGCACATTCCTGTCGAAGAAGTGATGACCATGCTGAAGTCGATGAACAACAAAGCCAAGATAATCAGCAACAAGGATTCTAATCTATTGATTGTTTCTGATCGGGCTGGCAACGTCGAAAAGATGGAACAGTTGATTGCCAATATTGATCGCAAATCAGACTCTTCAATTGAGCTCATCCCACTGCAATTTGCCAACGCCCAAGATGTGGCCGATACCTTGTCTCAATTGTTAGACTCAACCAATGCGCTGGGGCCTCAATCTAAAATTGTGCCTGATACACGTACCAATTCGGTGATTGTTAACGCCAACCCATCATTAAAAACCAAAATAATGAGCATCATCGCTCAATTGGATGTGCCATTGGACACCAATACCCAAGCACAGGTGATTTTCTTGAAATACGCGGCGGCAGATAAACTGGTGCCGATTCTTGAAAACTTGGCCAAGCGTGGTGGGCAAGGTGAGAATGATGACAATAACGTCAGCATTCAAGCTCATGCTGAGACCAACAGTTTGGTTATCAATGCACCACCAGCCATCTATCGAAATGTCCAACAAGCCATTGACATGCTGGATATCAGGCGTCAACAAGTGTTGATTGAGGCCATCATTGCTGAAATATCAGTGGATAACTCACAAGAGCTCGGCATTGATTGGTTTGCGCCTATAGCCGGAGACAGCGATGATGGCATCGTAGGTGGTTCATTCACCGGCAGTACTTTACCTAATTTGGGCGCAGAAGACCCATTGGATGTGTTTGGTAGTCTGTTGGCAGGTGGGTTGAATCTAGGCTATTTGAATTTTGGTACCGGTAATAACGGTGAACAAATTTTTAAATTTGGAGGCCTGTTAAAAGCCTTGGGAACCAATGGTAACAACAATATTTTATCAACACCTTCGGTGGTAACACTGAACCACCAAGAAGCCTCATTGTCAGTGGGACAGGAGGTGCCTTTCGTGACCGGACAGTTTTCCGCGACCGGCAGTTCAGATGCCAATGGCTCACCCAATCCATTTACAACCATTCAAAGGGAAGATGTGGGTTTATCATTAACTGTAACACCACACATCAACGAAGGTGGACAAATTGTGGTTGATATTGCACAGGAAGTATCAAGTATCGACGCCACCACAGTCAGTGCAGTAGATGTGGTGACCAATAAAAGAACACTCAGTACATCAGTTATGATTCCAGATAACTCTATATTGGTGTTGGGTGGATT
Source organism: uncultured Marinicella sp. (assembly GCA_964352015.1). Taxonomy (GTDB): domain Bacteria; phylum Pseudomonadota; class Gammaproteobacteria; order Xanthomonadales; family Marinicellaceae; genus Marinicella. The sequence goes on from CAYGPU010000010.1 coordinate 63,406, forward strand.
AATGGAAGATTCAGTACAGGAAACCATCAGAAAAGTACCCTTGTTAGGAGACATCCCATTGGTTAAAAACCTGTTCAGAACCAAGAAAAGGTCTCGGGTTAAAAGAAATTTAATGATTTTTATTCACCCACAAATATTGCGTGATGATTTGCACCAAGAGGACATCAGCAAACAACGTTACAATGATATACGTCAACAACAGTTGGATGAATTGACCCCAGAAAAATTCAGGCGTGGTGAACCAACACTGCCTGATCTTGACGACCAATAGTTCAATGTCAGTTCAGCCACCCCTTAAACTGCCATCTTACAGCTTTGCTAAAAATCGTGGTGCCACCATTTTAAAACAACAAGAAAATGGTGACATCACCTTGGCAGTATCCAAAAATGCATCACCAGCAGCGATTGCTGAATTGCAAAGGTTAAGTAAACAAGCGGTTGAGATTCAATTTTTTGAAGCACAAGCCTACCAACAAATCATTCAAAAAATATACCACCACCAGCAGTCGATGACCGATGATGTGGTGGCTGATATGGACAACAGTGAAGCAGAGCTTTCAAAAATTGCTGAAGTCTTGGCTGAACCTGAAGATTTGCTTGAAAGTAATGATGATGCGCCCATTATACGCTTGATCAATGCGCTGTTAGCAGATGCCGTCAAGCTGAATGCCTCGGACATTCACATCGAACCAGGCGAAAACCATGTCTCTATTCGATACCGAGTTGATGGTGAATTACAAGAAGTATTGACCCCGCCCAGGAGCTTGGCTCAATTGATAGCCTCGCGGGTTAAAATCATGTCTAAATTGGACATTGCAGAGAAACGGCTGCCACAAGATGGAAGGATCTCATTGAAAATTGCAGCACACCCGATTGATGTCAGGGTTTCGACCATCCCAGGTGCATTTGGGGAGCGCATAGTGATGCGCTTACTGGATAAAAAGGCTGGACAACTCAGCTTAAAACAACTGGGCATGAACCAACAACATTTGGACTTGATGCAAGATTTGGTCAAGCTTCCACATGGTATCATCTTGGTTACTGGCCCAACTGGTTCCGGTAAAACCACCAGCTTGTATGCAGCTATAGAGGCCATCAACGAACGGTCTCGAAACATCATGACCATCGAAGATCCCATTGAATATCACCTGGAAGGCATCAGCCAAACCCAAGTGAACAACAAAGTAGACATGTCATTTGCGCGTGGTTTACGGGCCATTTTGCGCCAGGATCCAGACGTGATTATGATTGGTGAAATCCGTGACTTGGAAACCGCTGAAATTGCCATCCAAGCCAGTTTAACTGGGCATTTGGTGTTTTCAACCTTACACACCAACACCGCCATTGGCGCCATCACGCGTTTGATAGATATGGGCGTTGCGCCGTTTTTATTGGCCTCATCAGTCAAAGCTGTGATCGCACAGCGGTTGGTCAAACGTTTGAATCCAGCGACCCGAAAACCACAAGTGCTTGATGAATCAATGAAACGGGTTTTGGCTTTGCCAGATGAAGTGGTTTCAGTGTATCAAGCCGATGAACAATTACCGGTTAATCAAGCTTATTCTGGACGCTTGGGGGTGTTTGAAATTGTGACCATGGATCAAGCTCTGAAAACCATGATTCATCAAAATAAAGCAGAAAATGAGATGGCTGATTATGCCCACCAAACCCATGCCAGTATTGAAACTGATGCCAGAGAAAAGTTAATGGCGGGTGAAACCACCATTGACGAAATTTTGCGCGTTATTCACAGCGGATAAGGCGCCATGGAAGCTTACGAATACATTTCACTGGATGCCTCAGGAAAACAGCAGAAAGGCATTATCCAAGCGGATAACGAAAAGCAGGCCAGGCAACAATTAAGAAACCGAGATTTGGTTCCCATTCAGGTTTCTCAAGTCATCGAAAGACAACAAGATGGCCCCGCTTTTAATTCAGCATCAGATCAACGCACGCAACGCTTGAATTTGAAGAAAACTGAACTGCCACTGTTAATCAGGCAGCTGGCCACTTTGGTGCAAGCTGGTTTACCTATTGATGATGCGCTGAAAACCTTGGTTGAACAAAGTGAAAGCAAAAGCAGTGAGCGCATACTTTCCACCATTCATGCCAAAGTATTAGAAGGACAATCATTGGCCACAGCGATGCGGATATTTCCTCGCGCCTTTGATGAATTGGTGGCTACCAGCATTGAGGCCGGTGAACAGTCGGGCCAATTAGAACCGGTTTTGTTGCAGCTGGCAGACTATTTAGAAACCCGTGACGAAATGGGCAAGCAGTCGATGACCGCTTTGATTTATCCCATTGTACTGATGATTACTGCGGTGGTGGTGGTTGCAGGTTTGATGATTTACATTGTACCGAAAGTGATTCAGGTGTTTGAAAGCACTCAGGTTCAGTTGCCTTTGATGACTCGTGTGTTGATTTCAATGAGCCATTTTTTAGCCAGTTATGGCGTTTATCTATTGGTTCTGTTGGGGCTTTTGTTGGTGGCTTTTCTGATGCTACGCAATTACCCACCATTCCAACTGGGTTGGCATCAATTCATGCTTAAATTACCTGGCATAGGGCGATTGGTGCGGGTTTCTCAAGCAGCCCGTTTCACCCGCACTTTAGGTATTTTAACCCAAAGTGCAGTGCCGATTGTGTCCGCTTTGTCATTGGCGAAACAAGTGGTTAATAATCGAGTAATCTATGCAGCTTGTGAGCACACTGCCTCAGCAGTTCGTGAAGGCAGCTCATTGGCCCAAGCGATGAAAAGTACTGATCAATTTCCACCGTTGAGTGTTAAGTTGGTTCATTCAGGAGAACAAAGCGGTCAACTCAGCCAAATGCTGGTCAGGGCTGCGGTGGTACAAGAAAAAGATGTGGAAAACAAAATCAAAACCCTGATTGGTGCGATCCAGCCTTTGGCTATATTATTTGTTGGATTGATGGTACTATTTATTGTTTTGGCCATGTTGTTACCGATTTTTCAAATCAATACCATCATTCAGTAGGCCATACCAACCAAGAAAACCCATACACAAAAGCATGATCATAGCGTTTAATCGAGTCAGCAAATCTTACGGCAAACACAGCAAAGCCTTGGCTGATGTCAGTTTCGAAGTTAAAGCGGGTGAAATGCTGTTTTTAACCGGCCATTCAGGAGCTGGTAAAACTTCGATTCTGAAGTTAATCATGAAAATTGAAGAGATGAGTTATGGTCAAGCTGAGGTCAATGGTTTCCAGCTTCGTCAACTTAAAGACCATCAATTGCCACGATACCGCCAAGGTCTGGGAATGATTTTTCAAGATCACCGCTTGTTGGAAAATAGAACCATTTTAGACAATGTGGCTTTATCGCTTTGGATTCGAGGCTATGGTCAAACTGAAAGTTTGAAACAAGCCAGGGTGATACTTCAACAAGTTGGATTGGCCGACAAATTACCCTATTACCCAAGTCAGTTATCCAGTGGGCAACAACAAAGGGTGGGTATTGCCAGAGCCATAGTCAGTAAGCCGGATATTTTATTGGCTGATGAGCCGACTGGTAATCTGGACCCAGATATGTCTTTAGAGCTGATGGAATTGTTCATGAGAATCAATGCGGCAGGTACCACCGTGGTGATTGCCTCGCACGATTTGATTCTAATTAAACGCCTGCGTAAAAGGGTGTTGATTTTAGATTCAGGTCAATTGATTGATGACTACAGGCCGGCACAAAAGTGAGTTATCCATGAATCAACCGGTAAAAAACACACCCAGTGCATTTAAACGTTGGTACCGGGGTCATTTCAGGGCCCTGAAAGAAGGTTTGAAGATGCCTTTGATGGCACCTTTATCAAGTTTGTTTACCATCATTACCTTGGGTATTTGCTTTTATTTACCTCTGGTGATGTGGACTTTGTGGCAGAACTTCGCAGAAGTAGAAGCTCAATGGCAAGGACAGGGCAGTATGGCTATATTTCTCAAGCAAGGCTTGGATACCAGTCAGATACAGGCTTTGCAACATGATTTGAGCGATCGGAAGTTAATTGCTGAGGTCACTTTGATTGATAACGACACCATCAAAGCCAGTTTGAACAATGATCCGCAACTGAATCAAATCATCGAAGTCATCAAAAGCCATGAGTTACCGGATCAAATTTTGCTCAAACCCAACCCCAATGCAACCACTGAGCAGCTGCAAAGTCTGGCGCAAAAACTACAATTACAAGCCGATATAGAATACGTCAGTTTTGATGCTGATTGGTTCAACCAACTAAAAACCTTAACCCAGGCCTTTTATTATTTAATGCAAGCCAGTATTGTGGTTTTCTTGACTATTGTGTTTGTTTTTTTAAGCCATTCAATTGGCAGTGAGGTGGCTGCTCATAAGAGTGAAATCAGTTTGAAGAAGTTACTTGGAGCCACTGCAGGTCAAATTCGCCGGCGATTTCTGTATGGCGGGATTTATTATGGATTAGCCGCTGCATTGGTGGCTATGATGCTGTTAAGTATCACTTTGTGGTGGTTGCAATTACCCATCCAGGAATTGTCGCAATCATTTGGTCAAGCCATTCAATTGAGAACGCCCACATCAACAGAGTATTTTGGGTTTGGAGCCATTGCAGTGGGTATTTCTTGGATGGGAGCCAGAATCAGTGCGTCCAACCACATCAGAAATTTATGATGCACCTCAACGAATGTCATTTGGATTGCAAAATGAAAGATTGGCAGTTTAGAATTGGCTTGATTGGTGTACAATATTCCTATGAGTGAATCCCAAAAAGTATTGATTGCAGATTCGTCAAAGTTGGCCAGAAGATTAACTGAAAAGTTGGTCAAGAAAATCCGACCTTACACAGATGTATTCAGTGTTGAAACCGTTGAGCAAGCCATCACCACGCTGAAAAACAACCGTGTTGACCTGATTATTTCTGCTTTGCGTCTGCCAGATGATGATGGCACAGCCATCTGTCAGTATGTGCGGGAAAACCACCATTATTTACCGGTCATCATTGTTTCTGGAGATGTTGATACACGGCTAAAAGATCGCGTTTTAAGCAGTGATGTTACAGATTACATTGATAAAGCTGCGGGTCAAAAAGGCTTGGAAATATTTTTACGTGGCTTGCTCAGACCTGATGATCAAATCAATGGCAAGATTCTTTATATTGAAGATTCTGCGGTGGTGGCCCATGCGACCAAAAAACTGTTACAAAATCACAATTTAGAAATCACCCACACACTCAGTGTTACCGATGCCAAAGCCGTTATTCCAGATAGAAATGCTGCCTATGAAGGCTTTGAGTTGGTCCTGACCGATTACTATTTGAAGAACAATGAAACAGCTTTAGAAATTCTGGATTATGTGCGCAATGATTTGCATTTAGATAAAATTGAAATGCCGCTGGTCATCATGACTGGTGATGAAAACACCGAAAATCAAAAACAAATTCTCAATTTAGGCGCCAATGACTTGATTGGTAAACCGGTGAATCAAGAAGCCTTAGTCAAGAAGATTAAATTTCAGATTCGTTTCACGCAGTTCCACCGCGGTAAAACAGATTAAGCAGTGAAGCCGCAACTTGAAGACAGTTGGTTAGCGTATCTTCAAGATGAGTTTAACCAAGCGTACATGCAAGAATTGAAGTCTTTCTTGAAAGCCGAAAAACAAGCCAATAAAACCATATATCCTCCCAGTCATTTGATGTTCAATGCTTTGAACAGCTTGCCACTTGATCGCGTTAAGGTGGTTATCATAGGGCAAGACCCTTACCATGGGCGAGGGCAGGCTCATGGCTTGTCCTTTTCAGTGCCTGATGGCATCAAAATTCCGCCTTCATTGGTTAATATTTTCAAAGAAATTAAAGCAGATCTGGGTATTGATAATCGCATTGGTAACCTGATTCAGTGGGTTCATCAAGGGGTGTTGTTGCTTAACAGTGTATTGAGTGTTGAGGAAGCGAAAGCCGGTAGCCACCAAGGGAAGGGTTGGGAGCTTTTCACTGATAAAGTTATTGAAGTCATTAATCAACAATGTCCACATGTGGTGTTTATGCTGTGGGGTGCTTATGCCCAAAAAAAAGGCGCCCAAATCAATTCAAAGCAGCACTTGGTGCTCAATGCCCCGCATCCATCACCACTTTCTGCACATCGTGGGTTTTTGGGATGTGGTCATTTTTCAAAGTGTAATGAAAGTCTCATAAAACACAGTATGGAGCCAATAAACTGGCTTTTGGCTGGTTGAAAATAATTCTCTTGTGATAGAATAATTAGTTATTTAATTATAAATTTGACCATGAGAATAATTACATTTATCTGTTGTCTGTTGGCGGCATCTGTAGGTTTAAGTAACAAACAAGCGCTTTCCAGTTCAGTGGCTTCTGATGGCGGCCACATCGAAATACATACTTTTTATCAATTGTTAAGTCAATTTGGGGTGCAGGTTCAAGACGGTGTGAGCCAAAGGCATGAAGATTGGTCAAAAAACATCCTCAGAATGCCGGTTAAAGCCACTGGTGGGCTGCAGTTATATGCGCCCTATGGCGCTTTGAAAGCAGTTCAAGGAGGCCAGCTGAATCTGGAGGGTGAGTTTTCTTGGCAATTGCCCCAAGGCAGCAGCATCACATTCAAAAACCTGTCAGTAAGACCCACCACAGAACCAATTAAATCTGGTGACTTAACGATTTTGGATTTGGTTAACCAAGATGGACAAGTGGTGTTTTTCCTGAACAACATCCATGCTGGTTTTAATCAACAACAAACCCAGGTTTTTTTTACTAACATGGACTTGCGAATCAGCCCTTGGTTGGCCGCAAAAATACAAATGCCTGATTTAGCAAACCACATCGCCGGGCAAGTCAACCTGTATTCTAATTTACTTATTCCAGCCAGTTACCAAGCCCAGCCCCTGCCTTTTGGTGCCTGTTCAGCTGGTGATAACTGGCCACCTGATAACCCTGATGTTGATGTGGCTTTGATTGGCATGGACGAGGTTGAGTATCTAGGTGATTTCGATGCCCAAAATGTTATTTTCACACCTTCTGCGACCTTAGAAAGCGTCGGTACAGCTGACGTGGCCTGGTACGAAAAATTTGATGGTACTTTTCCTCCCTATGGCAATGACCAGCACCCATTTTTGATTTGGAACATGTACAGAGAAATTGATAATCGTTTTGAACAGATTGGTGTTTCTGGGGTTAAACATGCTTTTTTTACAGTCAACACATCTTGTATCTGCCCTGGTGGGCAAGTTTTGTTTCCAACCTGCCAGGATAAATACAGTGTAGGCAACAATCACTTGTCAAATCATTTAGGGCCCAGACAAAACATCAGCGTTTTTAACGGTCTTTGGAACAGTACGGGATCTTTTTTTGATCAAAACGGCGATGGTGTTCAAGACAACAGCTCCTCTGCAATTGGTGAAAATAGAATGGTGGTGGCTGAAGCAGATTTTGCTGATGATTCCTTACCTTATTATGTATCATCTTGGTACATCGTTCGTGATGATGTGGATATATTTAATAACATGGGTCACAAACAGTATCAAATCACTGCCAATGGCAGTGGCTGGGATCTGAACAGCGTCAGCTCATTTGCCCAAGGTTCTGCCAGTGATCAATATGTTACCCCCAACAGCTTTGATTTAATAAATGGAACTGCTTCACAAAGAATCTTGCAAGCCAATGAAGGGCATTTAACTGTGGCTGTAAAAGTGATTGATAATAAAGATGGCTCATACCGCTATAACTATATGGTAGAAAACCATGATTATGACCCACAAATACAAACCATTTCAATGCCTTTGGCTGCCTCGGCTTCAATGACGAATTTTGTTTTTGCAGATACCGATTCAGACTCATCCAATGATTGGACTGCTATTCGCAGCAACGATGTACTCACACTGCAATCTACAGCGGGCAATGAAATAGACTGGGGTGTTCTTTACAGCTTCTCCTTTACCACTGATTCACCCCCTCAAGCGGGTCAAGTATCACTGTCTGGCTTGGAGAATGCTGGCAATCAATTTGATGCAAATCTAATCACACCATTTTTTGATGATTTGATTTTTGCCAACGGGTTCGAAATTCTGAACTGAGTCTGAAGTCAGATTCATAAGTTTTCTGCAAAAAACGCGTATTTCTGATAGAATACGCGTTTTTTAATGCTTAGGAATTGTTCTAGGAAATATATGGCGAAAGAAGACGTAATTGAATTGGAAGGTAAAGTGATTGATACCTTACCTAATACCATGTTCAGAGTTGAGTTAGAAAACGGTCACATTGTTACCGCTCACATCTCAGGTCGCATGCGCAAACACTACATCAGAATTTTAACTGGAGACACCGTCACAGTTGAACTCACTCCTTACGACTTAAGTAAAGGTCGAATCACATTTCGCAGTAAATAATTAATCAAAGACTGATCAGCAAGCTGAGTCAGTCATTGATGTATCAGTGTGCGGTTGGACTCTCTTCAGCCGCTGAAAGCAGTAAAGTACTTGGGATGATTTCGAATACCAGTGCATCATTGATGACATTGATTTTAACCAAACCTCCTTTCTTTAGTTTGCCAAATAGGATTCCATCAACCAATGGTTTTTTGACGTGTTGATCAATGGCCCTTTGCATCGGTCGCGCACCCATTTCGGGATTGTAGCCTTTCTCTACCAACCACAATCGGGCCTTTTGAGTGATGCTGAAAGTGATGCCAGGTTCTGTCAATTGTTGTTCTAATTCAATGATGATTTTGTCCACAATTTTTTCAATGTGTACTTTTTCTAAAGCCTTGAAAGGAACCACAGCATCTAAGCGGTTGCGAAACTCTGGGGTAAAATGGCGGTTCAGCTCAATCATGGCGTCGGAGCTTCTGTCTTGTTCAGTGAAGCCAAAACTATTGAGGCCAAAGGTGGTGGCCCCTGCATTGGTTGTCATCACCAACAATACATTCCTGAAGTCTGTTTCACGACCATTTGAATCAGTCAATTTACCGTTATCCATCACTTGTAACAAAATATTCATCACATCAGGGTGCGCTTTTTCTATTTCATCTAACAACACAATTGAATGGGGTGTTTGATGAACCTTATCAGTCAATAAACCACCTTGGTCGTGACCTACGTAACCAGGAGGGGCGCCAATCATCTTGGCAACTGTGTGTGGTTCCATGTATTCAGACATGTCAAAGCGAATCAATTTCAATCCCATGTGATGAGAAAGCTGTTTTACCACTTCGGTTTTTCCAACACCTGTAGGCCCTGCAAAAATTAAGTTGGCCACAGTGCGGTTATCTCGATTCAGTCCAGCACGAGCCATTTTAATGGCAGTGGCTAAAATATCAATGGCTTCATCTTGTCCGAAGATAACATGTTGTAAATTACGTTCAATTGATTGTAATTTCTGGCCATCTTCTTGGTTCAAGTCATCAACCGGTATTTTCGCGATGGATGCGACCACACGTTTGATGTCACTGGCAGAAATGTCTTGATCTTGTAAGCCTTTGATTTTTTGCCAGGATCCAGCTTCATCAACCGCATCAATGGCTTTGTCTGGTAAGAACTTATCACTGATGTGCTTAGCAGATAGCTTGACTGCAGCTTTGATGGCATCTGCTTGGTATTTAACCCCGTGAAATGCTTCAAAATGTGGTTGTAAGCCTTCTATGATTTCAATCGCTTCGTCTTGAGTCGGTTCTGTAACAGTGATTTTTTGAAAGCGGCGGGAAAGTGCTCGATCTCGATCAAATACAGTTCTCACTTCATCATGAGTTGTGGCACCAATACATCTCAGAGAGCCCTTGCTCAAGGCAGGTTTTAGCAAATTAGAGGCATCCAAAGAACCCCCTGACACAGCCCCTGCACCGATTATGGTGTGGATTTCATCAATGAACATGATGGCATGGTCTATGTCTTGAATGTAATTAATGACCGCTTTCAAGCGTTTTTCAAAATCTCCGCGGTATTTGGTACCAGCCAATAATGCACCCAAATCTAAAGCAAAAACTTGCGCATCCAGCATCACTTCAGGAACTTGTTTATTAACAATGTGTAAGGCCAAGCCTTCAGCAATGGCGGTTTTACCCACACCAGGCTCACCAACCAGCAACGGATTATTTTTTGACCGTCGCATGAGAATTTGTATCATGCGTTCGAGCTCTGCTGACCTGCCTATCAGCGGATCAATATCACCTGCAGCAGCTTTGCTGTTCAAGTCAATCAAGAATTCCTTGCCAGAATCTTTCTTTTCTACTTCAGCCAAAGGCTCATCATTTTGATTCAAGGTTTCTGGTTTCAGAGAGTCATCACTGACATCGGGATCACCATGGGCAATACTGCGTACCACATCAAAACGCGTGATGCCTTGTTTATTTAACAAGTAAACCACGTGTGAATCCATTTCATCAAACATGGCAACCAACACCCTGTCACCGGTGACGTTTTTGAGTTCTGCTGACTGGGCTGAATAAATGGCTCTTTGGATAACCCGTCTGAATGCCAAGGTTGGCTGTGTTTCGAGCTCGGAGTCTGCTGGTAGGATATTGACATGTTGTCCTATCAAGACCTCTAACTCCTGTTGTAATAACTGCTTATCAGCCCCCACACTGTTGAGGATTTGGCGGGCGTGTTTGTTGTTGATTAAAGCCAACATCAAATGCTCCATGGTCAACAGCTCATGCCTTTGTTTACGGGCCAGCTTATAAATTTTATTGATGCTTTGATCTAAATGAATGTCTAGCATTACACCACCTCCGCAACACACAACAATGGGTGTTCATGTTCTCTGGCGTACTCATTGACCAGTGCAGTTTTGGTTTCGGCCACTTCATGGGTATAAACGCCGCACAGCCCTTGACCTCTGGTATGGACATGCAGCATGATTTGGGTGGCTTTTTGCTCATCCATCTCAAAGAATTTTTGTAACACTTCAATGACGAAATCCATGGGTGTATAGTCATCGTTCAAGAGCATGACTTTATACATTTTAGGTTCTTTGAATTCAGTTTCGGTCTGCTCTAACAGTTCCGCGCCTAATTCATGTTTGTTTTGTTTTTCTGACATTTAATTTTTTGGTTTTATCTCAACAGTCTATATTTGAGTTAAATCAGATAATTCAAGTTAAGTTAAGTTCATTTAATATCTTATCGCAAAATATAAGCAGATAACCAGCATTGAGTTAAGTCTTATCGAAAAATCTATGTAACTTGCACAGTCCGTAAGACATCGCCATGCTTTATGAGAGTTTTTTTCACTTTTGTGTCATAAATTTCTGCTGGCTTACGAATACCTTTATATGAACATTCTTTTTAACCTTCACCCTACAGGTGACAGTTGGACTGAAATATATTGGTTTAATGAGGAGAATTTATGCGTATTTTTTGGTTGTTATGTTTAATGCTTGGTATGCCCCATGTCGCCCACGCAGGTGGTACTTCTGTGGTGACCGTAGGTTCTGATGGCGCTTGTGATTACACCAGTATTACGGCTGCCAGCTTCAATGAACCAGTCAGTGATTTACTGGATATCAGGTTGGCCAAAAACTTTACCCTCAGTGGCATACAGTTATTGGATGATCGCGGTACGATTATCCGCGGTGGTTATGACACTTGCAGTGACCCCTCACCATCAGGCAGAACCCTGTTGCAAGGCAGTGGAACCGGACCTATTTTTGTGGCTGCTGAAAGTACCAGCACCACATTAAGAACTGATCTTGATTTATATAATCTAGAAATTACAGGCGGCAATTCTAACACCAATGGTGGGGTAATCAGCCTAACAGGTGCTTGGCGGCTGATAGTGAATAGCAACACTTTTATTCATAACAATAACAGCAATCAAGATGGTGGGGCTATTTTTATCCAGCCTTCAACTGATAGCAATGTGCTGATTCCGCAAATGTTTATCATTGGTAACAGCATAGTCAGCAATAATTCAGCTGATAACGGTGGCGCCATTGCCTGTGATGGAGTGGCCAGCATCTTTGCGTGGAATATGCAGATGGCAGGTAATGATGCCAGAGAGAATGGTGGGGCTGTGTATGTGACCAACGATTGTAACTTCACTTTATATGGTGGTGGTTTTCTGCAAGGCATTATCCTCAATGATGCCGTTGGTTTTGGCGGTGGCATTTATGCCTCTGAAAACGCCAATGTCTGGGTGCAAAGTAACCTTGGCTTTGGTTTAGCTGCTGTGATATCTAATTCAGCAGCCAATGGCGGCGGCATTGCCGTAACCAATGGCGCGATGTTAACAGCCAGAGATGCTGTTATTAGCGATAATGCTGCGACCTCAACAGGCGGTGCTATCCGCTCCAATGGTGGTCATGTGGTGATAGAGCGGGTCTCGCCAGGTGCACAGTGCCATTCTGAAGTGCGTTGCTCGAGAATATCCGGAAATTCAGCTGCAGGCACGGACCCTTCATTTTCTGGGGGAGGGGCGATAGCCACATTTGGTGGTACTTTAGAAGTCAGGGGCACTTATATTGAGGATAACAGTGCTTCATTCGGCAGTGCCATCAGGGCCAGGTTCATGCTACTGGATGCTGGTTTGAACAATCCCATTACTATGGTAGGTAATGTTTTTGCTGACAATCGCAATGCACCACAAGTGGTGTATCTTGATGATTCTTCTGCGGACATTGCTTTCTCAACTTTTGTGGATAATCAAAACATGAGTCGAGTGATTGAAATGGCCTATCCAAACACCTCAAGTGAAGGCAATGAAGTCACCGTGTCAGGCTCTATATTTTCACACCCTGGTACCGCAGTCGCATCTGCAGAATTAACCACTGCAGGCCAGTTTCCTGTGGGAGATTGTAATCGCAATGAACCTGGTTCAACAGGAGATTTGATTGATGAACCCAGGTCAACCACCCAAACCGTATTCTTTGAGAACTCAGCAACAGGAGATTATCGACTGGTAAGCAATTCAGCCCTTGTGGACTGGTGCACCGGCAGTTTTCTCGGTAGTGCATCCAATCATTCGGCCAACGGTTTCGCACGGCCGATAGACAGCGGTGTGGTGCCAAATTTGTACGGCATTTATGACTTGGGTGGCTTAGAACGCTATGATTCAGACCTCATTTTTGCCGATGATTTCGATTAAGTAGAACGTTGTTTTGAAATATCTGAGGGCTGAGGTGACTGATGAGCAAGCTCCGAGCTGAAATATCAGTCACTTTACCTCGGTTGTGATGTAATTTTGATACCTACAGATTCAGCCAGTATGTAAAATATTTATTTTAAATGTTGACCGAACGGTCAGTCAGTTGTTATTATTGATGTTATCAATAGAAAAGTCGACTGAGATTTGAAATGAAAACACAAAAACCTAAAAAATACCTGTGGATACTCTCAACATTATTGCCTTTGATGGGGCTGAGTGGCATTGTTTTATATCAAAAAACCCAACAGCCATTGATGTTATTTGTTCCGTTGTTATTTATCTATGTGGTGATTCCATTGTTGGATTTGCTGTTTTCTACCGATGAATCAAATCCCAATGAAGCGCAAGTGGTGTCACTGGAGCAATCAGCTTTTTATAACTGGATTTTGTATCTGATGCTACCGGTGCACTTTTTTGTGTTTTTCTATACCTTAAATTTTATGGTTAGCCAACCCTTGCAACTGTGGATGCAAGCTGTTTTATTGGTGACCTTAGGTGTGTTTGGTGGTTTGGCAGTTAATTTAGGTCACGAACTTGGGCACAAAAAAGACCGTTTGAGCAAAAACTTAGCCAAGCTCGCTTTAGCCAGTGGCGCCTACGGTCATTTCAATATTGAACACAACGCGGGACATCATCGACAAGTTGCTACACCTGAAGACACAGCCAGTGCAAGAATGGGTGAGACTATTTATCAATTCGCATGGCGCGAGTTGCCTGGAGGATTTGTAAGGGCGTGGCGCATTGAAAGTCAAAGGTTGGCCAGGAAAGGCTTGCCATGGTATTCAACAGAAAATCAAATATTGCATTCAAATCTGGTGACTTTAACCCTCTATGCAGGGGTGACCATTGGATTGGGTTGGATGGCTTTGTTGATTGTGTTATTGCATGCGCCATTGGTGTGGTGGCAACTCACCAGTGCCAACTACATTGAGCATTATGGCTTGTTAAGGCAAAAAAGTGCCCAAGGCAATTATGAACGCTGTGAACCTTGGCATTCTTGGAACTCCAATCATTTGGTTTCAAACTTGGTGCTGTTCCATTTGCAGCGTCACTCAGATCACCATGCAAACCCATCCAGACACTACCAAAGTTTAAGGCACTTTGAACAAGCGCCGCAATTACCTACAGGCTATATGGGTATGTTTTTATTGGCTTATATACCCCCGTTGTGGTTTGCAGTGATGGATAAAAAAGTCTTACAACTCTACCAAGGCGATTTTGAGCTGATTAATTGTAGATAATCAGCGCATTGAATATAAAAAAACTTATGTATTTCAAGTAATAACCAAGCTTTGCTGTGCTATTTCAGGCGGCTTGCTTTATAATCCTCTCACTTTTTTTAATGCAAGCAAGCAATCCGCAAAATTATGTCGCAACCAAATCCCCCAACAAGCTTTGATGATTTAGGCTTATCATCAGACGTTCTGAAGTCAGTCAAAGAGAGCGGTTACGAACAACCCTCAGCAATTCAAGCCGCCAGTATTCCACCCATTTTGGCTGGCAAAGATGTGTTGGGACAAGCACAAACTGGAACCGGTAAAACAGCGGCATTTGCATTACCTATTTTGTCTAATTTAGACATGCAAGCAAAACAAGTGCAAGTTTTGGTCCTCACCCCAACTCGTGAACTGGCGATTCAAGTGGCTGAGGCCTTTCAGTCCTATGCTCGGCACATCGATGGTTTTCATGTGTTACCAATTTATGGCGGACAAAGTTATACCATCCAATTGAAACAATTGAAGCGCGGTGTGCAGGTTGTGGTCGGAACACCGGGTCGGGTGATGGATCACATGCGGCGTAAAACCTTGATTTTGGATCAATTGAGCACTTTGGTTTTGGATGAAGCCGATGAGATGTTGCGTATGGGGTTTATTGATGATGTGGATTGGATCTTAAGTCACACACCCAAAGACAGGCAAATCGCACTGTTTTCAGCCACCATGCCCAAGGAAGTAAAAAAAGTAGCGGTTAATCACTTGCACAAGCCGGTTGATATCAAGATAGAAACCAAAACAACCACCGCTAAAAATATCAATCAGCGCTACTGGATGGTCAGTGGTTTAAAAAAACTTGATGCCTTAACCCGTGTTTTAGAAGTTGAGGACTTTGATGGCGTATTGATATTTGTCAGAACCAAGATGGCCACCGAAGAGCTGGCTGAGAAACTGCAAGCGCGCGGATTTTCTGCTGAAGCTTTGAATGGAGACATGATTCAAAAACAACGTGAACGATTGGTAGCCAGACTTAAAAGTGGTGCAATAGACATACTGATAGGTACAGATGTGGTTGCGCGTGGTTTGGATGTCGAGAGAATCAGTCATGTGATTAATTACGACATTCCTTATGACACAGAATCCTATGTACACAGAATTGGTAGAACGGGTCGAGCTGGTCGATCAGGTGAGGCTATTCTATTCATATCAAGACGCGAACAACGCATGTTGAGAATGATTGAGAAAGCCACCAATCAACCCATTCAGCCCATGAATATACCAACCGTTGCTGACATCAATGACAACCGCATGCAGCGGTTTAAAAATCAAATCAGTGAAACTTTGGCAGCCAAAGACTTATCTATATATCAACAATTGGTAGATGAGTTTGAGTCGGAAACTGACTTCGATCCCAAACAAATTGCAGCAGCACTGGCCTATATGAATCATGGGGATAAAGGTTTGTTTTTGACCGAAAGCAAAGGCGAGGTTCATGAACGGAATAAGGGCATGAAAAGTACTGGATTTGATGGTGACAGTGACTCAGGAAAACCACACAGTCGCAACAAAAGAAATGATGCCAATCAGTTCATTGATCCAACGCCAGTGCCTTTACTTGAGCATCCTGAAATTGAGATGGAGCGATTTCAAGTGTCTGTCGGACGAGAACAGGGCGTTAAACCAAGTAACATCGTGGGAATGATTTGTAATGAGGCAGAGTTAGATCGGGAATACATCGGTCAGATTGATATCTACGATCAAATTACCACAGTCGATTTACCAGCAGATATGCCCAAGGAAATCATGGATATCCTATGGAATGGGCGACTGTGTGGTCGCAAAAGTGAAATCAAAAAAGTAGGCGAGGCTTCTTCTCGCGGTCAATCCACCAGTTATGCTGGCGACCAAGACAAAGTCGCCAAACGTAAACCCCGAAGAAACAGTACTTCAAAAAGTCGAAAAAAGCCGGCCAGAAAGCCGAAAAAATGATTATCAAGCTTAGGTGCTTCTCAGGTGGATTCGCAGAAGATTAAAGTCGGCATCAGTGCCTGTTTGTTGGGGCAAGCAGTGCGATTTGATGGCGGACATAAGAACGCACCTTTTTGTAGTCAAGTTTTATCCAAATGGTTTGAGTTTGTGCCCGTTTGTCCTGAAGTCGAAATAGGTTTGGGCGTGCCTCGAGAACCGATTCGCTTGGTTAATGAACACAATCAGATTCGAGTTAAAAGCAGTAGTGATACAAATCTTGATTACACCCATCAACTGCATGCGGTGGTCGATCAAAAAACCTCTGAATTGAGTGAGCTTTGTGGTTATATCTTGATGCAAAAATCGCCGAGTTGTGGGCTTTTTAACGTCAAAGTGTTCACGCCCCATGGCACACTTGAAAGCAAATCATCAATGGGCGCTTTTGCCTACCAATTGAAACATAATTTTCCACAGTTGCCGATAGAAGAAGCGGCCCGCATCGATGACATTCGCTGTCGTGAAAACTTCATCATCAGGGTATTTGCATACCATGAGTGGCAGCAGCTTGTCAGGCTTGACCCTGAGGGTAAAAAATTATGGGCATTTCATCGCCGTTATCAATTGCTGTTGCAAGCTTATAGTGAGGAAAGTTACGGTAAGTTAAGCGCAATATTGGCTGAAATTGATATTAAACCCTTGGATAAACTGATGGTTGAATATTTCAGCTTATTTTCTGAGTGTTTGTCTCAAACAGCGAAAACCAGTGGTCATGTCAAGTCAATGCTACACATTTTGGATGAGCTTAAAAAGGTATTGCCAGCAGATGTTGAATTCTCCATTGCTCAACTTATCAAACGTTATGAAGAGCAAAAAGTCGTGCTTATGGTGCCCCTCACTTTGCTTAAATACTATGTAAAAATGTACCCAGTTGATTGTTTGATGGAACAAAAATATTTAAATCTTTATCCACATGAACTGGGATTACGACATAATTATTGAACTACATAGGTTTTATAAGTAGTTAATTGCTATTATCTGCCGCTATAAATTTCATAAATGCTTGATTATATTATAAGATGTAAATAAGGCATTAAAGGAGCTTTAGGTACAGATGCTGTTCAACGAATTAGACAAAAATAAAAAACGTGTGTTTTTGGTGGTCTTGACTTTCACTGCCATGGCTGGCTTTGGGTTTGCTGTGATTAATTATTTTCGTGGTCTGGTTTTTTTAGCAGCCGTTGAACTTATGACAGCGTTGGTTTCTGCTTGGTTGTGGTTGTTTGTCAAAAAGACCGCTAGCGTGGTCCAATTCAAACGAGCTGCACTCATTTACGTTACCATGTTTTTCAGTCTCATGATGTATGCCATTTCATTGAATGGGGTCTCTATCACCATTTTCACTTGGGTTTTAATCATTCCACTGATTTCGTATTTATTGTTAGGTTTACAGTCTGGCTTCATCATTACAGCAATTTTTTATGCGATTTCAACGTTGTTATTTTTCGGTGGTTATACAGATCATCCAGTGATGGCGGAAAAAGTTGCTTATGCCAATTTGATTGTTTGTGCATTGTTGTTCTGGAGGGTTTCACACAGCTATGAATATGCCAGTCAATCAGCCAAACAAAAATTACGTGTTATGGCAGTTTCAGACTATCTGACTGGTTTATACAATCGAATGACCATACAAGAATTATTTGATAACATGCTTGAACAGGCTGAATATAAAGGTGATATTGTTAGTTTGGTGCTTTTTGATTTAGACAATTTTAAAGCCATCAATGATCAATTTGGGCATGAAATTGGTGATCAAGTATTGATTAAATTTGCCCGAATTTTAAAATCTGCTGTGAGTGGCAAAGGTGAGGCTTTCAGAATTGGCGGTGAAGAATTTGCGGTTATATTTTCAGCTCATTCAGACCTGATTATTTTGTCGTTGGCTGAAAATATCAGACGAGAAACTGAAAATATAATCATTAATGAAGCACCATCTGAATTACATGTTTCTGTCAGTGCTGGCGTGGCTACATCTTTACCAGACCGTGCTGTGTTTAATGAATTGATGGACATTGCAGATCGGAGGATGTACAAGGGTAAGAACCAAGGACGTAACATGGTCGTACATAAAGGCTAACTGTTAAATCAACGAAAAGCGCTTTTTAACTTTTCAATCACCGGGTTTTTACCAAACCAGATGTTAAAGTATTTTCTGGCTAATTCATCATTGTCTGTTGAAGCCAGTAAATTGTTGTTCCTGTACAAACTTAAATTGGTGTCATTGGCCAGAACCAATTGGAAATATTCTCCGGAGTGGATGTCTGTGTAACCAGCATTGAAACTTTTAAGGGGTTCAATCAAAGCCTGTTGTTGGGCTTCTGTATCTAAGTTTAATATAAAATATTCTTCAGCGCTTTCTTTGAAAAAGTCTGCTTTGACATCTTTATGGTAGTGAAATCGAAGGATTTTATTACCTGACTCAAGCAATGACATTTCATTGCATGCTGGTGCATACCAACCGATGTCGACAACCTTAATAATAAACCCATAGCGTAATGTGAATTCATCACAACGCTCAAATTGTGTGTTGTTTTCAATCAGTGATAAAGGCAAAATTTCTTCCGCCTTTAAGTGCATCGAGCTGAATGACAGGATCAGTATAATTAGAATTTTCATATCACTGTTATAACATGGATTTGACTTTTTTAACAAATCGACCCATTAAAGGCAAATGTTCAAAAAAGGCTTCTGATGAATCCCAAAAGTCTTGATGAAAAACCACCTTTCCAGCTTCATTGAAGCGCAGTTGTGTCATGCCTATAGAGTGAGAATATATGTCTTTTCCTTTGACCCGAAGATCCATTTTCATTGACCATCTGATGAAGTAATCATCTTTGCTGCGCATCACATCTAATATTTCTACTTCGGTGCTGTTAACGTGGTTGGCTGATTCAGACATGTAAGTAACCAATTCATCTAAATCTTCAATGATTTTAAAGGTGTCATTGAAATATAATTTTTCAGCATAAACTGCTCGTATGTTGTCTTCTGTTGCGCCCTGCTTAAAATCGGCGTAAATTTTTCCAAAGGTTTTTTCAACATCATGTTCAGATGTGGCAGGTAGTGAAGATAACTGTTCAAAGTAGTTATCTGCAGTTCTGTTGGGTTTTAGCTTGGGTGTTCTACTACAAGCGTATAAAATCAATGAAGCCAGTAGTACAACAATGATGGTTTTCATAAGAAGTATCTAATCAATAAAAGTTGTATGGTAAAACAAGTTGTGTAGATAAGTTGTGAACAGGTCAAATGTGCTTAAATCAGTTCACAGATTTTTCACCATTGACTGATACCATTAACATTCTCTTTAATTATCCGACTAAATGAAGCAATTTATCAACAAATGGTTTGATAACTCGAAAACTGATGTTGAGTTGTTACCAAATTCTGAGGCCATTGATTGGGTCAGAATCATTCCATTTATGGCCATACACCTGACTTGTTTGTTGGTATTTGTGGTCGGCGTATCATGGATCGCTGTTTTGGTTTGTGTGATGTCTTATTTGATTCGTATGTTTGCCATTACCGCCTTTTATCACCGTTATTTTTCACACAAATCTTTTAAGACTTCTCGACTTTTGCAAGGTGTATTTGCTGTCATAGGCGCTACTGCCACCCAAAGAGGGCCTATTTGGTGGGCAGCGCATCATCGGCACCATCATGTTCATGCGGACACTGTTGAGGACAGTCATTCACCACGCCATGGTTTTTGGCACAGTCACATCAAATGGTTCTTGATGAAAAAGAACTTTCCAACCAAATCCTCATACGTTAAGGACCTTAAAAAGTTCCCTGAATTAGCTTTCATTGATCGTTATGACATTCTTTTCCCGATACTGTTTGCTACAGGTTTATTTTTGTTGGGAGGTTACTTAGAGAATCACTACCCTGAGCTGAACACCAGTGCAGGTCAAATGTTGATTTGGGGCTATTTCATTTCAACTGTGCTGCTTTCACATGTGACGTACTGTATTAATTCATTGGCTCATGTTTTTGGTTTCAGAACATATGAAACCAAAGATGACAGTCGCAACAATTTTATCTTGGCTGTATTTACCCTGGGCGAGGGGTGGCATAACAACCATCATTGCAGTCCAGGTTCAGTAAAACAAGGATTCAAGTGGTGGCAATTGGACATGAGTTATTATGTCCTTTTTCTGATGAATAAAGTGGGTTTGATATGGGACTTGAAATACCCCAACCCCACTTTATTGGAAAAGAAACAAATCAGGACTGATTCATGAAAGTAGCCATCATTGGGGCCGGTATCAGCGGACTGATGGCTGCCAATCAGCTGAATGGCCATGTTGATTACACCCTATATGAACGAGCTCACCAGTTAGGGGGTCATGCCGATACGCAGAATGTTAAAGTTGAAGGGAAGTCTATTAATGTTGATACAGGTTTTATTGTTTTCAATGAAGATGTCTACCAACATTTTAATGCCATGTTGATTGAATATGGTGTTGAGTCAATCCCTTCTGACATGAGCTTTGCTGTATCCAACCGTGTTTCAGGCCTGGAATACAATGCCACCAGCCTCAAAACCTTGTTCTGTCAAAGGTCAAACCTTTTAAAACCCAAGTTTTATCGAATGATATGGGACATCAAAAGGTTTTATGGTCAGGCTGAGCAATTATTGAAATCTGACACTGAAATCGGCGTTTATGACTATTTGACTCAGCATAACTACAGTGACTATTTTATCCATGAACACATCATACCCATGGTCAGTGCTTTGTGGTCTGGAGATTTTAATTCGGTCAAAGACTATCCGTTGGTTTTCATGTTGCAATTCATGAAAAATCATCAAATGCTGCAACTTAACCACAGGCCAGAGTGGCGGACCATAAAAGGCGGCTCGAGAGCTTATGTCAACGCCATTGCTGAACACATGCAGGGAGACATTCAGCTCAACACCGACGTGCAACAAGTTATCAGGTCCGGACGCAATGTCCAAGTAATCACCAATCAAGGTTCAGCAGATTACGATTATGTGGTTTTTGCTGGTCACACTGATTCCACCCTCGAAATAATGGCAAACCCGAGTGCAGATGAACAACAGGCACTGACTGGTATACCCTACGTTGAAAACCATATGGATTTGCACACGGATGCCTCATTAATGCCAGTGAATAGAAAGGCATGGGCCAGCTGGAGTGTCAATCGCCACAAACAGTCAAAACCAGTATGTACAGTCAATTACTATATGAATTTGTTGCAATCATTGAACTGTAAAACGCCTGTTATTGTTAGTTTGAACCAAAACGAATACATTGACCCTGAACACATATTAGTATCAAAAAAATACCACCACCCAGTTTATACCCGTGAAACTTTGCAAGCTCAAAACCGCATTCAACAATTGCAAGGGCGTGACAATACATACTATTGTGGTGCCTATTTGGGCTGGGGTTTTCATGAAGATGGCGCTCGCAGCGGGGTGCAGGCGGCCGAAATGATTAAAGCTGAGTTGTGAACGATCATTTATCAATGGCAGGTGCAGCTGATGTGTCTGTTCAAGCGGGTTTTGCAGAAGGACAAGTGATTCATAACCGCAAATCTCCAAAACAACATCGATTTAAATACCACATGTGTTGGTGTGTATTCGATTTGGATCGGCTGGAAGATTGGTTTGCTCAATCAAAGCTGTGGGGTCACAACAAGTGGTCTGTGTTTGGTTTGTATGACAACGATTATATCAATACTGAAAAGCAGCCTATCAAGCAAAAACTGCAGCACTATATCAGCCAACAAACCAACCAAGATTTTGATGGACAAGTCTTGCTATTCACCCACCCAAGATTTTTGGGTTATGGTTTCAATTCAGTGAATTTTTATTTTTGTTATACGGACAATACATTGGGTCAACAATTGACCTACATAGTTTCTGAAATCAATAACACCCCTTGGGGCGAAAAACATCTTTACTTGCATGATTGTTCGAAGGCCACTGAAACAGCTGACAGCTTGTCATTTGAGTTCGATAAACAATTCCACATCTCCCCCTTTGTCAGTATGAATATGCATTATCGATGGGATTTTAATGTATCAGCAGATCGCATTGCAGTAAAGATGTGGGTTAAAAAGCAAGCAGAGACAATGTTGACTGTGGTTTTAGACACAAAAATCACACCCCTTGTGGAAAATAACCCCGGTAGGTTTCTTTTGAAAAGGCCATTTCAGCCATGGAAAATGTCTGCGGGTATTTATTGGCAAGCATTGAAGTTGTGGATTAAAAAAATACCTTTTTACGACCACCCAAAAACATAACTCAATTGAAGTCAAAACAAATATGGCATTTTGAGTACAGATTACCACCGGCATGACAGCCTGAAAATGGAACAACAGCATGAATCCAAGCGAGATTACATTAAAGAAAAACGCAAAAGACAGTTATATGAAAGCATTCATTAAAAAACAGGTTCTCAAACACCTGATTGATTTGAAAGAAGCCCGCTTAACTCTGATCTCAGCTGATCAAGTGGATGTATATGGTGAGTCGGATGCTGATTTACAGGCCACCATCACTTTGCACAATGATAATTTTTTTACTGATGTGGCATTTCAAGGCAGCGTGGGAGCAGCTGAGTCATACATTGCAGGAGATTGGGACTGTGATGATTTAACCCGGTTGATTCAAATTTTTGTAAGAAATCGAGATTTGTTGGATGGTATGGAAGGTGGCAGTGCTCAATTCAAAAATGCGTTATTGAAAATAGGTCACTTTTTTAATAAAAACACCCTCAAAGGCAGTCGCAAGAACATTGCTGGTCATTACGATTTAGGCAATGATTTGTTCGAACAATTTCTAGACTCAAGGATGATGTATTCATCAGCAATTTATCGCCATGCTGATGATGATCTAGAGGTAGCCAGTGAGCGAAAGCTCAAAACCATATGTGAAAAACTTGATTTACAAGCCAGTGACCATGTGATGGAAATCGGTACTGGATGGGGCGGTTTTGCTGTTTATGCTGCTGAAAATTATGGTTGTCAAGTCACCACTACCACCATTTCTGAGCAACAGCATGCGTACACTGCACAGCTGATTGAAAGCAAGAATCTACAACACAAAATCACCTTGCTCAAGCAAGATTATCGGTTGTTGTCAGGACAGTATGATAAATTGGTTTCAATTGAAATGATTGAGGCTGTTGGTCATCAGTTTTTGCCAACCTACCTGAAGAAAATTAATGATTTATTGAAGGCTGATGGTTTGGCTTTGATACAAGCCATCACCATTGAAGATTACCGTTATAAGCAAGCTTTGAAATCGGTTGATTTTATCAAGAAGTATATATTCCCAGGCAGTTTTATCCCTTCAATAGGCGCTATTTTGGCTGCCAATGCAGAGAGCACGGAAATGAAATTAGTCAACCTCGAAGACTTTGGTGTGAGTTATGCCTACACATTACGTGATTGGAAGTCTAAATTTAACCAAAACATCCAGGCTATTGAGCAAGCTGGATACAGACGTGATTTCCAACGCATGTGGCGATTTTA
The DNA here is from genome assembly GCA_964352015.1 of uncultured Marinicella sp. Taxonomy (GTDB): domain Bacteria; phylum Pseudomonadota; class Gammaproteobacteria; order Xanthomonadales; family Marinicellaceae; genus Marinicella. The sequence goes on from CAYGPU010000010.1 coordinate 87,274, forward strand.
TTTCAGCTACTGTGAAGGTGGTTTTTTGGAGCGTGCCATCAGTGATGTGCATCTTTTATTGGCTAAGCCAAGAAATAAACGAGGCGCCTTGCTGGCGATTGAATGATGATAATAGCCAATATAATTTTACTTAATTTATTGTGGTTTGCCAGTGTGCTGGGTGCTGCAAATGGCTTAAGCTGGCCAGCCGCCATCATGTTAGTATTGTTGCTGGGTTTTAATTTTATCTATGCTGGTATGACGCAACTGGATTACAAAATTATCATAACCAGTGTCCTGGCCGGTCTGTTAATTGATGGTGTGATGATGCATCAAGGTTGGGTAATCTATGCACACAACCAACCCGATTTAGGTTTTGTGCCGCCACTTTGGATTATGATGCTGTGGGTCGGCTTTGGCGCCTCTATCCGCATCGGCATGCAATGGTTATTGAACAATCCTTTCATTGGAGGGTTAATCATGATGGTTGGCGCGCCATTGAGCTATGTTTCAGCGGGTAAGCTGGGTGCTGCTGTGATGCCAGATTTGTGGCAAGCCATGAGTTTTATTGGTGTGTGTTGGTTGTTGTATTTCTTGTTTATAGTTTACCTCAGTCAAGAAAAAGAGGCTGATAATGTATTGGTCTAGTCACCCCTTACTGCTGGCTTTATTGGCCTGTGTTGTTATTCAGTTTTTGGCTTGGCTCAGACAGCAGCAAACCAGCAATGCCGATACGGTTGACATAGCCTGGACATTGGGAATTATAGCTTGTACTGTGATTTATTTGTTGTTGATCCCAACGGCTGGAAACAATATAGTTATGACATTATTGTTTCCAATATTATGGTATTTCAGGTTGTTGTATCATTTGATTGTCCGATACGATGTCAAGCATGAGGACAGTCGTTACCAAAACTTAAGGGCTCATTGGTCTGATCAAACCCAACTTAAGTTTTTCAGCTTTTTTATGTTTCAAGCTGTTCTGTCTGTACTGTTTTCACTCACAGCCTATTGGGTTATCACAACAGCAGTCTTGTCAGTTTGGCAAATGCTGCTAGCCGCATTTTGGGGTGGCTTGTCTTTGATTGGGGTGAGCGTGGCTGATCACCAACTGCTTAGATTCAAACGCAAGCATGATTCTAGCCAAGTTTGTAATGTTGGCTTGTGGCGATACTCTAGACACCCCAATTATTTTTTTGAATGGTTGCATTGGTTGGTTTATCCTGTGATGTTGTGGGGTACCGAGTATTTTTGGTGGTCGTGGTTGGTGGTGGCGATGATGCTGTTGTTTTTACTCAAACTGACTGGCATTCCGTTCTCAGAACAACAAGCCTTAAAAAAACGTGGTCAGGCTTACCGTGATTACATGAAACAAACCAGTCAATTTATCTTGTGGAGAAAGAATAATGATTAAAACTTTGATTCAATGGATTGAACGCGGCTACTTTCCAGATTTTGTGGTACGAATGGGCATCAGGAAACTGGTGCGTCAAAGGCTTGTGGAAGAGAAAGCTGATCAGGTGGAATTGTGTGATCAACGTTACCATGATTTTTTGGAAGAAATTAAAACATCGGCGTTGGCCATTGATACCGATAAAGCCAATGAGCAGCACTATGAGGTTGATGCTGACTTTTATCACCATGCTTTGGGGGCCAGAAGAAAGTACTCTTCTTGTTACTACCATGGTAATGAGGGTTTAGATGAAGCTGAAGAAAATATGTTGGCATTGTATTTGCAGCGAGGTGAGTTTACCGACGGACAAGACATATTGGAGCTGGGCTGCGGCTGGGGTTCAATTACCCTGTACTTGGCTGAAAAATTACCAAACTCAAACATAACCGGTGTATCTAACTCAAATTCCCAGCGTCGCTACATCATGTCAGAGGCAGAAAAGCGTGGCTTTAAAAATGTCAACATCATTACTTGTGACATCAATGATTTAACCTTAGAACAAACATTCGACCGGGTGATTTCAATTGAGATGTTTGAACATGTCAGAAATTACCAAAACCTGTTCAATAATATATCTGAGTGGTTGAAAGCTGATGGCAAGTTATTTGTACATGTGTTTTGTCACCGTTTTTTGATGTATCCGTTCATTGCAGAAGGTGATGATAACTGGATGGCTAAATATTTTTTCAGTGGTGGCCAAATGCCTGCTGCCGATACTTTTTACCATTTTCAAGAACGATTAAAAATTGACCGACGTTGGATTAATTCTGGTCAACATTACGAAAAAACATCCAACCACTGGTTGGAAAATATGGACAGAAATAAAGCTGAAATCATGCCTGTATTTGAGCGAGTTTATGGTGTTGATGCTGGCTTGTGGTTTCAACGGTGGCGAATCTTTTTTATGTCATGTGCTGAGTTGTTCGGTTATGACCAGGGGCGCCAATGGTTGGTGGCACATTATTTGTTCAGTAAACAGCGATGAAATTGTTACGAAACAACAAGGCGGCTAAAGGCAGCGTAATCAGCCGTTTGAATAAAGTCTTTATCATTCAACTGGTTTTTATCAGTGTGGCCACAGTTGGTGGTGTTATAGGTGCGGCCAAGGTGGTTGAAGACGTTTTAATCAAGGAGGCGCTGATAGGAGAGGCAGCGTATTTTTGGGCCCATCGTGAAAAATACGCAGATTTTCCACTGCCCAAAACCATGAACTTAACAGGTTACATGGTTTTTGATAATGATTATTCAATGGTGCCCTCGGTTTTGGCTGAAGTCACTGAAAAGTACCAAAGAATTGATCTTAATGACAAACGCCCAATTGCTTATGTCACAGAAAAAGGCAGTGAAAAACTGTATTTAATTTTTGAAGAAGCGCAGGTCTCTAAGTTGGCATTATATTTTGGCATCACGCCGTTGATTATTGTGCTGCTTATTGTTTATTTACCGGCTTTTGTCAGTTATGTTTTTTCAAAGCGAGCCTTTTCCCCGGTGCTGAAATTGGTGCAACGCCTGGAGTCGGTGAAAATTTCCAAATCGGGCATCGAAAATCTTAAATTTGATGACATCAAACAATCAGGTCATGATGATGTCAATACTTTGATCGATTCGTTTGAAGCCTTCTCGCACCGGATCTCTGAATTAATCAACAGAGAACGCAATTTCTCTCGATATGCTTCACATGAGCTGAGAACCCCATTAACCGTTTTGCGTGGATCCATGTCGTTACTTAAGAGACAAGAGCTGACGCCAAAAGGGATTCAATTGGTTGAACGCATGCAACCGATGATAGAAGAGATGCAAGCTTTGATTGAAGCCCTGTTGATGCTTTCTCGCGATGAGATGATTGAAGTCTCTGATGACCCTATTTTAATCAATGACAGCTTGAAAAGTACGGTAGAAGACACCATTAGATTGTTTGATCCACGTGATATCAAGTTAGACTGGCAACCTAAAAACTTAGTACAAGCCTATGTACCTGAACAATTATTTTCTATTGTGGTAAGTAACTTGGTCAGAAATGCTTGTGTTTATTCACAAGACCCTGCCACCATTAAGGTTATAATTGATGGTCAAGATGTGATTATTGAAGACCAAGGTAAAGGCATGCATAAGGAACAATTGAACCGCATCATGGAACCCTTCTATCGAGTGGATGAACATGGTGAGGAGAAAGGCTTTGGATTGGGGCTATCAATTGTTGACATGATTTGCAGGCAGTGTGGATGGCAGATTCGTTTTGAAAGCGAAATTGATATCGGTACGCGAGCCACCCTGACCTTAAATAAAGTAGAAGTTTTGGCCTCTAGTAAGACCAACACGATTGTGAACAACTAACGAAGTAAAACAGTGAAATTATGACGAATTCAAATGTATTGATTGTAGAAGACCACACCGCTTTGGCACAAACCATAGCAGATCATTTAGAAATGGCTGACTTCACAGTTGATTTTGCCGCAGATGGTGTAACAGGTTTGCATTTGGCCGTTACCAACCCCTATGATGCAATTATTCTTGATGTGATGTTGCCCGGAATGGACGGCTTTACTATATGTGAGAAAATTCGCAAAGAAGCCAAGTCGGATGTGCCCATCATCATGTTGACTGCCAGAGATCAAATTGGAGATAAAATCAAAGGATTTAACAATGGTGCCGATGATTATTTGGCCAAACCATTCAATCCCGATGAATTGGTGGCTCGGTTACAATCCATGATTCGCCGTCACCGAGGAGAGTTTGATAGCAAGGCCTTGAAAGTAGGCGATTTGGTTTTCGATTTAGGCACCATGGAAGTGACCAGAGAAAAACAAAAACTCAAAGTGTCACCAACCGGCTTACAAATTCTAAAGATATTGATGAAAAAGTCACCTGAGATTGTAACTAAGGATCAATTGGCTCAACAGCTATGGGGTGACTTGATTCCTGACTCAGATGTTTTGCGCAGTCACTTGTACATTTTGCGTAAAACCATAGACAAACCATTCAAAACACAATTGTTGCACACCATTCCAGGGGTGGGATTAAAAATTGCTGAAGGCGAATAAGCTGGGTTAAAACAAGGTCATTGGATTCGGTAACTCCGCTTGTTTGTCTATTGCACGCAGGGTTTGAAATAATTTCTTGCGGTTGCCAACATGTTCAGGTTTTTTGAGGTGGTTGCGAAGGATTTGACGTAAATTGCCCAGTACTTCATGCTCATGATGCTGATATAAAAAATCAAATAACGGCGTTTCCTGTTCAGCCAAATGTTCAATCCATAAATTAATCACTGCGTCGCGAATTTGGTAGTGGCCATCTAAATTTTCAACCTGGTCAATTTTTGCTTTAATGGCTGCATGATCGGCTTTGAGAAGAATTTTCCCCATGTACTGAAAATGTCGCTTCTTGGCAATGTGACTGTTTATTCTTTTAGATTCCTCTATGGCAGCAATGAAATTAGCAGGCAATTCAAGTTGGGCTACTTTTTTCTTTGGCATATCAGTGATGGCTTTAGCCAATTCTTGCAGTTCATGCACCATTTGTTTCTTTTGAGTTTTACTGATGACTTCATCATCTTCAGCATCGTAGGGGTGCACATTTTTGTTTTTATTGCTCATAACAGGCTTGAAACATGTTCGAAACTTGCATGATACCAAAAACGAGTAAAGATAGTGAGTGATGATTTTGACAAAATCTAAGCCAAATCTAGTAAACTGTACAACCCAATTAATAGACCAGTGAACCTGAGAAAATATGCCATCAACAATCATTGAACAAGTTTTAGCACAATTAGCCAAAAGAGGCGCCACAGATGCTGAAGTGGTTTACTCTTCTGGTTCGGGCGTATCGGTCAGTTGTCGAGAAGGCGAATTAGATACCATAGAAAACAACCAAGATCAGTCATTGATTGTGACGGCTTATAAAAATTTAGCCAAAGGATCAGCATCAACAGCCGTGGTTGATCAAGCCAATATTGACTTAACCATTGACAAAGCTTTAGCCATTGCCAGTTTAACCGAGGCAGATGAGGCTGCAGGCTTGGCTGATCAATCTCTGTTATGTCATGAGTTTAAAGACTTACAGACTTTCTATCAAAATGCCAAAACAACCGATGAATTGGTAGATATGGCACTTGAGGCAAGTCAAGGTGCGATGGACTTTGCTCGAGCTTCTGGGGCTGAGCTCACCGTCGATGAGGCCAATGTGCAATTGGGTGAGGGCATGAGTATTTATGCCAACAGTCAGGGGTTCTTCGGTGAAAAGAAAGGCAGCAATGCATCGGCCAGTGTGGTGGCCATAGCTGAACAAAACGGTCTGATGGAACGTGAGTATTGGTGGGATGCAGCACGTGATGTTGAACGATTCCCAGCATTGCAGAAAATCGGCGAACTGGCAGCCATGAGAACCTTAGAACGCTTGGGCTCGAGGAAAGTCAAGTCTACCAAGGCACCGGTTTTGTTTGATCCCTCGATGGCTAAGTCCTTAATTGGTCACATGCTGTCAGCTATCAGTGGCAGTGCTTTGTATCAAGAAGCCAGTTTCCTCAAAGGTGATTTAAATCAAACTATATTTCCAGAGTGGTTCAGTTTGTATGAAAACCCTTTTCTGTTGAGCGGCTTTGCCAGCCGAAATTTTGACAGTAACGGGGTGCAAACCCGACAACGGCACATCATTGATCAAGGGGTGTTGAAGGGGTTCTTGTTGTCGGTTTACTCGGCTAAACGGTTGGGCCTACAAACCACTGGTAATGCTGGTGGGGCGCATAATTTGTTGGTGCAATCGAATCAAACTGCAGATGACGATTTAATCAAAACCATGAACCGAGGTTTATATGTCACTTCGTTGATGGGTCAGGGCGTTAATTCAGTCACAGGGGATTATTCACGTGGCGCCTCAGGTTTTTGGGTTGAAAACGGTGAAATTCAATTTCCAGTCAGTGAATTGACCATAGCTGGTCATTTGAAAGACATGTATAAATCATTGGTGGCGGTGGGTAATGATGTCGATCAGCGCAGTAAAACCTTCACCGGATCATGGTTGATAGAAGAAATGACCATTGCAGGTGATTAACAGTGGGGGTGCATGGTGAAGCTGATATGAAAAAAGCCGAGATTGGTCGCGAATTCAGTTTTAACTCAAGGCACTTTGATGCCAACAGTGGTCAGTTGATCCTTAATTATAGCAACACCGAATATGGTGATTTCACAGAAGTTTTTGAATTCCCTCAGGTTGATATTGGTCGTTACCAGCAACTTAAATCGCAGATTGATGCAGCGATGGATTGTTTGTATTGGGTGGCAGGTGTCAGTTATTACAAAACATCATTGGCTGGAAATATTCAATTCAGCAAACAAAACAAAGGCCAAGCGCCGAATCAACGCCAGGCTGATTGGTTAACCCAAACCTGGCAACATGGATTGGCTGAATTGGCTTTTGAAAACCATTTGCCTTGGTTGCAACACATTAAGTTTGTTCACGCCCCCGAAGCGAAGGTGGGGGAATCCAAATCCATTGGTTTGTCACCTCGGTCATTGGTGGCAATCGGAGGCGGAAAAGATTCATTGGTCAGTATTGAAGCAATCAAATCAATGGGTGAAGAGGCCACATTATTTATGGTCGGTCAATCAGCATTCATTCAGTCAGTGGCGTCAAAGACTGGTTTGCCCTTGCTGCAAATCAAAAGAAAAGTTGATTCTAAGTTAAAACAAGTCAATGCAGCCGGTGCTTTCAATGGTCATGTGCCAATTACAGCCATCAATGCATGTGTCGCTGTGGTTGCTGCGCTTTTATATGATTTTGATGCTGTGGTTTTTTCCAACGAACGTTCAGCAGACAGTGGAAATGTGCAGTTGGAAAGCGGTCAATGGGTTAATCACCAATATTCTAAATCGCTGGCTTATGAACAAACATGGCAGCAAATTATTCAGCAAGATATAGCCCAAGATTTGGTATGTTTCTCATTATTGCGGCCTTTTTCAGAGATAGCTATCGTGCAAAAGTTTGCAGCACTGAAAACTTATTTTCCGTATTTTTCCAGCTGTAATCGCAATTTTCATTTGAGTGGCACACAGAATCAAAATCACCACTGGTGCGGTAATTGCCCGAAGTGTGCCTTTGTGTTTTTATGCTTGGCACCTTTTATCAGTCGTAAAGAGTTGATAGGCATTTTTAAAAAGGATTTGCTGGCAGATGATGAGTTAATTGGCTTATTTGAATCATTGCTCGGAATCGAGGGTTTAAAACCATTTGAATGTGTTGGCGAACAACAGGAGTGTCGTTTGGCTGTGCAGTTATTGGCTGGCCACCCTGATTGGCATAATCATCAGCAAATCAATCAATGGTTACAGGCTTTGCCTGAATTAAATCAAGCACAAATCGATGCCCTCATGACAGCCAGTCAAGCTCACATGATTCCAAACAAGCGAAAATTTCAACAGGTACTTGATAATGCGCCTTGAACAATTAAGTCAAGCCAAAGTAGCGATTTGGGGCTATGGTGTCGAAGGTCAGGCCAGTAGTGAATACCTGCAATTGCGATGCCCTGAATTGATCATAACCGTGCTTTGTCCAGCCGATGAGGTGGTGCGTGAGGAAAGTCAAAAGAATAATTCAAACATCCCATTGAAGCGCGTATTTAACCACCAAGTAGTCGATGCCAAATTACTCAGCGAATTTGATGTGGTGATTAAATCACCGGGCATCAGTCCATACCAAGCGGCTGTTACATCAGCCAGCTGTCAATTCATCAGCAGCACGGCATTGTGGTTCAGCAATGAACGGACTGTTAACCGAGCTCAGGTGGTTGCAATAACCGGTACCAAGGGCAAGAGCACCAGTTGTGCGATGCTGGCAGAGGTGCTTGAATCGATGGGGTTCGAAGTGTTTTTGGCAGGTAATTTTGGTGTGCCGTTAATCAATTGTTTGCAGCCATGTGACTATGTGGTTTTGGAGACTTCCAGTTATCAAGCCCAAGATGGCGCAATTAAAGCAGATGTGGCGGTGTTATTAAACTTGTACAGTGAACATTTAAATTGGCATGGTTCTGAACAACAATACCACTCAGATAAATGGCGCTTATTGCAACATGCCAAAAAAGTGGTGTTGAATGCCAAAGATCCGCACAGTTTGGACTTGTTAGCTGCTGTTCCACTGACCGCTGAAATTACGTATTTTGAGGACCTACAGGGTTTTTATGAATTGCGCAAAGTGCTGATGTATCAGGACAAGGCTTTGTTGTCTGAATATGGTTGGCAACTGAAAGGAGCGCATAATTTAAGGAATGCAGCAGCCGTTTGCACTGTATTAACCAAGCTTGGTTTGGACATCAAGTCAGGTATGAATGCGCTGAAAAAGTTCCAGCCTTTGCCGCACCGCTTGGAAACTGTGGCGGTGTTAAACGGCGTGACTTACATCAATGACAGCATCGCATCCACGCCACACGCCACTTGGGCTGCTATGGGCACGGTTGCATTGAGCCGCACGATTTTATTGGTGGGTGGGTATGACCGAGGAGTGGATTGGTCATGGTGGGTCGAAAAGCTAGTTGAGCAAGCACCTAAAATGATTGTTTGTAGTGGTGAAAATGGTAAAAAAATCCAGCAGCTCATCTTGAATAGCCAAATAAAAACACAATGTATATGGGTAGCTAAATTAAAATTGGCTGTGGAGAAGGCAAAACAAGCCGCTGAGACTGGTGACACTGTTTTGTTATCACCTGGCGCTCCCAGTTTTGATGCTTTCGATAATTACCAACACAGAGGTGAACAATTTATTCAATGGTTAAACAAATCATAACGCCTGCATTGCTTTTTGTGGTTATCTCTGTGTTTGCTGCTGAAGGCGTAACACCTGATGCCACAGTTGAGTCTGAAAACAATTCATTGATTCCTCAGGCTTTGTTGCAACAAGTCGAGGCCGGTAATGCAGAGAGTGCTTTTTTTATAGCCAGCGCTTTTGCTGATGGGGTTATGGGCATTGAACAAAACTTAGAAAAAGCCCAACAGTGGTTTCTGAAATCTGCAGAAATGGGTTATGTACATGGTATGTTTGAAGTGGGTAAGTTGTTGTATCAAGACAAAAAATATGCCGCTGCTGAAACTTGGTTCAACAAAGCTGCAAAGGCCGGCCACGGCGAGGCTTTTTATCGGTTATCAATCTATCATATTTATGAAATTGGTGAGCAAGAATTTAATTGTGAAAAAGCATATGAGCTATTGAATCAAGCGCAATTGCGAGATGTCAAAGCGGCTTTCAATGACCATGCATGGATGTTGTCAACATTACCTGACGACGCTTGTCGCAATGGACAAAAAGCTTGGAAAATATTTGCCGATTTACAAAACTTATATGCCCAATTTGAGCCCATTCCATGGGCTTATTTGGATACCAAGGCGGCGGTCTTGGCAGAAATTTCTGACTTCAATGAAGCCATTGAAGTCCAGTCTTGGATAGTGGAAGATTTTTGTGATATTGATTGGTCCGAACAAGAAACTGACTTTAAGCAATCAGTTGATCGATTGACTGAACAATTCAGTCACAGTGATGATGAGATGTGTTTTGGCGCCATAAAAAGACTCCAAAGCTACGTAAATCGAACACCTTGGCGCGAAAAACCTCAATTTTAATCAGGCATTTATAAACCCGGATGTGCTCCCATGCAAACAGAAGAATTACTTAATACTGGCTTAACAGCAAGACAACATTTTGAAAAGGAACTGGCTGAAATCAGTTTTCAGGAGTTGCAAAAGTTTTTTGCCAAAGGAATGCTGATCAGGGTTGCCAGTCATTTGGATGTGGTTGAGGTGGCGTTACAGATTCATGCTGATAATGCTGATCAGGTTCAACAATGGATGGATAACCAAGACATAGAGCGTGCGCATGATGAACATGCTAAGGTGTGGGTAGAAAAGCGTAGCTTATTGATGGCAGTTACGGTGGCGCCTTGGGTGCTGGTGCAAGATATTAATTGAATGAATGATAAGGTATAGGTATGGATGAGATATTAAATATGGTACTGGCGGGTGTCGTTGGACTGGTGATTGGTGGTCTGTTTATGCATTTTGCACAGCGAGGTAAAACGTCAGATAATTCAGTTAAGGCCGTTGAAGAAAAACTTGAAAACTATCAACAGGATGTAGAAAAACATTTTGCTAAAACGGCCGATTTAATTGATAACTTAACCAGTAGTTATCAAGAGGTTTTTGAGCATTTGTCTGAGTCAGCCGAACAGTTATTGACTGAAGAACAGATCAAGAATCAATTATTGAATCGTAAATCCAGAGAAGTCACCATCAAATACCTCAAAGGTTCAGAACCTGCGGAAGATCCGACAGAGAATCAACAATAAAATCAGCTTATTAGACAACCCACAAGTTGGTATTGAACTTGTGGGTTGTTTGGTGTCATTTATCAGTTATTTCAACAAAATATCTGCACGGTTTTTTTCAACTGTTTTAAGGCCAATGCCTTTCACTTCAGTTAATTGTTCAACCGTTTTGAAGGGGCCGTTTTCGGTTCTATAGGCCACAATGGCAGTGGCTTTGGACAGGCCAATGCCCTTCAGTTCTTCAGCGATTTGAGCGGCATCTGCCTTATTAACATTAACTGCAGCTATGGCTGATTGAGCCAATAAAGCAGTGGTGATTAAAAGTGTTTTAAAAAATTTCATGTTGTTCTCCTTAATTCAATAATAAAAAAATCCAATACTGCGATGATGGGCTGCCAATTAATTGTCATGGTTTGCATCATGTGGTCTATGTTAAGTGCCTTGAAAGGCTTGGAATATAGTTATATTCTGAGATTGGTGTCAATTATTTGAGTTGAACTGAAAGATTCTTGTTTGTTTTGTAGGAAATTATCGAATTATTCACTATAATCCTTGAGAATCATATCAAGCACTTTGACACCACAGTTTTAACAATGAAAATTATTTTCTCAATTTACGCCCTCACCTTGTTATTAACATCATTACCAGTTTCAGCCGGTGGGCCTATTGATTTCACCCCACATGGCACGCAACCAGGATTGAATTTTGACCTGACGCCTCCCACCGACTGTCACAGTTGTCATGAAGGTGGTAATTTGGCAGATGATGAAATTAATATGCCTTATGCCACTTGGCTGGGGTCGATGAAAGCCAATGCAACCAGAGACCCCTTGTTTTGGGCGGCCTTGGATGTGGCGAATAATGACTTGCCGGGTGTTGGTGACTTTTGCTTGAAATGTCATACACCTCAGGGGTGGTATGGTGGCAATGTAGTGAAGCCTGAATTTAAGGGACAACCGCTGGTTGATGGAGCCAATGGTTGTGAACTCAGAGGTGATCATGTCAGTCAAGACAGTAAGCTCAGTGATTATGGTGGGGTGAATTGTCACTTTTGTCATCGCATCGATGAGCAAGGACCTAATGGGGAACCCTTGGTTATTCAGAATGGTGATCTTTGGATAGATGATGAGAACTGTAACACTGGTTTTGGGCCATGTCGCAAAGGTCCTTATAAGTACCCTGATTTTAATACCCCGCCACATGCTTGGGAGTATTCAAGCTTTATTGAATCATCAGAGTTTTGTGGTAGTTGCCATAACATCTCATCCCCCACCATTGAACAGAATGGGGTGTTAACGGTGGCCAGGAAGTTTTGGCATGAAGGCGTTGAAACTGAAATAGCCATGCCACTTGAGAGAACTTATTCAGAGTGGAAAGATTCTTATTTTGCTGATCTGATTTTTCGCAACCCATTTAATCAGTTGCCTAGCGATGAAGCACCGGTGATTACTGAAGGTGAAAACTGTCAGACTTGTCACATGCCACAATCAACAAGTGATGAAGCCAGAGCATGTGTTTTTGACCCACTTGATGCAGATGGCAATGGTCGCAGAAAAGGTAACCTGTCCACCCATCAGTTTGCTGGCGCTAATACGTGGATCCCACAGGTGATTAAATCTATTTATGGTGATGAATTGGAAGCCAATGACCCCAATCCTGGCAGAAAAGTGGCGCTTGATTTAACCACTTCATATGCTTTTGATATGTTGCAGAATAAAAGTGCACTGCTTGATACCACAGTAACTAAGCTAACTTCCAATCAACTCGACTTAGCTGTGAAAGTAACTAATTTGACAGCGCATAAATTACCCACCAGTTATGCAGAGGGACGCAGGATGTGGATTCATGTTGCGGTTCAAGATGCCATGGGTAAAGTGTTTTGGGAAAGTGGCGCCTACGATTTAGGTACTGCTATTCTGACTGAAGATGCTCAATTGAAAGTCTATGAGTCTTTACAAGGTATTTGGAACCCTGATCCTGACGGAAATGCCAAAACTGATGATGCAACTTGTGAGATTACTGATGACAACGACAACAAAATGTTTCATTTTGTATTGAACAATTGCATTGCTAAAGACAATCGCATTCCACCATTGGGCTTCAGAGGTGCTGATAACATCGAAATGAAACCGGTGGGTATTACTTATCCAGCTCACCCAACCAATCCAGGCCAAGTGGTTAATTATGACGTGACCAATTATCAAGTTCCTACGGCTGGTGAAACTGGTCCTTTTGCTGTGACAACGACGTTGAAATATCAAGTGGCCAGTAAAGATTATATCGAGTTTTTAGACAGACAGGCCACTGATAACAGTTTTCAATCTGAAAACGAGATGTGCGATCGAACTTGGACAGTGGGTCCTGCTGATCAATCACGTGGTGCATTCATGAAAACTTTGTGGGAAAATTATAACAAATCTGCACCCGTTGATATGGTGATGGATTATTTGGAGAACATTGAACCATGAAACTCACCCTGATTTTAATTTTGTTCAGCACGGCTGCTGTGGCACTGAAATTTGAGCCATATTATGAAGCTGACTTACCTAACCTGGCAGTCAAAATAACCAAAGATGAGCAGGGAAATTTTATTGAAGTGACTGTCAATGAATGGCATGACTCAGTGTATACTAAAGAAGGTAATAAAAATTATATCTTCCAACAAGGCTATGACTACAGTAGAAAAGAAGGGTTTATCCGCACTTTTTCACCAGAAAGAAAATTAATCAATGAGACTTACTCTTATCGATATGATGGCATGGTAGTCAGAGAAGAGATGCTGCAAGCTTTTGAATTGTTCAAGACCAATGCAGACGTGCTGGCATTATTGTCAGCTGTCAATGAACCAATAACCCTACATGGGGGCTTTAATTTTGAAGATGAAAATGCCGATATGCCCTGTTACCCAGGTAACCGGTGCGTACATGTGTTTGCATCAACACCAAGTATTGCAGTGGTGGCTCACTCTATAGTTAAACTGGCTGATAAAACGGTACCTTATCCAGCCTATGACACCGATAAAGTGACTCAGGAAATGATAGAAATAAGAATGAACAATATTCGCAAAAACAGAGAAAAATTATGAAGAAAATATTAAGCTTAGCACTTCTTGGGGTGCTTATGTGCGGCCAATTGCAGGCTGCATCTCCAGTGTGTAATGGGGCAGGTGAAACCCTGGTCTCTTGGCCAACTGCTGATCCGCTGTGGGAAATGTGTTATTTGGCACCGAATAACTCATCAGCTGCCCAAGGCTCAAGTTTGGAAATCAGGAACGTTCATTTCAATGGTTTCTTGGTTTTAGAGCGCTCACATGTTCCGATGTTATTTGCAACCTATGCAACATCTACTTGTTACCGTGATTGGAAAGACACCAATTCAGAATTTTTGCGTGCTGACCAAGTGGAAAACCCGCTCAGGCCAGCCTTCACTACTTGTGATGTGTCTACTGATGAAGATGCGCCTGTTGGTAACTGCCCGTTTCAAGATGTAAGCCCAGGTGGCAGTGGAACTGTAGGCAGTGGTGCAGATTGTTTTACCGGTGTTCAGGTTGAAAAATATGAAGATCGATTGGTGTTAACCACCAACCATTCAGCAGCTTGGTATAAATATTCTTCGCGTTATGTTTTTTGGGCAGACGGTCGTTTTCAACCCAGGTTTGGCTTTGGAAATAGCAATGGCACCAACAGCGGCACCACCCATTGGCATCATGCTTATTGGCGTTTGAACTTTGATATAGATGGCGCAGAAAATGATGAGGTGTTTGTTGTTGATGATCAAGGTCAATCTGCTCAAACCACTGAATTTACCGATCTCAGGGAAATCACCAGTGGACAGCCTAATGATCCAAACGTATATACTGATGAAGTGACTTGGATGGTGAAAGACAGCGTCACAGGCCGTGGTTATCAAATGGTTCCTGGTTTTACCGGCAGTTCTCAAGCAGGTTTGGTTGATGACTATGAAGTGGATACCACATTACCTCAGCAAAGAGGCTTTCACAATACTGACGTGATGGTATCTAATTACAAATTAATCAATGGAACTTTGCCAGAATATTCAGACACACCAGGTTCAAACAGCCTGGGTGATTGTTCGATGGAAGAAGAAAATATTGTCAATGGTGAATCTTTGGTTGGTGCCAATGGTAACCCAGTTTTCTGGTATCGCACGGCAGTTGAGGATTTAAGCAACCAAGGCATGTTGTGTAAAACCGGTGGACCCACTTTCTACCCAGTAGGTAATTGGGGTCTGGACCAAGCTCCAGTTGCAAATGCTGACACCGTAGGTGTTGAAGAAAACAGTGTTGATAATGTGTTGGATGTGTTGCTTAACGATACCGATGATGGCTTGGGTGAGCAGTTTGTTGAGTCTGTTGAACAACCTAATGATGGTACAGTTGTCATCGGCGTAAATGCAGAAAGTGTAGAATACACGCCAGTTATGAACTATTGTAATGATGGTGTTGTAACCGATGATTTTACCTATACGCTCAATGGCGGATCTACTGCTGTGGTATCAGTTACAGTTAATTGTCTTGGATTAAATGACATCATATTTGTTGATGATTTTGAATAACATACAGATGTCAAGTTTTAACAAACGGCTCTTATTTAGAGCCGTTTTTATTTTTCATAAATGTAAATAAAGGTGTGAAATGGAACAGGGTTTAAAAGAAAAAACTGGTCAAGGATTAAACCACTGGGTACAAGTGGTCAAAAAATCCGGTCTCGAAAAACACAAGGCCATCATTGATTTTCTAAAATCAGAACATGGCTTTTCGTATGGCTATGCCAACTTTGTGGCACACAAAGCAAGGGCCTCAGATGCAGGCTCACATGATGACGCTGATTTAATAGCCAGCCAATATCAAGGCAAGGATAACTTAAAGCCCATTTATGAAACGTTGATAAAACACATACAATCCTTCGGGGATGATGTCACCATAACACCCAAAAAAGCAGCTGTCAGTTTGATCAGAAAACATCAATTTGCTTTAATTAAACCGGCCACAAAAAGCAGGATTGATTTGGGTCTGAAGCTTAAAGACAAGCCCACCACTGAGCGTTTGGGTGATTCCGGGCCTTTTGGTACTATGTGTACCCATCGTGTTCAATTGACTGCGCTGGCAGATGTTGATGGAGAGTTGTTGGCTTGGATCAGAGAAGCCTATCAAAAGTCTGTGTAAGCTGATTTGAATTGGTGGACACGACTGGGATTGAACCAGTGACCCCCTCGATGTCAACGAGGTGCTCTCCCGCTGAGCTACGCGTCCCCAAATTTAATAATGACAAAACCCAAATGGTTTTGGGCTTTGCTCATTAAAGTCCGCGTATTCTATCAAAAGACAGAACTTAATGACAACATTAAGATTCTAAATAAATGGTTTCTTTTTCGCGGATAATTTCAATATC
This sequence comes from uncultured Marinicella sp., assembly GCA_964352015.1. Taxonomy (GTDB): domain Bacteria; phylum Pseudomonadota; class Gammaproteobacteria; order Xanthomonadales; family Marinicellaceae; genus Marinicella. The sequence continues at coordinate 103,418 of CAYGPU010000010.1, forward strand.
AAAAGATTCATCGGATTTAAAGCCAGACATGATTCTCACCACATCTTTTGGTGAGTTAACATCTTCACCATTAATGGCTTGTATCACATCACCGTCTTGTAAGCCCAGTTTGTTGTTTTGATCAACCTCTAAGACCAGCACACCTTGTGTGGTGCCAAAATATTTGCCTAAGGCTTCTGTGATCGTTGAAAAGTGATGGTTTCGACCCAGCCATTGATTCATTTTACTGCCAGCAAAAAAGTAAGCGTCGGCATCACCGCTGGTAACCACATGGATTTCACGGTCACCAAAGTCCTCAATAATCTTATCTAAGTGCTCAACATCTACATGCAAGCCCTTGAACATATCATCTAAATCACCTTGACTGAATTTAAAGTCTTTGCTTGATGAGGTGAACCATTGTTTACCGTTGCTCAACTCCATGATGATGTCAGGTGAATCAAGTACTTTAACGGCAACATTCAACGAGATTTGCTGACCATCTCGTATGATCAACACTTCGCTGATATCGCCAGTTTGCTTATCGAAGGCAATAAACTCTGTTAACCCCAAACCACCTTTGGCAGTGCTTTGGCCGTCGATACTGATGACCAGATCACCTTTTTTTAAACCGGCTTCAGCTGCGCCGCTGTCTGGCACCACCGAAATGATTTCCCAACCATTGTCTTGAACATTGGCCATAAACCCCAGTCGAGGCTTGTCGTTTTCAATTTGGGTGATGTTTTTGTCCAGTTTAATGATTTTGCGGTGCAACTGGGCATCACCCGCTTCAATGCCATGTTCAACCATCAACGCATCAACCAACGCATCGATGTCAGTATTCGTATCTACATCGATGGTTCTTTCAATAGTTTCAACTTCGCCATTGTGGTTTTTTTTGATAACAATGGTGGCTTGGCCGTTGTCTAAATTAACATTGACGTCATCGTTTTTTTGCACCCAAACCATGTTTTTGCTGTGTGGGCCTATGAATTCGGTAATTTTGTGCAGTTCTGTGTGTTTACCTGGTTCAATACCATGCTTATTTAAGAGTTCTTGAACCATGGCATCAACATCAGTGTCTGCGCCCACTGTGAATGATTCTTCAATGGTTTCATCTTTGCCATCAGCACTTTTAACGATGATGACTTTGCCATCGCCGTTATCGATATTGACATCAACGTTGGTGCTTTCTGTATTTTGAGCTGCACTCGTGAGGCCACTTAAGCCTAAAAGACAACTCAGTAAAGCTGTGTTTAACTTATTTTTATATTGCATAATTTCACCTGTAATAATTTATTTAAATTACTTGTTTTTGCTCCAGTGGCTTATACTTTTTATGTAAAGCCACCAGGTCATCTAAAATTTCGAGCTTGGCATGCAACAGCTCGAGCTTTTGACTGGTTTCCTCGGTTTGCGCGATATTGAGGTCCAATTGATCCAGCCAATTTTCCATAGAAATCATTTTTTCCAAGATGGGTGAACCCGGTTCTGAGTGATTAATCACTTCATTGCGGACCACATATTCAATCATGGCAATTTTTTCAGTTAACAAATCTAATTGTTCAGATTGCTCATTGACTAACTGATTGTTGTTTGAATTATTCATCTGAGGCAGTTGCCAAAGCATGATGGCTGCCAATACGGCCGCAGCCACTGCAGGTATTCTGGAGCTGCTTTGTCTTTTATGTTTATGTAGCTGGTCCATGATGGCATCAAAACCATCTTTGGCTGGTAACATTTGTGGCTGCTGATTTAAATAAGTGTTGATTGATGGGTCATAAGCTTTGTTCATGGTTTTGCTCCTGATTTTGCAGCCATTTAGTTAGCAACTGTTTGCTTCTTGATAATTGAGATTTGGAAAAACTGGTAGACATTTTATAAAGGTCTGCAATTTCGCTGTGAGTCATGCCTTCCACTTCATACAACCACAACACAGAGCGCGACAAAGGGGGGAGTTTTGCCAGCATTAAATTTAAATCATGGTGACAGTCATAATGAATTTTTTCATTCACATCGACATGCTGTTGTGATTCTATGGTTAATTGTTGGTGGTTTTTTTTGATCAAATCTAAGCACTGGTTGATCACAATCCTTCGCAACCAAAAACCAAAAGCCACTTGTCCTGACCACTGAGTTATTTTCTGAAAGGCGGTGATGAAACTGTTTTGCATGGCATCTTGAGCATCATCAGTATTTTGTAGCATTCGAAAGGCCAAATTGTAGACGGGTGTTGAAAAAGTATCGTACAACTGGCGACAGGCCTGTTGCTGACCTTTCAGCACCTGCTTTTTAGTTATGTCATCTATGTTTTGGTTAAAGTGGCTCAAAATCTATGCGTACTCAGTTTTTAAAATCAGGTTTTTAATCAAGGTGATTTTCTTTGATATACCTAATAAGACTGAGTTTAGAGCTAAAAGGTCGCAGCAGATAACAAAAATTAGTAATAATGCCGTTTTTGTTTACAGGTATTGTTGAATTTTTTTCAGGAAAATGTTGGTATCAAAATCTTGTGCTCTTGCTTCGCAGGTTTTTCGCATCGCTGACGCTTGGTGACTGTTGAAGTTCGAGACTTGTTTAATGAGGTCGTTGACCAAGTCATCGTTATTGATAAAAAAACCAGTCTGTTGATCAATAACTGATTCTAATAAGCCACCATGGTCTGAGCAAAATACGGGTTTACCAGCTGACATTGATTCGACTGGGGACATCCCAAAATCTTCATCAGTCGGCAAATAAATGGTCGCTAAGCAATGGCCCAATAAATTGAGTAATTGACGCTCGGTCAACCAGCCAGTAAAGCTGATGTTAGGACTGTTGGCGGCTAATTTAATCAGCTTCGGTGTCATCTTGCCACCAGATGCTACCACCAGTTTTTTATTTGGCATTTGTTTGAAAGCATCAATGATTGAATCAATCCTTTTCAGTTCATCATGCCTGGCCATTGACAAATAATAATCGCCAGTGCCCAGCCATCTAAAGTGTTGGGTATCACATGGCGGATAAATCACTTCTGCCGAAACGCCCAATGAGCTTTGAATCCGATGTTTGACAAAATCTGAATTGGTCAGCACCACATCCATATTGGCCACTGCGGCTTCATATTGTGGTTTAAACCAATGCAACAGCATGTTGAATGCCTGTCGTTTAAAAACATTCAGGTCAGCAGCAAAATAATCACGTTTGTCGTACAAAAATCGTGGTGGGGTGTGGCAATAGAAAATATTTTTTGCAGCAGGGTATTGGTGTACAGCCAATGGGCTGGCAACACCGCTGTAGATAACTTGTTGATAAGCATGACCACTGGGTTGGTGGTTTTTAAAAGCACGTGCCAGACTCCACGTCTTGATACCATGAATGGAGCTGAGTGCAGATAAATTTTTAACCTGCCCTGGTAAATGGCTTAAATCAAACGTATTTGGACCAATATGAGCTGTCAACAAATCAGCATGGATGCCTTGACACAAAGCTTCAACCAATCTCTCTCCGCCTCCTTTGATTTGGAATAAGTCGTGAATTACTTGAACAGAGCTGGGCATGTGTCTAGCTATTGATTTACCTTGAAAAAGTTAAAAAAAAACACCACAAATAGGTGCACATGATATATAACGTGTGCTCTATTTTAATTCATTATTTTGGTCATGAAGACACTAATTGTGATTCCTGCTTTCAATGAAGCGGAAAATCTCATGGAATTATTACCCCAGCTGATTGATACCGTGAGTCATGACATTGTTATTGTCAATGATTCGAGTATTGATAACACCGCTCAAGTGGTGACTGACTTGGGTATAAAGTGTTTAACCTTGCCGTTGCAGTTAGGTGCTTGGGGTGCCACTCAGACAGGTATCAGGTATGCCGAGAAGTTGAATTATGATCAGGTTATTACCATGGACGCGGATGGACAACATTTGCCCAATGAGGTGGATGCGTTAATGAATTTGTTCTTGCAAAGTCAGGCCAATGTCATCATTGGTACCTTTCCGTCACGCCTCAGTCGACTGAAAAAACTGGCTTGGAACTTCTTTAAACTGCTGACTCACATTAAAATAGAAGACTTAACATCAGGTTTTAGGTTATACGATAAAAAGGCCATCAGTGTGTTATCGTCCAGACAAGCCAGTATGTTGGATTATCAGGATGTTGGGGTACTGTTATTACTTTTAAGGGCGGGATTAACTATCAGGGAGGTTCCTGTTAAAATGCATGAACGCTGTGATGGCAAATCTCGTGTGTTCAGTTCCTGGTTGGTGGTTTTGAAATACATGATACAAACCACCACCTTATGCATTGCAAATATGGGACAACGAACAAGCAAATGACAAACATCACAATCTTCATCATCGGCGCTTTGTTATCTATCAGTATTTTATATCTGGTTCGTAAAGGCAAAATGCATGGGCCCTATGCAACATGGTGGTTATTGGTGGCTGTTTGTGCCATTGTGCTTTCCATTTTTCCTCAAATCATTGATTGGGCGGCAGCACAAGTAGGCATCACTTACCCGCCGACCTTGTTGTTGGTCTTATCAGTCAGTTTAATTTTGGTCAGAATGCTTACCATGGATATGGCTTTGACCCAAAAAGAACGTAAAATCAGGCGCTTGACCCAAAAAATGGCCATCCTTGAAGCCAGTCTTGATAAGGAAAAGGACCAATAGGTCACGCCTAACAACTGTCTATGAAAATCCTGCACATAGGTAAGTTCTATCCGCCCTTTCATGGCGGCATGGAGCATTACCTGCAAGATTTGGCCAGAGCTCAAGTTAAGCAAGGGCATGAAGTTACCGTGTGGGTTCACAACCATGACTGGCATAAGCTGAGCTCGAAAACCATCACATCTGAAGATGGTGAAGTTAAACTAATCAGGCAAAAGTCCCTGAAACCGCTGTTATTCACGCCGATTATGTTGGGTTTTGGTCGCCAATTAAAAAAAATAATCTCCCAACAACAGCCAGATATCATTCATTTACATTGGCCAAACCCAAGTCTGTTCAAGCTTTTGATAACCAATTCAGCCAGCGATGTCCCCTGGGTTATCAGTTGGCATTCAGACATGGTATCCAAACACAGCGCCCGTTTAATGAAATTGGTTTATTGGTTCATTAAGCCTTTGGAGTCGATGTTGATTAAACGTGCCAGCAGCTTATTGGTTTCAACTCAGGCTTATGCCAATCATTCTAAACAGCTCAAAAAACACAGCCATAAAACTGAGGTTATTCCATTGGGGATAGCCACTAATGAAATTGACAACATGGCTATTGACTCATCTTCTCGAATTTATCATCAAGTTGAAAAAAGCTGGAAGCCGGATCAATTCAGGTTGTTTCACTTAGGCAGGTTAACCTATTATAAGAATCAAAGATTTTTGATTGAGGCCATGCAGTTTGTGTCAGAAGCTCAGTTGTTGATAGCGGGTGAGGGCCAATTGCAGCAAAAGTTAGAAGCCCAAACCAGTCAATTAAATCTTAATGACAAAGTGAAACTCTTGGGAGGTCTTGATTGGTCGCAGGTACATGCTTTCTTTGCCAGCTGCGATGTGTTTTGTATGGCATCACATGATCGAGCAGAGTCGTTTGGCGTGGTTTTGTTGGAGGCCATGTATCATAATAAGATTATATTGGTTCCAGACACTGCAGGGTCTGGTATGCAATGGCTGGCTGTCAATTACAACAAGGGTTTTGTTTATCAGTCTAATGAGATGGGTGACTACACAGCTAAAATAAATTTTATCCGACAAAATTTCACTGAAATCATGGCGAAACCAAAACAATTCAAATATCAAATTCAACACGTTGCTGATTCTATATCGGACCATTACAAAACAATTTTAACTGGAGATGAACAATGAAAAGTCACATAAAACTATTAATTTTGGTGTTTCTTACATGGACGCTGTTGGCTTGTCAAAGCCAACAGGCAGATAATCAGCCAGTCAGTGATGGTGGGGTCAACACAGATGAAACCAATGGGTTGGCTGTTACTGATAATCAGCAAGTGGCTTATCAAGAAGACCCAATGAAAGCGCCAGTTAAAAAGGACTATGAGCAATTACTCGGAAAATATGCAACTTATCGTTTAAGCAGTGATGTTACGCATTTATCAGATAATCAAAGAAACATGTTACCGCTGTTGGTTGATGCCGCAGAAATCATGGATGAATTGTTTTGGTTACAAAGCTATGGTCCTAAAAAAGAGTTTCTTGACAGTATTGAAAATCAAAGGTTGCGAAAATTCGCTGCAATCAACTATGGCCCTTGGGATCGGCTCGATGGTGATAAGCCTTTTCTTGAAGGTTATGGCCCTAAGTTTTTAGGGGCTAATTTTTATCCGTTGGATTTAGATAAAGCAGCTTTCGAAGCCAACGGCACTGCAGCAATGAAAAGCTTGTACACGCAGGTGATTCGCGGTGAACAAGGTGAGTTGATAGCGGTTCCTTTTCACATGGCCTATAAAAAACAATTGAGCCAAGCTTCGGAGCTACTGAATCAAGCGGCGGCTTTAGCTGAAGATGCAGGTTTTAAGCATTACCTGACACTGCGAGCCGAAGCGTTACTTGATGATGACTTTAAAGCGTCAGACTTGGCTTGGATGGACATGAAAAATAACAAGATTGAGTTGGTTATTGGACCGATTGAAACTTATGAAGACCAGTTATTTGGATACAAAGCTGCTTATGAGGCCTATGTATTGATTAAAGATTTGGCTTGGAGTGAAAAGCTGGACAAGTTTGCGGCTTTTTTACCGCAACTGCAAGCTGAATTGCCGGTTGATGACGCTTTCAAAACTGAAACCCCAGGTACCGATTCAGACCTCAATGCCTATGATGCCATTTATTATGCAGGCCATTCAAATGCTGGCAGCAAAACCATTGCGATTAACTTACCTAATGATGAAAGCGTTCAGTTGGAAAAAGGCACCCGGCGATTACAGTTAAAAAATGTGATGGAAGCCAAGTTTGAAAAAATATTGGTTCCTATTGCCGATGAAATGGTTACACCGGCACAACGTAAGCACATAACTTTCAATGCATTCTTCGCCAATACCATGTTTCACGAAGTGGCGCACGGCTTGGGCGTTAAAAATACCATCAATGATAAGGGCATGGTGAGAACCGCCTTAAAAGAATTGGCTTCACCGATGGAAGAGGGCAAAGCAGATATCCTAGGCCTTTACATGGTTGAAAAGCTACAAAACCTTGGTGAGTTAGCAGACGGAGAAATGATGGATTATTACACAACATTCATGGCAGGTATCTTTCGTTCAGTGCGTTTTGGCTCAAGTTCAGCTCATGGTGTAGCTAATTTATTGCGCTTTAACTACTTTGCTGATGCAGGTGCATTCAGCTTTGATGAGCAAACCGGTTTTTATGCTGTTAATCCTGAAAAAATGTCAGCTGCGGTGGCTTCCTTGTCAGAGAGAATTTTGACTCTTCAAGGTACGGGTGACTATGAAGCGGTCAAACAGTGGTTTGCTGAAAAAGGTCAAATCAATGACCAGTTAGCGCTTTCTTTACAGCGCATCAATGATGCAGGCATTCCAGTTGACGTGATTTTTGAACAAGGCATTAAATACTTGAAACAATAACCCCATTTGGGGTTTGGAAACCAATATTCAGCTGCAGCAAACTTTTAATTGGGCTGTTGTTGGCGGCTTATTTTTTAGGTTTGAAATGCTCAAAGTGAGCAAGCATCCTAAATAGTAAAAATAGGTAGCAAGGTGTTAATTGTAAGATAAGGCGGTTTATGGCGGTTAGGTCTAATGCCCATTTGCTGGCTTCAGTGAAATAAAACAAGAACAAAAAACACAGCAAAGCAGTAATCAAAAATACCTGTGCCACAAGATGGGCTTGGTCATGCTTTTGGGTGAAAAAAGAAACCATCAAAAACGGCAATCCCAACCAGATCAGAGACCAGTTGTTCTGCCAAAAAAAGCTGGCCAGTAATTGATCAGTGATGTTGATAAATTCAATTGGCGTATTGAGCAGATTGAAAACAGTGATATTATGTCTGTTTATGACTAAATCGCCCCATGAAGAGGAAAAGTTTATGATGCCTGAAATGAAAATTAATACCAGAAAAACTGCTGCGCCGAAAATCCAACTTCTGTGTTTGTTTTGCCACAGCCAAACCAATAAATAAGCAACAAAAAACAATATCAGCCAAATCCAGCCTTCTAATTTCAGCATCGGTAAAACAGCCACATAGCACAACAGAGACATACCAAGGCCACTGTAGCCTGTTTCCTTGTAGTCCATCAGGGTCAGCATAACCAGAAGCACATACATCGCCAACCAAATATCCGCATAGCCTTGAATCATTAAATGGGTGCTGATCATTGGAGTGGTATAAATAACCAGCACCATAAAGGCTTGTAAATAGATAGATGTGCCATTCTTAGCGACTCTTCTAACCAGTAAAACAGTCATCAAGGCGAAGGCGAAAAGATACACCACCTGAGTTGCCGCAAAGCCTTGGTTGAATAAAAGTTTGGGTAAGAAATAAATCAACGAAAGTCCATCAGGATAGTTGGCAGCTTGATTAAACAAGGCGCGGTCATTTTGCAACCACTCATCCCAGCGCAATATTTCTGCACCCAGCCCGTGATTCACCCATTGTTGGGCTCTGCCTTCCCAAACTGCCCACGAATCCCATGCGATATTGGGTAATGAATAAGCATTCCAATAAATAAACATCGAACCTATAATTATCAGCAAACTGATAACGACAGCTTGTTTATGATTGTTGGGGTTTGTTTCAATCGTTAACCCACGTCGTAATTGCCAGAATATAGTTGCAATTGAACTTAATATCAGCAGCCCAACGCCTGTTAGTAGTCCGGAAACAGATAAATTCAATAGTTGTAAGGTGTTGAAGAAAATGATGTGCAAAAACACACCTTGAAAAAAAGCATGGGCAATAAATTCTGTTTTTTGCGCAATGACCAATTGATTGTTGGTGATCATATTGAAGGCGAAGCGTGCGCCTGCACCAAGCAATAAAAAATAAACCACATAAATAAACCCAATCAATACAATCATTTCTTTCTCAATAAACAAAATTTTTCAGCGACATGAATCAGCTTCGCATGCTCACTTATCCATTTAAAGCGTTCAGGTTTTTGGCAATACTTGAGCTGGTTTTCAACCAAAATATAAGTGTATTTTGATGATGTGGAATCTTTCAGTAGTTTGCTTAAGTTAATGCGCAGTCCTATATTGAATTGTGGCAAGTGATGTATCAGTCTGAGCTTCAGAAATGTGTTGGTGCCAAGTAATATCATTTTGTTTGAACTTGATAGCTCGCTGTTATGAATCTTTAATTGAGCAGCAATCAGTTCTGCTAAGTCATGGGCTTCTTGGTCTGTGCGGTTGATGATGTTTTGTTCAGGTAAAAAAGCTTGATTGATTTGATTGTGCTGTTTGATGTGGTTGTTGAAATAAAAGTAGCTACTGATTATCCAGGCCAGAAACAATGAAAGCATTAAATGAGCGCCTTTAATTTTGCTCACCCAGAAAATCAAAACAGTCAAAGCCAGCCAACAAGAAAGCCTAAGAATCAAATATTTATAGTGAAAATCTGTGCTGCTGGTGTAGCCATTAATTGAGCTTAATTTCACTGGGTTAAAATGGTTCCATTCACTTAAATCAGCTGCCATTTGACTTAGGTTGTTTAGCTGATCAAAACGAATAGATTGAAATGACACTTCGTCAAGGAAGCTGTTATTTAAACCCAGGTCCTGAGTTGATGTGATGAGCAAATTCAAGTCCTTTATTTGTTGGGTGTCTTCAGTTTGAAAGTTAATTGGGTTGATTGATTGGGTGGTTTGGTTAAAAACTTGTTGAAAGGTTTGTTCATTGACTTGCCAATTTAAACTGAATTCAGTGTTAAGTTTGTAATGGTAATCTTCAATAATCAGTGCGTTGTATTGGCTGATATCTTCGCTGATGCGATCAGTTTTGATGTCAAGTCTTAATTGTCCCACTACTTTGGCGTGAAAACGGTTGTTGATGAAGTAGAAAAAATTTGGTTCAACATCAAGGTACGAGGTGAGGTTGACTGGGTTGATTGGGGTGTTCTCAGGAATCGGCTTTGGATAAGTTAAACATAAAAGCAGTAGCAGTATAGATAACAGCCAATAGATTGTAGGCCTCAAAATCACAGTTGTAAATTCCCTTATTAAAGACAGCTTGATACATTATAGTCGAATGTTTTAATGAATTGATTTTCAAAACCAATATTTTGCATCCTTAATCAACGTATTGACATGCTGCCCATGTCTACCAAAAAATATGGTTATCATTAATCTAACGAGGAAAACAGACATAACCCGTGGGTAAAACAGGGTCACTGACTTGGTAGAAATGGCCAATGATTAACTTGTAGATGCGCTAAAAACGGCTCAAATTCTTTAAATGTTATTCTATTAAAAGGTTGTTCAATGAAAAGTGGATTAATCAATTAATGTATCATAACTTGTGCAGTTTTAGATAAAGCATGCATACACTTGTGCAATTCAGCATGGCGAATATTGTAAAACTGTGATTTACCTCAACAATTCATTAAATAGCATTGATATTGTGCAGACACTAAAGCTACAATCTTGTGAAGAAAATCGACTTGATTACATGTATTTAGTTATTGAAAACACACAAAAATCTTTTTTGTTTCCAGCCAACAAATCTTTATTGGTTGGAAACGATGCGGATTGTGATGTACAAATAAACCACCCCAAAATATGGGGACGGCATTTTGTTATCACCCAAAATGATTATGGCTGTGTGCTGGATGTATTTCAGGATTTTGTTTGTGTTAATGGCGAAAAAATCAACGAAAAATGTATTTTGGATACCGGCGACGTTATTCAAATTGATGAATTGTCATTTCGCTTGTTAGATGACACTTACATACCTAAAGATTCGCAAATTAACCACACCAATGTAACCATAAAAGATAAAAAAAACACCTCTTCAGTTTATGGCATCAGAAGTTTTTCTGACCAAACCACAGGCCAGTTCTTGATTGATGACCTGCATCACCCCGATGGTTGGCATGTTTTTCGGAAAGACAATGAGTTGCACTTTGTCGACAATAAGCACAAAACATTTCTCAATGGTTTGCAGATTGCCCAAGCGCAACTGAGTAATGGTGATATCATTTCTTGTGAGCGGTATAAATATAAAATTGAATTACCAGGTACTTCAGGATTTTCTAAATTCAGTCCATCACACCCAAGAAATGTTCAGTTGAGTGAGTCAGTTTCTGTAGAGGCCAAGTCTGATGCAACCAATTCGGTGCTTGGTGAAGGTTTTTTGAAAAACAATTTGTGGTGGTTAACTTTGCTGGTTGGGTTGGGTATTTTGGTGTTAATCATACTGAATAATCCCGGCTGATAATCAGTTACGACAGCCAGATAGGCCTGATCAATCAATTCTTCTTAAAATAAGGTTGACCGACAGAAGTTATTTAAGTAAAATCCCCGCTCTTTTTAAGAACAACTATATTGGAGTAGTTTCATGCACGCAGTTGTAGCTACAGGTGGCAAACAGTACAGAATCAAAGTAGGCGATATCATTAAAGTAGAGTCGTTGAAGGTCGAAGCTGGTGATAAAATAGAATTGGACCAAGTTTTGATGGTTTCAGATGGTGAAAACATTGAAATTGGCGCACCCTTGTTAGATGGTAAGGTTGTATCAGCTGAAGTGTTGTCAAATGGCCGCCATAAAAAAGTCAGAATCATTAAATTCAAAAGACGTAAGCACCACATGAAACAAATGGGTCATCGTCAAAATTTCACTGAATTGAAAATCACAAACATAGGATAAGAGGTAAAACGTCATGGCTCATAAGAAAGCTGCAGGTAGTACTAACAATGGTCGCGATTCAAATCCTAAGTACCTAGGTGTTAAAATGTATGGTGGACAAGCTGCCATTGCAGGTAATATTTTGGTTCGTCAAAGAGGTACTAAAGTTCATGCCGGCGACAATGTTGGTATGGGTAAAGATCACACTTTATTCGCCCTCAAAGATGGTGTTGTTAAATTTGTCAAGAAAGGTAAAAAATACCGACAATACGTAACCATCGAAGCACAAAGCTAAGAACCGTCAGAGTTCAACAAATAAGCAATTAAAAAGCTCACTTTCAGTGGGCTTTTTTTGTAGAGTATAATTAAAGTAAGCCCATGAAATTTGTAGATGAAGTCAATATAACGGTCAAAGCAGGAAACGGCGGTAGCGGTTCGGCCAGTTTCCGGCGGGAAAAATTTATTGCTTATGGTGGACCTGATGGAGGTGATGGGGGACATGGCGGCTCTGTGATTTTACAAGGAGATCAGGGTTTAAATACTTTGGTGGATTTCAGGCACAAAAAACGTTTTGATGCTAAAAATGGTGAATCCGGCAAGGGCCGTCAAATGTATGGAAAAGGCGGTGATGATTTTGTCATCAAAGTACCTACGGGCACCGAAGTTTATGATTTAGAAACTGATCAAAAATTGGGTGACATCACTGAACATAAACAACAGCTGGTGATTGCGCAAGGTGGGAAAGGTGGTTTAGGCAACATGCATTTCAAAAGCTCAGTCAATCGAGCGCCGAGGCAGTTTACATCTGGTGAGCAAGGTCAGTTGCGTGAAATAAAACTGGAGCTGAAAGTACTTGCAGATGTGGGTTTATTGGGTTTTCCCAATGCCGGAAAATCAACATTTGTCAATGCAGTGTCCAAAGCCAGGCCAAAAATTGCCGATTACCCATTCACTACTTTGTACCCAGCTCTGGGTGTGGTTCCAATTGATGCTGATACCAGTTTCGTGGTAGCAGATATTCCAGGAATCATCGAGGGTGCTGCGGAAGGGGCAGGTTTGGGTATACAGTTTTTGAAACACTTACAGAGAACCGGATTGTTGCTTCACATGATTGAATTGCCCGCCTATGAGGGTATGTCAGACCCTGTTACTCAGTTCCATCAACTTTCAGAAGAGTTGGTTAAATTTTCAGAACAATTAGAAGAAAAGCAACGTTGGTTGGTTTTTACCAAGGCTGATGTCACGACTGAGGCCGAAGCGGCAGGCTTGGCAGCAACCTATGCCAAAGAAATTGATTGGCAAGGCAAATATTATTTGATCTCATCCATCAGTAAATTGGGACTCGATGAATTGCTTAAAGACATTGCGGACCATTTATTTGGCAATGAGGATGAGTGGCTCACTTGATGTATCAAGTGATGATTTTTCTGAATTGACTGGCTTCCTCAAATAACCACTGTCGAATCGTTTGTAGTTTTTGATCGCTTTCGGTGTTTTCAGGGTACACCAGATAGTAAGACATTTGACCTTTGATTCTTTTATTAAATGGTGCCACCAACAAACCGCGGTTGATGTCATCTTGGACCAATGTGGTTCTGCCCAAAGCAAAGCCTTGGTGATTTTCAACTGCTTCCAACATGGTTACCATGTGACTGAATCGAGTGCCTCTGAGCTTCGGTTTGGCTTGAATGCCTGCTGCAGCAAACCAGTCATGCCAGTCTTCTGAAGTAAAATCTTCATGACAGAGGTTGGCATTCAATAACCTGTCTGCTGTCAACTTTCCTTCATAGGACTCAAAAAGCTGTTTTGAACAGACTGGAAACACTTCTTCCTCTAGAAACAGCTCGCTTTTGAGTCCTGGGTAGCTGGGGTCGGCAGAATACCTGATAGCAATATCACAATCATCTTTTTTAAAGTCAGTCAGCCACTCAAAAGCTGAAATTCTGACATCTAAGTTTTTATTTTGTTGTTGAAATCGCCAAATTCGCTTGGATAACCATTTGGTTGCAAATGAGGGCAACACAGAGATGTTTAGGGTGCCAGTGCTGTCTCGATTTTTCAGTTGCCTGGTGGCCTTTTCAATGGTCTCTAAAGCGTTTCTTATAGAAACCAAATATAACCTGCCTTCAAAAGTTAATTTAAGCGATCGATTGAAGCGTTGAAATAATTGTACGCCTGTTATTTGTTCTAAATTTTTGATTTGATGACTGATGGCAGCTTGTGTGACATGTAATTCTTGGGCGGCCAGCGTAAAGCTCAATAAACGGGCAGATGCTTCGAAAGCTTTGATGGCTCGCAATGGTGGTATATTTTTGTACTTAATAGACATGGTAAGAAATACATGTGAGCGATTTCGCATTAGTATAATTTATCCGAGGCATAAAAACAATTAGCTTGCGGAAGTGATAAACATCGGTAAAATGGCGCCCATGGATTGATTCAAACGCTTGTTTAAATAATTTTTAGATTAAAACAAATAATTTGAACTTTTGAATCAAAAATACATCAAAGCAGGTAAGTGAGAAATTATTAAGTCATTACACTTGACATAATATCTTCACATTATATTCATCTTTGATGAGTAGAATAGATTTTAACAATAGTTTATTGTTCCCCTGAAATCGCAAGATTTCAAGTATGTTTCAAACTCAGGTTTGTTGCATACAAAAACAGCTGAGGTTTTCCTCCCTCTTCCTCAGCGTTATACTTAAGGCGTCATGTTTATGGCGCCTTTTTTTTTCCGCATTTTAGAGATAAGTTCACTCCTTACCATTAATAAAAAACCACTGTTTAAAAGCAAGATAACAATAAAAACTATTTTAAATTATCTTTGGTTTAATTATCAGTTAGAATAAGGTGGTTTTAAATATTTCAATATAGTTGGTTCAATATAGTTGAGCGGTTTGATTTGAATCAAAAAAATAAATTTATTCAAATAAGTTTATTGATACAAATTAATGGCGTCACTGAAAAAAATTACTTTGATTAATTTATACAAACTGCTTTTGACCTTGGTCGTTATTATAGGCTTTCTGTCCTATGATTTTATCTATGCTGTTCCCATAGAAAATATTCGATTATTTAACATAGTCGTTGAACTGTCTTTCGCATTCATGTGTGCCATTTTGTTTCTGTCCATAGACAGTTTAAAAGGCAAATCATTTTACCGGTTCCTGAGTGTAGGGTTTTTCTTGGTTTTTGTTTCAATGTTGGTGGATGGTTTAGATCAAATTCACATACATGGTGAGCTTTATACTGCAGTATTTGAAAAAGCGACTTTGTTGTTAGGGGTGATTTCTATCTTTATAGGTATGAAAGCTTGGATTGTTGAAGATGCCAACATGAATAAAAAGTTAGAAAAACAGGCGTTTACAGATGAACTAACAGGCCTTTACAATCGCAGAGGCCTATTAAAAAAAATTGAAGCCATGGATGTGTTATCAAAATTAAATCAATCAAAACTGTCTTTTCTTATTGCCGATTTGGATGATTTTAAGGTTTTTAACGACACCATGGGGCATGTTTCAGGTGATGGTTATTTAGCTGATTTGGGTCAGTCTTTGTTGACTATGGCTGATAAGAATATTGTGATTGGACGTTGGGGGGGGGAAGAGTTTGCTGTGTGCATGTTGGACACTGACTTGGCTGAGGCTTTACAGTTTTCCGAAAAAATTCGACAAACTGTGCTGGATATTCCCATGCCCCCACAGATGAAAAAACAACGCATGACGGTGAGTTTAGGTGTCAGTCAAAAAAAGCCAGACGAACCCCTCATGGATGCCATTAAACGTGCTGACAGGTCCTTGTATTTAGCTAAAAACCAAGGTAAAAACCAGTCAGTTGCGAAGTAGATGACTCGCCACTTATATGATTGAGCTTGATTCCACTTGTGGCTTTCTTCATAATGACATTCTTTTAATTGATGCAGGTGTCTTTTGAGTCAGTTTATAGAAATCTATGAAAATGCTTTAAGCAAAGAGTTTTGCCAACAATGTATTGATAAATTTGAGGTCAGTAATGAACAACACAAAGGCCTCACTGGTCACGGTATAGACCTGATTAAAAAGAACAGTTCTGATATCACGGTAAGTCATTCTGAACATTGGCAAGAAGAAGTGCAGCATTTACAACAGGTGGTGCTGCGCGGCATGATTAATTACATCAGAAAATACCCTTTTGCACTGGTTGGCTCAATTGCGCTACAAGTCCAAACACCAGATGGTGTCGAACAAATTTCCTATGTGGATATTCCGGGCTTGAATGATGAATCACTGTCACGACTGATTCAAACCGTATTCAGATTAGGTTCAATCAACATCCAAAAATACAATCAGAATGAGGGCGGATACTTTTATTATCATTCAGAAATTTACCCTCACCCAAACGACGCTGACAACAACGCCTTGCACCGGAAACTTTTGTGGATGTTTTACCTCAATGATGTAGAAGAGGGTGGAGAGACTGAATTTTATCATCAGCAACTGGCCACTAAACCTAAGCAAGGCAGTTTAGTTATTGCGCCAGCAGGTTTTACCCATACCCATCGAGGCAACATGCCCAAGTCAAATGATAAATATATTTTCACTTCTTGGGTGTTGTATCAACAGGCTGCGCAGCTGTATGGTACCCCCAGCCAAAATTAACTGTCATTGGGATTGGATAAATATATATTAAAAAGGTTTGCAGTTTGGCAGTAGATAGGTATAATTTCCAATCTTTTAAAACCTGCGGTAAATTATGAAAGTTTTATCATCTTTGAAATCAGCCAAGACTCGTTCTAGAGACTGCAAAGTGGTTCGCCGCCGTGGTAAGGTATTTGTGATTTGTAAATCAAATCCTAAATTAAAAGCACGTCAAAGATAAGCCGCGAATCAACAGAATATTTGGACTGAACAACAGGAATACCCTCATATGAGGGTATTTTTTTGTCTGAAATTTATCAATCAAAATCTTCAGAGTTGCTCAGAATCAATGATCATCAGGCACACGGTTTGACGATTTTCAGCCAATAACACATTGAAAGTGCGAGCAGCCGCTTGATTGTTCAAAACTTCTAGGCCAATGTGTTGTTTAACCAAAGGCTGCAAAATTTCAGCATCTGGAAAGATAATGTGTTCGCCAGTTGCTAAGATCAGCACTTCAGGGTTGTAGGCGCACAGCTGGTTAATCAGTCCTTCGGTTAATTCGCTGACTGAACTGATGTTGCAGGATACTAACTCACTGTCAGAAGGAATGATGATGGATTGAATGTGGGTTTCGTTGCCAATCACGCATTGATTGGCTTGGGCTTGGGTAATTAAATTTGGGTTGTTGGTTCGATTTTCAGATAAATCCATGGTTTTGTTATTTATTTTGTTTGATAGGTAATTATTTATTTAGGCAATTCATAAACCGGTTTTTTAGGGTTGCCACGGTAGATTGTTAAGGTTTGTCCAATGGATTGAATTTTTTGCGCCCCTGTTTCAGCGATAATTCGCTCGATGTGGGCCTCTCTGGTTTGTCGATCGGTGCGCAGTTTAACTTTAATCAATTCATGTTGGTCTAAACAGACTTCTAATTCAAGCATGATATTTTCAGTCAGGCCTTTATCGGCTACAGTGACAACCGGCTTGGTGTCGTGAGCGATGCCACGCAAGTATTTTTGCGCATTTTTGCTCAGAGTTCTGGCGGGTTTATTGGTTGATTTATTTGGGGCTTTGTCAGACATTCAATGATAAACTTTTATTTTAAAGTTGTATTTTATCAGTAAAGCTGTCAATAACATAACAATAGCGAAATAAGTATGGCCAGAAGCAAAAGTTCAAATGATTGGTTGAAAGAGCATTTTGACGATCAATATGTAAAAAAATCGCAAGAATCTGGTTACCGAGCCCGTTCGGCTTATAAACTAGAGGAGATTGCGGAAAAGTTTCAGTTATTCAATCAGACTAAGGCCGTTGTGGATTTGGGTGCGGCTCCAGGTGGGTGGTGCCAAGTGGTACGTGCCAAGTCGCCGAAAACTGAATTCATCATAGGGTTAGATTTATTGCCCATTGAGCCAATTGAAGGCGTTGATTTTATTGAAGGTGATTTCACAGCAGATGTCATTTATGAAGAACTGTTAACTTTGCTTGGAGAGCGAAAAATAGACCTTGTTTTATCAGACATGGCCCCCAATTTAAGTGGTATGAGTGCCATGGATCAACCGCGTTGTATGCTGTTGGCTGAAATGGCTCTTGATTTTTGTCAACAAGCCCTGCAACCTGGTGGCGCGCATGTTGTCAAACTGTTTCAAGGTGAAGGTTTTGATCAACACATTCAAAACATTCGTCAATTGTTTAATAAAGTAGTGATTTACAAACCCAAATCATCGCGCCCACGATCCAGAGAGGTATTTGCGGTGGCTTTGGGATTTAAATAGAAATACATCAATATAAATTAATTACTCACAGGCAGAGGCTGAATTTTGAATAACATAGCTAAAAATATTTTATTATGGGTGGTGGTACTGATGGTGCTGATGAGCGTCTTTGGTAGCATGGTGCAACCACCTCAAAAACAAGGTGAAATTGTCTACTCTGAATTCATTAACATGGTTCAAAGTGGACAAATTAATGAGGTGATGATTGACCCAGAAACCTCGGTTCATCGAAAAATTACTGCCACCACTAAAGGTGGTGAAACAGTGGTTGTTCAAGGTGGAGATGACCCACATCTAGAAGATGACTTGATTTTGAACAATGTCAAGTATGCGGTCAAAGCACCCAGCAAAGACAGTTTTGGCTGGCGCATCTTTGAAACCATATTCCCTATCTTGTTATTCATTGGTTTGTTTTTTCTCATCATGCGGCACATGCAGGGCGGCGGCGGCAAAGGTGGCGCCATGAGTTTTGGTCGCTCCAAAGCCAAGCTGATGACCGAAGACCAGAATAAAGTCACTTTTGCCGACATGGCTGGAGCCGAAGAGGCCAAAGAAGAGGTCTCAGAAGTGGTTGATTTCTTGAGGGATCCGACCAAGTTCCAAAAGTTGGGTGGTCACATTCCACGCGGTATCCTGATGGTTGGTTCACCAGGTACCGGTAAAACCCTGTTGGCTCGTGCCATTGCTGGTGAAGCCAAAGTGCCGTTTTTCACCATTTCTGGTTCAGATTTTGTCGAAATGTTTGTCGGTGTTGGTGCCTCACGTGTTCGAGACATGTTTGAACAAGCTAAAAAGAATTCACCTTGCATTATATTTATTGATGAGATTGATGCAGTTGGGCGTCAACGTGGTGCAGGATTGGGTGGTGGTCATGATGAACGTGAACAAACCTTAAATCAGCTGTTGGTTGAGATGGATGGCTTTGAAGGCAATGAAGGTGTGATTGTGATTGCAGCCACAAACCGTCCTGATGTACTTGACCCAGCCTTATTGAGGCCAGGTCGATTCGATCGTCAAGTTGTGGTACCGTTACCAGATATTCTGGGGCGCGAAGCCATCTTAAAAGTACACATGAAAAAAGTGCCTTTGGCAGATGATGTGGTGCCTTTGGTGATTGCTCGTGGAACACCTGGATTTTCAGGAGCAGATTTGGCCAATTTAGTTAATGAAGCCGCTTTATTTGCGGCCAGAGAAGATGCCACTGAAATTGGTATGGAGATGTTCGATAAGGCCCGGGATAAAATTATGATGGGTGCAGAACGTCGTTCAATGGTGATGAAAGACGAAGAAAAACGCAACACAGCATATCATGAAGCAGGTCACGCCATTGTGGGTTTGAAAGTGCCTGAGCATGACCCAGTTTATAAAGTGACCATCATTCCACGCGGTCGTGCCTTAGGTGTGACCATGTTTTTACCGGAAGAAGACCGCTACTCATACAGCAAAACTGCTCTGGAAAGTCAGATTGCCAGTCTTTATGGTGGACGCATCGCAGAAGAAATCATTGGTGGTGCGGATGCAGTGACCACTGGAGCTTCTAATGACATTGAAAGGGCCACTGAAATTGCCAAGAACATGGTGACCAAGTGGGGTTTATCTGAAATGGGTCCGCTGTCTTATTCGGAAGATGAAGGTGAGGTGTTTTTGGGTAGACAAGTGACCCAACATAAAAACGTTTCAGACACCACAGCTCAAAAAATCGATCAAGAAATCAGACAAATTATTGACAGAAACTATGCCAAAGCTGAGACCATTCTTAAAGAGAACATCGATACTTTACATTTGATGTCTGATGCTTTAATGAAATATGAAACCATTGATGCAGCTCAAATCGCTGAAATCATGGCAGGCAAAGAACCTTCTCCACCAGAGGGATGGACTGATGATATACCTGATGATAACAATGATAATAACAAGCCGAAAGGCAAAGGCAAAAAAGCCAATGATGACAAACCTGTTATTGGTGGAGAAGCCACAGAATCCTGATTAAATGAACCATGTCTATTATCAAAGATTTTAAAGTGATGGGGGTCCTGAATGTGACCCCCGATTCTTTTTCAGACGGTGGAAAGTTCAATCAAATGGATGCCGCCATGCAACAAGTTCAAACCATGGTCAATGCATCTGTTGATGTCATTGATGTTGGTGGTGAGTCCACACGTCCAGGTGCTGAGCCGATATCTATTGATGAGGAAATCAATCGAGTGGTTCCGGTTATTAAAACCATCAGAAGCCAATACCCTGATTTAGCCATTTCAATTGACAGCAGTAAGCCAGAAGTGATGGAAGCTGCCATCATGGCTGGTGCCACTATGATTAATGATGTCAATGCGCTGGAAGCTGATGGTGCAATCGAAGTAGCTGTTAAACACGATGTTACGGTCTGCTTGATGCACAAACAAGGCAACCCTGAGGACATGCAGGACAACCCTCAATATGATAACGTGGTGCAACAGGTACTGGATTATTTTGAACACAGGGTCGAAGCCTGTTTGTCTTATGGTATGGATATGGATCACATCATCTTGGATCCAGGCATAGGTTTTGGTAAAACCTTGACACATAATATGCAATTGATTCAACACACCGCCACACTGAAGCAAATGGGGTTTCCAATTTTGATGGGTGTTTCCAGAAAATCAATGTTCGGTGAACTGTTGAATCGTCCAGTTGATCAGAGACTGGCCGGGTCTTTGGCAGTGGCACAATTTGCTTACTTGCAGGGAGCTGATTATTTTCGGGTTCACGATGTGGCTGAGACTGTAGATGTGTTAACGGTCAGCCAGTCATTGGTAAGCACACAATCTGAGGACCAGTCATGAGTAAAAAATATTTTGGCACCGATGGCATTCGAGGCAAGGTAGGTGGCAGCCTCATTACCGCAGAATTTGCACTGCGTCTGGGTTATGCTGCAGGCAAAATATTGGGTGCCGCGATGCCAAATAAAACCATTGTGATTGGTAAAGATACACGGGTTTCAGGGTATATGCTTGAATCTGCTTTGGAAGCCGGCTTATCATCCGCAGGCGTTAACATCATTCTGTTTGGCCCGATGCCGACACCAGCTGTTGCGTGGTTAACTAAAACCTTGCATGCCAGTGCAGGCATCGTAATCAGTGCCTCGCATAACCCTTATTATGACAACGGCATCAAATTCTTCAATCAAGCCGGTCAAAAACTCAACGATGAACAAGAGCTGGCGATTGAGAATTTGCTAGACCAACCCATGCAGATGGTTGAGTCTGCACAATTAGGTAAGGCCAAACGTTTGAATGATGTCGCAGGCAGATACATCGAATTTTGTAAAAGAGCCGCCAACCGCCAACTGTTGGCCGGTAAAAAAATCGTTCTTGATTGTGCCAATGGTGCCAGTTATCACATTGCACCACAGGTGTTTGAAGAGCTGGGTGCCGACATCACAGTGATAGGCAATAAACCGGATGGGTTCAACATCAATCAGGACTGTGGCTCAACCGAAGTATCGGTATTGAGTGAAAAAGTGATTGAGAGTAAAGCCGATTTAGGTGTTGCCTTAGATGGTGATGGTGATCGGGTGGTGATGGTTGATCACACCGGTAACGAAGTCAATGGTGACCAATTGATTTTTATGGTGGCCAAGCATTTGCATCAATCGAATCAACTCAATGGTGGTGTGGTAGGTACCTTGATGTCTAATCAAGGTATGGAAGCCGGTTTGAAACAATTGGGTATAGAGTTTGTTCGGGCGGATGTGGGTGATCGTTATGTGCATCAGGAGTTGAGTAAACGGAATTGGATTTTAGGCGGTGAGTCATCAGGACATATTTTGAATTTGAGCCTGGCTGGAACGGGTGATGGCATCATCAGTGCTTTGATGGTACTTGAAGTCATCATGGAAACTGGCAAATCTCTCAAAGAATTAGCGGCTGAAATGCAATTATACCCGCAGGTTATGATTAACGTTAAATCCGAACAGCCCAAAAAACTGGCTAAAAACTCGCAGCTCATTGAACAAGCCAAACAAATTAATGCCAGTTTGGGTGATGAAGGTCGGGTCTTAATCAGGCCTTCTGGCACTGAGCCCAAATTGCGGGTTATGGTGGAAGCCAAAGACCCCAATAAAGCACAGTCATTGGCGCAACAATTGGCCGATTTAGCTCAAAGTCTAACCCAATAAATTGGCTACAAATATGTATAAACTGTTGAATAAAAAATAAAAATCATGATAAAACTCATTTGCATTTCAATCATGCTGCTCTCTTTACAACCCGCATCAGCACAGACAACAGCTGCCACTTTTGAATTTCCACTGGTTGAAGATTTGTGGATGCGAGCAGCCCCACCCAATGCCAGAATGCTGGCAGCTTATATTACAGTTGAAAACAACACTGAACAAAACATGACGTTGATTGGTGCTTTTGCTCCGGATTTTGGCATGGCGGAAATTCACAAGACGGTTGAAGTTGACGGCATGCTTAAGATGCGTGAACAAAAAGAATTGGCCTTAGCTGTGGGTTCCAGTTTAGTGATGGAGCCCGGTGGTTTGCACATCATGTTGATGATGCCGAAGAAAAAATTCGTGGTGGGTGAGGAAGTGCGTATTTGTTTGGTCTATCAAGATCAAACCGGTGATGAACACGTTCAGCACCTTGATTTTCCAGTCATGAAAAAATAAGGCTGAAAAAATAAGTCTCAAAAAATAAGGATGAAAAGATAATTTTGAAACATTATTATATCCATTCAAGCTCATGAAAAAATCCGATTTTAATTTCACCTTACCCAGCGAACTGATTGCCCAGCACCCTTTGCCAGAGCGCAGTCAATCTAGGTTATTAAAGCTCGATAAAAGCAATGGTCAAACCACTGACTTACAATTCAAAGACTTAATCAATGAACTACACAGTGGTGATTTACTGGTTTTTAATAACACCAAAGTGATTCCGGCCAGGTTGTTGGCACAAAAGCCCACCGGCGGTAAGATTGAAGTGTTTATTGAAAGGGTGCTGAACTCCAAACAAGCCAAAGCTTTACTGAAGTCCAATAAGTCAGTTAAATTGGGCAGCACCATAGAATTCAATGGTCAGCCCGAATTAATGGTCTCCGCTAAACAAGGCATGTTTTATTTGGTTGAAACCATCGGTGATAAAACTTTGAGCGAATTGATGGAGACTTTTGGGCACATGCCGTTGCCGCCCTATATCACCCGCGAAGCCGATCAACAAGATGACCAACGTTACCAAACAGTTTATGCCGATGATGAGCAAGCTGGGGCGGTGGCTGCGCCCACGGCAGGCTTGCACTTTGATGATGAGCTGTTGGCGGCGATTCAAGCCAAAGGCGTTGAATCTGCCTTTGTGACCTTGCACGTGGGTGCTGGTACCTTCCAACCGGTTAAGACCGATGACATTGAAGCCCATCAAATGCACAAAGAATGGTTGAAAGTAGATCAAACCGTCTGTGATGCCGTTAAACGCACCCAAGCCAATGGTGGCCGCGTGATTGCAGTGGGCACTACGGCTGTGCGCTGTTTAGAAACTGCCAGTGCCACAGGCCAAATCGAAGCCTTTGAAGGTGACACCGAGATATTTATCTATCCGGGCTATACTTTTCAATGTATAGATGGCCTAATCACTAACTTTCACTTGCCTGAATCGACCCTGGTGATGCTGGTATCGGCCTTGGCGGGGCGAGAAAACATCCTGTCTGCATACCAACATGCTGTTGATCAAAAGTATCGATTTTTCAGCTATGGTGATGCGATGTTGATGATCTGACATAGTCTGCAAAGTCATTGGCAACTGCAACAAATCAGGTTATACTTTTGTTCTTAATTTATTCAATTTCAACCACTTAGGTTCAAACAAGGATGTTAACTATGGAAGATCAATTCAAATACCAAAAAGAACTGGCCATTAACAACATGCGTGCTGGCGTGATTGCTGGCTTGGTAGTTTTTGGTATCATGCTGGGTAAATTTCTGATTGCGCAGCTTTCTGAAACCAATCAATTTCAATCAGACGGATTGCAGGACCCTTTTTTCATCATAGATTTGGTGCTGGTGTTTCTGCTAATTTGGGGCATTACCAGATATTCAAGGGCATCTGCTGTTGGCTTGTTTTTGTATTACTTGGTTGATAAAGCCATACACTTTCTGGATTCTGGGTCTTTTGTTGTTATAGCTATTGCCTCAGTCATGTTGTTCTTTTTTGCTCGGGCCATCAAAGGTGCTTTTGATTATCATAAATTGATGCGCCGCATAGATGAAAACCATAAACCCGTTAAAAAGTGGATGTGGTGGTTGATGACCCCTGTGGTTTTAGTTTTGGGGTTTTTGATGACTGTGGGTGTTTTAACTCATTATGAAATCCTGCCAGCCAGTTATGTTAAATCATACCAAGACATCACAGCCAAAGACTTACGCGCACTTAATGAGCTTCAACTGATTGATGAGGATGATACCGTCACAGGGTTTTATAGTTATGGTTTGTTTTCAATCAAAGAGGGTGGCGTTTTTATGACAGATACTGAGCTTGTTATTTACGCTGAGGAAGGCGGTGAAACATACTATGACAGCATGGTGTATGAAGAAATTGATTGGGTCAAACAATTAAGCCAAGGCAGTGAGTTTGAGGATGCTTTGTATCAAATCGCTGGCCGAGAACAGTACCAAGGTTTTCAGTTTTTACTTTCAGTTGAAAATAATGGACACACTGTTTTCATTCAAAATTTAGCAACAAAAATCAGTCCGCCGATGCCAAAGATTGAAATTCCATTGCCAGAAATAGAAATATACACGGGCTCTCAACGCAATTGACCCGAATGTGCCACACTTCTGAATAAAGTATTGGTCAGCATCACGTGCAAGCCATCTAAAAACGCACGCGTGGTCGGTTCCTGGGTAAAAGCGATGACCATGCCTCGGCCGATTGGTTGGTGAATCAAGAATGGTTTATAAGCCAATTGTTGGCGGTTTTCTTGCCACAAGTAGCCACTGGCCAGTAGCTCATCTGGGCCTTTGAACCAGGCAACATTCTTGCCTTTATCCAGTTTAATTGGCGTCATGATGTGATTGCCAGTCACCAGGCCAATCACTTCTGGTTTCACGCCTGCTGTGAGCCAATGGTCTTGATCAACGGTCACACGAGTTAACACCCCTGACACCGCATCGGGCAAGTTACTCTCAGCCTGGATGGCTTGCATCATCTGATTTTTGTTTTCTATCAGCTGACCCGCAGTGGTGTTTTTGTCAGTCACTTTTTCAGCAGCTGTGATCGTCGTATCTTGCGCTGTTAAGTCAGGCTTGTGTGCCAATTCTTTTTTCACTGCCAGCCAACCAACTTTTTCACTTAAGGCATAATCGGTGGCAGCGCCAAAAGTAATCAGTACACCACCGCGCTTGACCCAAGTGGTGATGTTTTTGATACCGGCTTGATTAAAGGTCTGTTGGTAATCCCCAGCAGGTAAAATCAACACATCATAATTATTTAAATCTGCTGCGTTCAAATGTTGACTTCGAATGGCTGTTACCGGATATCCTAGCTGCCTTTCAATCACAAAACGGCTGTTTCCTGCACTTAAGCTGCTGGTGGGTTCATCCCATGCCATGGCAATTTTAGGGGCATGCATTTGCACCACGTTGTTGCTACCAAAGTTGGGGCCTTCAGTGACCCAGCTGCTGTCTACCCCTTTGATAATGGCGCCGGTGTTATCAGCCAGCTGTTGAATTTGTTGGGTCAGTTCAGTACTGTTTTGTTTAACCTCAATGATCAAGCTACCGGCTGGATAAACTGTGTTGTCTAGAGTGAAGGCTAAGTCAGATGATTTGATGTTTACACCCAGGCGCAAAGCTTGGGTTAAAAAACGACCAGCGGCCATGTCACCCCAAGGTACCAGATAAGCCACTTTTGGCGTTGGGTTACTGAGTTGTGCCGCCAGTTCCTGACTGGAGTCAAAAGGCATCACAGCCGAGGCTTTGATTGAGCCGCAACGAATCACATCCAAATTGAACATCAGTGGTAATGACCAAGCCGTGAGGTCATAGATTTGATCATCCAAGTTGCGGCTGCGGCGTTGCTCTTGTCGTTCAATGAAATTCGCATCCATATCAACCTGTTCCCGCAACACAGCTTCAACCAGGCGTCCCTTGGGTTGGGCCGGATTAACCACAAAGCTACCCGCTTTGAAATTTTGGCCACAGCTTTTGAGGTCTTGTTTGGTTTGTTGGACTTCAATGCCGTGGGCATCCAGTAATTGAGCCAGTTTGTGGGCCCCAGCGCGATCGGCTTGCATGGGGATCACAAAGGCCGTACTTTTTTCGCCAGCAGCAATGGCACTGACCTGGTACTGGCGAAAGTCAATCAGTAGTTTATTGCGGTATTTTGCAGTGGCTTCAATGGTAGAAACTGAAGCAATGAAATGTTTTTGGACCGAGTCGGCATAGGTGTAGCGTTCGCCGTTGCGTTTTATGAACACTTCGCCGCGGGCTGAACCCACTTCATAAGTTGATGCAGATGCGCCGTAGAAGGTTGGCCATGAGTCACCATAGCCTGGGTAAAAAGCATCATATACTTCGCGGGTGAAATAGTCATAACCCATGGCATCAAAGTGCTTGGCGTGGTTTTGACCAATCAGGCCCATATTGGCCGTTTGATCTGCTGTCATCAGCGGATTCATGGGTTCAGCTGCTGGGGCAAAATAATAGGAATTGTCACCACCCATTTCATGCAGGTCAATCACCACCAAAGGTAGGAATCGATTCATAGCAAAAATGCGGCCTTGGGTTTCAGGTTGGGTCATGGCCAACCAATCGCGGTTCATATCGAATAAATAGTGGTTGCTGCGACCTTGAGGCCAAGGTTCATTGTGTTCTGCACTGAAGCGATCACCGCTGGCTTCCAAACCCACAGTGGCATAGTAGCGGCTGGTGAAGCGCTCGCGGCCGTCAGGATTCTGCAAAGGATCAATAAACACCAAAGCATTGTTCATGATTTGTTGCGTCATTGGATTGTTTTGCGAGGCCAGTAAATGATAGGCAGTCATCATGGCTGCATCGGTGCTGCTGATCTCATTGCCGTGCACGCCATAGCCCAGCCAAACCGCTGCCGGCAGACTGTCAATCAATGCATTGGCTTCGGCTTTGGGGGTGGTTCTTGGGTCAGCAAGCTTTTGGATGTTGGTTTCGAACGCGTCCAATTTGGCGATGTTTTCAGCTGAGCCAATCACCAAGTAGATTAATTCTCTGCCTTCCCAGCTGTGCGCGTAGTTGACTTTTTTGATGTGAGCCGGTGCCGCTTTAAGCAAAGCATCAAAGTATTTAAGCATATCAGCGTGGTTGGTGATTTTTTCACCGGCCGCGTAATCAAAAACATCGACATGTCTGGGTATCGATGCATCATATTCAACTTCAGGCCAATACATTTCAGTGGCATAGACACTGGTGAAGATTGAACATACTGAAATGACAAGAACTGAAATATTTTTGAAGACTGACATGAATTTATTATGTTTTTCGCGTGCAAACAGTATAACTGATTAATTCAGCATGACATGTGTCAAAAGACAGGTAATTGCTGTTATGATTTTCATTTTTAAGCTCACGATGTTGAATACTTTACAAGTTTAAAAAGACTGTTTTGCTGCCCATAGGGACCAGCTGTTTGTTGATAGAAACAGAGGACAATCTGGGGTCTGCTGATGTTGTCTATGTTTATGTACTTGTTTAATCAAAAAATGGACCTTAGGCATATCTATGATAGATTAGATATTTAATTTAATCACAGTCGATTAAGAATTCATTATTATGGACTCAGGCTTATTTCGCTTCTCGTCTTGATTGCCGAAATATCTCTTGGCTTCCAATAGTCATCTTGTTCAGGCGTACCATTGACATTAAAGTCATGCAACCAATAACCATTTATCGCACCTTCGTTAATGGTTAAATACAAATCAAAAAACATAGGACTGACGCCAATTAAATGATATTGGTTATTTCTACTCTCAGCAAAAATGACAGGGAATGTTTTTTTCTTTTTACTTCGCTTAAAAGTTATGCGTCCTTCAATAATTCCTGAAATATTTTGGCTTAGTTCAAGCGTTCCAGATGTTTTTCTGTTTCTTAATGAGGTGGATTTTATCTCCCATTCTCCAATTAAGGCGTCGCTTTGGTTTGACATCGTAGCTTGAGTATCAACAAATAATTCAGCAATACTGTGTGCTTCACGCTCATTAAAAAATATATTATCCCCAGTGTTTGCCAGATATGCAAATACCACTCTTTTCTCTGGAAATATTACCAAGTGTGATCTAGCTGAAGGCATAGATCCACTGTGATAAACAACAAGTGTATTGGTTCTATTAATTCCAGATTCCCACCCAAGTCCGTATTTTGTATCTGTTCCATCTTGCAATTGATAAGAGCTAAAAAGCAATTTTTTAGTTTCTGCAGAAATAAATTGATTATTAAGGAGCCTGCCTCCCATCAAAACCAAATCTTCAGCTGTTGATAAATAGCCACCTCCAGCATACATATAACTTCGATTATCGAACTGGGCTTCTGTCCGAGCGTCTTTTTTTCCGCTGACATAGTGCTTACTTTTATTTGAGATATCCACTTCGGGTAAATCAAATGTTGTATGGAACATACCAAGTTCATTCCATGTATCATCCATCAGTTTGGCAAAAGACTGACTGGCAGCTTTTTCCATAACTGCACTGAGTAGAACCCAACCATAACTCGAATAATGATGCTCAGTCCCAGGTTCAAACAGCAGTTTATCATCTTTGAATCGGTTGAGTGAAGAGATAATATTTGGGTAATTTATCTCATTATATATTGGGTCATCATCTGAATAATGACGTACTCCTGATGTTGATGCTGCCAGTTGCCTGCTTGTGATCGAGTACTTTTTCTTAGGAAACTCTGGTAAATAAAAGTTGATGTCTTTATCAATCTCAATGGTTCCTTGCTCAATCATCTTACCCAATGCAACTGAGGTAACAGGTTTGGAAACACTGGCAATTCTGAACTTTGTTGATTGATTCACAGGAGTTTTTTGACTTAAGTCACTGTAACCAAATCCCTCTGACCAAACCAAGGTGTCATCCACCATCATTGCCACTTGAATTCCCGGAATATTGGTTTGTTTTTGGTGTTCTTTTATCAGAAATCTGGCTTTTTCAATGGCAGACTCATAACCCAAAGCCAGAAGGCTTTGATGAGTCAAAAGTAAAGTAATCAGTAGGGATGTTTTTCTCATAATATTAACCATCAGCTGTTTATTTATAAATTAGGTAGAATCATGTGATATTTAAGAACCAATAAAAATTCGCCGTTTATACTTTTTTAAGAGAAAACAGCAAGCCATGTAATGCCATTGCCAACTCCGTGAACCAGGCCTGGAATGATCACGCTCCCAGTTTTGTCTCTTAACCACTGGAACAAGATACTGACACCTAAATATATTGCAATCAACATGCCAACAACAATCAATTGATTTTGTTGATATAAATCCCAAAGCCTGATTGAGTGTAAGGGTGCAGCAACAAATATAATGGTTGTCAAAATCCTCGATTGTTTTGCAGACAAAAATTTGAGCAGTGATGTGTAAAGCATTCCGCGGTACAAAAGCTCTTGGCCCAGACCAATACAAAAACCTGTCATCAACCACAGCAAAATCGTGCTTAACTCTCCTTCTAAACTGCTGACCAACTGATCAAACTCTAAAACCCCAAAAATCACTGCACTGGCCACTGTGGCTATAAATAATAACAAACCATGTGATCTTGGCACCTGTAAAAGTTGAGCTAGGTACAATTTGTTTAAGATCAACAGCATAAAAACTATTGAGAGCTCAAGCAACAACCTCATTGGTTGATTGAAGTACCAATGGGTTGGATGTAACAGCCAAGGGTCTGGTTGAAGAAAAAACCTAACTGGTCCTTCCATCAAAACAAAAAGCAACAGTAGTAATAAGCAGGTTTTGTTTTCTAGAAGTTGATTGTACTTTTTCATAATAAGTCAGTTATTTGATTTTTCGGATGGCTCGGTGCAACTCTCG
Organism: uncultured Marinicella sp.; assembly: GCA_964352015.1. Lineage (GTDB taxonomy): Bacteria > Pseudomonadota > Gammaproteobacteria > Xanthomonadales > Marinicellaceae > Marinicella. The sequence goes on from CAYGPU010000010.1 coordinate 133,634, forward strand.
ATCATCACTTGTCTCAGCCAATTTGATGTATTTGCTCATTAACTTTGGCTGTTTGTTCAAATGATGCAGTTGAGCCAATCGCAAATAGGCCCACTGTAGTGGTGGTGCACTGTTGTCATCTTTCTGCAGGTGCGTAAAATCCACAAGTGCGTCAATACCATGCTGAACATGTTCTTCGCTGAACACTGCATTTCGCCCAAGTTGATAAAGAGCATTGATCAAAAATCTGCTATTTGATTGAAGGATTTGCTCCGATGTTTGCGCAGATCCTATTTTGTGATTGCTTGCAGTTATGGCCTGATTAAATGCTTTAAATGCCTTATCATAGTCTTTGAACTCTTGTAGTAATAAACCATGCCGGTAGTGAAACTCTGGATGGTCAGCATATTGGATACGAAAATCAAATAGTCGTTTATTGAGTTTTTCCTTTTCTTCAGTACTCAAATAATACTGTATTTCAGCTTTTGCACCTTCTAGTTCATTAATACTTCTTATCTGAATAACTTGATCGAATGCTAATTTTTCATCACCGCCAGCAATCGATGGAGCCTCTGAATAAAAAGTTTGTAATGCGATGCGATACTTTACTTCTGCCGGTGACAATTTGACAGCAGTCTTGAGGCAATTTAATGATTTTTTTGCATAGCTGAAAGCTGAGAAAAATGCTTCTCCTGCTTGTCGTCCCATTATACGTCCGCACATGTAATTAACTTCCGGATCTTCAGGCGCAAGTTTCAAAGCCTCTTCTATATAGCGTTCAGCTTGATCTGGGTCTGTTGTCATTTTTTCATTGGCCATTTCTACCAGTTTCTCTGTATGAGTTAATGAGTGACCAGTTAATGTGACTAATAAACCAACTAAAATGTATAAATAATGTATTTGTGTCATTTGTCTTATAAAAATATCTAAAAAAAACATACTATATAAATTATTATATAGTAAAATAAGTGCCACTAGTCACATAATGAGGTTTGTTGCATAAATAACACTGAGTCATTCATGTCTTCGTTGTCATTAAAATATATGAAATATTTTGTAACTGCTCATGGGTGTTTTCGTTTTTGTGAAACAATCAAATAAGTCTTTACTTACCAGGTACTGAAGAACACTTAACACAATATAAATAATTTAAAGAACAGAAAAAAGTATGAGTTATGATTTGAATTTTTGGAAGTACAAAGATGGTGTTTACATGGATCATCAAAATGTGTATGAAGCATTGAGCAATGGAGAAAGGGTTGATGGGTTAGAAGACCTTCCAATTGACAAAATTCTCAAATGTGTTGATGAATCTTTCACCCAACCTAGATGGGAAAAATTAGATGATATAAATTATGAAAGTGATAAGGGTGCCTTTCAAATATTCACAACGAGGCAATTCTTTAGGGTGGATTGTTATGGTATGTCTGGAAACGATATGAACCTGTTTATTGACATTGGAGAAAAATTCACTTGCCCCTTGTATGACCCACAAGTTAATCAAAGATATGATGGATGGCTGATCAAAGAGCCTTCTTCAGTCCCAAAGCAAGAATAAACTGGAAAATATAATGAATTCTGATTTGAAATTATTGATAGATTTTGTTTCTGGTGAAATGGAATCCAAAGCATTTGAATCCAAGCTTTATGCTTCCAATACAATGGAAGATTACTTGTCAGATATAACTGATTATCTTCGCATAGGCTATTTTGGTGATGGTGCTTATTTATTTCTTATCTCTCAGGATTACGATGACCCTGGTGTTGTCTTGGACGCCCATCATGTCGCAGAACAAATCCTTAAACGGAAAGGGGCTGATTTTAACTCATCTGCCCGATTTGAAAGGCTGTACGACCTCATCCAGGACGCTCAGCCTCAATGGCTGGATGTGAGCCCTAAATTCATTGCAGCAAAATATTTTTCAATAATCAAACACTTACCACGAAAAGATGCTAGAAAGAAACTGAGGTCATACCTGTTACGTGATTTTAAATTTATAAAGAACCATCCGAAATGGTTACAGTCACCCAAATGGCCTATTCGAAATGAATCTCCTATGGTATTTCTTGGACAAATCAATATCGAAGAATATTTCCATGATACAGCAGCAGCCTATGTGTTTTATGATCCCTGTGATGGCCATACAGAAACCATTATTCAAACAGTGTAACTTTCAAACAATGTGGACACCAAGAGTGAATACAAAAAGTAATAAAACTATGACCTACAATGAGGCCTTAGATCAACTGCACTCATGGTGCAAGCAAAGTGAGGGATCAATCATTACATTGCCATCAGGCCGAGAGCACAGCTTTTGGGTAACAAAAAAGTTCAATTCGATGCAATTTGAATTTTTTGAAAAATTATTGCAATGCAAATTACCTGAAGCTTATAAAAAGTTTTTAATGAAAATTGGTGCTGGTTTGTTTTTTGACATGGGTGACAATGCCTCTGGAGGCATTGAAATTTTAGCACCTGATCGAATCAAATCAGCCTATCAGGATAGTTTTGAAAACGTTGATGACTGGATTGGCAAAAAGGTGTTGCCCGTGGGATTTGATCAAAGTTTACAAGAGCATGCTGCCTATATCTTGTCGTGGCAACCACCCAAAAATTTCATCGTTATGTCTCACGAATACTATCTGGATGAATTAGAAGAGCATGGTGATGACCCACCAGGCAAAGTCTACTCTTTTGAAGAGTGGATCATTGAGGCCGTTGAAACACAAGGAGATCTTAATGTGCATTGATAGAATTGTGCTTTGGAGATAACAAGATGCAAATTGAATTTAAACAGCATGGCCTGGCTTTAGTACCCGGGCCAGATAGCATATCTCAACCCTACAGCAGTACAGCCATGTGTGAAATGAATGAACTTGATGTGAAGGTGATCGCCAATACGCTTTTATCGATTGACGGAATCAAGCTTAAAGAATCAAATCCATCATCATGGTGGGACTGGGAGGCAAGCTATCAAAATGAGACCAGCAACATCACCTTCAAAATGGCCTGTATGGGTGATGATGACTCCATCTGGGGAGGTTTCTTTTTGGATGGGTACAGTGATATTCGCAGCTTTGTCTGGTTATGGCAGCAACTGAGAAAAAAGGGCCATGAATCGATTTGGATGCATGACAATACTTGTGAAATTTATACCCCTCAGGGATTCTTGCAGCGCTTTTCAAAGCAACAACAAAATAAACAGCGATGAACCACAGCAACATACACATGAGTCAGATAAGATGAGCAAATTTCGAGCATTTGTAAAAGATAATGAATCCTGGTTTTTAAGTGATGTCAGGGAAACTGAACAATCATTGGCCCATGTAGAAGCAAGCCTAAAACTGCCAATTCCATGTGACATCAAATGGTTACTCAGGGAATATGGTTATGGTGTTGCCTCTGGTATTGAAAATATGGATGAAGCCATTGAAAAAACGATCCAAGCCAGAGAGTTCGTCGAACTTCCGGATCAATACCTGGTTCTCTATGACCACCATGATGGTGGTGTCATATTGCTGGACACAATTGCAGATGATCATTCTGGTAATCAACGAATCATAAATACGGCCTGGCAATCAATACCTGAATATATCGAGCAAGAAATGATCTATCCATCATTTCTTTCCTATGTTCAAAGCTTGATCAAGTTGGACAACAATAAAAATGAATAACAAAGACTTGCATGACAGTCATTTTGCCTTGAATTACATCTGCAAGCACTACATGCGATGCCAGTTATCTGCGGAGATTGAATCATGAAAGAAATAATTACTTATCACATTTGGCTTGGTTACTTCAAGTCAAAAGAAGATTTCTATCAGTACACTGAGATTGATTACTGTGATGATGATCAACCCATGAATCGGTTCATTCAGGACCAGGGTCAATTATATTATGACGAAGATTTTGGAGAAAGTGAATTTTTCGATGCTTCATTCAAAGACGTTCACAAATTCATCACGCTGTTTTCATACGGCGATCAATTTGTAGATGAACTCATTAAAAGGGCATATTCAATGAAAATAATAAAGATGAACGCATTGATTATGCTTGAGCTTGGTGAATTAAATAGCCCACAAACAGTAATTAATCAGGCTTATGAAGTACATTATATGGGAACATTTATTGTGTCAACTGAACCGTATGAGCAAGTCAAATGAATCAAAATATGCTTGAAAACATGATTCAGATAATGAACCCGAATGAATTAAAAAATTATACTGACTTATTGGTGATGATCAGTATTTATTCGGAAGATTTAACCGCTGAATCCAAGCAAGATATACTTAACAGAGTCATAAAGATTTCAGGTCAAAATATACAAATGAGTGAGTTGGATTCATACTGGAAATCATGCTCTGATGAAGAGTTCTGCATTCAATTGGCGCTTGAAAAGGTGGCTGTGGGTACTCTCAACGAAGCAGAAATTATTGCAGCAGTTAAAAACATATACGAAGAAAAAAACATTGGCCGTTTAGATATGCTAATTAATAAGTTTGGCGATTCCATTGAGTATCATTTTAAGAAACCCGAAGGATCACTTTATGACTTGATCTTTGCCGAACCTGATGGCAGCTTTATTGATGTAATACTTACACTTAGGAAAAATGATGTCATCCAATTATGATCAACATAAGACATATGTCTTTTAAATTATTCAGTATATTAAATGCAGAGAAAAATTATGCATTATCTGATTGAACCAGGAGTGCCGGGACAGCTAGGTGACAGCACAAAACTTGACACCAGTTGTCACCCACCGATTGCCCATGAGCTTGAAATAGTCATTGATGATTGGCTCGGTGATGACGTGTTAGAAATTTTTCCATGCTATTTCATTTCTGAAAACCTGAAAGATACCCTTGAAACAAGCCAATTAACTGGCTTCAACGTTAAAAAGGTAGAAAATACCTATTCAGAACTCTTTTATGAGCTTAACGGAGATACTGAGGTTCCACTATTTTATTGGCTTTATATTAATGGTACCCCAGAACAAGGTGATTTTTGGATCAATAAAGATCACTTGCTTGCTGTGTCAGAAAAAGCCTATGAAATTCTACAAAACTTTAATTTGGCTCAGGCCGATATTGAATTTATTAATTATCAAGCTTCAGAATAATTAAAAGCCATGAATATAATTGATTTACAAAACAAAACAAAAGCCCGAAAAGGAAAAGTTGAGATCTATTGGTTTGAAAACGAAAATATTGGGTTAAAGAAAACTCAATTTCATCGAATAATCATACCTCTAGAACCCTTCGATTCAAGTGTTGATTATGAAGAACAGCCTGTATCAACAGAAATGGTATTGGATTGGTACGAGTTAAATCTGGATAACCCTTTCGATTTGGATGGTGTGTACTTAAGTCAAGACTGTTATCCAGAAGCCGAGGGTTCGGTATATATTGGTTGTGCTCATAATTGGTGTGATGTGAAAGAACTATTGTTTTCTAAAATCGATAATGACACATTCAATTTAATAGGGACTGTTGTTGTTGATTTTGAAAGTGAGGGTGTGGCAAAAAATGAATCATTCAATTTCAAAGTTGTTGTAGAAGTAGAAGCAATTGAAGCTTAACAAGCCGCTTTCCTAAGCAATATTCATCGGTGAATGAGACGTTAAGCGATAGTTATATGCGACAAATTTGGTGGTGAAAATGAATGCGTTAAAGAAAAAGATAGAGTTGTATTGTGAATTGAACAAGGTTGAGATTCCTTTTGGATTCCACAGGTCTTCACCGTCCAAATATGTAGTCATAAAGAGGAAAGTTAGAAAATGGCAATTAACGGCGATGACCTGGAATAACGTAAGTGATGTTATTAATTACTTAAACAATTATTGCGAGAATGTTGAATATAAAGTTTTAGATTTCAAGAATGAGGTGGAATTGAAAAGGCGTGGAAAAAAACAACTTGAAAGATATGGCTATATTAAAATCAACACCTAACAAGACGTTACAGCTGAAAAATTGTTTGCCATTGGTGCACATTACCTCCGAACGTCGCATTAGCAGTAAATTAAAATTATGGAAAACATATTAAAAACTCTTCAAAAACTCGATTCTCAAGCACTTGATATAATACTAGACCATCGAGATGGAGATTCATTCAGCCAAGCCTGGTGTGAATTGGATGAACTTGTATCCAAGTCATCAGCTTCGTTCGATGCAAAAGAAATATTTATAAAACTATCTGGCATAACAAATGCTCATGAGGTTTGCTCATATATCGTTGAAGATTTAGAGTTAATATTAAAAGCAGATGATTTAAGTATAGAGTCCAAATTTTTGAATTATTTAAAACAAAGTTATGAGCAAGGCAGGGTACCATGTACATGGAAAAACTAACCAGAGCATGAAATTGTGTGATTCGTATAATATTTTCAATATAATTGAAGGCTATGAACTATGAAGTTCGGAAGAGATTGAATTGGTTTTGATGAACAAGGAAACTCAAAATGCAGGGCACACATGCCTTCGTTATGTCTTTTCAAGGCCCACATTAAGGAAAATGGACAATATGAAGTGACGAAAGCGGCATTGATGGCCTGAAAAGTAAAAGCAGATGCCCTCATACATTACCAAACATTAAATTTGAAAAACTCGAAACAGAAATGATTCTGAAAATAAGGAAACAAAGAAACCTTGGTGCCAGAAGAATTCAAAGTGAATTAGCCAAGCTACTCAACCTCAACTTAGGGGTGGTCACAATCAATTAAGTATTGGTTAAACATCAAGCAAAGCTGCTGGTTAAAAAAAAGAAGCAAGGCTTTAATCGTTTTGAACGGTCCATGCCTGGTGATCGGGTACAGATGGATACTTGCAAAATTGCTCAAGGTCTTTTCCAGTACACATTAGTGTGATGCCTTTATCAATTCAACTGTTTCAAACACATTATGGAAGTGACATTTTTGCAAAGCAACTCATAAGAATCTCAGAATAGAAAGAACTTCAGTATTTTTAACTTTTAACGGTTGTTGAGTGCTTTAAATGTGAAGTAGGTGCCTTAAGCCAAGAAGCGAACACGGAATTCAGCCGATGTTTATAATTGGTGAGCAACGCGAATCAGCAATAAACTCATCAAAGCCATGGAGTGTTTGCGGTTTTTTGTGGATTATTAAAGTTCAGCTCATCAATTCGAACAGTGATTCCATAGTTCAAAAAAATCATGAACTGTTGTTGAACTTAACAAAAAGAAGCGAACACGGAATTCAGCCGATGTTTATAATTGGTGAGCAACGCGAATCA
>CAYGPU010000010.1:140963-147542 GCA_964352015.1 uncultured Marinicella sp.
AAAAAAATCATGAACTGTTGTTGAACTTAACAAAAAGAAGCGAACACGGAATTCATTCAATAATGGGGCGGCACTTCATCCTGCGGTTTAAACTCCTCGATATCGCTTTGCACCTGTTTCATGTGTTGAGACATGCTTTTCAGCGTTTCCTGGTACTGAGAGATGTCTTTTGATTGTTGATAAACCAATTGATTCAAGGCATCAACCGAGTCTTCAAGAAAAGCGATGCGGGTTTCTAGGTCAATGATTTTGGTGGTGAAATTTTTATCAGTCACTTTGGTCTTAACAATGGTTGGATAGGCATAGTATAATTCATTATTAAGATTATTGAAGAAAAACCCATGACCGAAAAAAAGAGCATGTTAGCTGAATTAATAGAAAGGAGAATCCCGCAGATTCTGGGTGTTTACATCGCCTCTGTGTGGTTGGCAGTTGAGGTATCCGAGTGGATGACCGAGCGGTTTGATGTACCTGACCAAACTTCTTCTTATGTGTTCGTTATCATGATTGCGTTTTTACCTTTGGTGGGCTTGCTGGCATGGGGGCACGGCCGCCCGGGCAAGGACAAATGGACCCAAAAACAAATCATTTTTATTCCGTTTAATATAGCCATTGCTTGGTTTGCGGTGAATTCTTTGATTAAACCTGAAGTTGTGCCTGTGCAAATAGAACCAGCCCAAGTGACGGAAATTATGGCATTGACTGATGTCCAAACCGGTGAAGTCATCGAATACGAAGTGGCTAAATCTGGCATGAGCCAAAATGTGGTTGGTTTTTTTTGGGAAAATAAAACTGGCGATGACTCTCTGGACTGGCTCAGTTATGGCACGATGTGGATGGTGGCCAAAGATTTGATGCGTAACCCGATTATATCCATCAGAACACCATACGATTCTATTTCGATGATGGGCGCATTAACCAGTAAAGGGTTTAAACGGGCAGTTGGCGAGCCTTTGGCCTTGGGTTTGGATGTATCAATGGATCGTGACGCCAAGTGGATGATCAGGGGACAAATCACTGAAGAAGCGGGCAAGTTAACTTTTGAGGCCAGGCTGTACGATGTCCTCACCGGCGCCATGGTAAAAACCATTTCATCCACTTTCGATGACTGGTTGTTTGCTTTGGATGATGTGGCAGAACAATTGGCAGATGTGATTTTAGACCAAGCCAATATCCAAACTAATATCGTGCCTAAGTTGCCGTTGTCAGAATCCTTGTCAAAGAATATAACCGCCATTGAATCGGTGATTAATTCACTGAACGCGGTCAAGATTGATAATGATTTCGTCGAAGGGGTGGCGCAATTAGAAAATGCTTTACAAGAAGATGAACAATTGGCAGAAGCCTATGTTTTGCTGTTGGACTATTACCGTGCCATGGGCGATGTTGAGGCTGCGCAAAAGGCTGGTGAAGCCGCATTGAAACTGGAGTACAAACTTGATTCAGAAACTGCACTCAAAGTCAAAGCCAATTACTATGCTGCGCAAGGTGAGATAGATAAGGCCATCAGGGTGTTAGAGAACTGGGTCAAACTGTCCCCAGAAAGTGCTGATGCCTTAATGATATTAGGAAGGAACTACATCTTTGTTGGCAACCGATTGGACGATGCTTTAAAAGTTTATCAAAAACTCAGTGAACTTCAAGAATCCAATGCCACCACATTAGTCAACCAAGCCAGAATCTACCGCTTGAAAGACAACCAAGAAATGGCACTGAAGGCGCTGGAGTTGTATGCCAAGTCAGACCCTGAAAAAGAATCTCCATGGCTAGAAATGGCGGCAACCTACCTACAGTTTGGCGATTTAGATAAAGCCAAAGAAAATTTTGAAGAAGCCAGTTTATTGAGTTTCAACAAAGTCAGTGCCGATTTAGGCTTGGCCAAGTTAATGGCCTATCAAGGAAAAGTTGATGAAGGTTTGCAAGCGATGGATGCTTTGATTGAAAAATCAGTGACTGATACAGCCAAAGTACAGATTTTGGCTGAAAAAGAAATCGTTTTGTATTCTACCGGTCGTGTTATTGAAGCATTGGAAGCGGTCAAAACAGCTGAAACTTTGAGTGCGTCTTATATGGTCCCCGTGCAATATCAGCTGACTTATGGAGCAAAAGAGGCCTCTTACTTGGCTTACTTGCAGGACTACGAAGGTGCTTGGGAAAAATTAGCTGAAGTAAAAGATCAAGTCAAACCACCTTTCGACAATTTCTTAGGGATGGTGGAACTGACCATTCATGAGTTAACCGGTGATGATGAAAAGTTGGCGATCAAATTGGCTGAGTTTGAACAATTTATTCAAACCACCAATATGAATATATACGACCAATTCATTATTTCTTGGCAAGCCATTTTGGCCAGAAAAGCTGGAGATTATGACCAAGCCATCGAATTACATGATCAGGCCATCAGGGAATCAAAACAATCTTTTTTCACCTTAGAAACGATTGCGTTGCTGGATGACATGATACATAAAAAAGCGGAAACGCTTTTCGCAATGGGTCAGTATGATGAGACTTTAAAAAGTTTAGATGTGGTGATGAAACGCAATCCACTGCTGGGTCAAGTCAAGTTATTAGCCGCTAAAGCTCACATTGAGCTCAAACAATATGAGCAAGCGCAGCTATTGGTCGATGACGTTAAAAAATTGTGGGGCAAAGCCGACAGCGGCTTTAAACACCTCGAAGACTTAAAAAGTGTAGAAGCTCAGTTAAGCGAGACAACTGGCTAAGTTCTGATGAATCACAATCCCAAGCTGGTACTGTGGACAGTGATGCTGGTTGGGTTATTGGGCACCATGGGCATTGCTTTACCGTATCCAGTGTTGGCGCCGTATTTTATTGATTATCCAGCCAATGATTTGACCCATTTCATGGGTTTTCACCCTAAAATTTTGCTCGGTATTTGCTTGGCGACTTATCCTTTGGGTTTGTTGTTTGGCAGTATTTACATCGGTGCCTTATCCGATGGATTTGGTCGCAAGAAAGTTTTGTTGATTACTTTAATGGGCTCGGTGATTGGTTATGCCCTGACCGCTTGGGCCATCTATGCTGAATCCTTTGTGTTTTTCATCATCGCCAGGTTTCTCACCGGCTTGTGCGAGGGCAACATCTCAATTGCCAGAGCGATTGCAGCCGAATTGCACCCAGTCATTGACCGCACCAAGGCCTTGTCGATGGTTTATGCAGCGACCTATACGGGCTGGTTGATGGGTCCGGTGTTCGGTGGGTTCCTGATGGTTTATGGGGTGGCTCAGGTATTTTTGTTGGCTGGGTTGGGCATGGTGCTTTCAACTGTGTTGGTGGCGGTTTTGATCAGTAAGGATCAGCCAGAAGACCTTGAGGATACGCCATTTTGGCAGTCGATCAAGCAGAACAATTCCTTGACCTTGCTCAAAAACACCGAGATCAGGCCGATATTTTGGTTTTATTTTTTGTATTCCATGGGCTTGAATGCCTTCTATGATTTTTACCCCGTGTGGTTTGTTGACTACCACCAAGCAGACGGCAAAATCATCGCATGGGCCACCGTTTGCTTAACTGTGGTGATGATAATTGTGAGCAGTACTTTGGTGGCTCGAATCCAATCACGTTTCGGCGAGATCAAAGCCATGTTAGCTGGCGGTTCAGTGCTGTCGTTGTTGCTGTTTATTCAACCTTTTGCCAGTTACCAACAAACCTTTGTGATCTTTGCCATCATTGGTGGCACCATAGCCATGACCAACGGTATGGTGCCCAGCTATTTATCGCATTATTTTGGTCACCTAGGTCAGGGTAAGGTGATGGGTCTACAAACCACCACGTTTTGTATCACCAACGTCATCATTGCTACGGTGGGTGGTTTTCTATCTATTTTGGACTCGAAGTTGATCTTGTTATTGGGTGCAGCACTGGTGTTATCTGCCATCTGGTGGTTGTGGAGGAACCGACTTTCACAATATGCTTTGATGAAGCGTCATAAGGTCACATGAAAAAGACTGTCTTTATATATGGACTGTTATTGGCTGGGGTGTTGATCTCGTTAAAAACGCTGGAGTACAAGTGGTTGTTGCGTGACATCAGTCAACAGGTTTACCTATTGATTGTAGCTTTAGGCTTTATGGCTTTGGGTGTATGGCTTAGTTTTCAGCTGATTAGGCCTAAACCATACAAGCAACATGCCATGCCCAATGAAGCTGCCATCAAACAATTGGGTCTGTCAGAAAAAGAACTGCGGGTGTTAGAAAAAATGGCTCAAGGTCTGAGTAATCAAGACATCGCTGATGAGTTATTTGTTTCTATTAACACCGTGAAAACACACCTCAAAAACGGTTATGTGAAATTGGAAGTCAGTAGTCGAATTAAGGCCATCAATAAGCTCAAAAGCCTGAATATTGTAAAATAACCATCATTTCACCCGAATGGGTGATGCCATTTTGGCTGAAAGTTATTAATATTTAAGCCGATTTATACAGAGTTAAGTTATGTTTAAAGTTATTGTAGTTAATGGTTTGATTGGTGCAACAATCATTTCAGCTGTCTCAATGCTGCTGTTGTGGACAGCCGGCGATGACGCTGCTAATGGTCACTCTATGTGGTTGGGTTATTTGGTGATGGTGGTTGGTTTGTCTTTTGTTTTTGTAGCGATTAAACAGCACAGAGATAATAACCTGGGAGGCGTGATTGGTTTTGTTCAATCCTTCAAGGTTGGTTTTTCGGTCAGCTTGATTGCCGCATTTATTTATGTGTTTTCGTGGGAAATTTACTACCAAAATGCAGGTGGAGGTTACATCGAATCTTATCAAGAAAGTTATTTGCTTGAATTAAAAGAACAAGGCGCAACAGCCGAAGAATTGGCACAGACAGCTGCAGAAATGAATGATTTTGCACTGTCCTATGCAAAATTTTATTTTCGCGCGATGATTACCTTAATGGAAATATTGCCTGTGGGTATAGTCATTACCTTGTTGTCCTCTTTGTTACTCAGAACGCAACGAAAAAAGAAGGCCTAGAAGCAAAATGGGTTGACCGAGAAAAAAGCCATTAAATAAGTTGTGGATTGATGTAATTTAGTTAAATCGAGAGACCCAGCTTTATATCAGTGATGTCTATCAGGTAGAATCTGATATATTTAAATATTGGGGTTGGTTATTGATTGAAGGGTGAAACAACATATGATGAGCAGGGCGTCTATGACTGAAGCTGAAAAACCATTTTCACCCGCTTGTGAACGTAACCAAGCGGTGATTTTAAGCCAGCTGCAAAAGCTGCTGAGGAACACTGATTTACAGGTATTGGAAATTGGCTCAGGCTCTGGACAACATGCGGTTTATTTTGGTCAGAACCTACCACAGGTCAGTTGGCAAACTGCTGATGTAACAAGTAATCACTGTGGCATCCAGATGTGGTTGCAAGAAGCCAATCTGGACAATGTTTTGCCTCCCCTGGCGTATGAAATAGGACGCGACCAATGGCCAGTTAAAAATACCGATGTGGTGTTCAGCGCCAACACCTTGCACATCATCAGCGAAGCCTTGGTCAAACAATTGATTCAAGATTTAGGTGGTCACCTCAAAGCTGGCAACAGGGTGTTGTTTTATGGACCCTTTAAATACAACGGTGAATTCACATCAGAATCCAATGCTGAATTTGAGCTGTGGCTCAAAGACATTGACCCACTCAGAGGTGTGCGTGATTTTGAAGTGGTTGAACAGCTGATGTCAAAGCAAGGTTTCATCCTGCTTGAAGACATCAGCATGCCGGCCAATAACCAGTTGTTGTTGTTTGAGAAGCAAACAAAATAGGGCATAATCAAACCATCATGATTAACATCAACGACATCAATGCAGCGCATCAACGCATCAAGCCGTTCATCAATGAAACGCCGGTATTGACCTCGTCATTGCTGAACCACTGGTTGGGTCATGAAATCTACTTCAAGGCAGAGTGTCTGCAGAAAATTGGTGCCTTCAAAGCCCGCGGTGGGTGCAATGCTGTGCAGGTGCTGCGAGAGAATCACAGTCATGTCAAACGGGTGGTGGCCAATTCGTCGGGAAATCATGCGCAAGCTGTGGCCTGGGCGGCTAAACAGTTTAATATTCCCGCCACCATTTATATGCCTTCATTCGCATCCAAAATAAAAGCCCAAGCCACCCGATCCTATGGTGCCGAAGTGGTGTTGTTGGATAAGCGACAAGCTGTGGATGCGGCTGTTGAGGAGGCCAGTCAAGAAGCGGGTGTGTTTTGGATACCACCGTTCAATGATGATGCCGTGATGGCCGGGCAGGGAACCGCTGCTTTTGAAGCCTTGCAACAAGTGGATCAACCTATGGATGCGGTGTTTGCACCTTGTGGTGGTGGTGGTTTGATTTCTGGTACTTTGGTGGCAACACGAAACCTGCAACCGCATGCCAAAGTGATTGCGGCTGAGCCCTTGGCCGGAAATGATGCCATGCGTTCTTATCAAACGGGTCAAATTCAACGTTTGGATGATGCACCCAAAACCCTAGCCGATGGGGCGATGACTTTATCGATTGGTGAAAAAACTTTTGCCCACATCCAGCATTTGGATGATTTTTATGCCGTTGATGAAGTACCAATGGCCTATTG
>CAYGPU010000011.1:0-140317 GCA_964352015.1 uncultured Marinicella sp.
CCCCATTGGTTACTATGGCCATGCTGCTGGAACCACCTTGGGTATGTGGGATTCACAAGGTGGTGTGCCCTTCACTGGAGACCACCCACTGCATGCCAATACTGCTTATGCCATTGAGTTGAATGCAGCCACCTATATTAAGGAATGGGACAAGGAAATTCGCATCATGCTAGAAGAGGATGCTTTTTTTGATGGTCAGCGGGTTGAATACATCAACGGCAGGCAAACTTCTTTGTTGTTGATTCCCCGTCAGGACCGCAATCACCTGGGTGAATGAGAGAATTCAGCTTTTAAACAAGCGTTTTTGTATGTTTTTGGCCATCCTCATCAAGGGTTGTTCAATCCACAGGTAGTGGATGATGCTGTAAAGCACCGTGAATAGCATCAACAGCCCTATCCAAAAGCCGGGAGATTGACTGTTAAGCAGTATCCAGTTTTGTAGGCCCCAAGCAAATACCATGGTTATCACTATAGTGTGCGATAGATAGATGCTGTAGGAAGCGCCACCTAAAATGGTGGAGAATCTTTTCAGCAGCACCCGGCCACGCATTTCAGTTTCAATCAACACAGCCAACAACAGCACAGCAGCTGTGCCAAACACGGCAATCCTGAGGTTGATGTGGTTGGAGCCAATCAAAGAAGCCTCCAGTATGGCCTGTTGGACATAAATGGCCAGCGCCAATAGGGACAGGCCAACAAGCAAAACCACTTTCAGGTGCTTGAGCCGTTGGCTTTGAAAAAAGCGACCCAAAGCACAACCAGCAAAAAACTCCAGACAAAAGGGTGACAACAAAAAATGCAACAGTCTGCTGTCGCTGGCTTGGCCTGCCGTGTTCGGTTGCAGGTATAAATACAGTTGCCAAGCCATGATGATGGCTGTCAAAGCAACGATGGCTTTCATGGCTTGTTTTCGAGGGAAGACTAACAACAGCGCAAACAACGCATAGAAATACAACTCGTATTGCAAGGTCCATGCCACTTGAATCAAAAGGCTGGTGGTTTCCAGTTCGGTTAAAAACAAAGAGCCCAACAGGTTAACTTGAGGGGATAACAAACCAGGATTAAGAGTAACCAAGGCCAAGCCTATAAAGAAATAGGGCCAGTAGCCAAAATATATGCGGGTGGCGCGTTTGTAAGCAAATTCAAGCACCGGATGTTGGCTGTTAATGGTTTGGGTGGTGATCCACATGATGTAACCGCTGATCACAAAGAAGAAATCCACACCAGCATAGCCAATTTGGTTGAACACATAATAAAACCAATGCGACTCAGATCCGCCGGTGGCCATGAATTGTATTGAAAAATGGTAAACCAACACAGCCAAGGCAGCAATGGCACGCATGAACTGAACATTGATGATGGGTTTCAAGGTCTGTTCACCCAAGCTGTGGTCGGTATGAAGGTAAGCAGCCAGGCATCAGTAACCCTCGGGTAGGTATTTAAAGCGGGCCATTTGTTCGCCATGGTTATCAACAATCTTTTGAATTTGTTGTTTTGATAGCTGGGTTTTCCATTGGTTGGCAGTGCCTTTTCTGAAAAAAGCTGGCGCATCCTCATGCTTTTCAACAAAGCCATGGGTCTGTTCTTGTTGTTTTAAGCTTCTGAAGGATGATGCCTTGATGGCTTGCAGCAGTTTTTTTGGATTTTTTTTCAGTCCCAGTAACTTCTCAACCTGGCGAAAATATTTCTTCGGGTTGCTGAGTAAATCCTCATACCGCAACACCAAAAGGTTATCGCTGGGTTGTTGGGTCCAACTGCTGACATTCAACGACCATGAGGTGATGACTTGCGGTACGTTTTCCGGTTCATTGGGGGTGCCCGCCATTTCATCGGCCATATAATCAATGGCCTCATCGATGCTGTAAGCAAAATAATGGCTCAATGAGATGGCCACATCCAGCGGGTTACGCACCACGTAGATGGCACCTGATGAAACACTCCAATTATGCAGGGGGTGGTTTTTATACTGGCCTTGGAAGTTATGTGTCTTAACAAACTCTGTACCGTTTGCTTCTGCTGCAATGTCACTGTGAACAAAAGGTCTGATAGAACAAATGGTCTCTAAATCGAGGTCGGTGGTGGCTTGGTTTGCTGGTAAGTATTTTTGATAACGATGGGATTTAACCTCATCGATTGATTGTTGATGCAGGGTGTTGATGTGGCTTGTTTGCTTAGCCAGGTAGTTCTGAATGAAAGCCCTGACCCAAGTATTGCCTGATTTTGGGTATGAAGCAATCCACAATATATTTCCCACTGAAATTCTCTGCTGTTATGAATAACAGCAAATTATAGCGCAATACCAATAAAATCTGCAGGTCAGTTGGAGCCACTGCTTGGAAGGCTTAATAACAAGCAGCCAGAAACACTTAAAAAGACTGTTTATACTAACGACAGCCATTGAGAATGTCACTTGTCAGTCTTGGAAGCGGGGGTGATATTGAGAAAATGCCTGGATCCAGTGAAAAATCAATAATCCAGCAGTAAAAAATATTTTTTGTGGCTTTATTTCAGGTGTTTATCAGTTTATTTTCACTCAATTGTTAAGGCCTATTTTAGTGGTAATCAAGGAACTTTCGTAGAATCTAAGTTCTTGCGTGTATGTATATCGATGATTTGCCCAGCTTTGAACATGAGTTTTATGTGAAATTCGCGTTTAAGCATTGAAAAAAAATGTTAAGAATATGTAAAAAAAACTAAATTGTTGCTTTTTTTTAACAAATGAAAGTGTTAGTATGTGCCGGATAGGGAATCTATATAGATGCAATTTTTTGAGTTAACTCATGG
The DNA here is from genome assembly GCA_964352015.1 of uncultured Marinicella sp. GTDB lineage: Bacteria > Pseudomonadota > Gammaproteobacteria > Xanthomonadales > Marinicellaceae > Marinicella. Next base: position 2,785 of record CAYGPU010000011.1, read on the forward strand.
ATAACAATTTGGAGAACAAATAAAATGAAAATGAAACGTAATCCTATTACTAGTGCTGTGCAAAAAGCATTATTTACAGGTTTTATCGCTTCTTCTGCCTTTGGTACTGTCGCTTTAGCACAAGACGGTGACGAAGATTCAGTTGAAGAGCAAGGTAAAATTACTGTAACGGGTTCGCGTATTAAACGTTCAGACGTTGAAGGCGCTTTACCGATTACAGTTATAACAAGAGAGCAAATCGAGTTAAGTGGTGAATCTAACGCTGCTGACTTTATTCGTAACCTAACATTCAACAGTTCTGGTTCATTCAGACCACAATCAGGTAGTTCTGCTCAAGGTGTAGCTACTGTATCATTGCGTGGTTTGGGTTCATCAAGAACTCTGGTATTGATTGACAACCGTCGTCTACCAATTTCACCAGCAACTGGCTCAGGCCAAAACTTAAGTACCATTCCAATGGGTGCTATCGAGAGAATCGAAGTTTTATCTGACGGTGCTTCTGCTGTTTACGGTTCTGATGCGATTGGTGGTGTAATTAACATCATCACACGTTCAGATTACCAAGGTGCCGAGCTGATGTTGGGTGCTGCTGAAGTTTCTATTCCTGCCAATGGCGGCGAAAGAGAAGAAGGTTCTGTGGTATTTGGTGCTTCTTCAGATCGATCTAGCTTATTGGCTGGTGTTTCTTGGAATGACCGTGAAATCGTATTTGCACGTGATTTTCCTTGGGTTAACCCAGGTGCTTCTGTTTATGGTAACAGTTTTACAACCATTACTGATGGTTTTGACAACTTCGATTGGACCTCTTTCAGAGATGGTTTAGGTTGTGATTTCCCAGGTACGGGATTCTTCACTACACCAAACTCTAGTTCACCTAATGGTACGCGTTGTGCATACGACTTTACTTTGGTATCTGCTGATGAAGCGTCTACTGAAAACAAATCTTTCTATGCCAAAGCAACTCATGAAATCAATGACAACTGGGAGTTGTGGGCTAACACCACTTTCTCTCAATCAGAGTCATTTGGTCGTTATGCGCCAGTTCCAGATTCGTCGTACTTTTCTACGCCGTTAACTGCTAACAGCCCTAACAACCCTACCAACCCTAACTCACCTTTGTACGATCCAAGCCTTGGTTTAGATCCACAGTCAGTTAACTGGTGGCACCGTTTTGACGCTTTAGGTAATCGTGATGGTAACGTTAAAGCTCAACAATTAGATTTCTTGATTGGTACTACGGGTCAAATCGGCAGAGCTGAAGTTGAGTTTGGTTTACGTCACACTGATAACAGAAGTGATGATGTGGGTAAAAACTACTTACTTCGTTCAGCTGCTTCTGCTTTGATTGAAGACGGTTCTTATAACTTAGCCGATCCTTACAATGCAGATCCAAACGTATTGAATGCTATGCGTATCACTATTTTCCGTGAAACTAAATACGATCAAGACGAATTATTCGGTTCTGTGGCTTTTGATATGTTTGATTTAGACGGTGGTCCAGCTTCAGTTTATATTGGTGCTGAATACCGCGAAGAAAAATATGCGGATCAATACGATCCTCAATCAGAAGCTGGTCAAGTTGGTGGTTCTGCTGGTAACTCAGCTGCTGGTGACCGTGACGTGACTTCTGTATTCTTCGAAGCCTTGTTCCCAGTATTGGATAACTTAGAGCTTAACTTAGCTGGTCGTTACGATGACTACTCTGATTTCGGTGATAACTTCTCTCCTAAACTGTCTGTTAGATGGCAGCCTCTTGATAACCTAACTGTACGTGGTTCGTATGGTCAAGGCTTCAGAGCGCCTACTTTGGACATCTTAACTCAGAAGCCTTCGTTCTCTGCGACTTCAGTTCGTGATCCACAATCTTGTATTAACCAAGGTCAAGATCCAGGTTGTTCATTACAAATTAATGACACCATTCAAGCGAACCCTGGTTTACAGCCTGAAGATTCTGATCAATTCTCATTGGGCGTAGCCTATGAGCCAGTTGATTGGTTCAACTTAACTGTAGACTACTGGAACATTGAAATCTCTAACCGTATCCGTGGTTTCGGTGCTCAGTTCTTGATTAACGCTGAAAACAATGGCGATCCAATACCAGCTGGTTTGGGTTGTTTGCGTACACCTAACGGTTCAATCTCACAGTGTTTCTCAGGCTTTGGTAACCAAGGTTTGGTTGAAACTTCAGGTGTAGACTTGAACGCTCGTTTCACTTATGAAGTGTTGGGTGGCAACATGACTTCTAACTTCCAGTTAAGTCACTTGTTGGATCAGTCTGTTGATGGTGGCCGTGAGTTAGTTAAAACTCCTGGTGTTCCAGAAAACCGTGCAGTATTGTCTAATGTTTACGCCTATGGTGATTGGAGTGTTGCTTACAACATCAATTACATCGGTGATACAGATGCAGATGCAAGTAACTTGTCTGCACCTTCATGGACTACGCATGATGTACAGTTGAACTACTTCGCCCCTTGGGATGGTCAATTTACTGTTGGTGTTCGTAACGCCGGCGAGAAATTCCCACCAATCGGTCGTGGTTTCATCGACTCACGTGATTATGACTTCAACCTGTATGATGGTTTCGGTCGTGTAACGTACTTCAGATACACCCAAACTTTCTAATCAGAGTTTGATAAACTGAGAAAAGGCGTACTTCGGTACGCCTTTTTTATTGGATATTTTTTATGTCAAAATCACATTGGACCGCCTATTGGGAGACTGGGGCGCTCACATCTTTGCCGATGGATTTCAAGGCCAATTACGATGGTGAACTGTCCACATACTGGCAAAGTGTGTTGCAAAGCAGCAACACAAAACAATTAACTTTGCTTGATGTTTGTACTGGCAATGGCGCCATTGCTTTGTTGCTGCATGAGCTGGCAGAACAATTAAACATGACTGTTGAGATTACTGCGATTGATGCCTCAGATATAGACCCGTCAGTGATTGCAAAATCTCATCCAGATAAAGCCAAATACATCCCAAAGATTAACTTTATTGGTAATTGCTTGGTCGAAGACATGTCGATTACTATCAAACAAAAATTTGATTTAATTGTCAGTCAATATGGCATTGAGTATTGTGACTCTGACCAAGCTGCAAGCAATGTAGCAGAATTATTAAAACCAGATGGACGTTTAGTATTTGTTGCGCATACTCCCGATACTGCCATGCAGACTTTCATGCAAAAAGAAGAGTTGGTGTATCAATATTTAGCGAAGCTTGGGCTTTTGCAGGCATTCGATCGCTTTGGAAACAATCATTTAACTGTCAATGGTTTTAAAAACAAACTACAGAAAAGCCTGGAAGTCATGAGTAAACAGATAGATTACAGGTCCATCAGTTTATTTCAAACTTGGGGCACGGCTGCCATGCAATTGTTCGAAATGAGCAATTCAACACTGAAAACACAACGTGAAGCAGTCAAAGGCTTTGCGCTTAAATACCAACATGCCAGAGCCAGATCTCAAGACATGTTGAATGTAACAGATAAGTTAATCAACCATCAAGACTGGTATATGACCTTTGAACAGCATGGCTTGAAATTAATCAATGATGGTGAAATCATTTACCAAGGCAAGCACAACGTCGGCCATTATTACGAATTCGTTAAAATATAAATTCAGCTGATCAGCGTTTTGATTAACCTTTGGTTGATGATTTGTTGTTTGGCGGTGGTCATGCGATTGGATTTGACGATGGCTTTTAAGCTCTTTAAAGCTTCTTCGAAATCATCATTGACGACCAAAAAATCAGCTTTGTGATAATGTTTAAGCTCGGCGATGGCCTTGGTCATTCTGGTTTGTATCACTTCTTCAGAGTCCTGTCCTCTGGTTTCCAATCGTTCTTGTAAGGCTTTGATGCTGGGTGGTAATATAAAAATACTGATGGCATCGGCAAACCTGGCTTTGATTTGCTCAGCCCCTTGCCAATCAATTTCCAAAACCACATCATGACCTTCGTCGAGCATTTTTTGCACCGCATCTTGCGATGTGCCGTAATGGTTACCAAAAACATTGGCTGACTCCATAAACACACCTGCAGCTTCCATTTGTTTGAACTTGCTGGCAGAAATGAAGTGGTAATTATAACCGTCAATTTCTTTGGGTCGTGGTTTGCGTGTGGTGTGAGATATGGATAATTTTAAGTGGTTGGTGTCTCTGACCAGCGCATTAACCAGTGAAGTTTTGCCGGTGCCTGAGGGTGCTGAGACGATGAACAGTGTTCCTGTTATGTTGTTATTTGACATGGTTAGTATTATTCAATGTTTTGTATTTGTTCGCGCATTTGCTCTATCGCTACTTTTAAATCGATGCTGGCGTTTGAAGTGGTGATACTGGCTGATTTTGAACCGATGGTATTAGACTCACGGTTGAGTTCTTGAATTAAAAAGTCTAAACGACGACCGACAGGTTCTTTTAATGTCAAGACTCGATTCAGTTCAATAACATGGGCATCCAATCGATCCAATTCCTCAGTGATATCGATTTTTTGTAGCTGAATGGCCAGTTCTTGTTCAAACCGTTCGGGGTTAACATCAACCTTCAAATCGGCCAATTTATCTCTGAGCCGCTGTGACAAGGATTGGTTAATGGTTGGAACGAATGTGCGAATCTCGGCATTCAATTGTTGTATGCTGTCTGCTTTTTCCTTCAGCACAGCATGCATGGCAGCGCCTTCTCTGGTTCTGGACTCAATCAACAATTCAATGCTTTTATCCACCAATTCGATGGCAGCAGCATTAAGTGCTGATGTGTCAGCTGGTTGCTGAACAATGACATCAGGCCAATTCATGAATTGTGCTGTGCCCATGTTGTTATTCAAGCCGCAGTCTTGACTGATGGATTCAGCTGATTCAAGCAGTTGTTTTAACAGGCCCTTATTAACACTTAGTTGGGTCAGGCTGACTGACTCATTGGGAAAAAACTTAATGAAAACAGCAACTTTGCCACGAGACAGGTTCTGGTTAAATGATTTGCGAAACTGCGTTTCGGCAGCACGCAGAAAATCAGGACACTTGATGGTTAAATCTAAAAAACGTTGGTTTACTGAACGTATTTCACATGTCAACTTTCCTAATGAGTTTTCTACTTCATGGGAAGCAAATGCGGTCATTGATTGCATGGTATTGAGCCTGATTGAATGATGCTGCCTATTATAAAGGAAAAACACCGTACTGTAGGGTTTGAATCAATGGCCAAGTGCTTTATAAAGTTTATTTCTGTGACTATTTACCTATGAAAATGAGCAGATTAAAGGTTACTATATTAAAAAAAACAGAGGGTATAAACATGAAGAAAATAACATTGTTGCTGTTAATAGCGATTTCCGCACTGACAGCAAGTATGGCATCAGCAGAAACCAAATCCCCCAAAGAAGACGATCCATTTGCTGGTATTAAATTAAGAAACATCGGGCCTGCCCTGATGTCAGGACGCATTTCCGATATTGATATTCATCCGAAAAACGACAACATTTGGTATGTCGCGGTGGGTTCGGGTGGCGTTTGGAAAACCGTTAATGCCGGCACCACGTGGACGCCTGTGTTCGATGATCAGTCGGTGTATTCAATTGGCAGTGTCACCATAGATCAACTCAATCCGAATCGCATTTGGGTAGGCACAGGAGAAGACACAGGTGGACGTCATACCAGTTATGGCGATGGCATTTACCTCAGTGAAGACGGTGGCTCATCATGGAAGAATATGGGTTTAGAAAAGTCTGAACGCATATCCACTGTTATCATTCATCCGACCGATTCAAACACCCTGTGGGTTGCCGTGCAAGGGCCGTTGTGGTCCAAAGGTGGTCAACGAGGCTTGTACAAAACCACCGATGGCGGTTTAACCTGGAACAAAACCCTTGGAGGTGGTGAAAGCGGCGACGATGAATGGACTGGTGTGACCGATGTGGTGATTGACCCCAGGAACCCAAATCGATTGTATGCGGCCACTTGGCAAAGACACCGCACGGTAGCTGCTTATATGGGTGGTGGACCAAACACCGCAATTTATAAATCTGAAGACGGTGGTGAAAACTGGCAAAAGTTGAGTACAGGTTTACCAAAAGAAAATATGGGCAAAATAGGGCTGGCGATCTCACCACAGAAACCAGATGAACTTTATGCAGCCATTGAATTAGAACGACGAACTGGAGGCATCTACAAATCTTTTGATCAAGGCGCATCTTGGAGCAAACAATCAGATGCAGTGGCTGGTGGCACTGGTCCACATTATTACCAAGAATTGTACGCTTCACCTCATCATTATGATCGTATATACCTGATGAATAATTACATGATTATTTCTGATGATGGCGGTAAAAATTACCGCAACATGAATGAGAAGAACAAGCATGTTGATAACCACGCCATAGCCTTCAGCGCCACTGATCCCGATTATGTTCTGGTGGGAACTGATGGTGGTTTGTATGAAAGTTTTGATTTAACCAACACCTGGAAATTTGTTTCAAACTTACCGGTCACGCAATTTTATAAAGTGGCTGTCGATGATGCAGAGCCTTTCTACCACATCTATGGTGGCACCCAAGACAACAACACCCAAGGCGGTCCATCCAGAACTGACAATGTACAAGGCATACGCAATTCAGACTGGTATGTGGTGCTGTTTGGTGATGGCCACCAACCGGCCACTGAACCAGGCAACCCTGATATTGTTTATGCCGAGTGGCAACAAGGTAACTTGGTTAGGGTGGATAAAACCACCGGTGAAATGGTTTACATTCAACCACAACCCGGTGAAGGAGAGCCAGCCGAAAGGTTCAATTGGGATGCACCTATTTTGGTCAGTCCACATGAGCCCAAACGCTTGTACTTTGCTTCTCACCGGGTTTGGCGTTCAGATGATCGAGGTGACAGTTGGCGGCCGATTTCTGCTGACTTGACCAAAAACCAAGAACGCATTGAACTACCGATTATGGGCAGTACACAAGGTTGGGACATGCCATGGGACGTGCTGGCGATGAGTAACTACAACACCATCACCTCAATAGCTGAATCTCCGCTGCAGGCTGGCTTGTTGTACATTGGTACTGATGATGGACTGATCCAAGTGACTGAAGATGGTGGTGAAAACTGGCGCAGTATTGAGGTGGGGGATTTACCCGGCGTACCAGCCACTGCTTTTGTGAATGACATCAAAGCTGATTTGCATGATTCTGACACGCTGTATATTGCTTTGGACAATCATAAGTATGGTGATTTCAAACCTTATCTATTGAAAAGCAACAACCGCGGTAAAAGCTGGAAAAAAATGAACACAGGCATTCCAAACAATGACATTGTCTGGCGAGTGGTGCAGGATCATATAGACCCTGAGCTGATGTTTGCTGGAACAGAGTTTGGCTTATATTTCACCAGCAATGGCGGCGAAAAGTGGCATAAACTTAAGGGTGGTATGCCGACCATTTCAGTCAGAGATTTGGCCATTCAAAAGCGTGAGAATGATCTGGTGGCTGCCACATTTGGTCGCGGTTTCTATGTGTTGGATGATTACAGTCGATTGAGAAACATCAACGCCCAGACATTGAATGAAAACACCTTGTTTCCAATCAAGGATGCGTTGTGGTATGTGCCCAGAATGGTTTTGGGTGCAGAAGAAAAAGCCTCTCAAGGTGATGGCTTTTATAATGCCAAAAACCCGCCTTATGGCGCGGTATTCAACTACCACCTGAAAGATGAACTTAAGAGTCAGAAAGCACATCGTAAGCAGCAAGAAGCCAAGCTCTTGAAAGACAACAAAGCACTGAAATTCCCGGGTTGGGACGTGGTTGAAGCTGAACGCATCGCCAAAGACCCACAGATTTGGCTGACTGTACGCAACCAACAAGGTGAGGTGGTCAGACGGGTTGCTGGAACCACTGACCAAGGCTTCAATCAAGTGGCTTGGGACCTGAGGTACCCAGCCATGGGCGTGGTCGGCGAAGGCGGTGGATTTTTCTCTGATGAGCCTGAGGGTATGATGGTGGTACCTGGTCAATACACGGTTGCCATCAGTCAAGAGCTCAACGGTCAGATGACGCAGCTTACCGAACCACAAACTTTCAAGGTAAAACCCTTGCGAACTGGTGCCCTCAAAGGCGCTGCTTATGCTGAAGTGGCAGCCTTCTGGCAAACACTTGCAAGCGTCCAACATGATGCGGCGGTCAGTAACAAGCAGTTGTCAGAGGCGTTGAAACGCACTGAATTGATGGCTAAGGCGCTGAAAAACAGCTTGGCTGAGCACGGTGAATTAGACCAAATGTTGAATGCTATTGTCGCAGAGTTGCACAGTCTGGATCAACAAATGAACGGCAACAGAGCGAAGCAAGAGATTGGTGAAAAAACCAAAGTCACCATTGGCTCACGCATCGGTGCGGCCACCATTGGTACAGCTTTATCGACTTATGGACCCACCGCAACACATCGTCAGACGTTAGCGATTGCCAGTAAAGAGTTGGCTGCGTTGAAATCGAAAATTGAACAACTGGTTGCAGAAGATATACCTGCATTCGAAAGAAAACTGGCAGCAGTGGGTGCGCCTTATATTCATTGATGACACCGGCAGTCATCTGAATGAGCTTCAGCGACTGCTGAAGCTCACAAGGCAGCTTGGATTGGTGGGGGCCATGTGAGCGAGGTGATTGTTTTAATAAAATTTAAATTGATTTGATCAGTTCGGCCCATTGTTGATTGGCGGTTTTGAAGTCAGTGATTTGTGCTGGTGTTAATGCTTGTTCAATCAAGGCCAGACAGTTGTTTTTGGTCCATTCAAACAGCCTGATGTCGGCTTGATTCATGCTTTCAATCATGGCCAGCTCATTGGCACTTAACTGTTCACGGCTGATGAAGCGATGTGAGATATTGTGCTTTTGGTAAAAGACATCTCTCAGTCCCAACCGCTTTTTCAGTAACAACAAGCCTTCATCAAACAAGCAAGTGGTCAAAACCATTGAAAAGCACTGGCTCAAGGTTTTCTGTGCCAGCGTAAACAGGACGTTATCCTCCACAACAGCTGTACAGTGTAAATAACCACTGAACCTTTTCGCTTGGCCATTGGATAACTCAGGGCTGGGCTCAGACTGAAGAAATTCAGAGAGACTTTTATCTTTGGCATGTATGTGCATCGGATGATCTGACTTGCCCAGTACGTAATTGTAATAGGACAACACCCGATCGACCGGGTGCCTTAATTGGGTGACATGAAACAGCGGCTGCTCAGGTAACAGCTGATACAACAGTCCATGTATGGGGTGATGACCACAAATCAGCTTGGGGTCATTTTTCTTCAGCTTAATGGCCTCAGGGTGTTTGTTCAGGTCTGGCGCGTTGATGTGCAGTGTTTCTGATAACAAGAAGTTCTTAGCCAGTATGGACTCTAAGCTGGTGCCACCTGTTTTGGGTACGTGAGAAAAGCACAGCAGGTGTCTTTTTGCAGAATAGGGTGTTGAAAGCACACCTTTTAATAGACGGGTCCTGTTAAGTTGGAAATTGTTGTGATCTGAACTATTGAACCAATTGTGTTGCATTTTTGTTATACTGTTTACGTGGTAACATTAAATTAGAAGTTTAGCATAACAACCACACCAATCAGCCAAATGGAGTGATTGGTGACAAAAACTGTCAATTTTGAGATTGAGGAATTTAAATTGTTACAGAATCAGGGTAAAAAGTTTACAATCACCCCAATACGGCCTAATTCAGATAAAATTAAACGTTTGGTTCTTGTTGTTGAAGCGCTAATCACATAATCTATACCCATGGATGAAAATTGTATCACCATTTTTAAAATAATTATTTTTTGAGGTAAATTGAAATGAAAAGAAATCAACAAGGTTTTACATTAATTGAATTAATGATCGTAATCGCGATTATCGCGATTCTTATGTCTTATGCGATTCCAGCATACAGAGACTACACAGTACGTGCAAAAGCGGGTGAGGGTGTTGCTTTGGCTGCTGGTGCAAAATTAGCTGTGTCTGAGTACTTCATTAACGAAGGTGTTTTCCCAGCAGACAATGCAACAGCAGGTTTAGCTGCACCAGCTTTAATCACTGGTGCAAATGTTGCAAGTATTACAAATGCTGGTGGTGTACTTACTATTGCATTTAGTGCAGATGATGCCACATTATCTGGAAACGCGATAACATTGTCACCGATTTCAGCAGCAGGTGCAGGAAGTGTTGAGTGGATATGTCTTGGTCGAACTGGTGGTTTAACTGATCAGTACCTACCTGTAGCTTGTAGATATCCATAACATCGATTTTTACTCAGTAATACAAAAGACGCGACCTCACAGGTCGCGTCTTTTTTTGTTTTAAAATAAATAGGTTTTACCATGCACCATAATAAGCAAGTTATCATTTCATTTATAGTTATGTTTGTTTTGGTTGTTATGGTTTATTTTCCATCCCTTACTGGCGGCTTTATATATGATGACTTTTGGAGTTTACAAAAATTATCAGAAGTTAATGGGTCAATTACTTGGGATAGCATAAAGGCTTTTTTGATGAGTTCTGATACAGGACCATTAAAACGACCCTTGTCAATGCTAACTTTCTTGATTGATGCGAAGGATTGGCCAGCAGAGCCTTACTCATTTAAGGTGACCAATTTAATTATTCATGTGATTAATGGCATACTTTTATTCTGCTTACTTTTAACTATTCTAAAATTACGTTTTTCTGATAAGCAAAAGGTATTGATCATTGCTTTCTTTTCAACCTTACTATGGATGATGCATCCATTTTTGGTTTCTACTGTAGCCTATATAGTGCAAAGAATGGCTATGTTACCTGTTTTATTTTCTTTATTGTCCATGTTGTTGTATTTGAAAATAAGGTTGAAGTTTAGCGACCAATTAACTTTTAAAGCAGTTTGTTATTTGGTTATAGTTGTTTATGGTCTAACTTTGTTTGCGGCATTATCTAAAGAAAATGGGCTGTTGCTATTGTTGTATATTCCTTTATTTGAATATCTGGTGTGTCAAAAGTATTTAGGCATCACCGCTATGACAAAACAGCTTAAGTGGGTGTTTTATTATTTGCCGATTATTTTGTTTGTCTCAGCATTTATCGTTAAATTTCCTGATTTTTATCATGGTTATGCGGAACGGGACTTTGGCTTATATGAACGGTTGTTGTCAGAACCAAGGGCGTTATCCAAGTACTTGTTTCATTGGATTGTGCCCAATGTCATGACAGAGGGTATATATACGGATACTTTCACGCCATCTACTTCGTTGTTTCACCCAATTTCAACCTTGTTTTCATTATTATTTATCTGTTTATTAGTCATAACCGCCTTGAAAATAAAGCATAAAGTACCTTTGTTGAGTTTTGCCATTTCGTTTTACTTAATATCACACATCATTGAATCTAGTGTTGTGCCTTTGCAGCTGTATTTTGAACACAGGAACTATTCGGCATTCTTGTTTTTGGCAGTACCACTGGTTCTATTGATAGTAGAATTTGGCAAAAATAAACAGTTGATCTGGTTAATTTTGATTTCAATCAGTCTGATAATGGGGTCTACAACATATTATAGGTCTTATATTTGGGGCGATTCTGTGCAAATGAAAACTAAATCGTTACAGGCTTTTCCAGAATCTATACGGGCAAGAATAGCAGTTGTGGAATTATTAGAAAGTGAAACAAACCATCAACATGCATTGGTTTTATTGGAAGATGGTTTAAGGATTAAAAATTCGCCATCACTGCAAGCACTTAAGTTACAAGTTAAGTGCAAGTTCGGCATCGCATCTGAAGTAAATGTTGAACTGTTAATTGACAGTATTTCTTTAAATGGAATAAAGCGACAAGATATTTTACCTATTGGAAGTTTACTTAAAAATTTATTGAATGACCAATGCGTTAACCCTGATGATAATTTTGAGCAGATTGAAGAGATACTAACGTCAATATCTACTCAACTTAATACCGAATCACCTCTGGGCTGGGCAATGTATTATTATGCCAGTGCCAGATTGGCATTCAAGCAAAATAAATATCAGCAAAGCGCCGAGCTTTTTGTCAAATCTTTTAAACAAGATAAAGAATATGAACAAGCTATAATGGCTGTTTCTCATTTTTTAATCAATAAACAACCAGAGTTGGCTTTAAAATTACTTGAGGTTATTGAAGATGAATATAATAATAGAAATATTTCAAATTTATCTTTACATAAAGAAATAAAGAGATTTATTAGTTTAGCAAAAGAGGACAGTTTGAAAAAAGAATGAAGATATCAATTATAATTCCGGCCAAGAATGAGGCTAAATCTCTGGCTATTCTGATTCCTAAAATACAAACACAGTATGCTACTGCTGAAATAGTGGTGGTGAATGATGGCTCAACAGATGACACCCAGAAAATATGTGAGGAGTTTGATATAACAGTTGTTAATCACCCATACAGTCGTGGAAATGGCGCAGCGATAAAATCAGGTGCACGCGCAGCCAAAGGTGATACCTTTATCTTTATGGATGCCGATGGACAGCACCGTCCGCAAGACATTGAACAGCTATTGAATCGCTATAACGAGGGATATGATATGGTGGTCGGTGCCCGTGGCAGTGAATCCCAAGCATCTAAAGCAAGGCACTTGGGTAATGGCCTCTATAATCGAGTTGCCAGTTATATGACTGGGCAAAAAATTGTTGATTTGACTTCAGGTTTTCGAGTGGTGAATGCTGAAAAATTTAAGCAATTTTTATATCTGTTACCGAATGGTTTTTCTTATCCAACTACTATTACCATGGCTTTTTTCCGTGCAGGCTATGGAGTAGCTTATGAGCCGATAATAGCACCTGAACGAATCGGTAAAAGCCACATTAATTTAGTGAAAGATGGTATGCGATTTTTTCTGATTATCTTTAAGATTGGGACTTTGTATTCACCGATGAAGCTATTTTTTCCCTCGAGCTTGGTGTTTTTCTTAACTGGTCTTACTTATTACATTTATACATTTTTTACCGATGGAAGATTTACCAATATGGGTGTCCTGTTGTTCAGCACTTCAATTTTAATTTTTTTATTGGGTTTGATTTCTGAACAAATTACGGCATTGTTTTATCAGACCAGGTCGAGAAGCGACGATAAGGCTGACTAAGCCTTGAGGCCGTAAAATAAATGACGGATTCGGCAACGATTGAAATCAATCGAATCAATGCAATGATCAACAGTGCTTCATATTCTGCCATCTTGGGTGTGCATAATATGATAAAGACAATTTCTCTGATACCGGTACCGCCCGGTGCGCCAGGAATGAGGTAACCAGCCAGCCAAGACAACGCAAAACAAGCCGTGATAAACAAATATGGTTGTGATTCAAAGCCCAATGCGGAAATAAGTAAATAACTGATTAATCCCATCCCAGCAAAATAAACAAAATAACTCAACAAAGTGGTTAAAAACCCAGACCTTATCAGCATTTGCACAAAAAACATACAGCCAACAACCTCAATTAAAAATAATGCCCAAACAGGCACAGGTAGGAAGTTTGTCAGCCAGGTTATTTGTTCTGGCCAAAGAAATAACAAATTACTGATGAGTAATGCGGCTATCACCAAAACCATGGATTCATAGGCAGTTGCCATGCCGAGTTGCTTGTGACTAAAATTTACACTTTTAGTTTGGTGATGGCGGTAAGCGAAGTGAAACACGTTACCGGGTAGGTATTTCATTATTAAGCTTTTGAAATAGACCTTGGCAGAGCGTTGAGGGTCTTGAAAGCCTAATAGCACTATCCAGGCAAAAACCAAAACCGTCATAAGTGCAGTATAGAAAAAGATTGTTGCTAAAAATATCCCGACAAAAAGGGTGTTGTTCTTAATTTCAATAGATTTTAAAGCTGTTAAATTTTTTTCAATAATTTCATAGATAAAATAACAAGCCAAAAGGAACATGGTGATTTTAATAAAGGTGATGAGCCGCTTTTTCCAGGATTTTTGATTCATTCTGATTTTGGTTTAGCTAAAATCATGGTCCAAGGCAGGGGTTTTCTGGACTTCACAACTTCTAATTCTTGATTAACAAATTTGATAAAAGCACGGGTACTCCAATGATTGCGATGATCAGGTGTATTACCCCAATCTTTCATGTATTTACCACGCATAAAGTTAAGAATCCTCCAGATAGGTTCTCTGGGCACACTGAATAGGTAGTAGTCAGCATTTAATTCCGACATTTTTTGTAAAGCTAAATGTGGGTTTTCTAGATGCTCAAGCACCTCACAACATACAATTAAATCTGCTTTTTCATTTTCATCAATGTCATAGATGCTTTTGAAGTACAATTGAGTGTCTTGGTTTAAGGTCTGACTGGTTGCGATTTTTAGATCGGATTTATTGATGTCTAAACCTTTTACTTTGGCCTGAGGGAAAAGACTTTCTAAATGCCTGTTTACATGACCTTGACCGCAACCGCATTCAGTGATTGCATTAATTTCCGTTGGAATTTGTCCTGATAGATTGGTTATGCTATCCATAAAGCCATCAAGCATTTTCTGGGCAATAGGATTATTTGAGTCATACTTCTCGTGATGTGGTTGCTTTATATTCTCAGGCATTTTATAGGTAAAATTTGTCAGTAGAATATATTTTAAAGGCTAAGACACTTCATTTGGTGCTTAATTGATAATAATAGGTTTATTACCACAGCTATTTAATTACAGAATTGGGATATAGCCTGAGTACATTGTAGACAGCTCAAATTGGTAATATTTTGCTCTTACTGCTAGTATGATACATACTTGAACATAAAACCTGACATGAGATTAAAATGAACAAATCAGTCATTGCCCAACTTTTTATTTTAGTGGCATTTATAATTACATTTTATTATTTTACTTTATCAGACATTGTTGAAAATACCTTGATTAAAATGGAGACTTCCGAAGGAAACGTTTATTTGGAGTTATATGATGACAAAGCACCTTTGACGGTAGCTAACTTTTTAGCTTATACCAATGAAGGATTTTACAATGGTACTATTTTTCATCGTGTTATCAGTAATTACGTGATTCAAGGTGGTGGATTCACAGAATCTATGGAAGAGAAACTCACCAAATCACCCATTAGAAATGAAGCCAATAATGGCTTGAAAAACCTTAAAGGTACCATTGCTATGGCCAGGTTACCTGATCCGCATTCGGCCACTGCACAATTTTTCATCAATGTCCAAGATAACCCAAAATTGAACCATACCGGTGAACAAAACAACAAATCATGGGGTTATGCTGTATTTGGCCAAGTTGTTCAAGGTATGGATGTGATTAATGAAATCAGGCTCACCACTACAACTGGCAAAATGCCTTTCAGAAAAGACGTCCCAATGAAAAACATGGTCATTAAATCAGTGACTGTTATTGATCAATTACCTGAGCCTATATAATTTTAGTGGTGAAGTTGTTTTTTGATATCAGTTATATCCGAAGTGTATTGAGACATTTTGATTTTTTAAAGTGTTATTATTTCCATTCGTTGTTTTTAAAGAAACAGAAACTCGCGGGTTGAATTTCGCACAACTTGAATGTTCTGGTTGTTAATGTTGTTCAAGGAATCAATTTGTTAATTTCATAAAGTTCGAATCTATCTTTTGAGGAAAGTAATGTCGTTTTATGTTTGAAAAAACCAGCAACAATAACTTTAACTTCTTGTTTTTCTTCAAACATTTTGTTGCTGAATAAATCTGTTCTAATCAAAATGTGCGTGATTTGGATGTCAGAAAGTTTTTGAGCCAACTCATTTGCATCAGAAACATTTTTAGCAAAGTCTAGCAGCAGTTCACTTTCAAGGGTGTGTGGTATATCTAGATAGTAACGTCTGAAACCGGTATATACAGCCAACAGTTTGCCATTTTTTGGAACAACTTTATTCGCAAGTTGATTCAATGAATAATAGGGTAACTTATTTGAAATATATTCTTCCCTACTAACCTTGTTGGTTAAATAGGGTAAAGGGTCGATTTTTTTATATAAGTTTACAGCATAAGTTAAATTGATGGCAAAGTAGATGGTCAGCAATATTGTGGTTACACTCTTGGCTATTGATGAAGTTGAGTTGAGCTTTAGCCATTGGGTGAAATGATGTAAGCCAAAAACTGACAATACAATCATCGGTGTCACAATTGTGATGATATACCTGATTCTCATGTCCGCAGCAAACATCGTGTATAGTAGGGTGGTTACCACAAAGCTTGCGAGAAATTGATGTCGCCAATTGTTTTTTACTTTGAGAAATAGCAGCAGTGCAAATAGCAGCAGCATGGGGTTTAACTTACCATCAAAATATTGAGGCTTATCATCTTCACCCTCAATAAAAACCCTGATTGGAAGCGCCAGTGAATATAGGGGACTTTCTTGGTATATGAGACGACGCAATGTTAGGGGTCTTATTTTTTCTTCTTTTGGTGAATCTAATGTCTCCTGTTCTGACTGGTTGTTATCACTCAATTTAGAAAAAAATGAATCATACAATGGATAAACCGGATTTCCTGTTAACTGAATGTTTCGTATGGCCCAAGGAGAAAAAATCATTATTGCAATGATCGAAAAAATTGAAAGATACTTTATGAATCGGGTTTTAGACTTTTCTTTATCTTTATGTATTTTAAAATAAAAATACCCAAATAAAAGTGTCAGAATTACCACTGCTAATATGGCATTGTATTTTGTGGACAATGCCAACCCACTGCATATTCCAGCAATAACCAACCAATTTATTTTTTCAGTGTTTTCTAACCAGATTAATATAGAAAATAATGAGGCAGTAAAAAAAAACAATAACCCTAAATCTACATAGACAGTGACAGAAAGTTTTAGAATTATTGGCAAAGTTAAAAACATGGCTCCACCTATTAGCCCCCAGAGATTACCAAGATACCTTCGGATAAACAGAATAATCAATAAAGCAGTTCCCAATGCAAAAGAAAAATGTATGTACTTCGCTGCAATGTCATAATTCATTGCAACTGGTAGAATATATAGTAGATCAATTAATTGTGGATAATAAGAAAACTCCATTTCTGGAACCACACTTAAAATACCTTCAGTTAACCAAATTTTTGGCAGAGCCAAATGGTGGGTTTGTGCATCTCTGCTAACGGGAGGGACTGTCGAGATAATAATAATGAAGACTATAATTGATACATAAGCAACAGTGAAAAGTAGTTTCTGTGTTTTGTTCATTATTATTCAAAATTTATCGTTCAATCTATTGTAGCAAAGTTATTAGAAGCCAAAACAAAAACATTTCAATGTGTGATTGCCCTAATTATTGATTTAATTTTTTGTTAGCCACAGTTCAAGGTTTGCCCAGAGTAAATTGAAACTTATTGACTAATCTCTTAAAATTAAATTATTGAAATTATGAGAGATAACTTTTGAATAAAATAAAAGCATCATTTACACATTTCCTTTTAAGTGCGCTATTCATTACCATGTTTTTTTTGTTTGTTTACTTCATTTGGTATCAGCAAGTATATTTCAAAATTTCTGGTGTAATAGAACCATTGAAACTATTGCTGATTGTTGATGTGATATTAGGGCCTCTATTGACTTTTATGATCTACAAAAAAGGAAAGAAAAATCTAAAATTCGATTTGATGATCATCATATTATTTCAAATTTTGGCATTCATTTATGGTGCATACAGTATTTATTTGGGTAAACCCAGTTTAGTCATTCACAGAACAGGGTATTTAGAAGTAATTTCAGAAAATAGTATCAATTATACTGAATTAAGTGATGAAATGAAGAAGGCAAACTATTGGTTTAGACCAATTTACAGCAAGATCGAGGGTGGTGATTTGAGTCCTATTTCAAAAGCAAAAGATTATCTTAACCTTGTGATTCCATTTGACATCAATCAAAAAGCCAGTTTTTCTAGACCCTTATCATCAACTCAAATTGAAAACACTTTCAAAAAATCTAAAATAGAAATAAAAAATCGTATAAATTCTTTGCTTGATAAGAGTGATGAATATATTTTTTATGAATTGAAATATGGTGAGTTGTTTGGAGTTTTGGTAATGGATGAGAATGGATTAAACATGTTGGAAATTTTGATTCCTTAGGACAAAAATTGTCAGTATGATTTATTTACTCTGGCAATTAAGTTAAATTATCGGATGAATTTATTATTTTTCAGGTAAAAAATATTCGTTTCTTTACATTAAGACACAATTCAAACAGAATATTTGTATAGCTATTCTTGAAAAAATTATGAAACATTTAGGTAATAAAAGTGGGTTTACATTAATTGAACTGATGATAGTGATAGCCATTATTGCTATTTTGATGTCATATGCAATTCCCGCTTATCGTGACTATACAGTCAGATCAAAAGCTGGAGAGGCATTGATTTTGTCAGCAGCAATTAGATCCACCGTTTCAGAGATTTGGGTAAGCACTGGTGACCTCGCGGGAGTTAACAGCGGTACAAATGGCCTGCCAGTGGCTACATTGGTTACTGGGTCTAATGTAGGTCAAGTTGCCGTTACAGATGGTGAAATTGAAATCACTTATGTAAATGACCCGGCACTGATTGGCCAAACTTTGACACTTTCACCAGTTTTTGCTGCTGCAGGTAGTTTAAATTGGGAATGCACATCGTCACTCAGCAACAGATTCCTTCCGGTAGATTGTAGAACACCATAAGGTTGGGAAGAACACAGATACATGTTCATTTCATCTCAATGGCTGGGTTGCAATTGGGTTGAGTTAAATTCACCTAATATAGAAGTTTCATAAATTTCTGTTTATGTTCATCCGTAACATAATCTCACTTTCATTAAATACATTGAAATACTGTTTGATAACGGGTTCTGCTAAGCCTGAAGCCGTGTCGGTGATTAATGGGGTAAATGGTTCTACTAGAGATAAGGTTCAGCATACTTTATACGTTAAACTTTAGATGGATGCTGCACTTTTAGCACATGTTTTTTTACATCCTGCTTTGTTATAATAATTAATTGTTTTAAACAGTCAATCATTATGGATAATCAGCATTCTGATACACAACAAGCCAGAGCACACTCAACAGCTGCAGCGGCGAACCACAATCAAAACCCAAATGCCCGTTATAAAAAAAGCAGCCGATTAAATTGGCGCAAATCCTTGCGCTGGTGGGGCTTGGCTGTGGTGCTGTTTTTGGCTTTGCAAGTTATTTTGGCGATGTATTACGATCAGGAGCCAGAGTTTTTTAATGTTCAGGCCAATGCTGAAAAGCGTGCTGGCATGCATCAGCACGACATGGTGACTGGTTTTGTTAGTGGCGCCACTTTTATGCAAGTCACTGACGTGTTGTTACACAAACCTGGTGGCTATATGTCGAATGATGTGATGCCGCCTTTTGTGTTGATGGATAACATCCCGAACTGGGAGTTTGGTGTGTTGGTTCAAGTGCGAGATTTCGCCCGGGTGATGCGCAATGACATCAGTCGTTCACAAAGCCAATCTGAAGAAGATGAAGATTTGGCTGCTGCTGACCCCAAATTTCATAACGACAATGACAAGTGGATTTGGCCGCAGACGGAAGGACGCTACAAAGAAGGGCAAGCGCATTTTCATGATTATTTAACCCGTTTAGCAGACCCAACTGATCCCGGCGCGCAATTTTTTGCCAGAACCGATAATTTAGTCACCTGGCTCAACCTGGTTGAAAAGCGCTTGGGGTCCTTGTCACAAAAACTCAGTGCCAGTGTCGGTCAGGATCGAGTCAACACCGATACCGGTGGCGATGAAGTGGCAACCACATCAACTTACAAGCCCAGCGAGTTGCGGGTACAAACCTCTTGGTTACAAATTGATGATAATTTTTATGAAGCCAGAGGTGCCACATGGGCTTTGATTCACTTTATGAAAGCCATTGAGGTTGATTTTAAGGGCGTTTTAGAGAAAAAGAATGCATTGGTGTCATTGAAACAAATCGTGCGTGAGTTGGAAGCCGCACAGGACACCATTTGGACGCCGATGATTCTCAATGGTTCCGGTTTTGGCTTTTTTGCCAATCATTCACTGGTGATGGCCTCGTACATCTCACGAGCCAATGCCGGGGTGATTGATCTTCGGCAGTTGCTTGAAGATGGTTAATTTGGCTTGAGTTAGCACCCGTCTAGGATGAACCAGACCATCAAGGACTGAGTATAAGTCGCTGGCTGTATAGGGTGTGATTGGCGAAATCTAACTGCAATTGAAGTGTGGCCTTATCTTGGGCCAATTGTTCATCGAGACTGAACTCAAGCAACTGATACTGATCAGGGTTGAGTGATTTAAACAATGGGTTGGTTCCCAGTGGTTGGGTGCTCAGCTTGAGCTCAGTATTTAGCTTGGTTTGATGGGTGGCATCAAACAAAGAGATTGATAAGGGCTGGGTTTTGTCATGTAAAACCCAGCCACTTATATGCTGATTGGTGAATTCGTAATAGACGATGGGTGGTATTTCACAACTTCCATTGCGGCTGCCGGTCTTGAAATAATGGTATCGTTTAATCCCGTGGTTTATATCTAATGAATCAATCAACTGAATACCATAGAGTCTTTCGCAGGCGCTTTGATAAAAAGCAATCACCTCTGTTAACTTCAATGCACTGTGTTCGACAACTAATAGATGAGATTCATCACTTTCGCCTTGAAGTAAACCCATGATTTGCAGCTGTTTGTCGCGTCCGTGCTTGGCATTCAAGGGATGGGGTAATGCTTTGATGTGGTTGATTTGTTGGCTGTAAAACTTTAACTGTGCCAAGCTCATAAAGTGATCGGTGATCAGGCTTTGCTGGTTTTCTCTGATCAGCAATGCATCGGTGTGCTCAGCCAGCTGTTGCCAACCGGTTGCATTGTGGGTGATGCGATCTGAGAGTGGTGATTGGGGCGTTTGTTCCTGTAACCAGTGGTTCAATGTGAACAGTAACCACAAGTTGGCTGTAACGCCCGTTACCACCGCCCAGCGCAGTAAGCGCGGGGATGTGCTTGATAGACGGGTGGTGACCAACAACAGCGCATAAGAAACCAGTGTCCAATGGATGTTAAGTCTCAAGGTATCAGAGAAAAATCCCAGTAAGGCATAGACCAACCAATGAACGGTGGCAGCCCAAACAAGGGTTTTGATTAAAAGCTGTTGGGTTGAGCTGCCGGCATTGATCATGATCCCTGACTTGAGGTTTTTTAAACACAAGTAAAAAACCCATGGAGTGCTGATGACTACCTGGGTCAAGAAAAAACTGAAATGGCTGGGCTGAAATTCCCAAGGATGTCGGTCCTTGAGTTGAAAAGACAACAATGGGAAGTCATGTTGTAAATTAAATATCAGTACTGGAATAAAACCCAACAACATCATAGGTAAGGTGAGTTTCAACAATTTTAATACCACATGGTGTGATCTGAATTGCCAAAAAACTACACCGCTGGTAACCAGGATAACCAACCAAAACCGCAAGTGAACATTGATGCCTAAAGCCAAAACCAGGCCTAACATGATGAATAAATAAGTGTGGTTATTGCCGATGGCTTGAAGCAAAACCCAAACCGCCAACAAACTGAAGAAAATCAACCAAACATCAGGAACTGCCAGTGTGCCAGCGACACCAAGGATGGGCAATGCCAACAGCAGCAAACCAACCAACCAACTGTTGGATGGTTCATTGTTTAGGGCCCGTGAAATAAAAATGCCCAGCCAGGGAATACTCAAGGCAGCCATTAGGTTGGGTATGCGAACAGAGAACTGATGCTGTGGCAGCAGCCAATCTATGAAGGCCAAGGTCCAAGGTGTCCAGCCGGGTACTTCACTGTAAGACCAGGACAACCACTGACTCTCTAACCAATAAAAAGCTTCATCACCAAATAATTGATGGTTGAAGGCGGCATAAATTTGAACTGAACCGACCAGAATGTAAGTGAATAGGAAGTATGTTTTGGCTGTGATGTTTTTCAACATTGAGGCACTTTAAGCTTTTTTCCCGCGTTGATTAAGTATCTGGGGCCTTTGATGGCATTTAATTGTGCAATTTCTTGGCGGTTTGAACATTTGAATTTTCGACTGATGGTACTCAATGAGTCACCTTGTTTGATTTTATACCAGGTGAAAGTCGGTCGATCAGGAAAGTCAGCATCGTGGATGGTTTTGGCCAAATCCATTAAGTTGCTGTCATTACAGCTACTTTCATAGATGGGTTTTAACTCATTGGGAATCACCACCACGGCATTCTGTTGAATCACCCGTTTGGCTTTGATGGTTGAGTTCAGGTTGCGCAAAATTCTGTACCAGCCCATTTCATTGTTATACTGTCCAAAACATACTGCCAGTTCACTCAATGAAGTGGCAGATTTCGCGCGTACCAGCGTGGTGGTGCCATCATACGCAGTCAGTGTGACATTATAGGCTTCTGGATGGTTATAAATGAGCATGGCTGATAACACAATGGATAAGTAATCTTGAGTTTCTCTGGGTAAATCATAAAAGAACTGGCTGTCCCATATTGGCCTATTGTTATGTTTTGAGTTTAAGCGCTTGAAGCGACTCTCTCCAGAATTATAGGCAGCCAATATTTTGGCGTAATCATCACCGTAAAAACCACGTTGTTCTTCGATGTATTTTGCCGCGCCTTTGGCAGCCGTCTCTGGGTGGTAACGGGCATCGTAATCACCGATGGTCCCCAGCACTCCAAACCGCTTGGCGGTGGCTGGCATGAACTGAAACAAGCCGCTGGCACCGGCCGAGGACATCGAATGAACGCGACCACCGCTTTCTTGGGTGATGATGGCCAACAACAAAGATTCAGGTATGTCTTTTTCTTCAAAAGGAGGCCAGACTTTATTTCTCAGGTATTGGTAGTTTTGCCAAGTTTCAATTAATTTAGGGCGCTTCCAGGTCAACCATTCATTCAACGCAGCTTGCACTCGAATGTTGTTTAACAAGGGCTCGTTGAGGTTGTTGTTGGGTGAGGCTGTTGTCAGCGCCGATTGCTCGGTTGTTGTGGTGCTGTCAGACAGTATTATGTCTTGGGCTCTTGATTCGTTGGCTTCTGGTGGTTCAGTGTCTGCCAGTTCTGCCTCGATTTTATCTTGGTGTGCCAGGTCAGTGAAATACTGGTTCAACGCTTCTAAACAGCTGGGGTTATTTTGACATTGTCTGATTCCGGCCAACAACACTTCTGTTGTCAGTGGTTGAGGCTCAGTAGTGAGCTCAGGCTTGACTGCTTTTTGTTGACACGCAGAGAAGATTATGAGGGCAAAGAAGATTAAAATTAAACGCATAAAGATATTTGCAGCAGCCAAGGGTATTGTGTATTATCAGTATTTTGGTCACATCATCAACCCTTCAGGCATGAATTTATTCAGTTCAATTAAATCTTTATTAAAATTAAGCCCATCCGAGCGGCAGTTAAGTGATCAAGAGCAAAGTGAATTAAACCATGCCATAGTTGAGTTAATGATGGAAATGGTGCGGGCTGACTTTGTTGAACTGTATGCTGAAAAAACTGCGCTCTCAGAATACATTTCATTGAAACTCGGATTATCAGAACAAGATGTGACACAATATGTCGCAGCAGCAGAAGTGCGTGCTGAGTTTTCAATTTCGCTTGAATCTCAAACCAATGTCATCAATAATTACTTAGGTCAGATACAAAAAATTGATTTGATGCGACATTTGTGGGCATTGGCAATGGCTGATAATGAAGTACATTTACTGGAACAAAACTTATTTTTTAAGGCGGGTGAACTGTTGGGTTTGAAAAAGCCGCAGTTAGATGAAATCTGTCAAGCTGCCGAAACCGAAGCGAATAAAACAATTAAATAGAGGATGTTATGGACTTAACTCATTTTTTAAAAACCATGCGTGAAAACAATGGTTCTGATATGTACTTGACCACAGGTGCACCCATCAACGTCAAAACAGAGGGCGTTTTAGAGTCCATGAGCAGCACTGGTTTACCACCGGGTATTGTTGAAAAAATAGCTTATTCATTGATGAATGAACGACAGATCAGTGAATTTGAAAAAACCATGGAATGTAACCTTGCGGTCTCTATCAAGGGTGTGGGTCGGTATCGGGTCAATGTTTTTAGACAACGTGGTGAAGTTGCTATGGTCATCAGAACGATTAAAAGCACCATTCCTGAACTTGCCGAATTACATATGCCACCGCACCTGTATGACCTGATCATGGAAAAACGAGGATTGATCTTGGTGGTAGGGGCCACCGGTTCAGGTAAATCCACCACCATGGCATCTATGATTGATTACCGCAACTCAACCACTACCGGTCATATTTTGACAGTAGAAGACCCCATTGAATACGTTCACCGCCATAAAAAATCAGTGGTCAACCAACGTGAGATTGGCATCGATACGCTGGGTTATGCGCCTGCTTTGAAAAATGCCTTACGTGAAGCGCCGGATTTGATCTTGATTGGTGAAATCAATGATGCGGAAACCATGGAAGCGGCTGTGTCGTTTGCTGAGACTGGACATTTGTGTATGGCCACCTTGCACGCCAATAACTCTGATCAAGCCATGGAGCGGGTGTTAAACTTTTTCCCCAGTGACATGCACAATAACGTTCTGATGAATTTAGCTTTGAATTTAAAAGCCGTTATATCGCAACGTTTGGTGATTGATGTTAATGGCAAAAGAAGACCGGCTTGCGAAGTGTTGATGAACACCCCGCAAATCAGAGAAATGATTCGCCAAGGTAAAATCAATGAGCTCAAAATGGCCATGGATCAGTCGCTGGAAGATGGCATGCAAACATTCGATCAAGCGCTCTATGATATGTATAAAAATGGCATCATTACTTTAGAGGAAGCGCTGGCTAATGCTGACTCGGCGCAAGGACTGGAAGTGAAAATCAACCTCACCAGCGAAGATGATTCGACCACTGATGACTATTATTGATATTGAAATATCTAATCAGAAAAGTTCTTGTTAAGATACTTGATCCCCGCAACAATGTAACCTTATGTACCCAATGAGCTTCAAATTCATTTTCTTTTGGATGTTGCTGATCCTCCTCAGCTCCTCATCTGTTGCTGCTGTTGTTGAATCGAATCCAGCCAAAGAAAGTTTCAGGTTTTTTATTAATGCCGACCCACAGATGGGCCCAGAGAAAACAGATAAAAAAGCGCTCAAAATCCTCAATGAGCTGTTAGAAAATTTTGTCAATGAAGTGAACCAAGAAAATCAAAAATCCCCTGTTGATTTTGTGGTGTATAACGGCGACTTGGTTTGGGACCCCTATCAAGATGCCTTTGATAATTTTACCCGCATAGTTAGCCAGCAAAAACCCCCAGTTAAACTGGTGCATGGTAACCACGATGGTTATGATGATGATCCAAAATTTTTTCAAGCACAAAAAAAATTATCTGGTTATGAAAAGCTCAATTATTCATTTGACTATGGAAAGTGGCATTTCGTGGTCATTGGAGCGCAAGAAAAATATTTGAAGGAAAGTGAAAAAGAAGCTCAACTAGCTTGGTTAAGAAAAGAGTTAACTGACAACAAGCATAAGCAAGTTATGCTGTTCATGCATTACCATATTATGCCCGTAGGGTTGAGCCAAATGGAGTTTTATAGCTTCTGGCCTATTGAATTTAGAAATCAAATGTTGGACACCATAACCGAATATGGCAATGTTAAATATGTTTTTTCAGGGCATGTGCACACAGGTGTCAAAGCTTCGGTTAAGAGCTCACTTGAATACAAGGGAATTAAGTTTATCAATTCACCGACACCGGTGATGGCGAGACCTTTTGGTGAAGAGTATGCTGAATTTGAAGATAACCCCAATGACCGTTATTTCAGACGGGGCTTCTATCTGGAAGTTCAGGTTGACGGTGATGAAGTCAAAATGAAAGGTCACAAAATCCAACATCCACATGAGGTGGTCTACCCAAAAAGTTTCAAAAAGTTTAAGGTCAGCATGGACAAACGGTTCTTCACGCCAGAATCCAAAACCAAGGCCAATAAGAACTTAAGAAACCCCAGCTTCAACAAAGGCTTTAAAGGTTGGAACAAGAGCTACCGATACCAAAAGGATGTTGATAGCTCATTTAAAAACGTTGTGGTTCAAGGCAGTAATTTATTACAGTTAAAATCACCCTGGGGGGCTTGGAATTTTGATGAATATATGGAAACCTATCAAATCATTGATTTCGACCCTGCCGCAAGGCATGTTCTTAATTATGATTTTGAAAGACCCGCTTTCAGTCAACAAGGTGCTGGAGGCTACATAAAAATAATCGCATATGGAAAAAACCAAAGCAGAGAAAAAACAATATTGCTGCACTGGGGGCTACAACAACACAGAGTCAGGTTTATGTACCAATCTTGGTTTTTTAACTCGGATGGAGATAAATTCAGCTCCAAGGAATTTAATCGAGACATCGAAAATGACCGAATCATATCAATCCCTGTTAATTTTGATAAAAACACGTCGCAAGTTCTTTCGCTTAATCTCAACCACTTGTTGACATCAGGTGCTAAAGCCATTGATTTAACGTCTATTCAAACACTGTCAATTTCACATGGGGTTTGGGCCAGGGTGACCAAAAAAGAAAACAAAATAAAGAGCACGCTGAGGGTCAATGCCGTTCGCTTGCTTCCTATTTCAGAGGCAGAATTGTCTGATCAGAACCCAATCATGCTGAATAACTCGGTCATCAGTCTGAATAAGGCTGATGTTGAGATTCCTTACCATTCATTTGAAAAAAGTAAAAGTAAAAGTAAAAACAAAAAGCCACAGTAGGCTGTCCAGTCTGGTAAAGATTTGCATTGAATAAGCGAAAGCTACTCAGAGTATGGTAACTGATTATTGGCTAAACTCTGATTACTTAACCAAAATTATGTTATTGGATTTCATCAAATTATAGAGTTTCACTTCTGTGACTGAAAACATCAAACCCCTGGATCGCAACACATCATTTTGCTTAAAGTCATCAGTTATTTGATTCAATATGAAAGCGTTTAAATCAGGATTCCTCTGATCAGGTTTCCAAGCAATGAGTAATTCTGCAAGGTCGTTGAATGCGACTTCTTTCAGTCCAAACTGTTGATCCAGTTTGGATAAAATCACCAAGGTTTTGAATTGTTTTGTATCAATTTTCTTCAGTACTTGATTCAGTCCATTGGCTGACTGGTTGTTGTTGCATGAAACCAAAGGTATGAAGCTCATTGCAGCCATCAGTTTCAATAGTTGCCTTCTTGATTTTTGCATTATAATGTTCCTAGGTGTTTAACGAGTCTATTGCCAAGTGCAATCATATTGATGGTTGGGTTTACTGATCCTCCTGTCGGGAATACCGAACCGCCCGCCATATAAACATTTTGTAAGCCCCACACCTTGCAATTGGCGTCAACAACTGAGTGGTCAGGGTGGGTTCCCATCCTGGTTGTGCCCATGTGGTGGTGCCCCCCTCTTATGGTGTCAGTTTTTTTAAAACCAACGCTTTGAGCTCGACCAATTTGATTCGCACCTACAAACCTAGATACCAAATCCCTGATTGATTCTAAGGTGTGCCAATCTTGCTCTGATAGTTGCCAATGCAATTCAATTTTGGGTATTCCAAACGCATCCTTTTGATTGATTAATTTGACGTGGTTGAATGAATTTGGCTCTTGTTCCATCAAAAGAACAGCAACCAAGAAGTTTTCGTTTCCAAACTGTTTCTTGTAAGGTTTATCTAGAGGATTTTCTTGAAAAGTGATGGTGGCATTGTTCAGTTTATATTTATTCTGACACTCAGAAGTGAGTTTGAATCGACTTTGGTGCAAAGCTGAGCCTATGAATCGTCCAAAATAATCTAAAAACATGGGTCTGATAGACTCAAGTGTGATGATGTTGTTGATGTGTCTATGAGGATGCTCCATAAAATACCTCCCCACAACATCTTTGCATTCAAGGTTTGGACCATGTGGTAGTTCAGTAAAATATTTCAGAAGACGGGCATTCTCAATCGCACCCGCAGCAAACACAAAAGTATGCGCAGCCACTGGCTCTTCCCTTTGGCTCAGATTTCTGACCACCAATGATTCAAATCCCTGGTGATTGTTTTTTGGTTTAAAGTCAACCACAGTTGCATTAATTAACAAATCTAGGTTTGTTAATTTCTTAATTTCATCCTCATTGGACTGAAAATAATTGCCTGTAGCTAAATTTGAAGCATGAACTATTTGCGGGCTGAGTTTGAAGTGAGTGTGTTCAAAAAAATCCTCATTGTTGAGCGTTATGTGATTTAATTTTGAATGTTTGTTCTGCCACTCTAAGTCATCTATATCTAGATCTTTGGTGGCTGAATTGATGTTGTCGGAAAACTGTTGGTACGTTATTGGCCAGCCGCTGTTAGCTACCCAATCTCTTTGAGTCAAATCGATGGGGTCTAAAGGTTTTGAATTCCCGCCCCAAAACCATTGGGTGCCCCCCAAAGCCCTGGCTCTTGAGGTGGTCAGGGGGTAGGCTTTATTACCAATAATCTCTCCACTGTTAGCCAATTGAGCCTCTCCTGGAGTGATTCCTCCACTTTCAAGGACGATGACTTTTTTAGTTGGGTGATTTTTTGCCAGTTTAGTCGCTATCGACAATCCAACCACCCCACCACCAACAATACAGTAATCATACAAGTGACTGGTTTTGCTTGAGTTTTTTGAAAAATCAATGATTGGCATGTTGTTTTCGCAGTATCTGTTGGTTCAGCAATTGACTGTCCAAGTTCTAGAATGAATCACTTTCAAATGATCCGGTAAAAATTATATCGTTAATAATCTGGTATACAGTGCCATGATAATTGGCAATGTATAGATTATTATCTTCATCTTGCCCAAAAGCAGTGAATGGTCCTAATTCAGATGGTGATACATGATATTGCCAAACACCATTTTCTGGGAAGGCGGTGAATATTTCATCAGTGCACAGGTCGGCATAAAAAAGCAGGCCTTGTAATGCAAGCTCTGAACCACGATAACGATGACCACCAGTGATAGAGCAACGCCCATTATCATGGGTATATTCGAGAATTGGATCGGAGAATCCACTGAGTTCACATTCAGCTGATGGTGCTCCTGGGTCACCTTCTTGTCCATATTCAGTTGATCCCTCTTTGCAGTCCCAACCAAAATTCAACCCGCCTGCAGAATCTGCTGGCACAATGTTTATTTCTTCAACTCGGTTCTGCCCCACATCCCCAATATATAAATCTTGAGTGAGTGTGTCAAAACTCATTTTGTATGGGTTTCTGAGTCCAGATGCCCAGATCTCATTACAACTACCTGGGGTGTTAATAAATGGGTTATCTGCAGGAATGGTATAAGTACCAGCATGTGAAGCGCATGTGCCGGCTGTGCCATTTCCAGGGGCATCAACGTCAATACGCAGGATCTTCCCCAGTAAACTGTTGTTGTTTTGTGCTTGGTCGTTAGGGTCACCTGAGCCACCACCATCACCGAATGATATGTATAAATAACCATCCTGGCCAAAGTGAATGTCACCACCGTTATGATTGCCGTAAGGTTGGTCGAGAGTCAATATAACTTGTGCCGAGTTGGGGTCTGCGAGGTTGGGGTTTTGTGTGCTTACTTTATACCTGACTATAAAGCTTTGATTGACCTCGGGGTCTACGCTTAGCCTTGAAGAGTAACTGATGAAAAACAAACCATTAACCTTGAAATTCGGATGAAAAGCGACGCTGAAAAGCCCATGTTCACTGACTGATGCGGTTAAATCATCAACATCTAAAAAAGCAGGTTTTAATAACTGGCCTGCAGTATAAACATATACGAAGCCCTCTCTTTCAGTGATAAACAACCTGCCACTTTCATCACCAGCATGTTGCACAGAAGTTACTTGGTTCAAACCAGAGACCAGTTCTTTCAAAGCAAGTATATAACTGGGTGTGTTGGCAACACAAACCATTGAATTTAAAAATAACAAACAAAGCAGTATAATTTTTTCAATTGGTTTGATTGGCATTGAAAACTCTACACTGTTAGCAACAAGTTTCCATGTTGAATGTCCTTTAGTTCTGATTCGCTGACGTCTGTAGCTTTGCCAATTCTCTGAATCAATTGCACTTTTGAAAAAACTTCAAAAATCATCTTGATGGCGTCATCAGTTGGAAAACCTCTGGAACTCATAAACCGGGGCGACCACTCAGTGATAACAACACACCCTGGGTTTTCACTTAATAAAACCCTCGCACCATCAATCACGAAAGGGTCTGAACCTTCGGTGTCAATTTTAATGACATCAACTTTTCTGTCATCGCCTTGAAGAAAATCATCCAGTTTAATCGCTTCAACTTCAACGGTGTTGCTGTCTAAGTTCTGCTTGTCATTGGTTACCACCCTGCCGCCGCCATGACCTGCTGAGTCCCAAGTAAATTCAAATGTTTTACTGGTATTAAAAACAGCGTGGTTAAACGTCTTTGAGCGACTTCTGAAAGCATTGGCAAATACCGAAGAGGCCATCATTTCATAGATCACGGGGTTCGCCTCAAAGCCGATAACCTGCCCCTCAGGGCCAGCTATCTTACAACCTAAAAGGGTAAAGTAGCCCAGGTTGGTGCCGACATCTATCATTCGACCACCTTTGGGCAGGTTTTCTTCAATAGCCCATGCCACAGCCGGTTCATAGCAGCCATGGCTGATGATACGCATGTGTTGAATGTTTCGAGTGTCAATCAATAAGCGACAGCCATAGTAAGTTAGGGCCAAAGCTTTGTTGTTACCAAGGTAAGCGTAATTGACCGATTCACGCTGATAGTCATTAATTGATTTCATGCCGTACTTACTGCTTTAAAAATTTGAATTTTAGCACAGTTCAATTTATGCATTACTTAATATATCTGTCTGATTGTTTGCAGTTTGGTTGTGGTATTGATTACTCATCAGATAGGTTGAGCTGTCTAACAAAACAACTGGCCCCATGAAAGTAACTTTTTCGGGTCAATGAATTAGTTGAATTAATCTCTAAACAACATCTTATTATCTTATAAAATAGTGGCTTTAAATAAGATTTGGTTTTAATGAAGCAATTTGAGTTGAAAGGTGATTTGCGCGCATGGAATAAGTTGTCAGTTTCAGCACGCAATGAAATGAACAATGAAGTCATTGATAAATTGTTGTTGAAGTGGCCACGCATGGCTAAAAGAGCCAGAAAAAAACCCCTGCCAGGTTTGGCAGGGTTTCATGTGGTGTTTTTCCACATCCCTAAAACAGGTGGCACTACACTTGATTACATCACCGCCAAAAACTACCGCATTGATTATGTGTACCAAGTCAATGGCCCGGCATTTGATCAGCATGTGGCTGGCATATTTAAAAATAACCACATGTTCAGAACCATCATGGGACACTATGAACTGAATGATTATTACCATCAGCTTTTTGACCGTAAACTGCTGGCTCAATTCACCATGTTGCGCGAGCCTGTTTCCAGGGTTATATCTTATTACGATTATTTAAGAACCAGTGAAAATCACCCCAAATATCACTTGGCTAAAGACATGTCATTAGAAACATTTATAGATCACCCACAAATTGATGAAATGCCCAATGCGCAAACCCATCGTATTTTGGGGTTATTGAAAAAAAATGAATGGAAGAAAGATAAGAGGTCCCCTGAACAGTTACTTGAAGATGTTAAATACCAGTTAGAACATCGTTTCAGTCTGTTTGGGTTAACAGAAATGTATGATCAGTTTCTGGTCATGGCACAACGAACCTTGGGTTGGCAGGATATTTTTTATCGGCGCATGAATGAGTCAAAAGTTAAGACGGATAAAAGCAGTATTCCGACCTCAACCATCAACAGAATTAAGACAATCAACTCAATAGATGTGGAATTGTACGATTTTGCTAAACAGCTGTTCATCACAAGAATGGCTCAAATTGGCATTACCGATGAGGTGGTTGCGAAGTATAAAAAGAGTAACCAAGCTTATGTCGAATTATTGAACTGGCACATGACATGATCTGCGCGGAATTACATTGAAGCCTTATGACATTAAACGACAGGCAGGCCATTATTTGGCGGTGCTTAAATGGATGCTCAGCAGCTATTACCAGCAAGAAAAACAGGCTTTTTGGTTGATTCAAGTGTTGATGGGTCTCTCTGTGGGACTCGGGTTGATGTGGCTGTTGGGTATACTTGCTGGTTTAAATCACCTCAATGACAGTCAATATTTACAAGCTTTTAAATTTGCTTTTTTATTTGATTTTTTCAACTTACCACTGTGGGCTTGGTTGGGTATTTTGAGTGTGGCAGGTTTGCTAAGTGCTGGCGCCATGTTTTTGTCTTTTCATCTGGGCGTTAAATCAATCATTCGCTATCAGGTCAATGTTTTGCATCTATTACTTGAAACCATCAATCAAAAAGATCAGTTTGAATGGTTGTCAGTGGTGGATGAAGAGCCGCGCAAAAAAACCCATAGAATCATCAAAATGAGCGTCCAAATGACTGGACTTGTGGTGCGGCGATTGGTTCGTATGTTGATACCGTTATTGACCTTTGTGGTCGCATTTGTGGCCTTAATTAAATTAGATGGGCGTTTGTTATTAAATTTAGTTCCCCTAGCGGTTATTTATTTGGTTGCCTTGTATTATATCAACAGACATGCAGCCAGAAATCAGGTGAAATTAACCGGAGTGGCTGACAAAGCCAACAAGCAGATGGGTGTAGTGGTTGACGACATGCTGTACCAAAATAAGTCCTTTGATGCTGAAGTAATCAACGACATCAATCAATCTGATTACCGAAAATTTTCTAAACTGCGTTACCGCAGAAGGCTGGTTGAAATTCATGTGGTTTGGGTCAATACCTTGTTTTTGGTGTTAGGTAGTGCCTTGATTGTCTTGGATTTTGGTACCAAAATATCCAACCAAAGCATTGATTGGATGCACTTGATTTTATTTTTAGTGGCGTTGAGGTATGCGGCCAACGGTTTGCAGCAAATGGCTTCAGCAACAGTTGCATTCAGTCGATTTTTACCTGAGTCAGAAATGGTTTACCAAATACTGAACATAAAACAACCTCCGCAACCTGACAATATTTCAGGGCTGGTTTTTTATTTTGACAGCAGAAATGCAGTAGAATCATTGTTGCCGCAGATATTGAGGCAACAATATGGGGTTAAAAACTGTGCGCTGTTAGAAAACATTAAGTCGTTGCAAGCAGCGCCAGATAACAACAACCCAGACCCATTGTGGGTGTATGCAATCAGACCTGTTTTGTTTAAACAGGCTGTTAAGTTGCATCAAGATAAAATTTCTGCTGTCATTTGTCGAATAGGATCCCAAATACAGCGGTATGATGATGTGGCGGACTTTTTGAAAAATTTTAATCCGCAACAAATATTAAAGCAAAGCAATCAAAACGACAGTGATTACGATGATGAAATGTATTAAGCTCCCTGGTTGTATAACTGTTGATTGCATAACAAGGTGTCTATGATTAAAAAACTCAATATATTGGTAGATGGATTTAATTTGGGGCTTAAAAAGGGCTCTGGGATAAAAACCTATGGTATGACGCTGCTGGATGCTTATGAAATGCTGGATTGTGAAGTGGGTATTTTGTTGGCCAATCAATATTTGACTGGTAAGGATCAGCTGTTGGATGAGGTCAGTTTGTTTGATCAGGACGAAATCAAGCCCAAGTCGATGTTTAATTTTCGCCTATTGAAATACTTCAAGGCCCTCAGTCACTTGCTCAGAAAGCGTCAGGGTAACCTTGTTGTACCGTCTATCACTGAACCAGACCCAGAAAATTACTTGTCTCATGTGGGTGGCAAAAAATACCAATACATTGAGAACATTGCAGATGTCTTCAATGATGCCAATCGCTTGTTTGCCGTGACCAAAAAAATCACCCAACTTAAACTCAAAAGGCAACCCGATATATTTCACCTCACCACGCCATGGCCTTTGGCTGTTAAAGGAGCCAAAACAGTCATCACCATTCATGACTTGATTCCGTTGAAAATACCTTTCACCACATTGGACTTGAAGGTGCATTTTTATGAGTTGTTTAAATGGGCGGCCCAATCAGCAGACTTGATTCTGTCGGTTTCAGAACACACCAAAAAAGACATCATGGAAATCTACGGGGTGCCGGAGGAGAAAATTAAAGTCACTTATCAGTCATACAAAGGCGGAGACATTGATGTTAACCCAGATGATGCGGCAATATATTTAAACTCTAAAGGTCTTCAAGCTGAAAAATACATCCTATTTGTCGGCAACATTGAGCCCAAGAAAAACATCAAACAATTAATCCGAGCCTTTGCCTACATTCAGAAAGGCTATAAGCTGGCCATTGTTGGCCACAAAGCCTGGATGTATGAGTCTCAATTAATTGGTCTGAAAAATTACCTGAAGAAAAAACAATATGTGATGTTGGACTATGTAACCGATGAAGAATTGGCCATGTTGTACGGCAATGCTTTTTGTATGGTATTCCCGTCTTTGTACGAGGGTTTTGGGTTACCGGTTTTAGAGGCCATGCACCACGATTGTCCAGTGATCTGTTCTGACCGTTCGTCTCTACCAGAAGTGGGTGGAGATGCTGCCCTGTATGTGGACCCATACCAATTCACCGACATCAGGGATCAGTTGAATAAATTGATAGCCAACCCTGAATTGCGCACAGAAATGATCAAAAAAGGTCGTGAAAGGGTGGCTTTTTTCAGCCCTGAGAATTACGCCAAACGATTACTTGAGGCCTATGAAGGCTTGGTTTGACAAATGGTTCAAACGCATGACTTCAAGGCCATATGGAAAGCAGCGGGCTGACAGCCGGCCAGCCAGTTTTTTTGCGCACATTCCGAAGACAGCTGGCACCAGTTTCATAGTTCTGCTGGATCGATTTTATCATGCGGCGCGGATTTATCCTGCCCAGTTGTGGCGTGAAGTGGGTGGTATAGATAAAAGTGATAATCAAAAGTATGATTTGTATCGGGGCCATTTTGGTGGTCATGGTGTCGATGTTTTAACCGATCGTTCATTGCGATGTTTCACGATTTTGCGTGACCCTGTGGCCATGGCTCAGTCAACCTATCAGTATGTCCAACGTGAAAATAAGACCAAAGTGCATGAGCTGGTGACTGCAAGCGGGATGAGCTTTGCTGATTTTTTACGCCACCCTGAAACTGTTTCACTGGTTAAAAATCGCATGATCAGGTATTTATCTTTTGACTTCAAGCAAGATCCGGCAGCACAGGAGGTTTTTTTATCCTCAGAAACCGTCGCTTATTTGCAAAAAGTCATCAACCAAAATCAGCCCCCCATCGACGATGAAAAGCGATTGAAACGTGCTCAGTTATGGATTGAAAACTGTGCATGGTTTGGCTTGTTGGAGCGATTTGATCAATCTATGCAGCTGTTGTGCTTCGCCATGAAGTGGCCACCTATTGGGCCTTCACAAAAACTCAACACCCATCGGCACAAACCGGTTCTACTTGACGATGAATTGCAACTTCTGCAAACCATCAATCAACAAGACATGGCTTTTTATGCTTGGGCAACTGCAGTCTTTGAACAAAAAATAACTGCCATGCAAGATCAACTTGAGGCACACCGCACCAGACCTGAGCAGGGCATTGATGAGTTGCTGGATGCACGCTATCAACATCATTATTCACTGCACAGAAAATCTGATTTACCAGTTGGAATTCACTATGGTTTTGAGCAAGTCCTGTTGGGCAATCAATGGCATAGAAGGGAGCTGATGTTGCCTGAGCAAGACTTTTTCCGCTGGTCGGGCCCCGGTCATGTGTCCAGTATCGATTTGTGGCTAAAGCCCAGGAACTATCAAATTCAAGTTCGGATCATCAATGCCACATCAGTTGAGCTGCTTGATCAGTTACGGATTTCGTTGAATGACCAACCATTAACTTGGCAAACAAGCGACTCTGGTGTTGTTCGGGTGCTCAACTTGTCGTGTTCAGCTGATATAATCGGTACAAAAGGTCTGGCAAGGCTGATGTTTCATTGCACTGACATGTGCAGTCACCAACAAGCTTTTGATTCCGATGATGAGCGATTAGTCGGCATTGCTTTACATTGGATAGCGTTTAAACATGAACCATAAACAGCAACCCATATTCATCACTGGACGGTTCAGATCTGGCACCTCATTCATGTGGCAATTGTTTGATGCATTGGATGACTTCTGTGCTTGGTATGAGCCTTTGCATCCCCAGCTATTAGCTGCGGTTGAGGTGGTTAAACCGAAAAAAGATCATCTTGGTATTGAGGATTATTGGGCTGTGTACCGGGCTCATCCTGAATTTAAAAAGACCTACAGCAGTGAGTTGGCCACCCATCAATTGTATTTGGATGACAGGTCCGATTATCCGGCGCTGAAAAAACACATTGAGCACTTGATAGCGCTTTCTGCACCAGCTGTCCCGGTGTTGCAGTTCAACCGTGTGGACTTGCGCCTGTCTTGGTTGAGAAAGCATTTCCCCACCGCCAGAATCATTCACATGGATCGCAATCCATTGCAGCTTTATCATTCACAAAGAAAGCACATCAGTCCTGAGCTGCGCGATGTGGCCGGTCACTGGGACGCTTATGAATTGATGCCTTGGTGTCATGCTTTGTTCTGGGAGTTTCCATTTTTGTTGGATACCAAACAAACGCATGCTTTTTATCCTTTCTACGGCTTGTACCAGCTGTCTAAAATCATCGCTGATCTGCATGTTGATGTGACCATCAACCTTGAAAAAGATGTTTTTCAAAGTGATGATTTTATTGAGAAAATCAATCAGGTGGTGCCGTTAAATACCCATCAAAAAGACACCATGATCAGCTTATGTCAAGTGCCCGACTCGATTGAATTGGACGAGGAGTTCACAGTTGAAATGACATCCATTATGACGGCAATCGATACACATATACAGGCATCAGGTCTGCTCGATAATTTAGGTCAGCGCAGTTTGGCATCCATTAAAATTTACTTTGCTGATTATTGGGATGCTTGGTCCAACGCAAAATACCCCTGGCAAGCTGTGCAACAAAACATCATTGATTTGCAACATGAAGTCACCCGCATTGAAAATGAGAATTTTGAATTTCTGGCTCGTATTGGAAGCAAACCTCAACCAGCTGAGAAACGCAGGACCGCGACCATTGAAATGTTACATCCAGATCAAATCAACGAGCACAGTCATGTCGGGCATTTGATGAACCAAATCAACCACCTGAACAGCATCATGACTTATTTAATGGCAGACAATCAAGCTTTGCGTAATCAACTGCCTGAAGAGACTCAAAATAAACCGACTGATGTCGACGTTGCTGCTGAAAGTTCTGCTGATGAGCACTCCGAAAACAATCACAGTCATGAATAAAACCAAACGCACTGAAATTTTTACCCGTTGGCGTAACATAAACCCCAAGCCCACCACTGAACTTGAATTTTCTGATCCATTTGAATTGTTGGTTGCTGTGGCCTTGTCGGCGCAATCTACCGATGTGGGAGTGAACAAAGCAACCAGGCGTTTATTTCCAATAGCCAATACGCCTGAAACCATTTTGGCTTTGGGGGAAGATGGTTTGAAGGATTACATCAAAACCATTGGTCTGTATAACTCCAAGGCCAAGCACATCATTCAAACTTGTCGTATCCTGATTGACAAGTTTAATTCGACTGTACCTGAAAACCGAGCAGATCTAGAATCTTTACCGGGGGTCGGGCGCAAGACTGCCAATGTGATTCTCAATACTGCCTTTGGTCAGCCAACCATGGCGGTGGACACACATATTTATCGTGTTTCCAACCGCACCAAAATAGCCCCAGGTAAAAATGTGCTTGAAGTCGAAAAGCGTTTGGTGAAGTTAATTCCAAAAGAGTTTTTGGTTGACGCCCATCACTGGTTGATACTCCATGGTCGCTATGTGTGCAAAGCCCGTAAACCGCTGTGTGGTGAATGTGTGATAGTTGATTTGTGCGAGTTTAATAAGAAGGTTTTAGATTAAAAGTGTTGTCATCCTGAGCGGGTTTAAACCAAGAGCCAAAATTTAAATGCGTATTACCAAGTTAAAGAAGTATAAATACAATGGCACAGGGAATGAGTCGAAGGACCTCCTAATGCTGGGCTGGTGTTTGATAATTTGAAAGCACGTGAATTTTGGGAGATTCTTCAAGTCGCTGTGGCTCCGCTCAGAATGACAGGTTTGTTCTTTCTGTGACTGCTATATGGCTCTACTTGCTTTAATAGCCCTACTGCTGGTTGGTGGCCATAGAATCCAGGTTGTAGGAGCTTTGATTTTTGAAGGCTTTGATTTTTCTGATAGATTTCGTGCCTGGGATCCTTGCTCTCGCTGAAGCTCTGCTGGAATGACGGGGTTTTTGTTTTCCATGCAGGAGTCGGATTTCTCAAGGAGTTTATTGCTGGATTTGTTCAGAATAACGGCAGTTTAATAGTGGGTCTTTGACCAAACCAAATCTCAAAGGCCAATGCGGCTTGTCCATACAACATCCCTAAGCCGTCATAAGCATGCCTCGCTCCATGTGCTTTGGCAGCGGTCAGAAAGGGTTCAGCAGCAGTTCCATAACTCAAATCATAGGCAATGGTCTCATCGTGAAACCATGACGCTTTCAGTTCAGGTGCCAACCCCTTATGTCCCATTGAAGTGGCATGAATAATTAAGTCATAACTGTCTGTATCATTGGTTTTTAAAACATCACATTGTGCAAACTGATTGGCCAGTTTTCTGGCTTTTGTAACATCACGGTTTATGATCTGAATAGAATTAACCCCTTGACTCAAAAGACTTGGAATGATGCCTTGACTGGCGCCACCTGCGCCGATGATTAATACTTGAGCGCCTGCCAAAGGGATGTGTTTGTTTCGCAGGTCAAGCACCATGCCACCGCCATCGGTGTTATCGCCCCACAGCGCGCCATCTTGCCAATAAACTGTATTAACCGCTTGGGCCAGGTGTGCTCTTTGTGTGTAATGGTCTAATAGGGGCATGATGTTGTTTTTGTGTGGCACGGTGATATTACAGCCATGTGCTGTTTGTATCCAATCATTGAATCGATTTGGCAATTCGGCAGCTGTTACATCTATCAGCTCATAATCTAGATCAATGCCGAATTGTTGGGCAAAATCTTTATGGATTTTGGGCGATTGGCTGTGTTTAACTGGGTGGCCAAACAAACCCAGCTGGAAAGTTTTTGGCTTGTTTGGCTTTATGGATTCAGCCATTCGGTCACACGATCAGCATAATAAGTCAGTATGGCATCGGTACCTGCGCGTTTAAAGCACAACAAGGCTTCCAGAATGGCTTTTTGCTCCTCTAAGAAACCATTGTCGATGGCGCTTTGTAACATCGCGTATTCGCCGGAAACTTGGTAGGCACAAATCGGCACATTAAAATGATCTTTGGCAGTTTTGATGATGTCTAAATAAGGCATGCCTGGCTTAATCATCACCATATCAGCGCCCTCATCAATGTCCATGGCAATTTCATCAATGGCTTCCAAAGTATTGGCTGGGTTCATTTGGTAACTGGCTTTTGAGCTTTTGCCTAAATTAGCTGCAGAGCCCACCGCATCTCTGAATGGACCATAAAACACTGAAGCATATTTAGCAGAGTAAGCCAAAATACCGGTGTTGTGGTATTTTTTAAGCTCAAGTGCATCACGTATGGCACCAATGCGCCCATCCATCATGTCAGAGGGTGCGACAATATCTGCGCCTGCTTTGGCATGTGATAAAGCTTGCATAACCAAAGCCTTAATGGTCACATCGTTCAATATATACCCTTTTTCATTGATGATGCCATCTTGACCATGCGAAGTATATGGGTCCAAAGCCACATCGGTGATGACCATGATTTCTGGTAAAGTTGATTTGATGGTCTTAACTGTTTTCTGCACCAAACCTTCAGGGTTCCAAGCTTCTACAGCATCATCTGATTTAAACTCAGCATTAATCACTGGAAAAATAGCGATCGCATTCAAACCTTTTTCATGCAATGGTTTGAGATGGTCCAACAGGATATCAACACTCATTCGATTGACCCCAGGCATCGATTCAATGGCTTCCGTGCGGTTAAAGCCATCGAGTACAAACACTGGCCAAATCAAATCATTGACTGTGAGGTGATGCTCTTGGCTGAGGTTGCGAATGGCTTGTGATACACGCAGCCTTCTTTTTCTGGTATGTGGATATTGCATGGATGAATCGCTTACTGTGGTGTGAATAGGTGATAGTTTAGATAAAATAAGTTAAAATTTCACCTCATTACTCATAATCAACAAAAAACAACCATGGCTATAGTCATTAAAACCCCAGAACAAATTGAGAAAATGCGCGAAGCTGGCAAGTATGCAGCCGAGGTGTTGGATTTAATTGGTGAACATGTCAAGCCAGGTGTGTCAACTTTAGAGTTGGATGATATTTGTCACCGCCACATTGTTGAAGTTCAGAAGTGTATACCTGCACCGCTGAATTACCGTGGTTTTCCAAAATCTATTTGTACCTCAGTGAATCAAGTGATTTGTCATGGCATTCCTGATGAAAAGAAAATACTCAAAGAAGGTGATATTGTTAATATTGACGTAACAGTGATTAAAGATGGGTGGCATGGTGACACCTCAAGGATGTATTATGTGGGTGAGCCCAAGCCGCGAGCTAAAAGGTTGGTGGATGTGACTTATGAGGCGATGAAAACTGGTATTCAAATGGTTAAGCCAGGTGTTCGTTTAGGCGACATTGGCGCAGCCATTCAGGCTTTGGCCTATAAAAACCGCTATTCAGTGGTCTATGAGTACTGTGGTCATGGCATTGGCCAAACTTTTCATGAAGACCCCCAAGTGTTGCATTATGGACGTGCTGGTACGGGTATAATCCTAGAACAGGGCATGACTTTCACCATTGAACCGATGATTAATATCGGTAAACGCCACAGCAAACTTTTGGGTGATGGCTGGACTGTGGTGACCAAAGACCGCAGCTTATCGGCCCAATTTGAACACACCATTGCTGTTACAGAAGATGGTTATGATGTGTTAACTGAATCACCCAATTTCCCGCTGTAAATCATGGCATTGTTGGCTCCTCCAGATCATGCCGACGAATATTTTGATTTGATTGAATTGGCTGCCATCAAAGGGCAGTCTATACGTGCATACAAAAAACTGCTGCTCAAGTCTGATGAAAAACTGAATCAGGATTTTTATCAGTGGCACAACATTTCTCGGTTGGTTAAAACCCGCGCTTGGATAGTCGAACAGTTGATTTTACAGTTATGGCAAAAGAACAAGCTGAATCAACAGCAACTGTCTTTGGTGGCGGTTGGTGGTTTTGGGCGGGGTGATTTGCAGCCTCACTCAGATGTGGATTTACTCATTCTTTATCACCAGAAGTTACCAGAAACTGCGGTCAGTGAATTCATTCAAAACCTATGGGATTTGGGCTTGGATGTGGGCCAAGCGGTTAGAACTGTTGAAGAATCAGTGCAGTTGGCTAAGGCAGACATAACAGTGGCAACTAATTTGATGGAAAGTCGCTTTATGCAGGGCGAACATCAATTGTATAACGACATGTATGAGCGCACCAATGACCGTCACATGTGGTCAGGACGAGAATTTTTTCAAGCCAAATACCAAGAGCAGATCAACCGCCATGAAAAATGTGGGGGTACAGCTTATAACTTAGAACCCAATATCAAAGAGGGTCATGGCGGCTTGCGTGACATTCAGATGGTTACTTGGGTGGCGCAACGGCATTTCCACGTCAGTTCAATGCATGGTTTGGTCGATGTCGGGTTTTTGCATCCAGATGAATACATCCAATTACAGAAAGGCATGCGTAAATTAAGAAAAATTCGATACGCTTTGCACTTATTGGCCGGGCGCAAGGAAGACCGACTGTTGTTTGAATACCAAAAACAACTGGCACAAATATTTTCCTACGAGGATGATGAAGAGTCGTTAGCAGTTGAAAAATTCATGCAAAGTCATTACCGCAATGCCATGCAACTAGAGCAATTGAACATGCGCTTGTTGCAGTTGTTCCAAGAAAATATTTTACAAAACCATGAAGACAAACAGGTCACTGAGTTGAATGATGACTTCAGGATCATCAATCAGTATTTAGAAGTTCGCAGTCCGCAAACATTCATTGATCGGCCTGCGGCATTGTTTGAGATTTTTTATCATTACCAACAAAACCCACAAATCAAGGGTATCAGAGCCAACACCTTGCGCTATATCAGTCAATGTTTGTACTTGATGGATGATGATTTCAAGCAGAACCCAGAAATTAAAACATTGTTTGTGAATATTTTTAAGCACAAAAATTTAGTTTTTGGGCAGCTTAAATTGATGAATGCATTGGGCGTATTGGGTGCATACCTACCTGTTTTTGGTCGCATTGTGGGTCGCATGCAATATGATTTATTTCACATGTATACCGTTGATCAACACACCCTGTTTGTGATTCGCAACATCCGTAATATTTTTCTCAGTGCGGAAAAACACCCGCATGCACATGCAGTTGCAAAAAACATCCAAACACCTTACGTTTTGAATTTAGCTGGTTTTTTTCATGACATCGCTAAAGGCAGGGGTGGTGACCATGCAGAATTAGGTGCAGAAGATGCGCGTGAATTTGCTGATTCATTTGGTTTACCTGAGGCTGATGGTGAATTGTTGGCTTGGTTGGTTAAGCAACACTTAATCATGTCAGTGGTGGCGCAGAAACAAGACATCAGTGATGCCCGAGTGATTGCTCAATTTGCTCATTTGATTCGCAAGCAAGCTTATTTAGATCATTTATATGTGCTGACAGTAGCTGACATCTCCGGTACCGATCCTAAATTATGGAATTCTTATAAAGACAGTTTGTTGCAAGAATTGTACTTGCGCACCAGTCAGTACCTATCTGCTGAAAAAGAGGATTTTGTTAAGCAGGCCAAAGCCGAAGCGATGGTGTTGTTAGACGACGAAAAGCGTGATGAAGTGATGGGTTTGTGGCAGCACATACCAGATCGCTTTTTCGATTACTCATCGCCTGAACAAATAGCAAAAATCAGCCAGGCCATCACTGAAAACAACAATCAGACCACAGTGTGTATCACTGACTTGTATGAAGATGGTTTTGAAATCATGTTGTATGGTCGGGATCAAGTGGGGTTATTCCATCATTTAGTGGAGGTTTTTGCAGAGTTTCAAATCAATGTGGCCAATGCACGCATTTACAGTGGCAACAATGGTTTTGTGTTGGATTGTTTTCATTGTTTGTGTGAGTATGATGATGAAAAACTAGCAGCCTTACAGCAAGCGATGTTTAACGCACTGCGATTGACTCAATACCATGAAAAAAGTCGTGAAATGGTGGTCAGTCGACGAAAAGTCATGTTTACTGAACCACCTGAACTGAACTTTTCGCTGGGACGCACTGAAAATGAGACTCGTTTTGAAATCAAATGCACTGACTACACTGGTTTGTTGGTTAACATCACTCAGATATTTGTTAACTTAGGGGTGGATATCCATGCAGCAAAAATTGGCACTTTTGGTCACCGAGCGGAGGATGTCTTTTGGTTGTCTAAACACCAACAAGCTTTGAAAAAAAGCACTCAACAAAGTATCGAAACGGCGTTCAAGGCTTTGCTGAGTGGCGATTAACGACTGTATCAAATCAGAAGATTTTATACAGAAATCCAGCAAAAACTGACAATCGCTGATCGTCTTCAACCAGTGGACTGTCACTGATTTCATCGCCAGCAATCTCGTTTTGTATGTTGCCTACAAACGACCATTTTTCGTCAATTTGATACAAGCCTAATACCCCAACGTTGAAAGCTGAGGTTGAGCCGGCTTGATAGGCTGGTATTTCAGCCGTGGCATCAGCAGGATTAACACCAAAGAAATAATTGACCACTTCAGCGCTGTAATGCTCGTAACTGAGTTGCGGCATGATCAACCATTTGCCTTTGAATATCGGAGCAGAATAGCTGATGCTGCTGGAATTGCCATTGTGTTTGTTGTTAATTTCATGGTTGTGTTCAATTTTAAATAAACCTATGGGTGTTTTGTATTGAGCCGATAGAAAGGCATTAAGTGGGAGGCTCAGTTCAGGTAAGGCGCTCAATACACGACTGTCTCCACGGTCAGTATCGCCAATCAAATCGACCCCTAAACCAAAATCAACCTCCCAGTTTTTTTCATCAATTAAGTTGAAACCAATGTCTCCAGCTTGGAAATAAAATCTTTTGTATTGGTAATCAATGGCTGGAAATACCCGGGTTTGGCTTTTCCCGCCCAGATAAATAGACTGACTGGTTACACCAGCCAATCCTATTTGTAACTCATGTTCATTAGGCGCAGAGTCAGGAACTGGTTGTGCCCAAGAATAAGTTGAAGCAACTATCAGTAGTAAGGTGGTTGTTTTTTTCATGTTGGTTTCCGAATGAGGGCATGTGATCTGATGAAGTGAATGCCTGAGTCAATTTAATTGTTGGTTGCCGACTGTTTTAAGTCGTTTTATTAAAAACTCAGGCACCAAACTTTTGTATCAATAGATGGCTCGGTTGTGTGAATGAAATTTAATCAATTTAAAAAACACATAGTAGAGGAATATCGGTGAAAATGTTGTCGAATTTAAATGTTTTAATTAAAGGTCATGAAT
The DNA here is from genome assembly GCA_964352015.1 of uncultured Marinicella sp. Lineage (GTDB taxonomy): Bacteria > Pseudomonadota > Gammaproteobacteria > Xanthomonadales > Marinicellaceae > Marinicella. The sequence continues at coordinate 47,413 of CAYGPU010000011.1, forward strand.
CTTCCTTGATTCATGTTTTGAGGTTTATTTGCTGGGTGCTATTAACCACCCGATGCGTCATCAATGGCTTTTCTGCTGTTCATGATGTCATTACTTTGAATGTTTTCTTCAGCAGCCCTTCTTTCTTTTTCTTTTTGAGCTAAGGTTGAACAAGTTCTTTCTTTGCGATGTGAACCTGTGACGATTCTTTTTTCACATACAATGCGTTCCTTACTGCCTGTGTCAATAGCCATCGCCGCTGATGGGTCAGGCTTGTAAAGTTTATCGCCTACCTTAACAGCAACAACCCGGTCTTTGGTATTTGAGCCACAGGCAATCAAGCCTAAAAAAAGAATGATGAGGGTGATTGGTTTCATAATATTCTCCGTACGAATAAGTTAGTAGTTATATACTATCTTAAATTTGTTGAGATATCAACACGGTCAGTAAAAATAAGATTAATTCGATTGATGCTTAATTAAACATGCCAGAGCAGTTAATCCCAACAGCAAAAAATACAAATCAAATTCATCATTAAAACTGAAGGCGCGCTATAACTCAAAAGCGTCTTTGAAAATCAGGTCGGTATCCCATTTAACCAAAGCACGACACAGTTGAGGCGCACCAGCAACGGAAAAATCAAACTTAATGCGATCTGTCCCAATTGATGTGAATGGCAGGGGGAATGTGGCTTTGCCATTGATGTCGGTGTTTGAGCTTATTGACAGGCCTGCATTTGGGCCTTGAGTGATATACAATGTGACATCTTGCTCAAGAATTGGTGTGCCATCCAGTGCTTGGATAAAAATATCGATGCTTGCAGAAGGTAGATTTTCATCGTTAATAACCGTCATGAATTTTGTATGACAATATCGACTGATGCTGCTTATTTGATCAATCGCAATGTGATTGATGATGGTTTGTTCAACGCCGTCTGGCCAAGTCACCTGAATGGCGCTGATGGTGGTTTCTGAGCCCAGCCCAAAATGTTGAGTCAATGGGTTGTTGGAAGCGTAGTTGTTGCCACCACTGAGTTCCCGTGTTTGGGTCGATGCTGCCGTGGTTAGCTCTATTTTAGCTTGGTAGGCATAAGGGTTTGATCCACTATCAAACAATTTAATGTCTAAATAGTGGTGATTGTTGTTGCTTTGGTTTTGGTACAATCGGTAGGGCGCATTGTTAGGCATCACCAGAATATCTAGGTCGCCATCTAAATCATAATCAACGCAACTGATGCCTCTGCCTTGATCCGTGTGATTGAGACCATTGATGACTGCTGACTCGGTAAAACTGCCGTCACCATTGGCCATAAACAAGCGAGCAGGGTCGTTGTGGAATTCTTCGGCAAAAATTGGTGTGGTGAAACCATTTTCATGATAGATGTCCAAATGGCCATCGTTATTAAAGTCTGCAAAACAAGCACCCCAGCCCCAGTACCCTTGACGCAACCCGGCTTCATCAGTGGCATCCTCAAATTCTCCCATGCCTGTGTTTCGATACAGCCGATTACCTGAGACACCCCAATTCGCCTCGGCTTCGCCATCAGGGTCCCATATGCTGGTAACAAACCAATCCATATCGCCGTCATTGTCATAATCTGCAACCGCTGCACCCATGCCATTTTCGTCGGAGATAATGGGTGGTTGTAACACCAAGTAAGCTGGTTGGTTTTCTGGAAAGCCTGTGCTGTAAAAAATTCTGGTGGTTTCAAAGTCAGAAGTCAGCAGTACATCCAGCCAACCATCACCATTGATGTCAGTTAAATTTGGCGTGAAGGTCCAGCGTTCAAAGTTGGCATTTTGGCTAAACCCTAAATATTCAATGGTGACATCAGTGAATTGGCCGTTACCATTATTTTCCCAAAACAGCTGTTTACTGGTGGTTTGATCGGCACTCCAATGGCTCATAAATAAGTCCAAGTCACCGTCTTTATCTAAATCGCCAAAAGTACCCGTGTAACTGGCCATGCCTGAGTTGAAACCAGAGTTCATGGATTCCATAAATGCGCCATTACCTAAGTTAATAAATAACCGGGGTCGATTAACCAAGCTGTCTCCGGAGTTGGGTATTTGACCTTCTTTATTAACCGAGAAAACCAATAGATCGAGATCGAAATCACCGTCCACATCTGCAAAAACAGGCCCTGAACCCAAGATGTCGAACAGATCTACTTGTGCTGTGCTGGCTAAATCTGTGAATGTGCCGTTTCCTTGACTATGAAACAGGGCATTGTGTTGATCGCTACCGCCCAATAAGTAAAAGTCTGGATAGCCATCAAAGTCATAGTCAGCAACAGCACCGCCTGCACCTATGACAGTGGGCTCGCTTTGCCTGTCAGCTGAGTTAGAATGGCTTAAACTGATGCCACTTTGGACAGTGACTTCAGTAAATGGTTGCGCGTTTACAGCATGACAATACCAGCAGATGAGTGCCCAGCAAAAGGCAAGTTTAATCATGTCAGGTCAAAGTTATTCATGCTTACAGTTATAGCAAACATCGGGCGCCTAGTTCAATAAGTGCTTGATAAAACGACAAATTTATATTGATGCATGGTCCATGCTTTGACTGGTGTCATTTTTAGCTGTTTATGATCACCTCTTGAGCGGGATTCCTTAGGTTGTAATTGGAAGCCATGACAGCGCCGTAAGCACCGGTATTGGCAATCAATAACATGTCACCAACTTGGGTTTTGGGCATTTTTCTATCAATTCCCAGCACATCACCTGATTCGCACATCGGCCCGACTATGTTAGCAGTGTATTCAGTCGCCTGGTCCAACTGAGTTAAGTTCACAATGTTATGCCAAGCACCATATAAAGCGGGTCTGATTAATGAATTCATTCCGGTTTCAATGCCGATATAGCCTTGTTTGCCTTTCCATTTGGTTTGTGTGACTTTTGCCAACAGCACACCGCAATGCGCAACTAAAAATCGCCCTGGTTCCATCCAAAGGGTGATGTTGTGATGCGCTTTTTTAAATTGGAGTAAAGCTTCATTCAGCGCCGGTAAGTCTAAACCCAAATCCCCAGGATTTTCCCTGATGCCTAACCCACCTCCAACATTGATGATGTGAGCATCGGGAAAAAATGGCAAACAACTGCCCAAGTAATCAGCGATGCGGCTCCAGTTGTTGTGGTCTAAAATACCACTTCCGGCATGGGCATGCAGCCCAACCACCTTGATTTGATGGGCTTGGCACCATTTGGCAATGGGTTCCACATCAGCTGGCGGGATACCAAATTTTGAATGGGCGCCAGCGGTTCTGACATAGCGGTGATGGCCGCTGCCATGACCTGGGTCCAGACGCAGTATAACTGCATGGTTGCGGAATATATCTGGTCGTTCAAATAACAGAGCAGGGTTGTCAATGGTGACATTTAATCCTTGTGAGAGGGCCTGTTCATATTCTTCAATGGGGGCGAAGTTAGGGGTGAACAATATGTCTTGGGATTCAATATCCGCACAACTTGATTTAACTCGTTGTATTTCTCCGGGTGAGACGGTTTCTAAGCATATGCCATTTTGATGCATAAAGTTAAGCACGGCAGGGTGAGAATTGGCTTTGCTGGCATAAAAAATTCGATCAATGGCCGTGAGTTTATGCAGTTGGTCAATTTGGTGTTTGATGGTAGGTAAGTGGTAAACATAGCAAGGAGAATGTTGGTCAGCCAAAGTCAACAATTCATCTCGATTGAGTTGCCACCAAGCCAAAGACTTTTCTGGCTGGGCTTTTTTCTGTTGAATTAATTCAATCCAGCTTAAGCCAAAGTCATCGATCTCTTTGTCTTCTATAATTAACACTTCATGCAAGGCACGTGCCAATTTATCCGCTTGGTCTTCGTCCACCACAAAAGTTTGGTTCAAGTCATTCGATGATTGGGTGGTGATGTATATTCTTTGGTCGGCAAAAGTAGCCAATACAGGCGCAATCTTATCTGCCAAGGCTCGAATTCTGTATCCCACCAAGGTCACAGCTGAACAGTTTTGAAACATTTCAACTTCACACAATGGTGAAAGTGCTGTTTTTAAATCATTTAATATGTCTTGATTGAGGATGTTGTCAACATTATCCAGTGAAATGGTGACGTTGGTTTGTGCGGTTGAAACCAAATCTATGGATAAACCCAAGTTTTTATAGATGGTGAAAATGTCACCCAAGAAGCCAGCTTGGTGCCACATATTAATAGATTCCATCGATATCAGTGTCACTTGATGGCGGCTGTTGATGGCAGAAACACGTGGCTTTTTAGTGCTGTGTTCGGCAGCGAGCACAGTGCCAACAGCTTTGGGGTCGTTGGTGTTTTTAATCAACAAAGGTATGCGATGTTGTTCAACAGGTAAGATGCATCGAGGGTGTAACACTTTACCGCCACTGGCAGCAATTTCTCGTGCTTCTTGATAACCCAAATTCAATAACAATCTGGCGTTGGGGATGCTGTGTGGGTTGGCACTAAAAATACCGTGTACATCGGTCCAAATCTCTAATTGTTTGGCCTGTAAAATCACCGCCATGTAGGCTGCTGATGTATCTGAACCACCACGGCCCAGCAGCACAGTTTGACCACTGGAATCACTGGCGAAAAAGCCTGGCATCAGATAAAAGTTAGCGGTTAATTGGCTGCAATCTTTGGCTTCAATGTCACACTTGGCAGACAGAATTTGTGAATTCAGACTGCGTTTGTCTTGGCCAGAACTAATCAACCAGTCTTTGGGGTTGATACTCTCAACCGCTATGAATGGCTTCAGGTGTTGTAACACAATTTGGTGGGTGCATTGCTCACCTAAAGCCAAGAGTTCAGCTTGTTGTCTGGTGTTTAAACTGGCTTGCTGGTCTAAATGGTTCAGCTGATTCAGTTGGGTTTGAATTGATGTCGTGCTGACATTGAGCTGTTTGGCAAAAGCACAAATTTGATCAGTGAATGCTTTTGCTACGGGTTGCATGTGAGTGGTTTTTTTTGCCAACAAATCAGTTAAGCCCTGAGCTGCCGAGTGCACCAGCATCACTTGGTGACCTTGCTTAATTCGGCTTTTCACCACATCGATAATGACTTGCCATTTTTCTATGCTAGAAACCGAACTTCCACCAAATTTTAACACCACCCACGAATTCAAAATATCACCTGTCTCAGAGGTTAAAAAAGGCAAACTTTAGGCAAAAACAAACAATCATGCAAGGATTATCGTTTAATATGTTTCTTTGGTATGAGCAAAATAAAAACACAGGTATTTATGATTGAACAAACAAAGTTGAAATGGCAAGACGTGAGGTGGCAGTGTGATGCCAAGAAATTAGGCTTTAAAACCACCAAGGAAGTTGAGCCTGTAGAAGTAATCGTGGGTCAGGATGATGCGTTGGATGCCCTACAGTTTGCTATTGAATGTGACGCCTATGGACAGAATGTTTATGTCAGGGGTCTCAGCGGTACCGGCCGCATGAGTATGGTGTCAAAAATCCTCAAGGATGTGAAACCTCAGCTGAAACAAAAAACTGAGCATTGTTATGTGACAAACTTTAAACAACCTGATCGTCCCAAATTAATCAGCTTGCCTGCTGGTCAAGGCAGTCAATTCAAATACATGATGGAAAGCTTAAGTATTTATTTTGCAGAAGAACTTCAAAAAGCCTTGGAGTCTGAGTCTCTGACTGCGAAAAAGAATCAGGCTGAAGATAAATTACAAGCCAAACTTAAAAAGTTAACAGATCCATTTGAAAAGGAGTTGGCAGGCAACAGTTTGGCGATGATTAATGTCAATAACCAACAAACACAGCAGACCATCATTGCGCCGAAAATAGGTGATGAGGTTCTAGACCCCGTTACTTGGCAACAAAAAGTGGCTGCTGGGGACATAAGCTCTGAACAACAAGAAAAGTTGATGCAATCACAACACGAGTTCAGCAAAAAACTAGAAGACCTCGGTCGAAAAATCAATGACATCAGAGAGCAAAGCATGGACGAAATAAAAACCATGCTTGAGACTCACGTCAGTGGATTAATCGATGAACAAATGAGGGGTTTAAAAAAGTCTTTCACAGACCCGCAAGTAGCTGAATATTTAGCAGCGGTAAAAGCCGATTTAATTGACCAGTTTTTTTACAAAAAATCCAACGGCATCAATCCAAGAGAACGCTATGCAGTCAATTTATTGTTACCGCTTGATGATTGTAAAGACTGCCCTGTGGTGATTGAGCGGGTACCGTCTTTACAAAACTTGCTGGGTTCAATTGAAAGTAAGTGGGGTGAGAATGGTCCAGTGCTGGCCGATCATTTGAGTGTTGTTGGTGGTTCCCTGCTGCGAGCAGATGGTGGTTATTTGGTGCTAGATGCCCGTGATGTATTGGCTGAACCAGGGGCTTGGAAAACTTTGGTACGTACCATCAAGAACGAGCTGTTAGAAATCGTACCTGCCGAAATGAGTTGGCCATTTGGACAGCCCTCACTCAAGCCAGATCCGATTCCTGTGAGTATACGTGTGATTTTGATAGGTGATTCAAGTATTTATTATTACCTTGATAATCAAGACCCTGATTTTCCAGAATTGTTTAAAGTGTTGGCTGATTTCGACTCGGTTATAGAACGTGACCAGCAAGGCTATGAAAACTATGCCGGCATCATTGCCAAAATAATTAGAGAAGATCAATTGTTGCCTTTCGATGCAGCTGCGGTGGCTCGTTTGATTGAACATGGGGCGAGAATTTGTTCACAACAAGGTAAATTGACGGTCAAATTTTCAAGGGTCGCTGATTTGGCTCGTGAAGGGAACTACTTGGCCACCAAAAGTAATAAAAAAGTGGTGACAGCAGAACATGTGATGTTGGCCATTGCCCGCACCAAAAGAAGGGCTGGTTTGTCATCCAGAAAATTCCAAGAACGCTTACAAGATGGCACCATAAATTTAGATACAGCCGGCCGCACTGTGGGACAAATCAATGGTTTGGCTGTGATTCATGCTGGACCAGTTGTTTATGGCTTTCCATCCAGAATTACCACCACCATTGGCCCCGGGAGGGCCGGCGTTATCGACATAGAAGGTATGGCTGGAAAATCAGGCTCAATTCATACCAAAGGTTTTCATATTTTGGGTGGCTTGTTAAGGTTTATGCTGCCAGTGGATCACCCCTTGACTTTTTCTGCGTCAATTGCATTTGAACAAAGTTACGGTGGAATCGATGGTGATTCGGCCTCGGGAGCCGAGTTTTGTTGTTTGATTTCCGCTTTAACACAAGTGCCCATCAACCAAGGTTTTGCGATGACAGGCGCCATCGATCAACATGGACGGCTACAAGCCATCGGTGGGGTTAATGAAAAAATAGAAGGCTTTTTCGATACCTGTAAATACCGTGAATTAAGCGGCGAGCAAGGGGTTATCATTCCTCGTGCAAACGCAGGTGAGTTGATGCTCAGAGCAGATGTCCAACAAGCCTGTAAAGAGGGTTTATTTGCTGTACATGCTGTGTCGCACATCACCGAAGCCATGGAGGTGTTGATGGGACAAACGGCTGGCATTTTGGTTGATGGCAGCTATGCCGAAAATACTTTGATGGATTTGGCAATGAAAATGGCCAGAAAATACTGGCAAAATACGCAAGCAAAAGAGTAGAATTGTGACCTGAATCACAAAGGTTAAATTGTTTTTTAAGAAGTCGTCATATGTTTATGATTTCTCTTGTACTTTTAATCTTGGTTTGTTATTATTATTTTTGTACGAAACTATTTATAGTTAAGCCGGTCTGATTGTTATTGTATTTTTTATCTGGGGATGAAGAGTTGATTAAATCAATATTCAAATTATTGAGCCAAGTGACTACAGCAGGTCTGTTGATGTTTGCTGGGTCAGTTTGGGCGGATGATTTGAAACCTTTTAAGCCTTTTGACTTGTCTACCAATAAATCTTTGACCAGTGGCAACGCCCGATTCAATAGTGCTGATGATTTTTTCAACAACGCCTTGAACAACAACCTTTCCAATGATGATTTTGATTTCTTATCACCCCAGTCTAAAGGTTATCATCTGAGTAAAAACAACCAAGGAGTATTTGGTGATGAGTTGGTTGTGGGCATGAAGTTTGCTGATTGGTTGACACTGCGTCTGAATGTGATTGAAGACAATGACTCCTTAGGATTGTTTTCTAACCTCAATAGCTATCAATTAGACTCAAGTCAATCAGATTCCAATTTGGCAGGATTTCAGTTCGGTGTCAGTTCAGTGATGAACATCAGTGATAATTGGCGCTTGGGGTTTGATCTTGGTCGTGGACGCATAGGTGGTGAATTATTGGGTTTGTATCAAGATCAATTGCAAACCACCAGTTTGGGTTTTGGCGTCAGGAATCAACGTTTTGGTGCCACTTTTCAGTCAGATTTCATGAGCAGCACCACCAGTCAAAACTTAGAACAGTCAACCATGGATTTACAGGTTGATTGGCATTTTACTCGCGAAGGTACGATCTCCTTTGGTGCCCGTCGCAGTATCAATGAAAACAATGCCAATACCAACATTGATCAATTAACCGGTACGGTGCCTTACATCAAATTCAAACACAATCTGTAATTCAATCCTGCCATTTCCTTACAACAAAAACTTGAGACAGATAAACTGATGCAAAATCAATTTAAGCTGATTATTTTGATTATGGTTTTGTTGTTGTTGCAAGCCTGCCAACAATCATCAAGGGTTAAACCACTGGCACCCAGTCAACTGATGGATTTATCTCAGCTTAATAGCTATCAATTCAATGGCAAAATGTCCTTTTCAGATGGTCAAGATGGTGGCTCGGGGAGTGTCCTTTGGCAAAATATTGATGGCTTAGTCAGCGCTCGACTTAAAGCACCATTGGGCAGTAAAAGCTGGCAAATAACAGAACAACAAATGGGTGCTGAATTGCTTGCCAATGGAGCCACCGTGGTGGCGGATTCTGCGCAATATTTGATCAGTGACCAATTAGGTTGGCAGGTGCCATGGCAACAACTCAAGTCTTGGGTCATCGGCTTGCCCTACCAAAATAACCGGGCACAGGTTGTCTGGCAAACTGATGGCTTCATTGTTGTTGAAGATGGGTGGCGCATTGAATACAGTCGATTGAATTCATATCCTGGAAACTCAGCATTTCAGTTGCCACATAAAATGATTGCCCGCAAAAATAACTACTCAATCAAGTTGTCCATAAAACAATGGGCATGGTGACCACAAAGCTGCTCAGTCCGGCTAAAATCAATTTGATGTTGCGGATAATAGGTCAGCGTGCTGATGGCTACCACCTGCTTCAAACATGCTTTCAGTTGTTAGACTGGGGCGATGTCATCACTTTTAAACCAGTTAAAGATAACGGCAACAATCGCCTTGAAATATCAGGGTTTGATGGTCTGGATGTGCAAGATAACTTGATTTATCAGGCGGCAGAAATGCTCAAGCCATGGGCGCAGTTGCATTCTGATTGGCAGGTTGTGGTGGACAAAAAAATTCCGCTGGGTGCGGGTCTTGGCGGTGGTAGCTCCAATGCGGCCACAGCATTAAAATTTTTTAACCAAGCTTGGCAATGTGATCTGAGTGTTTTCGATTTATTGGCCTTGGCTGTTAAGTTAGGTGCAGATGTGCCTGTGTTTTTGTTAGGCCAGAGTGCTTTGGCAGGTGGTATTGGTGACGAGCTAACGCCTATGAAGTTTGATACACCGCATATTTTATTGTTATTTCCTGATTGTCACATCAATACAGCTGAATTATTTAAAACGCCCGGTTTAGTAAGAAATCAAATGCCACTTAAATTATCTGATCTGCACAGGTCTTCTTTTTGGATCAATGATTTCATGCCCGTGGTTTTACAGCAGTTTCCTCAGATAAGTGACATATACCAAAAGTTGAAATCTAAAATGATGCTCAGGTTATCAGGTAGTGGTTCAACCATGTTTGCCGAATTTGATAATTTCAGTGAAGCACAGCGGGCATATCAACAGTGTAAAGGAGTTTGTAATGCGCTTTTGGTGCAGCCCAAGTCCAATAAAACAAAAAAACCATAAAAACTTGAATATTGGGCTTTGCAATGAAATATTATCTGGTTATAATATGCCGCCTTTAGCGCAGATTGTATTGTGTTAAATGTAAAGAGCTAATCAAGTTTATGCTGGCTCGATAATTGGGATGTAGCCAAGCGGTTAAGGCACCAGGTTTTGATCCTGGCATGCGAAGGTTCGAATCCTTCCATCCCAGCCATATTTTTTGTGGTGCCTGCGTACAGCGCAGGCACACTTGTATCTGAGGCTAAATAATGTTCGATCGTGGTATCAGGTTGTTTTCAGGTAACGCCAACCCCGCATTGGGCCAAAAAATTGCTGACAATTTAGGCGTACCTCTCGGGCGCGCAAAGGTTGGCCGCTTCAGTGATGGAGAGGTTGCGGTAGAAATCAGAGACAATGTCAGGGGGCAGGATATATTCTTGATTCAACCCACTTGTCGTCCAACCGCAGATAACTTCATGGAATTGTTGGTGATGGTAGATGCTTTAAAGAGAGCTTCTGCCAGAACAGTTACTGCAGTCATTCCTTATTTTGGTTACGCCAGACAAGACCGGCGGCCACGTTCATCTAGGGTGCCTATCACTGCCAAAGTGGCAGCTAAAATGATTGCAGCTGTTGGTGTGGATCGGGTTTTAACTGTTGATTTGCATGCTGATCAAATTCAAGGTTTTTTTGATATTCCAGTTGATAATGTGTATGCCTCGCCGCTTACTTTAGCGGATATGTGGCAGCATTTTGATAGCAAGGATGTAACCATCGTGTCACCGGATATAGGTGGTGTGGTCAGAGCCAGAGCTATTGCCAAAAGATTGGGTTGTGAGTTAGCTATCATTGACAAAAGAAGACCCAAGCCAAACATGGCTAAGGTGATGAACATCATTGGTGAAGTCAGTGGCAAGATTTGTATCTTGGTTGATGACATGATTGATACAGCAGGAACTTTATGTGCTGCATCCACTGCTTTGAAAGAATGGGATGCCAAAGCAGTTCACGCCTATTGCGTCCATCCAGTTTTGTCTGGTGATGCCATTAAAAACATAGAAAATTCAGGTCTGACAGAATTGGTGGTAACGGACACCATTCCACTGCGTCAGGAAGCCCTGGATTGTAAGAAGATTCGTCAATTGTCTGTCGCAGAAATGCTGGGAGAGACCATTCGACGCATAGCTAACAGAGAATCTGTCAGCTCAATGTATATCGATTGATTGAATCAATCGATGATTGATGTCCTGGTCGCAAGGACATTTAACTTAAAGTTTAGGAAAATATTATGGCAATTTTTAAAGTAGAAGCCCAATTGCGTGAAGATGTAGGGAAAGGTGCGAGCCGCCGCTTACGTCACGCAGGATTGGTTCCAGTTGTATTATATGGTGGTGAAAGAACGCCTACCAACCTTTCTTTGAACCACAACAAGGTACTGCGTATGGTCGAAGATGAGGCATTCTTTTCTAGCATCATTGAATTTTCTGCCGATGGTGGAAAAAAACAAAAAGTTGTGATTAAGGATGTACAAAGACATCCTGCCAAACCGGTTATTATGCATATGGACTTTATGCGTGTTAACGAAAACCGTGAAATCACCATGCATATTCCTTTGCACTTCATTGGTGGTGAAGATTCGCCTGCTGGTAAGTCTTCAGATGTGATGATTGATTATCAAATCAATGAAGTAGAAATTAACTGTTTACCCAAAGATTTGCCTGAATTTATCGAAGTTGATATCTCTGAGTTCAAAGCAGGTGACATGCTTAATTTGAGTGACCTTAAGATTCCAGAAGGATCGGTATTGGCTGCTTTTACACATGGTGATGATGAAGCTCATGACAGTGTAGTGGTATCTACATCTGCTGTTCATCTGATTGTTAATGATGCTGACGAAGATGAATCTCCAGCTCCAGCTGCTGATGAAGTTGAAGCAACTGAGCAATCTAAAGAAGATTCTGCTGATTAACAGCCAATTGATTTAAAGGGTAGCATGCGTGCGTATGCTACCCTTTAAATATTCAAAACAACATTCAATATGCAAGTCATTTTTGGCTTAGGTAACCCAGGCGATAAATACCAAGCAACTCGGCACAATGCTGGATTTTGGTATGTAGATGCCTTGGCTGCTGCATTCAACTGTCAATTCAAAATCAATAAAAAATTCAAAGCTGAGATTGCAACTTTGACCCATATGGAGCAAAAAATATTGCTGGTCAAGCCGCAAACATTTATGAACTGTTCAGGGCAAAGTGTTATTCCGCTGGTTAATTTTTTTAGTATTCCAGTGGAAGAAATATTGGTGGCTTATGATGAGCTAGACATACCTGCCGGTACCGCTAAGTTAAAGCGAGGTGGTGGGCATGGTGGTCACAATGGCTTGAGGGACATCATTCCAGGTATAGGAGCTGATTTTAAGCGGCTCAGAATTGGCATTGGTCACCCCGGAGATAAAACCAAGGTCACGCCTTGGGTCTTGGGTAAACCCTCATTAGATGATCGTATTTCGATAGAGCGCTGTATTGATAAATGTGTGGCAGAAACTGACAACCTAATGAAAGGTGATTGGGACCGTGCGATGAAAAACATTCACACTGTTTGAGCCAAGAAACCGCTGACTAAATTTGAAAATACAGGTTGGTCAACCAAGAAAGCATCATGTCCCTGTATTGAACCGGTAATTTCAAGTTGACTGTTACAGTTGATATCTAACAACAGTCGGTGCAATCGCTCCTGCAAGGCAGTTGGGAACAATAAATCTGTTTTGGCTCCCACCACCAAAGCTGAAACCAGCTTGAGCTCATGCAATGGGTTCTGATCTTTTTGTTTGGCATAGCGATGACCGTCAAACCAATCCATGGCTCGTGAAAGGTACAAATAACTGATGGGGTCAAACTTATGAATGAATTGGTTGGCGTGATGTTCTAAATAACTTTCTACCGGAAATTCGATTCCGAATGCATGTTCTGGCACTTGTTTCAATGAGCGCGGGAATCGCTCATTCCATTCTTCCGCAGAACGGTAACTCAACATGCCAATTTTCCTGGCAAACTTCATACCCTCCTCTGGCCAATTGGCAGCTGAGTAGTGTCCTTGATTGAAATTTTCATCTTTCAATATGGCTTCTCTTTGTAACGATCGAATGGCAGTACTGAAAGGTGGAGATGCCATACCTGAAGCTATATGGACGAGGTGCCGAGCATAGTTTGGGTGATTAAGTAATAAGGCCAAAGCAGACATGCCTCCCATTGAAGGACCAATCACTGCATGCAATTGTTCGATACCTAAGGATTGGCATAATAATACCGATGAACTGGCAATGTCTTCTAGGGTTAAATCCGGAAAGTCAAAACGATAGGGCTTCCCAGTGTTGGGATTGGGAGAACAGGGACCTGTTGAGCCCTTGCAACTGCCTAATGAGCTGGCACAGACCACAAACCACTGATTGGTGTCTATGGCCAGTCCTGGTCCAATCATATACTCCCACCACCCAGCGGTGTCATGGGGTGAGTGTCTGGCAGCATGAGAATCAGCAGAAAGCCCGGTAAGAATTAATATGGCGTTGGACTGATCATCTCTCAATGTGCCCCACGTTTCATAGGCCAACATGCCCTGATCAATGTGTCCGCCACGATGAAATTTAAAACTGCTTGGAATGTCAAATAATTTGAGGTAATTGGCCATTGCTTTCCCAAAAAAACAAACGGCCTTATGCAGGCCGTTTTAGTGTTGTTTCATTGTATCAAAGAGGCTGCTGGATAAGAAGCCTCTTATTGGCTGGTTTTAAGTGGCATTTCTGAAACGCCTGACATAGATTGCGATGGCCACCATAACCGCAGCGAATGCCAGGCCATAATACAACGAAGGATTTTCTAAGCCACTCAGCATGGATTTAATGACTTCAGCACCGGTTGTTTCTGTGGGGTTAAAGTCAACTTGTTCAATGGTAAAGCCTAAGCCAGAAGTAAATGGCGATGTTGCTTTTGCAAACAGAAATAATATGGTCTTAAATAATCCAGCTTGAACCACATCAAAATTGGTAAATGCAACGTACCAATACCAAGTAAAGGCTGCTGCCAATGGCGCAAATATAGCCATTAAGAAGGGTCTTCTTTTCGAGAATGCAGAGGAAAATAATAACCAGCCATAAATAGGTAAAGCCCACAATGATTGTATTAAGCAGCCTATAAAAAAAGCACCCCAATTGTTAATAAAGTTGATGTTAACCCAAAGAATTGTAAATGGGTTAACCCCATTGAGTAAAAGTATAATACTGAGTAACATAAAGAACAATAAGTGACTCAAAATCAATCCCGCGGTAAAAAGCAATGGTGCAACAACAGTAGCGGTGGCTAATTTTGATAAAACAGTCTGAGTATCTGAGACTGGTAATGACTTCCAAAATAAAATACTGCCGTCTTTTCGGTCGTCATATAAACTGCCCAGTAGAAAGAAAAAGACAATAATGAAAAGTACGAAATGATAAATAGTCGAGGTAAAGAGCATAAATGCATCAATGCCAAATTGAATGTCAGTTGGATCTAATGCACCAATAGATTTTGCACCAAATTCAGTCAGTTGACCACTGTTCATCTTAAGGTCGATTCGGTCTGTAAAAGAATACACCAAAAGTAATATGACTGACAGTACGATACCTATAACAATGGGAGTTTTGAGGAAAGCGCCTCGGTGTTCCCAATATTCGCGTTGTAACAAAGCTTTAAAAGTACTCATGCCACCACCTCCTCTTCTTGCATCAGTGCCACAAATAAGTCTGAAACTGATGGTCTTTGAACTTCACCCAATGTTTCAATCACATCTCTGGATGTTGAATTAAAAAGCATGATGTATTTACCAAAGACTTTGCGCATGGTTAATGGTTTGTGAGTCATCGCTTGGTCAAAGTTTTCTTGGCTGACCATCACCTCAAAATAGGACTCATTCAGTTCTTCCATGTTAGCATTCAAAACAATTTCACCCTCACGAATAAATACCACGTCAGTCAAAATGTGTTCTATTTCCTCTACTTGATGGGTGGTGATTATAATGGTGCGTTCGTTATCAAAGTAATCATTGAGCAAATTATCATAAAACTTTTTGCGGAACAAAATATCCAAACCCAATGTCGGCTCATCAAGAACCAATAACTTGGCATCAATCGACATCACAATGGCCAAATGCAACTGTGCAGTCATACCTTTTGAAAGTTCTTTAACTTTATGATCCATTTTTATTTTGGATTTACTTAAAAATTGTTTGGCTTGATCGAGCGAAAAATTTGGATGAGTCTGTTCGGTAAAACTTAATAACTGAGACACCTTAATCCATTTGGGTAGAACGGCTACATCAGCAATGAAACAAATTTCTTTCATTAAATCAGCGCGCCTTTTGTAAGGGTCTATGCCTAAAACTTTAAGCTCACCATCACAAGAATCTAAGCCCAAGACTGATTTTAATAAAGTCGTTTTACCGGCGCCATTTGGGCCGATTAAACCGACGATTTTGCCTTTGCTGATGTTGATGTTGACATCTTTTAGGGCTTGAAAACTGCCAAATTTCTTATTCACGTTATGCGCAGTTAATATATGACTCATTGATTACTCCCGATTGCTTTTAACGAGTTGATTAATTGTGTTGTGTCTAGATTTAAATGTTGAATCTTGGTCAATATTTTAGGCCAATCTTCTTTGATAAACTGTTCATTCTCATTGGATTGTACTTTTTTTACCGCACCATTTTGAACAAACATGCCAAGGCCTCGTCTTTTTTCTACCAGCTCCTCATCGACCAAAATTTGATATGATTTAGAAACCGTTATTGGGTTGACTTTATAATCCATGGCAACTTGTCTTACTGATGGTAAAGCATCACCCTCGCGGATGTCACCAGACAATATCATGTCTTTAATCAGATCTTTGAGCTGCAGATAAATCGGCTCTTTGTCGTTCCATTTAAAGCTCATTTTATTTACCCACCTTAGGTAATAATAGGGTTAAGGATTGATTCATTCTTTTTGGCTTGGGATCAGCTTTAATGGGCTGCATGATTTTTTTTGTTTCGGTCATGGTTTTTGAATTCGGGGTAATCATATAACTCAATGCCACTGATGACATCAAAGATAAAAATAATATTGATACAACCCATATGTTCTGTTTTAAATTATTCATGTTACACCTATTTGCGGCTTAGGTGTACTACTTTACTACAACACTACTAATATAGTCAAGTAGGGCAAAAGTCATTTTTTTATTTAGCGGTAATCTGCTTTGCTGCCTGGAACCCTAAACAAGGTTGATTTTTTAATCAAATGTTCCTCACGAAAATTGTCCGAAAACAAATAACAATCAAGCACATAAGGCATTTCTTTGTGGCTTTGATTGACTGCAGGTAAATCAGTCGGTGACAAATTGACGTCCAGTGTTTCAACGGCATAATTGGTCAAATCAGGCAGTGCAATGTTATTGAATTTTATTGGGGTAAAGTCCTTCAACGCCAATTGACAGCTGATTTGGTTGTTTTTGCGGGTTAAATTATTGCGGTGTGACACCCTGAGTTTCAGCTTGCCATCGGCTAAATCAACGCCCATGATTTCAATCAAAGCTGGAAGGTTTTGAAGTTCGTTTCTCGGAACAGAAGAACCGCAGCTGACTAGTATTAAAATGATGGTGAATAAAATGATTATTTGGATGTTATGTTTTATTTTCATGGTTTATATTGAGTTTAGGGTCGAGTGCATCTTGCAAGGCATCTGAGAAATAATTGAATGCAATCACAAGTATAAACAAAAATGTAGATGCCACAATGAAATTATTGAAGTATCCAGCTTGTATGTCGTTGGTTGATTCGGCAATCATTAAACCCCAGCTGATGCCATTTTTAACCCCCAGCCCAAGAAAGCTGAGAATCACTTCGGTTTTGATTGCTGTGACAAACACCAAAGTGGCTTGGATGATAATGAGGTGATTGGTGTTGGGTATGATGTGCTTGAATATGACCGTCATTTGTTTGATACCTATGGCTTGTGCTGCTTCAATAAACTCTAATTGGTTTAACTTAATGACCTCACTGCGTATGACACGTGCAATGCTGGTCCAAAACACTGATATCATGGCGATGTGCATAGCAAAGGCATGGTTCTGCATAGCAAATGCAATGGCGGCCACAAACAAATAAAAAGGTATTGAGTCAAGCACGCCCATCAACCATAGGATGATGGAATCTAACCATTGACCTTGATAAAAGCCAGCAAGTGAACCTAAAACCACGCCCAATAAACAAGCAAAGAAGGTCACCACCAAACCCACTTCAAAAGCAACCTTGGTGGCTTGGATGCTGCGCGAAGCAATGTCTTGACCGATGGCGTTGGTGCCAAACCAATGCTGCCAAGTGGGTGGTTGATTAAACTGAGTTGAAATGTCACTCCAGCCGGTACCCCAGATTCCAAACCAAACGCCACAAGCTATGATGAAATATAAGAACACCACCAGCAAGCCTGACACGCCCAATTTATCTTGTTTGAACTGCGACCAAGATTTGCTCCACAAGCTTTCAATATTAGGGGACTTGAGGTTGGTTTCAAACATAACTGCAGTAATTAATAATTAATATCATGATCTTTGTGGTGCAATTCTGGGGTCAAAGTAGCGATACATGATTTCAGTCAAAAGTAGCACCAACACAAACAGCACTGCAGTTAAACCCACTATGGCTTTTAATACGGGCTGGTCGCCAGCAACTATGGCATCGTAAGTAACCAATCCAACACCAGGAATACCAAAATAGCTTTCAATCAACAGTGAGCCGCTGATTACCACCAATGGAATAGAAAACATCACACGGGTGATTATTGGAATCATGGCATTTTTAAGCATATAGCGATAATAAATATTGTGTTGCTTGTGACCAAATGCTTTGGCTGTGGTAATGTGGTCTTTACTGAGTTGTTCAACCAATACCGCACGATAAAACCGGGTGTTGTAGCCCAGGGAAACGAACACGATGGCCAAGGTTGGAACAGTCACGTGATTTAAGTACCTAGACCATGAAAAACCACCATCGGATGACTCAATTAACCAGCCTCTTACAGGAAACCAGTCCAAGCCATAGCTGGAAGCAAACAACAGTTGGAAGCTGATAATCACCACCAAGAATGATAGGCTCATACCAAACACTGCTGCAGTCATGATGACTTTATCTTGCCATTGGCCACGGTTTTTAACTGCTTGCATGGCCAGCATTAAAGCCAATAAGTTGCCTAAAATAAAACCAGGTATCATCAGTTGTAAAGACACTGGAATGGCCTGTAGTAGCATTTGATTCACTGGTTGGTCTTTGACCATCGATAAGCCAAAATCAAAGTGCAACATTTCGCTCAGATAAGCGAGATAACGCTGCCAAAATGGTTGGTCATAACCCAAAACTTGTCGGACTTCACTGATAGCTTCTGCTGATGGATTTTTGCCCAATAACTCATAAGTCAAATCAGGTCCAAAATAGACCATTAATACAAAAGACACCAGGGTTACCCCCAGAACCAGTGGAATGCCACCGATTAATTTTTGTATGGCAAATGCCCAGCTGTTCATTATTTTACATCGACATAACGCAAATGAAATCCACCAACGATTTCTCGGTCAGGGAAGGATATAACATTTTTATGCCACAAATGAATCTTATTTCGTGCCAGGCCAGAGATCACCACACAGTCGTCAATCACCATTTGATTCATTTGTTGGTATATGGCTGTTCTTTCTGCTGAAGGCTGGAGCACACTGCTTTGTTCATATAAGGCATCATAGGCTGGATTGGTGTAATTAAAATTGTTTGATCCAGGTGTTTGGTTGGGCCCGTAAAATAATTGCAGGGTATTTTCTGCATCAGGATAATCCAAAGTCCAGCCCAGAAAGAAAAACGGAGTCTGACGATTTTTTATGGCTTTGTTGAAGTTTCCAAAACTCGGGTAGGGGTGATACTCAATGCGATTATTTGGGTAGCCAATGGTATTGAGAAATCCGCGCATTTGTTCGAAGAACTGTTTTTGCAAAACGCTGCCAGTTACGTGATATTCAAAAACTGGCAATGTTTCATTGTTCCATTGGTGATTGGCCAATAGCTGTCGTGCACCTTTGATGTCAGTTTGGATGGAGCTTGGGTCTATATTTTCATCAAATTCTGGCACACTTGGAGGAATGATGCCTGGAAAAACAGTGCCTAAACCAAAATAAAATGCCCGGTTCTTTTGTTGCCAGTCATGTGACTTTCTAATGGCGCAACGCAATGCTTTGCTTTTGGCATCGTGCTCAGGGTCTCCGTTGTTACCAAAAACTGGGTGGGTCATATCAAAGCCATGGTAAACAAAGCCGGCTTCCATGCCATAGCTGTGATGATAATTGTTACTGATTTGTGGGTGAAGCTGAATGGGGTTTTGACTCAACAAAACGGTATTTTGTTTGTCCTTAGGTACAGTGGTGTATTGTATTTCACTGCCTTTGGTGAATGATTGCCAGCGGGAAGAGGATTCATTGATGAAATTGACTTCAAGTTGGTCTATGAATGGCGGTGATTTGTCCTGCAGTGTTTCAAGGCCATATCCAGCATGCTTGATAGCATCATAACCCTCTGCATAGATATCTAACGGTTCTTGGCGAAAGTGCTCATTGCGTATCAAGTAAGCCGTTTCAGAATTAAATCGATCCAATATAAATGGACCAGAACCTAGGGGTTTAGAGCCAAACTCTGCCCCCAAAGCTTCAACCACCTCACGCGGGGTGATGGCTGAGAAGCCCATAGCCAAAGAATAGGTTAATTGTGGATAGGGTTTGAGTAAGGTGATCTGAATGGTGTAATCATTGATGGCTTGTAGACCCAAGACTGTTTGGTCGTAATCAGCACCTTCGGCTTTCCATTGACTTATTCCAGCTATTTTATCTTGCCAAAGCCAAGCACCGGTGGCCGCATTTTGAGGGTCAAAAGAACGCAGAATCGAATAAACGAAATCTTGAGCTTTAAGTTCTCGCCCAAGCCCATTGGTGAAAGCGGGGTGGTCATGAAAATGAACACCTGGTTTGATTCTGATGGTGTATACCAAACCATCGGTACTGACTTCTGGCATGGATTCGGCCAAGTTGGGTTTCAGCTCATAAGGTCTGGCAAGGTATTTATAACTGTATAAAGTGTCAAAAATATTGACCACCAATAAATTGCTGTAAACTGATGAGGCTTTGATTGGATCTAAGCTGGTGGGTTTGCCGTCTATTGAGTGGCGGTATACTTTTTTGCCATCAATAATCGTTGAGCTTGTCTCACCATAGGCACTTTGTTCATCTGACTGGCAGGCGCTGAGCCCAATGGCAGCGCCTATGATGACCCAAATTTTAAATATGTTTAACATAACCTGCCTCATTTTATAGGTTAATTATTATAGCTGTTCAAAGTGCTGTGGTAAACTGAAGTAATGAATGAACAAAATCAAAAATTCAATACATTCACTGAGTTCTACCCCTATTATCTCAAAGAACACAGCAATTTAACCTGTCGCCGATTACATGTGATTGGCTCAACACTGGTGATTGTGGTAGTGATTATTGCCATGCTTAGTCAGAATTTCTATCTGTTGTGGCTGTTACCAGTGATTGGCTATGGTTTTGCATGGGTGGGGCATTTTTTCTTTGAAAAAAACAAACCAGCCACTTTTAAGTACCCGTTGTACAGTTTAGCTGGTGATTGGGTGATGTATTGGCAGGTTGTTACCGGTAAAATTAAATTCTGAGTTTGTTGTAACGAACATTATCCGCTGGTAATCAGCAGTTGAATGCAAAGGTCACTCGGTCATTTCCTGCCAAATCTTTTCTTGAGTCAATGTGTTTAAATCCGGCAGCATGCAAGATGGCTTGGACTTGATGCTGTTGTTGCCAGCCATGTTCAAACATCAATAAACCATTCACAGTTAAAAATTCTTTGGCTTTGTTGGTGATGCGGATAAAATCTCCCAGACCATTTTGGTCGGCCACCAGGGCTGTCATCGGTTCATGCTGAAGGGCACTCAAGTGTGAGTCATCTGCATTGATATAAGGAGGGTTGCTGACTATCAAATCAAATTGACTTGAAGTTAAATGGTTGAACCAGTTTGATTGTTGAAATTCAATATTTTTGATCTGATGGCGTGTTGCATTTTCTGTCGCCACTAACAAAGCTTCAGGTGATTGATCGACTCCCAGAACAACTGCATCGGGAAATATTTTTGCCAGCACCAATGCCAAAGCACCGCTGCCTGTGCCTAAATCTAATATACGCTTGGGGGGCTTGTCAGATAAAATTTCTGTGACCGTTTCAATCAATATCTCAGTATCTGGGCGAGGAATTAAGGTGTGTGAATTGACTTTGAGGTTTAAATCCCAAAACATTTGTTCACCAGTTACATAAGCCAAAGGTTGGCCTGCTTTTAAGGCCTCGACCCAGTTGTTCAGTTGCTTGATTTGACGTTCAGTTAACTGATGATCAGGGTGAGTAAAAATCCAAGCACGATTTTTTTGTAAGCTGTGTTCCAGCAACAAGCGCAGTTGGTTAACACTGATGGGGTCTTCTACATGTATGGAAAGCGGGCTGTGATGTTTAAGCCAAGCTTGTATAGAAAGCAAAGAAACTCAGGTTGTTAGGTCAACAAAATTTCAGCATCAACCGAAACTTGCATTAAACAAACTGTCCTTAGAGTTGTTGTCTTCGTTGTAATCAAAACCACCTTTACTCAAGCTGTCAGAGTTACCTTCAAAATGAATGTTGTTGATGACATCATGCGCCATACTTTGTTGAGGTGCGTTGACGTGAGTAGGCTGTTGATTATTGAAATTACTGAATTCAGGCATAGCCACTGCAAAAACAAAAGCAAATGTAACCGTTGCAAAAGCTGTTTTGAGAGGTGTGTTCATGCCCAAAAAACTGAACCAAGATTGTCGGGTATTTTCAATTGATTTGGCCATCACTTGACTCCAGTCCTGCATAGCCAAAGAAACTTTCAATGCTTGTGCTGTACTGTGATCACTGATCAGGTCTTCGAGGTGATTTAATCGGTCAGAAGAAGCAGCACTGGCAGCCAAACAATCACTGGCATTGCTGCGAGAGTTGTGGTTTTTGCTGTTGCTTTGGAATAAACCAGCCAGTTGTTTTTCTGTCATTTTCATCGTATTCAATCTCAATTTAGTTTTCTGCCAAAATGAATGGCTATTTGTCAATCAACGTCAAAGTCAATGCCTGATTGTTTCAGCTGATCTTTCAAAGCAGCCATGCCTCTTTTTGACAAGTTTTCTGCTTTGTAAAAAGGCCAGCCTGTTAGTGCTGACATTTCTTTAACTGAATAGCCTTGCAAACGCAATTTAACGGCCACTCGGCGGCTTTCAGGTAATGCTTCAATGGCCGCAAATACTTGTTGTCGGACTTCCTCATCTTGAATGATTTGATCCGGTTCGGCATCTTCACTGACTAAGTCAGCTTGAAATGCTTCACTTTCATGGTCTTGTCCAGGCAAGGTGACATCTTGCAGATGTCTTTTGTGCTTCCTGGCCAAATCAATGATTACATTAGCAGCTGTTCTGTATATATAAGACGAAAGGTTTTCTATTTCTCGGTCACTTTCTAAAATTTTTATTAATCGAATGGACACTTCTTGATAAACATCATCAGCGGTAACACCAATGATTTGAACGTTTTGACTGTAAACAGCTTTCTCGATCAAATGTTGATGCTGTTGAAATATTTGTTCAAGTTTTCTTCTGTTCACTGGGGAAGCTCTGATAAATAGAAAATGCCTCTGCTGGATTTAAAATATTCAGCTTCAAGGTTCGACTTTATATTGCTGGTTGTTCTCATTGATGAAAGTCATAACGCAGAAGATGGATGTTTTAAATCCAGCCCTCTGGGGCTTACAGTGATTCCCAATCTCTGCGTTAGCTGATTTTAAGATGGAATGACCAACTATGCAATCATCTGCCTTGATATTGGAAATCGTTGTAAGCCAGAGGTATCTTCTATTTATCTGGGATTCCCAAAATTACCAAACATCCAAAAAAGATAATATCACCCCATTGGTATTCAACAGGCCGTGTTGTTTGGCATATTGTATCGCGGTAAAACCTGCGTTGTTGGTGATTTTAGGGTTGGCACCTAATTTCAGTATTTCATGGGTTATATTCGCAATGTGGCTGTCATCTACTGCATACTTGTTGGTTTTCATGGCCCCACAGATCAGGTGCAATGCCGTATTGCCCTGTTGGTTTTGAGTGTTGATGTCCAAGCCGTATTGGTGAATCAAGCGCAAAGTGTTTTTGGCTTTGGCCGTGTTGCCATAATATTCTGCGGCAATGGCTACATGATGGTATAAAGACATGCCAGCCTGATCAGTAACATGAATATTAGCCTCAGCATCCAATAACATGCTGACACAGGCTTCACTCCACTGAGTGGCGGCCAAAGACAAGTAAGGATAATTGCCAGGGCCCAGGCCATTAACCTCTGCACCAGAACTGATTAACAAACCCACCAAAGCGCGAGAATTGCTGATGATGGCACTGGACATGGGTGTGCTGCCATTGTTTGAACGGTGTTCAATGTTGGCGTTGTTCTGGATTAAGTATGAGGCCACAGCACGGTGACCTTTGCCTGCAGCGTGAATTAAACCAGTACAGCCTTTGTTATCAGTTAAGTCAATGCTGACACCTTTGACTTTCAATTGATTCAAACGGCCCAGATTACCTGTGTTGATGGCCTCAAACCACAGTTGTTGATTGGCAGCAGAGGGTGCATTTTGAGTTTTGCTTGATTGGGTGTGTTGTGCAGGCTCGGCTGGTTCAGTTGTTTGACTGGCTTTTGGGCTTGAGTGTTTTGCCGGCTGCGTATTTATGTTGTTGGTTATTTCAGGCTCTGTATGGGTGAATAAGGGCAATTCAATTTGTTTTTCTGCTGCTATTTTCTTGACCATCAGTTTAAAAATAACTGGATGCTTTTTTTCCGCTACAGTGAAGGCAGATTGACCTTTGAGGTTTTTTTGGGTTGCATCCACTTGGTTATCCAACAAGGTTTTGATGGTTTTTTGACTGGGGTTTTGTTGTTGAACTGCGATTAATAAAGCATTATCACCTTGTTTATTTTGGTGGTGAAGATCAATACCATGATCAATTAACAGCTCAATAATTGGGTTAGATTGACTGATAACTGCATCCAGAAAGGCGTTCATGCCGGCATGGTCAGCAGCAGATAAACTGTCGTGGTTTTTAAGTAAATACTTGACCTTTTTTTCATGGCCTAATAGACAGGCAGTCATCAATGCGGTTCGCCCATTGTGGTCAGCTACATCTAAATCTGCCGTGTGTGCAAAAACCAATTCAATGCCTTGGGTGAGGTCTTTGTTGTATTGGGTGGCAGCAATTAAAGGCGGGCACTTGGTTTTGTGCGGCACCATTTGATTTTCCAGCAAATATTTAGCGATTTTCCAACGGCCATTCTTAAGCGCTACGTTTAAAGGTGTGAAATCAGGGTGGTTAACTGCTTCAATATCCAGCCCAGTATCAAGCAAGTCAAGCATTTGATTTAGCTGTCCCTGACGGCAACATTGCAAAACTTTTTTAGCAGCTTCAGACAAAGGTTGTGTCACGGTTGCATTCCATAGCAGGCATTGGTTGGCAAAAGCAAAATCATCTAGCGTTTTCTGTTCCTGTTGGTAAAGAGTCCATATGACGTAAAGAGTCTAAATGGCGCAAACAGACCAAGTGGCTCATGCTGTTCGCAATAATTCAGTTGAAGGTCAGCGTGGCAGATAAACCTGTGGTTTTGTTGCGCTTAATTTCAATCTTCCAATTATACAGGTCACACAAGCGTTTGACGATAGCTAATCCCAATCCAGAACCTTTGCTGTTCGGTTTTCCGACTCGATAATGGCGATCAAATAATTTCGGTAATTCCGACTCGTTAACACCAACGCCCTCATCTTCAACAGTGATGCTGTTTTTATTCAATATGATATGAACAGTACCTTCAGCGGTGTATTTTATCGCATTACCAATTAAATTACTTAACACCACTGAAACCACGGACTCAGGGGCTTTCACTTGTAGCCAGTCATTTTCAGTGATTTTGGTGGTCACTGGTTTTAATTTTAAGGTCGGTGCAAAATCTTCAACGATATCGCGAATGATCAGTCCGGGCTGAGTTCTTTCATGACCAGGGTGTTCTTTGCGTTCCTCACGAGCCAATAACAACAGGGTCTCAATTAACTCTGTAGATTGCTTGGTCGCCCGCTCAATGCGGTTGATGCGATCTAAATCCTTGTCAGTAATTTGAGGATTGGATTTAATCAGTTCCACGGTACTGCGAATCACCGTTAATGGGGTGCGTAATTCATGACTCACATCCGCATTAAACTCTTTATCTCTGATCACATAATCCGTTAACCTTTGTGCATAGACATCCAAGGCTTTGGCCACTTGTCCTACTTCATCAGCATGGAAATGGGGCGCCAAAGGTTCAAGGTGGGTGTCTGGTGTCAAGTTTTGTAATTTGGCTGCTAGTTTGCTTAATGGTTTGAGGGCTTTTTTAGAAACATACAAAGCCAACAAATATGCCAACAATAAAAACACCAGAAACATCCCTGCAAAAACTAAAATCAATGATTGTGAACTGTTATCATTGTGACTGATGTCATGTTTTAAAAAACCCCATAATGGTTCGCCTTCAACAATATGTCTTTTGTTTACAGCAACAATAAATGATTTGTTTCCTTCTTTGATAACATGAGTTCCATCTTTTAGGTCTCCGTATTGAATCGGAAGAATCATACTTAACTTAGATGGTCGGGTTAAGAACCCTTCTATTTTTGTTGAGACCTGTTCATTTGATAGTTCTGGATTCAAACTGAGTTTTAGCATATACGAATCCAAATCCTCCTGAATGGTTTGTGCAATATAATCATTCTGAAGGTACTGCCGTATACTCAGCGAGCTGACAGCAAACAACAAGGTTAGTAAAGTACTGAAAGCCAGAAATCCAATGATAATCCGGCTTTTTATGCTACTCCGAAAGTTCATCCGGGTCAGATACATGGTAACCAATACCATGACGGGTATGGATTAAGTTTTTATCGAAGGGCTTGTCAATGGTGGTTCGAAGGCCGTGAATGTGCACCCGCAACGAATCAGAGTCTGGCATTTCTTCGCCCCAAACTTTGACTTCTAACTCTTCTCTGGGAACCACATAGGGGCTGGATTCCATCAATATTTGTAACAGTTTCAAACCTGTTGGGTTCATTTTAATGGGTTGGCCAGCACGTTTGACGGTCAGGCTGTCTAAATTGTATTCTAAATCAGCAACAGTCAATTTACGGTTCAAGTTTTTCTTCTTGCGGTTGCCGAGAACAGTGACCCTGGCTTCCAGTTCTTGAAGCGCAAAAGGCTTAACCATATAGTCATCAGCGCCAAATTCAAAACCTTCTAGTTTTTGTTCCAGGGTGTCGCGGGCGGTTAACATGATGATGGGGGTGTTTTTCTTCGCATCTTTGCGCAGTTTTTTGCATAAATCCAGGCCGTCCATGCCTGGTAACATTAAATCCAGTACAATGACATCAAAGTCATTGGTCACGGCTAAGTGTAAGCCGGTTACGCCATCGCCGGCATAGTCTACGATATGATCGCGATCTTCAAAATAATCGACAATGTTCGCAGCAATGTCGGTGTTATCTTCAACAACTAATATTTTCATGACAGTCCTTATAGTAGGTGTGTTTTTCAATGGGATAAAAAAATCCCAAGGTGTTGCAAAACGCCTTGGGAAGTCTAGATGCCCGGATAATAGTCAAATTCATTTGGAGAACTCTGACGTTGATTCCATCATACTAACATTTCTGTTAAGACTTCGTTAAGGGCTTATTAATTGATTGTAAAACAATTGACTGCAGATTTGAAGTTTCTCATTCACTGCTTTGATTTTGTTAGAATCACAGCACCGTTCATCACACATTAAAAAATATGTTGAGATTCTCACTGTTGTTTCTGACTTTAGTCATTGGTTTGTTTTTGTTAGAAATTTATGAACCTGTGCGTCAGGCTGTTATCTTGCCATTCACCGGGCTGATTGCCAGCTTCAGTTCTTGGCTGATTCAAATTTTTGATTCAAATGTGATTGCCAGTGGCGATGTGATTCGCGATTCGGTATCCGGTTATGCCATACAGATTGCCCCTGGTTGCAATGGTGTCGAAGCCATGATTATCTTACTGGCGGCGGTGATGGCCTTTCCTGCGCCTTTTTTCTATAAGTTGAAAGGTTTGTTCTGGGGATTCATAGCCATTCAGTCCTTAAATATGGTCAGAATCATTTCACTGTTTTATTTATTGCAGTGGGACAGAAATTGGTTTGAGTGGTTTCACTTATACCTGTGGCAAGCGCTGATTATTTTAGATGCCTTGGTGGTGTGGTTAATTTGGTTGCGGTACCTGCCTAAGCAGCAGAAAGTGATGGGTGAAAATATTACAGATGAAATTTCAGAAGTTGATGAAAAATTAACTTAACTGATTTTGTTGATGGTTTTATAAGTTCGGGCTTGACCTGTTAACCGGATGTATTTTTATTCAGTGAATTCGAGTTGATCTGCCATGAGCTTAATCAGTTGTCTGGTTTTTTCTTGAATCTTTGCATCAGTATCGTGCTCATGCATCAAGCATTCTATCTCACTGCACAATGCTGAAATGTCAGCAAATCCATAGCTACCACTAGAGCCGGCTAACTGATGTACCGCTAAAGTCAGCGCTTGAGTATCATGGTTCTCAAGCGCTTTATTTAGGTTGGATATCTTGACTTCAAATGAAGCCAGAAACTGCTGTTTTAATTGATCAAACAAGCCAGCTTACCAGTTAATCCAAAACAGTGATGGTCACTGTGGCTGTCGATTGTTCAGTGCCATCGGTGATGCTGTAAGTGAAGGTATCGACACCACACCAATCTGCTGGTGGTACATAAGTTACAGTGCCATCCGCGTTGATGTCAATCACAGTACCCAAGCTGCCTGCAGTATCAACTGATACCAAGGTAATCACATCGCCATCAGGGTCTGAATCATTGCTCAGTAGGTTGATGGTGGTTGAGGCATTTATGGTAGTAAAAAAGGCATCATCGGCAGCAACTGGGGCGTTGTTGCTGGTGCCTATGTCAGTCACTGTCACTGTGACACTGCCTGTGGCAGTGGCACCATCTGCATCTGCAACGGTGTATTCAATGGTTGATAATCCCAGTGAACCGGTTAATGCGGTGATATTAATTGTGCCATCACCATTGTCAGTAACGGTCAAATCAGAATTGCTGACGCTTATGGCAACTACAGTTAAGTCGGCATCATCACCATCTGGATCAGTGTCATTGGCCAAGACATCTACAGTCAATGTCTCACCGACGCTTAAACTGGCGGACTCACCACTAACAATTGGACCTGAATTAACCACGGTTATGGTTACCGTGGCTTGGGCAGTTCCATCTTGGCCGTCAGTTACTGTGTAGGTGAACATATCAGTACCTACAAAGCCATTGTTTGGTGTGTAAGTGAGGACACTGCCATTATTAACCACAGTTCCATTGCTGGCAGCAGTGGTAGAGTCAATGACTAAAACATCATCTGCATCGGCATCAGTGTCATTACTCAGAACATCGAGCACAACACCCACTGCATTGCGGTTGATGGTTCTGCTGTCGTCGTTGGCTTCTGGAAGCGCATTCAAGAAGATGATTTCACCCAATGTGGTGTTGGTTTCTGTTTCTTGGAATTTATACACATCAACGGTACGTTTGTGTTGCGCTGGATTTCTCAAGGCTCGATTGATCCACGCAGCCGGAGCATCAACTTTGCGTTTAACCCATTTCATTGGCAGGTCATCATCCGCTATATCAACATCAACGTAATCTTTTTCAATGGTTAAGAATGAAATCTCTACCCGACGATTTTTCTCTTTATCAGGGCCGTCATTGTCATAAGCGGGTTGTGACTCACCCATGCCTTTGGTTTGGATGATTTCGGCATCGATACCATTGGCTGCGAAAAAGTCTTTGGCACTTTGAGCTCTCCTTATAGACAGGTCTAGGTTGTAGGCGTCTGAAGCAATGTCACAAGTGTGGCCAACAATATTGATGCTACTGGCTAATTCAGTGGCTTTGATTTGCTCAACCAAAGATTTCAGTTCTGCCGCCGCATCATCTCTGATGTAATCTTTATCTAAATCAAAGAAAGCCATAGATGATAAGCTAACTTGATTTTGTATTAACTGGCGATTTTCCAATTGCAGTTGTTTCAAGCGGTCTTCATCCAATACTTGAACTTCTTCATCAACAGTGGTTGGCAAATGGTTCTTGCCGAAATCAAAGCGATACAAAAGGTTGGCGCGGGTGTCATCTTTATCGGTCTCAAAATCGCCTGTTTTTCGGATTTGTTCTACGGATAATGCCAGGCTGTGACCGGTGTTGAGGAAATATTTTTCCAGATTAACACTGGCAGTCAGCTGGTCTGAGTCATAATCACCTTGTTCATAATCTAAACCACCGGTTAATCGAACCAGATTGTTTTCAAAGAATTTACCCACACGGCCACCCAAACCCCAATCATAAGGGTGTTCATAATTTCTGATGATGGTCTCAATGGTCTGAGCTTGGACAAAGTCGCGTCCATCTAACTGACCAAATATATCGGTGGTTAATGAACTGGATACTTGGTTAACCAAACGAGAGCCGGTGACCGCTGAGCTTAAATTGACGTTCCAGAATTTATCACTGGCCTCTGAGCCAAAACCAACCGTGAATTTACGGTCATCGAAGGTGTTTTGATCCACTGCAGCAAAGTATTTCCAAATGCGCAGGTTATCTTCGTTGTTAATCAGGTCGCCTTTTTCATTGGCACCTGAAATGCGGTGGTAATCCAATTTTAAGCCACCGGCGCCGTCAGACAACCACACTTCACCCATCCAATTGCTGTCCCAGCTGGTGTTGAATGATTTGAGGAATTCGCCAATCAACTCGCCTTCATTGTCCACACCAATGCCAAGACGCGTGTCATCCCCCGCATAAGCAAAATTAATTTGATCTTCCGTGCCTGAAACCGTGGTTTGATTCTGAGCGCCTGCACCCACCGCTACCAGCATGGCAGCCAGGGTGAGTTTGATTTTGTGATTATCCATGAAACCCTCTGTTGGTTAAAACTAATAGTCGGATTTTAACAACAGCTTGGTTCAAAGTCATGGCATATTTGGTGCATTTAACCTTATATGACAATAAGACATGGGGTGAAATTCAACAACCCTGAATGTCAGAGTTGTTGATGGGGGGGGTAGCATTTAAGGTTGTTACAACGGTTTCAGGGCTTTGATCAGCTGGCTTTCAATTTGCGCCGTATTTTCATGAGGACGTGAAATGATGGCGGCTGAGCCTTGATCTAAAGCGATGATCTTGCCTTTGAAGCCTTCGATTTGCATGTCGATGGCTTGGTCAACCGGTGAATTGGGCATGTACAGTACGGTAATCGGTTGATTCAAATCATTCATCAGTACCATTCTGGCGCCTTTGCCATTCAAAGTAGGGCAGAGTTTCATAAAATGCACGTCACCTAAGTCGCCATTGATGGCTGTGTTGATGCTGGCAAACAGAGGTGCCAGTTCAGCTTGTGGAATTTCGGCATCAGACATGTACACGGCAGGTTCCATCATCAAAGCTTCGTTGATGAATTTTTCCAGGTCGGAACTTCGGCTGTTGGAAAAAAAGAACATGCCTGCACCAAGCATCAGAATTGCAGAGGCGGCGATGGCCAGGTAGTTGTTTCTGAATTGGTGTTGTTGTGCTTGGGCCTGATGAAACTTGATGTGTTCAATGTCATGCGCCGGTACCGGAATATTCAAAGCAGCCTGAATGATTTGTTCTCTTTTCATCGCTTCTTGATAGGCCTTGGAACAACGCTGATCATTGTTTTTGGCATGCAAAAATGCGGCATCTTTTGAATACGGATCTGAGTCCAATAATTGTTTAAATTCAAAGTAATTCATATCTTGTTACCTATTTTACTTTCCCTGTTTAAGTGGGTTGTGAGTTGTTTTCTGGCCCTAAACAGTTGTGTCATCACAGCGCTGGGACTGATGTCTAATTGTGCTGCAATTTCATCACAACTGAAGCCGCCGATGACTTGAAGCATCAAGGGTTCGGCGTACTTGGCATCTAAATTCACCATCGCTTGTCGGGTGATGTTGATGTCCATCAACTCATCGGGCGTGTGGGTGTTTTTGTCTTCAATATCTATCACCATGTCATCCAAGGAATTAATGATGGGTTTTTTCTTTTCAAACTGGCGAGCAAATTCACGGCGTAAGATGGTAAAAATCCAACTTTTGGCTGCCTTCTCATCTTGCAAAGAATCAATGGCTCGCCAGGCACGCAAATAAGTTTCTTGGACTAAATCTTTGGCCATGTGCTCATCTTTACCCAACCAGTAAGCAAAACGATACAGGTCCTGGTAATAAATGCCCAATAAGGCGTCAAACTTTCTTTCTTTTATGCTCATAGAACTAAAGACCTCGAGATTAAAAAAATATGACAAATATTCATTACTTTAGTCATGAATTCATGAACAAACACCAATCATGATGATGATTCATAGTATGCTAGCGCACTTTTTACATTGGCTGACCCATGAAAAACCATTTACTTTTACTCGTCTTGATTGGTTTAACCGCCTGTCAAAGCCAAACCAATGAAACATCAAATCTGGCAGAAACTCAAGTTGAAGTCAAAACCGATGTTGAAGATAATAAGGCAGCCATTGCTCAACAGGAAACCCAGATGCCAAACAACAAACCACCTCAGGCTGAAAAAAGGCCACATGTTTTTCAACAACATGACTCAGAACGCATTGATAACTATCACTGGCTTCGCGATGACAGCCGCACGGACCCTGATGTGCTGGCTTACCTGAATGCAGAAAATGATTACACGACCAGCCAAATGTCAGACAGCGAGGCCTTTACCGATCGAATTTATCATGAAATCGTTGATCGCATTGTACAAAATGATGAGTCTGTACCCTATCAATTGGGTGATTACTGGTATTACAGCAAATACACATCAGGCAATGAGTACCCAATTTATGCCCGCAAAAAAGGCAGCATGCAAGCCGCTGAAGAAGTGTTGATTGATGTCAATGAATTGGCACAGGGACATGCCTATTATGCTTCCAACGCACAAAGTGTTAGTCACAACCATCAGCTGTATGGCTTTTCAGAAGATACCGTCAGTCGTCGCCAATACGACATCAGGTTCAAGGATTTAAGCAGCGGCGAAATGCTACCAGATGTAATCAAAAATACCACCGGTTCAATGGCTTGGGCGAAAGACAATAAAACCGTTTTCTATACCCGCAAACACCCAACCACCTTGTTGCCTTACCAAGTGTATCGCCATGAATTGGGCACAGCTGTGGAGGATGACGTGCTGGTGTATGAAGAACAAGACAACACCTTTTATGTGGCTTGTTACACTTCAAGGTCTAAAGAATACATCATGATTTATACCGGTGCGACTACCCTGACAGAAATGTTGTACCTGGATGCCAATGACCCCCAAGGTGAGTTTGAATCAATTTTAGCGCGTCAACCTAAACATGAATACGCGGTCGAAGATTTTAACGGTGAGTGGATCATCAAGACCAACTGGAATGCATTGAATTCAAGGGTCATGAAAGCCCCAATTGGAGAATCTCAAGATCAATCCAAATGGCAAGAAGTGGTGCCACACGATGATGAAACTTTGATTTATGATGTCGAAACATTCAAGGACTGGCTGGTTTTAGAACAAAGAAAAGATGGCATTCGCCACCTCAAAGCCATCAATTGGCAATCTGGTGAGGCTAAGCTGATTCAAGCAGATGTAGCCACTTACACCATGAGTGTGGCGTACAACCCTGAGCAAGATCAAAACACCATGCGCTATGATTATGATTCATTGACTGAATTGGGCAGTGTGATGCAAATCGATTTGAATTCGGATCAGAAAACCACCCTGAAGCAAGATAAAATCAATGGTGTTTACAAAGCTGAAGATTACCAGTCACAGCGCTTGGAAATTCAGGCCCGTGATGGTGCTATGGTGCCGGTTTCTTTGGTTTACAAAAAAGGTCTGGGAAATTTAAATCAGCGACCCTTATTGGTTTATGGTTATGGTTCTTATGGCTCCTCAATTGATCCCAAGTTTTCTTTCAGTCGTTTGTCATTGTTGGATCGAGGTTTTATTTTCGCCATAGCACACATTCGCGGTTCACAAGCCAAAGGTCGCCAATGGTATGAAGACGGTAAAATGTTCAATAAGATGAATACTTTCAATGACTTCATCGATGCCACCAAAGCCTTGTTAGCTGAAGGCATGGGTGATAAGGATCGGGTTTATGCTTGGGGCGGCAGTGCCGGTGGCTTGTTGATGGGTGCGGTGGCCAACATGGATGGCATGTTGTATGACGGCATGATTGCCGCGGTGCCGTTTGTTGATGTGGTGACCACCATGTTAGATGAAGACATTCCGCTGACCACCGGTGAGTTCGATGAGTGGGGCAATCCCAAGAATAAAGATTCCTATGATTACATGTTGTCTTATTCACCTTATGATCAGGTCAAGGCCCAAGATTACCCCAACCTACTGATCACCACGGGTTTACATGATTCTCAAGTCCAGTATTGGGAGCCAGCCAAGTGGGCAGCTAAGTTACGTGAATTCAAAACCAACGACAACTTGGTGTTACTCAGAACCAATATGGACACCGGTCATGGTGGGGCCTCTGGGCGATTTTCGTATTACAAAGAAACCGCTGAAGATTACGCCTTTTTGCTGAAACTGGCTGACATCAAAGAGTGATCGATAAAGTGCCTGGTTGAAAGATTCAGCCAGGCCCTTCTCTTCTATTGCTGTTGACTGCCAATTATCTGGGACGAGTGGGCTCGCTTGAAATCCTGATGATTTCAGTTTCATCCAGTTGCCAGGTACCGGGTATGGGGTCAGCCCATATGATGGCACTGCTCCAGCTGCCATCATCACCTGATATATTCAAAGTGGTGCTGCCCGATGGGCTGCGAGTGGTGCTGATGGTGCCGCTACAACTTGGACACAAGCCAGTACCGAAAACAGTATCCATATTAAACACCAAAGGTGCTGCTCCGGTGAACACATCGCTGATGGTCCAACGCGGTTCTCCCTCGGCATCATAAATAAACGGTATCGCAAAACTGACATCGCCAATGGTACTCACTGCCACACCCCAGCCGGGGGTGTCAGCACGGCTCCACATACCGGTGTAATCAGCGGTTTCAGGTTCGCCGCTGGATTGTAACCAGATAATAGATTCAGTGCCGCTGTCAGCACCCAATTGCCAGCTCACTACGGCCTCGCGCTCATTGTCAAATTCAAGCGTAATTTCACCAACGCTTGCAAACGAAAATTCACCTGTATCGCTGAGCTGAGTTTTCAGAAACTCAGCTTGGTATGTAAAACCTTCCAACAAGCCAGCGGAGGTATACCAAATCGGTAAACCTTGTTCATCATAGGTAAACCACAGCACTTGTAAGCGGTTGTTAAAGATGCCTATGTTAAAACCACGGCCTGAACTGGCTGGATTGAACCAGTTACCTGCATTGGGCCTGATGACCTTATCGGCATCTTCATGAAATCGATCCTGTAACTGCGGCACCAACACCATTTTATGTGGTTGGTCTAAGCCAAAGCCATTGACCAGTTCGCCGAGAAATTCTTGAGTGCTTAGGTCAAACTCTAGAATGGCGTTTTGATCACTGACTGCCACCAACAAGCGACCATCATTGGTGATGTCCATGCCAGTTGGGTTGGAATAACCCAAATCGGCGATGTCAGCAAAGATTCCGCCAAAAGAGCCAGTGTTGGCATCAGTGATGACGATTTTATTGCGGCCTTGGTCGCTGTGCAGTAACAGACCATCATCAGTGGCTACCAATGCATAGGGATCGTTGAGCCATGAATAGTTGCCATTGCCTAAAAGTTCACTTTCAAACACATCCCGGGTGCTTTGGTAGACACTGTTAACCTGGCCTTGGAAGTAATACTTTTCACCATTGCGTTCAATATCAATGATGTTTTCTTGTTCAGCAAACTCAGAAAAGAAGGGAAATGCATAAATACTGAGCTCGTTTTCTGAAACTGAAAAGCTTCTGACTTGACTGCCATTCAGTCTGGTCCAATACAGTTCTGCAGAGCCAGTTGAATCCAAGGAGAGTTCACTGACTTCAAAAGCGGTAGGAAAACCAGTGTTTAAATCAGCCAGTGCGTCGGGATTGAAGTAAGGAGATATCAAAAGTTTAGGTTCAGCATATGGATCCATCAAGTCCAAGGTTTTTATGCTGCTGGCACTGCTGAAAAACAAGCGGTTGAAGTTGGCGTCGTAGCTTAAATCTGACTGAAAAGTTAATAAACCATCACCCGGCAGCACCTCAATGCCTTTGGCCAATCCGGTTTGGGCATCAAACCTCAAGATTCGGTTGTTACCCACGTTGATAACTAAGAGGTCTTGTTTATCAGTCGATAGGTCAATCACCCCATCATTGTCATCATCGCTGTCGGCGTTGTTGCCGGTACCATCACCATCGGCATCTTTAGATTCGGTGGATTCAAATTCAAATGCATCGGTGTTGTTACCAATGCCATCATTATCACTGTCAGCACTTTCGGTGGCATCGAAAGGAAACCGGTCAGCAGTGTTGGCGATACCATCACCATCAATATCCGGGTCAGAAAAATCACCGATGCCATCACCATCAAAATCTGCTTGTTCGCTGGCCAGGTTCGGAAAGGCATCACCATTGTCACCGACACCATCGCCGTCAGAATCTGAGGTTTCAGAGGGGTCGAAAGGAAATTCATCATCCCGATCCAACACGCCATCGCCATCCTGATCGATTAAAGCCACGGTGAAATCGAGAGGTAAAGGGGCATTTGAAACACTTGATTGGTAATTAGAAACGGGTCCCATCAGCTGGTTGATGACATTGGCGTTGTTACGCTGACCTGCGATGCCACAGGGGCCACCGCCACATTGCACATTGGGATTGGAAAAATAATTCAGCTCTAAAAAACGATCGGCTTGACCGGTACCAAATGACCCCATGGCCGTGCCATACTGACCGAGTTTAGCAAACCCAGCCGCATCTGGAATATACCTTTGCGTTAGTGATGCATTGTGATGACCGGCACCTAAATTATGCCCAATTTCATGCACCATCAACTGATCGGTACAAACCGACCAACTGCTCATGCCATCGGCCATGATGTTAACCCCGTAACTGGTATCAAAATCATTGCCAGTAGGTGCGAATGGAAAATAAGCAATGCCGCAATTACCACGGGTTTCGATGTTGTGGGTGCGCAGAAAAATAACCAAGTCTGCGCCGGTGTCACTCCTTAATTGCGGCACGTTTTCTAAACCAATGCCGCCGACTCCAAAAGACAGGCTTTGTTGTAATTGTTCAAGAACGTTGCTGTTGGCATCGTTGAAATTGTAGCCCACTTGTTCAAGACCAACCTGTCTGATGGCCAAATCAATGGCTGAATTGGCATAGGTTTGGTTAGACACGTTGAAGTACTGGTCTACCCGAGCCTGTAACAAATCTCCAGGGTAGCGATTGGCGATGGCCTGGTCATATATCATCAACACATCAATCACCGTACCAGCCACTTTCGAGTTATTTTGTTTCAGTGCGGCGCTGTTGAGTTTTTGGTCAACATGTTGCTCACTGTGATCAAAGCCACAATCGTTAAAACTCAGGCCTGATGCCGGTAATTCAACTGCCCATATGCCAGCTTGGTTGGTGGTCAGTATGTAGTGCTTGTTATTCAGGTGCATTTGTCCGAATAAACTGTTGTTGCCCTTGGTGGCTGAAATCGACCCGCCCGGAATGGTCTGGCTGAAGCTGACATTGCCCGCAGCAGTGCCAGTTGATTTGGCGTTATTCAAAGCAATTGATATGGCTTGGTCAGCTATTTCAAAACTGAACCCATCAGACTTGTTTGTATCGAATACTATCGGATGGTAGGCGCTTTTATTGAGACCAGCGTAGGCTTCTGGAAAATCGCTGGGTTTTGCAGCGGCGGTGTGTGGGGTCAAGGTCAAGATAAAAAAACCAGTTATGACCCATGAGGTGAGTAGCTTCATGGTTGAGATTTGTTGTTTTAAAAACAAATATCTTAAGCAATTTATCCAGCAAAGTTAAGTAAATTTGGCATTAGTGTGCCGGAAAAGCTGGACTTGCATCAATCAAATCCAGCCCTCAGGTTTACTTTTTCAACGGACGGTACTTGATGCGTTCTGGCTGTAAGGCTTTACCGTGGCGGTTTTTATAGTCTTGCTCGTACTCTGTGTAATTACCTTCGAAAAACTCCACCTGTGAATTGTTTTCAAAAGCCAAAATGTGGGTGGCTATTCGATCCAAGAACCACCGGTCATGAGAAATCACCATCACACAACCCGCGAAGTTCAACAAAGCCTCTTCCAAGGCGCGCAAAGTTTCTACATCCAAATCGTTGGTGGGCTCATCGAGTAACAACACATTGCCGCCGAGTTTCAGCACTTTGGCCAGTTGCAAGCGGTTGCGTTCACCACCGGATAAGTTCTTGACCAGTTTCTGTTGGTCAGCCCCTTTGAAATTAAAGCGACTCAACCAAGCTCTGGCCGGTACTGTATAGGTGCCAATTTTGATGATTTCTTCACCGTCAGCCACCTCTTCAAACAAAGGTCGGTCATGCCCCAAGTCTTCTCGACTTTGGGACACATAAGCCAACTCAACTGTGGGTCCGATGCTGATGCTGCCTGCATCGGGCTGTTCTGAACCTGCAATCATGTTGAACAAGGTGGATTTACCGGCACCATTTGGACCAATGATGCCCACAATGGCGCCTTGGGGTACTTTGAATGACAGGTCATCAATCAGGTACTTGTCGCCGAAGGCTTTGGATACATTTTTAAACTCAATCACGGAGTCACCCAACCGCTGCCCTGGCGGGATATAAATTTGCGCAGTCTCGTTGCGCTTTTGGAACTCTTTGGATTGCAACTCTTCGAATTGTCTTAAGCGGGCTTTGGACTTGGTGCGCTTGCCTTTGGCATTGGAACGGACCCATTCCAACTCATGTTTGATGGTTTTCATGTGCGCTTGTTCTTGTTTGGATTCTTGCATCAAGCGCTGTTCTTTTTGTTCCAGCCAAGAGGAATAATTGCCTTTCCATGGAATGCCATGACCACGGTCTAATTCTAAAATCCATTCAGCTGCATTGTCCAAGAAATACCGGTCATGGGTGACCGCCACAATGGTGCCAGTGAAATCATGTAAATACCGCTCTAACCAAGCCACAGTCTCGGCATCCAAGTGGTTAGTGGGCTCATCCAGTAACAACATGTCAGGTGATGACAGCAGCAGTCTACACAAAGCCACCCGGCGTTTTTCACCGCCAGATAAGTTCTTAACCTCGCTATCCCAAGGTGGCAGGCGCAAAGCTTCAGCAGCCATGTTCATGGTGCGGTCTAAATCCCAACCATTAGCAGCATCAATTTTCTCTTGTAACTCCGCCTGTTTGGTCAGCAATTCGGTCATTTCATCATCGCTCATGGGTTCGGCGAATTGCATGTTGATGGCATCAAAAGCAGTTAATAATTCTTTGACCTCGCCCATGCCAGCTTCCACATTCTCACGGACTGATTTGTCATCTTCAAGCTGTGGCTCTTGAGGTAAATAGCCAATGTTGATGCCTGGTTGTGGTCGCGCTTCACCTGAGTAATCTTTATCTAAGCCGGCCATGATGCGCAGCACAGTCGATTTACCTGAGCCGTTTAAGCCCAACACACCAATTTTGGCGCCGGGGAAAAACGACAATGAAATGTCTTTGATGATTTCGCGGTTGGGCGGTACAGTTTTGCTCACGCCCATCATGGTGTAGATGTATTCAGCCATTGCTTAAAGTCAAAAATTTTTAAAGGCCTAATGATACAAGAAGGGCTTTGAACTGTCTATATACAAACAAGCCAGGGATGAAGAGCTCAGAATGACTTAAAGGCAGCCAGTCCCTTATTGTGTTGCTTTCTTTGGTAGGGCATGAGAATCCTGTGAAACACCAGCTGTTATCGCAAACCGCATGGCTTCTTCGAAAGACCAGTCCACAGGTTTAACTTTGCTCTCAGGTAAGAACAGAGTAAAACCTCCGACCATATAACTCATTGGGATATAGACGGTGAGTAGTTTTTCTGCTGAGTTGTGTTTGACCACGTCTGAAATTTTACTTGGCAGCTGATCTGAGGTGATGATACCTATCATCATTCCCATGCCTTGGGCCTGTAAATCCACCAAAGCCACTTGTTGGTTTTTGTCTTTTGATTTGTCAAACATATTGGCGAAATCTTTGACCGCACCATAGAGGGTTTTAACTACCGGAAAACGCATCACGGCATTTTCAATGCGTTGGTAGAACCAGTCAATAAAACTGAATTTAAGCAACAGTCCAGTCAGTAACAACAGCACCAACATAATGAATAATCCACTGCCGGGGAAAATCAGAAAATCCAATTGGATGGTTGCGATTGCCGACTGACCGAGGCCATCAATCCATTTCAATGCAGACCATGAAACCCAGACAGTTATCAAAATCGGCAAAACCACCAAAGCGCCTTTAAGCAAGGGTTTTAATATCAAATCTTTCATGCTAATTGTTGTCAGAAAAAGAATAAAATATCATGACACAATCCAGCGCTGAATGCGAACCCCAATGGTCATGTTATGATGAGATTTCGTTCGAAAAGGTGAATCATGTTGTTAAGAAAAATAACTTTGATGATTGTGTTGGCCATCAGCCCTGTGCTGGTTCACAGTGAAATGCCTGTAGGGGTTAGCCTCACAGTGTTGGGGGTGGCGCAGGATGCTGGGTACCCACAACTCAATTGTTACCAACCGCATTGTCAAGCGGGCTGGGATGATGCCAGCAATAAAAAATATGCCACAGCTTTGGCTGTGATTGACCGCACGAATAGGTCCAAATATTTGTTCGAAGCCACGCCAGATATCCGTGAACAGATGTATGACTTGCAGCAAGTGGCACCAGATTCGAGCTATGCTTTGAAGGGTATATTTTTAACCCATGGCCACATGGGGCATTACACTGGATTGATGCACATGGGCCGTGAAGCCGCTGGCACCTCAAAAGTACCTGTTTATGTGATGCCGCGGTTCAAAAATTATTTAACCAACAATGGCCCTTGGAGCCAGTTGGTCACGCTTGAAAACATCAAACTGATGGATTTAGCCCATGACCAAATCACAAAACTCAGTCCACAATTGAGTGTAAAACCAATTTTAGTCCCACACCGCGATGAATTCACTGAAACTGTGGGTTATTACATCATTGGTCCCAACAAGACGGCGCTGTTTATTCCAGACATCGATAAGTGGCAAAAGTGGAACAAAGACATTGTTGAAGAGATTAAAAAAGTCGATTATGCCTTACTCGACGCCACCTTCTTTGCCAACGGCGAAATCCCCAATCGCGACATGTGCGAAATCCCGCATCCTTTTGTCGAAGAAAGCATGCAGTTATTCAAAGACCTTTCGCCTGAAGATAAAAACAAAGTGATTTTTATTCATTTCAACCACACCAACCCATTACTGAAGCCAGACAGTGAAGCGGCCAAACAAGTCAAAGCCAAGGGATTTAAAGTGGCTTATCGTGGGATGAAAATAGAATTATAAGCTGGTTGATTGCTGGTCTTTTTCTTGTAATTGAAAGTCAACAATATAAGGTAAGTCCCAAAAAGTGCTCATCATGTTGTGGTATTTGATACTTTTGGAAACTTGAAGCGATTCTTTGAGAAATTCTTCAGCTTTCTTGGTATCAGCTTCAACCCATTGGCCAGTTTGATGCAGTTCATACATTTTGTACAAAGCATGTGGTGACCCTCGTTCGGCTGCTTTTCGGTAGTGTTGCAGGGCAGCCTCATGGTTTTGCTCTGTACACAAACCGTGCTCAAACATCCAGCCTAGGTTGAATTGAGCCGTTCTGGAGTTGTCACTTAATGTTTTAAGCAGTTCAAATGACATGGCTTGCTTTTCCACATCTGCACCTGATGATTGGCAAGTCATCACAGCGTAGTTATTTTTAGCTTCTTTACTTCTGACTGAGCTGAAATTGGCTAAGTATAACTCTGAGGCTGCCTGATAATCTTGCTCAAGGCCTTTGCCATGCTGCATCATCAAAGCAAGCCAGAAACTGCCAGGTTCATCAAAATACTCAGCAAAAATAAATTTAGACTTACGGGTGGCGCCGTTGGCAAAGAAAAATAACGCCAAGTCAAAGTTCTGTGGCAGACCAATGCCGTAGAAGTTCATTTTCCCAAGCATAACGCCTGTTTCAGTATCTCCAGCCTCATAGGCTTTGATCAGCCATTTGATGGCTTCATTCATGTCCGTATTTGGGTTCAGCTGATTGGCATATATCTCACCTAAGTTGCGCATTGCTTTGCTGTCGTTGTTGGTTTCAGCTAAAAATTTTAACTCAGAGATGGCTTGTTCAATGTCACTGACCTCCGTATCCAGCGAAAGGTAAAGATCCACCAGATCGTAAACCACATTGCCACCACCTAATTCTATGGCACGTTCATAATACTCAATTGCTTTGATTAAATCTTTCTCTACATGTTTGCCAGTTTCATATTCACCAGCTAATTTTACTGATGAAGGCATGTGAAGTAGCTTATGTGCTTGTTGTAGGTTTTCAATGTACTTTTTAGGGTCGCTTGCTTCCGCTCTTAAGCCTTCCACGTAGATCGCTGCGGCTTGGTTTTGTTTCACCGCGTTGGACAAATATTCATCTGCTTTTTTATTCCTTTTATCCCATCTGTATTCCTTGGACATATAAAATAAAGCATCTTTCATACCATCTTTGGCGGCACTTTTGATTCTTCTCAAACCCTTAACCCGTTGTAGGTCATCTGAATATCCAGTGAACCCAAGGTAGCCAAGTTGGTATGTGGCAACTAAATTATCAGCTTTGGTTTGCTCTTCGAGTAAATCTAAATGGCCATCGAATGGAACTAAGGGTTGTTCATGGCCGGATGTGATCATTTCTTTATTTAACTCTGCCAACTTCCGCACTTGCCACTTATTCGCAATGTTGAGGTTATAGTTGCCTGCAATTTGGCGGTACAAGCGCTGTGCTTTTTTCTGATCTTTCAGTGTGCCTTGTCCTGTTTCATACATGGCAGCCAAAAAAATCTTTGCATCATGAAAGCCTAGTTTATCCGCTTTCAAGAAGGTCTTGAAAGCCAAGTCATGATCCTCGGCAACGCCTCTGCCTTGAAACAGCATCAAAGCGTGTTGAAATATCCCATGTGGGTTATCCAATTCACTGGCCTTTTGATACCATTTAAAAGCTTCTAAGTCGTTCTGGATTTTGTATTCTTGG
The DNA here is from genome assembly GCA_964352015.1 of uncultured Marinicella sp. GTDB lineage: Bacteria > Pseudomonadota > Gammaproteobacteria > Xanthomonadales > Marinicellaceae > Marinicella. The sequence goes on from CAYGPU010000011.1 coordinate 89,891, forward strand.
AAATGGTTTAAATGGCCGGCGAATAGGTAGCCTTCACTGAGACCCAGTTCGCCCGCCCTAACAAAGGCCCTGATGGCTGCTTGGGTATTTTGTTTCATACCATCACCGGTTCCTAATTGTTGACCAATTCTTAAATAAGCCAAACCTGATTGTTCAGTAGCTGCAGCTTTTTGATACCATTGCAATGCCCGTTTGTTTTTTTCACGTCCAGTTAATCCGTAATTCAAACTGTCCGCATACCCAACCATGCCATCTGGGTGGTTTTTATCAGCTGACAACTTGAAGTATTTTTGTGAGATTTCTAAGTCATTCCACCTTTGGTCAGATAAAAATTGTTGGCCAATCAAGTATTCAAGATAACCAGGTTTATCGGCTTTGGTGGATATCAAGGTCAAAAGGTCGTTAATGGTTTCATTATCTCGATCTATACCAAGCTCTTTTTCTCTCACAATCACAGCTAACGTGAATGCAGGTAGGAATTTTTGTTCAATGGCACTGGTGATGTTTTGGTGTCCTTCAGCATAGCGATCTTTGATTTTATCTATGAATATCCGGTAGGCATATTTGTATTTTCCAATAGCTGAATCATTGTTAGCAGCATCTTTGAAAAGCGCTAGGGAGTCGCTATACATAGTGGGATACAAATCAGTTTTACTCAACATCAAGTCACCCAATAAAATTTGCGCTTCACTGACACCTGCATATGCCAGGTTTATCAATGCCATGTTATTGCCTAACTCGGATTTAAGCACCAAGTTCATGATATCCAAATACTTTTGCTCTTCTGAATCCAACTCAGCTTTCAGGCCTTGGTTGATGTTTTGAATAAAATCATTGAGCAGAAAATGTTTGTACTCACCAAAAAGGGTATCATTGTTGACATAAACATCTAGATAGAGCTGCTTGTCATGAATGGTCAGTTTACCATCCACAACCTCATACCCAGCGAGTTTCAAGAATGCATATGCTGATTTCATATCAGTCGTCCAAAATGCTGATTGGTAAGAACTGCCATCACCTGACTGGGTCACTAATTCTGCCAGTTTGAGTAAGTGTTTTTCGTGGAATTGAGCGTCATCGGTTTGATGCAGCAAATTATGACAATCTAATGCCAGTTTTTGCAGGTGTATGGCATAAAAATAACGTTTTAACAAAGCATCTATTTTTGCCATATTTAACTGACAAGATTGTGATGAAAATGCTTCTTGGCTGCCTTCAAAGGGTAAGTCTTGAGTTTCAAGCCAAAATTCAATTTGGTTCATTTCTGTGCTGAACTTATTGGCTTTTAGCTTGATTTCAACATCGTCTTTACTGCTATGAACATCATCAAAAGATGAGTTGGCTTGGGTGACTAGAGTAACCCAAGTCAGCATGAAAAAATAAAATCTTTGAGTTATTGAATTCATTGTTGTCTCTCCTTGAGCATTTTCTGTAAGGCTGATTTCAAACGATCGTCGCTGTCTTTGATTCTTTTTTTCTGGTTCACTGGTAAAATTAAACTGACCGATAGATGCTTTTTAATGGATTTGATGATTTCATAGTAATCTGATAATTCATCCACCCCAATATGGTCATTTAAGGTGGTTAATTGATGTTCAAGGTAAATGCCAGCGTCATCTTGCTTTGTGAGTCTTTTGTAGCTTAGGTATTGGGTGCTTATGTTGATTGGGGTGTCATCAATTTTTAAGTCTTGAACGTCCCCAGTTATTTTGAATTCATGCGACAAATCAATCGGAAATGAAAGGGCTATCGGTGCATCGCGATTAACCCTTGCTGGCATCTTTACATAAGCCAACAAACTCTGAGCAAACAGTTCAATTACTTCAAATTCATTGTGGGTGTCCCAGGGGTTGTCCAGTAAATAAGCTTCATCAGTGGTCAGCTTGTTTTGTCGCAAGTCATCATTGAAAGACAGTGTCTTTGTGGATCGAGCCACACCATAATTTTGGTTGGTGTATGATTCAAACTGATTCTGAATGCTTTGAACCGTATTGGTTTTAAATCCACTGCGCCAATATTCAGCAAAGTCTCCATGGTAAATAGTTTTAACAGCCAAGTCTGCAACTTGACTTTCGTTCGAGACGACGAGTTGCTCAACTGTTTTTATATGATTGACTTGCTCCAGGTTTCTCTTGATTGGAGTGAGTGTCTCAGTTTTAGTGTCAATTAACAGTGCATATCCAAAATCTGGAAGACCCAGTTTGTTCAGCGCAAAACCTTGATTGCTTACTGTTGGGTCCACCCAAAAAGAGTTGTCATCAATTTGAATGTTTAAAATAACATGATTAAATAAACCAGGGCTTGGAAGTCTGGCGGCGATGCTCTTATCCAGTTCAGTGGATACCAGGGCAGGTACTGATTTAATATTCAGGTGTTTTAACATGGCATATAAAAGCATGGTTTTATCTTTACAGTCACCGTATTTTGTATCGAAAACTTCAGATGGAGGTCTGGGTTCATGACTGTTAACACCAATTTCTATTCCCATGTAACGAATGTCATTTTGTACAAAATTCAATGCTTTTGTAGCTAAATCATAATTATTGGTATCTGCTGTTTGCCAAGTATCCAGCATCAGAGTTGTTTCATTATTCAGAGATGTGTCAATGGCAAAAACATCAAAAGCCCACTGAGCAACGGATTGCCAATTTTTGAATTCAGTTAACTCAAGATAATCATTGGCTTCGAACCATTTGGGGTAGTTTCCTTGGAAGTCTAAAGGTTTGATGTCACTGAGGTGCCAAGCATAATGTGTCAGCTCTCCTTGCTGTTCAATGCGAGGTTTGATTGTTGTTTTGTGTGTGCGAATATCTACCTTTTTATTTCGAGGAATGGTGATGCTGATATGTAAATCCTTGACCGGTGTTGCCCATTCCAAACCAAACACAGCAAATATACGGTTGTCAAATATCGGGTTGCCACCAATAATTGTGTAGTCATATTCTACGATGTCATTGACTTGTAAATCCTGTATCAGCAAAAGAGCGGTTTGTTTGCCATTGTATATGTTACTCTCCAACTCTTTTTCTTGACGAATCAATTCAAAATCATCCTGCTGCAATACATCAATGGTTTGATTGTCTCTGATTATATTGACGTGATGAAACTCTAAACGTTCATAAAGTGGGTCGAAACTGACAGAGATTTTCCCCAGTTCAGATAAACCCTTGGAATTGTTTGCCTGTGAGACTATCCGCACATATTCATGCTTCTGTTGTTTGTCGAACAGTAATTGTTGGTCAAACAATAAATAAGACGAGCTGAGTCCTTCGGTCTGAATGCCATCAGTCTGGAAAGCTTTGCTGATAACCCAATCCGCAGGAGGGTTAAGTTCAAAGGGTTCATTTGCATGGACTTTGTCGGTTAGGACTGAGGCCAGAACCAAGCATAAAAATATGTTATTCATCCCTAAACTACAGTAAGTAAAAGCAAAATTATAGCCAATTCAACTTATCAGTGGTAGCTTCAAAGTCATATTTCCTGAAGTTTTAATGCCAATCACAGGAAACTAATGCATGGTTGGTTTAAAGCTATTATTTTTATCCTTGCATGCTAAAATGCGTCGCTTTTGTAGCACAAAACAGGATATTTTAGTGATCAATTCCAAACATGTAAGCCTCATTGCTGGCGATATCAACGCCCAAAATAATCAAGTTCAAAGTGCCATCGAATTGTTGGATGGTGGCGATACGGTGCCCTTCATTGCACGTTATCGAAAAGAAGTCACTGGTGGTTTGGATGACACCCAGTTACGTCAATTGGAAGAGCGTTTGGGTTATTTGCGTGAGTTGGATGATCGACGGATAACCATCATCAAGGCGATTGAAGAGCAGGGCAAGCTAACCGATGCCTTGAAACAGTCTATCCTCTCAGCTGACACCAAAACCCGACTGGAAGATTTGTATTTGCCGTACAAAAAGAAACGTCAAACCAAGGCACAAAAAGCCAGGCTGGCGGGGCTTGAACCGTTGTTACAAAAACTCATTGAACAACCCACTGCTGACATCAATGAGTTGGCAGCTGAGTTTATCCATACCAATGGCGATGATGAAACCTTGTATGTCAAAGATGTGGATGCAGCTTTGGATGGTGCACGACAAATTGCTTTGGAAGATTTGGCTGAGGATGCCGATTTGATTCAAGAGTTGCGCGATTGGTTGTGGGCTCAGGGTGTGGTGATTGCCAAGCTCATGAAAGGCCAAGAAAAGGAGCAAAAAGCCGCCAGATTCAAAGATTACTTCGACTTTTCTGAAGCCATCAACAAAATACCGTCGCACCGCATGCTGGCTTTGTTGCGTGGGCGTAATGAAGGGGTTTTGTCGCTAAATTTGGACCACAAAGATGTGCTGGATGACAACATGACCATTCACCCAGCCATCGGTCGTTTGGTTAAACACACTGGCTGGAACATTGAACAATCTGAGTGGTTAAACCGAACTGTTGAACTGGCCTGGAAAGCCAAGTTGCAATTAAAACTGAACCTGCAACTGTTGTCGCAGTTGCGTGAACAGTCAGATGAAGCGGCGATTCAAATTTTTAACCGCAACTTGAAAGACCTGTTACTGGCAGCACCAGCTGGAGGCAAAGTGACATTGGGCTTGGATCCAGGCTTCAGAACTGGGGTAAAAACGGTGGTGATTGACGCCAACGGTAAGCTATTGGATACCGCCGTGATTTACCCACATGCGCCGCAAAAACAATGGGAACAGGCCAAACAAACCCTCGTCAAGCTGTGCGAAAAACATGCGGTTAAACTCATCGCCATCGGCAACGGCACCGCCTCGCGTGAAACCGACCAGTTAGCAGCAGAAATCATCAAACAAAACAGCACCATCAAAGCGCAAAAAATCATGGTTTCTGAAGCCGGTGCTTCGGTGTATTCAGCTTCGGCATTGGCCGCCGCTGAATTTCCTGATTTGGATGTGTCTTACCGTGGTGCGGTTTCGATTGCTAGGCGTTTACAAGACCCATTGGCAGAGTTGGTAAAAATTGACCCCAAAGCAATTGGTGTCGGCCAATACCAACATGATGTCAATCAAGCACAGTTGAACAAAGCGCTGGGTGATTGTGTTGAGGATTGTGTGAATAAAGTGGGCGTGGACGTGAACACCGCTTCAGCACCTTTACTGAAATATGTGGCTGGCGTTTCAGATTCCGTGGCCCAGGAAATCGTAAATTACCGCGATGCTCATGGCAGTTTCAAGAACCGCAAACAACTGCTCAAAGTGGCCAGGTTGGGTGATAAAATGTTTGAGCAATGTGCAGGCTTTTTGCGCATTCGCGGTGGTGACCAACCTTTGGATCAATCGGCAGTCCATCCTGAAGCCTATCCTTTGGTGGAATCGATGTTGGTACATATGAACAGCCAGATTGGCCAAGTGATTGGTCAGATGGGCCCTTTGAGTCAATTGAACCCCAGTGATTTTGCCAATGATCAATACGGTGTAACCACCATTAAAGATGTGATTGAAGAGTTGAAAAAGCCCGGTCGCGATCCACGTGGTGAGTTTAAAACCGCCACCTTTGATGACCAAGTGCATGAAATCAAGGACCTTAAAATTGGCATGCGTTTGGAAGGTGTGGTCACCAACGTCACTGCTTTTGGTGCTTTTGTTGATGTTGGTGTGCATCAAGATGGGCTGGTGCACATTTCAGAACTGGCTGACCAATACGTCAAGGACCCTGCTGATGTGGTCAAAGCCGGTCAGGTGATTCAAGTTCGCGTGCTAGAAGTTGATGCGCAGCGCAAACGCATTTCATTGAGTGCTAAGTCAGGTGATGGTAGCCAAGCCAAACCCACTGGCAAATCCAATCAGCAAGCAACACCCAATAACACAAAGCAGCCTCAAAAGCGTTCGAACAACCGCTCAAACAGTCACAACAGTTCAGCCAACCAAGGCGCGTTTGCCGGTGCATTGGCCGATGCTTTCAAGAAAGCACTAAAATAGTCGTCTTGAGTTGGGGTTGTGTTAATACAGCCCCAACCATTCCTCATGCAAATTATAAATGTCTGATCATCAGCATGTTGGTTTTGAACAGCCAGGCATTTATTTTTTCTGAAAACCAGTTCTGACTGTATCTGTTAATCAAAAATCGTGAAATAAGTCACCAAAATACCAAAACAGTGCTAAATATTGCAATTTTTTAAAGCATCTTAATTAATCTCAAAGTATTATATTTAGCATTAAAAAGTAACTTATCTCACAGGGGAGAAAAAAATGAAATACCTACTTATGGCCTTAATTGGACTGTCGGCATGGTCAGCGGATGGCAAACTCAATTCGGCTGATCAACACATTGAAATGCAACGCACTGTTTTAAAAGAGCAGCTGATTGAAGGGCATATTTTACCCGTTGATTTTGAGCGGAAAATGTACGCTTTAAAATTAAAAGCATCTGCTGAGCAGCGTTCACAGGGCGATCAAAAAGTATTTAACCGCGGACCAGCAGGTACTGCATCAATTTCTGGAACAGTGCTGTTGGGTCTTGTCGGCGAATTTGATGTTGCTGTTCAGTTGAGGAGTTATCCGTCGGGTGATTATATTTCTCAAACTTGGACCGATGCCTCTGGAGATTACAGTTTTCCTAACTTGGCGGCTGGTGATTATTTTGTCACGGTTGAAGATTATTATGACCCATACCTGAATGTGATGTGGTCTGCTTTTGGTACCGAAAATTGTGTACGATGGTGTCAGGCTGATTTTGATAATGAAATAAATCTGGCTGATGCAGTCAGTTTTGTTGATGTGGATATTGATGTCGAATTGGGTGGAACTGTCAGTGGTAATGTTACATCAGGTGGTATGCCAATCGATGGTTTATACGTGACCGTTATAGAATCAGACTATAATTATTCTGTGGGAGTGCCAACCAATGCAGCTGGTGATTTTATGGCCACGGGTCTGCCCGCAGGCGATTATTTTGTTGCTGTACAAAATTATGACGACCTTTATATCGATGCCATTTGGTCGAACTCCGGCACTGAAATATGTATCAATTGCCAGCCAGATGCCGATAATTTATTTAATGTGGCGCTGGGTGCAACACAGCCAGGTATCGATCTTAGTTTAACAATTGGTGCCACCTTAACCGGTCGAATCTCTGATGCCAGCACTGCAGCAGCTGTTGAGACTTTGCAAGTGAGTTTATATGATCCAACAGCTACATTTTATGGTAATTTTTACACTTTTTTTGATGGATCCGGTAATTACACACTCAACGGTATTCCTCAAGGTAACTACAAAGTTTACTTAGAACCTGACTTTAATGTGGTCAATGAATATGTACCTGAGATTTATAACAACATCCCTTGTAACTTATGTGGCACCATGTTGCTCAATGGTGCAGGTGATGTGGTGGTGCTGACCAATGGTGCAACCACCAGCGGCATAGATTTTGCCGTGAATAAGGGTGCCAGTGTATCAGGCGCTATATTGAATGGGACGCACTTACCAGAAACACTGCAGGAGTTTGCGCTGATTTATGTATTCAATGCCTCCAATCGTTTGATTGCCACGCAATTTCTGAGTGGCACCAACAACGACCCATTGTTTAATGGGGCCTATAAAATTGGTGGTTTGTTACCAGGGACTTATTTCATACAAGGTGGGGATTTGGGTCGTGAGTTTTTCCAACGTGAACTGTATAACGACATCCGCTGTCCATGGAGTGGCTGTGATCGTGGCGGTGGCGGCACCGCAGTGGTTTTGGGTGCCAGCGAGCAACGCCTGGGTATTAATTTTCTGCTCGAATATGGTGGTAAAGTCAGTGGCACTGTGACCGATGCCCTCAGCGGCTTGCCAATCACCAGTATGGGTAATGAGTATGTTCAGTTCTATGATTCAACCGGCCAAGTGGCTGGCGGTGCGGCCATCAGGCCAGATGGTACTTACACTGCGCAGCGTGCTTTACCACCGGGCACTTATTCAGTCAGAACCGGTTCTATGTTTAATGGGGCGTTCAGTCCACCCTATGTGATGGAGAAATACGATTCAGCCGGTAACATCGATTGTCCAGGTGTAACCTGTAATCTCACCGCAGGCAATGTAGTGGTTCCAGCTTATGCCAGGCTAACACCGCGTGATCCAGTTCAGGAAGCCATCAATGCAACGGTAACTGGTATTGATTTTGCCTTGTCTCCTGCGTTCAGTTTCTCGGGCACCATCACCGAGTTAGGTTCAGCCACTCCAATCGCTGATGTACATGTTTTGGTGTTTGATGACAGCGGTAATTTTGCCAACTGGGCGACCACCGATGCGGCGGGTGATTTCACCGTCAGTGGTTTGCCAGCCGGAACTTATTATGCGTTAACCAACAACGGCTCTAATTTGCCTTTCATGGGATTCTTCCCTGCAGAAGTGGGTGGTTGGATTGACATTTTATTTGATGGTACGCCATGCCCGGGGTCTGCCTGTGATGTGACCACTGGAACACCGATTGTGTTGGGTGGAGCCCCAGTCATAAACGGCAGTACTGAGCCGGTTCTTGATTTTAGTCTGTCGGCCGGCGGCACCATCACTGGTCAGGTTAATACTTTCGGCAGTCAACTGCCCGCCAGTTATGTGGATGTCAATGTTTACAATGACCAAGGGGTGTTTTATGGTTCCTATCCAGCAGATGAGAACGGCTACTATTTAACTGTTGGCCTGCCTGAGGGTAGCTATTATTTAACCACCAGTAACAACGGTGCTTTACTGGATGTTAAATATGGCAATGCCTACTGTTATGATGAGGCTTGTGATCCATTGGATGCCACACCAGTGGTCATCACTGGTAACCAATCTTTAACTGATGTGGATTTTGAGCTGAGACCTGACTATCTATTTAAAAATGGTTTGGATTAGAATCATCCATGGTTCATGGAAAAGGTCGCTAAGGCGGCCTTTTTTATTGTTAAAGCACTAGAAACTATTTTGTATTAATTATAATTGGTGGCTATCAGTTTTGCACAGCAGCTTTAATGACTGGTAAAATTTATATGATTTCTAACTGAGCAAACTTAACCGCCAATACCTTGGGACCCACATCGTTGAACTGCACCAACACTTGTAGGTAATCACCTTTGCCGCTCATGTCGGTGATCACACCATCGCCAAAACTTTTGTGCCGCACCGATTGACCCAGTTGGTAGGGTGAATCATTGGCGGTTTGGGTTTGTGCCCGGTAAGGTGTTTGCGCGCCGTGTTGCCCACTGTATGAGGTGGGGTGGATGTTGCCACGCAATTGTTTGACCAATTCTTTGGGGATTTCACGCAGGAATTGTGAAGGTTGGCAGGCGTTGATTTTACCGCGCATGCGCCGTGAGGTGGCGTAACTCAAAAACAGTTTTTGTTCGGCGCGGGTGATACCCACATAGGCCAGTCTGCGTTCTTCTTGTAGTTTATTAAAATCTTCCATGGAGTTTTGGTGTGGAAACAAGCCCTGTTCCATGCCGACAATAAAGACCACTGGAAACTCCAGGCCTTTGGCTGAATGTAAGGTCATTAATTGTACGTGTGGTTCATCCACTTTGGTGGTGTCACCCGCATCCAAGCTGACTTGAGACAGGAACGAACTGAGTGGCGTCAGCCCCAAAGCCAAGTCTTCATCAGAGACTTCAAACATTTCCGCGGCGTTGATCAGTTCATCTAAGTTTTCCAACCGCGTTTGGGCTTTTTCAGGTGGTTCTTTGAGGTAATGATCTTTCAGCGCGCTGCGTTCAATGATGTCTGAAAACAGCTGCGCTAAGTTTTGCTGTTGATTATTCGATTCAAGGTTGTTGTGCTCGAGGTCGTCTATCATGTTGACAAAAGCGGCCAAAGAAGTGGCAGCGCGGTTACTGAGCTTGCCTGCTTTGACTAACTTTTGGCCTGATTCCCATAAACTGCTTTGTTCCATTTGAGCATAGTTACGTATCATGTTAATGGTTTTTAAACCCATGCCGCGGGTAGGTGTATTAATTACCCGCTCAAAACCAATGTCGTCATGGCGGTTATTCACCAACCTGGCATAGGCCAATACGTCTTTAATTTCTAACCGCTCGAAAAATCGCAAGCCACCATAAATCTGATAAGGAATGCTGCGTTTGAGCAGGGCTTCCTCAAGTAGTCTGGATTGGGCATTGGAACGATACAAAATGGCGACATCACTGGCAACTATGGCATCGGCTTGGGTGGTCTCGGCCAGTAAGCTTTCTATGGTTTCACCGACAAAAAAGGCTTCATCAAATTCAGAATGTGAACCATAGACACCGACTAAATCGCCTTTTTCTTGGGCTGACCACAGGTTTTTGCCCAAGCGTTTTTTGTTGTTTGAGATGACACCATTGGCAGCATCGAGGATGTTTTGGGTGGAACGGTAGTTTTGTTCCATCTTGTACATAGCAGTATTAGGATAAAGACTTTGGAAATCCAATATATGCTCTACTTTAGCGCCACGCCACGCATAAATAGATTGGTCGTCATCACCCACCACCAATACTTTGTTGTTTTTACCGGCTAGAATTTGAATGAAGGCTGATTGGATGGCGTTGGTGTCTTGGAACTCATCAACCAAGATATGAGAAAATCGCTGGCGGTACTTTTTCAGAATCGCGTCATCATTCAATAAAAGCTCATGTGCTCGCAGTAACATTTCAGAAAAATCCACCAGCCCAGCACGTTGACAGTGGTCATCATAATGACCAAATACTTTAATTAAAGTTTGGTTATTAAAGTCGCCATAATCTTCAACCTCATGCGCACGCAAACCATCATTTTTCATGTCATTAATAAAAGCTTGTACGGTCCGGGGCGGCCATTGTTTTTCATCCAGTTCTAAATCACTCAAACAACGTCGAATCAGTCGGTATTGATCGTCAGAGTCCAGGATTTGAAAGTTCTTGGGTAAGCCGGCAGCTTCGGTATTGATTTGTAACAATTTCAAGGCAATGCCATGAAAGGTACCAATCCACATGTCACGGATTTCACGTTTTAACATGAAGGCAATGCGGTTACGCATTTCAGCCGCCGCTTTGTTGGTGAAAGTCACCGCAAGGATACTGTAAGGAGAGACAAACTCAGCCGAAATCAACCACGCAATGCGATGCACCAACACCCGTGTTTTACCACTGCCAGCACCGGCCAATACCAAGGCATGTTGGGCGTCAGTGGTCACCGCTTCAGCTTGGGTTTCATTGAGGTTTTTGAGGATGTCTTCGGTGGTAAGTGTCATGTTAATTGAGTCACAGTAAGTTTTCGGCTTGGCCGGAGAAATCTCGGTTTATTGTAGCGTAATCCTGACCCAGTTGATGGCGTAATTGTTGTTCAATAGCCTTTAGGCCCTGAGGGTTGATTGGGTAATGCGTGGTTGTTTGATCAGCTGAAAGGACTGTGACAGCAACCACACCAGCTTGTGGATGGGTGTAATGAATAACCTCGGTTTGTGTGTCACTTGTATTTGTTTGGTTTGAGTCGCTCCAAAAAGCTGTTTTGATGGTGTTTTTTTCAAATTCGCCAAGGCATATTTTATTTTTCCCAAGTGGCCATTCATCAGTTTTGAAGGGTTTGATTTCCAAACCATGCACCGCAAAAGCACCCAATGATAACCTTTGGGCCATTAACCAATTGATGTAATCTTCAGTGTCGTTGGTGTTGAAAAAGCGTTTGAATTGTGGCCAAGAAAAAAACGGCGTAAACAACAAATGATCGATCAGAAAGAAATGGTTGTTGGTTTCGGTTTGCAGGGCAGTTTTTGGGGCTTTGTTAACCAAAGCCATTTCGATGATTTGCCATAAGTGCGAAAGACCTAGCTGCTCGTAGTGGTTGTGCATCATCGCCACCAAATCAAGATAGGTCATGTAATTGGCATGTGTGATGGTGGTCTCAAAGACTTCGCTCAAGTGGGCATAAGTAGGTGGTGAGACCATGCCTTTGTGCATCAACTCAGCTTCAAAGCGCTCAGCCAAATCCAAATCATGCGTGTACAAACAAAACGGTAAATGCAGCAGATTTTGGGTGTTAGGCTGTGGTTGTAACCCATCTGGCATGACTTCATTATTGGCACCAATTGATAATATCTGATCCGTGTTAAGTTGGCCTTGAAAGGCCGCTGATGCATATTGGGTGATGCTGTGTTGAATTGGGAATTTGGGTTGTAACAATTGTTCTGAGGCAAAAGCCGCACCACAAAATACCAACGCCGATTGATTGGTCACTTTTAACACCCCATACAAATCCTTGGCCACCAATGCGGTCAGCTCACTGGCTTGGGATTTGTTCAAAGTTTGTTTGATGGGGGTCTGGCATTCTATGGTTATCATGCCATCACAGGTGTATGGGTAATTCATGGTTTTTTTCGGTGGTTATTATTAAACTTCAGCTGAATCTGGGTTAACCAAGGGTTCGGCATTGTCTTTAAACCAAGGCGTGATAATTTGCGACAATTCAGCGGTACCGGTTTTGCGCAGGGCAGAGAACACTTGGCAAGTGGTTGAGCTGCTGTACTTGGCAATCGCTTTGGTCACTTTCATCAAAGATTTTTTGGTTTCATTGTTGTTCAGTTTATCGGCTTTGTTGAGTAAAACATGTGAATGCAAGCCTGACTTATCTGCCCAAGTCAACATTTGCTCATCGAACACTTTCATCGGGTGTCTGATGTCCATGATAATCACCACCCCAATCAAACTTTGGCGGTTCATCAGGTAATGATCGATTTCCTTCTCCCAATGTCTTTTCATTTTAATCGGCACTTTGGCATAGCCATAACCAGGTAAGTCAACCAGCCGCCTGTTGGGTTTGAACTCAAAACAATTAAACAGTTGTGTGCGACCAGGTGTTTTAGATACCTTGGCCAAGCCGCGGTGATTGGTTAAGGCATTGATGGTGGTTGATTTACCAGAATTAGAGCGACCTGCAAAAGCGATTTCCATGCCATCATCATCAGGCAGTTGATCGGTTTTATAGGCGCTGATTAAAAATTCGCAGTGGGAAAACAGATTAGACATGCAAGGGCTTATTTAAAAAAACTGTATTTTAAAGGAGATGGGCTAAATTTGATATGTTTGAAAGGAGTGATTAAGCTATAATACTGCGTTTTTGAAGAAACCAAACCATCAGAGGTTTTTATGCAACTAAATATGACTCGAATTTTAATCCCAGCATTGCTGTTAATGTCTTTCAATCTTTTGGCAGCTGGTGATGCTGACAAAGGCCAAACACTGTCAGCCACCTGTGGTGCATGTCACGGCATGGACGGCAACAGTATCAATCCAATTTGGCCCAGCTTAGCGGGTCAGCATGCAGGTTATTTAGAACGGCATCTGAAGCTTTTTCGTGATGGCCAGCGTGAAAATGCGCTGATGTCACCGATGGCTGCAGGTCTTTCTGATCAAGACATTGCTGACTTAGCGGCTTATTTTTCTGGGCAGAAACTGAAAATGCAAGCGGCCAATCCTGAATTGGTTGAATTAGGCAGAAAGATATACCAAGGCGGCGACCAAGAACGAAACATCCCAGCATGTATGTCATGTCATGGCCCAACCGGACATGGTAATCCTTTATCTGGATACCCCGTGTTAGCCAATCAACATGCGGCTTATACAGCCATCCAGTTGAGGGCTTATAAAGCAGGTAAAACCATTTCGGATAAAAAGGATGTTAACGGTCAAATCATGGCTGATGTGGCACGCTACATGACCGAAGAGGAAATTGATGCAGTGGCCAGTTATGTTCAAGGCCTGAAAGCTGCCCAATAATACTGATTAATGTTAATCAGTTGTTACCATTGACAGGTCTAACAGAAAAATCAAAACTTGAAACTTTTGTAGGCCAGTTCAGTCAAACACTGAAATTTTACGAGGATTTATTATGAAAAAACTTACCCTGATTTTGTCGATTATGTTGATTTGGGGCTGTTCGCAAGCTCAAGATGAAGCGGTTGCAGAAGTCAAAGCTGAAGCCAAAGAAGCTGTGGTTAAACAAGCTGAAGCTGTCAAGGCAGAAGCCAAAGAACAAATGGCTGAAATCATTGATGAAGCCAAAGAAAGCAGTGAAGAAAAGGTTATGGATGAAGCCCAAGCGGCCATGGCTCAAGTGGTTGAGGCACCCAAGGCTGAATTTCAAGCCGGCATTCACTATCAGGTTATTAACCCAGCTTACAACACCAACAACGATTCTGAAGTTGTGGTTTATGAGTTCTTCGGTTACCCATGCCCACATTGTGCCACTTTTGAGCCATACATGAAAAAATTGGAAGCAGAAATGCCAGAAAATGCCAAATTGGTTCGTGTGCCAGTTGTGTTTGGTAAGCAGTGGCAGCCGTTTGCTCAAGCTTATTATACATTTGAAGCAATGGGTATAGTTGACCAAGTTCATGGCCCCATGTTCGAAGCCATTCACCAACACAAAAAACAGTTCAGGTCAATTGATGAAATTGCTGTTTGGGCAGCCAGTTCATTCGGTGTTGATAAAGAGAAATTTCTATCAACAGCCAAGTCGTTCATGATCGACGGTCAAGTTCGTAAAGGCATGCAAATGTTACAAGCCATGGGCGTCACATCGACACCAACCCTGGTGACCAACGGTAAATTTGTGCCCAATAACAAAGCTTTGAAATCAAGAAATGACATCATTGAAATCACTCAGTTTTTGGTTAACCAAGAATTGGATGCAATGAACCCTTAAACGTCAGTTTCAAACAAGCAAATAAAACCGGTTCTTGAACCGGTTTTTTTGTGCCCTCGATTCGTTGATTTAGTTTAGGTTGGCGGTTAGGGTCTGATTAAGTCAGTTAATATAAGTGGATGAAATGAAGCTTGTTTTGCTGGTTATTGAATTCTGAGCCTATAAGTTTTGGTTGCTAATTACTTTCTAAAGGCGCTGTGACATATTGTCGCAGTCTTCTGATATCAATTGAGAATAGCTGTATACTGATTTAAATTTCCACACTGAGTCATTAAAAAGATTGTCGACATGAATAACTTGTTTAAATATCGGCTGATTTTAATCATCGGTCAGTTATGCCTGTTAGCTGCCAATCAACTGTGGCCATTCTGGTTAGGTGTTGACCCAGAGGTTTGGTTGATTTGTGCTTTGTACTTAGTTGCCATTGTTGTGCTTCAAATCACCTATTCTCAAGCCCATCAAAGCCGTTTTATGGTGGCACTGGATTTATTCTTGTGGGCCGGTTATTTTTACTTTTTAGATGGCGTCAGCAATCCTTTGATTTGGTGTTTGTTGATTCCTTCGGTGCTCAGCGCTTTGAGCCAGAGCGTGCCATTTACTTGGTTGGTCACTTTGCTTGCCAACGGATTATACCTAAGCCTCTGGGCGCTCACAGCTCAGTCAACTGGTCAACATTCAATGCACGATACCATGATGCAAAAACACATCACTGGTATGTGGTTGGGTTTTATTGCGGTTTCGGTGCTGCTGACTTGGGTAACCACCACTTTAATGCAACGCATTAATAACAAAAACAAAGCCTTGTTAACATTTGAAAAACAACGCCAAGCCGATGAAAGTATTATAAAAATGGCAACCTTAGCCACCAGTTTGGCACATGAACTGGGCACGCCCTTGGCAAGTATTAAATTGTTAATTAATGAGCTTAAATTAAACGTCAATATGAAACAACATGGCAAAGACTTCGAGATATTAGATTCACAAGTGATGCGCTGTAAAAAAGTACTCGAAGAATTAACTGCTGTGACTGACAAAAGCCGTTTGGATGACAGTCAAGTGATGGTGGTCACTGCGTTTGTAGAAAGCTTGGTGGATTCGGTTGATAGCGGTACTTGTGAGGTGAGACTGAGTTTTGGTGAAAAATTGTCTGCTCACATTGAAGTGGATGCTTTATTGCATTTGGCTTGTGTGAATGTTTTGAATAACTCAATTTCAGCTGGAGCGAAACAAATAAATATTGAAGTGATTGAGCAGGATCAATTGGTGTTGATCAGCATTGAAGATGACGGTAAAGGACAGTCACATAAAAATACTGAAGGTTTAGGCATAGGCTTGAAACTGTCATCTCGAATCTTAGAATCCATCGGCGGAAGCCTATCAATTTCAATGTCAACAAGCGGTGCTTTAACATCGGTCAGTATTCCTGTGAGTGTTGAAAGAGGCGCTGGTTTATTCAATAAAGAAGGTCAAGTTAAATGAATTTTAACAAAAGGTTGTTGTTGGTAGATGATGATGAGGTGTTACGTTACAGCATGCTCAAGGCTTTAGCTCGGTTTGGATTTAAATTGTATGAAGCACACTCGGTTGATGAGACGCAGAAAATCCTGGAACAACAACATAAGTTGCAAAAACCCATTCAATGGGTGGTACTTGATTTACGCTTGGGGGCTGAGTCTGGCTTAGAGCTGGCGCAATGGATTTTGCAACATGACTCCAACATTCAAATTGTTATCATCACTGGCTATGCTTCGGTCAGTACAGCGGTGGAAGCCATTAAATTGGGGGTGAAAAACTATTTAATTAAACCCGTCAGTGTCGAAGAAATTATTCAGGCCTTTGAAAGCAACTTAATCAATGTCACTCAACCGGTTAACCAAGATCCGTTGTCTCCTAAACGTTTAGAGTGGGAACACATCCAAAAAGTTCTGTTGGCACATGATGGAAATGTCAGCCAAGCTGCTCGAGCATTGAAAATGCACCGCCGAACATTGCAACGAAAGTTGCAGAAAAAGCCGGTTAAGGATTGAACCATGACAGGTTCAAGTTAAATTGCGTTGAATGTGATTGATGTGTTGCAAGCTGGTCAGTCGACTCATGACTTCATTGAGGTGGTCAAAATCACGGATCTGTACTGAAATGTTGATGTTGACCAAGCCAGCCTCATCATCGGGCTCAGCATGCAGTGCCATGATTTCAACTTTTAAGTGAGCCAAAACAGCACTGATGTCCTTGATTACATGTTTGCGATTATTGGCTTGTATCAATAAAGCTGCTACGGTGTCTTCAGATACATCATCATTCCATTTAACATTAACCAAGCGGTTGGGCTGCTCTGAAATCATGTGCAAATAATTATCACAACTGGCTTGGTGTACACTGATACCGCGGGTTCTGGTGATGAAACCGCCAATGGCATCACCTTGAACTGGGCTACAGCAACTGGCCAAGGTGGTTTTCAAAGAATCCACACCTTCAACCATTAAACCACCTGAGTATTGAGTTGGTTTGGCTTTTTTAGGCAGTGGTTTTTGGTTGAACTTTTTGACTGGATGCAATTGTAAGTCAGCACGTCTGAGTACTTGACTGACGGTGATGTCGCCAGTGGCAATCATGGCATACAGTTTATCGGTGTGTTGTAAATTAAAAGATTCCAGTAGTTTTTGTAAGTCGGCATTTTGTAGTGAGAACTTATTTAACTCGGCTTCTAACAGTTCTTTTCCGATTTGTAGATTTTTATCAAAATCATTTTCTCTGAACCAGTGCCTGACTTTGGCTCGCGCACCGGCGCTCTGTAAGTAACCGGATTGTTCATGCAGCCAGTCCCGAGAGGGTTTGGCTACTTTTGCGGTTAAAATTTCAATTCGGTCGCCTGTATTCAAGGCCCGTGTCAAAGGTACAATTGAGCCATTGACCTTGGCACCCCGACAGCGGTGGCCGACTTCGGTGTGCACCTGATAAGCAAAATCCACTGCGGTCGACCCAAAAGGTAAATCCACCACATCGCCGCTGGGCGTGAAGACATATATTCGTTCCTCTTGGGTGTCTGATTGAAAGGCCTCCAACAGGTCTTCAGATCCGGCATGCTCAGACAGCAGTTGGCGCATCCAATTAACTTTGTTGTCATAACTTTGGTCTTGCTTTGAACCGTCTTTGTAACGCCAATGCGCTGCCACACCCAGTTCAGCGTGCTCGTGCATTTCATGGGTTCTGATCTGTACTTCCAAGGTTTTACCCTCAACCACCACCACGGTGTGCAGCGACTGGTAGTTGTTGCCTTTGGGTTGGGCGATGTAATCATCAAACTCTTTGGGGATGTGTGACCAAGTGCCATGCACAATCCCCAAAGTGGCGTAACAGTCGGCCACCGTATCAACCAACACCCGAATGGCGCGGATATCAAACAAACCCTCAAATTCGAGGTTTTTCTGCTGCATCTTCTTGTAGATACTGAAAATGTGCTTGGGTCGACCAGCAATGTCAGCTTGGATGTTGTTTTGCGCCAAGGCTGCGGTTAATTGCTGAGAGCTTCTTTGGATAAATTGTTCGCGGTCGTTGCGTTTTTCGGCCAATTTTTTGGCAATCTTTTTATACTGATCGGCTTGTAAAAAGCGAAACGACAAATCTTCCAGTTCCCACTTGATTTGCCAAACACCCAAACGATTGGCCAATGCTGCGTGGTAAGTCATGGTTGAGGTGGCCAGTTGTTTTTGCGTGTCTTCATCGAAATCAACAGCAGCGCGCATCAGCACCAATTGTTCAGCCAACAATATCAGTACCAAACGCACGTCATTAATCATCGCAAACAGCAATCGACGCAAGCCTTCGGCATTATTCGATTTGGGTTTGAGCAACCAATCGGCTTGATGGATTTTAATTAAATCTTCGAGTGTGGCCAGTTGCTTTTTTGTGCTGTTGTCGTTCAGTTCTGACAGCTCAAGGTTGTTGGTACGTATGGCATGGAACCAGGTAAAAATCTGGATAATTTCTTCATCAGCTTGTAAGGTTTTCAGCACTTCGATGGTTTTTGTGTGGTGTGCATGAGAACAGTGGTTGTCATCTAACCACAAGAGGTCATTGGTTTGTTGTGCTGAATCACTCACTGTTTTTTAAAAAGTGCTCAATTGCTTAATGTTTTTTTTACCTTTATTTTACTTTATGATTTTAATGGCTGCTTTGGCAAGCATTCTGATCCATTAAGGAAGAAGCTGATGATAAATAAATTGAGTTGGTCTATAAGCCGGGTTCTGTTCGTATAAATACGTGGCAATCATTCATCTGGGTCTGACATTACTGCCAGCCTCAAGCAATCTACCCGGAAACAGTGTGGGCACACACCTATAGTTTCCCTATTTGATCTTGCTCCAGGTGGGGTTTACCATGCCGCCTTTGTTACCAAAGTCGCGGTGCGCTCTTACCGCACCATTTCACCCTTACCACTTCGAAAAGTGGCGGTATCTTTTCTGTTGCACTGGCCGTAGGCTCACGCCTCCCGGACGTTATCCGGCACCTTGCCCTGTTGGAGCCCGGACTTTCCTCGAGTTAATAAATTAACCCGCGATTGCCCAACCAACTCAGTGGGTATTATTGGGTCAAATGTATTCAATTACAACCTGTATTTCAGTGCTGAGCAGTCACAGATGGGGTGTGCATCAACTTTAAATTGTTCATATAAGGTGATTCAAGGCCCTATGGCTTGGACCAGTGATTTTTAATCAAAAATATTTAACTCAGTTTTGTTTTCAAGTTAAAATATTGGTGATTAAATAAAAACTCACCCACCATGATTCTTAAACTACCTACTTTGATGTTGTTGCTTGTTTGTTTTCTGACCCTTACCAGCGAGACCAAAGCTTCAGACTGGATTAAAATCAATCACCCAGATGCGGCGACCCGATTGGCGTTAAAAGACTATGGTTTGCATTATGAAAACTTCATATTCATTAAACGACAACTGCTGCCTGACTCGTCCATGCCCAGCAATGCCATCAGTGTGCCCAGCCCATTTCATCATCGAGTTGATGAAAGCTTTGTAGATTTAAAAACCAATTCTTTACCACCAACGCCTTGGTTCAGTGACGCCAGCACTGACGCCGCTTCTTTATACATGGTCCAATTCGCTGGACCCATCAAACCAGAATGGTTGCAAGGTTTAAAACAACAGGACATTGAACTGATCAGTCCTATGGCACCTTTTTCCTGGATAGTTTGGGCGGAAGCCACACAGTTAGCCGATCTCGGCCGAGAGGAAGCAGTCCGCCACTGGAGCTATTTTTACCCTGGCTTCAGGGTTCAGGACAGCAACCGCAACCTACCCAGTCATGACACCCCTTCAATGGCTCTTATATATACCCCGCAACTCAATGCGGCCATCAATCAATTACAGTCTTTGGGTGCTAAACAGCTGACAACTTATCCAATCAATGCACATTTAACAGCGGTTAATTTCAGCCTTGCTGGCAGTCAGTACTTAGCAGCTGCACAACTACCAGCGGTCATAACCGTGCAACAAGTTCAGCAAGATGCCGGGCCTCGAGGTGAAATGAGTCAGCAGTCTGTGGTTGGAAATTATAATGGTTCTAACGTGGTACAAACTGGTTACCAAACATGGTTGGATGCAACCGGCTTGGATGGCAGTGGTGTCACTGTATCGGTGGTTGATGGTGGTATTTTTGAAAATCACCCGGATTTAAGCAATGTCGTGGCTTGTTCAGGTACTGGTGCCAGTTGTGCCAACTCATCAGATTCTCACGGTACCCACGTGGCCGGAGCCATTGGTGGTACGGGGCAGGCCAACTCTTTGAATGCAGCAGGTTTTAATCGTGGTCTGGGGGTTGCCCCTGGGGTTGAAATTGTAGAACAACTGTATGCCCCTTTACTGGGAGGTGGTCCTGGCGGTATGGTGGCCGGTGGTATGCTTTCAATATACAAGGATTCAGCTACCAGTGGCGCTTTATTAAGTAACAACTCCTGGGGACCAACCGGCACGCCACAAGGTTATGACATCCCTACCATGGAAATTGATATGATCAGCCGGGATGCCAACCCAGATGCTGCAGGTAATCAGCCGGTGCTGGCCGTGTGGTCAATCATGAATGGTGGTGGTGATGGTTTCGGCAGTTGCGCACCCTCGTCTTTGGGTTCGCCAGATGAGGCCAAGAATTTATTTGCAGTGGGTTCAACCAAACTTCAAAACAGCAACGCCACCCAAATCAGTGCTATTTTTGATGTTTCAAGTAACAGTGCGCATGGGCCAGCTTGTGATGGCCGTTTGGTACCACACATCGTCGCTCCAGGTTGTAGAACGGAAGCACCTGACAGCAGCAGTGGCTACGGTATGAAATGTGGCACTTCGATGGCATCGCCGGTGATGTCAGGTTCGATTGCTTTGTTTTGGGAGCAATACCGCAATGAATTTACAGTTGATCCAAGCCCCGCCTTGGTTAAAGCAGTTTTCACCTCAGTAGCTGATGATTTGCAGGGGTTTGATGATGCTGATGGTGGTCAAATGGGGCATGCGCCAAATCGGCAACAAGGTTGGGGGCGGGTTAATTTAGACCGTGTCATCAATCCTGATACAGGTTTCTGGTACCATGACCAAAGTACCATTTTCACTTCATCTGGGCAAAATTGGCTACAAAGTATCAGCCCAATTGACCCAGCCGAACCGGTTAGAATGATGCTGGTTTGGACCGATGCCCCTGGAGCAGGTTTAGGCGGAACCAATCCAGCTTGGGTGAATGACTTGGATTTAACCGTGACTGCCGACAGTACTTATTTGGGCAATCAGTTTGGGGTTGATGGCTATTCGACCACTGGCGGCGTGGCAGATGGCATCAATAACATGGAAGGGGTGTTTTTGACCGCAGCCCAACATCAAGGTGAGGATTTTCTGATTGAGGTGATGGCCAGTAACATCGCAGCCGATGCGCTCAATCCCTTTGACCCAGGCTCGCCGCAACAAGATTTTGCTTTGGCCTGTTACAACTGCCAACCCAGTATGGTGGTCAACAACGATTTGATTTTCAGTGATGGCTTTGATGTGTTTATTGATTTAATCTTTGTCGATGGATTTGAGTGATATCAAGCCAGTGACCTGAGTCTCAGGTGAGTATTGGGTGCTGAAGAACATTTCAGCACCCATTCGGAATCAAGTTATTTCAGCAACGACTGCTTATTCTTAACGTATTTCTCTAACCATTCATGTTGTTCCCAAATCACATGCAAGATCGATTCTATGGCGCGGTAGCCATGGCTTTCTTTGGGTAACATCACCATTCTGGCTGTGGCGCCAAGGCCTTTGAGGGCATTGAAGTAACGCTCTGTTTGTAGTGGGTATGTGCCAGAGTTGTTGTCAGCTTCGCCATGAATCAGTAACAAAGGTTGGTTCATTTTGTCAGAGTGCATAAAGGGCGACATGTTGTAATAGATTTCTGGTGCTTCCCAATAACTGCGCTCCTCGGCCTGAAAGCCAAAAGGCGTTAAGGTCCGATTATAGGCGCCGCTTCTGGCGATGCCAGCGGCATAATCATCAGAATGGCTGAGTAAATTGGCGGTCATAAATGCGCCGTAAGAATGTCCTGCAACAGCCACCCGATTGCGGTCAATGTATCCCAATTGATCGACCGCGTCGATAGCCGCTCTGCCGTTGGCCACCAATTGCTTGATGAAGCTGTCATTGGGCTCTTCGTCGCCTTCACCGACAATCGGAAAGGAAGCATCATCTAGGATGGCATACCCTTGAGTGACCCAATAAATCATCGAGCCGTAGTAAGGGTAGGTAAACTCATTGGGGTTGTTGGTGTTTTGTGAGGCGCTGTTTTTGTCCTTGAACTCAGTTGGGTAAGCCCACATAATCATCGGCAGTTTAGGCTTGTTTTCAAAGTCATAATCAGCCGGAAGATACAGCGTGCCGGATAATTCCAAACCATCGGCTCGGGGGTATTTAATCACCTCTTTGTGAATCCCAGCGATGCTGGCAAAGGGGTTTTTAAAGTCAGTGATTTGGGTCAAAGTGTCTTGTTTGAAATCGCGAATATAGTAATTTGGAAATTCAGTGGGAGACTCAATTCTGACCAATACCTTGCCTGCGCTTAAGTCAATGGCCTGATTCAGGTCTTCAATTTTATCGGTGTAATTGGATTGGTACAGGCGCTTGCTGGTCTGGGTGTCTAAATCGTATTGATCAATAAATGGAAACTGACCTTGGTCGGTATAGCCATCGCCCATTAAGTAGGTTTGGCCTGCTTCAATCAATAACACATTTTCACCCAACTCATTGCGGACGGTCACATAGCTGCCTGGGTTGTTATACTGATCTTGGTAATTCCTGACATTCAATTCAACCACGTCCTGGTCTAGATTTGCAGGATCAAAAAGCGAGGTCCTGAGCTGACGGCTGTTCCACCAATAGTCATAAAATATGGCATGGTTTTGATCACCCCAAGTGACTTGGGAGAAGCGGTCTTTGGTTTTGAACAACGATTCTGGCTGACCATCAAAAGGCGCTTTGACCTGAAATACTTCATCCCTGAATTCAACTTGGTTTTCGGGGTCACCACCATCCAAAGCTTCGGCATAAACCATGGTGGCTGGCTGGTCGGCACGCCACTGCAAGGCTCTTTTGCCGGTTCTTGTTGACATAAAACCTTTGGGAATCTCTTCTATCAAAGGGACTTGGTTGAATTGGCTGACCAGCTTGCCATTGGTTTTATAGATGTCAGTTTGTTGTGGAAATCTGCGGTAGGGTACCAGGTAAGAAAAAGGCCTTTTCACTTGGGTCACAGCTACGTATTTACCATCAGGCGAGAAGTCGATGCTGGTGTACATGGCACTGGGTAACCAAGCTTTGCTTTTGCCTTTCAGGTTCACCTCGACCAGTTCAGCATGGGCTAACTGTTCAAAATTAAACTCGTCATTGGGGTTTTTCAGCAAGTCTTGATAAGTGCGGTTTTGCGCTTTTGAGCCGTCACTGTTAGACACGGTTGGTCCAACCGGTATGGCATTGTCAGCATCAATCAGCGGCTTTCTGTCATCAGGTAAAAACTTAACCAACAAAGATTGGTCGTCTTTGAACCAACGAACCACAAAGCCCATGTTGGCATTCAGTTGAGCATCGGTCAGTTTTTTGGCTTGTAGCTTGATGAGGTCAATGTACCACAGTTCAACACCTTGCTCAGTGGTGTGTGTGAAAGCGACTTTGGTTTCATCGTGAGACCAGTTGAGGTTTGCCAGCCTTAAATCAGCTGGCAAGCCATCGATACCACTGACTTGTTGTGAAGCCACGGTTAACAGTTGGATGTTTTTGTAATAGGTGGTGCGGCTGCCTATGTTGGTTTTGGGATTGATGCGCAAGCCAGCCAGGCGCAGCTCATTTTCAGATAACTCTGCTATTGATTTGTATTGATCGCGCGATACCAACAGCATGTTTTGTTTCTTTGAGTCGGTAATTACCGATGGAGCGCGCTCAATATCAATCAGCTCGAGGATTTCTTGCGGTGGTATTTGATAAGTGATGGCTTCTTGGGCAAAAGAATTGGCCGTGAATATCAAATATAACAAAATAAACTTGATTCTGTGCATGTGTGGGGTTCCATTATTAACTGTTTTTGATTGTAACAAAACCTGTTGCTGATAAAAGTGGTCGAAAGTCACAAAAAATATTCAAAACTGAGAATAACGGAGATTATTTATTCACATATGTATTCAAAAAAATATATATACTAAAGTAAGTTAATGATAAATAATGAAAAATATGCAAAAATATCTATACACTTATATATGCAAAAAATTATGAAATCAATTGATTCAGTAATTAGAGTCTTGGAAAATGGCTTTACTACACAGAAAGAAATCCAACAAACGACCCAATTTTCTCAAGCAACGATTTCTAGGTGTTTAAAAAAACTGGGTAATGCTTTGCTGGTTTTACCTGGTTCATCACCACGCCAATATGCTTTACCTGCTGTAATTTTTGAAACAAACTTACCATTTGATTTGGTTGAAGTAGACGAGCATGGCAAAATTGCATTCATGGGCTATGTACATGTTTTAAATGGAGGTAAGTTTTTCGTAAGTATAAATAAAAGTGCTTCTAATTTATATCTTGGTCAGAGCAAAGATGGTCTGTATGATGGCTTGCCTTATTTCCTAGATGATCTTAGGCCACAGGGTTTTTTAGGAATACAAATAGCAAAGCAGCTGGCAGGTAAAACATCTGATTACCCCTCCAAGTTATCTGCATGGAATTCTAAGCAAGTTTTACAATATTTGGTTGAGTATGGAGATGACTTGCCGGGAAATATAATCTTTGGAGATGGTGTTCTAAAAGAGCTTAGGCAGCCGATTCAACCTATAGGTATAGATACTTATGATTTTATGTGTCAACAGATTGAAGCTGGTTCAGTTCCTCAGTCTTCAGCTGGTGGTGAACAACAGAAATTTACAGCATTCAACAAAGAAGTTAATGCACACGTTTTAGTTAAATACACTTCTAAGGAAAATGACGCAGTAACTAGACGTTGGAAAGATATATTAATTACAGAATACCATGCATTGAAAACGCTGACAGATTTTGAAATACCATCTGCAGATGTAAGGTTGATTAATAAAGATAACCGTTTTTATTTAGAAACTAAAAGATTTGATCGATTAGGCAACTATGGTCGTTCTTCAATGTTATCTTTACAATCAATAGACATGGAGTTCATAGGCATTGGAGAAAACTGGATGAAAATTGCTTTTGAAATGTCAAAAAAGAATTTGATTGTTGAGTCAGATAAATATTATATTTCTTTTCTGTGGATGTTCAGTCAATGGATTGGAAACACTGACACTCATTTGGGAAATATTAGTTTTGGTATAAGGGGTGAATTGTTTAGTATGCTGCCAATTTACGATATGTGCACTATGGCTATTGCTCCTAATATTAATAGCCTTGACCCTATCAACATTAAACTTCCTAATGTAAAACTAAATATTGAAAGCAGTTTCAATACAAGGCTTGAGAATGCTGTTATATCATTTTGGGAGCGAGTTTTAGAAGATTCTAGAATTTCAGAAGAATTTTCAACATACTTGTCAAAAGAAAACCCAATATCAAAAATAAAAGAATGTGATTATGTGGTTGATTCATAAAAATTATTACTTGTGTTTGATTTAAGGGTTAATTAATTTTTTAAACTTTCATTAATCGAAGTACACTCTATCTAGAATCAGTCAAGTATAATGCAGGGTTTTGTATTGTCCTTGAAATTGACCATGGAAAATAACCAACACCAGTTCCTGACCTTTCAGGAGTTAATCCTTAAATTACAAGAATTTTGGGCAGCGCATGGTTGCGTGATCATTCAACCTTTGGACTTAGAAGTCGGTGCGGGTACTTTTCATCCTGCGACTTTCTTGCGTTCCATTGGTCCCGAGCCTTGGAACAGTGCATATGTTCAGCCTTGTCGCCGTCCAACTGATGGTCGTTATGGTGAAAATCCAAACAGATTGCAGCACTACTACCAATTTCAAGTGGTGTTAAAGCCTTCACCGAAAAACATCCAAGAGTTGTATTTACAGTCATTGAAAGCCATTGGTGTGGATACTTTGGAGCATGATGTCAGGTTCTTAGAGGACAACTGGGAATCACCCACCTTGGGTGCTTGGGGTTTGGGCTGGGAAGTTTGGCTGAATGGCATGGAAGTGACGCAATTCACTTATTTTCAACAAGTGGGTGGTTTGGAATGTAAGCCGGTGATGGGAGAGATCACTTATGGCTTGGAACGCCTGGCCATGTACCTACAGAACAAAGACAGCATCTTTGATTTGATTTGGGCAGAAACGCCCAATGGCACGGTTACCTATGGTGATGTGTACCATCAAAACGAAGTGGAGCAATCTGCTTATAACTTTGAGCATGCCGATGTGCCTGAATTATTCAGTGCATTTGATCAAGCAGAAAAGGCTTGTTTAAAATTAATCGAAAAAGAATTGCCTTTACCGGCGTATGAAAAAGCCTTGAAAGCTTCGCATTTGTTTAATTTACTCGATGCACGTAAGGCCATCAGTGTGACTGAACGTCAACAGTTCATTTTGAAAGTTCGCAACATGTCGAAACAAGTGGCACAAATGTATTACCAATCGCGTGAAGCCTTGGGTTTTCCGGGATGTAAGAATGATAACAAGGAGGGTAAGTAATCATGGCTGATATTTTATTTGAATTGGGTTGTGAAGAATTACCGCCAAAAGCCTTGTATGGCTTGTCTAAAGCTTTGTTTGATGGTGTCACCAAGCAACTAAAAACTGCAGGCTTTGAGTTTGGTGACTCATCTCGGTGGTATGCATCACCACGTCGCTTGGCCTTTCAATTGAATGGCATCAACGAACAGTTGGCTGATAAAAAGTCTGAAAGACGCGGACCCGCAGTGGCAGCCGCTTTTGATGATCAAGGCAACGCCAAACCTGCTGCCATGGGCTTCGCTCGTTCTTTGGGCGTAGAAGTATCTGACTTGAGCCGGGTCGATACCGATAAAGGGCAATACCTGACCTATGAAGTATTGGAAAAAGGACAAAGCATTGAGCAAGTCCTGCCTGAGTTCATTGCCCAATCAATCAAACAATTACCCATTCCTAAACCGATGCGTTGGGGCAACAATGACTACAGTTTCATTCGCCCGGTGCATTGGATGGTGTTGCTCAAAGATGAAACCGTGGTTGAAATGAATCTGTTTGGCCTGACCACCGGTAATCAAAGTTTAGGCCACCGTTTTCACCACAATGAATATGTCACCATTCCACATGTAAAGGATTACGTACAGGTGTTACAAGACGCGCACATTATGGTCGACCAAGACCAGCGAGAAGTGTTGATTGCTGAACAAGTGAATGCCGCTGCCGCTGCCGTCAACGGCGTGGCTCAAATCAGTCCAGCCTTATTATCAGAAGTATCCAGTATCGTTGAAAAACCATCCGCTGTGTTGGGTGAATTCAGCAAGGCGTTTTTGGCTGTGCCCAAAGAAGCATTGATCTCATCGATGGAAAAACACCAGAAATATTTTTCTGTTGAATCTAAAGATGGCGAATTGATGCCTTATTTTGTTGCTTTGGCGAATATTGAATCAAAGAATCCTGCAGCAGTGAAAAAGGGCTTTGAAAAAGTCATCACGCCGAGATTGGCTGATGCGCGGTTCTTCTGGGAAAAAGACAAAAAAAGGCCGTTAAGAGATAACATTGATTTGTTAAAGAAAATGACTTTTGAAAAATCATTGGGCTCATACATGGATAAAGCTAATCGTGTCTCTGAGTTAATGAAATGGATGGCACCCAAATTAAATTTTGATAAAGATGACGGTCTAAAAGCCGCTCAGTTGATGAAATGCGATTTGATGTCAGATATGGTCGATGAGTTTCCAGATCTTCAGGGTTTGATGGGTGGCTATTATGCCGCAGCTCAAGGAGAAACAGAAGCGGTGGCCAAAGCCATTCGAGACCAGTATTTACCAAAATTTGCTGGAGATGATTTACCCGAAACCACTTTGGGCCAAGCTTTGTCTCTTGCCGATAAAATTGACACGTATTGTGGCATTTTAAAGTCTGGTAAAAAGCCATCGGGCTCTAAGGATCCCTATGGTTTAAGACGTTCAATTTTAGGCGTTATTGCTATTTTAATTGAGAGCGAAGCACCTTTTGATGTTGGTGATTTAATTGAAGAATCACTGAAAACTTATGGTATCAAGATAACTGAACTGAGTTCTGAAGGTGCGGATTCATTTGAAAGTGTTTATATGGAATTTCTTAACGATAGGATTAAGTATAAATACAAAGGTGAAGGCGTGTCAGATGATGTGATTTTAGCTGTTATGGCTAAATGCAAGAATTTACCAATGTATGATTTTGATCAAAGAATACAAGCCACAACTGACTTTAAAAATCAGTCTTATGCCAAATCATTGATTGAAGCCAATAAGCGTTCGGTTAATATCATAGACAAATCAGACCAGAATTATACTGAGCTTTGTGAATCAACTGTCAATGAGGAATTGTTTGATTCTGGTTCTGAATATGAAGCTAAATTGTTTGCTGAGATACAAAAATTAGCAACACCTTTTGCAACTGCAGTCAAAGCCAAAGATTATGTCAAAGGCTACCAATTGTTGGCCACCTTGGCTGAACCATTGGATCAGTATTTTGAGCATGTCATGGTCAATGATGAAAACCCTGATATCAGAAAAAATCGCTTAACTCAATTGGCGCACTTCAGTCGATTAACCAGTTCTGTTGCTGATTTGTCTGAATTGGTTAAAAATTGATGGCAAAACAAGACCTGAGGATGGTCTATCCTCAGGTCTTGTTTTAAGACAGAAAAAGCACTTCATTGCTGTCGACTGACATTTTTTGCTTGTTTAATTGGCTATTCAAAACCATGGCGAAAAATCACATCTGAATCTGTGACATTGATGGCAACTCCCGTTGAACAGTTGTTAGTAAGACTGCCATCAAAACCGTAAACATCCATGAAGCAGGCACCCACATAATAGTTGGCTTCATGATCGACTGAAAACTGGTGGGTTTTGAAAACACTGAAATTTTTATTTAAAACGCCGTGTGGTTCAGTACCCAATAGCAGGTCAGCATTTGAAATGACGCTATTGGTAGACAGGTAAAAATTGATGGGAGTGGCAATGCTGCTGATGTCACCCAAATTGCGAATAGTTACTTGTGCCGTGATGGTTTCATTGATATTTGGATTGGCATTGTTAACTGATGGTGAGCTGACCCTGATGTCATATGCATCGCCATAGATGATGTTATTTTGGAATAAACTGTTCAATGCCAAGTCAGAATTGCCATCATTTAGCCATGAAACCCACCAGGAAACAAAAGAGTCGTTGGTGTCATTTTCTATGATGTTGTAAAACTGGCTGAGGTTGAATTGTTCGATATCAAATTCATCATCGGCGGCATCATACAAGTCCCATACTGCACCAGCCACATGTCCTTCGACATAATCGGCATCAATACCACAATCCCAATCACCTGCGCAATTATCGTAGCTTGGATCCGTCTCGAAAAAAGTGCAGTTGGTGGTTGAAGGAGGCGAGCACTTTTTGGGTTCATTGTTGACAAAAGTTAAAAATATATGTCCCCAACCTTCGGTCCAAGCGCATTGAGGACCACTGATTTTATTAATAAAATGTGGAGAGGGGCAGTCTGAATCTTCTGGAAAATGACCTGCATTGTTCATCACGTTGTGGCCCAATTCATGTAACACAGTGTGGTTGGTACCATCGCCAACATCGGCTTTGAAATGAATGTTGCCATCTCTGTGGTAATGGTTACCATGGCTGCTGTCACCTGCCCATTCAGCAGTAAAAGGGCCTCTGATACTGCTGTTCTGTAATAAATGAAGGTAGGCTAAATCCATGTCATATTTAATCCAAAGGGCCCTTAAACTGTTGGATAAATTATATGATGAAGTATAAGTCCCAATGTCTTGATTGCCATCGGCAACTACAAACGAGTTGGTTTGGCGGTAATAAAATTGGTCATAGGTGGCTGAATCAGCAGCGGCATTGTTTACACAAGCAGGGTATTCACATACGCCATAGCCTTTGCCATTTAAATAGCGCACCGCATAGGCCCTGACTGTCATGCCATCAGCGCCTGGATTGGTGACTGATGGAAAGGTGAAATAACCTTCATTGTCTGAATATGTCCAGGCCAGATGGTCGCCGGAGGTGGCATTAACTAAACGCATGGCGTTGCGGTAGTAACCAATATTTGCATTGTTCTCACGGTTCCTAAACCGGTATCGACCATTGATGGTGACCTGATTGCCTCCTCGATTTTCTGTTGAATAATAATCTTGCGCTGGCATTTTTATGATAACTTCATTGAGGTTTTCATCAGCAGCTGGCAAGCTAATAAAACCATCCTCATCAGCGAATCTTTCTTTGCGTGCAGAGGGCGACCACAGGTCATGGTCATTGACTTGTATGGGTTGGGGCCAATTCATTTGATTCAGGTTTTTGTTTGTATTTGTGGTGAAATAGACATACTCATAACGATCCTTGAAGACACCCGACTCGGTTTTACCTGTCACTTTGAGGGTTATTTTGTGTTGCCCAGCTTGGGTGGGTAAAAAGTAGATGGTGTTACTGATGATGCGATCAGCTGCCAATGTTTCTGGCATGTCAGGATTGAATCTTTTTGTCAGCTCCAAGCCATCAGTTAATAAGATTTCAACTTGAACTTGTTTGATGGGGATTAAAACACTGCTTACTTCAAAAGTAAGGGGGGTGATTTGATTGAGCGCTGGTGCCTGTGCTAAATTCATTTTGATTTGAATATCATAGCCCAGTTCTGCCGTGTGGTTGTTTTCTTCAAGCTCAGTTGACATGGCTGTCATTGAACTTAACAGTGTAAGCAACAGCCACAAAGGATGGTTTAATTTGATTTTTGAAATAAAGTTAAAATAAAGCATTTGTCATTTCTCCATAGTTAATTCAAGCCAACAAAATTGATGGTTTATATAACTACATACAAATTTTTAAAAAATTTAACTTCAAATCTTTTTCAAGAACTATAAAAAACCGCTAAGTTTTACAGATTGAATGATGCTTTGATTTAGCCTATTATGATGGAGTAAGAATAGGGGAACGTTTAATGCTGAAACACAGCATACTATTGAAGGCCAAATCAATTTTTGAAAGTGGTTGTGGTTCCGATTGTTTAAATCGGTTTTCAACAGGCTTGGGCATGCACGCTCAATGATTCTGCGCAGCGTCACTAAACACATCCGAAAGCAAAACTGGATTGCGGTGTTTTTGGATTTTTTTATTGTGATGGTCGGCGTGTTTATTGGTATCCAAGTATCGAACTGGAACGAGCAACTGGTTGGTGGAAAACAAGCCCAAGTCCTGCTCAAGCGAGTTCATCACGACCTAAATAATGACATCTTTTCAATCAATGCTGAACTCGATTACCAATCAGCGGTTATGAATTATGCCATGACCGCGATAGATGCCATCAATGTTATTAACTCAGTCAGTGATGAGCAGTTTGTTATTGGTGCATACCAAGCAACGCAAATGAATAATGCTTATAGCAATCGGGCAACTTACAATGAAATACTCAGTACGGGTCAAATCAATCTAATCCAAGTTGAAGCCTTGAAAGCACAAATATTTGGTTATTATGCGGTTGAGTTTTCAACCATAGCACAGGTCACCAGAGTGGCACCCTATCGTGAATTTATCAGAGGTCATTTTCCAGTTGCCATTCAAGATGCGATTAAAGCGCAATGTGGCGATGAGACATTCCAGGTGGCCAATGCTTTTTCATCCAAATTACCACCCATTTGTGATTTGGATTTTCCCTATGCAGCTTTGCATGAATCCGCCTATATACTGCGCTCGCTGCCAGACATGTTGTTTAATCTGCAGTTTCAAATTGCAGTGAACGACACCAAAGTATTTAATTATCTAAATTTCGTTAATGAAGCGAAAAGTTAATCGCTGCCATCGAGGCCCATCAACCATGATCCTGGGCAGCTTATCTAAACATGTAAAAGCCTGTTCTGTCACTGAATTTAGTTCAGCACTAAAGATTCATCCAGGAACCACCTTGAAAACCAAGCAAGCATCGAAGTAATAGGCTGATGTTATTAAGTAGAGTTACTCAACATGTGAGAACTCAAAACTGGTTCGCGGTTGTGTTAGTTTTATTGATTGTTCTTTTATTGGGCGTATATCGGTATTCATGTGTCTAACTGGAATCAAGGGTTGGCAGGTAATAGCATGAGCCTAAATCAACATGTTCTCACATGATTGATTCTTTGACTGATATGCGAATACAATGTAACCATGAGTTTATTCAATGAATTAAAGCGTCGCAATGTTTTCAGAGTGACCGCTGCCTATGTGGTGATAGGCTGGTTGTTGTTACAAGTCGGTGATGTGGTTTTCGAAGCCCTGGAAGTGGATGCCAGCGCCAATCGGATGCTGATGGCATTTGTGTTATTGGGTTTGATTCCCACTGTGTTGTTCGCTTGGGCATTTGAATTGACTCCTGATGGCATCAAACGTGATAAAGACGTTATTGTCAATGAACAACAAGATCGGCTGAAAGCCAAGAAGCTTGATTACGTCACGATGTTTGTTTTGGTCTTGGTTGGTACGATGAGTATATATCAACATTGGCGCAGTGATGAGCCAGTAGATAATACTGTAGAAGCAATAGCAACCGTCATGCCTGATGAACCAGCTCAATCCTTGGCTGCAATTGATGAAAAATCTTTGGCTGTGTTGCCTTTCACCAATGTGGCCAATACAACAGACAATGAACCCTTTACAGTGGGTATTCATGATGACCTCATCACTTCTTTATCAAAAATATCAGCCTTGAAAGTCATCTCAAGAACTTCGGTACTGAATTTCCAAACATCGGATGTCTCTATCAAAGAAGTGGCCAGACAACTGGGTGTGGCACATGTGGTTGAGGGCGGTGTTCAACGGGTAGGTAACCAGGTCAGGTTAAACGTGAAGCTGGTAGAAGCAGCCACTGAAAAACCCTTGTGGGCAGAAACCTACAACCGCGAATTAACCGCCAGTAATATTTTTAAAATCCAAACCGACGTGTCACAGGAAATTGCCAGCGCATTGAAAGCCCAATTGACAGATGCTGAAGTGCAGTCATTGGGTAAACAACAAACTGATAATTTAGATGCTTACAATGCCTATTTAGCAGGCCGACAGCGCTTGTTAACCAGAGACACGCAATCACTCTACCAAGCACTGAGTTTGTTTGAAAAAGCCACTGAATTAGATCCTGAGTATGCCTTGGCTTATGTGGGTCAGGCAGATGCTTGGAGTTTGTTGAACGCTTACAGCGATGTCAGTGAAGCTGAAATTATGGCCCAAGGTGAACCGTTGATAGAAAAAGCTTTGTCACTAGACCCTGAGTCAGTGGAAGCGCTTACCAGCCAGGCCAATTATCTGGCAGAAAAAGATGAATTAGATGCGGCCAAAGCCACTTTTGAATATGCCTTAAAGCTCAACCCCAACTACCCCACCACTTATCATTGGTATGGCAACTTATTGTCTCGTTTGGGCGACAAAGAACAGGCTTTGAAGATGTACAGAAAGGCGACTGAATTGGACCCCATCTCCCCCGTTATTCAAACCAATATAGCAACCATTTTGACAGATTCTGGAAGGTATAAAGAAGCCTTGGCACAATTTGATAGAATCATCGAATTGGTTCCTGAATACCCGGGTTCTGCCAGTGGAAAAGCCAACGTATATTCCGAAATGGGTCAGCTAGATGAAGCGATAAAATGGCAACGCCTTGCCATCAAAAAAGATCCCGGAAACTTGTACAGGAAAACTGAGTTGGCAGCCATGTATGTGGACATTGGTTTGCTTGATCTGGCGCAACAAATCATCGACGAAATGGTCATTCAGTCGCCTTCATTTGAAGGGATTGTTTATGCCCGTGCCAATGTTGATTTGTACCAAGGAAAATACCAAGATGCCGCCGATTTATTTTCCGCAGCTTGGCAGCGAGCGCCTAATAAATTAGACTATCTGGGCAACTTGGCTTTTTACCAAATGTTATTGGGTCAACATCAGCAAGCCATTGAGGGGTATCTGAAAATTTTCCCAGGCAAGAATGGCAAAATTTATGAGGTTCGGGCGGATAACTTTGACAGCACCATCAACCTCACTTGGTCACTGCAACAAACAGGTGAACACGCGCAAGCCGAATCGCTGCTCAATGAGCTCAAACAATTAATGGCTGAATACCCAGAGCAAAACGATGATTACAGAGCAGCCATGATTGCTGCACTTGAAGGCAGGGTCAGTGATTCAGCAGAATTATTCTTTAAAGAGTACAAGAAGGGCGGCAGTCGAGGTTATTGGCGAGGGGCGCATTTACCCATGCTGGCAGATGTGATTAAATCGCCAACCAGTCAAGAATTCATTAAGTTGTATGAGTTTGAGTTAAGCCAACAACGCAATAGGGTGCTTGCATCAGAAAATTTAAATGGGTGATCAGATGGCGGGCGAAAATTTAACCCAAATAATCAACAATCAAATGTTGATGGAAATTCCTCCCGAGCTCTATAACGAGCTTAAGAGTTTAGCGCGCCATGCGTTGAAATCTGGACGTCAAAATGCAACTTTGGACACCCATGCTGTGGTGCATGAAGCGGTGTTGAAGGTCTATGAAAAACAGTCTTTACATTTCAGCTCTCGAGGTCATTTTTACGCTTTGATGTCACAAATCATGCGCCACACGGTGATTGATTATGCGCGCAAGAAGAATGCGGTAAAGCATGGTGGTGATCTACAACAGGTCAATGTGACACAGCTTGATGCTGCAGCTGACAGTGAATCAATGGAAGTGGGGCAGTTGTTGGCTATGGATTCAGCCATGCAACAATTGGCGATGATGGATGAACAATTAGAAAAGTTGGTTATGATGCGCTTTTATGGTGGTTTAGGCATCAAAGAGTTGGCGCACAGTTTTGAGTGCTCAGAGAGCAGCGTAAAAAGAAACCTTCGAACCGCAAGAGCCTACCTCAAAACTCAAATGGCGGGTGATTATTGAGCCACCCGATGTCCTTCAAGCAAGTCAGTCATTGGTTCAACAAGCTGGTTGAACTGACGGCTGATGAACAGCAAGAACAAATCACACAGCTTTTAGACAGTAAAGTCTTAACCGAGCCTCAGTGTGAACTTTTGAAGCAAATGCTCGATGCTGATAAACAACAAAGTCTGCCAGAAAAGGTGGTTGATTTGAAGCAACCGTTGTTACCCAGTGACAGCGACGTTCAGTTGTCCAAGCAGCCCATGATCGGTGCCTATCGATTGTTGCGGTTAATTGGCTCGGGTGGCATGGGTCACGTTTATCTAGCCGCCCGTGATGACGGCAGTTATGAACAACAAGTAGCGATTAAGTTATCACAACAACATTTTGATGACAAATCAGTCAAAAGATTTCAAAATGAACGACAAATATTGGCTCAATTAAGACACCCTCACATCGCTCAATTGTTGGACGGTGGTACTGCAAGTAGTCAGCAGCCTTATTTGGTTATGGAGTATATTAAGGGTCAAAGCATCAGCCAGTACTGCATTGATCACCACCTGGGGCTAAGAGATCGGTTGCGTTTGTTGTTGCAAGTCTGCCAAGCGGTGTCATTTGCCCATCAAAATTTGGTGTTACACAGAGACCTTAAACCAGATAACATTCTGGTTGATGAGGCCGGACAGGTCAAGCTGTTAGACTTTGGGATTGCTAAACTGCTGTCTGAAGATGCCAATATGCCCAATCAGACCATGACTCAAATCATGACCCGTAACTATGCCAGTCCTGAGCAAATTAAGGGTGAGTTGGTAGGTACCCAAAGTGACTTATTCAGTTTGGCAGTGATTGCTTATGAGCTGGTAAC
Source organism: uncultured Marinicella sp. (assembly GCA_964352015.1). Lineage (GTDB taxonomy): Bacteria > Pseudomonadota > Gammaproteobacteria > Xanthomonadales > Marinicellaceae > Marinicella. The sequence continues at coordinate 125,969 of CAYGPU010000011.1, forward strand.
AGGTTTTCACCCATTTGATAAAAAAAGTCTGATGGAGCGTGACCAAGATGTGTTGTCCGGAAAGGTTAAAAGGATAACGCAACTGACAGACCCTAATCAGGCTGTATTTCCAGAGTTGATTTTGCGGCATGAAAAGATCAAAGGGGATTTGGAAAATATACTGATCAAGGCTTTATCGACGGCACCAGCACACAGGTATGGCAGTGTTGAGTCGTTTGCTGAAGACATTAAGAACTTCATTCACCTCAGGCCGGTAACAGCCAGAAAACCCAGTCGCTTTTACAGTTTAATCAAATTGATTCAGCGACAAAAAGCAGCGTTTGTGATTATTTCATTGCTGTCTATTGGCTTAATTTCAGCCACCACGCTGTCAGTCATTGCTGCCAGAGAAGCTGAGGTACAAAGGCAGATTGCCGTCACTGAAAGTGGCCAAGCCAAACAAATTGCAACGTTTTTGACTGGCGTATTCACCAGTGCCAAGCCTCGCTCTGATAAAGATGAATTAACCGCTCGTGATTTATTGACCCAAGGCTTTGTTGACATCAAAAGTCAGTTACAGAATAACCCAGAACAACGTTTTGAACTGATAGCAGTGATGTTGGATTCGCTGGAATCATTGAGCTATTTTGACAGTATTTTTAACTATGTCGATGAGCTGTATCCAGAATGTGTTTTGGCCTTATCGGAGCAAAACCGATACTGTCAACAATTATTAATCACCGCTGGCGATGCAGCTATTGGCACCCAACAAGACCAGCTGGCATTAACCTACCTACAACAGGCAGAAAAAATAGCCAGAAAAGCTCCCATTAATCAAGCCTTGTTGGTTGAAATTTTGCGCATTCAATTCAATGCCTATATCAATTTAAAGCAGTTTGAACAAGCGGTAAAAACCACAGATGAAGCTTTGCTTTACTATCAAAATACCCAACATTCACCCATAGATATCATCAACATCAAAAGTGACTTAGCGGTTTTAGCCACCCACCAAGGGCAGTATGCAGCAGCCAAGAAATACTATGATTCTATGACAGCAATGATTGAAAGTAACTCAGACATTGATACTGATTCTCAAGTTTTGTTTTATGCCAATTACAGTTTCTTTTTTGCCAAGCAAAAGTTATTCAAACAAGCCATTGCGCAAAGACAAAAAGGCATATTGATTTTGCAGCATGCTTACAGTCGACCGTCATTCAGCTTGGCTTGGGAGCAAGAGTCATTGGCCAAATTGTATTTCTTTGCTGGAGAATTGGCAGCCGGGATTGAAGCCGCCAAGGCGGCATTGCAAACCTTTGAATCCTTGGATAGCGAGGCTGATAAACATGTCTATGAATTGAATTTGTTTATCGCTCAAATGCAGGTGTTATCTGGTGATGTTGATGCTGCTCAACAAATCATCAGTTTGTTGAGCGCCAACAACTGGGATAAGCGCTGCGTCTACACTTTGGTCAAAGCTTTGATTGCTGTCTATGCTCCAGTTCATTCCGAAGTAGGGCAATCAGTGGAGGACTTTGAGGCCTGTGTTCTGAGCGCCTCTTACCCAACAAAATATGCTGATGAATTTCTTTTATTGCTCAAAGCCGAACGGCTTCACTTAAACAATCAGTCCACAGAAGCCAAGACAGTGCTGGAACAATTGTTTCAGTACTGGCAATCAAACCCCAAAGAAAGCTTACCGATACAGTCCAAAGCTAGGTTATTAAATAGAAAACTGAAATAATTTGACCCATTTGATCCCCGATTAACGGTGGTTAGGTTGTAAGCAAATACTACAACTAACTAACACAGGGGTTTAACATGAAAACAACAACATTCCTTTTGCTGGCATTCGCCACATTTGAGGTTATGGCTGGACAGCCATACATCACAGTAGGTGCTGATGATGACAATGCTTGTGATTATCACAACATTCAAGCAGCCATTAACAGCAATGATTCAACATTGATTCGCATTGCGAGTAATAAAAATTACGCTGAAAATATAGAGTTGGCAGAAAAAACCAGACAGTTAATTGGTGGTTACGCCAATTGCACATCCGCAAGCAATAACATCACTGATTTGTCGCAAGCTTTGATAACCGCTAATGGCAGCGCAACTGCAGTTAAAGTTTCCAATGTATCAGGAAACTTTCACACGGTCATTCTCAGAAACATAGTGATTGGAAACGGAACCACTGGAATTTTTGTAAGTAGTGAAAACCCGGGGTCTGTTATATCCGCAACATTAAATAATGTACGTGTGGTTAACAACTCAAGCAGGGGAGTCGGCATGCAAACATTGGATGGCTCATCAACTGAGCTGATTGTGAATGACAGCGTGATTGATTTCAATATGGGTGGTGGATTTGAATGTTCTGGAGTTGGCGCATCTTTAAAGATAACAGGTGACACAGTGGTGTCTCATAATGTGGCCACAGCTTCAGGGGGTGGGGTGAGGGTTGCGAGTGGTTGTAGCTTGGCCGTTTACTCACCAACCATCATTTCAGATAACCAAACTGACTTATATGGTGGTGGCATCAGTCTGTTAAATGCAGAGGCTGAAATTTATGGCTTTGCAACTGGTTGTGCCAATGGCATTTGTTTTGGGGAGTGGAATTCGCCAGTTAAAATTGAAAGAAATGCAGCTGGTGTGAACGGTGGAAACCAATTTGGTGGCGGTATTTCTGTTAACGGAAATACCAGTTCAGTTGTGATGTTCAATACCTTGGTGGGAAGTAACACTGCCCAACTGGGTGGTGGTATTCAAGTGACTGGTGGAGAGCTTACAATAGCAGGTTATGAGTCACCTTCAGATCCATGTTGGTCCGTAGGCCAGTGTTCACAAATCATAAAAAACAAAGCCAATGCTGGCGGTGCAATACATGCCAGCAGTGATGGAATAATCAATATTTTTAACACCCACATCAATCAAAATCGTGCCGATACCGGCGTTGTGGCTCAATCATCGGGTCAGGCTTTAATCAGCATCAGCAGTTCAGTCATCAGTAACAACGGCGATAATGGATTGGGTGATTACAATGATCAGCACCTGTTTTATTTGTTCCCTGGTCAAACCAGCCCCAGTTCACAATTGGTGATGGACTATGTCACCGTGGCAGATAACCACACAAGTTTAACCATGATTGGTAATGGCAATGGTGAAGTTGAAGTCAAGTCAACTGTCTTATTCGATGAACAAAACATTTACAGTGAATCAGGAGTTTCGCCCCAATCGAGCTTTGAATGTGTCATCGCTTCTGAGGATTCAAGTTTTACAGCCGGTGGAACTGTGTCTGTTGTCAACCAAGATATAGAGCCGGTATTTGTTAACCCAGCCGCTGGAAACTATCATTTATTGGTTAACTCTCCAGCCATTGATTACTGCTATGATGCTTCAGGCAATGCGGGCTCTGATATAGATTATGACGAGAGAGGTATAGATAACCCTGATGTGTCGAACTTACATGGTATTTACGACATTGGTGCCGATGAATTTAACCTCAACAATGACATCATTTTCAAAAACGGTTTTGAACAAGATTGATTGAGTGAATGGTTAACCGTCACTCTTTGGAGCGTGACGGTTTTTATATGTCAGCCGATTGAACTCAGTGCTTTAAGGTGAATCTTCTTGATGCTTTCAGGCAAAAAGCTGGCTTTGAAAGAGTTTTCGACCAAGGTTACAATCTCATCATCAGATAAATCAACCGCCTCGGCTAATTGCTGAAAGTTATCGTTGATGTAACCACCAAAATAGGCCGGGTCATCTGAGTTGATGGTGGCCATCAGGCCTTTTTTAAGCATCTTTTTAATCGGGTGGTCTTTGAGGTCTTTAACCACCCGAAGTTTTAGATTGGACAAAGGACAGACGGTTAAAGCCAAACCTTTGTGGGCAATTTGGGCGGTTAAAATATCATCATCTAAACAGCGGTTGCCATGATCAATCCGATCAACCTGTAACAATTCTATGGCTTGTTTAACGTAATCGGCTGGACCTTCTTCACCGGCGTGGGCGACCACCTTAAAGCCATCTTTTTTGGCTTGCGCAAACACCTTTTGATATTTTTCTGGTGGGTGGCCCAATTCAGATGAGTCCAAGCCGATGCCTAAGATTTTATTACGATGCTTATAGATTTCGGGATACAAGTCTAGCGCATCTTGTTCGGGTAAATGGCGCAGGAAACAGGCAATGATGTGAAAGCTGATGCCTAATTTTTGTTGCGCATCATCAAAAGCACGGTACAGGCCATTGATGGCAGTATCAAAAGCAATGCCTCGATCAGTGTGAGACTGTGGGTCATAAAATATTTCGGTGTGCACCACATGGTCTTGTTTGGCTTTTTCTAAATAAGCCCAAGCCAAATCGTAAAAGTCTTGTTCAGTTTGGAGCACCGCACAGCCTTGGTAATAAATGTCCAAAAATTCTTGCAGGTTGTTGAAATTGTATTTGGCACGCAGGTCCTCTACAGAGTCATAGGGCAACTCAATACCATTGCGTTCAGCCAGTTTAAACATCAGTTCAGGTTCAAGGCTGCCTTCAATGTGCATGTGCAGCTCGGCTTTGGGTAACAGTTGGATCAAATTATTCATGGTTATATTATTGCCTTAAAAAGCAGTTTTGAGAAATTTTCCAATGTTCAAACCGGCCAAAAAAAACAGCAGCAACCAAGTGATCAAGGTGCCATAGAAACGGCCAAAATTAGCGCCTTTTTTACTGACAAAACCCCAAGGATGAATGATTCGAGCAAAAAGCAAAGCCGCCCCTGTGATGTGCAGAATTAGGTGATTGCCGTTGTTCAATTCATAAGCAGCCATCAGAATCAGTGCGATGGGGATATACTCAACTGCATTTTGTTGGGCACGAATAAGCCTTTCGCCTTTAGCGTCTCCAGCATTGCCAATTTCAACTCTATTGATCCTTCTAAAGGCCACTACTTTATAACAAAGGAAAAGAATAACTAAAGTCAGTAAAGCGGCATATAAACCAGTGATTGTTAGCATGTTGGAAGCTCCTCTTTTAATTGTTCAATCGGGTCACTGATTGTATAGCGACCATCTGTTTGTTTGATGTTTGTTACTGAATATATTGGGTCATGAGTGAAAAACAACCTGAGATTATTATCTACTATCTGTTGCAGAAATTCAGATTTTTCATCGATTAATTGTTCAGGAAAGCGGTCATAACCCATGGAGATGGGCACATGCACCCAAGCCGAACCTGGGATTAAATCAGTGGCAAAAACCAAATCACCCACTTGTGCATGCATTAAACCAGGGGTGTGGCCATCAGTGAATTTAAAACTGACGGCATCGCCCAACAGCTGATGTGTTGTGCTATCTACCATATGCAGCCGACCGGATGCTTGCAGTAACTCATGTAACACCGGAATAAATGAAGCCCGGTCGCGCGGGTGCGGGTTTAAAGCACGTTGCCAATGGGCAGCGCCAACCAGATAGTCAGCATTTTTAAACACCAGTTCTGGCTGTTGACCATCAGACCATTCGGTCAACATGCCACCAGCATGATCAAAATGTAAATGACTTAACACCACCACGTCGATGTCTTCTGGCTCAAAACCAACTTCGCGCAATGAATCAAGCAACACATGTCGGTCTTGGTAAACGCCAAACCGCTGTTTCAGCTTGGGCTCAAAGAAATTACCAATGCCGGTTTCGAATAAAACATTTTTACCGTTTAAATCTTCAACCAATAAGGCTCTACAGGCCAATTCCATGCGGTTCATTTCATCCACCTCGACCCAGCGTGACCACAAGGCTTTGGGTGCATTGCCAAACATCGCACCGGCATCTAGTTTTTGGCGATTGCCTTCTATAGAGTAAAATTTCATGGCATTATTTTAGCTCATTTAGGTTGTTTTGCGTTATATTGCAAACCATACTTTTAATGCTATTGGGGCTCATTAGGCTCTAACAAACAAACTAACCATGAATGTTTTAAACATGAATAATGCACTTGATCAATCAGGAAAGTTTAACTTACAGAGATTGGCTGATACTGATTTGAGAGCTGAAAATCTAAAACTGATCAATCAATTGGTTGAATACTCCTATCTGGGTGACTTTAATGCAGTGTGTAAAATATTGGGCCGGTTTTATTGTTATATCGACACCAGAGACAGGAAAATCTGTGGACACCTGTTAACCAAAGGCATTTGGGAAATTCAAAACACTGAATGTGTTGTAAGGAACGTTAAACCCGGTATGTCAGTCATTGATGTAGGGGCCAACTATGGTTATTTTAGCTTGTTAATGAATGGTTTGGTGGGTCATGGTGCAGCCAAAGTCTATGCCATAGAAGCCAACCCCATGCTCTGTGAACTTTTGCAAGACTCGCTAGAAGTTAATGGCATGGCTGGCAAGACTGAACTGATTAACTGCGCTGTTTATAAAGAACCGATTGAGCAATTGGAGTTCACTTTTGGTAACAACCGAACCAATAATGGTCGATTAAGTGTGTGTAAAAACAACCCTGATAACATGCGCGAAGGTGAACTGATTGTGCAAGTCCCCGGTAATACCTTGGATCATTTAATTCCCACTGATCAAAAAATTGATTTTATCAAAGTCGATATAGAAGGTGCTGAAGACATGTTTTGGTATGGTTCGAGGCGAATCCGTCAGGACAACGAAGAGTTAAAAATATTGTTGGAGTTTAATCCCAGAAGTTACGCTGACCCAGTTAAGCTGGTGAATGATGTTTTTGCTGAGGGGTATCAGGTTAAAAGAATCATGAAATCACCACAACATGACCAAATCTTAAATCAAAATGAGTTGTTAAACGTCCCCAAAACCGAACACATCATGCTGTTGATGGGTAAAAACTTAAACAATTGAGTTTTTTAGTCCCGTTACCGCCAACCAGTGCGTTTAAGACAGCGCCAGCTTGGGGAATCAGAAAAAATGCGCGTTTAGCCATAAATAGACGTAAATTAACGCATTCATGCACATCTATCCGCCCATTTCCTGATAATCATGCAATCAATAATTGCCTTTAAAGTAATAAATCAATGACTTACAATGAATGCTTTAAAAAAAGCGTGCACGGAAAGAAGCCCATATCTTGATAGAGGCACTGATGCACTGTTATTAAATTGTTAGCCATCATGGAGACTTCAGTGCAGAGAGTAAAGTTCGCAGCGTTTGGTAGTGCCATTCTTATGTGGTTTGCGATCATTCTGTTGCCTGATCAATTTCTGTTTTCCAAGATTATTCCAACCTCATTCTGGACAGAGTATTTCCCTTTGCCTTTTGGAGCTGGTTGGTTCATCACTTTCATTGCTTTGTTTCCAGTCATTTGGTTAAGCGAGTCAGTAGTTGGAGCGATTAAAAGCTCTGTATTAGGGGTACTTCTTTCAATTTGTACGGCCGTGCCAATTGCATTGTTCATTATTGGTGGTGCGTTATCGCCTAATAACCTATTAAATCAGTATCTATGGGTGGGCATTATTTGTTTCCCACCTTTAATTCTACAAATTGTTTTGCGGGCGCTATTTAGTCACTATGCAAAAAATGGCTAACAAGGCGCTGCTAGGGACAAACCTACGCTGCACTTTGGTTTGCCCCAGAGCGCGGCGTTATTTGAGTGAAATGAACAGTTAATTTCCATTTCTGTGCCATCTATTCCAACGGGTGGAATATTGTGCACTTCGACTGGCTCAGTGATCTCAAGATTTATATCACTTTACCACTGCCGAACCAGTGGTGGTTCTGGGGTCACTGGCGGCATCGACTTCGCCAGTTTTTTTGTTCCAAGACACGGCATGCATATTGCCCCATTGTCCACGGTGTTCAACCACTTCATGGCCTTTGGCGGTTAAAGCATCGATGGTGGCTTGATCAAAGGCGCCTTTTTCGATGTAGAGTTTATCGGGCAGGTATTGGTGGTGGTAGCGGGGTTTACTGACCCATGAATGTACATCGTGACCATCGAAGTAATCAAGCAGGCCTAACAGCACCATGGTGATGATGCGACTGCCACCTGGGGTGCCAAGTACAGCCACTTGGTCTTCAGAAAACACAAAGGTCGGTGACATGCTGGATAAAGGCCGCTTACCCGGTTCAATTTTATTGGCATCATCGCCGATCAAGCCAAAGGCATTGGGTTCACCTGGTTTGGCGGAGAAATCATCCATTTCATTATTCAGCAGCACGCCAGTACCTTCGGCGATGAAGCCTGAGGCCAAACCGGTGTTAACCGTTAAAGTGGCGGAAACTAAATTGCCCATCGTGTCGATGATGGAAAAATGAGTGGTGTCCTCACCTTTGGGGTTATCAGCAATGCCGGGCAGTAAATCAGAAGGCATGGCTTTGTGTGGACTGATACTGGCTCTCAGGCCTGCCGCATAATAGGGGTGAGTTAATAGCTGAATGGGCACTTCAACGAAGTCCGTGTCGCCCAGGTAGATGCTGCGATCTCGGTAAGCACGGCGCATGGCTTCGGTGACCAAATGGATGCGCTTAGCACGGTGGGTTAAATCCATTTCGGTTAAGTCCCAAGCGGATAGAATATTCAAGATGGTGGCAATCGCAATACCGCCTGACGACGGGGGTGCAGCCGTGACCAACTGGTGTCCTTGGTAATTGGTGGTGATGGGCTCGCGTTCTTTAACGCTGTAGTTTTTCAAATCATCCAGGGTCCAGATGCCGCCGTGTTTTTGTACCGCCTTAACCATTTTTTCAGCCACTTCACCTTCATAAAAACCGGCTTTGCCATGTTTGGCCACGGCTTTGAGGGTTTGGGCCAAGTCTTTTTGAATGATTAATTGGCCTGCTTTAGGCACCTCACCGTTGGGAAAATAAACAGCGGTTGATGCCGGGTATCTTTTTAATACTTTGGCTTTGCGTTCAATGGTGCTGATGATGCGTGGGTAGGCAGGAAAACCATTTTCAGCGGCTTCAATCGCTGGTTGCAAAGACACCGACAAAGGCAGTTTTCCATAATGTTTGGCCAAATGCTCAAAGCCAGCGATTTCACCCGGTATGGCTGCCGCCAAGGGGCCATTAAGGGCCAAATCACGGTTAACTTCACCATTTTCATCCAGGAACATGTCAGCAAAGGCTTTGGCTGGCGCTTCTTCGCGGCCATCGATCATCACATTTTTACCGTCTTTGGCGCGGTGTAACAACCAAAACGCGCCACCACCGATACCAGAGCTTTGTTGTTCAACCACGGCCAGGGTTGATGACACTGCAATGGCAGCATCAAAGGCATTGCCACCTTGGGCTAGAATGCGGTGTCCAGCTTCGGTGGCCATCGGATGGGCACTGGCGATGGCCGCTTGTTTGGGTGTTTCAGCGGCTGCTGAAACACAAATCATAATCAATAGCGTGGTAATTAGTTTCATAAGTTTTCTGTTAATCTTTGGTATTTGAGCAGCAGCTCATCTTCGGTTTCTTCGTTGTCTGGGTCTTTGGGTATGCATTCGACTGGGCAGATTTCAGCACATTGGGGTTCATCAAAATGACCGACACATTCGGTACATAATTCAGGGTTAATCTCAAAAATCTCCGGACCCATGTAAATGGCTTCATTAGGACAAACTGGCTCACAGACGTCACAATTGATACATTCTTCAGTGATGATTAATGACATATCAGTGACCGAACTTTTGTTTGAGGGCATCTTGCACCAAAGGATGGGCAAATTGCGAGACATCGCCATCCAGCATAGCAATCTCCTTAATCAAGGAGGATGATATAAAGCTGAACTCTTCAGCTGGTGTGAGAAACATGGTTTCAATGTTGGGGATTAGATGACGGTTCATGCTGGCCAATTGAAACTCATACTCGAAATCTGACACCGCGCGCAAGCCACGCATAATGACGTTGGCATTGACTTCGGTGGCAAAATCCGCCAATAAAATATCAAAGCCAACCACCTTGATGTTGTCATAAGGTGACAATATTTCAGTGGCCATGTCGATGCGTTCTTCGAGACTGAACAAAGGGCCTTTGCGCCGTGAATCAGCGATAGCGACCACGAATTGATCAAAAATTTTAGCGCCTCGCTTGGCTAAATCTGCATGACCGTTGGTGATGGGGTCAAAGGTACCTGGGTAGATAGCAATTGTCGGTTTTTTTGTACTCATGTTGCCATATAACTACTAATGTTTAAAGTTTCTGCCAGAGTTCAAAGCGAACTTGACCAGCTTGTTTGTGCTTTTCCAAACGCCAAACAGTATCATCCATGGGTGCAATGTCTTGTGCAGCACCAAACTCGCGATACAAATAACCGCCTGTCTGGCACAATGGCGAGATTATACCATTGATTGTGAGCATTTCATCACTGTCAAACGGTGGGTCTAAAAAGATTAAATCAAATTTTTCAGGGCAGTTTTCAATGAATCTTTTGGCAGTTTGTTGACTGACATTAAGCTGTTCAAATTTCAGGGCGGCTAAGTTCTTGCGTAATTGAATCACGGTTTTGGCGTTATTATCAATACAAGTCACACTGCTTGCGCTTCTTGAAGCGGCTTCGAAGCCGAGGATGCCAGAGCCGGCATATAAATCCAACACAGCCATGCCATATAAATTATGACCCAGCCAATTAAACAATGTTTCTCTGATTCGATCGCCTGTAGGCCTGAGACCAGGTTGGTCTTCAACGGTAATTTTTCTGGAGCGGTGGGTGCCACCGGTGATGCGAATTTGTCCTTTGGGTTTTACCATTTTTATTTTTACTTTTCAGCAGTCTCTTACAGTTAAAGGCTTGCATTTGTTAGAATATGCGCCATATTCTATCTGAATTAATAAGGAAGTTCTGATTTATTCATGACTTCTTGGCTTTCAAATAACATCATGTGAAGTGGGTGATGACGGGTCAATTTAAACTGTTTTACCATCATCCAACCATGAAATTGAAAGCCCCAAGGGCACGCCTTTAAGTACCCATTCGCGTTGTTGCGGTTTTTTAATCAATTTGAATAACTGATTGATTAAAACCAAGCCCTGCAACTGAACGCTTAAAGACAAGCAGAGAAACATTAATAAACCAGGACTTCCATAAGCTAAAACTCATGATAAAGTTTTTTAAGAAAAAAAATAAAAAAAATAAATCTGCTCAGCCAACAGACGAGTCACAAGATCAAAACAATACCCCAGAAAATAACACGGTAGAAAATACAGACCAAGGTCATCATCTGAGCAGCCAAGAAAGCGCAGCCACCCATCAGCAACTGCCACTGGATACGCCAGCTGAAGTCAGTGCAGAGGATCAAACCAGTGCTGAAACCCAAGCACAGGCTGAGCCGGAACCAGAAATAGTGGTGCCACCTGAGCTGTTGGCCCAAGGCGTGGAGCCACATCAATACCTACTGAGCCAACAGTTGACTAAAACCAATGACAACTTTGGTAAAAAAATGAAACAGATGCTTTCATTGAAGAAAAAAATTGATGAAGATTTGTTTGAGGAGCTGGAAACCACTTTGTTGATGGCTGATGTCGGCGCCGCCGCCACCATGGAGGTGATTGAGAAGGTCAGGAAATCATTGAAACGCAGCAATTTGTCCGACTCAGACGCGGTGTTTGATGCCTTACAACTACACTTAACTGAGCTGGCTCTGGTGGTCGAGAAACCGCTGGTGATTGATGAATCAAAACAACCCTTTGTGATTTTGGTGGTGGGTGTTAATGGTGTGGGCAAAACCACCACCATTGCCAAGCTGGCACGTAAGTACAAAGGCATGGGAAAAAAAGTCATGTTAGCTGCTGGCGATACGTTCCGTGCAGCAGCCGTAGAACAGTTGAAAACTTGGGGTGAACGTGAGGACATTCCGGTGATGGCGCAAAAAACCGGTGCGGATTCAGCCTCGGTGATTTTTGATGCCATGACTTCAGCCAAGGCCAGGGGCATGGATGTGTTGATTGCTGACACCGCTGGACGATTACATACCCAAGCTAATTTAATGCAAGAGCTGGAAAAAATTTCACGGGTCATTCGCAAGAATGATGAATCAGCCCCGCATGAAACTTTGATTGTGATTGATGGTGGTACGGGTCAGAATGCCATTTCTCAAGTGCGAGAGTTCAACAAAGCCAATTTACTCACCGGTGTGGTCATCACCAAATTAGATGGTACACCCAAAGGTGGGGTGTTATTTAATTTAGCGGCTGAATTTGGCATTCCTGTGAGGTTTATTGGGGTAGGAGAAAAATCAACTGATTTGATGCCTTACAAAGCAGCAGAATTTGTCGAAGCCATCATCAATTAAGTTGCACAGATTGAAATTCAGCCAACAAGTGGTGGCTTGGCATCATCAGCACGGCAGAAAACAACTGCCCTGGCAACAAAGCACTGGTGTCGTTAAACCTTACCATGTGTGGTTATCAGAAATCATGCTGCAACAGACCCAAGTGGTTAAAGTCGTTGAATATTTTGATCGGTTCATCACTGCGCTGCCTACATTGGATGATTTGGCCCATGCCGATGAACAACAAGTGCTGGCGTTGTGGTCTGGTTTAGGCTATTACAACCGCGCCAGAAACTTACATAAAACAGCGCAACTATGCCTGCAGCAGCACTGCGGTCAATTACCCACTGATTTACAACAGCTGATTGATTTACCTGGTATTGGTCGGTCCACTGCTGCGGCCATTATGTCTTTGGCATATGATCAAGCTGAACCGATCATGGATGGCAATGTTAAACGGGTATTCGCTCGACATTTTCTGGTCGCTGGGGAGCCAAATAAAAGCAGTACTTTAAAACAATTGTGGCAACTGGCCGAAGCCCATAAAGAAGCACATGAGCCTGCCGCATACACCCAAGGCTTGATGGATTTGGGTGCCACGGTTTGTACCAAACACCAACCCCAATGTGAGCAGTGTCCAGTCAATGCCAGCTGCCAAGCCCGTAAACAAGACGTGATTGCCCAGTACCCCACCAAGAAACAAAAAGTTAAACAAACCGAAGTTGATTTGTATGCGTTGTTATCAATTGAGGGGCAGTTGGTTGGCTTAGAAAGAAGGAATGAACAAGGTATTTGGCCCAACTTGTGGTTTTTACCTGTGTTTGATGATGAAAAGACCTTATTTAAGACACATCCAGAAGCGAAACAGCATTTCAGCTTGACGCATAAACTCACCCATCGTATATTGCAGATTCACGTGTATTTGCTGCAACAGCCGATTAAATTAACAGCTGTGGAGATGGTTGCACGACAAGATTTGCTCAATCAACCACACCCCAAAGCCCTGATTCATATACTCAACCAACATGATAACTTAACATGACCATTAACTGCATCAAATACGGCGAAGGCCAAGAGCCCATTCCATATACACCTTATCCCGGGGATTTAGGTGCCAAGATTCACCAACAAGTCAGCTTGAAATTTTGGCAAGAATGGCTGGCACAACAAACCATGATCATCAATGAGAACCATTTTTCCCCGATTGATCCCGATCACCGAAAAATCATTGAACAAAAGATGGTTGAGTTCCTGTTTGAAGGTAAAGACGTGACGCCGCAAGGATTTGCGCCTAATGCAGGTGATTGACTTCAGCAACCGTGATTGAGAAATTCAACAATCATTGAATTAAAAGTTTGACAGTACCACAGGTGATTATTATAATTCGCCTTCCTTACGAGACGTCCAGTCTCAACTTGGTGCGCCCGGATAGCTCAGTCGGTAGAGCAGGGGATTGAAAATCCCCGTGTCGGTGGTTCGATTCCGCCTCCGGGCACCATTTTATTAAATATATATTATATAAATCAATAGCCTATAATAAGTTGTGCGGGATATGTGCGATTTGGCCTCCGTTTTTTGACTTGTTTGAATAGCTGTCTTACGAAAACCCATGCTTTTAATATAAATCAAAATAACTCACAAGAGCCATTCTTGATGAAAAGCAAAAGTGAACACGATAATCTTACGCCATAGTCCATAAATTTATAGGTCAAGGCTTTTAATATTAATAAACTTAAATTCTGGAAAAATAAAAATATGTTTAGCCGTTCGTTATTCTGAGAAACCATAAATGGACTTTTGACCATCCCCGTACGCTCTTTTTTTATAGTGTAACAAAACTAAGTTACTAACATCAGCAAAAGACCTTTTTTATAGTGTCCATTAATTACCCTATGACTGACTCCAAAAATTCTTTATTATGGGTCAGTAAATTGCCTTTTTTTTCTGGTGATAAGTAACTCCCTTTTTACGGTGTCAGAAAACTCTTTTTATAGTGGGGAAAAATTATTTTGCTTAACGTAGGCCGAAACTCTCTTTAAGGTGTCGGAAAACTATTCTTACTTTAGTTCAATGAAGCTTTAATTTTGCTGCATTAAGCTGAGCAACAAGCAACCTGTGTTGCTTTAAATCTGGTTCAGGTAAGAATGATATTTCAACCATCT
>CAYGPU010000012.1:0-41811 GCA_964352015.1 uncultured Marinicella sp.
GTCCTGAAACCTCAGTTGCCACCTGGTGAGTTGAGGTGGAAACGACATCGACAGCACAGTTTAAAAAATGTGTGTGACGCTTTGACTAAAAAGCCAGCATGAATGCTGGCTTGTGTTAGGCTAAAATGAATTATAACCTGAGTGGTGAAAAATATCCAATTTCACCACAGTCAGCAGCTGTTTTACTGATGTGCAGGTGGCTTATGTCCAATGAATCTTGAAAAAATATTTTTCAATAAAAAAGCCGGTAAATCATACACCGGCTTTGAGTGTAAAAAATGATCAGTCGGGATTAAAGGTGATCATTCCATTGTTTAACGCGATCAGCTTGTGCTTCTAACAAAGCATCCACATCACCGCTTAATTCAATGGCTGAAATAGAATCACCACCTACAATGGCGTTAACCACAGCTTGATCCGCATCTGATTCAACTGCACCGAACACAGAATGTTTGCCGTCTAACCAAGGGGTGGCAACATGAGTAATGAAGAACTGACTGCCATTGGTGCCTGGGCCGGCATTGGCCATGGATAACACGCCTGGTTTATCATGTTTCAATGAAGCATCAAACTCATCTTCAAATTTGTACCCTGGCCCACCTGTTCCAGTACCAATCGGACAACCACCTTGAACCATAAAATCAGGTATCACACGATGGAAAGACAAATCGTTATAGAATCCGTTTTTGACTAAATTGACGAAATTAGCCACTGTAATTGGAGTTTTATCAGCAGTCAGGTTGAGGTTAATATCACCTTTATTGGTTTTAATGGTTGCTTTGATGGTCATTGGATTCATCCCAAAATAGTAAAGTATTTGATATGGGATTAACACAATTAAAATTCAAGGATTGTTTTCAGATGAAATAAGCCAGCCTAACATCTATAATGATTGTTTTTTTGTGGTTGACCGGAAAGCTTAACCACAGTTTTGAGAATACATCATGAGGGTTGTTATGTTAAGAAGCTTGAATTTATGGCTATGGGTTGTGTTGCTCAGTGCATGTGCGCAAAAACCGTCGGTTAAGCCAGAGGCGCCAGGTGTTATACAAACACAAGCTGAAACAGACGCCTTTCTGTGGTTGGAAGAAGTTGAGTCTGAAGCAGCCATCGATTGGGTTAAGTCACGGAATAAAAAATCCTTGGACGTTATCAAAGCCCATCCAAAGTTTGAAGCTTTGTATGAAAACAACAAAAATATATACAACTCCAATGAACGGATTCCTTATGTCAGTCAAATGAATGGCTACCTGTATAACTTCTGGCGTGATGAAACCCATGTCAGGGGTTTATACCGTCGCACCACCTTGGCAGAATATCGCCAAGAGGACCCAGCTTGGGAAACCGTGCTTGATGTCGATGCTTTGGCCGAGTCTGATGGTGAAAATTGGGTTTATAAAGGCATGTCATGTCGTTATCCAGTGTATGACCGCTGTTTGGTTAATTTATCCAGAGGCGGTGCTGATGCCACAGTGGTTAAAGAGTTTGATTTAAACACCAAAACCTTCATCGAGGGTGGTTTTTACTTGCCAGAATCGAAAAACAGCATCACTTGGGTGGACATCAATACGGTCATGGTGGGTGCAGATTTCGGCGCTGAGAGCATGACAGATTCTGGTTACCCCAGAACCACACGAATGTGGCAACGAGGCAGCTCATTAGACGATGCAGCCGTTATCTTTGAGGGTCAAAAAGCCGATGTTGGCATTTGGCCTGCGGTTATTTATGATGGCGAGACTGCTTATAAGTTCATCATCCAAGGCGACAGTTTTTATACTCGATCGTGGTTTATCTTAGATGACAACAATCAAGCCAAAGAACTGGACTTACCCAAAGACATTGGCTTTTCAGGGTTGATCAATGGTCAAGCTATTTTCGAGCTGAAGTCAGATTGGCAAGTGGCTGGGCAGACCTACCTGCAAGGCAACTTGATTGCCATCGAGTTTGAGAATTATTTGAATGGCTCAAAAGACTTTGAAGTCATCATGCAACCTGATGCCAGCACTTCCATCAGTTCGGTCTCAAGCTCAAAAAATTATGTCCTGGTTAATACCTTACAAGATGTCAGCAGCGTGATTTATCAGATGAGTTATGAAAATGACCAATGGCAAAGTAATCAAGTCGACTTACCAGCTTTTGGTGCCATATCCATTTCTGGCAGCAGTGATCAAAATGACGATGTCTTCATTAATTACAGCAATTTCCTGACCCCCTCAACCTTATACCACTACAACGCATCAACGATGCAATCTGAGCCACTGAAGTCATTGCCAGCCATGTTTGAAGTTGACGACTTAAAGGTTGAGCAATTCTTTATGACCGCTGATGACCAAACCCAAGTTCCTTATTATGTGGTGATGAAAAAAGACTTGCTGTTTGATGGTAACAACCCAACCATTCTGTACGGCTACGGTGGTTTTGAGGTTTCTATGCGGCCCAATTATTCCAGTATCGTGGGGACTAACTGGCTTGAAGACGGTGGCGTATATGTGGTTGCCAATATCCGTGGTGGCGGTGAATATGGTCCGGCTTGGCACCAAGCTGCGTTAAAAGAAAACCGTCACGTTGCTTTCAATGATTTTATTGGTGTCGCTGAGGACTTGATAGCCAAAGGCATCACATCACCTCAACACCTGGGTATTTATGGTGGCTCCAATGGTGGCTTATTGGTTGGCGTGGCATTTACCATGCGGCCCGATCTGTTCAATGCGGTGGTTTGCGCTGTGCCATTACTTGACATGCAACGGTACAATAAATTATTGGCTGGGGCCAGCTGGATGGCCGAATACGGCAACCCCGATATGCCTGAAGAATGGGCCTACATCAAAACCTATTCGCCTTATCACAACCTCAACGCCGATAAGGAGTACCCCAAAGTCTTTTTCACCACCTCAACCAGAGATGATCGCGTCCACCCAGGGCATGCCAGAAAAATGGCGGCCAAAATGGAAGCCATGGATAAAGACTATTTTTACTATGAAAACATCGAAGGCGGTCATGGCGGCGCTTCGAACAACAACCAATCAGCTTATTTAAGGGCTTTGACTTACAGTTACTTCTGGCATCAACTGTCACCAGAACAACACAAGTAATTAACATCATTGAACATTAATTAACTATACTGAGTTGAGATATTAAGAGGATAAACATGAAATTAATCATCGCACTATTGTTCACCACATTGAGTACACCTTTGTGGGCAGACATCCAACAGGACATCGTTGAAATAGAAAGTCAGATGTTGGAGTGGCGTCGCCACCTGCATCAAAATCCAGAATTGAGTAACCGCGAATTCAAAACGGCTGCTTACGTTGAGAAACACCTCAAAGCCTTGGGCTTAGAAGTCAAGACTGGTGTGGCCTATACAGGATTGGTCGCCATTTTAAAAGGTGATAAACCTGGTCCCACTTTGGCTTTGCGAGCGGATATGGATGCCCTGCCTGTGACTGAACAAGTGGATTTATCTTTTGCTTCGAAAGCGACTGCTGAATACCGCGGTGAAACGGTAGGAGTGATGCACGCTTGTGGCCACGACACCCATGTAGCCATTCTGATGGCCACAGCTGAGGTATTTGCTAAAAACAAAGCTGAGCTTGAGGGTACTTTGATGTTTATTTTTCAACCGGCTGAGGAAGGTGCTCCTGGTGATGAGGAAGGTGGCGCTGAACTGATGTTAGCTGAAGGCTTATTCAACGACATCAAACCTGATGCGGTGTTTGGCTTACATGTTTGGGCCAACAAAAACTCCGGCATAGCAGCCTTCAGATCAGGTCCTTCTATGGCAGCAGTGGATGACTTTGAACTTAAAGTGATTGGTAAACAAACTCATGGCTCAACGCCTTGGAAAGGCATTGACCCGATTGTCACTGCGGCACAAATCATCAACTCAGTTCAAACCATCGTGTCTCGCAGAACAGCCATCACCCAAGCACCTGCAGTGGTTTCTTTTGGTGCCATCAAAGGCGGTATCCGCAACAACATCATTCCTGATGATGTGACCATGGTTGGCACCATCAGAAATTTTGATATGGACATTCGAGATGACATTCATCGACAATTGGGCAACATCGTCACCCATGTGGCACAAGCCAACGAAGCTGATGTTGAATTTAAAATCAATGAAGGTTATCCCGTTACGGTTAACGACCCTGAGTTGGCGGAGAAAATGCTGCCCTCTTTGTACGCAGTTTTTGGCAAAGATAATGTGGTTGATCCAGGTCTGATTACCGGGGCTGAGGATTTTTCATATTTTGCCAATGAGGTACCCGGGATGTTTTTCTTTTTGGGCATAACCCCAACAGACCAAGAAGCCAGCACAGCACCTTCCAACCATTCACCGCATTTTTATGTTGATGAACCGGCTTTATTGAATGGTGTTAAGGCTTTTGTACAGTTGGTTCAAGATTATTAATTTGTGCGTTTATTTTTACTCCTAAACTTATGTTTGCTGACAGCCTGCCAAGTCAATACAAAACCAGACTTGGCAAGGCTGTACCAGCCGATAGGTACAGATGACAGCAACACCCCTCTGATTTTAATCCATGGTTCTTTGGGCAGTAAATTACGTCTGATAAATACCGAAGAAGAGGTTTGGCCGGGCAAAATCAAGGATCTGATTTTTTCAAATTATAAAAACTTAGCCAATCAAATCAAACCCAATAGCTTGGAAGTTGATGACTCGATCATTGAATCGTATGCCATTTTTGATTCTTATTCCGGCTTAAGCATGTATGATGACATCATTGAAACCTTAGCCGAGTATGGCGGCTATCAAATCAGCGACATCAACCAACCTGCTCCTAATGGCCGAAGTCTTTATGTGTTTCATTATGACTGGCGCCAGGACAATGTTCACAACGCCCAACTACTGGCGCAATTCATCAATCAAGTTTTATCCCAACATGTCGGTCATAAACAAGTCGATGTGGTGGCACATTCCTTGGGTGGCTTAATCTTGCGGTACTACCAACGGTTTGGAGAGCTCGATGTATTACCGGCACTGATGTCAGATGCCGAAACCATCGCAGAGCCGATAAAGACTGATTCTCAAGCCAATAAAATCCGTCATGCCATTTTCTTAGGCACGCCGCAATTGGGCACGGTAAAAGCCATCGATCGACTTAAATCAGGTTTTGACTTTAATTTACGTAACATACCGGTTGAGGTACAAATCACCATGCCCAGCATTTATCAGTTGTTGCCTCACCCAGACAGTCATTGGGCGGCTGACACCGCTGGTAATTATGTGCTAATTGATTTATACGACCCAACCCTGTGGCAACTAAATCAATGGGCCATTTTCGATCCAGTGGTAATCAATCGCATCATCAAGCATGCTGAATCTGAATCTGAAGCTGCAGGCCAACAAGAAGTGGTCTTGTTACAACAGTTTTTCAATCTCCAGTTAAAACGGGCTAAGGCATTTTGGCTGGCACTGTCGCCACAATATGAAATTGAACAGGAAGGTTTTGTGGTGATGGGCGGTTCATGCAAAGAAACCCTGAATCGTTTAATCGTGGATGAATTAACTGGCCAACTGACTTTACAGACAGCTTTAGACAAAGACCTTGGCGATGTGGAATTACAAAAATCAATCTTATTCGAGCCAGGTGATGGACAAGTGAGTAAATCCTCTCTACTCGGCCAAATTTATAACAAAACCACCCACCAAACACTGAAAACCGTAAAAATTAAATACCCCGTATTTGTCTGCGAAGACCACCTCAAATTAACCAAAAACATCACCTTCCAAGACAATTTACTGCATGTCTTGTTGAATGATTAACCGTCAATTCAATTTTCTAAGCATCAACTGACGTTTTGGGTCAACAGAGCTCATTTCACCGTCTCATCTTTAATCTCAGCTGATTAATTTAGGCGAAAAGCCAACTTATGTCGCAGCTGATTGTGACTTCAGTCAATGGATGATAAATTTATACCGTCATGTCATTCAAGTTATTAAACAAATGAAAAAAATTATTACCACCACTTTGATTGTTTTGTTCAATTTTCAAGTCTTCGCGTTTGAAGAAATTGAAGTCACGCCAATCAATACCCAGGGTTGGCAAGCTGTTAATGTCAGAGATGATGGCTTGGTTGAAATCAACAAAAACCAACCGCTGTTTGGAGACGGTTCACTGATGTTTGCTACAGACACCCAGACCAATAATCAGGATAAAGCAGACTTTCAATTCACTTGGCAACAGTCAATGACCGAAATTGACTTCTCCGAACGAACATTGGGTCAAATCTCAAACTTAAACTATGCCTGGTATCGTGATGCTACAAGCACCACGGTGGCACATTTCATTCCAGTATTTCGACTTAATTTTTATGATGATAACAACACCCCTGAAAACCCAGCCGATGATGTCGCTGGGGTGATGGTTTGGGAAGGTGTGTACAACGGCTTCAACAACCCGGCTCAAGACAGTTGGGAAATAGTCGATATGATGACTGATAACTTTTGGGTGTTTGTATCCTTTAATGGCCAAGGCACAGGCACAGGTGTCATCCAAAACTACAACAGCTCTATCAATGACTGGATCAACAATTCACCGGTCGGACAACCGGGTGACCCACAAATCAATCTGTCTGCTGACACTTATATTTTTGGCGTTAATGTGGGTGTTGGGTCTGGCTGGGGCAACAGTTTTATTGGCTATGTTGATGCAGTCAGGGTTGCTTTTGGTGGTGGCGATGACTTCTTGTTTAACTTTGAGGCCTGCTCAACTTTTATCCCTAACAGTAATCCAGATGTTATTTTCGATGACTCATTTGAGTGTTTCAAACGACTTTAATCAAAACAGTGGTTTATCAGCCAGTAATCCATCGCATTGACAGAAGATGTATGTTTTAACAACAAACAAATTAAGTTGAACAGTTTGACGGTTGGCGGTAAAACAGCCAAAGGCTGGTGATTTCATTGAATGCATGCAAATAACGGATTAAAACCTCATCTTCTGGCACTTAAAACACCCTCAATTAACCGTGGATATTCTTAACGCTAGATTCATCCGCTCCCATCCCCAGCTTGAGCAGACCCTCTTGTTTTTCAATACCTTTAAGCACTTCCTATCAGTCCCCTCAAAACAGCAGTTAAATGACTGATGGGTGTGAACCCGTTCACAGTTAACTGGAAATAATCACTTAATTTAAAAAATTTCAAACGTTTGGATTGATTTGCCGAATGTATAAGCAATCGAAACAAAAACTGAGGTTTTATATGAAATTAAGTCAATTATTTACAATCGCAACATTATTGATTGCCACCAACTCACCAGCAGCCATCTTTTTAGTGGACCGCATTGAAGATGCTCCTGATGAGTTAACCGGTAACGGTGTCTGTGCAGCAACAGGACTGGTAGGTGACCGTTGTACCCTAAGAGCAGCCATCATGGAAGCCAATGATTTACCTGGGGCTGACGCCATCTTAGTACCTTCCAACGTAGCGTTGATTTTAACCAGATTGGGTGAAGAGGATTTTGCTGTTAATGGAGATTTAGACATCAAAAGTGAAATAACCATCACCAATGGCTTATCTGGCATGGTGATTGATGCAGGTGGTATAGATCGAATCTTTCATGTGCACAGTAATGGCAATCTAAGCCTTGAAAATGCAACCTTGAAAAATGGCATGGCCAATTCAGCCACCTCTTTTGAAGGCGGTGCCGTTAAAGTCGAAGCAGGCGGTATCTTTTCTACCAATGAGGTTATCTTTGTCAACAACTTGGCAAACAGAGGTGGCGCTTTGTTCAATGATGGGTCAGTGACCATAGAAAACACTTACTTCCACCACAATGCTGTCACCGGTGAAAACACACCACAAAACTTATCTTCTGTGGGCAGTGCTGTATTGAACAGAAGTGTCCTGTTGTTTGCCACCAGTACAGTGGCACACAATGGTCAGCTTTTGACCAATCCGACTGATGCCGCGCTCACCAACAACCAATATGCCATGCACTTTAACCCCAATGGCATCAATGCAACGCCACCAGCGAGTTTTATTTTTAATTCCACCATCGCTAACAATGGCTATGCCGGCATCAGATCTGATCGTGGTTTTACTGATATCAATCAATCAACCATTGCAAACCATCAAAGCCGTGGGCTTCGCTTTACCAGAAATGACAATCACCAAGGTGAATTACAATTGAAAATACGCAAATCCCTGATGGTTAACAATACCTTTCAAGATTGCAATGATCCATGGGTGTATCCAATCAGTGAAGTTGACTTGGTGAATAATTTCAACGCCAGTACCGATGATTCGTGTGGCTTCACAGGTATGGATGACATTGAAAACATCAGCAACCCAATCAACGGATCATTACACCTGTGGGGTGGCTTTGCACCCACACTGATGCTGAATGCAGACAGCAATGCCATAGACCATGCAGGCAATAACTGTACTGATGAAGATCAAAGGGGAGAACTGCGGCCTTTAGACGGTAACAACAACATGGTTTCAACCTGTGACATGGGAGCTGTGGAGTTCAACCCATTGACTGATCCGACTGAATCTGACATCATTTTCAAACACGGTCTAGAAAATTAAATCTGGAGTAATACGTCAACCCAAAAAGGAAATCATTAATTTGATTTCCTTTTTTTTGCATTGACTGAGTCTTATACTTGTGTGCCACCTACTGTTAACTTATCTATCTTCAAACTCGGCTGACCAATACCAACCGGAATACTCTGCCCATCTTTACCACACACACCCAAACCCTGATCAAACGCCAAATCGTTACCCACCATACTGACTCTTTGCATCGCTGTGGGCCCATCACCAATCAAAGTGGCGCCTTTAACTGGGTAGGAAATTTTACCGTTTTCAATCATATAAGCTTCTGATGCAGAGAACACAAACTTACCGTTGGTGATGTCCACTTGGCCACCGCTGAAATTAACCGCATACAAGCCTTTATCAACAGATGCTATGATTTCATTGGGGTCATAATCACCTCCCAACATATAGGTGTTGGTCATTCTGGGCATCGGTAAATGAGCAAATGATTCACGTCGACCATTACCTGTGGTTGGCACACCCATCAATCGGGCGTTGAGTTTATCTTGCATATAACCGCGCAGTATGCCATTTTCTATCAATACATTTTCTTGTGATGGTGTGCCCTCATCGTCGATGTTTAATGAACCACGTCGATTAGGTAGAATACCACTGTCAATGATGGTACAGGCTTTAGATGTCACTTGTTGCCCTACTTTGCCAGAGAAAGCTGAGGAACCTTTGCGGTTGAAATCACCCTCTAAACCATGCCCTACCGCCTCATGCAACAACACACCAGGCCATCCACCAGCCAACACCACTGGCATTTCGCCAGCTGGGGCCGCTTTGGCTTGTAAATTAATCAAGGCACCATGAATGGCTTGATCAATAAAGTCATCGGCATACCCTGCTTTGAATACATCAGTCAACAATATTCGACCGCCACCACCAGCATAACCCATCTCCATACGGCCTTTATCATCAGCACAAATGACTTGAATACTGAGTTTGACCATCGGCCTGATATCAGCAGCAAATATACCATCAGTGGCCGCCACCATGATTTCTTCTTGCGATGAGACCAATGAACAAACCACCTTTTGAACCCGGTGGTCTTGTTGACGTGCCTTAACATCCATTTCCTTGAGTAATTGGATGATGGCAGTGTTGTCTACCCCTAACAACACATCTTGTGCTGTATACAACCCTGAAACCCGAGCCTGACGTAGGTTCACAGAACTGTGAGTTGCCTGGCTGCGGGCAATGCTTCGAGCCGTATGAACCGCATGGCTGATGCTGTTTTTATCCAAAACATCGGTATAAGCAAAACCTGTTTTTTCACCTTGGTTGATGCGCACCCCAACCCCTCGGTCGATGCTGTGACTACCCGACTTGACTTGTTGATTTTCCAATACCCACGATTCTAAGCGAGAGGACTGAAAGTACAAATCTGCAAAGTCCCCACCTGTAGATAAAGCATCCCCGAGTAAATTCTCGAGGTCAGATACGCTTAAACCGCCAGGTTCAAGAAAGGTTTGAATGGTTTGTTTGTTTGGCATTGTTTTTATAATTGATCAAATAAGTTAATAACATGGAAGCGATGACATACGCGACGAAATAGAACACCCCAATTTGTAACGTGGCATCAGTGGCACCACCTGATTTGGTGGTGAAATAGGTGACCAATATAGCAATCACGAAGACATCCAGCATGGACCATTTCCCTATGCTTTTCAATACCCTGATGCTTTTTTGTGAAAAGTGCAGGTTTTGGCTGAACAACACCACCAACATCATCAAAGATTTGAAAATAGGGGTTAAGATGGTGAACAGAAAAATAACCACTGCAATCGCCACCTGGCCAGACTGATACAACTTTTGTAAGGCTGATACGATACTTTTGGATTCAAATTGAAATACGCTTTGGCCTAAAACGGGAATGTCTTGATAAGCAATGATGGCCAAGATTGGCGCAAACCAGCCTGTCACCAATGCCATAACTGTCACCGAAATCAAAGCCAGCAATGAAATTTTAGATTGCAAAAAACCATGGATTAAAAACATCAGTACCAATGTAGCTATGAATAGTTTGGTGTATTTATTGGCTAATCTGTCGTGCTTATTGGCTTTTTCTTGAAGCTGTTGCAATGATTCTAATTCTTCGGAATAGCCTGAATACCAATTAAAAGTAATCGTCTCTAATACCTTTTTGCTTTGTGATTTAAAATTATCCGACATCGATAATTTTTCTGACACTTCACCTATGCGGTGTTCATATGCCAAGGATTGACCATAAGATTCATACGCCAGATAGGCACAAAAGCTGGTAACCACCAACAGGTATATCATCTGTGCTATATTTTTTTTATTGATCACTGATTATCCCTCATCTTTGGTATTGCCTAATTTGTCAGGTGTAGCTGTTTTTTCTTTATCAATCAGTTCAATCAATGGATTGTCCCAGGTGCCTGTGACTTGATAAATGATTTCGTTGCTACTTTTCAGTTGTTTGTCCAACAAACCTTGTACTAAAAACCCAGCCGCTGCGCCAACTGGACCACCTGCAATCGCGCCAATGGTCGGAAATGTTTTGCCAATTTGCGGTCTGATGGTGATAATTTGGTCATAGCTTTGGTCAGCAAAACCAACATCGCCCTTGATGTGGATTTTAGCAGATGAAGCTTTGATGAGGAAATCTTCGGTTTTAGCCACCCCAGACTCTATTTCAAATCGCCCCTCCATGCTACTGAATAATAAACCATCTGCCAAGACATCCCTAAAATCAAGAATCAAACGGCGTGGCAAATTAGTCAAATTGAACAAGCCCAACACCCGCCCAAAACCAGGTTCTTGATCAAGCACTTGACCTTGGCCAATTTTAATGCCCAGATTGCCATCAATGGTAGCCATGTTAAATTGACTCGGAACGCCATCCCATTGTGCTTCCATCTCGATTAAAGTTTGGGCATTGGTAATCGGTGCATTGAAGCCCACATTCTGTAAAAAATCAGCAATCCGCTCTGAGAACATCACAATGTTAAAAGTTGATCGGCCTAAACCAGTGGTAAATTTATTCCAACTGCCTGACACATTAATTTCAGCCAATTCAGACTTTAAACTCAATTGTTCAACTTTGATGCCATCGGCCACATTGCGCATCTCCATGCGTAACTCTCCCAAAGGAATGCCTGCATAACTGAACTGTTCAGACCACAGGTGAATATCCGGTATTTTGGCTGCTGCCGCATCTTGTGCCGCTTCATTGACTGTTGTTTCTGCCAAGCCCTCAATCGGTTCTATCCAATCGAGGTGTTGAAATTGAGCAACGATGCCTTTTTGCAGCAAATCATCATCAATAATTACCTGACCTTTGATCGCTTCGCTGTCCACATCAATGACGTAACTGGCGGCCAAGCGTTTGATGTTAAGTTCAATATTTTCGAAGACACGGGACATGAAAATCAATTGCTTGATATTAAGTTGGATTGCATCCACAGGCCATTCAGTTGCCTGGCTTGAGCTGCTTATCTGGCCATCAGGGAGCTCAGTTTTATTTTGTGCTGCTATGAGCTTCAACCACTGATCTAAATCCAATTGATTGATTGAACCTCCGAACAAGTCAGCCGCTTGTCGATCCATTGATTCACCCTGAAATGATTCTGTGAATTGTAAGCGCGACAAATGATACTGCCCTGCTTCACTGTTAAGGGTGGATTTAATTTCATCGTTGTAATTAATCTCAACAGTTGAGTTGGCACATGGAATGTTACATTTGATTTCCAGGGTTTTATTCTCATCTGCCAATTTATTCAGTGGTGCAGGCAAATCTATTGACACGCCAGATAAGGCAGATTGGGCGGTCATGACCAAACCTTTACGCAGATTTTTGATGTTGATGTTCCAATCTGATTCACCCGACATAGGTAAATCCTGCTGAATTAAATCCAATAAATAATCAGTTGTTAAAGATCCAGTCAAATCCACATCCACTGTTGCTCCGACCGGGCTTTTGGTGACAATTTCGCCGTTCAAAAGCACATCGGCGGTGATTAATCGCGCCGGCAAATCTGCCATCAACAGCTGGTAACCATCAAGTTTCACCGGACCATTGATGCCATCAATAACAAAATGCTCAGTGAAAAATTGTCCATCGGTAAACACCACCTGTCCTTGTGGCTCAAAGTCTTGCTTAACGGCTTCCTTCAAAGCCACATCAAAAGCTAAATTGATCTGTTGTTGACCACCAATTCTGATGTTTTCATCCAATTCAATGTTGCTCACCAGAGGTGATTTTCTGATGTAGTTTAAAATTTCATTGTTCTCACTGGAGGCAGCCAAAGCCACATTGATGATCCCAGCATCAAATGACTCAATATCAACCTGGGCCTGATTGATGTCCAAACCCAAGGAACTGGCTTGTTGTAATTGCACATGCACTTGGTCATGATCAAACTCAGCAACAGCATCGATGTTTTCGACCACCGGCCAATCTGCTTGAAAGCGATTATCAACCCCTTTTGTGTAGGCCCGAGAAATGAACTCTGCAGCACCATTTTTAAACGCTTCTTGAACCAAATCGCCATTGACAAACACAAAGCCAGTTTCGACTTGGCCACCCAACAAACCTTGGTCTAGCCAATTTAGGGTTTTTTCTTTCCAAACATTGTGCGGCCAGTATTTATATAAATTAGCCACATCAACCGCAGACAAACGACTGTTCAACACCATTTGGACATTGTCTTTCAACTTGATATCTGACCAAACTTGTAAATCGAAATCCTCACAGGCACACCAAAAAGTATTCAACTGAATACTGGCTATTGGGTTTTGCCAATCAACCGAGATTTGAGCATCCAACTGCTGCCAGTTGAGGGTACCACGGTAAATTTCACTGATGGCTAATGAGCCTTGATCAGATTCCAGCAACAACTGCCCCCCTTGGTTGTTGAATTCAAACAAACCGGACAGGTTCTGCAATGCAAACTGTCGGTGTTCAATGCTTAAGCCGGAAAACTTCAGTGACCCACCCAACCATTGGTTGTTGGCATCATCGTAGCTGATTTCTAAGTGGTCAATTTGCCCCGAAACTTGATCAAATGCCTCGGCTTCAATAACAGGGCTGATTTCAAGTGCTGCAATAACATGAGCCAGCATAGCCATTGGCAGTTTTGAAGTTTTGATTTGACTGATGTCATTTTCTCTTTGTAACATCACCTCAAAGTCTTCGAATTGCTGATTTTTGAAGCCTATATTTTGTACTTTTAACAATGCTTGCCAATCTTTGTAATTCTCTATTACTGGTGGGTTTTGCTCACTGACTTGCTGTTTAATCAATACTTCAAATGCCAAACCTTGATCCGGGCTAGACCATGACAGATGACCCGTCATGGTCTTGATGTCACCTGCTTGTGCTGTCATCCAAATTTCACCATCAAGTTGACCCTTGGGTAAATTAAATTTAGATACAAAATCCTTTAATTGACTGAGTTCAAACTGATTAAACTTGATGTACCATTGCGCATCGCGAGTTAATGATTGGTCTCTTGATACCTTGCTTTTAATTGAAATACTTTGTTCTGTATTAATTGGAGCGTCACCCTGACCACCCTCAACCTGAATCCTCAGCGCACGGTAATCTTGATCTTGTTCTAACAATAAATTGGCCTCTAAGCCGCTCAGAAGGACAGCGCCTGATTGATCCGCCACATTGAAAACCATTTCATTGACCCGCAAAGAGCCAGTAGTTAAGATGCGATCCAACAGTTCTGTAAATCGGGCTTCATCTTTATCCTCATCGATGGTGATGCTGGCGCCGTCTGCGGAATGAATCATATCCAATTCAGCTTGGTTGATACTCAGGTCGATGCCCGTTCGCCCTCCTGGCATAATTAATTGATAGACGTTAATTGACAAATCAGCTGAAGCTAATTGGATGCTTTGTTGACCTGTGAGTTGAAGATTTTTGAGTGAGAAATAGGGTCCATATCCTTGCCAGGAACCATTGATTTCCTGTACTTCGACCTTGAGATTCCATTGTTGCTCAAGAAACTTTTCCAAGCGGTCTTTGTACAATGATTCAAACGGTAACAACAAACTCAGTAAACCAACAAGCAAACCAGCCAACACAATAACCAATGCCAGCAAACCACGTAACTTAATCCATAGTTTTAACAAGGGATGATGTTTTTTGACTTTAGTCACAATGAAAGTGAATGATTATTTGTCACTACAATAAAACCACATCATGTTGATGCCTCTCATAACTTTCTTCAGCCTGAAAGCTGATGCGTTTGCCTAAGCTTTCCTCCATCTCAGACAGAGTTTCTGAATGTTCTTCAATGATGTATTGAACCAACCGTCTGGATCCAATCACCATCACCTTACTGGCCTTGAATTGTTTAACTGAACGGGTGATTTCTCGGAACAGCTTGAAACTGATGGTTTGAATGGTTTCAATTGAACCCACACCATGGCATTTATCACAAGGTTCACACAGCATGTCCTGTAGGTTTTCAGTGGTGCGTTTGCGGGTCATTTCAACCAACCCCAACCCAGTGAAACCCAGCACATTGGTGCGCGCACTGTCTCCTTCTAACTGCTCTTCTAAAGTTCGCAATACCTCCGATTTGTGCGATTTTTCAATCATATCGATGAAATCAATGATGATGATACCACCAATGTTACGCAAGCGCAGTTGTCTAGCCAATGCTTGTGCGGCTTCTAAATTGGTCTTGAATGCGGTGTCTTCCAATGATTTATATCCGACAAACTGACCGGTGTTAACATCAATGGTGGTCATCGCTTCATTTTGATCAAAAACCAAATTGCCGCCAGACTTGAGTGCCACTCGTTTACTGATTGAGCGATCGATTTCATCATCAATATGAAACTGATCAAACAACGGCCGAGAAACTGTATGCTCTATCAAATCACCTGACCATTCAGCAGCAAAATCACGAAGAAATTCTGACAACTGATGATAAATATCATATGAGTCGGTGGTTATCCTGGTTAAATTTTCAGTGACGTGATCACGCACCACTTTTTTAGCCAATGAAAATTCACTGTAAATCAAACTGGGCGATTTGGCCGCTGCGATTCGAGCATCCAAACGGCTCCATAAGCGATTGAGAAAACGCCAGTCATGGAATAAAGCGGTGTGACCAACCTGTTCAGCATTGGTTCTGGCGATTAAACCAAAAGCTTGGTTGTCATGATTGATTTTCTGTAACAATTCAGTCAAGCGGGCTCTTTCAGCTTCATCAGTAATTCGGGCAGATATGGCTGTTAAAGAGGGGTTGTTGGGCATCATCACCAAATACCGGCTGGGGATGCTTAATTGAGTGGTTATTCGCGCACCTTTGCTGCCAATTTGGTCCTTATAGACCTGCACCACAATGGCTTGACCTTCATGCAATATTTGTGCAATCGAACCATAATTGGCCTCATAGGCATCGATGCGATGGTCAGACTGTTCTTCAATATCTGAAACATGAATAAAGGCGGCTTTGCTCTCACCGATGTTGACGAAAGCCGCTTGTAAGCCTGGCAACACTTTCTCAACAGTGCCCTGGTAAATATTACCAACGATAGAATGTTGTTGCGAACGCTCTAACCACACTTCAGTCAAATGTCCCTCTTCGACTAAAGCCACTCGAGTTTCAAAATCATTGCTGTTGATTAAAATTTCTTTTGACATTTATTTATCTACGAACCATCTAATGGGGACTTAATACCCAGTTCATTCAATAAAACTGTGGTCTCAAACAATGGCAACCCCATAATAGAAGAATAACTGCCATTTATTTTTTCTATCCACATCGCCGCATAACCCTGGATACCATAAGCCCCTGCTTTGTCAATGGGCTCACCAGTGGCAATATAAGCGGCCATTTGTGCGCTGCTGATGGTGCTCATTTTAACTGTGTTGGTACTGATTTGGTTGAAGGCTTTACCAGCATGGCACACACTCAGTGCTGAGTATACCTGATGTTCTCGCCCCGAAAGTTTAATTAGCGTTAACAAAGCGTCATGCTCATCAGTGGGTTTGCCTAAAATTTCATTATCTAATACCACAATGGTATCCGCCGTGATAATGGGCAATGAATTTTTCGGTGAGCTGGTTTGAATCATCTGTTGCGCAGCCACAGATTTTTCTTCAGCCATACGCAAACAGTATTCGGTGGGCAATTCTTCGTTAGCCACTCGCTCGTCAATATCAACCGGCAACACCATTGGAGACCAACCCAGTTGCTCGAGCAACTCTAGTCTTCTCGGCGAAGCAGAGCCTAAAATGATGTCGTGTGATGACGTTTCGACCATGAACCTCACTATTCCCGGTGATAAGGGTGGTTGCTTAACAAGCTGTGAGCCCGGTATAGTTGTTCAGCCACGATCACTTTGACCAACTGATGTGGAAAAGTGAGCTTGGACAGTGACCAAGTCAGTTGAGCCTGTTGTAAAATACTGGTATCCAAACCATCGGCACCACCGACTATGATATTGACGTCTTGGCCATTCATCTGCCAATGATTTAATTGTTGCGCCACATCAGTGGTTTTCATTGACTTACCCTTTTCATCCAAGGCAATGTTGTAGCTGTCTGATTTAAGTTGTTTGATAACTAACTCAGCTTCTTGCGCTTTGATTTGAGGCATGGTTAAGCCTTTCTGTCTTGAAATGGCTGGCATTTCCTTGATATGAATTTTAAGGTGATGCGGTAAACGATCGTTGTAGGTGTTGAATGCAACATTCACCCAGTCGGGCATCTTGTGCCCCAGGGTCAATAAGTTGATTTTCATTCCTCAGCAGTTTCGTTGATGTCCCAAAGACCTTCTAGGTGATAAAATTCACGTGCCTCGGCACTCATGACATGCAAAACCGCATCGCCACAATCAACAATCATCCACTCATCTGAATTCAGGCCTTCAGTACTGAGGATTTCTAGTCCAGATTCTTGCAAGGCTTGCATTACCGTTTCGGCCAAATGTCGCATGTGTCTGTTGGAACTACCAGTACAAATGATCATATAATCTGTCACTGAAGTCAGGTGACCAACTTTTAAACTGACGATGTTTTGCGCTTTGGCATCATCAAGAGCTTGAGTTATGACTTCTGAAATGTGGCTGGCTTGTTTGGGGGTTTGTTTGATTTCTTGCACAAATGTTTATTCAGTTAAAACCACGCTATTTTAACATGACAGCTCAGATTTAATACAAAGCTTTCGCATAAAGCGGCAGTTTTAATGGATTAATTCTCATTAAAACTTGCCATTTTCTTAAACTATCCGCATATCTCTCAGCATAAACTGCCATAAAGTGTGATGAAATTACTGAGTCTGGGTCTGATTCAGCAGGCAATAAACTGATTTAAAAATTGATATAATTTTCACAGCCATGCAGCGAAACTATGAAAATGAAAAGCAAAACAAATAAATTAAGCCCACACTTGGACATGACGCTATCAATCACAAAAACCCCAATAATTGATCAAGGTGATGTGGTAAGTAAGCGAGCTGAAATCAAAACGCACTTCATCAATACCTACGAAGCTTACGAAAGTTTGTTCACTTGCCTAAAAGATGAAGCAGCCTTTTACTTGAAAGCTGAACCTCTGAGGCATCCCCTGATTTTTTATTACGCACACACAGCCGTGTTTTTCATCAATAAACTCAGGGTTGCAAAAATCATTGATTACAACGTCAATGATGACATTGAATCAATGATGGCCATTGGGGTTGATGAAATGTCATGGGATGATTTGAATGACACCAATTTTAATTGGCCAAGCTTGTCTGCGATACAAACTTACCGCGATCAGGTCAAAAAAGTGGTGCTTGATTTGATTGACACCACTGAGTTATCACTTCCGATTCAATGGCAAGACCCATTTTGGATTTTACTGATGGGGATTGAACACGAACGCATTCACTTGGAAACATCCAGCGTCATCATCAGACAAATGGACTTGAACAAGGTCATCAGCCGAACGGCATGGACACGACACCATGGCGATCATTCAGTGGTTAAGAATCAACTGTTACATGTTGATGGTGGCACGGTGAAACAAGGCAGGTCATTACCCAGCAACACTTATGGTTGGGACAATGAATACGGCAAACAAACCACTGTGGTGGAGGATTTTAAAGCCAGTCAATTCTTAGTATCCAATCATGAATTCATGCAATTTGTTGAAGATGGCGGTTACCAGGATAAACAATGGTGGAGCGATGAAGGCTGGCAATGGCGTAAATTTAAACAGGCCAAGCACCCTGCATTCTGGCTTAAAAACAACTCAGGTGATTGGCAATACCGCAGCATGACGGAAGTCTTTGACATGCCATGGAGCTGGCCGGTTGACGTGAATTATTTAGAAGCCAAAGCCTACTGTAATTGGTTGGCTGCTCGGACAGGTCATCCCATTCGTTTGCCCACCGAAGCTGAATGGCAACGCCTGTATGAACAAACCGTCAAGGTTGATTACCCCTTATGGGACCAGCCACCAGGCAACATAGAATTGGCATACGCTGCCTCATCAGTGCCGGTTGATATGTTTACATTTGGCGAAGATGAATTTGGTGATGTGATTGGTAACGTCTGGCAATGGACTGAAACCGCAATTGACGGATTTGATGGCTTTCAAGTACACCCAGCCTATGACGATTTTTCAGTGCCTACTTTTGATGGGCAACATAATTTAATTAAGGGCGGCAGCTGGATCAGTACTGGCAATGAAGCGCACAAAGACTCAAGGTATGCCTTTCGCAGGCATTTTTTACAACATGCAGGATTTAGATACGTCGAATCGGAGCAACAAGTGGACCAAACTTTCAACACCTATGAAACAGATGAACTCATCTCACAATACCTAGAATTTCATTATGGCAGTGAGTATTTTGGCGTGCCTAATTTCCCCAAAGCCTGTATTGATGCTTTGATACCCCATGTTGATTTAACTCATAATGCCCGTGCTTTGGATTTAGGTTGTGCCGTTGGGCGCAGTAGTTTTGAACTGGCCAGGTATTATGATCACGTCGATGCTTTGGATTTTTCAACCCGGTTTATCCGCAACGCCATCAATTTAGTTGAACATGGTGAGGTCAAATACATGATTCCGACCGAGGGCGAACTGACAGAATTAAAATCGTTTAAGTTATCTGCGTTGGACATAGATGACAAAGTTCACAACATTAATTTTGCACAAGGTGATGCCTGTAATTTGAAAACCAAATACAACAATTACGATCTGATTTTTGCTGGCAACTTGATTGACCGCTTGTACCAGCCCAAACAATTTTTGGACAGCATCACTCAACGCATTAATACCGGTGGCTACTTGGTCATCACTTCACCCTACACTTGGTTAGAAGAGTTTACTGACAAAGCCAACTGGTTAGGCGGCTTAAAAGTAAATGGTGAAAACTTCAGTACATTGGATGCCTTGAAAGCACACCTGAAAGCAGATTATGACTTGGTCAACTTACCCCAAGACATACCTTTTGTGATTCGTGAAACTGCCAGAAAACATCAACACACCGTGGCACAATTGACCATTTGGAAAAAACGCAGCTGAATGAAATTTAAGCCGTTTAAAATGGCCCAAATCAGTGCGAAAATGCGCAGTGCAAAAATGCTAATTGATAGTGCACCTAACAGTTCATTGCAAAGCCTGCACAGCAGCAACCCCGAACCGTTTACGTGGGGTGAATTGAATGATTTACTCGGGGTTGATTTAACCGCCAGCCTGAAACAATCTTCACTGGCTTATGCCAGCACACAAGGTGCATTAAAACTGAGGGAAGAAATTTGTCACCAATACCACAACAGCCAGCTCTCGGCTGATGATGTGGTGCTGATATCAGGTGCACAAGAAGGCATATTTCTGGTCATGAATGCCTTGCTCGATGCAGGTGATGAAGTGATCTGTTTCAGCCCCTGTTTTGAACCCCTGTTTCAAGTGGCTGAACAGACTGGCGCAGCAGTGAAGTTATTACCATTGGATGAATCGAATCAGTGGCAAATCAACTGGCCACAACTGGAACAGACCATCAGTCAGCAAACCAAGTTGGTGGTGGTGAACTTTCCACACAACCCCACCGGCGCACACATCACAGCAGCTGATCAACAACGGTTGATTGACTTGTGTGAGCAATATGATTGCTGGTTGTTTTCCGATGAAGTGTTTCGTGGGCTTGAACACCAACCCAAAGACCAGTTACCAGCAGCGGCTGACAACTACAAAAAAGCCATATCAATGGGCGTGGTGTCAAAATCCTTGGCCTTACCCGGTATTCGGTTGGGTTGGCTGACCTTGCAGGACAATGAAATTCGTCAGGCTTTGATGACCATAAAGTCGCATTTATCAATCTGCCAAAGCAGCATTGATACTCAGCTGTGCGAAATCATCATTCCACACAGTGAAAAAATCTGGCGACGCAACAGAACCCTCATCAAGCACAACAAAAAGTGGTTAGAAAAACATTTGAAAGGGCACCCTGAACTTTATTGGCAAACACCCAAGGCAGCAGCCACTGGTTTCATGCAACTCAAAAACAAAAATGCCACAGAATTGGCTGAGTCATGGGCTCAAAACCATGGTTTTATGGTGATGCCAAATCAAGCGTTTTTAACTTCGCATGCAGGTTTCAGGCTGACTTTAGGCATGCCAGAGTCAGAAGGATATTATCAGCACATCATGCAGCTGAACTCTGCTGTTTGATTTCATCAAACACCACCACCCGATTACGACCCTTGTTTTTGGCTTCAAACAGAGCCACATCGGCATGGGTTAATAGCATGGACACTTCGTAGCCCGATCGCAAAGAACTGCTGACTCCAAAACTGGCAGTGATGGTAAATTCAGAACCCGACCCTGAACAATCCATTTGTTCAATAGCTAGACGCATGCGCTCCACTAATTGAGTCATTTCCAGTTGGGTGATTTGTGGTGAGACGATACAAAACTCTTCGCCACCCAATCGAGCCACCAGAATGTCTTGATTGGCAACTTCCTCACAGGTCAAAATGACTTGTTTTAACACCCAGTCACCAACCAGATGACCGTACTGATCGTTGACCGTTTTAAAATGGTCTAAATCCATGATGGCTAAATTCAACGGTTGGTTTTTAGCCGCACAGGCATCCAGCATAACTTTGACTTTTTCCTCAAAGGCTTTGCGGGTAAAGACTTGAGTCAAGTGATCTATTTCTGCCACTTGTTTGAAATAATCGCGTTTCTTTTTGATTCGATAAGTCCAAAGCGCCAATAAAACCAGCAAACTCACTACCAATAACATCATCAACTGTTGTTTTTTGGATGTCTCCGCGGCTAACTTGTTTTCCAACGACAGCAGTTGGTTATTTTGATTGAGCTGTTCTATCTCCAGTTGTTTGGCTAAGTTTTCATGCTTGACTGACATAAACGCCATTTGCTTGGCTTTGGCCTCGGAAAATATCTCATTTTCAACTCGGTTGATTTGTGACATGTATTCATATGCCATTTTAAAATCATTGTTTTTGAGCGCCAAACCATTGAGAACTTTCAAAGATTCAACTACTTGGAGCGTATTGCCGTTATTGGAGCTTCCCTCTATGGCCAGTGTGGCATGTTTTTCAGCCTCTGTATCTAATCCCAAAGCTAAATAGATTTTTGCCAATAACATTTCTTTGAGGCCAATTAAATTTTTTGATTCGGTGCCATCAATTTCGTTTTCAAGGTCCTCAAGGAATTTTTTTAATAGACTGATATTATTCAAATCACCTTGATTTTGAAAGCCAACTAATTCGTTCTGAATCCAATCTAAGGTTAAAATCAGCGCATAGCCCAACTGATTGTTTGCTCGGCATAAGGCTATATTTTCATGAACATTCTGCTGTTCGACAAGCTCTCCAGACTTGAATTCCGAGCCCAATTTTATGGCATTGGCTTTACACAAATAAATATCATTGAGAGCATCTTTAATGACCAATTCAGCATATTTGACACTCATGTCATGAATGTCCAACAAATGATATACATTGGCTGTGACAAAATGAATTTTACTGCGAATGATTTTATCCTGACTGTTTTCTATGTTTGTGATCGCATAGTCTAAATTTATCAGCGCTTCATTGTATTGACGACTGATGGCTTGCAGGTTACTTAACGTTGCCTTAATTCTGATTTTGACCATTGGATCACTAACCTCATCAAACAGCAGCTTATATTCAGATTGGGCTTTGTCAAAATTGCCTTGGGCAACCAATTGATACACTTCAAAATATCGAATAAAATCAAGTTGCGCTTGACTTGCTTGCTGTTTAAGAGACTGTAACTCATTGAATTTAGTATCAAAGGCATCAGGATCTGATATTTTCAATTCATCAATTTTTAATAACAAATTATCAATGTACTCAGCAGAGATTAATGCATTTTCTGAATTGGCTGATGGCACTTGAGTCAATACCATTAACAACAAAAACACCAAGACTCGATGCTTTAAAAATAAGTTTTGCACAATAAATTTTTGACAGCCTGAATTCATTTACGTTTTGTTAACCAATGATTTAACCACATAATGCATATGCCTTGTTGTTGGTGATTTCTATGAGCTGATTATACAATTGAATTTTCTGCTGACCCCATTTTGAAACTGTTTAAGGCTTTAAAAGAAAAAGCACCCAAATCATTGAGTGCTTTTAAGTGAAAGGTCAAGTAATTGAATTAATCCTGATCATCCTCTGGTTCAACCAAACAATATAATTCAACACTGTTTTTAAACGTTTCTTCAATTAAATCTAAATTCAACTGGCTGGCTTCCACCATATCTGAGATATTGGCATGCTGTTTAAGTGATGCAGACTGCCCAATCATTTCTAGTTTTTTAATTAATTTTTTCATTCAACTTCCTCTTTTTTTATGGATTCAAAGATTATAAATATAGCACGACTCAAGCCAACATTACCATGAAAAAATTATTCCATGTCAGTGAGTGCTGCAGCTTTATTAATCATTCGTTGATTGACCCTTCTTTTACTTGCAGGTGGAATAACCAAAGTAGTTTTTAAATTGACCGCCTGTTGTGCCAGATCCATCAATGGTGTTTTATTAATTACCACCGCTTCAATTGGAAGTACAGGGCATTCATACAAAATAACTTCATGGTTTTCTGGGTAAGTTTGTAACAACAATTCTACTAACAATTGTCTTTGTTCAGGCTTGGTTGTAAAAGACCTCATCGCCTTATCACCCGCCATGCCAAATTGCCACAATACCAAATATGCTGACGGATCAAATGGTCTGTAATTAAACAAAAATTGACTGGCTTCAAAATGTGCACAACCAGTCTTACCAGGGTCAATACCCAGATCTGCATACAAACAATCCTCTGCAGACACCCCTGGCTCCATATGGGCTGCATACCCTTCTAGCCTGGCTTGTTTGATTGATGCATGAGGTGGTAAAGCAAAAACTCCGGGATGACCATAAAAAGCACCACAAACATTTTTCCCAGCCCGCACTTCATTTAAAATGGCTTCAGTCATGTTTTGGTATGTGATTAATCTTGACAATCCTTTGGCATAAAAAGACTGCAGACTGATGACGTTATCATTCATGCTTTTAACCCATTCCTCTATCAATGTATTGGAAGCTGATACGAATACCACATCGGCTTTTTCAATAAAATTCCTTGAGATGGGTGTGATGTGAGCACCCAATGTCATGCCCAAACCGACATTAACCAAACTGCCTTGCTTCATAAAACCCATCCTTCCTGAGATAAAATCACTGCGTTTAGACCATAACCTGTAAATTGTTTATAGGGATCTTAATGTTGCGAAAAAACATCAGACCAACATGCAACCCAAAACTTGAATGGCATTCATTTTAACCACTGTAACCACATTTACAATAGACTCAGACAAACTTCAGAGAGAACTTTTTTAATAACTAGTTAATCACAATCACTTTAATTTCAGAAGGTTTAGACGGTTTGTGTTTACCAAGAAAATCTTAAAAAAACCCACTTGTTCAAAGTCGTTTTCTTCATCGTCAAAGGTTTTAATAGTTAAGGCTTGGGTGGTTGACTTTTAATTGGCTTTTAATTGGCTTGTTATTCAGTTGTCATATTTGGGTGATAAACCACGGTTTGATTACGGCCTTTATTTTTAGCTCTGAACAGAGCCAAGTCGGCATGGGTAAAAAGCATGGATAAATCATAACCCGAAGTTGATGAGTGACTGATGCCAAAACTGGCAGTGACTTGGAGACTAACGCCAGAAGTTGCGGTGTCGAGTTTTTCAATGGCCAGTCTTAAGGTTTCAATTTTGTGATACATTTGTTCTTCGCTGACATTATGCATGGCAATACCAAATTCTTCACCACCCAAACGACCAATAAACATGCCTTCTTCGACCAGCTCTTTACAAGTATAAATGACATTTTTCAATACCCAGTCACCGACTAGATGACCATGGTTATCGTTGACTGCTTTGAAAAAATCTAAATCCATAATCGCCACATGGGCAGGTAATTTTTTACCCTTGCTGATAGTTAAAATTGAATTGACTTGTTCTTCAAAGGCCTTGCGCGTGAGTACTTTGGTCAAATGGTCTATTTCTGAGACTTCTCTGAAGTAATCATGCTTTTTCTTAATTCTCATCAACAACAACGCCATCAGCGCCATAACAATCAAGATTAAAAGTATCACCAATCGTTGGTTATTTGCTTCCTGATTGGAGAGCTTATTACCTAGTTCTAACACTTCTTTTTGTCGATTTAACTGCTCAATCTCAAACACTTTAGACAGGTTTGAATGTTTAACTGTCATGAATGCCATTTGTTTGGATTGTGACTGGTCGTACAGCTCCAGTTCCACATCATTCTTGCGATTCAAGTATTCATAAGCACTGACATAATCTTGTTCAGATTTGGCCACCAACTCCAAAACTTCTAGGGCCATGATTAGCTGTTCCGTGTTACCCAAGCCTTCATTCAAAACCAAGGTTTCATTGCCATGAATTTTGGCTTGTTCTAAATCACCCCTTAAATAATCAAACCTGGCTTCAATGGCAGAAAATTGAGCCTGTATGTTTTTGTAGGGTCCGGTGACTATATTGGGTCGCAATTCAGCAAGCAATTGGGTTAACTCTTCAATCGAATTTGAGTCCAGTCTATCCGCGGCCAATTGTCTTTTTATGCTGTCCAATAAAATAGACTGCGCAAATAGATCATTGCCGCTTTCAATACAGGCGTTGTCAACTAAATTGATTTTTGAGTAACCATCATCAGCATCATCAGCATCTAAATGGAATAAATTTTTACTGTGTTGTAAACGACATTGATTTTCAACTGAAGGGTCAAGCGCGTATAAAATTTCGCTGTATTTAACACTTAGTTGCTTTTGATCTAACAGGTTATAGACCATCGATGCAGCCGTGTACGCGATTGCCTTTGATTTTAAATCTGATGTTTGTTCGACTTTTTGGATGGTGTCATCGATGTATTTTGAAGCTTTGCTGTAATCACCACTGAGCGCACTTAAATTCGCCAACAAGGCATCCATCCTGATCCTGACCCGTAAGTCTTCACATAAGGGAATGATTTGCTCAACGTCAGTAATGGCCTTTTGGGTGTCACCACTGAAAGCCACTTGGTAGGCCTGTAAAAATTTAAAATGACACACTTGATAGGCTGACATCTTATCAATTTCAGCCGAAACTGCCTCGAGACCTTCAATAAAGGCCTGATGATCACTGATTCTGATGGCCTCAAGCCGCAGAATTTCTGAGGTGATGTATTCAGGCTCACCCGTTTGAACTGTCGGCGTTTGCGACCATCCTGTAAAACAAAAAACCAAGAGTATGACTGATTGCCATACGCTTGGTTTGAATTTAAATCTGATTTGAATGCCCAACTGAACTCAGTCTTTATTCTTCATCGTCATCATCAGGTAAAATCATACAAACCAAATCATTGTTTTGGTTTTTAAGGGTTTTGAAGGCATCTGCTTGCGCACCCATTTTTTCAATCATTTGATTGGCAGACTCATGTTGATGAATCGACTGAGTTTGGCCTAATTTTTCCAAAAGATTTATGTCATACTTCATTGATTTCTCCTCACTTTTTTTTTAAATTGGTTGATAACTTACAACGGCAAAAATGATATCACGAATCATTTAGTTCTACCAGTCTATTTATTTTTTCAGTGGCTGGCTGCTTTTTTTGCTGCGGTGGGATCACCAATGTTGACTTCATTAACAACGGAACAGACGTTAAATCAGCCAGTTTTACCGCTTCAATCCTGGGTTTTTCAATCGGTAATACCGCACATTCATAGACAGTGACCAAGTGATCTGGCGTGTAGGTTTCCAGCAAAGTATCGACCAAGATTTGCTTGGCTTCAACAGCAGTATCGAACACTTTAAGGCTCCGATCACCTGCAATTCCTACCTGCCACAAAACCAAATATGCCGATGGATCAAAAGGTGTTTGATTGAACATAAAATTATTCGCTTCAAAGTGCGCAATTCCAAAAGTACCTGGGTCGATGGCTAAATCAGCATACAAACAATCCTCAGCCGAAATACCAGGCTCCATATGGGCTTGGTAACCTTCAGCTCTGGCCATTCTTATGCTCTCATGTGGTGGCAGTGCAAACACACCGGGGTGCCCATAAAAGGCACCGCAAACTTTTTTACCAGCCCTGACCTGTTGCATGATCATGTCAGTCATTTGTTGGTAGGTCTGTTTTCGTGACTTGCCTTCTGAGTATAAAGGCTGCAGACTGATGACATTGTCATTCATGGTTCTGACCCATTCCTCCACCACTTGATTAGATGCAGCCACAAACACCACATCAGCCTTCTCAATAAAGTTCCTCGACAAGGGCGTGATGTGTGACCCCAAGGTCATACCTAAACCCACATTAACTAAACTGCCTTTCATTGCTTTAATTGCTCCATATTAAATTCCCACTTGATGAGGTTGAGGTGTTTTTTTGATTCTCGGTTGTGTTTAACTGGCACAAATCCCATGTTTTTATAGCTGGTACTGGCAGCCACATTATCTGCACTAATAAAAACACTGCAGGTTTTGACTGGAAACTCTTGCCTAATCATTTTCATCGCGGTCATTTGCGCCCACTTGCACACACCTTGATTCTGAAACTCAGGTAACACAATCATGCCTGAAACTATGCTTTCATCATCAGCGTGCCAATGCATGCTCAATAAGCCCGCTCGAGCATCATTTTCGCTGGTTATGATAACCTGATAAACCGCTTTGTTTTCGGTCATTTCTGCCAGCATCACAGTAAACATTCTCGTCACTTGCTCATCAGTCAATAATGGACCAATGTGGCGCATGATTGAAGCGTCCTGATAGATATATTTGATCAATTTATGGTCAGATTGATGCAAAGATCTCAATTGAAAATCCATCTGTTAGTTGTGCCTTGCTGTTGTCATTTTATTCAAAATCAGTATGGTACTATAAAGTAAAAATTGTCTCAAAACATATGACCCAAGTATACTTGTATTTATCCATCACCTTGCTGATTATTGTATTCGCCATCTGGCTGTTCAATTGGCGCAAGCAACGTAAAAGACAACACATATTCAACCTACAAACACCGTCTGTTTGGAAGGATCATATCAAAAACAATGTCGCCATCTATCACTTTCTGCCCAAACCTTTACAACAGGAATTGCTCGGCCACGTTAATGTGTTTCTATCTGAGAAGTACTTTTCTGGTCATGCCGGTCTTGAAGTCACAGATGAGATGCGGGTCACCATTGCGGCCCAAGCTTGTTTGTTGTTATTGAACCGCAAGACCAATTATTTTCCACATTTAAAAACCATATTAATCTACCCGAGTGGCTTTAAAAATCCCAACCACCAAGACAAACCCGGTCACCACCTAGGCGAATCTTGGGTTCGAGGACCTGTGGTGCTTTCATGGGCAGATTCAATCCATGGTGGAAAAAATGCCCAAGATGGCAACAATGTGGTAATTCACGAATTCGCCCACCAGTTGGATCAAGTCGATGGCGCTGGTGATGGCAGACCTTGGATAGACAGCGCTCACTTAAAAATTTGGGGCAAAGTCATGAGCAAAGAGTTCAAAAGTTTAATCGTCAAAGCCAAGCTCAGGAACCGTTCTTTTTTTGATCATTATGGCGCCACCAATCCAGCTGAGTTCTTCGCGGTCATTTCTGAACATTTCTATGAACAGCCCAGAACTTTTAAACGCAAGCATCCTGATTTATACCAAGTGTTGGTAAATTTCTATAAAGTCGACCCAGACTCTTGGCTCAGAACAAAAAAAAATTGATGTTTTACCTACAGTCCTGTCACGAAAAATTCATCCGCTGAAACGATAATGCACCCATCTGGAAGCACATGAGTTTGAACCTATGTAACTTTTTCCAGTCTGATGCGTTTATAAACCAAACTAAAGCATATTTATAACTACATTAAATCAGCAGGCGGATAGCAGCATGACTAACAACAACTTTTTATCATCATTCTTTAAACTAAGTTTGATAACAACTCTATTATTTGGCAGTTTATTGGCCCAAAGTTATGCCACCAATATATTCTCAGATGTGATCATGAAAATGAATCTTGAGTTTACCGCCACGGAGGATGAAACTGAAATCACTTCCACCCAAAGCGCATCAATGACGGTTCATAATGAACAATTTTCGAGCATTGCTTTTGGCAAGCATCAACTGGACATCAAAACCACTTTCTATAAATGGCAAGATGACGCCAAAGAAATGGATCAAATTTTAGCCGAAGTTGAAGTACAAAAAATGGATGCAACCGGCCACTACCATTTGATTCACTCACCTTCGTTCGTGATTTCACGTAATCAATCGGCAGAAGTTAAACTGGGTACAGAAAATGGCGAGGACAGCATTGAGTTAAAACTTCAATTCGAAGACTTTGAGCCTATTGAAGATGACAGTGCCATGCTTGGTGAGCCTGTTTGGTTGAATTGGGGTGATAAAGAGACACCAACAGAAGTATGTTAAGCATCGTTATCAATCTGCAAAAACTGGTTTAATTTCAATCAACCGAATTCATTACGCCTCTAAATTTCAGCTTTTAATGATTAAAAGTTG
The DNA here is from genome assembly GCA_964352015.1 of uncultured Marinicella sp. Lineage (GTDB taxonomy): Bacteria > Pseudomonadota > Gammaproteobacteria > Xanthomonadales > Marinicellaceae > Marinicella. The sequence continues at coordinate 29,617 of CAYGPU010000012.1, forward strand.
AAAAATTCTTTTCAATCCAATGCTCATTGTTAAAACCCTACTGGGTGTGAAAACGCTGACCTTAAATTTATCTTGACATTTGTAGAGGTACGTTTAAACTGAAGCTTTACCACTACAAATGTAGATATGAAGCTTTCAGATTTTGAAACAGAAGTTTTACAAATTTTTTGGCAACAAGGCCAAGCCTCAGCGCCTGAAGTTCATAAAGTCATCATTGAAACCAAAGAAGTCACCTATTCTACGGTTAAGACAATAATTGACCGCTTAGAAAAGAAAGGTGCCATCCAAAGGGTTTCACAAAATGGTCGCACTATTTTTTATGCGGCAGCAGCATCTGCCAACAGCATGAGAAAACCCATGTTAGATAATTTCATAAACACCGTTTTTGGTGGGAATTCCAGATTACTGATGAATCACTTGATTGAGAATGAAGCATTAAGCCAAGAAGATTTAGATTATCTGCAAACTGTTGTAAGTAAAACAAAGGGGCCAAGATGATTAACTACTTAGTTATAAACGTGATGCTATCTTTGAGCGGTTTGACGATTAATTACTTGATGAATATTCCGCATAGAATCAGGTTTTATATAATGATGGTTGCGGTTATTGGTTGGTTGACACCCTTTGCATTGATGACGATAGAGTTGACTCAACAATCCGTTTCGATGCTCCCCGTGCAATGGGTCCAACTCACTGAACCGATGATATCCAACAACACAATCATTCAATCCCAATTTGATTTCATACCAGTTTTACTGACATTGATGGCCATCGGCTTGGTTCGTTTTGTGATGGATATAATTTTAACTGGAAGGCATGTCAACAAATTAAAACACAATTCAATACCATTTCAAAACCATGAAAATATATTCATGGCACAAGGTATCAATGGTGCCTTTGTCTCAGGATATTTCAAACCCATTATTTGGATAGATGAACAACTGCAACAAACTGAAGCATTGCCTTCAGTAATTACCCATGAACAACAACACATTAAAAACCATGATCAGTTTTGGTTATTAATCATCACTTTGGTTCAAAGGCTATTTTGGTTCAATCCATTGAGCCTGATATTAAGTCAAAAAACCAGAAAGGGCATTGAACTCAGTTGTGATGAAGCCTGTAAAAATAAATTAGGCAAATCAACCTATCAGTCCCACCTGGCTCAACTCATCATGGCAAAGCACCAAACTTCACATGCCATTTTAAACAATCAAATTCACCACGATGAAAATTTTAATATTCATCGAATTAAACAACTAGATAAGGAAAACACCATGAACACCTTGCAAAAAACTAAATTAACTGCCCTGATCACATTAACCTGCATGATGTGCCTATACTCATTGGTAACTTTTGCTGAAAATGAAAGCATGCCTGAACTGCAAATGGGACAGGTGTTTATTGAATTAAAAATAACAGTGGGTGAACAAGACACCAAAGAACTGAGCTTAATCACCAATGACAAAGAAATGGCTGAAGTTAAATTTGATGGCTACCATTTATCTGTGAAACCAAGCATCATCAAGCCACCTGAAAACTCAGCTACAGATGAAGAATCTATACAAATAATCAATGAACTGACATTACACAGAATCAATGATGATCAAACTCAAAGTATATTAACTACCCCAACGTTGTTAGTTCTGAATAAGAACTGGGCAGGAATAAAAGTGGGTGATGATGAGGGCAATAAGCAGATTCATATTGAAATTAGACCCTCAGTAAAAGATTAAGCAACAACAAGTTTCTGCACATTCAATTCGCTGCGGTGTTGTTCAGCTTGCCAGAGGTCGAATTGAATTTGTTGGTGAAGCCAGCTTACGGCAGTTGTATCGAAAGCTATAGATAAGCGTATAGCCATTTCGGGACTGATTCCAGAACGTCCATTAATAATAGCGCTGAGTGTTTTGCGGCTAACATCTAACGCCTTAGCGGCGTCAGTAATTGAGGTACCAACAGGCTTGATACAAAGTTCATTCAGAACTTCACCGGGATGTGGGGGATTGTGCATATTCATAATTTCACCTAGTGGTAGTCTTCATAGTCTACGACTTCAGGATGTTCATTTGTAAAACGAAAAGTAACACGCCAGTTGCCGCTTACTGACACAGACCAAATGTCAGAGCGATTATCAGAAAGCTGATGTAAAGCCAGCCCTGGTAAATGCATATCTTGTGGATTAACTGAAACATTCAGTCTACCGAGAATGAGTCGAAGTTTAGCCGCATGATTGACTTGTATCCCAGCTGTACTGCCAGTTTTGAAAAACTTAGCCAATCCTTTGTGTTTAAAGCTTCTTATCATTCAGAATAGTGTAACGTGTAACTACCCAGTTGTCAACACGTGTAGACCTATTACATTCTATGATTTATATCTTACATGGTTTAGTTTTGTTGACTGTGCCACTTGTGCATTTAATTAATATCTCCTTGCCTGCTGGAGATTCTTCGACTCGCCTGCGGCTCCCTCAGAATGACAAAGTTTTGTTTTAATCAATTTCGACTAATCAACCACCTTACCTTTATTCAATACACCATTGGGATCAAATACAGACTTGACCGCTTGCATCAATTTGATTTCTGCAGCCGACTTGGAATAAGGCAGGAAAGGTTTTTTGATCAGACCGACACCATGCTCCGCAGAGATACTGCCTTCAAATTCAGCAATCAAACCATACACATGAACATTCACAGCTTCACACTGTTGTTTGAATTCAGCAGTTTCCATGCTTTCTGGTTTGAGGATGTTTAAGTGCAAATTACCATCACCAATGTGACCAAACCAAATGGTTTCAAAATCAGGGTATTCAGTGGCCAACACAGCTTCCAGTTGCTGCATGAATTCAGGCACTTTAGATATCTTGACTGAAATGTCATTCTTGTATGGCGTGAAATGAGCAATGGATTCTGAAATACCCTCACGGTATTGCCACAGTTGTTGGGCTTGGTCGATGCTTTGGCAAATGATGCCATCAGTCACCCATTCGGATTCCATGCCCGATTCAAACACCCCCATCGCTGCGTCTTCATCCTCATCAAACTCAAGTAACACATAAAATGGATGTATGTCTGTAAATGGATTTTCAAACCCACGGTGTTGCATCACCCGCTTAAGCGAGCGGTCAGAAAAGAACTCAAAGGATGAGAGCTGCAAGGATTTTCTGGCCAAAGCAAATACCGACATCACCGCCTCTAATGAAGATAAGGCCAAAAGCATCACAGACTGATTAGGTGGTTTTTGAATCAGTTTAATTTCCGCTTCAACCACCACACCCAAAATACCTTCAGAACCAACAAACAAATGTCTGAAGTCTAAGCCACTGGCGTTCTTAACCAGTCCTTGGTTCAAATGCAATATATCACCAGCCCCAGTGACCACGGTTAAACCCAACACATAATCACGGGTTAAACCATAACGCAATACCCTGATACCGCCAGCATTGGTGGCGATGTTACCCGCGATATGACTTGAACCAGAAGAAGCAAAGTCAACCGGATAAAACAAACCCTGTTCTTCAGCAAAATACTGTAACTGTTCAGTGATCACGCCAGCACCGACTTTGACGCTTTGGTCGATGGGATTAAAATCGCTGATTTGATTGAATCGCACCATAGAAATGATCCATTCCCCCATGGTAGCCACAGCACCAGCGCTGTAACCCGTACGGCCACCTGAAGGTATCACCACTTGTTGGTGCTTATTGGCCACTTGAATGATTTTTTGCACTTCCATGATGTCATTAGGGAAAAAAACCACTGCAGCCTTGGGTTCATGAAATCGCGTCCAATCTTGGCCAAACTTAACTAAATCGTCCGCTTGCATAGACCATGCCAAGCCAGCCAGTTCAGTTTCTAATAAAGAAGTTAATTCATCTTCGTGCATGTTAACCCTGTGACATAATATCGTAAATTTCAGTCATATCCTGCTTGTTTGTAGCAAGGCATCAGCATAAAGGTTTAGTCATTCTATATCAAGTGCTGATAACGCACTCTACAGACAAACAGGATATGACCTACCATTATAATTGTAACCATCAGTTAGGGGCTTCAAGAAACCCCCATCTCAGCGTTTTTGCTTTTATTAATGGAACAACTATTAATCGCAAGCCAAGCCTTGATCTGGGTATTTCTCGAAGCCCTGAAATAACGATATTATGCCACAGGGTTAATATCTGTTAAAATCCTGTTTTGATTTCTAAAACTACGGTGAAAACCGCACAGAATATGACCAAATTATCCCTAAGTAAAGAAAAAATCAAAGTAGTTTTGCTGGAAGGCGTTCACCCCGATGCTGAAAAATTATTCAGAGCCGATGGTTATGACAACATCCACATCTATCACAGTACCCCAGATGACGATGAACTACGCGAAATTTTGTCTGACACCTATATTCTGGGCATCCGATCCCGCACCCAGCTGAAAGGGCAAAACCTGGCTGCCTGTGAAAAACTGTTGGCCGTCGGCACATTCTGCATTGGTACCAACCAGGTAGACTTGGATAACTGTAAAATACAAGGTATCCCGGTTTTCAACGCGCCTTTTTCCAACACCCGCAGCGTGGCTGAATTGGTGATGGCCGAAATCATCCTGTTACTTCGAGGCATCCCTGAAAAAAACGCCAAGGCACACCGTGGACAATGGTTTAAATCAGCATTAAATTCCAATGAAACCCGCGGCAAAACGCTGGGGATTGTAGGGTTTGGTCACATCGGTTCACAACTGTGCATCTTGGCTGAAGCGATGGGCATGAAAGTCAAATACTACGACATTGAAAACAAACTACCACTGGGTAACAGCGAATCGGTGGCTTCATTGGATGAACTGCTGCCACAAGTGGATGTGTTGTCCTTGCACGTACCTGACACTGAACTCACCCAACAAATGATTGGCGCGAGAGAACTGTCTTTACTGCCGCAAGGTGCTTTTTTAGTTAACGCCGCACGAGGACAAATTGTGGTGATTGATGATTTGGTTGATGCCTTAGAGTCCAAACACCTAAATGGTGCAGCGATTGATGTATTCCCCATTGAGCCTGCCAGTAACAACGATCCATTTGAATCGCCTTTGCTCACGTTTGATAATGTCATACTGACACCACACATCGGCGGCAGCACCCAAGAAGCACAAGTTAATATTGCCAATGAAGTGGCTGATAAACTGATTAAATACTCCAACAACGGCTCCACATCCTCAGCGGTTAACTTTCCAGAAGTTTCACTACCCACCCTACATGCGGATTTAACTCGGGTGATGCACATTCATCAAAACAAACCAGGCATGTTGGAACGCATCAACCACGCTTTTTCCAGCCAGTCTATTAACATTGCGGCCATGTACTTACAAACCTCAGGAGATGTTGGTTACGTGATTATGGATGTCAACTGCGAATCTTCGGATTCAATTGTTAAACAACTCAATGACATTGAAGGCACCATCCGTGTCCGGGTACTGCATTAACCTATCAATTTTATCAGGGGCACACAAATGAAAAAAATCGGTTTAATTATTCTTTTACTGGTCATCAGCATCACTGCTGCTGCCAACCGCCAGAGCAAGAAACTACACAAGCTACTGGATGAAGTGATTCAAGTACGAACCGAGCTCAACCCACAAATGGGCAGCTGGATGGGTGATAAATCCCAAGCTGACAAATTAAATGATGTGTCAGCTGCGCATTACCAAACAGAAAACCAAAAACTGCAGCCTTTGTTAGACCAGCTGAATAAAATCAAAGTCAGTAAATTGGATTTTCAAGACCGTGTGTCCTTACAAATGCAACAAGGTTTCTTACAAGAAATCATTGCTAACAATAATTTTAAAACCTTTGAAATGCCCATCACCGCAGAAGGTTCATTTCATGTGGACTTGGCAACCATGCATCGTTACGCATCGTTTAAAACAGCTGAGGATTTCCAAAATCATTTAAGTAAAATGCAACAAGTAGCCCGTGTGGTGCAACAGCACATGGACAACATGCAGGCGGGTCTTGAACGTGGATTTACCCAACCCAAAGTCATCATTCAGCACTACCCAGAATTCATTCAAACTTACATCAAAGACAACCCAGAGGAATCTGATTTCTACCAACCCTTTTTAACCCAACCCAAATACATCAGTGATGCACAGTTTGCTGATTTTCAACAACAAGCCAAAGCCATCATCACCGAATCGATCAACCCCAGCTACAAACAATTCAAAGCTTTTATGCTTAATACTTACCTCCCCGGTGCCAAGGATGACATTGGTGCGTATGGTTTTCCAGATGGCAAGGCTTTTTACCAACAACAGATTAAAGAATACACCACCTTGGATTTAACCGCTGAAGCCATTCACCAAATTGGTTTAGCTGAAGTCAAAAGAATCCGCACTGAAATGGAGAACATCATTGCTTCTTTGCAGTTTGAAGGTAGCTTTGCTGATTTCTTAAACTTCCTCAGAACCGATCCACAGTTTTATGCAAAAACCGCTGATGAGATATTGATGGTTGCCAGAGACATCTCCAAAAGGATGGATGGTAAATTACCAGAGTTATTCACTCGTTTACCCAGACAACCTTATGCTGTCAATCCAGTTCCAGCCGGTATTGCGCCCAATTACACCACCGGTCGCTATGTGCCTGCGCCTTTATATTCAACCCGACCAGGCCAATACTGGGTCAACACCTATGCTTTGGATAAAAGACCACTGTATAACCTAGAGGCTTTGACTGTGCATGAGGCGGTACCAGGTCATCATTTACAAAGCGCTTTAACCAAAGAACTCACTGACTTACCTAAATTCAGGCAAAATGCCTATATTTCAGCTTTCGGTGAAGGCTGGGGCTTGTACTGTGAAAAACTGGTCAAAGAAGTGGGCTTTTACCAAGACCCGTACTCAGATTTTGGACGCTTAACCTATGAAATGTGGCGCGCCATGCGCTTGGTGGTGGATACCGGCATGCATGCCATGGGCATGAGCCGCGATGAAGCGATTCAACTGATGGAAGACAACACCGCCTTATCCAAGCACAATGTACGCACTGAAATCGACCGCTACATTGCTTGGCCGGCACAGGCCTTATCTTATAAATTAGGTGAGATCAAGATCTGGGAATTGCGCCGCAAAGCCGAACAAGCGCTGGGTGAGCAATTTGACATCCGAACCTTTCATGACAAGCTCCTAAGCAGTGGCTCGGTTCCATTGAATGTTTTGGAACAGCTGGTTGATCAGTTCATTGCTGAGCAACTGAAGAACATTAAAAGCAAATCAGCTGGCTGAACATCTCCTTTCTTAGCAGCAAGCAAAAAAAACCGCTTGGTCATTGACATGACTCAGCGGTTTTTGTATCAAAATTCTTAAACTTTGGATTGGGTTATTCTTTGACACCTGCTGCCTTCAATATTTTACCCAAAGGACAAAATCCAGTGAAGCTGCTTTGGAATAAATTGAAACCCACAAAAGCAGTGAACCACAGCCAACTGAATTGAGTGATGTCAATTTGACCAAACACATGCGCCATCAACAAGCTGAACATAATAAATAACCCAGCAAACATGTTAATCATTCTGGAAACATTCATAGCCATTACCTCATCATTAGTTAAGTTTTAATGATAAGACATTTTACATATATTAGCAATATCTAATGTATATAATTTCCATAACACCCAGGATTTGGTGTTGCGCATGAGAGTGCATAAAAATACAGGACAGTGAGCCACCTATTGCAATATTACAATGTAATTATTCACTGAATAGCACCACGGGCAATTTCAACAAAGCTATATTTATCACCGCCAGTCCATTACAATAACACCTTTGTTTATAAAGAGCTCAATGGCCAACATCAAAGATCGATTCAGAGGTTTTTTACCTGTCGTAGTGGACGTAGAAACCGGTGGATTCAATAACCAAACCGATGCCCTGCTAGAAATTGCAGCGGTGATCATTGATATGGATGAAGATGGCACTTTGAAGCCGGGAGAAACAGTCAATGCTTATGTCACACCCTTTGAGGGCGCCAACATTGAACAAGCGGCCTTGGATGTTACTGGTATTGATTTGAACCACCCTTTGCGCCTGTCTATGGATGAGAACGCGGCTTTGGGTAAAATATTCACCCCGATTCGCAAAGCCATCAAAGAAGCGGGTTGTACGCGGGCCATATTAATTGGTCACAACGCCCACTTTGATTTGGGCTTTGTCCATGCAGCAGCAGAAAGGGCCGGCATCAAGCGCAACCCATTCCATCCGTTCAGTTGTTTAGACACCGCCACCTTATCAGCACTGGCCTATGGACAGACTGTATTGGCCAGAGGCATCGATGCGGCAGGCATCACATGGGAATCTGATCAGGCGCATTCCGCGTTGTATGACACCGAAAAAACCGCTGAACTGTTCTGCAAGATATTCAACCAAGCCTTAGAAACTGGGATGTACACCCCCAAAATAGATTGAACCGAGTTTCAATGAAAGTCATCATCAAAAAGGCAAGGACAACACCCGCCTGATTTCTTCGTTGACAAAGCCAATGGCCATCGGACGTCTGACACCCGGTAACACGCAAACGTCATACAATTCGTCTACCACCCCTTCAATTCTCAATTCATGCACCACATCACCGGTGGTTAAATTAATCACTTGTAAACCGCAGCGGGGCTGCACTTTTTTGGCTTCTAATTTATTTTGCAAATTCAAGCCTTCAAAGGTTTTATTACCCCGTGGTTTGGATAAACCCACCACGGCATAATCACCGTAAAAACTCATGCCCCGCAGGTATCCAGGGCAGAAAGCCACAGCTTCAAACTGACCACTTTTCAAGTTAATATAACCAAACTCACCTTCACCTGAATTAAGCACCCACAACTTATCTTGGTACCATCTGGGTGAATGTGGCATCGACAAACCTTCAGCCACCACCTCATTATTTTGCACATCAATCACCACGCCACCTGTTTGGCGGTGCTCACGCCAACCTTCGTTGACATCGGTTTGACTGACGCAAGTCACGTAGCCTGCTTTGCCATCTTTAATCGCTAATCCATTGAGGTGACAACGGTCTTCAGCCGCCAGCTTGGTAATGTGCGGCGGCTGCCAAACAGGCACAAAACTGTGGGTATCACTGGGTCTGGCCAAACAACTGAACAAGGTATTTACGAATATCACACCTTCATCATCAATCGCCACATCATGGGCATCGACATCACCGGTGGTATATCCGACTTGCGGCACGTAAACCCGATCATAGCCTTGGTGGTTCTGCCCTGGTTTCAAAGCATTTTCAAAACGCCACAATTGATACAGGTTAGCCACCCAAAGGCTATCGGTTTTGGGATCCAAACCAATGCCCATACAGCGCGCAAAAGTGCGCTCAAACACTGACATCTTTTGCTGGTCCTGCATGCCAATAAAAAACAATTTACCCGCTTGGTAAGTTGAAAAACTCAAGCTGATGTTTTGTTCAATCAACCAACTACAAAACTGTCTGGAGCCATTGAATTCGAGTTTATTTTGGGTCATAGCCTGTCTACATCTGATGAACAATTAATGTTCATTATAAGCAATTGGCACACAGCTTGATTAGATTTTAAAAACAAATAAAATGCTTTCTATTCAAATCAGTCAACCCAACCTATTGAATAAAACAGGTATTTATCTTGTACCGCATTTAAAATTACCGCAAATCAACTGATGCCTTGAAACAACATGGCATCGGCCACTTTAACGAAACCAGCAATGTTAGCGCCTTTGATGTAATCCAAACCCTCATCGCTTTGCCCATGTTCTACACAAGCTGCATGGATGTCGTGCATGATTTGTTTTAAATGTTCATCCACTTTTTCAGCCGACCAGCTTTGCATCAAAGCATTTTGGGTACGTTCTAAGCCTGACACCGCCACACCGCCTGCATTGACCGCCTTAGCTGGTCCGATAAGCACATTCTGCTCAACCAAATATTCTGTGGCATCAGCTGTCAGCGGCATATTGGCCGCTTCAGCAATCAATTTAACTTCATTGTTAACCAGTTCTTTAGCATCATCTAATTCAAGTTCATTTTGCGTGGCACAAGGAATGGCCACATCACATTTCAATTGCCATGGTTTAATGTCTTGATTAAATTCCAAATCATCAAATTCATCAGCCACAGCTTGTAAGCTGCCTCTTTCGACTTCTTTGACTTGCTTGATGTATTCCAAGTGTTCTGTTGTCAATCCTGACTCACACACCAGGGTGCCGCCAGAGTCTGACATGGAAATGACCTTAGTATCTTTTTGTAACAGTTTTTCGACGGTATAAATGGCCACATTACCCGCTCCAGATACCGCACAAGTCTGATCGCTCAGCTTTAAATCCCGAGCCATTAACATTTGCTCCAAGAAATACACCACCCCATAACCGGTGGCTTCCTTGCGAATATAACTGCCACCTGAGGTGGGTGATTTACCGGTTAGAACACCATTGAACAACCCAGATATTTGTTTGTAGGCACCAAATAAATAGCCGATTTCGCGGCTGCCAACACCAATGTCTCCAGCTGGTACGTCTTGTCTGGGGCCAATGTAGCGGTTGAGTTTAAGCATAAAGGCCTGACAGAACCGCAGTATATCGGCATCTGACTTGCCTTTGGGATCAAAATCAGAGCCGCCTTTGCCGCCACCCATGGGCAAACCTGTTAGGGCATTTTTAAAAGTTTGTTCAAAAGCCAAAAATTTAAAGGTGTCTAAATCAACGGCAGGATGAAATCGCAAGCCACCTTTATAAGCACCGAGGGCATTGTTGTGCTGCACCCGCCAACCGCGATTGACATGAAAAGTGCCATCACCAGCTTGCCAAGTCACACGAAATTCAATGATGCGATCTGGAACCAAAAGTTGCTCAAGTAAGGCCTTGTCTTGGTATGGCTCATGCCCATTAACAAACGGCACCACTGAGTGAAAAACATCTTCAACAGCTTGCTTAAACTTCGGTTGATTAGGATTGGATTGTTGTAACCGCTTGATTAAATCTTCAACTTGATACATTCCGAAAGGCCTCAATAAATATTCTGATGAAACAGTTTAACAATCAAGCAGTTGAATTAATGTCAAAAAAAACCCCTGCCGAAGCAGGGTTTCATCGAATTGTTTTGAATTATTTTTTCTGCAACAACTGCAAAATACTGGAAAAGTCTTTACTGCCTGCGCCACCGGCTTGGTGAACTGGGTGTACCGACATTAAGTGCTTGTGTAAAAGTGATTGCTGCCAGGAACTAATTATCAGCAGACTGTTTGGAGCCTATAGATAAATACTGTGCTTATATATTGCTTCAGCTATTCAAAGCCATTTTCAAATATTGGCTTTTCTTTGCCAAAAACCAAGTAACTGCTGCCGGCTCTAGTAACACCATTCGGACTTGACCTCTCTGCACCAATAATTAGGTCATCTATGCCATCACTATTGACATCACCGGCTGAACTCACTGAACCACCAGACCGATCATTGATACCCTCACCATTAAGGGTAAAGCCATTAACACCATTGAGGGTAGATAAGTTAAAAGGGTTGGGTAACTGGCTGTCAGTGCCAAACAGCACATAACTGCTGCCAGCTCCAGTACGACCACCCGGATCAGCTTCATCAGCACCAATGATGATGTCAGCTACCCCATCGTGATTGATATCACCAGCTGCGCTGACAGAAACACCCAATCGATCACCAGCTGCTGTACCATTGATAACAATGCCATTCAGGCCATTGATAGCAGAAAGCTCAAAAGGGTTTGGCATAACGCTTTTCGAACCAAACAACACATAGCTGCTGCCACCACTAACGGTACCTATGGCACCAATGATCACATCATCTATTCCGTCGCCGTTGAAATCTCCAGCTGCACCAACAGAATGACCCGACTCATCTTCAGCCGACACACCATTTATTGTGAAGCCATTTAAACCATTCAGTGTTGAAAGATTAAAAGGATTGGGTATTTGACTATCAGTACCAAACACCACATAGCTGCTACCAGCTCCAGAACGACCATCCGGACTTGCTTCATAAGCACCAATGATCAGATCATCTATACCATCACCATTGAAATCACCAGCTGTGCTGACTGATCCACCAGATCGATCACCGGCAGCCACACCATTGAGGGCAAAGCCGTTAATTCCATTGATGTTAGCAAGATCAAAAGGATTGGGAAAACCGTTGTCGGAACCGAACACCACATAACTGCT
>CAYGPU010000012.1:41911-137397 GCA_964352015.1 uncultured Marinicella sp.
TCGGAACCGAACACCACATAACTGCTCCCAACCCTATTATAATCAGCATCATTAACTCCGGGAGCTCCAATAATCAAATCATCTATACCATCTCCATTGAAATCTCCAGCTGCACAGACTGAACTGCCGGAGAAATCATTAACTAAGATACCATTGAGAATAAAGCCATTTTGGCTATTTTGGACATTCAAATCGCTGAGTTCAAAAACAGATTCAAATTGCGCAAAGGCAGGGGTTTGAGCCATGCTTAATGCCAGCGTAATAGAAATTACAATTTTTTTGCGCTTCATTTTCTGACATCTCCAGTATATATATTGCATTAATAACTATAGAATATAATTACATTTCAAAAAACACCAGAAATAATCAGTATTTCAAATAAACTATTGCTTTTGATAGCTCAGTACTGCTGTTTCACTTTTTCTGTAACAACTGCAAAATACTGGAAAAATCTAATTTACCAGCACCACCGGCTTGGTGTATTTGATACAACTGTGTGGCCATTGCACCTAAAGGCGTGGCGCTTTTGGACTTAGCGGCCAATTCTTGTGATAAGCCCAAGTCTTTACTCATCAAGTCCACCATAAAGCCACTTGGTAGTCTTTACTCGATGGCACGTTGCGCATCACACCAGGAAATGGGTTGTAAACCTGAAGTGACCAGTTATTACCAGAACTGGCTTTCATGATTTCTGACATCAGTTTGGATCAAAAAATTGCTTCATGTCTATATTTGAAACCTGAGTTCGATCATTTCATTGAGAACTTATTCAATCACTGACGTTTATATTGTTTTCACAACAGGAATATTCAGTTGCGCATTTTTCGATACAACACAATCATCATTTTACAACTCCTATATTTTGGTTCTGCTGCAGCAGAAAATTTTACTATTACCAATCACACTGATCAGGCTTTATTTGGATACAAACAAGCCATTGATGATAATTGGCTTGTTATTGGAGCACTGGGCAATGCTCATTTGAACCAACATGGCAAGGCTTTTGTGTATAAGAAAACCGACACTCAATGGCTGTTACACAGCACATTACAATCAGATAATCCAGTTTCCGGCGATGCTTATGGAAGCCATATATCAATGGCTAACGAGCAAATCTTAATCACTCGTGGATCATGGGCAATTCAACCTTTAATTTATATTTATGAATTAAACGACAGTGAACAATGGATAAATACAGCAAGAATTAAAACCACAGAATTGGGCCACTTAATTGCTCATGACTACAATCGAATCATCTTAGGTCATTCAGCCAGAGTCATTGATAAAGTTAACCATCAATGGATTCAAACCCATGAATTTTTTCCCAATCATTCTGTTGAACTGCACGCCGTCGATTTGGATGAAAATCAGGTGATTTTTGGTTTTGATGAATACGCCGAGATTCATAACTCAATAAATGGTCAATGGCAACTAAACAAAACTTTACAGCCAGATGATGTATCAATCAAGAATGATACTGAGTTCGGTAAATCTGTATCCATACATAACAATTGGGCGGGTGTAGGCGCTTTTCATGATAATGACAATGGTACCTGGTTTGCTGGTGCTGCCTATGTTTATCAAAACAATGATAATAACTGGCAGGAAATTGATAAGTTATTGCTGTCTGATGGTGAAGCAGGTGATTTTTTTGGGGTACAAATCAACAATCGCAAAGATGAATTCATCATCAGCACTGGATCACCTCGAGGAATTGGATCTTATCACTTCAAACCAGACACCACAGGCGTATGGCTAGAATCACATTTGCTTCATGATGCAAATTTTTATGTCACCAACTCACTAGATCATGCCGTTGCATGCAACGGACAAAGCTGGGGAGCTTGTACCATTTTCACTACCCCGCTATTCAAATCCAACTTTGAACAGCCATAGGTTTGAACACGCTTTAGATCACTTTGAAGGGGATTTTCTGGTTTGCCACTAACTGTTGGTTTTTTAAATCATGTCATCCATAATCGACAGTTATGCGCTTTTTTAGTTTAATTCATGTGTGTTTATTTCACAAAATCATTTAATCAATGTTCTGTCCTTGAGTTTTGCTTGAAGTTGATTATGCCAAATACCACCAACAAAATCACAATTGTCATGGGTATTCCCCATCTAAAATAATCCAATATACTTTGGCTCTTCAAAGGTTTCATAATAACAACCGTTCTGCTGTCGCCAAGCATCACAAACGCTGACCAATCATGGGCTGGCCATCCAGCATTTCGGGCTTTTAGTTTGGTTTCTTTCAGCGCGATGGCTGGCACATGTACTTGGCTGAGTGATTGGTAAAACCATTGCATGAATTGTGCAGTTGAAAGGTCTTTGACATCCCATAATGTACCAATGACCGCCTGAACACCTGTTTGAATAAACGCATCAGCAAGCCCCAATTGATTGCCATAACGGCCTTCCAGCCCACCTTTTGCAGAAGAACAACTGGCCAGAACCAACAATGACAGTTGCGACGAACCTTGCATCACTTCACGGGCCTGTAACAAACCATCAGAACTCGAATCTGGATTCAGCACCAATGCAGAGAATGCTGGGGCAACAGGATTATCGAAACCATGACTGGAAAGATGTAAGATTCCAGTTTCATTGCGGATGATTTCAAGTGCTTTACTTTCAGTGGCGCTTTGATTAAAAATCACTTGGCCAGGCATTTTAAACTGCTTGACTAATTGATGTTCAGCCTTAATGCCTTGGAAATCACGGGTGCTGAATTCTAAGTTTCGGTAAGCTGTACGCCAGTAATTGGGCATTTCTGGCAAGTTATTATTGGTGCCAAGAAAAGACAAACGGGTTTCTTTTGCTTGCTTAATCAATTTATCGGAACGGTGTTGAATCAATTCACCCAGTCCTTGAAATGAATTCAAAACCAGTTGAAAACGATCCAAAACCATCATCCCCTGTTCATCTAAAAGTAACTCAAAAGGCATAAACCTGAGGCTTTCATCAGGAATGATGTGTAAATGAGTAAACTCATCCAACCCAACATCTCGCAAAGGATCCAGTAATATTTGGTTTAACTCCATGGCGGTTTGTTCCCACAATCCACCAGCTAGCTTAAGTTGACTGATCAACTTTGCCACCTTATTCTGTGTTGATAGGCCTTTTGCGGATAATTCAACCAATTTGAAATTATCCCGAGTGATCAAAAATGCCATCAAACCAAACTCTGTTTTCAGGTAAATCAATACGGCTTCTTCTGGACCTAAAATGGCTTTCAATTGAGACAAAGTAAAAGCATAGATTGGATCTGCAAATTGACGGTTAATGACATCAGTAACAACTTCATTTTGCCCTTTTGTTGCTGTATTCTCATTTTCCAGGTTAGGTGCTTGCCTCATGGCAATCATTTGACTGTTGTGCATGGCCCAGCTTAACCAATTGAAAATTTCAGCCTCATTTTGATATCCAGTCAGACCAGCGGAATGAATAGCTGCATTAAACAAACTCGCTGGGACATTAAAATTTGAATTAAGTTGCTGGTGTTTACTTTGTTGAAGTAGAAACTGTTGTATAGCCAATTGGTGAAACTTCATAGCAGAAATTGGATCATTCATCTGCATTTTCAAAGCAGCTTTCAAATGGGTAACAACCCATGATTTTCTGTGACTTCCTGTATTTTGTAATTCTTCAATTAAAGTTTGTGCTCGCTGCAGTTGATTTTTAGCCAATGATAATTGAACCTCAAGGACTTTAATTTCATCTAAAAATGTAGCCGTCCATTGCATCGAATGATGTGTAATTTCATCCATTACTCGTTCAGCCTCATGCCAGTCTTCTGTTGCCAACAACACATTGAGTTTCAAGCCATAAAACCAAGACAAATCAGATATATCAGAAAACACATTGGGGTTAATTGATGTTAAAGAATTCATGCTCAGGTTATAACGGTGGTTTTCAAAATGCAAAGCAGCCAAACGTAAATATGCATTATTCAAGGCCATCAAGTTATTAGATTGGTAGGCTAGGTTTTGTGCTTGTGCCAAGGTTTCCAAAGCCAATTCTGATGCACCCACATAGGCGAAAATCATGCCTTGTGACAACAGAATGGATAACTCTGTTTGTTGTTGTGAGTGAAGCTTGTCTTCCAATTTTAAAACTTTTAATGCAGAATCATGCCATTTCAATGCAGCACCATAATTGGTCATCTCAGAATAAGTAATGGCTATGTTTTTCATTTGTTCAGCTTTAAGTTGCTGATGATTTAATATTTCAGCCTGCTTGAGTGCATGTTGATAATTTAATTGAGCTTGGTAGTAATCATTGCGGTAAAACCACAAATCACCTTGTAGAGCCAATAACTTGGTTTTCATCACAGCATCAATGTTTTCATTCATCAGTCTTTTGCTTATTGCCAATTCGGCTGCGTCTAACTGGCCCTGAGCAATCATTTTTTCAATGTCATCAACAGCTGACAATCCCAAATTGGATAACAAACAGCAAAATATCAATACCGCCAATTTCATTAAAATTCAATGGTAAAATAGAAGTTATCAATGACCTGGTTGTCTGCTGTCATGACTTTCCAGTTATATAAGCCGGACGCCATTTTAGACCTGATTTCAGGTGGTAAATACACCCTGGGCGTTTCTAATTCTGCCGTTCCCCAAATTAATTGACTGGCTGTATATAATTCAAGTTTAAATGCTTTTTCACTATTTGGCACAACCAGATAAGTTGGAGGTTCGGTGAGCACTTTATTGTTTTGTGGATACATCAAGACTTCTGTAGGGCTGCGATATTGATCAATGGCTTCCTCTTTTATATTTGTATTGGAATTAATCAACCACAATACAGTCACCATACATGCCAATGATGACATTAAAATGACTGGCTTGGTCATAAACCAATGCAACCATTTGCCATTGGATTTTTTTGCAGTCATTTCATGCTGGTTTTTCAGGGTCAAATAATGGTTCATAACTGCCTGATCATTGGCCAGCATCGCAATGATTTTCTGACGTTCCTCTGGTGGCAATGACTTGAATTCAAATTGTTCAAAATAACTTTGGTCAAACCAACTTAGATCCTCACTGGACCATGTCGTGGTTTCATTTTGTATCAATTCTTTGATTCTATTTTCATTAAATTTCATAATTTATTCCTTGGGCATTGAGGATTTTTATCACCTCACTTTTACCACGATAAACTTCATTCCTGACATTGGCTACCTTCATATCAGATAGGCTGGCTATGTCCTTAATTTTCATGCCGCGTAAATACAGCATTAAAGTTGTTTGTCGAACTTCACTCAATTGTCCTATGGCTTGATAAACCAACTCGAGCAGTGATTTTTGATGTGCTTCCAGTTCAGGCGATGTGTATGATTCTTGCTGTTGATGAACCCCCACTTCTTCATGATAGTTACTTACTTGTGATTGTTGCGTTTTATGTTTTCGGATGTAATCAATCACCACGCTCATCACCGTTTGTTTCATGTACCCATAGTTTTTCACCATTTCACCTGTTCTTTCATCAGCTTTCATCAACTTCATCAGCACATCCTGAACCACATCTTCTTGACTTTCTCTGAGATAGGCCGGTAACTTCATTGGCACATAGTTTTTCAGCCAATCATGTCTTTGATTCAAATCATCCTGTGGGTGCTGTTCGCTCATTGGCGCATGGCTCGTATTCTCATATTGTCCTGTACTGTGCAGGGTATTTTTTTGGCCGTCAAACATTATTGACAAGTGTCATAATTACCCACCGCAAAAATCATTGATTGCAACATTTGTGCAGTGCCTTTCCACCATCCGGCTTGATTAAAATGTTGTACCCCATCCCACAGTCCATTACTGCCAGGAGCGCCTGTAAATCCAGTGGTATCAAACAGGGTCTGCATGATGTTACACATTTCAGCACCATAATATAAATCATTGTTATCCAAGGCATTACCCATATACAACAAAGCTGCGGTGTGTGGTTTATTATAGGCCCACATGTCGGTATTACCATCAGAATCAAATTCAGCTACACATGACATCACTTGGGTTGCTGATGGATCCAGCTGACAAAACAACCGCGTCCACCATCCGGAAAATGGGTTGATGTCAATGGTGTTGATTCTGTCAATGCCGAACTGTAAGTGAGTTAAAGGGTGAATCATTAATAAGGTGCGAATGGAGTTATTACTGGTATCACCATAATTCATCAAGTACCGATAATAAAAGGGATAGATCAAACTGTTAACCATGAATTGTTGAGGTACCAGACATTCAGTTGGGCTGGCACCAGCTGGAATGTCAGAATTATTCATGCCGTTGACCAAACCTGGATAGCCTTGGCACAGCATATTAGCTTGGTGATTATCGCGGCTGATTTCTTCCACCAATTGGATCAATGTGTCGTGACATTGTTGCCCAACACCACCTGCAACAAATTCAGCACAATTGGCCAGCATTTCAAAATGCTGAATCACTTGACGAGTATTGTTCAAAACATTCACCGCATCTTCTCGATTGGCTTCTGGTATCAAGACATCATAGCGGTTGGTCATGGTTATGCCCGCCATCATGAAACGATCCAACATCAACCCATTCGGGCGAGTCACATAAGCCAAGTCCAATGACATGTCATAAGTATAATCGTCTGAACCAAAATTAGACCGGTGCCACTGTCCACCACCACTGCCACTGGCTGTGCAATCACTGACTTCGGTGATGCCACTTCCAGGTGGGTTTTCAATTTGTTCACAACCAGGCCCACCAGACTGAACAGCAACACCAGCACGGTTGCCAATAACATTTCTCCCGGTATTTAAATAAGCACTGTGAACCATACTTCTATATACGGGAATGGCTAATTCCCACGCCCATTTAGGTTCACCTGAGCGCTGAAACTCCAATATTTCAATTCCAGCTGGATCCCAATAATTCATCCCAGAAAAACTGTCGTTAGGCCGGGTTACATCTATCCCAAAAGGATCATTTCCTCCTGTATCAGGCCAGTATTGAGAACCAAATGTTTTATTTCGCAACCATTGGCCAGGCGAGTTTTCGTCTTCAGATACAGTTTGATCATGCAACAAATTCATCCACGCCAGGTAATTGGTTTTCAATAATGACGTGGCTTGGGTACCCAATGATGGCATCACTGCAGCTATATTGATGTCACGCAAATCTGCTTTAACCAACAATCCTCGCTCTAACCACAACTGCATACGTTGCTTGATTGCCATCAACTCGTCAGACAGCGGGTTGTTAATCATGCTCACGGGGGTAAAATCGTATTTCATGGTATTCCAAATTCCCTTTCCTTCACCCACAGTAATCGGTTCTGAGATTAACAACGCCCTTAAGTTATTACCCGAAACTTCGATGGCTTGTGGTTCTCTGAACCTTAAATGAGGCATCTGCACTGTGGTCAAAAATGAAGCACTTTGAATGCCTATGGTGGCATTCTGATAATAATTTCTGCTATCAACCCTTTGGTGAGCCAAATGTGCGTCTGCATACCGCTGCCAATCCGCATCCTCGCCTTGTCCAAGGTGTTGATGAACCCTGCTGGTGTTGGTGGATTGAGGCGTACTCAACACCAATTCATCTGCAACCAACCAATGCATGTTCGGATTTTGGTTGAAACCAAAATTCCAACTCAAATGATTGATGTTGACCACATCATCAGTCCATGGTCCAGTCGTCGCATCTGAACATTCATTCCTGAATTCAACATCCAAATCAAATGTTCTCAATCCTCGATAAAACGTAACAATTGCTGAAAAACCAAATTTTTCAAAAGCAAATGTGGTGTTTGTTTGACACAAGCTACTGCCATCATTGGCTGAAAAATGACCATTAAACTGATAACTGGCTTTGACCGATCCTGCTTCCAATACCTGAAAACCATCAACTGCATCGATAGTCACCACGCCTTGAGTCTGAAAACTGACTGTTTCAAAAGCACTGGTAAAAATGCGATCAAAAGCATTGGCGTCATGTGAGCCACCACCAATTTGAATGGCTGTCCCTTGATTATCATAAACCAGCATTGGGCCATCATTGATAGAACCGAAATATACAGATTCTAAACTGTTATTAAAATCACCATCATGGTCGATTTCAATTTGATCAAAAATTTGCTGATTATCTGCGCTGATTTTGAACTCAGCAAGTGGAGAAGTGATGATGGTTTGGTTGTTGTTATGGCTGAATGTCAACGCAAAGGGATCAAGCACATTGGGGGGGCTGTCATACAAACGCAGTGCATATTGATTGATTGAATTGGCCAATACCTTGGCCGGCAGTGCCACCTGCAACCACCTAATTGGGGCACTGTTATTGGCCAAGGGTTGTCCCCAACGGCTGATGGTTTTAAATGAACTGGCCACCACCTGGTCGTTTGGACCCACCACCAACAAACGTGGTATTTGGCTTTCCAGCAGATTCAACCCCTGTTGAACTGGTACCGAAGCATAGGCAATTTCGTAACGATCTACGTCACTGTCATTATTGACCTCGAAACACAACACATGTTGAAAATTACTCACAGGAGGTGAACCTAAATTTCCTTCCAATTGAGTAGCCAAAGGTTCACCTGATGCACAATTGGAATTTGACTGCGCACATAAATAGTTTGAAGTCAGTACCAACATTAAAAAAAGTGTGTATCTATTCATTGATTGTCTCCTCTTTATTCAAATCCATCGATGAAAATTAAATCATCGAAAATAAATTCAAAAGCACCTTTGTCTGGTTGAGCGTCTCTGCTTAAACCATAAAAATCGGTACCACTACTTAAGCTCATATGACCGGTATTAACCATAGGTGAAAATTCATCGACAGCTGAGAAATCACCTGCATTGATATGCTTAAAATCGGGATCAACCTCCACCGAATTTTGATCAAAACCACTGAAGGTTTGCCAGGCTGTTAAATCAGCAAACCCATTTGACCATTCGGCACCCGCTGCATCAGGAAAAAAACATAAGTTGTGATCAACGTCTATGAAGTCACTGGTGACAAGATTGGTTTCCATACAATTAAAATTATTCTGGGTACCAGCATATTGAATGACATTACTGATGATTTGGTGATTGTTACCTTCATCATTGATTTTAATTCCAGTCCCTGTGCTATTGGCTCCGTAAAACAAAGTATTATTCCTGACCACCACAGCTGTAGATTCCCCATCTTCAGGTGCAGTCACACGGTCAGGAGATGCAATACCGGTGGTTTCTATAAATTGTGATTGTTGAATGACATTGTTTTCAATTAAACAATTTTGACAAGAACCTACACCAATGGCCAAATTACCTACATTTTTAACTCGATTGTTGCTGATGATCAAATGGGTAAAAACTTCTACTGACGACGACCCTCCATCCGCAGCAATACCCCAACATCCAAATCCTGCCTTAC
Organism: uncultured Marinicella sp.; assembly: GCA_964352015.1. GTDB lineage: Bacteria > Pseudomonadota > Gammaproteobacteria > Xanthomonadales > Marinicellaceae > Marinicella. Next base: position 51,292 of record CAYGPU010000012.1, read on the forward strand.
CAAGATCTTCTTCTATGAAATTACCATCTATCAATAAATTATGGTGCGTTCCATGCACCACCAATGAAGTACCCTGACAAACACCATTGACATCCAGTGCGCTGTATTTCAAGGTATTGTTTTGCACCACCATATCAGTGCTATTTCCACTGACATAAATATTATGGTCAAATGATGCCCGGTTGCCGTTATTTAAAAATAAATTATTAATGACATCACTGTCATTGGAACCACCTAACCAACCTTGCTCCCTGTTGTTGATAATTTCAGAATTTAATAAATCGATGTTGTCATTTATTCCATCACAAAGTAAATCATTGGGATCACATGCATTGGAACCAGCCAAATGAAAGCCAACTTGAAAACCTTCAATTCTGACTGAATCAACGGTCACATCATCGATGTCGTTATAGAAGAATAGACCAAATGTTGCACTTGCTGGGGTACCCATTAAATGTAAACCACTCAATATATAACCTTCTTCATGATTGGCATCACCACCATCAACGAAATCCATACCATTGGCCCCATCCAAGCGTCTTAAAACTGGCATGGCTTCATCTCCAGATGCCCAAATGGGTATATATGAACTGATTTCACAGCGATCATTGGCACTACAATTGCTATTAACCCAACGGCTGTTACCTGAACTGATGTCCCATGCCCCACCCTGACAGAACAAAATGGCATCACCACCATTGATTGTTGCAAATGTATTGCGTGCTTTCTCATGACTCTGCCAAGGGTTATTGGCATCAATTCCAACATTGTTATCGTTGCCGACCACACAATCACTATCTGCACCGGTACCACACTCACAAACATGGTAATTAGTTGCATAAGCATTTGTAATTAATAGCAAAAAAGTGAGTTCTATCAAACTTAAGGAGACTCCAACTCGCATACATCTTTCCAAATTAATAACAAGTAAAACGTCTAACTGGAAAAATATTCTCAATATATTTGAGAATTTATTCAATTAACTGCGTTATTAACTATCAATACTCATTAAATTTCAAAACTAATTGCTATGAAAAATATTTGCCTACTTATTGCCTTCTCAAGCTCTGCATTTGCTCAATTCACGCACATTGAGATGACTCAGACACCTTGCCAAAATGCTCATTGTTTCTCCTCCCCTGCAGTATCAAATCATGGTGATGTATATTTTCTTGATACACAAAATGGAACTGATCAAGAACATGGTACCAGCTTGATGACATTAAGCAACGGTGTACCAATTTCATTGATAAATAATCAAAATGAACCCATCAGCCACATCAAAATTGATATACATGGAAAACCATTAGTTAAAATTGGTGACAGTTTATTACGTTACCCAGGCTACCCTATAAACAGCCCTATATTTTTTTCAGCTACAGATTTACCAGCAAATATTGTCGATTGGAAAGGAGATGTATCTTACGGAATATATTACTCATCAGTTGGTACTTGTGTTGACAACACTAGCGTGTCTAACAAAATAGTATATTCCAGTTCACTCAGTCACATTGAAAATTCAACAACTTATAACAACATGTCTGAAATTGAAATATTGGCTGACAGTTGTAAGTCCACACCAGAAAGTTTTGTAGCTACTGATTTCATTAAGGTCTCTAAAAATAATGAATTTAAAATTTACAGTATTTTTACAGGCAACTCACCGAACTCTAGAATGTACCTTCACCAAGACAATCAAAATGACCTCGTTATTACTGATGATGCAATACTTGCCGAGGTTAATAACCATGGATTTGCTGTCTGGACAAAAAATATCAATGATCAAATCTTTGTCTACCAACAGAACATGAATGATTTAAACCAACCTCCAGTATTGTTAGATACTATTATCTTTCCAGTTGGAAATACAACCGACATCACCGCCCTCAGTATAAATAACAGTGGCGATATTGCATATTTAATCAGAAATTATCAATTCAGCACCCAAACCTTCAGCTTTAACCTCAAAATTAAATCTCCATCATCACTGAACTCGCAAAGCATAATGGCTACAGGTGATGTCATCAATGGAAAAGTCATCAGTGAAATCCGCTGGGATCATCATGGCATCAACGAATTTGGTGTTTTAGTCAGCAGTATCAGATACACTGACAGCACTGAAGCCATGATTAAATCATTGACTCGTGAGCCTCAAAACATTGGTTTTGATGTAGCCAATCTCATGCCTGATACCCAAGGTGTTTATCACTTAGGCTTTGTTTCAAATCAGCAACGTTACCAAGTACCAGACATTGTTTCTGATGTACCTGTTCATCAAAATTACGAAGTAACAAACTCTTTCATGCGTTCGGAGGATGAGTATTTTGAACAAGGTATTTCAGACATTGACATTGGCAATTTTAAATCACCAGCGATAACACCTTCACCACCCGAAATAAATGTGGATGAACTGACTGTATATCATCAAATCACTCAAACTAATCCCAACCTTGCCATTGCTCAAGCTCAAACTGTTTCCATAAGTTACCTAGAGGTTGGAGCTAATTGCTCAGGCAGGTGCATTGGAATTTGTATTTCCAATACCCAGTCAAACTCAACGGTAAATTTTAACGGATCCAATTCTTTTATTACTACCTACCAGCGATTGGTAACAGAACAGTTGGAGTCATCTCCTGCTGGTAACTACTATTTAAACATCTATTTTCAAAATTATATTGCTATTCGTGACGCTGTCTTCTCTGAGCCTTTAAGTTTCTTGAAATTTAAAACACTTTTTGAAAGCTGGCAACCAGCAGTTGAAAACCTATTAGATGGCGATGGTACATATGCAATAACAGCTGAAATGAGTGAAAACTTAAACAGCACATTAGATTTAATTGAACGTGTCAGTAATCCGCAGTTGAAAAAATTCATCAATAACAGTCGCAACAATATGAACCTCTATACGCTACCAGGCAAAACAATTGGCAGTTTTATGGCCAATGAATTTGAGAACTCTTTTGAAGACTTGATATTTGTTGGAAACTTTGAATGAATGATAAAAGCCAAACTGAATACTTTAATCCAGTTTGGCTTGACAGCGTTAAGCTTTCTTCTGTAACAACTGTAAAATACTGGAAAAATCTTTGCCACCAGCACCACCGGCTTGGTGGATCTGATACAACTGAGCAGCCATGGCCCCCAGCGGTGTGGCACTTTTTGATTGCGCCGCCAATTCTTGCGAAAGGCCTAAATCCTTATTCATCAAATCCACCATAAAGCCTCCTTGATAATCATTGCTTGATGGCACGTTTGGCATCACGCCAGGAACTGGGTTGTAAACTTGTAATGACCAATTGTTGCCTGAACTGGCTTTCATGATTTCTGACAGCACTTTGGGGTCTAAACCCTGCTGCGCTCCCATATTCAAAGCTTCAGCGGTTCCCAACATATGAATCGCCAGTAGCATGTTGTTACAGATTTTAGCCACCTGGCCTGCCCCTGAAGCACCGGCGTGAAAGATGTGTCGGCCCATGGCACTTAACACGATTTTAGCGGCTTCAAAATGCGCAGGCTCTCCGCCACAAATAAAAGTCAAGGTCCCTGCTTCAGCTGCTGCGGTGCCGCCAGAAACTGGCGCATCTATCATGGCGATGCCTTTGCGTTGACAGGCTTTGGCCACAGCACGTGCATCATCGGCAGCAATGGTTGATGAATCGATGATCAAAACATCATCTTTAACCTCATTGATCAAGCCATTGGTGCCAATGTAAAGTGATTTAACAATCGCTCCACTGGGCAACATGGAAATAATCACATCAGCATCTTTGATCGCTGATTTGGCATTATCAGCGGTGCTGGCACCAGCTGCTTTCAAATCTGCAACCACGGTTGCGTTCAAATCATAAACAGTTACGTTGAAATCTTGTTTGAGGAGATTTTTAGCCATGGGACCTCCCATGTTACCTAAACCAATGAATGCGATTTTTTGTGTCATATACTTACCTTATAAACTTGTTGTGATGCTCAATGTATGTCATCTGTTGTTAAAGTTAGGTTGGGTGAAAAACTGCTCAACCTGATCTGATGTGATATCACCAACCGAATCTGAACTCCAATTAGGTTGTCCGTCTTTATCAATCAATAATGCCCTGATACCCTCGGCCAAATCCGGGTGCATGGCACACTGGGTAGACATAACCAGTTCCATCTCGAACACCTCAGACAAACTCAGGTGTTTCGCGCGCTTGATTTGTTCCCTGACCAAATGCAAGGTCATGGGGCAGCCATTGATCAGTCCTATGGCAGCGAAAGACATCCACTTATCATCTGAATCAAAGTCTTTGAATTGTTGTACCACATCAGCCAAATCGGTTGGCGCCATCAGCTCGTTGATCAATTCGTAATTGACCCACAATTGTGACTCGTGGACTCTTTGTTCCATCTGCGACGCTTGGATGGCTGTGGTGATGCCATCATGTGTACCATCTGACTCTAAGATGGCCAATTGCATGGCGCCTAAATCTTCGGTGTTGACCGCAAAGTCTGCCAGTTTAGCAAACAAAGCATCTGCTGCGTTCATCCTGGCACCCGTCATGCCCAAAAATTCTGCACATTTGCCGGGCATGCGGTTAAAAAACCAAGACGCACCGACATCTGGATACAAACCGATACTTACCTCAGGCATGGCAATCATCGACCTTTCTGTGACAATGCGATGTGAGCCACCCACCGCAACACCTAAGCCACCACCCATAACAATGCCATCGGCATAAATGATAATGGGCTTGGAGTAATTGTGTATGGTTTGGTCTAATTTATATTCCTTGGTGAAGAACTCCTGCGCTTTGGCAGGCACATCACCTGCCGCTGTCTCTTGCATCGAGTTATATAACATCACCACATCGCCACCAGCACAAAATGCTTTGTCACCAGCGCCTTCTATCCACACCACTTTAATTCGGACATCATCAGCCCAAGCATCCAAGGTGGCTTGTAAGGCTTCTATCATTTGAGTCGAAAGGGCGTTCAATGCTTTGGGCTTGTCCAAAACAACTTTTCCCAACAAACCGAAATCAGCTTCGACTAATTTGGTTTTGATGTGCTCACTTAATGGGTGTGGCACTTCTTCATGGGTTTCAGTCTGTTCAGTCATCAGATAATCACCTCAGTGGCGCCTTGTTGTAAAATTTTACGTGAAATGATTAAGCGCATGATTTCATTGGTGCCTTCTAAAATTCGATGCACCCGGGTGTCGCGCACATAGCGTTCCAGTGGGTACTCTTTGATGTAACCATAACCACCATGAAGTTGCAGGGCCTCATCACAAATTTGAAAGCACACATCCGTAGCAAATCTTTTAGCCATGGCACAATAAGCCGACGCTTGCGGGTCTTTGTTATCCAGCTTAACTGCAGCCAGTCGAACCATTTGTCGTGCGGCAATCAACTCGGTCAACATATCAGCCAATTTAAATTGTAAGGCTTGAAATGATGCCAATGTCTTACCAAATTGCTTGCGCTCCAACATATAAGCCTGTGACTGATTCAAGGCCGCTTGTGCAGTGCCCAGTGAACATGAAGCGATGTTAATGCGCCCACCATCCAAGCCTTTCATGGCAAATTTAAAGCCCTCACCTTGCTGTCCAATTAAGTAGTCAGCAGGTATTTTGACATCTTCAAAAGTGATTAAGCGGGTTGGTTGTGAGTTCCAGCCCATTTTGTGTTCTTTTTTGCCGTATGAAATACCCTCACTGTCCGCTGGTACCATGAAGCAAGAAACCCCTTTCGGGCCTGCTTCGCCCGTTCGCGCCATGACAATTAAAATTTCGGTTGAACCCGCACCAGAAATAAAAGTCTTGCTGCCATTGATGACATAACCTGCTTCGGTTTGAGTGGCAGTGGTTTTCAAATTACCTGCATCAGAACCATGCCCAGGTTCAGTCAAACAATAAGAGGCCAGCATTTCACCTGAAGTCAGTTTGGTGCCCCATTCAGCAGCCAAGGCTTCGCTGCCAAAAGACGTCAGCATCCAAGCACACATGTTATGGATGGTGAGGTAGGCTGTGGTTGAGGTGCAATGTTTAGACATTTCTTCGAATATCAAAGACGCATCCAGTCGACTCAATCCCAAGCCACCGAATTCTTCAGGTGAATAAATGCCTAAAAAACCGAGTTCTCCGGTTTTACGGATGACATCAACTGGAAAGAAACTCTCCTCATCCCATTGAGCGGCATAAGGTGCCATCTCACTGGCTGCAAATTCTTTGGCTGCATCAACAAAAGCTTGCTGGTCTTCGTTTAACTCAAAATTCATTACAAATCCTATTTTAGGTTATGGGTTTATAAATTAATGGTTGCATTGGGCGCAGCATCGTCAGGAATATCCGATTCAAACCAGCGCGCAGTGACTGTCTTGGTTTCGGTATAAAACCGCACCGCTTGTTTGCCGTAAGCATGTTGATCACCGTAAAATGATTTTCTCCAACCGGTGAATGAAAAGAACGGCAAAGGCACAGGAATAGGAATGTTAATCCCCACTTGGCCGACTTTGATTTCGTGTTGGAATTTACGTGCAGCGGCACCTGAGGAGGTGAACAGAGAAGTGCCGTTGCCATAGGGGTTGTTGTTGATTAATTCAATGGCTTCCTCTAAAGTATCCGCTGTCATCACACACAGTACGGGTCCGAAAATTTCTTCGTTATAAATACGCATATCAGTGGTGACATCACTGAACAAGCTGGGGCCTAACCAGTTGCCATCAGGGTAACCTTCGACTGTTAAGTTTCGACCGTCCAACATTAAATTGGCGCCTTCATCAACACCCGATTGAATCAAGCCTTCTACTTTGGCTTTGGCCTGCGGTGAAATCAATGGGCCATAGAAAGACTTGGGGTCTTTCCAATAGCCAGGCTGCATTTCAGCCATTTTGCCTTTGATGTCATCCAACCAATCTTTGGCCTCTCCAACCAACACAGCCACAGAAATCGCCATACAACGTTGACCAGCGGCACCACAAGATGAACCGGCTATGTTATTAATCACTTGGTTCTTATTGGCATCCGGCATCACCACCATGTGATTTTTGGCCCCAGCAAAAGCCTGTACCCGTTTCAAGTTATCGGTGCCAGTTTTATAAATGTGCTCACCCACTGGCACAGAACCCACAAATGAAATCGCTTGGATGTCTTCATGGTGTAGGATTTGGTTGACTTGGTCTTTACCGCCGTGAACCACTTGTAATACGTCTCTTGGAAACCCAGCTTCATAAAACAACTCAGCCAAGCGCATCGGTGTGTTAGGGTCTTGCTCAGATGGTTTTAAGACGAAGGTGTTGCCACAAACCACTGCCATAGGAAACATCCACAAGGGAATCATGGCTGGGAAGTTGAACGGTGTGATACCGGCACATACGCCCAAAGGTTGGATCAATGAGTAAGTGTCTACTTGAGAAGCCACATTTTCGACTGTTTCACCCATCATCATTGATGGTATGTTGGCGGCATGCTCTGCCACTTCGATACCACGCCACACATCGCCTTTGGCATCTTCGAAATTTTTACCGGTTTCCTCGGCCAGAATTTCCGCCAACTCATCGTGATGCTCTTTCAATAAATGCTGGTAATTCAACATCATTCTGGCGCGCTTGGTAACCGGTACATCTTTCCATGTTTCAAAGGCTTTTTTTGCTGATGCAATGGCGCGTTCCATTTCAGCCTCAGTGGCCATAGGAACTTGACATATCGCTTGTTGCGTTGCCGGATCAGTCACATCCATCCAATCAGTTGATTCACTGATTACCGATTGACCATCAATAAACATAGATACTTTACGTGTCATAGATATACCTTTTGTGTGTTTTTTTAGGTGGGCATGGCCCAAAACCTGTGAACAAATCAACAGGCGCTTCAAATCTAACCCAGGCCTGAAGCTGCCTGCTGCTATTATCGTTTTTGAATTTGTGGTGCCCAAACAGGATGTCCCCCTGAGGAGGCAGTCATACAACGGACTGCGACCCAAATTGAGCGTTGGTATTGTACCACCAAAGCCAGATAAAAACATGTGAAGAAGGCGATTAGCTGCTTGCTGATCAGAGAAAATTGTGCGAGATTTTACACTTTTGTAATCAGCCTTTTGTTAGACTGAGGGCTCAACATAAAAAGAGTGGCAGAATGAAAGTAAAAAACACCCAGATGTGTCTCATCCTTGGCGTCTTGATCAGTGGCTGTGCCTCAAGCCCAATTGACCCATTAGACCCATCTCAAAACGCGAAAGACGCATCACAACCCCAATGCCCACCCGGCACAGAACCTGTTTACAGCACCGAGATTGTGATTTCCAAGACTGATGATGACAGAAAAACTGGTAAACCCAGAAAAACTTACCGCTGTGAGCCAATTAAATAGACTTGGTTTGTCCACTGGGCATTATTTGCAATGTTGGTGAAAACACGTTACTAACAAACTGACAACAATGCCCTTTAAGTCAATTGATTCAATCATTAAAACCACTGACGAAGATGATGTCTTCTCGGTAGGCAAAGGCGGCACCCGCTGCAGATCCATTGTCGCTGTCTTTAATCGCACCGGCAATGGCCCAATCAGAAGTCAGAAAAACAGCTCGCCCAAACTCTTCACCCGTTGAACCATCACTGGGGGTTAATTTGTCGGTTTGATTCCAAAATACACCATCAAAATCATAAAAATAAGCTGAGCCTGAATTGGTGTCGTTGTCATCGTCAGCCCAAGCTCCAATCAACACCCGGTCTCCATGCAGACTCACTGAATAACCAAACTCATCACCTACAGCTGCATCATTGGCGGTTAATTTTTCAGTTTCCACCCACAGGTCATTGACTGAATCTAAATCAAAAACATAGGCTGACCCTGTTTGATTGCCAATAACAGCATCATCGTCGTTGGATGCACCAATCAGCGCCCTGTCTTCAAAAAGGCTCACTGAAATCCCAAAGCCATCATTGGCCTGCCCATCACTGGCAGTTAATTTGGTTTGTTGGCTGTTCAATAAAGATTCATAAATATAGGCAGCGCCATTATCCCCTGGCTGGGTTTGGTTGGCTCCAACCAAACCCCGGTTCTGGTATAAACTGACTGCTTGACCAAATCGATCGCCGAAGGCACCATCATTGGCTGATAACGTGGTTGATTGAAACCACAGCATATCTTCCTCATCAAATTGAAACAAATGCACCACACCTGCGCCATTGCTCGGCGCACCGATTAATGCCTTGTTGCCAAATAAACTCACCGAATACCCAAATTGTGCGGTAAGCAAAGGTACGTTGACTGTCAACCTGGCTGTTTGCTCCCAAACACCATTATTGTAATCAAAAATGTAAGCGGCACCGGCTTGGGCCACACCACCAATGACTTTAGCCCTGGCACCAACCAACAAACGATCTTGATCGATGCTGACAGCATAACCAAATCCATCACCAGCAACCGTATCATCGCCGATTATTTTTTGCGTTTGCACCCATTGGTTACCATTAAACTCAAATACATAAGCCGAGCCTGCAGAAGTGCCATTGAGGTTATCACTGCTGGCACCCACCAAAGCCCGGTTGCCAAAAATACTGACTGCGTTACCAAACCTTTGGTTACCACCTGCATCAGCTGGATCTGCCAATATTTTCTCCTCAGCTAACAAAGCACGTAAGTTACGCTGAAGCTCCTCAATGCTTGCTTCTGCAGTGACTACAGTGGTAAATAATAAGCCGCTGAATAACAGCAAAGCACACTGAAATGATTGATACATAATGTTCTCCTTGAATTTATAGTGTGGTGGTTGCATAAGAGACTCTGATGCCTGTTAATGTCTCTGCCACCGAGCTTGTTACGGTAAAGCCTGCTGCAGGGTTGATCGAGTTTGACACCACATAGCCTCTGGAAAGGTGTGACTGAGTTAACTCACCAAATGTCGACCCACCCTTGTTGACCTGTTCAGCAGTAAGGCAACTAACAACTAACCAGCCACAAAATACAAACGGCATCTTTTTTTTTCTAAACATCAAAAATCTCTTCTGTTCAACTCAGCGAAAAGTATAGTCAGCGCGTGGTCAAACAGCCTAATGACAAAAATTGAATAATCATGACAAAAGCCGAATTTCAAGGTCGAATCGCGCTGGTTTCTGCAACATAAGAAATGGGTTATTGGTTTATAATCAGCTTTTGTTCATCCCAAAAGAGACATGAGTCAAAACATCAATTTCTTGGATTTCACCCTCAATCCGCAACAACGTAGCTTGTCGCAGGGTGCTGAACGAATTGACATTTCATCTACCACCTATAAACTTTTAATTTGTTTCATCAACAATCCTGGAAAGACCATTTCGCGCAGCGAATTAACCGATCAGGTGTGGCCCAATCGTGTGGTTACAGAAACCTCATTAGACAAACTGATTCAAAGGTTAAGGAAAACCTTGGGTGATACCGGGCAGCACAAAGAAATCATCAAAACCATACATGGCGTTGGATTTGTATTTTTACCAGCAGTACAATTAACTGAAGACACGGTTGCCGAAAAAAAAACAACCAAAAAAACATGGTCGGTCCCCTTATTCCTGGCATCAGTTTTGGGGTTGATTGTAATGCTTTTCTGGATGCAAGAAACCAATCAAGACAGCGAAGCCACAGCCTCGAAGCCGAAATCAGTTGAGCCAACTCAAATTGTGGCACTGATCCCCAACATCACCAGTCTAGCGGATCAAAACCAAGCCTGGATGTTAACTGGAGGTATGCACTACCTAAAAGAACAGTTCAACCAATCATTGAACCTAGAAATCAAAAACATTGGACTTAAAACCATCGGTGCTGCCGACCCAGAAAGGTATGCCATTGAACTGTCTATTGAAAACGCTATAGACGCAGCCGTTTTGGTTGAAATACGAGAAATCAATGAACTGTTCCAAGCAGCAGTAAAAATCAGGGATTCAGATGGCGTCATTGCTCAATCATCGATGCAATCAGAAAGCATCAAAACATTGTATGACGAGATTGCTGTGTGGACTCGTGAAGTCCTGTCTATCCAATCTGACCTACCAACAAACGACGCCCAATCGACCATGAGCAGTGATCGGTATGCCGTTGAAAATTACATCCGTGGAATGTCAGCACAAACCTCAGGTTATTCTGCAGAAGCGATTAAGTATTTTGACCTGGCAACCAAAGAAGACCCTGAATTCTGGTTGGCCTGGTATGAAATGAGTTTAGCCCACAGGAAACAAGGCGATTATAAAAAAGCATTATCGATCATCAGTGTTTTTGAGCATGTGCCCTTAACGGACAAAAACAATTTAATGATTCAAAATGCCAAAGCAGTGAATCTATATTTTCTTGGAGAATATGCTGCCGGTATTGAGGTTCTCAACGCTGGCATAACAATTGCCAAAAACAGCGGTAACAACAAAGAACTGAGCGCCTTCCTGACCAACAAAGCCTTATTTGCTAAAGCCATGGATGATCTTGACTTGGCCCAATCCAGCATTGAAGAGTCCATCGACATTGTCCTGAACATGAAAGGCAATCAAGACGCCAAACTCGGTTCTGCTTATAACACTTTGGCAGGTATTGAAATCAACTTAAATCAACTGGAAGCAGCACAAAATCATGCTCAGGCTGCGATTAATTATTTCAGAAAAGCCGGTAACAAAAGGTATGAGACCACAGCCAAATCGAGATTATCATCCATTTATTTTGCACTGGGTAAATGGGATCAAGGTGAAAACCTAATCAAAGAAGTATTGGCCATTCAACAGGAACTTGAGGACACACTGGGACAAACCACCAGTTACATGCGCTTGAGTGATTACAGCCTGATGAGGGGGGATTTTACCAGCGCTCAAATCCAACTGGATCAACTCAGTGAATTGATGACCGATCTCAGTAATAAATATCAAAACGACAGCTTTTTAATCACCCAAATCAAAATTAAAACGCTGACCGGAGACCATCAATCTGCGCAAAACCTGTTGTCGGAGCTCAAAGCAGGTATCAGCAGTGACAGTCGATTATTCAGTTATTATTTACTGTCTTTAAAATTAATGGAAGTCAAAAAAGATCAAGCCGCCTGGCAAGTTTTGGCTGATGAGTTTGTTAACAATCAAAGCTTCAGTGACCAGCCTTATCACTACCTCACCAAGGCAAAACTGGCAGTTAAGCAGCAAAACATAGCAGCTGCTGAGGATGCTTTTGAACAAGCCAAACAGGCCGCATTCAAACAACATGATGTGATGACGGTAACTGATGTGATGAATCCATACATCCTGTTTTTATTGGACACCAATCCCGAAGCGGCTTATGCCAATCTTTTGCAGTTAGAAAAGTATCCTGCACCGGCCTACCCATTGCTTAAAACCAAAGCGCAGGTAATGGGTAAACAAGGTGAGTATTTTAAAGCCATGGCGCTGTTGGAAGAACTCAAGTCAGTATCTGGTGATCACTGGAATGTTGATGATCAACTGCTGCTAGAACAATACCGAAAAGCCATCATGATTGATAAAAAATAAGCCACTGGTTAGGTTATACCGATGGGTTTTGCGCTGATTTTATAAGCACAGGCTATTCACAGACTGAGGTTCAAAAACACCCATTTATACAAAGAGTTGTTTAAGACCGTTGATTCAATAAGCTTTCCAACACACTGAGCTTGTTTTCTGCTGACAGCAATGCTTGTTCCAAGTGCTTGATTTTTTGTAATAAATTAAATACCACATCAATGCCCTCTGGGTTGATTTCAAGCTCGTCATGCAAGCGCACAATTTTATCAATCTGCCTGATTTGACTGGCTTCTAAGCACAACATATTACCATCAGAGACAAACTCTATCATACCCAAGTCATTCAATCGTTTAACAAAACTGGGCTCAATTTCATAATGCTGGCAAATGATGTCTATGGTGACTGTTGATTTCATATTCATGCTGATTGCTTCTTCAATTGTTCAAATAATTCGCGTTGTTGATCGGACAAATTGGTTGGGATTTTGACGGCATAAGTGACCAATAAATCACCCCTGCTTTGGTCTTTCTTGTATTCCACGAAGCCTTTGCCCTTCAACTTAACTTGGCTGTTATTCTGGGTACCAGCTTTGACTTTTAATTTAACTTGGCCATCAAGGGTATCAACCAGCACCTCACCACCTAATACAGCGGTGTAAAGATCTAACTCAACAACTCGATATAAATTGGCTTTGTCGCGTTTAAAGGCCGTGTTGTTGACAATATTAAAGCGCACATACAAGTCACCAGCAGGGCCACCATTAACACCTTGACCGCCGAAACCTTTGAGGCGAATCCTTTGGCCATTTTCCAATCCAGCCGGCACTGAGATGCGAATGTTCTTGCCGTTCACCGCCAAAGTGCGTTTATGTGTTTTGAACACATCGGTTAATTGTAAAGTCAGTTCAGCTTGGATGTCCTCACCTTTGAAGCGTGCTTGTGATCCACCAAAACCATAGCGACTGCCACCTGCAGCCCGTTGTTGACCAAATATCGATTCAAAAAAATCAGCAAAATCAGCCTCACTTTGTTGGTTTGAAGCATAGGCTTGCTGATGACCACCACCGCCAGCCCCCGCACCTTGACCAGCGTGCTGCCAGTGTTCACCGAGCTGATCATATTTCTTGCGATTTTCAGCCTTGCCAACGACTTGATAGGCTTCGTTGATTTCCTTGAATTTCTCTTCGCCCCCAGCGTCATCTGGATTGACATCCGGGTGGTACTTTCTGGCCAGCTTTTTGTAAGCTTTTTTTATTTCCGCCTGGGTGGCTGTTTTACTGACCCCCAGAACTTTGTAGTAATCTTTGTATGCCATGTTTGTTGGTATCTTTTTATGCAGATAGTAATTATATTAATATGGGGGGGTTGCCCGTCATTTTCAATGACTGTAGCGCATGTTCAAGCGCTCAGCAATCATTTATAATGCCAATGACTGACAAAGATTAAATCGTAACCATGGAGCTATTCAAAAAGACTCAATACAGTTCATCATTCAAACAATGCCTGTGTGTAGTCTTGATGTTAGTGTCAATCAGCTCAAGCCAGGCCTATGTCATTTGGCAACAAGGTCAGTGGCAATCCATAGCCGATGAAGCCATTGAGCAGCAAACCAGTTTAACAGCCAAAGTGGCCACTGTACTTGAGAATCAACAGCATAACCACAGCTCTGACTTGTTACCTTCAGCCACTCGGGTTAAGGCTGTTGATTTGCATGATTTGGCCTTGATGATTACTTTAGAGTTCCCCGAGACTTATTTACAGCAAACTTTCAATGAAGACACATTGGAATTGATGAGCCGCTTAATAGACCTCAATTTAGATACCATCGCTCCCAATGCCCGTCACATCCACTTCAACACTGTCCACAAAGGACAGAAAGTGGCCCTTTCAAATTTCCTCAACATCACCCCTGTTCCCAACAAAGCCGACGACAACACCCAGAAAACTTCTGATCTAGGAACAGCCACAGACTTAAGTGACAAAACCCTGTTCATCTCTCAAGCCCATGGTTGGATTGATTATGATGACTTCAGAGAATGGTCGACCCAACGAGGCATCACCAACGACATTGTCGAGGACTTTGTTAACTCTGAAGGCATCAACCAATACCTGCTCAAGTATTTAGACTTGGCAGGTGCTGAAGTTTTTACCTTAAGAGAGCGTGACCTCAATACCGAGATGGTCATTGTCGATGACCAAGATGGCACAGCATCACCAGCCAATGGCACATTCCAAGAATTCGGCGACCCCAGTTTGTTCAGTGACAGCGGCGCCAATGGCTTTCGTAACTTCCAAGCACCTTATGCACCTACCAATGATCCATTCAGAGACAATGGCGGTAGCGATCGACTCATCACCACCAGCTTGACCGAAACAGCCCGTGCTGTGTGGCTACCGGTGGTATTGAAATCAGATCACTATGATGTTTATGTATCCTATTCCGGTATCGGTAAACGTCCAACCGATGCGCAATACACCATTCGACACGGCGGCATTGAAACGGTGGTTAATGTCGATCAAACCAAGCACCGTTATGTGTGGAATTACATAGGTAACTTTTATTTTGCAGCCGGTGGTGATCACGCCATCAGTCTCAGCAACCAATCCAATCAACCAGGCACCACGGTTTCAGCCGATGCCATCCGTTTGGGTGGTGGCATCGGTGATGTGATCGGAAATCATAACGGCGCAATCAGCAGCCACCCCAGGTGGGAGGAAGGTGCTCGAACCTGGACCCAATACCAAGGTGCCAGTGAATCGGTTTATCAAGGTGGTGACGTCACTGCCCGTTCAAGATTCGCTGACTGGGAACACTATTCAAGCGAGGACTCGGTGTATATTTCTTGGCATTCCAATGCCGCCACTGGATCGGCTCGAGGCACCAGTTCTTATATCTATTCAGCCAACCCACCGGATGGTACTTATGACACCACCCAAGCACACCCGGGCTCAGCAGAGTTACAAACCGCCATTCATGCAGAACTGATCAATGACATCCGTGCCGGCTGGGATGTGAATTGGACCGACCGGGGTAAAAGGTCTGCTTATTTTGGTGAAGTGAACCCCAACCACAACGATGAGATGCCAGCGATGCTGATAGAGATGGCTTTTCATGACAACGCCGCTGATGCCGATGCCCTGCGCCACCCGCAGTTCAGAAAATTAGCTGCACGTGCGATCTACCAAGGCATCGTTAAGTATTTCGCCAACCGGGATGGGCTCAGCTACACTTTACTGCCCGAACCGCCGACCCACCTGCAAGTCACCTCACCCACCAGTGGCAGCTTAAATATTCAGTGGCAAGCTCCCCTGGCCGATGGTCAGGGCTTAGCTGGCGATGCGGCGGATTCGTACCTGGTTTACCTGTCCAATGATGGTCAAAACTTTGGCCCAAGCATCCCAGTTAATGGCTTATCACTGACTTTGAATGATTTAACCCCGGGCAGCATTCAATACATCAAAGTCAAAGCGCAAAATGCCGGCGGCCTGTCTCTAGACAGCGAAACTTTGGCCGCGCGAGTCAGCTATCACAATGAACCCAGGGTGTTGGTCATCAATGGTTTTGATCGACTCAACAGTGGCCAATTGATTTATCAAAACATGCCGGACATCGGCGGCTTCGTTGATCGCATGTATCTGAATCAGATGAACACCTTTGATTATGTGATTCAACATGGCCAGGCCATCAATGAATCGGGCGTTGGTTTTGATGCCATCAGCAACGAGCTGATTGAAGACAGCAAGTTCAGCTTAAACCCAACATCGCATGCAGCGGTGTTCTGGATCTTGGGTGAAGAATCCAGCTTGGGTGAGACTTTAAACAGCACAGAACAGAATGCGCTGAACAGTTATTTGAATGCCGGAGGCAAGTTATTTATCAGTGGTGCAGAAATCGCATGGGATTTAGATTTTCTAGGGAATACAGCTGACCAAGATTTCTACAACAACACCCTGATGACCGGCTATGCAGCGGATGATGCGAATACCTTCACTGCCAATGGCGTGGCTGGATCGCCATTTTCAACACTCAGTAACATCGAGTTTGATGACGGTACGGGAGGCACTTACGAAGTTGAGTTCCCTGATGTACTCGCGCCATTGAATAACGCCAGCTCATGTTTGCAGTACTTAGGCAGTCAATCAGCCTGCACCTATGTAGACACCGGCACCTACCAAGTGATTCACCTAGGCTTCCCGTTTGAAACCATCACTTCAAGCGCTGTCCGCAATGACTTGATGGCCGAAACCATGAATTATTTTGCCATTCCTTATTTCAGCGATGTGATTTTTGCGGATGGGTTTGAGTGACATAACTCCAGATACAGTCAAGTGCGTTTTGTATAACATAACGTGTTTTATGTGATACTAATTATACTCCTTCCGATTTTGAAATACTTCTCCTAGAAACCCAACCAAAGTCCTTAATTAGGTATCCAGCGAAAGTACTGGCTTGAATCTAAAACCGTGGCCAAAATTACTTGACCACTACAGCTCGACATACATTTTAACTGTGTATCGTTAATTGATATTTTGTATCGCTATTTGATATAACCGACAGAGGTGATATATGATATCACTTCGGATAAGTATGTGACAAACGAACAAGGCGCACATTCAGTGCAGCTTTTTGTTATTGTGAATTATGACCCTCTAACAGAACATAAAAAATCATCCACATCTTGCCGATAATTTTCAAGAACGTAGCCGTGATCACAGTTTGCATGAACGTAGCCGCCATACTTAATGCCCAGATAGCCAAATGTGTCTTTGAATGAATTGAGAAACGAGCTATCAGCATCGTTTCTAGTTGAAGTACAAGCGATATACGCCATCTTCTCACGTAAGCGTCGGCTTATTTCTTTTAGCTCCTCTACGTCCAAAAAGTCGGAAGTTCTATCAATAAATACTTTCATCTGGGCGCTGGGGCCATACCAGTAGACCGGCGTAGCAAAGATGATCTTGTCATATTCATGAAGTTTTCGCATTAATGGCAGAAAATCATCATTGATATTTTTGTGATCATAATCGTAGGGCGATATACTTTTCTCAGAAAGATCAACAACTTCAATCCCAAGCTCACCAGCAATCCAATCAATAAGCTTTCCTGTATTACCATTACGCCTTGCGCTCGCAAAGACGGCTATTGCATTGTTCATTTACACTCCTTTTATAAAATCTCTATATTTTGCCTTTTACAAATTTTATATTAATAATAATTTTCTTGACTAATCGTGCATACAGTGTATACTGTGCATACATGATATATACAGATGGTTTGCGATTTATTCAATTATTTTTATTTACCCTTAGCATGAACCCTCTGCAAATAATTAAACAATGTTATTAGCTATCAATAGTTTGATTTGAATATGAAAAAAAACTTTCAAGAAATATTGGATTTGTTCGTTAGGTTTTATGCGCTACTTATCCTTGCCTTCACAGTCGGATGTGTTAGCAGTCCAGATCCTGAGCTGAAACCTCAAGCTCTGGATGGCTTTAAAAGTGAAAAGGCTGAGTCTGAACAAACTAAATATCCAAAACTGGATTGGCTGGGTGTGGATCCTTCAAAAGAAGTTGAAAAATTAAAAGAACATGTTTTGACAGGTAAAAATACATCATTAAATAAACATTTTCGATTCATTCCGGTGGGTGCAGTACCACCAAAAACTATGTTAGAAATTTCCGAAACATTACAACTACATGGAGATCGTATAGTTCAAAAATTCGGGATCACAAACTTACCAATGATTACGGTCAAAGTTTGGCAAGATAGAAAAGCATTTGAAGCATCTTTTGGTGAAAATTCAAAAAATGTGCAAGGCTATGTTGATACCCAGAATTGGGAAGTGAGATTATTCAATGGTAGACCCACCCTAGGCCTGACCGCTGTCCATGAATTTACTCACCTTGTAACAGTAGCATTAAATCCTAGTATCGTAAATAAACCCCGTTGGTTGTGGGAATCTATTGCAATTTATGAATCAAATAGGCCGCCGGTACCTGAACCAACAAAATTAGGGTGTATATCACCGTCAACCTTCCCACGATTAGATGAGCTTGATACCCACCCTTCAAATATTTATCGAATAGGTTATTTCATTACTGACTACATTCTTTCAACATGGCAACAGGAGGGGTTAAAAAAACTAATATTCTTCAATGGAAATACACAAGAAGCTTTAGGAGTATCAAAAGAGAAATTTGAAAGTGACTGGTTGAAATATATGCTGTCTAAATATGATCTTCAATTTGTCAAAGATGCAAGCAAGAACTGTTGAGTTCCATTGTTTTAATGTTAACTGAGCTAAATTTATTAAATATATAGGTAACAAAATGAAAACACATCCTAAAAATAAAAAACATGCACCCCTCTCGGTAGTCATATTATCAATTGTTGTCTTCACAATTGGTTGTGAGAATAGTTCTGATCTAAGCCTGAACAGTCAAGTTGTTGATGGTTCAACAAAGTTAAATGCCGACTCTGAACAACTTATGAAACCACAAACAGATATACATACGGCTGTTATGACAAATGATTTGGCAACTGTAAAGCAACATGTTTTGGCAGGTGGCAATATCGATCAAAAAGACCCGTTTGGAGGCTCCAGCCCTTTAATAAACGCAGCTCTTTTTGGGTACTCAGATATTGTTGAGTTTTTAATTAAATCAGGAGCAGATCTGAATTTAAAAAATAATGATGGGTCAACAGCTTTAATCACGGCTGCTTTTTTCTGTAGAACCGAAGTGGTTCAATTATTATTAGATAATGGAGCTGATAAATCTATAAGGAATAATGATGGAAGCACTGCATATGATTCTGTTTCAGGGCCTTTCCAAGTCGTCAAACCAATATATGACATGATTGGACAGGCTCTATCTCCAATGGGTTTGGTATTAGACTATAAACACTTAGAAACGACTAGACCACAAGTTGCAGCCTTGTTGAAATAAATTGAATCAGAAAACGGATAATCACGAAAGAAGGTATGACATCGATTGGTTAAGAGTCATAGCTATAGCACTGCTAATCATTTATCACGTTGCAATAGGTTTTCAGTCATGGGGGTTAATGATAGGATTTATTACAAATAAAGAATCTTGGATATCGCTTTGGATACCAATGTCACTGCTTAATATTTGGCGCATCCCTTTATTATTCTTTGTCTCTGGAATGGGTGTATATTTTGCACTGCAAAAGAGAAATTGTATTGGTTTAATTAAAGAGAGGACACAAAGAATACTGCTGCCTTTTATTTTTGGCACCTTCTTTATTGTTCCTTTACATCTGCTGTTGTTGCAAAACTATTATTCTTGGACATTAAGCTATAGCCCAAACCCATCGCACTTATGGTTTCTAGGTAATATCTTTTCTTATACGGTACTTTTATTGCCTGTTTTTCTATATTTCAGAAGTCACAACAACGGAAAAGTGATCAATATTATAAAACATGTTTTCAGTACACCTTTAGGCCTTGTATTGGTAATGGGCTGCTTTATTGTTGAAGCCATGATGGTTAAACCAAACCCATATGAACTATACGCGATGACTGTTCATGGCTACATTCTTGGGTTTTTAGCTTTTTTCTTTGGCTATATTTTTATATTGTGTGGAAAACCTTTTTGGAGCTTGCTTCTGAGATGGAAATGGGGCTTTTTAGTAAGTGGTTTAACCTTGTATTTTTTTAGAGTATACCAAGGTCAAATGCCATTATATTTACTTTCAGTTGAATCAAATTTATGGGTGTTTTGTGTGTTTGCTTTTGGGTATAAACACCTAAACTATAAAAGTAATGCCCTTATCTATTTGAGCCAATGCGCTTATCCAGTTTATATAGTTCATATGATGTTTTTGTATGCTGCATCATATGTTATTTTCCCTTTAGATGTGGGCGTGATTCTTAAGTTTATATTGGTAGCTACCTTGACTTTTGTTGGATCACTTGGATTTTATGAGTTTATTATTAAGCGAGTAGCATGGATGCGACCATTGTTTGGATTGAAGAAGCAAAAAAAGGACTCATTGGAACCTATTAATTCTCATCGTCAATAAAACAAGAGCAGATATGAATATACAAAGTTATGACTATTTGTTAACCCATTTAAATAACTACACATTATTTAAAAGTTCTAGAGAGGCAAATACTTTATATGAACAGTAAAGAACCAATGGACCCACATTTAATACTGTCTCAAAAAGATGGGCGACCCATGTACTTACAAATCATGGAGCAAATTAAACAACTGATAGCTGTGAATGAGTGGCAAAAAGGTGCAAAGGTCCCTTCTATACGCGAACTAGCTGTAGCAACCAAGGTAAGTGTTATCACAGTTAAAAGAGCCTATCAGGAGTTAGAAACAGAGGGCTTATTAGTTACTCAGCCAGGTATCGGTTCCTTTGTGGCAGAAAATGATGATTTAGGAGATCAAATCATGCAAACAGAAATAGATAAACATTTAAATCAAGCTGTGTTTCATGCTAAGTCATTCGGCATGAGCTCAGAGTCATTAATAGCAAGAATAAAACAATTAGCTAAAAAAATTGATGGAGAAAGTAATGAGTGAATTGGCTTTTGATTTGAGCGATATAAGTCGTGAATACAAACACTTCAGTCTTAACGACATTAACCTAAGTTTGAAAACTGGAGGCATAATGGGTCTCATAGGGCCCAATGGTGCTGGCAAATCGACATTAATCCGAATATTAATGGGTTTAATTTCGGCAGATAAAGGCTTGGTAGAAGTTCTAGGACATAAAATACCGGAACATCAAGTTCTTGCCAAAAATGGCATTGGCTTTGTTTCAGAAGATATGCGACTGTATAAAAAAGCCACGCTTAGGTGGCACATGGATTTTATGAAAAGCATTTATCCAGACCAGTGGGATCAAAAGTATGCTGATAAACTGTTGTCCAAATTTGACTTGATCAGTGATCAAAAAATAAAAGGTATGTCACATGGTCAAAGAGTCAAATCTAGCTTGTTATTAACTTTTGCTCGCAAACCCAAGCTTCTAATTTTCGATGAACCAACCACTGGTCTGGATCCTGTGGCCAGGAAAGAAGTTTTAAATGAAATGATGATGGTTCTTATTGATACTGATCGAAGTATTCTTTTTTCATCCCATAACACCCAAGATATTGAGCAATTATCAGATCAAATCACCTTCATAGATCGAGGCACCATCGTAAGCGGAAATGATAAAGAGACTTTCATAGAAAACTGGCGTCGCATACGTTTACATACTGAAAATGATCACAACATCATTCCAGGAAAACATGTCAAAGAGGTGATTAAACAAGGTAGAAACACAACTTTAATCGTTCATCAGTTTAATGAATCTATGTTAAGTGATTGGACCAAACAAGGTGCTTCGGTAAAACAAGTTGAATATATGAGTTTAGAAGAAATATTTGTCGCTGAAGTAGAAGCAAACCGCCAATCGAAAAACTCAGGAGAGTCATTATGAATCGGATCACCAGAACATTGGTGTTAAAAGACATTCAGTTGAACCTGATTCCTCTGGCACTGTATTTTTTACTTGGCATGATCAGTTTATGGATGATGACCTCCTCGCAGTTGGGTGTGTTTAATGCGGGAGCTGTCATTATGCTATCTATGGTAATTATTGCTGGTATACATATGATTACCACCACAGTTACCAACGAGCGAAATGACCAAGTATTGCCATTTATCATGAGTTTGCCGATAACCTTTGTGCAATACACCCACGCGAAAGTGTGTGCCAATTTCGGTGTTTTCCTGCTGTATTGGCTGATTATCCTGGGTGGCTTAATGTGGGTAATTTTTGGCCAACAAAAAGTTCCAGATGGTTTGGCCATTTTTACCTTAGTATTGTTGTTAGAAATGTTGGTGGTATTTACTTTGTTGTTGGCTGTTGGTTTGATTTCAGAATCACAAAATGTGACCATCGTGGTGATGGCAATTACTAACATTGGACTGTCTTTATTTATGTTTTGGTTATCGAGTTTTGAAGAAATCAATGCCTACATGCAAACAGAACAAGTGGTTTGGAACCGCACTGCAATCACCTTTGTCGTCGCAGAGGTACTTATGATTGCGGTTTTATTGATCATTACCTACGTCGTTCAAGCTCGAAAAACCGACTTTTTATAAATTCACGAAGAGAAAACCTATGCTAAACCATAATATTTCAATATTTCATAAATTACTTATTTGTATGTTATTTTCAAGTATGTTTTTATCAAGTTACACATTTGCTCATGTAGTGAATGAAAACGAAACCAAACAAAAAATTACTAACTATCTAGAAAAGCTAGAAAAAGTAGGTTTTAATGGTGCTGTTTTAGTTGAATTATCTGGTAAAAAATTACTTTCAAAAGGATTGGGATATTCTGATAAAGCTAAAAATGTAAAAATTAATCCAAACACTGTTTTTCTTATTGGATCTATTACAAAGCAATTTACAGCAGCAGCAATTTTAAAACTGGAGTCAGATGGTAAGTTAAGCACAGACGATCCCATATCAAAATACTTCGACTCCGTACCAAAAGATAAAATTAATATAACAATACATGATTTGTTGAGGCATCAGTCTGGGCTTGTCAGTAATGTTGGTGGAGACTATGAACCTATTACAAAAGATCACTTTGTTGAACAGGTTTTTAACAGCAAATTGCAATATCCACCTGGAGAAAATTTTTCATATTCGAATATTGGATATAGCTTACTTGCTTTGATTATTGAAAAGACAGCAAATTCAAGTTATGAAGAATATTTACAAGACAAATTTTTTAAGAAAGTGGGAATGAAGTTGACAGGATATTCCGCCCCTGAATTTAAGTCAGCTGATGTTGCATTGGGTTATCAAGAAAATTTTAAAAGTTGGGGTAATCCGACAGAAAAAGAATGGAATGGACCTGAACCATATATGCATCTTTTAGGAAACGGTGGCATACTCAGCAATGTTGAAGACCTCTATAAATGGCACAAGGCATTGTTAGAATTTCAGGTTTTAAGTGAGTTATCGACATATAAACTATACCACCCAAGATTAAGGCCGGAAGAGAATGAGAACCCTTACTATGCATATGGCTGGGACATTTTTAAGACCACCAGAGGAACTGTTCAAACATGGCACAATGGAACCAATGGAGTTTTTTATGCTGATTTCTTAAGATTAGTTGATGAGGGAATTGCCGTAATATTTATGTCTAACAAAGCAGACCCAATCTTTAACGATATAAGTAGAAACATTGTGAAATTAATTATCGAGCAAGATTTCATACCTCAAATCCCAATTCCGAAAAGTCCAGAAAACGTTAAACTAACATAAAAACTAATCTGGGACACACACCCCAATCAATAAATTCTTACACGCTCATCAGTAATTTGCCACAGATAATTGCCCACCAATTTCTAAAAATATAGTTTTTAAATGGAATTTTGTATGACTATTGCCCGAAACCAACAGATTTGCGTTGAGGAAACCCCGTATTACCACATCGTCTCAAGATGCGTTCGCAGAGCCTTTCTCTGTGGTGAAGATAAAGTATCAGGAAAATCTTTTGAACACCGTCGCCAATGGCTTATTGACCGCATCAAACAGGTGACATCAGTCTTTGCAATTGATGTCTGTTCATACGCCATCATGAGCAATCATTTTCATATCGTTTTAAAGGTCAATTCAACCAAGGAATGGAACGCCACTCAAGTTCTTATGACTTGGTGTTCGCTGTACTCACTACCCGTACTATGTGACCGCTATTTGAAAGGTGAAATTGAGACCGAAGCTGAGCTTCGAAAAGTGAAAGAATATGTAGCTGAATACCGTTCCAGATTGATGTCGGTCTCATGGTACATGAAGGCTATTAATGAATTCATTGCTCGTATGGCCAATGAGGAGGATAAATGTACTGGACACTTTTGGGAATCTCGCTTTAAAAGCCAAGCATTGCTTGATGAACGCGCCCTTTTGACCTGTATGGCTTACGTCGATTTAAACCCAATTCGTGCTGCCATAGCAAAGGATTTAATGAGTTCAGAATTTACCTCAATTAAAGAGCGAATCGAAAACACCAATACATGGCTTTCAGGTTTCGGCAAAGGTTACAATGACCTAACTTTTTATCTATCAAGTTACATTGATTTAGTCGATGAAACAGGTCGTTGCTTGAGGGACGACAAGAGGGGTTTTATATCAGAAAAGTCAGCCAAAACCATTGATGAAATTGGCATCGACCCAAACTCTTGGCTTGACGAACTTAAAGGGTTTAAATCGATTGGATTCTCAGCGGTTGGAACTGCCGAACAGCTCAAAGAATATTCTAGAAAAACCAAGCGAAAGTGGACGCTTGGAATAACCCTTAAACCACAATTGGAATAGCTTTAAACCAACAGTCAAAATGACCATCGTCATCTGACGACACGATCCAACTCGGCTTTAATCTGACAAATTCCCCAAAATAAGAACATTTCACTATTTCAACTAGTAAAACACCAAAAACCAACCTTGAACTCAAGTGAGTTTCACCAAATCACAGACCAATTTCGTTGATTTTTAACTCTCAACAGATGTATGTCCCAGATTATTTCTTTAACTCTCAACAGATGTATGTCCCAGATTATTTCTGTCCCAGATTATTTCTTTGCAAAATGATTGCATAATCTGTTAACATTTAATTTGACTGCGGGGGAAGGTAATCAAATGTTTATTCAGAACACCACCGTTTTTCTAACATAAAAACATAATTTCCAGCTTTAGAGATGCATCCTATGTATAAATTATCAACGCTTATAATCTTA
The DNA here is from genome assembly GCA_964352015.1 of uncultured Marinicella sp. Taxonomy (GTDB): domain Bacteria; phylum Pseudomonadota; class Gammaproteobacteria; order Xanthomonadales; family Marinicellaceae; genus Marinicella. The sequence goes on from CAYGPU010000012.1 coordinate 76,530, forward strand.
TCTACATATTCACTGTTTGTTCAAGCACAAGTTTCAAACGAAGTTCAAGGTACCAGAACAGGCCAAAACATAACTACCGGTGATTATAATGTCATGTATGGGGATGATTCAGGTGGAACGATTGATGTTGAATCCAGAAATGTGATTGTGGGTTACCGTGCTTGTGTGGGTGAATTAGATGATGGTGTTGTCAGTGGAAACCCAGACCCAGGCGATGGTTCATTACAACCAGTTACACTACAAGACTGTGATGTGAGTGAATCAGTAATTATTGGTTACCATGCCAACCAACAAGGTACAGGCGGCACTGATAATGTCATTATTGGTAGTCAAGCTGGGACTTTTAATTCATCAACTGACGCTACTTTTGTGGGCTCTGGAGCTGGCGAATTCAACACCACAGGTTCCGATAATGTATTTATCGGTGAAGAAGCCGGGCGAAATAACACAACAGGTAATGATAATGTGTTTGTTGGTGAAGATGCAGGTTATGATAACACCACAGCATCTGACAACACGGCCATTGGTAATCAAGCTTTGAGAAGTAATCAGGTCGGCGAATTTAACACTGCTGTTGGTAATGAAGCTGGGTGGGACATTGGTGGCAGAACTACTGATTTTAATGCCACCAGGAACACGGTAGTTGGCAATGTGGCTGGTATTGACATCGGTGATGGTGTGGGTAACACTTGTTTAGGATCAAATGCTTGTGAGAACACGGAATTTGCAGACTTTAATACATTCGTTGGTTTGTCGTCTGGTTCAGATAACAACAGGAACAATGTAGATAATGATAACAATGCACAACGCAACACAGGATTGGGAACCTATGCAGGTTATACCAATCGTGAGGGCAGTGATAATGTCTGGATTGGCGCATTTTCTGATTCAGGCAGACGGTTAGGCAGTTTTAATCATGAAATTGAAGTTTTAGAAATGCAAAACGGCATTGCTTGGATTCCAGGCACAGCTTCAAGCTCAGTCGGTGCTGATAACACCATATTCAGAACCACCGTTTTGGGTGCTTTTGCATCAGCTGGTGAAAATGATTCGATTGCCATTGGTTATAATTCCAGGTCAGATAACCTCAACTCAATCGCCATTGGAACCAACACCGAAGCAACTTTTACCAACTCAATAGCCCTCGGCAATGGCGCCACCACCAAAGCCAATAATACAGTGGTTATCGGTAATAATACCACTGTGGCTCAGACCCCAAATATCGATGCACTAACCAGTTTAGGTAACAGCACCTACCGTTATGCTGATGTGGTCAGTAATCAAATTTCAGTCAATGCACCGTTAACTACAGGCGCGCGCATCAATCTAGCCGCCAATGCGGCTACGGATAATGCCGATCAATGGTCGATCAATGTAGCAACCGGTGGTGATCTGTCTGTCACTTCTTTCGCTACAGGTGCAGATGTGAATTTATTCAGTATCAACAATACCGGTGATGCGGTATTGGCTGGTGATTTAACTTTGAACTCAGATGAGCGTCTGAAGAAAAACATCCAGCCGATTAAAAATGCTTTAGAACTGCTTGATGATATTGAGGGTAAAACCTATCAATGGAAAGACAGCGCTAAAGGTGGTGCTCAGAGTTATGGCTTAATCGCCCAACAAGTTGAAAGCGTCATTCCTGAATTGGTCAAAGTAAAAGATGACGGCATGAAAACAGTTAATTACCAAGGCTTGATCCCAGTGTTGGTGAATGCGATCAATGAAATGAACCACAATACAAAACATCAGGAACAACTTATCCTGAGCTTAGAAGAAAAGTTAGAAAGACAAAGTGGCATGATTGAGGAATTATTGGATCGCCTCGATCAAATAAATGATTAATAAATCACCATGAAAAAAATACACAAATACGTCGTTTACCTAATCCTTGTTTTGGCCTTGGTGGCTCAAGTGACCCATGCGGGTAAAATCACCGTTAATAACGGTGCTACGCTGCGTGGTACCGGGGTTATTTTGGGAGATGTTGAAGTCAACAGTGGCGGTACGGTCGAACCCTATACTACCTGCTTATCCGTTTCCAATGCCAGCTTCGTATCAGGCAGTGAACTTAAAGTCATTGTGGCAGGTAACACTGCTTGTACCAATTATTCACAACTTTTAGTCAATGGCACCGTTGGCTTGGACGAAGCAACTTTAAATGCCACCACCAGCGGTTACACCATGCAAGTGCTTGACGAATATGTGTTTATTAATAATGACCTGGCTGATGGAATTGTTAGTCCCTTCGATGGCATTTTTGAAAATTCAACTTATACCATTGATGGTGAGTTATTGTATGCCAGTTATCTTGCCGGCGATGGCAATGATTTCAGCTTGTTGTTTAAGTTTATTTATCCAATTGGAGGAACGGTTTCAGGTTTAGCCACGGGCAATGAAGTGTTTTTACAAAATAATGATGGAGAGATCATCAGTATTAACAGCAATGGCGCGTACCAATTCCCTACTGACATAGATGACAACAGTGCTTATGAAGTAGTGGTCATCAACCAACCATCAACTCCAAACCAAACCTGTACAGTCAGTAATGGCAGTGGCACTGTTTCTGGTGGTGCAGTGACTGACATTAATGTCGATTGCGTGACCAATGCATATGCTGTTGGAGGCAACGTTCTGGGGTTAGCTGCTGGTAATCAAGTCGTGATTCAAAACAATGGGACAGATGATTTGATCTTAAACTCGAACAGCGGCTTTGTTTTCCCTGCGGTACTGTCTGACGAGTCTGCGTACGATGTGCAAGTAACTGTAAATCCGACTACACCAAATCAAACCTGTGTAGCCATCAATGGCACCGGCACTTTGGCTGGAGGTGATGTGACTGATGTCATTATTACATGTGCGACCAATACCTATTCTATTGGTGGAACATTGACTGGCTTGGCTACTGGTAATTCGGTGACCCTTCAAAATAACTTGGCAGATAATCTGGTGGTTTCAGCCAATGGCGTATTTACTTTTGCTACAAGCTTAGATGATCAGAGTGCCTATACTGTTACGGTATTGAACCAACCAGATACGCCCAACCAAACCTGTGCAGTCGCCAATGAATCAGGGGTGTTGAGTGGTTCTAATCAAACTGATGTATTGATAACTTGTTCAACCAATGATTATTTTATTGGCGGCAGTGTTTCAGGTTTAGCTCCAGGTAATTTCGTTACCTTACAAAACAACACCACCGATGATTTATTGGTATCTGCTAATGGGGTGTTTGTTTTTGAAACGCCATTGGTAGATAAATCGACTTTTGCTGTCAGCGTTTTGAATGACCCAACCAAACCTAACCAAACTTGTGCTGTTGTTGATGGCTCAGGGACTGTCGCGGGTGATGATGTGGTGAATGTGTCAGTTAACTGTACTATCGATAGTTATTTGATAGGTGGTACATTGAGTGGTTTGTTAGTTGGTGAAATATTGGTACTTCAAAATAACAATGGAGATGACCTTGTGCTGCTATCAAATGGTACGTTTGTATTTGATCAACCCATAGAGGATTTGAGCAGTTATTCTGTAACTGTGTTGAGCCAACCAACCAATCCCATTCAAAATTGCACAATTACCTCCGGTTCAGGAAATGTAGCTGGGGAGGATGTCATAGATATAACCATAGCCTGTGATAATCTTGATCAGATATTTAAGGATGGGTTTGAATCGCCTTAAGCGACAGGCTCATCAGAATTTTGCTACAGATAGTATTGCCTTAAAAGTCCAAAATCATCCTTTTAAATGGCAGTTATTTGCTCTTACAATAACTGCATTCACCATATCCATGTGGCTGGTAAGAAAATGCTCCTCGGCAACTGCTCCTGCGTTGCTCTAATACATGCCATCCATGGCACAATGCCATTCTTGCATTCACCACTTCCATGTGGCTTGAGTTTTGTATGACGCCTACAGGACTTAGTTTACTAATTTAGCGCAGACACCTTAAAGATAAACAGACCCAATCAAATATTATGCCGGTTTCGTTTGGCCGCTGGGCTCCTTGAGCAAGCCCATCAATAAGGCCGGTAAAAACGTCAGACTTAACAAGGTTGAGACAAAGATGCCGCACATCACAATCACTCCGACACCGCGATATAACTCGGTGCCTTCACCGGGGATCAGTACCAGTGGTGCCAGACCAAAAATGGTGGTGGCTGTTGACATGAGTATCGGTTTGAGTCGTTTTTCAACCGCACCTCTAACTGCGTTTTGTACACTTTCACCTTGTTCTAAAAAGCGTCTGGTTTGATCAACGATCAGAATCGGGTTATTGACCACCGTACCCAGCAGGATTAAAAACCCCAGCATGGTGATCATATCAAACGGCTGATAAGCGCCGCCCAGCCCGATACTGGTCAGGCCGGTATTGACAGCATTGATTAATATCAAGCCCAACAAACCACCTGCCATACCCAGGGGCACAGTGGCCAGGATAAACAACGGATAGCGCCAATGGTTGAAAATCGCCACCAGCAATAAAAAGATCAACACGATGGCGATGGCGAAGTTACCCGAGAGTGAGGCTTTGGTTGCTTCCAATTGGTCGGCCGCACCACTGATGCTGACATTAATCCCTTGGGCTATGCTGCCTTGTTGCCACAACACCGGCAACAATTCGTTTTGCACCATAGATTCGGCAGTCTCTAAAGCCACATCGCGGGGCGGAATTATATACACCGTAACGGTGCGATTACCATCGACCCGGCGCACCGAATCGCTGTTCTTACTTTCAACCAGATCAGCAATCGCATTTAAGGGAATGATGTTGCCTTGCGGGGTCACCAAAGGTGATGAAGCGAGGGCTTCGATGGTTTGTTGGTTACCTGCATTGCTGAACATGAAGATGTCGATTTTGTCGTCGTTGAGTATAAATTCATCGACATAAGCGCCATCACTGAGCGCCGCCACCGCATAACCAAAGTCTCGATTACTGATACCCAATTCAGCCAGTCTTTGCCAGCGCGGGCGAATTTCTATCAACGGTTGATCGAGGGTCAGTGAACTCGGATCTGAATTCAATTGCGGCTTATCAAACACCACCTCAGCTTGGGCGTACACCGCTTCGGCGGCGCGGTATAAATCAGTGATGTTATTGCCGGCTAAATCCACCGCTACAGCGCGGGTTCCGCCGTCGTTACTTGAAATGATTGAGCCGCGTGATGAAAAAGCCCGCATGTTTTCATAGCTTCTGAATTTTTCGGTGATGGCATCCATCATATCATTGATATAGGCTGGCTCAACCGGCGCGCTTAAGAACCAAATACTGCCAATCGATACCGACATGTTGTAATAAGCCAAGGGTGGCATGTTGGTTTCGCCGTTTTCAAAGGCTTCGGGAGAGGCATTGACATAAGCTTTGAAATAGCTGCGCAAATCATCACCAATTTTTTCCATTTCGCTCAAGTTATAATTGGGTGGCGCAAACATCCTGGAGAATGCTTTCGGTTCCTCACCTTCAGGCAGGTATTCAGCTGCCGGCATAAACACGTAAGACGTACCTAAAATAGCGAGTATAAACCCTGCCGCCCAAATCCGCGCGCGTTTTTTACTGGCAGAAAACACCGCCACCAAGCGCATCCACCGACCACTGAGTTGTAAAGACTGACCGCTGGCATAGGTTTCTTTACCGATGTTTGCCATCGCCACCGGCACCACAAATATGGCCACCAGCATGGAAGCAATGATGGCGCCAGAAATGGCAATGGCGATGTCTGAATACAACTGCCCGGCTTCTTGTTCTATGAATAAGATCGGCGCAAATACCAGCACAGTGGTCGCTGTGGAAGCCAATACCGCAGACCAAACTTCGCGCACACCTTCAACCGCTGCTTGGTAACGGCTGCGACCTTGTTTTCTGAACTGCATAATGGATTCAAGCACCACAATGGTGTTATCCACCGTCATGCCAATGGCAAAAGCCACCCCGGCCAGCGAAATCACATTGATGGTGCGACCAAATGCCATCAAAGCCATAAAGGCCGCTATGGTGCAGATAGGAATGCCAAGTACTGCGATCAGGGTTGAGCGGCCGGAACGGAGGAAATAATACATCACCAAGGTGGCCAATAAGGCACCCAAAAGCAAGTTAACCCAAACGTTTTTAAGGGAGCTTGATACATATTGCACATCGTCGCTGAACAGTTTCAGGGTCAGCCCGTTTTGCACCAATAAAGTTTTATTCAGTTCCGCTACCAACGGCAACAAGGCGGTTTTGATGGCAATCACGTTTGAGCCACTCTCGCGGCGCACCGATAAAGTTAAGGTTCTTTCGCCGTTAGAATATGACATGCTGCGGGTTTCAAAGTGATCTAAGGAGACGGTTGCGATGTCTTTTAAATACAAATTGGCATTGTCAGTGCGGCTGATGATTAAATTCTCAAGCTCATCGAGTTGATCAAAACGGCCTACCACGCGCAATAAATAGCGACTCTCACCGCTTTCCAAATCACCAGCTGATGAGTCGGAATTGCGCGCACGAATCGCGTCTCGCACTTGTGATAAGCTCACACCCCTTTGTGCCAAGCGCGCGGTGTCTACCTTGATTTGAATTTGTCGAGCAGAACCACCGCGCACATCCACTTGAGATATGCCGGGTATACTTTCCATCCGCGGACGAACGTAATCGTCAGCGAAATCACGCAACATATCGACATCCAGTTGCATGGGATTACCGTCTACAGGTGCCAACCTAAAGAACATGAAGGCATTGCTTGAAAATGAACTTGAAAACAGTCGTGGCTGATCGACGTTCTCTGGATAAGCGGGCACTTGACTCAAGGCATTACTGACCCGAATCAATGCTTCGTTGGCATCCACCCCAAAAGGGAACTCCAATTCTATTCGAGCAGAACCCATGCCTGCCGAGGAAATCATGCGTTTTAAATTAGGTAAACTGCGCAGGTAACGCTCTTGCTCAATCAGTATTTCTTTTTCAACGTCTTGTGGGGTTGCACCAGGCCAGCCGGTTTGTACGGTGATGGTCCGAACCTCTAAATCCGGTATCATTTGCACCGGAATATTAACCGAAGCCACAACACCCAAAATACAGGTGATGAGGACCACAACCGTGACTAAAATGCCGCGTTTCACGGTGGCTTCAATCATCAACCTTCATCCTGTTTCAAATTAGCTTCAACCACATTGACTGTGATGGGCATGCCGTCCTGTAACACCGCCACACCGGTGATGATGTAAGCTTTATCAGCAGCTTGGTTTTGGATGGTGACTTGACCGTTTGGCGCTGCTGTGAAAGCTGTGATCACACGTTTAGCCACACCATTCTCAGCAATGAACACACTGCTGCCGCCATCCGGATGCTGTTTAATCGCAGCCAGTGGCAGGGTAATTGAACTCTGCAGACTGTTAGGTAGGATAATTTCTGCCCTGGCTGACATGCCCGGCACAAGACTGTCATTACCCGGCAGGTCTACCTGCGCCAGAAAGGTGCGAGTGGCCGAATCAGATATGGGTACCAAGCGACTCAAGGTCGCCGTTAATGGCTGACTGCCTGGCACATCAGGCAGTACTTGAATCACCACATCCGATTGCCTGATCAGTTGGCTGTAGTGTTGCTGCGGAATCTCTAGGGCCAGTCTTAATTCATCTTGCGCAACCAACACCAACACCGCAGATTGTGGTGTGATCCATTCACCCACATCGACATTTCTTTGCGCTATGACGCCATCAAAAGGGGCTTTTAAACTGTGCCTATTCAGACGCTCCAATTGTAAATCGAGGCTTGCTTTGGCCCTGGCCAGTTGCGCTTCGCTGCTGGCCACCAAGGCAGCGCGTTCTGCGATCAGGGTTTTTGCCACTACGTTTTGAGCGGATAATCTTTGCGCTTCTTGATACAAACGCTGTGCCTCTTGCAGGTTAACCTCGGCGACATTGACGTCAGCTGAGGCGCCTTGGACTTCGAGCATCGCCAGTTGATTGTCCAAGCTTAACAGCAATTGTCCAGCATTTACGGTATCGCCTATTTCAACATTCAAACTTGCGACACGACCCGCTTCAAGGGGTGCCAAGCTGGCATGTTGTTTGGCTTCTACAGTACCACTCAGCACAAGGGTTTGATTGTTATCGACTTGTTGCGGGTAAATCACATCAACTTGCATGGCCTGTTGTGAAGTTTGCGCTGTGGTCAAAGGACTGAAGATAAAAAATGCACTGCCTACAAAAAGCAGATTCTTAATACCCGTAATGGCCAAGGTGTTGGTGATGATGGAATTTAGTCTGAACATGTTTTCTCTGTGCTCAATAAGCGATGAAGTTATGAACCCTAGTTTAATCTATGCTTAACGGTAATTCTATGCCAGAAAAAAACCAGCAAAAACTGACTGAAAAGACAACCAAGCCAATAGATAAACCCCCTTTTCTGTAATTATTAATAAGTTAACAGACTGGGCATTAACTCAAAAAAAATACAGTTAAACAATCTACTGCAGACAATGTGGTTTTCAAGTGAAACCTACCTCCTGCTGACCCGTTTATTTCAGCCTACGCCAGATCACTGTTTAAATACCCCATGAAAACTCCGAGCGAAACGCTTATCAACCAGACCTCATTTCTCAGCCAACAATAGGTTCAAACGACAAAATTTCGACAACAGCAGGTTTACATTGTGTGCATGCAAGCTAACCTCAAACCCAAACTATTGACCTACCTCGGTGCCATTCCCTTTATGTTGGCTTTGGCCATTGCCTGTTATGACTATTTTGACTTGAGCGAACTCACTGGCAAGGAGATTCGTTTTACCCGTTTTAAATCCTACATGATGGCTCACACCTACGGCGCTGTGATTGTGGCATTCTTGGCCGGTATTCAATGGGGTGTGTCATTAAATCAACCCAGCAACAAACAATACTTTATCATCAGCAATGTGTTGGCTTTGATGGCTTGGTTTAGCTTGTTTTCATTTGCCAGTTTTGCTGGGGTAGCCACTTTAGTGGCAGCTTTTATGCTGGCCTTGTGGGTAGATCGACACGCACACCAGTCTGGGCTCATTCCTGATTGGTTCTGGCAGTTGAGGCTGCGCATCAGTGCGTTGGTTATCATGTCACTGCTTTTGATGTTATTCATCAACCGATGAAAAACCCATGGTTTTAAATGGGTTAAAATACCCAACCGCAACGAATATTTTGAGTCAAACACATGCAATCATTTGAAGCCATATACGCCATGGCCGCCAGCCGCAAAGGTGGGGAAGATAAACTACAATCACTGTTGCCACATGTGATGAGTCCTGAGCTATTGGCTAAAAAAGGCGATGATCGTTTTCTGGCGATGATGTGTAAAGCCATCAATCAAGCTGGTTTCAATTGGACAGTGATACACAACAAATGGCCGCAGTTTGAAGAGGCCTTTCATGGCTTTGATGTTAAAAGACTGGCGTATAAATCACCTGAGGATTGGGAAGCCTATGTGCAAGACAAACGCGTGGTGCGAAATTGGACCAAAATCAAAGCAATGATGGTTAATGCCAACTTCGTCAATTACACCGCCGATGAACATGGCAGTTTCGCTAAATTCATTGCCGACTGGCCGACATCAGATCAAATAGGCCTGATGGCTTACCTTAAGAAGAATGGCTCAAGATTGGGTGGCAACACCGGCTTTTGGTTTCTGCGTTATGTGGGCAAAGACTGTTTCACCACCACCCATGACACCATTCAAGCGGTTAAACAAGCCGGCTATGAAACCAATGACCACCCCACTTCAAAACGTGATTTAACCCAAGTTCAATTGGCTTTTAATACTTGGCATGAAGAAACTGGACTGCCCTACACGCACTTAAGTAAAATTGCCGCCTATTCCATTGGCGAAAATTACCCTGTTGAAGGCATTCAACAACAAATCAACAAGTTCAGTGCAAACAGTCAATGAACGATTGCTGACTGTTTCATCATCCAGTTACACTGATTGCTGCTTTTTCTGAGAAAAGCCTTTCATATCCACGCCATTCAGTAATTTTCAGCCTATAATTATTGCCTCGTTTAAAAATTGCAGAGGCTTTGATGCGCTATTTAGGCATGCACAAAAGAAATCACCGGTATTGGCTGGACTTAATGAGTCAATCCAAGTACCGTGATTTTGCTGCAGACAGCTACAATCAAGGCCCATTGGTGGATGAATTGGAAACCCGCATTGCGGCCTTACTCGGCAAACCAGATGCGCTGTTTTTCAATAAGGGTACCAGCTGCCAGTTGGCCGCTTTAAAGGTCCATTGCAAAAACAAAAGTAACTCAAAGGTGATGTTGCACCCCCAATCGCACATTGCCCAAGATGAACAAGACGCCTATCAGGCACTGATGGGCCTGGAAGGTGTTCTGGTTGGCCAAACAGACAGCCCAATCACCCTTGAGGACATCGAATCAGTGAGCGACCAAGTGGCTGTTTTGGTGATTGAATTACCGTTGCGGCGGGCTGGTTTTAAATTGCCCGAATGGCAAGAGCTGCTGAAACTGCGAAAATGGTGTAACAGCCACCAAGTCATCATGCACATGGATGGTGCTCGGTTGTGGGAGTCGGCCAATTATTACGGTCACGCTTGGGCCAGCATTGCCAACCTATTTGATTCAGTGTACGTGTCATTGTACAAAGGCCTGGGTGGTATCGGTGGTGCTTTACTGGCAGCTGATGCTGATATGCTCCAGCAGTGTCAAGTTTGGCGCGACCGGCTCGGTTCAAACATGTGGACCGCCTTTCCGACTTTGATCACGGCCCTGCAAGGTATGGATGATCACTTGATCCACATCAGCCACTGGGTCAACCGCGCCAAAGAAATCGCCATTGCTTTGCAGACTGTCAAGGGTTTGTCTATTGAAACTCCACAAACCAATGGCTTTCAAATCAGGATAAAAGGCAATGTCTATCAGCTGAACAATCGACTGCAAAGTATCAGCAAGCAAATGGAGATAACCCCTTGCAAACCTTTTGCTCAAGTGGCGAACAGTCAATTATTATTCACCGAAATCCAGGTTGGTGCCCAACATGCTCAAATCAGAACCCAAGAATTGGTGCAGTTTTTTAAACAACTAACCCAAGCCAAATAACCACCTGAACCATGCAACAAAAAACAGCAAACAAAGGTATAATTTTTCTTGCATATCTGAGCATCACTCCGTTATTTTTTGCCTTATTTTTGGCTTTATATGCGGCCCTTGACGGTCCTGCAATCAGTGGTTATTTCATCAATTTTGCGCGCATCAATGCTTACATTTATTCACACTCTTATGCAGCGTTGTTACTGTGTGTTTTTGCTGGCATTCAAATTGGTATGACAGCACAACTACCCAATCGATGGTATGTATTGTTTAATTTTTGCTTGCTGTTTTTGGCATGGTACAGTTACCATTCTTTTGCTGATGCGCAAGGTCTGATGTTATTGATTTGCTGCTGGCTTGCCGCTTTTTTTATTGACATCTCAGCACAACAAAACAATTTAATTCACTCCTGGTACGCCCAGTTGAAATTGAAGATCAATTTAATCACAATTATTTTGTTATCATTGATTGTCTTTCTTAATAAATAAATTTATGTTTAATTTCAATAACATGGCCTATCCTTTATGTTTCTTTATAATTATTAAGGCGCTTTTCAGGCACTGTTAAAAAGAAAAGCATATGCTGGATCTACTTTATCAAGTAGGTACCCAATAATGAATCAATTAGTTTCTGTATTTTTAACCCTCATCATTTTCAATGTCGCGACAGCAAACCCAAAAACCACCATTGAATCAGATTTGAATCCGTTGACAGAAAAAATCAACGCCAATGAATTCAAGCAAATTAACAGCGTGGTGGTCAGCCAAAACAATCAAATCAAATATGAACACCATTTCAATGGCAGTGATGCCCAAAGTCAGCACAACATGCGCTCTGCCAGTAAATCGATCACCTCACTAGCCATTGGCCTGGCCATTGATGAAGGCAAAATCAAAAATGTTCAACAACCGGTGCTGCCTTATTTTAAAGACAAACTGCCCTTGCAAAACCCTGATGCCAGAAAACAACAAATCACCATTGAAGATTTATTAACCATGAGCAGTTTATTGGAATGTGACGACTGGAACAATGCATCCAGAGGCAATGAGGAAAAGATGTACATCATTGAAGATTGGACCCAATTTATGCTTGATTTACCCATTCGAGGCACCGCACCATGGCGTAAAACACCAGCTAAGAGTAAATATGGCCGCGCGGCTTATTATTGTACCGGTGGTGTTCAAGTTTTAGCCGACATGGTAGAAAGGGCCACTGGCCAGAAGATGTCTGATTACCTGCAAGAAAAATTATTCAACCCATTAAAGATTAAGATGCCTGAACACAGCTTCACACCTTTGGGCGTCACCAATGGCGGCGGTGGCATGGGCTTAACTTCCAGAGACTGGATCAAGATTGGCCAAATGATGATGGCTGGCGGCCAGTACAATGACCAACGAATACTGAGTCAATCTTGGGTTGACCAGTCTTTAAAAAGGCTCACTGTGATTGATGAAAATCGGCTAACTGAATATGGCTACTTGTGGTGGATATTTGATTTCAAAGTCGATGATGAAACCGTTACAGCTTATGCAGCTGCCGGCAATGGTGGCAATTATTTATTCATGATCCCTGAACTCAATGCCCAAGTGGTGATTACAAGTTCTGCTTATAACACGAACTATGCACACCCACAGTCGCAGCAAATTCTCACCGATTATGTGATTCCTGCTTTACAAAAACACGAAACAAAAAGACATTAATTCTTGGGATCTAGGAATGATGTCGGCAACCAATCGGCTTGTAACACAGCTTGTCGTTGTTGGCTGACATCATTTTGTATGGCTTCTATCATGTTAAGCCATTGCTTATTGGTATGGTATTTTTGCAATGGCGGTAATTGTTGTAACCAGCGATGATTTCTGTAACCTGTCTGATAAGCTTGTTGCAAACTATTCAAAGCCTCTTCATCATCGCCAAAATGGGCATAAAATAAAGTTTGGTACACCCAAAGATTGGGCCAAGTATAAGGCGGCGTAAACCATTGGTTTTCAAAGGCTTGGATTAAATCTTCAGGAGCCCCGTCTGGGTTGTTCAAGATAAACAACAACACTTGGACCTCAGTGTCGGTGGCATCTATAGCCACAGCTTGTTCAAGCCACACTGATGCGGTGTTGGAATCACCCTGAATCCAAGCAATGATGCCCTTGAGCAATGGCAGCTCTGGCCGGACAATACCACGATCAATGGCTGCATCTATGACCTCATTGGCTTGTTGAAATTGATTTCTAGATAAGTAATATCGGGCCCGTAAATGAGTAGCAAACACATTATCCGGCGACAGTTCATCGGCTTTGACATACCACTGTTCGGCAACCGCATCAAAACCCAATAAGTCCAACACTTGAGCAATTTGCAGATCCAAATACAGCTGCCTAGAACCTATCATTTCAAGGTTTAATTTAAGGGCTTCAACCAACCTGCCTTGTTCACCATACAGATAGGATAAAGAGCTGGCGGTGGATGAATTACTGGGATTAATGGCTAAAGCCTTTTCATAGCGACTGACTGCTTCAGTCAATTCACCCATGGCGTCATACACAAAAGCCAAAGCTGCCCATGCTTGGGCATGATTGGGTTCAAGGGCAATGGCCAATTCTGCCACTTGCTTGGCTTCAACCAATAACTCATCGGCTTGATTGAACTTGGTTACTTGGTGCGACAAAGCAATGGATAAACCAGTCAACGCATTCAAATGCTGAGGGTCGGCTGCCAGTGACTTTCTGAATAATCCAATTGCCAGGTCATTGCTGCTGGCTTCATGTTTGTCCAAATAGCGCCAGGCCTGTTGGGTGTAATCATCTACATTGGCTTGGCTGCTGATAACTGCTGGAATTTCAGCGCTATTTTCATCTTGAAATGCAAGCAAGTAAATTAACGGAATGAAGAACAAAGCGACCAAGCCTAAAAGCCAATAATGATATTTTGAATTTGTTTTTTGCTTAACAGCTGGTACCCATCGATAGCCTTTGTTTCTGACTGACTTGATGTAAGTTTCATGCTTTTCACCTTCGCCAGCCAGTGCTTTTCGGAGTAGCGCTATGCGTTGGGTAAGGGTTTCTTGACTGACCTCGACTGATTGCCAAGCTTGATCGATTAAATCATCACTGCTGATGACATCAGGCGCAGCATTAATCAATGCCATCAGCACTTGATATGACAGGTCGGGGATGTTGAGTAATCGTTTGTTTTTAAACACCTGTTGCGTACTGGTATTGATACTTATATCAGCGGTAAAAAGTAATGTTTCAGGTGTTTGAGTCATGGCTTAAATTGTAACCGATGTACTGGCTGATTTGTATGGTTAGCAAGTACTGAACAGCTTTCAGTTCAAGTTATATATCAAGCCATGAATGACCTTAAGAGCCTACCATATCTGACAGCTTATTGATGGTGTTGAGGTTCCTGGAAGTTGTGGCTACCCCCATACATTTTTCTACATTGGCAGCTAATTTTGATCGTCCAATCCCATCTGGCGCAAACAGGTAAAGCACTCGATCGATTAATTGGTATTTTTCTGTCGATGTGGCCAAGCGTTTTAGTTTTTCAGTATCAACTGTTGGCTCATCAGCTAAGAAGAAAAAATGAATGGTTTTACCTTCAGAAGCATCGAATGGATTGTTCACGATTGTTTGCTCAAATTCAGTTTTATTTAAAACCAGTAACTTGGGTTTAAAGCCAAAATTTGACTCTATTTTTTCACTGATATCATTGTTCGGTTTATGTGGGCTATTCAACACCACATTACCCGATTGGATATAAGTCTTAACCTGTTCATAACCACATAAATTCAATAGTTCAACCAAGGGTTTCATCGGCAACAGATTATTACCTCCAACATTGATGCCTCTAAATAATAAGATGTATGTATTCATGACTGTCCTGTTTGTCTCCCACTCATGTGAATGTTAATGCACTTGCCAGATTATTTCACATCTGGCCAATAAAATATTTTGAATAAAATGCCCTTCGATAACTTAATTATTGTAGGATAAAAACTGGGGATGTAATACAGCTTTATTGACCAGCACATCAGAATCCAAAATCAATATTTGTGGTGAAAATCAATTGATACTATTTTTCAGAAAATTACGTCGGAAACTTTTGTCAGAAAACAAATTCAGCAAGTACTTGGCTTATGCCATTGGTGAGATTTTATTGGTCGTTATTGGCATCTTGATTGCTTTACAAATCAACACCTGGAATGAATCACGCAAATTACAAATTGAAGACTTGGCATTTTTAACCATTCTAAAAGCTGAATTGTTGGCAGAAACTGAAGCTTTGACAGATAAAAAAGCATTTTACATGGGTGTTAACAGCCACTTAGACCAAGCCGCCAATATTCTGCAACATAACATTGAAATCAATACAGTGCAACGTCAATTGATTGAGGCTGCTTTCAATGATTTGCCCAAACTCACACCAATCAATAAAAACTCACAACGCAATGATTTGAAAATTGTTGAAGGTGCTCTGCTTAGACTTGATCCAGCATTGAATCATCAATACTTAGATTATATTGAGAACACCGAATCAGCCAATGACGTCATCACCAAATTAGGGCAAACGTTACAGACAGTCATTATCAAAGATTTGTATCCCAATCTCGATTTAGCGATAGTGCCTTCCAGTTCCAAATTCAGCATTGAATTTGAATTTTCAAAATTACAGCAATCAAGAGCTGTTAAGAACGCCATTGCCATGTCTTCAAGATTCAGAGGCCACTCAATCAACTATATGGATCAACAATTGGCCAGTGTTGCCAGTATCTTGTCTGCAATAGAAGACATTCTGAACCAACATCACAACGCTAAAAACTAATAAGCAACCATCACTTCATTGCGGCGAAAAAATGGTGGTGTTATCGGTGCGTTGTAGCGTGCCAGTTCTGGTGGGCCTTTAGGTGTCAGGCCTTTTTGTTGCATCCAAGCCAACAGCTCATTGGTTTTTTTATCAACTTTCTCGGCCCCAGTAAAACCTGAAAAACCGATCACTGCATATTGAGTCGGTGGCAGTTCGCGAACCTTAACCGCTGAATTATTGGGCTTAGGTAAAGTGTCCATGCTATATTCACTGGGCATCACGAAATGCACCAACCATTTGTCACCTTGCTGGGCCATAGCAACCGGTGCGGTCATGCTGATTTTTTCAGAAGCACCCTTGGCTGATTGGACTTCCATGGTCACCGGTGCAGTCATGCTGATTTTGCCCTTATCGCCATCTGCTGCTTTGTTGTTACCGAAAATAAAATCCGCAATTAATCGGAAGCCGCGATTAGACGCTTCTTTCATATCCCCGGAGACTTCAACTTCAGCTATGATTTTAGCTTCATAACTGCGCAGTTCAAAGGGTTTAGACTGCTCAATCACAGTGTACTTAGGTTCTTCAATGGCCATGGCGGTTCCTAAAAAAAACAAACTGATCAGACTCACCACCACCAAACCAGCTGTTGTGTATCTGTTTTTAATGCGATTAAATTTAAATGGCACGGTGTATTCCTGATAATTTCAAAAACCCTAATTTGACACATAAGATGTCAATCCAGCATGAATATAGCCTGTAAATAATGAGTCTTTAAATTCATTGCACTCGAAAGAAGTTGTTTTTACAGTTCGTTTTTCCCATCAAATTTGATGATTTGTAAAGCTCGGGATTCAATACCATCGACACAGCCTAAGTTGATACGATACTTGCCTGGTTCATAACTTGTGTCATGAAAAGGATATATCCCACAAACCTGACAAAAATAATGGTTCTCATCTTGGTCGCCCCAATGATAGACAGTCAGCACATCCTGCCCGCTTATAAGCGTGAATTTATCTGGTTCAATGTAAGTTTCAGACATGATGGCATTCTTGCGAATACAAATTGAACAATTACACATTAATCCTGTTTCGATTGGATCACTTTCAAATTTAAACTGTATGGCTTTGCAATGGCAACTGCCCTGGTATTTCATAAATTTGATTTCATTTTATTTCATTAAACCGACAACCAAAATGAAACTTTATTTCTTGGGTTGGTTTAAAGTCTTCAAGCTTAAATACTACAAAAGCCTCAGGACCAACCTTAACTGGTATGCGCCCATGTTCATCTTTTACTTTTCTATAGGTAATGTATACCGATATGTGATTACTGTCATAACTATCTATTTTTCCACACATCTGAGTTTGATCACATGGATAGTAGTAATTATCTATTGCCCATTCAGTAGCTGCCTTAAATGCATTTTTCTTAACTCTTCTGGTGACATCGAACTGATGATTATTAGTCTCATGAAAATCAGACTCACATTCGGGTAACAATTCAACTTTTTCAGGCAACGTATTTTCAGCCGTATGTTTCACCGAAACACAACCGCTTAGCATAAAAGTAACAGTTATCAATGTTTTTAAAAACATACCTATGAAAGTTGGCTTAAGAAAACTTACTTTGCAGGTGTCCCAGAGCTAATTCCAAACGATTGATACTCTCCTCTTTACCCAACACCCGCATGATTTCATCATTGGCTGGCCCTTGGGCTTGGCCAGACAGAGCCAAACGCACTGGCATACCGACTTTACCAAATCCAACTTCCAATTCGGCCACCACATCGGCGATTAACTGATGTAAATCAGCAGCAGCCCAATCATCAATGGCTTGGCATTTAGTGATCACCGCTTTCAGTGGCTCAATGGCTGATTCTTTGAATGCTTTGGCTTCGGCTTTTTCATCATAACCAGTTAAAGGCTGCATCAAAAACAAGCCCATATCGGCCAGTTCATTGATGGTGTGCGCCCGTTCTTTGAACATCGCCACCACCGCAGCTAAATTAATCTCAGCCGGTAAATGCATACCCAATGTTGCTAATCGTTTTTGCAACAAACCCACCAAAGTTAATTCATCGGCTTGTTGCATGTATTGTTGGTTGATCCAATTCAGTTTAGTGGTATTAAACGCACTCGGTGCTTTATTCACCCCAGACAAATCAAACAGCTCGACCATTTCTTCCTTACTGAACAACTCTTGATCACCATGTGACCAGCCCAAACGCACCAAGTAATTCAATACCGCTTCTGGTAAGTAACCATCATCGCTGTATTGCATCACACTGACCGCACCATGGCGTTTGGATAAACGCGCACCGTCATCTCCTAAGATCATCGGCACATGGGCGAACTCAGGCACAGCTTCACCCAGGGCTTTGTAAATATTGATTTGTCGCGGGGTGTTGTTGATGTGGTCATCACCACGAATCACATGGGTGATGCCCATATCCGCATCATCGACCACCACACTGAAATTATAGGTTGGCATGCCATCGGCGCGGGCGATGACCAAATCATCCAATTCATTATTCGCCACAGTGATTTCACCACGTACGTGGTCTTTGAATTTAACTTCTCCGGTTTGTGGGGTTTTAAAACGGATGATGGTTTGATCGGTTTTGGTTAAACCAAGTTCGCGACATTTGCCGTCATATCGCGGCTTTTCGCCGTTTTTCATCTGCTTTTCGCGGATTTTATCGATGCGCTCTTTGGAACAGTCACAGTAATAAGCTTGGCCATTATTTAACAACTGGTCAATTTTTTCATGGTATCTGTCCAGATTTTTACTCTGGTACTTAACTTCTGAATCATACTCTAAACCCAACCAATTCATGCCCTCAAAAATGGCATCCACGGAGGCTTGCGTCGAACGTTCGGTGTCAGTGTCTTCAATTCTTAATTCAAATTGACCGCCATGATGTCGGGCATACAGGTATGAGAATAAAGCGGTTCTGGCACCACCTACGTGGAGGTAACCAGTTGGACTGGGGGCAAATCGAGTGATGACTTTCATGGTAGAGTTTAATTTTTAGTAAAAGGAATTCTAAATTAATTCAGCATATTGTGCAGGGTTAATTTTAGATTTTAACAGCAAAAATGAACCGCTGTCGTCGCACCATCAAATAATGAGTGGTTTAATTCTAACTTAGGGTTGTTGGCTTCAGCCAACCTTTTAAAGTTGCAAAAGTTGACCACATGTCGACTTAAGTCGACAACCCTAAAAATGCCGGCGAGCCGCCGGAGTTCCCAGTAACAGTACAGTTTTTATCGATCTAACAGCGCTTTTACCGAATCGTTCAATTCAGTTTCTTCTGAGCCCACAGCTGCTAAGGCCTCAGCTTCTGACTTGCCTTGGTATTTAATTAACCAAGCGGTGTACAACTGGGTAGAGCGGTTACCGGACCGACAATGTAACAACACATTTTTTCCTGCATTGGCAGTCATCAATGCATTGAACTCAGTTAATTTAGCCGGTGAGTAGGCATGACCCTCGCCTATTTGCAGTAAATCGTAAGTCATGCTGTACTGAGAGGCTTGCTCAGTTTCGTTGAAATCCAATTGCTTGGTTTCAGCTTCGGTGCGGTTATTGATCACAGCGCCGAATTCATCTGCAGCCAGTTCATCGAAGTCCTGTTTCGTGGGTTGAGGACCAATCCAAACATGCTCCCCCACTTGCTTGGCCTTGGCCAAATAACCAGTTTGTTCAGTGGCATCCTCGGCCATCGATACTTGAGTGACCATTAACAACATCACAATATATTTCAACATTTCTATCTCCGCCATTGGTTATGGCAATATTTTTTAATTCAAAAGAGAACCCATTCTGCGGCGGTATTGTGCTGCCAATTTGGGGTCGTTCAATAAACTGAAAGAGGCAATCAACAGTTGCTTCACATCTGCGTTGCTTAAATCTTTTTCTAATAGGCTTAATAAGCCTTGCACTGCTGGCTCAACCTGACCTTGGGCAATTTGTTGCTTCAACACACCCAGCTCATCACCGGCATCAATCCCTGCCAGCTGTATTTTGGCTTTGGCCTGATCCGCTTCAGGCTGCTTTAACTGCTCATCAGTTAAGCCATCGTACATTTCTTGTGCGGCATCTGTGTTGTTCATCAGCAGGTGCACATCAATGGTTTGCCACACCGCTTGTTCAGGAGGCAGGGCCAATAAAGCGGTCAAAGCGGCTTCATAATCTTGCCCATCAATCAAGGCTTGAATGTTGTTATCAATCACCGGTGCTGGATCTTCAACAGTCAATTCGATGTGTTGTGCCAACCAAGCAGTGATTTCACTTTCTGACTTAACACCCATGAAATTGTCGATGATTTGGCCGTCTTTTAACAAGGCCACTGTCGGCAGGCTTTGGATACCCATTTGTTGTGCCAGCATTTGTTCTTGGTCGGTATTTACTTTGGCCAAAACCAAAGCATCCGGATGTTTTTTAACCATCGACTCTAAAATCGGCGTGAGGTTTTTACAAGGCTCACACCAGTCAGCCCAAAAATCCAATAAAACCGCTGTTTGCTTGGATTTTTCAATCACTTCAGCCATGAAGGTTTCAGCTGTAACATCAATGATTTGTGCAGATTTTATTTCCATGGTGTTGATCATCAGTAGTATGGATTCTCACCTGAGGCGTGGTCAGTGGCATCCAAGACGTCATTGATTTCAGGAAAAGCTGTGGTGATTTGCGTTTGCATCCCTTGTGACAAGGTTTGTTTGGCCATGCCACAGCCCTGACATCCGCCACCAAATTGAATATAAGCTTTATCTGTTTCAACTGCCGTCAGCTTGGCATGTCCACCATGAGAGGCCAGCATGGGGTTGATGTTGGCATCAATAAAATAGGACAAACGATCAAACAAGGGTGCGTCATCATCTGGCGATTGGCCTTTGAGCATCGGCGCCTTGATGTTCAGTTGACCGCTGGCGCCTTGAATTTCATAATCAATTTCAGCATCTACAAAGTAATCTTCATCGTTCTTGGCTAAATACAAATTGAACGGACCTAAATCTTGAACATGGTAACTGTCATCTATTTCGTCGACTTCACAAAATCCCAAGTGACAATCGGCCGATGGCGTACCGGCATTGGCCACATCCACTTTCAAATGTAAATTCTCGATGTCTTGTTCATTGATAACACCAGCCAAAAATTCGATGGCTGATTGACTGACTTTAATCATTAATTTTCTCGTATAAAAAGGGTAAGGATTCATCCAAGCGATAATCTATGCCTGAATGGGTTCCGTTGAACTCTGAATAAGTGTGTTCAACTTGCGCTTTTTCAAGCTTTTTCGCCAGTTGTCGCATGCCATAATGAATAAAATACTGATCACGATAGCCACAATCCATATAAAAACCATTCAACTGCTGCAAAGCCGGCACCGATGATTCAACTCGATTAACCGGATCATGCGCCAACCAGCGATGCCATCTTTGTTGGTCTAACTCACAAGTCTGCAAATCAAAAGGCAAAGTAATTTTATCCTTGTTGTCCTCATCATAAGTCGCCGCCATACACAAATGCATCATGGCTAGGATATGCGAACCCATGACTTTTTTGGCTTTCCAGAAGCGCTTGATGAACTTTTCAATATCACCATTGAATTGGGCCAGTATATCAGCCACCGCAGGAAAATCACGTTGGTACAATAAATCAAAACCGGCATCGCCCGAATGGTTGGCAATTGCGCCCCATTGGCCCGGGAAATCCATGGCGAAACGAATCGCTGCAAAACCACCTGATGACTTACCCAAAACCGCCCGGTGTCGGGCACCTGTTTTAACTGCATAAGCTTGTTCAATCAACGGAATTAATTCGTCATGAATATGACTGGCATAAAGCCCCATGGCTGGCGAATCCAAATACTGGTTACCACCCAAACGGGTAAAACAATCAGGAAAGACCACAACAACCGGCCCCATTTTCTGCTCATGAATCAACCGATCCAGGCGCTCAGGAATGCTCTCACCAAAAGCCCGCCATTCAACCACACCCTGGCCACTGTTGGTGTAGGCCGCCAGGTAATACATCACCGGATAATTTTGCGCAGCATCAACATCAACACCCTTGTAGGCATGCGGTAAATACACCGGCACCTGACGCAGATGCGGATCGCCCAAAGGATTATCCTTCAGCAATTCCGAGGTCACTGCCACATATTCAATGCGTCCTTTGGGTATATTTGACTTGTGATTATAGATAGACATGAAGAAAAGGATTGATTAAAACTGACATTTTAACTGATTGAACTACAGAGTTACACCATCAACATGGCTGATGGCTGGCATTAAAAAGCCCCCAAACATAACCATGCTTGAGGGCTTAATTCACACACACTATATCTCGTGTGTTTGATCAGTTACTGGTTGATCATCTGAAACCAGCCACAAAAGCGGCGCGCAAATCATGCACGCGTTTGTTGTTGCGACTAGAGGTACCGAATGGACGGCCACCAGCGGTTTGATTGGGGTTTGAAAAACCACCCAAACGAGGTTGTGGGTTGGAGCTGACTGCCATCACAGAGCGGAAGTTGCCCACCGCATCGACATAACCACGACCAAAACTGTAGGGTGTTCCAGTTGGGTCATTGTCATGTCGCGCACCAAACAAGTGTCCCGCTTCATGCACAAAAGTATAATCAGTACAATCATGATCGATAACGAAAAAAGCATTGGCTTGGCCCACACCAATGCCATCTGCTTGACCGCAAAGACCCTGATTTCGTAATCTGGTTGTGACCAACACAACTAAATCTGCATTGGTTTGGTTCCTTAAGGTCCCTGGGACGTTATCCAGATAACCATCGTTGGTTCCCCGCAAACGTGACAACATATTGCCTGAACTGGTGTTCAACTCTGAACCTGCTCTATACAAACCTGCGTTGCGCATCTCAAGATCAATACCATTGGTGTTGTAGACCTGATTGGATTGCGTGATAAAAAAGCGCATACCATCAACAGCTGAAGACACACCACCGGCATCATTGATGGCTTGATCAGTAATCAACTGAATCACATCAACCACATTGGAGGCTGCTTTGTTACTAACACCACCGACTGATGAGTTATGGTCCATTTCAGGAAAGTATTCATTGGCCGGGGTATCGTCTTTACTGCTGAGCACGCTGAAATCACGTTTAATCAGCAAGTAACCATCGCCTTTTTCCATGGTGCGAATTTCATAGACCAAATCTTCAATGAGAATCTGACCAAAGACTCGATCACCATTAACCATAAATACCGCTTGATTCAAATTGATTTCATTGGGGTCATCGATGGGTTTTTTGCTGGTCTTGAGACCCAAATCAACAGACCCTACCCATGCATAAGATTCATCATCAATGGCATACGTACTGGTTTGGGTTGCTTTTAATTGTACGTCCTTGGCAAAATTTAAATTCAAAGATTTGTTGCTGGACAATAAGGCAGCTGGATTGATACCAATGGTTTCTATGAACTCAATGCTGTCATTTTTTGACAAGGCTTGAATCACTGGCGAAGATGACTTCAAACCGCTGACGGTTCTGGTTTCTGGGTAGAATAAGTCGGTTTGTGCTTGTGCCGATGAACAAATACCGCTGACCATGAGGCCTAAAGCAGTTAATTTACTGATGGTTTTCATTTTGTACTTCCTCTTAATTTTATTGAGGGCCAAAATAAATGTTCCGTCCATTCTTAGGACGCATTCACCGCTCACAGCCAAATAGACTGCGATTTCATTCAGATGCCAGTCAAACAAGTGATAAGCATCAAGATATTGTCAATATCCATCATGTGGGTTCCTGCTACACTCCATTGATTGAGTCAATATTTTGACCAATCTATGATGCCATTTTCATGTCTTTATAATTGTTGTGTTAAGAAAACAGCACCGCTCTTTTACATGATTTTGCCTACATTGAAACAATTTTTTTACCGGTTCAATGCACCTATTGGCACAAATCATCTGCTATTCTGTCAGCTAACAACTGTACTTTTTGTTAACAGCTTCACATTATTGCTCCAATTATGACCATTCAATGACATCCATGCCAGCTAAGAGACTTGCTTCCATTGAGTCAAATTGATACGCTAGTTGTTTTTATTCATATCTATATCTTGGCCATCAGTCGCTCACAACAAAAAGAACGCACCCGCCGCGCCATCATTGACGCGACCATAGGACAACTCAGCGAAAGTAAAAGTTTTGCCAGCTTGAGTTTGCGCGAGGTGGCGAGAGAAGCGGGTATTGCACCCACTTCCTTTTATCGGCACTTCAAAGACATGGAGGAACTCGGTTTGACTTTGGTCGACGAGTCAGGGCTGGCCCTGCGTCAAGTGATGCGTAAAGCCAGGCAGCGATTGATGAAAAAAGGCAGTGTGATCGCCACCTCGGTCAAGACTTTTATGGAGTTCACCCAAGCCAATCCCAATATATTTCGCATTTTATTTCATGAACGCTCTGGCACCACCCGTGCACTGCGGGTTGCGGTTGCCAGAGAGATTCAATATTTTGTGGTTGAATTGACTGACTACATCCAAGCCACTGGCTTTGACCAAGAATCAGCCTATACCCAGGCTGAAGCCATGGTGGCGGTTATCTTCAATGCTGGGGCCGAGTCGATTGCCGCCAAGCCAGCACAAAGAGAGGCCTTGGAACAACGGGCTATTATGCAACTGAGGTTCATTGCTACTGGCGCCTTAAAATTACAAGAAAACCAGCCATAATCAAACGCCCCAAGCCTTCATAATATCTTTTATTTCTCAAATATAGCTGACATATGTAAGCTTTTTACGCGCTTAAAATAGTTAGAGTTTATACTCTAAAACATATATATAGCTTGATTCAATAGAAATAAAACTGTTTTTTATCTTGCATCTCTGGATATTAAGAGTACACTTGTACGCTAAACACACAAGGCCAAGTCCATGTCTTTATCTAACAGCACAAAAAACAACAAACACTGGTTCACTCAGGCGTTGACCAATCACCACAGCATGAAAGCCTTTTTTGAACCTGTGGTGCAAATCATCAAACCTAACTGGCAAGCTGATAACTTTCAAGCCTCTGTGATAGAAAACAGAAAAGAAAGCGATCAAGTTTTTAGCTTGGTATTGAAACCCAGTAAAAAGTGGCCTGGTTTCAAGGCTGGGCAACACATTGATATTCAAATTGAAATCAACGGCTGTAGATACACCAGAACCTTCAGTCTGTCGCACACGCCTGAACACCATGCCAAGACTGGCTTGATTGAATTAACCATCCGCATCCAAACACATGGAAAAGTTACACCTTGGCTGGCAGAACAACTTCAAGCTGGTTCGTCAATCCATATTTCTACTGCCCGCGGCGATTTTACCTTACCCAGTAACCCAGCCCCATTGTTGCTGATAGCTGGCGGCAGTGGTATCACACCGTTTCGCAGTTTTTTGCACACATTGGCGACCACCCATGTTGAACAAGATGTACATTTAATCTATTACAACCAAGCAACCAAACCCTTGTTTGCTTGCGAATGGATTGAGTTACAAAAACAAATGCCCAACTTAAAAGTATCTCTGATTGATACAGCACAACAAGGCATGATTACTGGTGATCAATTGGCTGACACCTGTACAGATTTCAAGCAACGATTGGCATACCTCTGCGGGCCATTGGGTATGATCACCACCAGCAGGGATTTATTACTTGAAGCTGGGGTTAAAGATGAAGACGTCCACCATGAATTATTTGGGCCAAAACCAATCAATCCAGCCATCAAAAACCAAGCGGGCAACATTTATTTCAGCCAATCAGGCAAACAAGTCAAGGTTGAAGCCAATCAGACACAATCTTTATTAGAACTGGCAGAAGCCAGCAACACCAACCCCACCAGTGGCTGTCGCATGGGTGTGTGCCACCAATGTAAATGCCACAAACAACAAGGTGTGGTTTATAACACCTTAACTGAAAGCTACTCGGACACCGGCGCAGAAGACATTCAATTGTGTGTTTCAGTGGCTGTTGGCGATGTGACTTTGGAACTGTAGATATGCAATCAAACATTAATTTTCAACAACTAGAAGCAGACTTTGATCAACTCAGAATGCAACAAAAAGCCGACTTAGGTGAACGTGATGCACGCTATATTCGCCGCATCATTCGCATCCAACGTTTGGCTGAAATTGGCGGTCGCGTCATATTGATGTTGTGCTTTTTTAACTTGTGGTTTTTATTGCCAGGTATGTTGTTATTGGCGCTGGCCAAAATACTCGACAACATGGAAATTGGCCACAACGTGCTGCACGGCCAGTATGATTGGATGAATGACCCGAACATTAATTCACGGTCTTTTGAGTGGGACATTGCCAGTGATGCCGGCTCTTGGAAACGCATTCACAACCACGAGCACCACACGTACACCAACATCATTGGCAAGGACCGTGATTTTGGTTATGGCTTATTGCGCATGAGCGACGACTTACCTTGGCGGCGCAAAAATATGTGGCAATTCATCACCTACTTTAACTTAAGCCTGTTATTCGAATGGGGCGTGGCTTACCATGAACTGGCAGCAGAACGTGTTTTTAAAGGTAAAAAGAAACCCAACCGCACCAGCAGCCTAACTGACAGTCAGTTAAAGCGCATGTTTTTCAGTAAAGCTGGTAAGCAAATTTTCAAAGACTACTTGTTCTTTCCATTATTGGCAGGACCGATGTTTTTCTATATTTTAGCGGCCAACATAGGCGCCAATTTAATCCGCAACTTGTGGACCGCAACGATCATATTCTGTGGCCATTTCACTGAGGATGTGGAGACATTTACCGAAGCTGAATGTGAAGGCGAAAGTAAAGGCCAATGGTATTACCGCCAAATGCTCGGTTCATCTGATTTAACCGGGCCCAGGTGGTTCCATATACTGACAGGTCATTTAAGTTGTCAAATTGAACACCACTTATTTCCTGACATCCCGGCACATCGCTATTACGAACTCACATCAGAGGTCGAAGCTATTGCTAAAAAACATGGCATTCCTTACAACTCAGGCAGTTTCTGGAAACAGTATGCTGGGGTGTTGAATCGGATTTGGACTTATTCATGGCCTGACAAGGCAAAACAAACAGTCAGCAGCAACTAAGCGGCTTTTACAGGTGGTGCCGGTATCATTTACCGGCCTGCCAATGACATTCGACAATCATTTTTTTGGCATTGAAAACCTTTCCCACCAATTGATCACCGGCATGGATACGACCCACGCCAGCGGGTGTTCCAGTCAGTACCACATCACCATCTTCCAGAGTCATGAACGCATTGATTGCATCAACCAAATCAGTCGGGGGATACAACATCATTGAACAACCGCCCTGTTGCCGCAATTGACCATTGAGGTGTAATTCTAAATTCAGGTCTTTGATGTCACCACTTATCGGCACAAACTCACTTAAAACCGCTGAATAATCAAATGCCTTGGCCCGTTCCCAAGGCAAACCTTTGGCTTTCAATTGATTCTGAATTTGCCTTTTGGTTAAGTCCAAGCCCAAGCCCACACCCACCAAGGCGCCGCCTTCAATTAAAAAAGCCAGTTCTGCCTCAAAGTGAATTTCATCAGTGCCTGCCAACACCAACTCAGGTGATATGGCCGAGTTGGGTTTAATAAAAATAACCGGCTCACTGGGCATGGCGTTGTTCAGCTCTTTGATGTGATCAACATAATTCCGCCCCACACAGACTACTTTTGAAGGTGAGATTTGTTGGCCATTGAATAAAATGTTGTTTTTCATTGCTACATTGAGCTGCTTTAATCTTTGTCGATGGTGGCAAAGAAGCTGTCTTTGTTCCAACTGGGCCGTTCTTTGGCGTTGGCCACTGCAGTGGCAATGGCACGATTGATGTCTACGAACTTGGCCGCGACATCATAGTTAATCGGCAAATCCAATTGATCAGAAGGTTTATGATAATGCTCAATCAAAAAATCTTGGTTAGATATCTCATGCGCTTCGAAAACCATATCCGCATTGTCGCCAGTAACCAAATAAACCGCCGGAATGCCCTTTTTAACAAAACTGTATTGATCACTGCGCACAAAAATACTTTGTTCTGGCATAGGATCTGGTATCAGCGTCATGCCTTGACTGGAAACAGCTTTTTCCATATACGGGCCCAGTGAACTGTGCTGGGCACCGAAACCAATCAACTGATCAAAGGCATTGGTCAAGATCGGCATATCCAAATTGATGTTGGCCACGATGCTTTCAATCGGCACAGTTGGGTTATGGGCAAAATAATCAGAACCCAAAAGGCCTTTCTCTTCGGCTGTCACCATAACGAACAACATCGATCGCTTGGGTCGCTCAACTTGCTGGGTGATTTGATAAGCCATTTCCAATAATGTGGTCACTCCAGCGGCATTGTCCATCGCTCCGTTGTTAATTTTATCACCCAATTCAATATGCGTGGACACACCGATGTGGTCGGTGTGTGCGCTGAGTAACACATACTCGTTTTTTAAAACCGGATCTGAACCTTCTAATATACCAACCACATTGGGGCTACTGATTTGACTGTGCGTTGACTGATAAGAAAGTGTGGCAGTTAACGCCATGTTTTGTGCCTTGGGTTGTTCACCTTTTTCAGTTTGCGCAATTATTTGGGCATAATCCATGCCTGCCAATTCAAACAGTTTAGCGCCAGTCTCAACACTCAACAAGGCAGCAGCCATCAGTTCAGGGTTGCCCTTGCCGATTTCTCCTTGCTCATTCAGCCAACTGATTCTGGGTTTACCAATGTATTCCTTACCTCGATCAAAGGCCCAAATCTTCTCCATCTGTGGGGTACTGACTGTAATAACGCCAATGGCACCTCGGTCGACCAGCGACTGATTTGAAGTGCGAGAATAGTGCGAGCCTTCTTCACTGGGAAAAGAAATCGGTTTGCCGCGCAACACCACGGCTATTTTACCGCTTAAATCAATCTGGTCTAAATCGGAATAATTCAAAAAAGGTGCGTCAATACCAAATCCAGCAAACACCAACTCAGCAGATACTGTTGATGCTGTGCGGTTGACATCTGCATTGACCAGAAACTCAGATAAAAACTCAAAATCATGCTCACCTTGGGCGCCAGTAACTGACAGCTTGGGTGAATCCAAAGTCAGCAATGCTGACTTGAAAGGGATGCGTTGTTGGTAGCTACCATCATCACCAGCTGGCACAATACCCAACTTGGCAAACTCAGTAGCAATGTACTGCGAAGCGATTTCGTGGCCTTCACTGCCGGTGTCTCTGCCAAGCAGTAAGTCCGAGGCCAAAAAATCCATATGCGCCTCAAAACGTTCAGCTGTGTCGGCAGCAAAGGACGCACTGGAAACAGTTATGACTAACAGGCCGAGGATGGTTTTGTATTGAGTGTTTAATGTCGTTATCATGAGGTGGGCTTATTTTAGATAGGCACACATCATACAAAAAACTGCTGACAGAGTAAAATAGCCCACAGGTCACATCTTAACTGTTATCAGTAAACCAGCTATAAAGCGTAATCATTGAATTTTGTGACGAACACAACATCAGCAGTAATAAATTAAGATAAAATTACTGTTTTTTTGACAAGGACTTATTGATGAACACCATCACACACCCATTGGTCTGCTTGCTGTTACTGGTTATCAGCGACAGCGTTATTGCTGGCGGCATCCCATTGACCACAGATGATTCAAACTTAACCACAGCCATCAACAGTAACGGGTCTTTATTGGACTTGTTAAGTAATGATGACAGTGGTATAAATGGTGATAATTTCAAGGAATTAACCGCTGTTTGCGCAGTCAGCAGCAGCGACATGGATTGTACAGCTAACAGCTTTACAGACGGTATTGGCACAGTGACAGTCAATGGCAGCGGCAATGCCAACAATGCTTTGTTTAATTCAAACCACAACCAAAGCCATACGTTTGAATTCAAATACAAAATGCGCAACAGCGCAGGCAACCCTGGCTTCGGTTTCGCCACTGTGACTTTGTCATTCATTGAGGTCAATAATACCAGTGATGCAGTCAGTAACAATTGTGATTCGTCAGCATGCAGTCTCAGAGCGGCGATTCAATTGGCAGCTGCGGATGGCGAACCATCTGAAATTAATTTCAAACGCGATATGACAGGAACCATTGAATTGAACAGTGGCTTAATTGTTGATTCAAATGACCTGTCAATTGTAGGACCAGGGCCCGCTAAGTTGCATATTTCTGGTAATAACTTATATCGAGTTCTGTCCATCCCTGTTGGCACAGAGCGTTTTTACATGTCAGGCCTGACCATTAAAAACGGCCAAACACCCAACCAAGGCAATGGTGCAGGCATCTTAATTGAAAATGCCCTTGAAACAAGATTAGAAAATATCAGGGTCATCAATAACAGTGCCGACAACAACGGTGGTGGCATATATGCCTTGAATGCTGGACTGAAGCTGATTAACAGTGAAATCAGTAACAACACAGCAACCAATGACGGGGGTGGCGTTGGCGTTGTTGGCGGCTTTGGAAGTGATGTCAGTATAGAGAACGCCACCATCAGTCATAACCAAGCCAACCCTCTGACCGGTGGCTTATACATCAACTCAAGTTTTGGACAAAACGCCCTGTTGAGGTTTGTCACGGTGGCTTTCAACTCTCAAGGTTCAACCGACAGCCAAATTTCAGGCAGCGGTGATGTCATCATTGAATCCAGCATCTTTGAACCAGGACTCTCAATAACCAACAGCAACAACATCACCAACAATTCAATTATTAAAAACTTAAGTGGCAGTGGCATCTTTGGTAACAACAACCTCAGCGAAACTGAAACCATCTTGAACCCTGCCTTGGTAGAAATTAATAATTCAGGCTTAAGCGGCCATAAATTTGAGCCCACCAGCCTGGCTTATAATCATGTTGATGATGCAGAAGGTGATTCCAGTTGTGGCATTCAAATTACCAGTGATCAATTTGACAACCCCAGACCTACTGAAGGTCTTTGTGATGCTGGCGCCTATGAGTACCGTTTTATTGATGTTATTTTTATCAGCAGGTTTGAATAACCTTTAGAAACAAAATACCAATTATTTTTCAACCATCACTTGTTCAAACTCAACAGGTATAGGGGCTTCAAAAGCATAAGCAGCAAACTGCAGCTTATGGGCATGTAAATACAATTTTCTCGGCAAGCCAGGCTGCTTTTGTCCATAAAAGCAATCTCCCAGCACCGGATGATTGATGTGCTGTGCATGTACCCTGATTTGATGGGTGCGACCAGAACGGATGGCACATTCTGCCAACGTCAGCCGGGCATGCTTCTTGATCGGCTGAAAATGGGTTTGGGCTGACTGTCCTGACTGGCTGATAATCACATGTCGAATACCATTGACCCGGTGTTCAGTGTCTAGTGGTTGATCAACTTCAGTGGACTGATCCAGCTGACCAACCAATACGGCTGAATAGACTTTATTGACTTCATGCTGGCTCAAAGCTTCTTGAAACCGCAACAAAGCCGCTCGATTCTTAGCCAATAACAAACAACCACTGGTGTCTTTATCCAAACGATGGGCTAATTGAACATCTGTATAAGCTGACATTGAAGTGATAATTTCAATCACGCCAAACTCATGCCCCGTCCCAGTGTGACATGGCAAACCAACTGGTTTATCTAAAATCAAGTAATCTTCGTCTTCAAAAATGACTCGTTTAAGCAACTGTTGCTGAACTTTTTCAGGTACCGCCAGCACCTTTTTTTCAACAAAAAATACAAAAGGTGGAACCCGCACTTGATCACCAGCGAGTAATTTCTGCAAAGGTTTGGTTCTTTTACCGTTTATTCTGATCTGACCTTTGCGAATTAATTTATAACAACTGGCTTTGTTCAGTTGTTTGCATTGTTTGAGCAAAAAATTATCCACACGTTGACCCGCATCATTTTCAGAGGCTGTAAAAATGGGTTTTTGTCCGCTCGTTGTGACCATAATGGTGACTTCCTTATATCTAAAATAGGTCAAATTCAAACCTTATGAATAGATAGTCCTGTGAAATGGATAAAAAAATGTTAAAATCTCGCGCAATTGATCAGCCGTGTGGCTATCAAGTACTTGAATCAGGGCTTAAAAAACATTGAGCCACAGATTATACGATTTAAAACTGTTTAGTTCCAAGGACTCGAAAATAATTTTTCGCAGGAACTATGTGCAGTGTAATGAACTTACTGTGTTTATGCAGATAACGTCAATACACCACACTCTAATCATTGGATTGATCATAAACAATAACTGAATGGAACGAAACCATATCAGTGAATAAATGACATGACTACTGGTGACAGTTCATTAAACAAAGATTGATTTAATGAACAACGACTCATCAGCGATAAGCGACTAAAAACACCGCGAGTGGTAAAAGAATGACTGAATATAAACAGTCATAATCCCCACAGAATGAGCTTGATTAAATATCAGCCACTGTGAGCTGCGACATCGAACACAAACTTTCATAGCCCAATAAAGGGGTTAATAAGAAAGTTTTTATTGTGCTTATTTGGCATCACTGAAGGTTCATCGTTCCGAAACAAAAGGAACCAAGATGAAAAGAATGTTAATCAACGCAACGCACACCGATGAAATTCGCGTGGCGATTGCAGATGGTCAAAAACTCTACGATTTAGACATCGACTCTGCGGGACATTACCGCAAAAAAGGCAATATTTACAAAGCCAAAATCACCCGTGTAGAACCCTCATTAGAAGCCTGCTTCGTTAACTACGGATCGGAACGCCATGGTTTTCTGCCCTACAAAGAAATCAGCCCGGCCTACTGCAAACAAGCACCAAGAGGCAAAGCCCGTCTGCCAATCAATGAAGCCTTAAGAGAAGGCGATGAAATCATTGTTCAAGTCAACAAAGAAGAACGTGGCAACAAAGGCGCAGCCTTAAGCACCTTCATTTCTTTAGCAGGTCGTTACTTGGTTTATATGCCAGGCAATCACCGTGCTGGCGGTATTTCGCGACAAATTCACGGCGAAAAACGCGCACACTTACAAGAAATCATGCGTCGTTTGGAAATACCAAAGAACGACGGGGTGATCATCAGAACAGCCGGGTTGGGCAGAACTTTTGAAGAATTACAATGGGACTTTAACTACTTGAAACAAGTTTGGGAAGCCATTGGCACGGCTGCTGAGCAGAAAAAAGGCCCCTTCTTCATTTATCAAGAAAGTGATCTGTTCATCAGAGCTTTGAGGGATTATTTACAACCAGACATCGGCGAAATCTTGATCGATGACCGTGAGTCGTATGAGAAAGCCCGTGAATTCATGCAACAAGTGATGCCACATAATTTAAAAAAGCTGTCTTATTACAACGACAACACGCCGCTGTTTTCACGTTATCAAATCGAACGCCAAATTCAATCTGCATTTGAACGCGAAGTCAAACTGCCATCTGGTGGCGCTTTGGTGATAGACCAAACCGAAGCCTTGTTGTCAATAGACATCAACTCGGCCAAAGCCACTAAGGGTATTGATGTTGAAACCACTGCCTTAAACACCAACTTAGAAGCCGCTGATGAAATTGCCCGTCAATTAAAAATCCGCGATTTAGGCGGTTTGGTGGTGATTGATTTCATTGATATGCGTAACAGCAAAAATCAACGTGAAGTTGAAAATCGCATGCGTGATGCAGCTGAAACCGACCGAGCTCGGGTTCAAATTGGTAAAATTTCAAAATTCGGCTTATTAGAAATGTCGCGTCAAAGACTGCGTTCTTCGATATCAGACTCCAGCCAAATCACCTGCCCCACTTGTGGCGGACATGGCTTTATTCGCTCTATGGAATCATTGGTGATTTCAATCATCAGATTAACAGAAGAGGAAATGATTAAACCCAAAACAGGTCGTGTTGTTATCCAAGCACCTGTTGAAACAACCAACAAAATCCTCAATGAGAAACGCACCGAATTGTCAGAAATGGAATCGCGACATGGTGTTCAGGTTTCGGTTATTTCAAATGACAACCTCAGTTTTCCCGACTTTCATGTACAACGATTAAATACCAATGAATCACACATCAGTGTAGATGCCATAGAATTGGTTAAACCTGAAGATTGTCACAAACCAGTTTCTTTAGATCCTCCAGCACCTACCATTGAAACGCCAGCACTGCGCATGGTCAAACCCACCACCCAAGCACCTAAACGCACCATCGGAATGGCAATATCAGCTTGGTTGAAGGGTATTTTTGCTAAACCTGAAAAGCAAACAAGCAACCAACAAAATCGTAAAAAATCTTACAATAAGCGGACCAACAACAAACAACCGCATAACAAGCAAGCGGCCAAAGGACAACAGCAACAAGTTCAAAAAACCAACCAACAAAAGGGACCTCAAAAAGGACCTCATAAAGGTCAAAAACAGAGTCCAAAGCAAGGCCAACAACAGAAACAACCACAAAAGCAACAA
The DNA here is from genome assembly GCA_964352015.1 of uncultured Marinicella sp. Lineage (GTDB taxonomy): Bacteria > Pseudomonadota > Gammaproteobacteria > Xanthomonadales > Marinicellaceae > Marinicella. The sequence goes on from CAYGPU010000012.1 coordinate 110,814, forward strand.
AATAAACAGGGGCCAAAAGGCAACCAGCAGCAGAATCAAAAACCTGCTGCGCCCAATCAACAAAAGCAGAACCCCAATCAACAAAACAAGCAGCAGCCTAAACAGCAAGCTAAACAACAGAATAAACCACAACAGGCCAATAAAAACGCCTCGGCTGACGGTGCTCAAAATCAAGACAATAAACAAAACAACAAGCAGAACCAAAACCAAGGTCAAAATGCCAACAACAATCAAAACAAGCCACAAAACAAAGGTGGTAAATCGATTTACGGCAATAAAAATCAAAAGAAAAACAACAACAAACCAAGCAGCACTGAAACTGAAGTTGATCCAAACACAGTCAAGAAAATGACCCGGCCATTGGGCAGCGTGGCTGAGCTGGCGGCTAAAAAAGAACCCATAGTGCCATCAGGCGCGATGAAAAACAGGCCGATTGACAACATCGATGTTGACAGCAAGTTAAACCAAAAACAAGCAGAGCAAAAGCCGCAGTCTGAGAAACCACCGGTTCAAGACCCAAGCAAAGGCAATACTGCTCAAACCAATGCCAAGACTGCCAATCAACCTGCCAATCAATCTGAAGATAAAGCAACAAAAAGTCAAACAAGTGACAGCAGGGAAAGTGACAGCAGGGACAGCCAAAAGCCGCTGGATAACAAGGAATCGAAAGCTAAAGTAGCCAAGAAAAAAGCCACTAAAAAAACATCGAATAAAAAAGCGGCGTCTAAAAAAGCTGCACCTAAAAAGACTGTAGATAAACAAACCACTGACAAAGCACCCATGGACAGAAATACAGCTGATATGTTTGTTGAAAACCAGAAATCTGCCGAAGTGCAACAACCTGGTGATAACAAAACAAAGCCTCAGTCAAAAGCAGAGAAAAAAGTGGCCACTAAAAAGAAAGCGGCGGCAAAAACAGCCAAACCTGTTTCAGCAACACAAGCTAACCAGCAGGAAGCAACTACTGAGAAAGCACCTACTAAGAAAGCGTCAGCCAAGCCTGCTGAAACTAAACCTGTCGAAGCTAAAGTAGCTGAACAAGTTAAACAGCCTTCAGCTGCTGAGAGCAGCCCAGCAAAACCCCAAACAAGCTCTTCGGTCACCGCCGAAATGATTAAACCGGGTTTATACAAAGCCAAGAAATCAGATTAACTTCTGAGTTATACTGAAAACAAAAAAGCCTGAATTTGATTCAGGCTTTTTTAGTTTATAAGAGAGTAGATATTTAATTAATTGCTGGTTTGTCCCTGCGATCATGCAGCACCACTATGGTGTGGCCCTTAACCGCCAAGTTGCCTTGTTCAGTTAAGTCTTTAAGCACGCGTCCAGCCATTTCACGTGAACAACCAACGATGCGTGACAGCTCCTGTCTGGACACTTTGATTTGGGTGCCATCAGGATGCGATAAAGCATTGGGTTCTTTGCATAAATCTAATAAGGTGCGGGCGATACGGCCGGTGACATCTAAAAACGCCAAACGGTGAACTTTTCTGGAAGTTTGTAACAAGCGGTGGGTTAACTGAGTACCGATGACATATAAGATGTGCTTGGCATCATCTTTGAGTTCATTTTCAAACAGCTGGCCCAAGCGCAGATAACCAATTTCTGCCACTTCAGTTTTTTCTTTGGACTTAACCATCACCTCACGACGCTCAGTTTTCATGAACAAACCCATTTCCCCAATGAAATCACCTTTATTCAAATACGCCAAAACCAATTCTTTGCCTTCATCATTTTCATAGGAAATGGTCACTGAGCCGCTGACTATGTAGTACAAGGTATTGGCCAAATCGCCAGGTCGTATGATGGTGGTTTTATTTGGAAACTTACGACGATGGCACATGGCCAAAAATCGATTCAACGACTCCACATTAAGTTTAAAGAAACTTGAATTTTGAAACCGCTCACTTAAATACAATTCATCAAAGGTGGCTTCATCAAATGCATCTGACATGTTTTTTCCTCTTTATTGCACTTGGGTACCCTCGACATGATGCCTTGATTATCCAAGCGCTTAACACAAACCTATTCAATCAAGTTTAACCGTTTTCTGAACCGATTGGAACACTGCTTCACATTCAATCAACAGGTTTTCGCGACAGACATCTCCTTCTAAGATGATATAAGATTGAATTTTTCGTTGTTGAATTTGGCTAACAACCTGTTCAAGCAAGTTTTTATCTCGCAAATAAAATCGAAACAGACCCGCATTCAAGGGTACTGTTAGGGTGCTTTCATCCAATAACGCCTGAACATTGATCAAACATTCATCAAGTTGAGCTGCTAAATCATTTAAATGTATGGTTTCATGTCCCACCACACTGGCCGTTCCACTGCACATCAATACATCATCACATTGCATGGCCCTAGAAAAGCGTGGTTGTTTGGGTGCGTATTGTTTGGGGTATTGCCATGCTGAAACTTGGCGTTTATTTTCAATCACTTGTCCGGCATGATGGCTGAATAAAAACACAAAGGTATTGTGCCCATGATGTCCACCAATGGCAGTAGCTGCTGGGTTGGGCTGATCTAATTGGTGCATGGCTTCAACCACCCGGTGTCTGGCCACACAGAAAGTTTGGTAGCGCTCTTCACCCTGCTCGTAATGGTTAATGTGATGTATATAGTTCCATACCCTGATTAAATGTTTAAAGCCCAGTTGATGCCCCAATTGATAAGCCTTGGTGTACACATCTTCAACCAAATCATTTAATGGCAAGTCAGCACATTGAAAACTCAACATCAAATGATGCTCAGTTTGGGCCGAAATCAACCCAGGCTTTTCATCCATTGGGTCAACCACCACCGCAGCACCGTCAGACCATTGTTCCAGGTATCCAGGAGATTGTGCCAACATCAACAATGGCATCACCACATCAACCGTATTTTGCGTTAATGTTGACGGTATAGATGCACAATCTGCAAACCCTGAAAAATTTATCAAAGGCTGTTGCACGCCAAAGGCATTGATTTGGATAAAACTGTGCTGAGGTGAATTTAAGTTTTGATTCATATAGCCTGTGTCATTGGTCAGAATTTGACGCCGTCAATTGACGGCCTGCCATTATCGTCAATTCAAACTCAGATGACAATGCCAGGCCATCATTTTCTGAACAACTGCGGTCAAAATATGTCTTTAAATTTACCCTTATTGAATTCAGTATCACTTAAAATACCCACTTAATTGGATAATTAAATGAAACAACACAACTGAAAAGTATGGCATTACATTTACACAACAGCCTCACTGGCAAAAAAGAACTGTTCACTCCCATTGATCCCAATCGAGTCACCATGTATTTGTGTGGGCCCACAGTTTATAACTATGCTCACATTGGCAATGCCAGGCCTGCAGTTGTTTTTGATGTTTTGAATCGGCTGCTCAGGCAGCATTATCCACATGTGGTGTTTGCCCGTAACATCACTGATATAGACGATAAAATCAACAACTCTGCGATTGAAACCGGTCGCAGCATCAAAGCCATTTCAACTGAGTTTGCTGATGCATACAATGAGGACATTGGTGCCTTGGGTGTGATGATGCCTGATATCGAGCCTTACGCCACTGACCATGTGGCTGAGATGATAACCATGATTGAAGACCTGATAAGTAAAGGCCATGCCTATGCGGCTGAAGGTCATGTGCTGTTCGATGTCACCACCTATGAACATTACGGCGAATTGTCGAAAAGATCATTGGATGACATGCTGGCTGGTGCGCGGGTCGAAGTCGCTTCGTATAAGCGCAACCCAGGTGATTTCGTGTTGTGGAAACCTTCAGACGCCACCCTGCCCGGCTGGGAAAGCCCATGGGGACGTGGCCGACCGGGCTGGCACATTGAATGTTCTGCGATGGCCGCCAAACACTTGGCCAAAACCATCGACATTCACTGCGGTGGTAAGGACTTATTGTTTCCGCACCATGAAAATGAAGTGGCGCAAAGCTGCTGTGCCAATGACACCCGTAATTTCGCTAATTATTGGGTGCACAACGGCTTCATCACCATGAGTGATCAGAAAATGTCCAAATCATTGGGTAACATTCAGTTGATTCGTGAAGTGTTGGCCGAAATCAACGGTGAAGTGGCCCGCTGGGTCCTGCTCAGTGCGCATTACCGCCAGTCAGTTGATTGGACCGAAGAAACAGTGGCACAAGCTGAAAAAACCATCGACCGTATCTACACCACCTTGCGAGATGCCCAAGATGTTAAGCTGGATGAGGCCATCGGTATCGATGATGAAATCTTGGCCGCATTGGATGATGACATCAACACCCCTAAAGCCTTCGCTCGGGTCAATCAACTGGCCAAGTTACTGGCCAATGCTGATAACAGCGAAGAAAAAACCCGCCTAAAAAGTACTTTATTGAAAAGTTGTGAGCTGTTGGGTGTGCTACAAACCGATCCTGAAGTTTGGTTTCAACAAAAACAAGCCGGCGGCGAGGACATCAAAGAAAAAGTAGAACAACTGATCATTGCACGCGCCCAAGCCCGTACCGATAAGGACTGGGGCCGCTCGGATGAAATACGTGATGAACTGGACGCCTTAGGCGTGGTACTTGAGGACTCTCCTGAAGGCACCCGCTGGAGCATGAAATAACAGAGCATAAACAATGAATAAAGCAACCGAAAACATGATGGATGAACAACTAGAAATCATTGAAACTTTTGATATGTTCGATGATTGGATGGAAAAATACCAATACATCATCGACCTAGGAAAACAACTCGAACCGATGGATGAAGCACTCAAAGTTGATGAAAACATCCTGCACGGCTGCCAATCCCAAGTCTGGTTGGTGGATGAATACAAAGACGGCAAACTCAAGTTCCAAGCCAACTCAGACGCCGCCATCGTCTCGGGCTTGATCAACTTGGTGCTGACCATCTACTCCGACCAAACCCCACAGAAAATAGTCGATACCGAACCCGACTTCATCGAACTCATCGGCCTGTCATCACACCTGTCCTCCACCCGCAGTAATGGCCTGAATGCCATGATAGAAAAAATTCAAGCCACTGCGCAGGCGTATTTGTGATTAGAAACATGAGTCCAAACTTAGATTAAACTTGAATTCCATCGTCGAGCCACATGGATGTGGGGAATGCAGAAATATGTCTGGAACATATTCTGCCTCGGGCGGAATTAAAAACTTCTAACCAACTCTTTAACTTGTATGTAATAAAACACATTTTTCACTTAACGATCTGAATGAGAACCGAGATAAAACGGCAGGACAGCCGTTTCACCATGCGTCAGCTATCCGAAGGGCTGTTGACATGGATGTCATAAAATACATCCATTTTCAATCAAAACCATATAAGTATTACATCAAATAAACTTTTCCAACTGGGATGGTTTTTTGTCAACTTTTATTAGCGAGTTGCTTCATTTTATTTAAGTATATTTAAAATGGATCCCCGGGTCTCAAACTGTTTAATGAAATATCGTTATACCAAAGCCCTTATCAATAAATCAGTCATTTCCAGACTTTAAACCCGCCCGAGGACGACGGTTGTTATTATTTCCATTCCACTGAAATATATTCCTATAAAACAAGATTAAATTGTAGGTTCTTAATTCACAAATAGATTATTTACCCAATATATCAACAAAAAGACAACACTGAAAATTACACCATGAACTAGAAAATAAAATAAAAAATCTTTCACCACAGCGATGGCTAATTCATTTAACTCTCTCTTCTAATTCACCAACCTCCAAAATTAATGAACTTTGTATAACGGTTGACTGGTAAGCAGTGAAAGCTCCAATCAATGAAATTGAAATAAAATAAATTGATAACCATAAAGACCAACCTTCAGCAATAAATGAATATATTGCCAATCCAATAAACATTAACACAACAAAAGGTAGTACCAATATTAAATAATTTTTACCCATGACTTTCTATCACTATAGTTATATTAATTTCCCAATCAATCTCAAAACCACGTCGTCCTCGGGCGGGTTTAAAAGCTTCTGATTAACTATTTAACATGAACGCTATAAAACAGCTTTCATCTAACCAAACTGGAGTAGACCCGGGGATCCATTTTCAATCGAAACCATCAAACTATGTAATCGTATAAATCTATCCAACTGGGGTTGTTTTCTTCAATCAATTCAAGCTTCCATACCCGCTTCCATTTCTTCAGTTGTTTCTCCCTTTGGATGGCTTCGTACATATCACCAACCAATTCAAAGTAAACCAGAGTGTGAGTCGAATATTGTTTGGTAAACCCATCAACCAAATCATTCTTATGTTGATGAACACGCTTGACTAAATCACTGGTCACTCCGATGTACAGAGTGCCTCTTTGTTGATTAGATAATATGTAAACGGCAGGTTGTTTCATTCTGTTTTAGTTTATCTTTAATGGATCCCCGGGTCTACAACAGATTAATTGCGTCCCAGTAAGTCATAACACTTTATTATTGGATGCATCCTACTGATTTAAAATTCCGCCCGAGGACGACGGTAGTTGAGTTGTATCAGTTTCTAGAGACATCATTCTCATTTAGACCTACTCCACTTTATATTCAATAAAAGTGAATGAAGACCCAAGGGTATTCGATTACAATCTCTTCATGACTTACATTATGACTGGAATCGAAGGATTCGAACTCACTGAACAAGACCTCACCAACTTAGATCATCCGTTGACTTGTGGGGTGATTTTCTTCAAACGGAACTACAAAGATTACCAACAACTGGTGTCTTTGGTGCATCACATCAGGGCACTCAAAGGCCGTGACTTTATCCTGGCGGTGGATCAGGAAGGTGGGCGGGTGATTCGTTTCGGATTACCCTTTACGCAACTCCCACCACTGGGTTTGATTGGTCAAACTTACCTAAAGGACCCAGCTTTAGCCCAAACCCTGTGCCATTTACATGCTTGGTTGATGGCCAGTGAATTATTGAGCATCGGCATTGATTTGAGCTTTGCGCCGGTTTTAGATGTCGACAATGGCAGTGATGTGATTGGTGACCGGGCGTTTGCCACTGAGCCCAAATTGGTCGCTGAATTGGCTGAGCTGTATTGCAACAGCATGCATGCCGCTGGCATGAAAACCACCGCCAAACATTACCCAGGCCATGGCACCGTTAAAGCCGACTCGCATTTTGAGTTACCCACCGATGACCGCTCAGAAAATGAACTGTTAAAACATGACATGTTGCCATTCAGCCAACTCATTCCAACTGGATGTATCGATGCGATGATGTTATCCCATGTGATTTATTCACAGGTGTGTGATTTACCCGCCGGTTACTCAACCCAATGGCACCAGGACATCCTTCGATCACAGCAAAAATTTCAAGGTGTGTCCATCAGTGATGATTTGGGCATGAAGGCAGCCGAATGTGTCGGTGACATCCAGCAACGCTACCAAGCCTGTGTCGATGCCGACATTGATTTAACCCTGTTGTGTGAACCCAAGTTGTGTACTGAACTGTATTCAAACAATCGTTTGAAAAATAGTCCCAACAGTGAGGCAAAATTGATTAAAATAAAACGCTTACAAGGCCAGTCAACCTTAAGCACTGAGCGACCTTTTTGGGAACAAATGCGATGGCAACAAGCCAGAAAAGCCTTGGTGACCCTCATGGCCCAAATTAAATCAAAATAAACTGGTAAATAAAAATTAACCTGAGAACATAAACATGACCGCAGCGAACTATCCGAAACTCTTTGAACCTCTAAAAGTGGGCAACAAAACCATTAAAAATCGTGTGTTGATGGGTTCCATGCACACCGGTTTAGAAGATCGCGCAAAAAACTACCCCAAACTGGCAGAATACTTTCGCCAAAGGGCTGCCGGTGAAGCCGGTATCATAGTGACAGGTGGCATTGCGCCGAACATAGCGGGCTGGGTGGGGCCATTTTCAGGGTTTTTAAAGTACGGTTTTCAGGTCAAACGCCACAAACTGGTCACTGATGCTGTGCACAGTGAAGGCGGTTTAATCTGTATGCAAATTCTGCACTCAGGTCGTTACGGTTATCACCCGTTCAATGTGTCATCGACCGACAAACAATCACCCATCACACCCTTTAAACCGAAAAAGTTAACCGACAAGAAGATTCACAAACAAATCAAAGATTTCGTCAACTGCGCACACTTGGCTCAAAAAGCCAACTATGATGGCGTTGAAATCATGGGCTCTGAAGGGTATTTGATCAATCAGTTCATCTCACCTCGAACCAACGACCGCACAGATTCTTGGGGTGGTTCATTTGAGAACCGGACCAAGTTTGCCCTTGAAATTGTTAAACAAACCCGGGCCAAAGTGGGTGATGACTTCATCATCATTTTCCGTTTATCGATGCTTGAATTGGTTAACAACGGTTCGTCGATTGATGAAGTGATTAAGTTAGCCAAATTACTGGAACAAGCTGGCGTCAGCATCATCAATACCGGTATTGGTTGGCATGAAGCACGGGTTCCAACCATTGCTACCATGGTTCCCAGGGCGGGTTTTGCTTGGGTCACTGAATTGATTAAAAATGAAGTCTCGGTGCCTTTGATCACCACCAACCGCATCAACCACCCACAAGTGGCTGAAGACATCATAGAATCGGGTAAAGCCGACATGGTCTCTATGGCGAGGCCCTTTTTGGCTGACCCTGCTTTGGTGAAAAAATCCCGGGTTGGTGACATCAAAGACATCAACATCTGTATTGGTTGTAACCAAGCCTGTTTAGACCATGTGTTTCAAAACAAAATGGCCAGTTGCTTGGTCAATCCAGCTGCCTGTCACGAAACTGAATTCGTAAAACAACCACTTAAAAGTAAAAAGAACATAGCAGTGGTGGGTGCAGGTATGGCCGGGCTGTCATGTGCCACCACCTTGGCTGAACGTGGCCACCAAGTGACCTTGTTTGAGGCAGCCGATAAAATAGGTGGCCAATTCAACCTGGCTGCCGCCATTCCAGGCAAAGAAGAGTTTGAACACACCATCAGCTATTTCACCCACCTGCTAGAAAAGCATGGCGTTGATTTAAAACTCAACACCAAGGCCACTGAAACCGAATTAACTGGCTTTGATGAGGTGGTCATTGCCTCAGGCGTAACACCACGTGTACCAGGCATTGAGGGCATTGAGCATGACAAAGTGATTTTATACCATGACCTGCTCAGTGGTCGCAAAACAGCGGGTAAAAAAGTGGCGGTCATTGGCGCTGGCGGCATCGGTTTTGATGTCTCGGAATACTTGTCAGTTGAACACCCAGACCAAGCGCAAACCATTGATGAGTTCTGTGCTGAATGGGGCATCGATAAAAGCATTGAATCAGCTGGTGGCTTGATTAAAGCGCATGACGAAAAATCAGCCCGTGAAATCTATATGCTACAAAGAAAAACCAGCAAACCCGGTAAAGGCTTGGGAAAAACCACTGGCTGGATTCACCGTCTGGCGCTGAAGAAAAAAGGCGTTAAAACCCTCACCGGGGTGAATTACGACAAGATTGATGACCAAGGCTTACACATCACCATCAAAGAGAAACCACAAATCCTGGATGTCGATCATGTGATCATTTGTGCCGGCCAAGTCTCGAACAAGGACCTGTACCAAGAACAAGACAACTACCACATCATTGGTGGTGCAGATTTAGCCGCTGAGCTCGATGCCAAACGCGCGATTAAGCAAGGTACTTTGTTGGGTATGAAGTTGTAAAAAAATTGTCAAACCGGGTCCGCGGGCGGCTCGCCCGCATCATCAACGACTCGGTTTGCAACCATGCCTTAAGCTTTTTTTAACTGAAGCCCAAGGCATACAAAATAAAATTACCATATTCAGCAGCATTCTTAGTAATGCGGGCGAGCCGCCCGCGGACCCAGTTATAGAGTTATCCACTCAATAGATCAATGTTAAAATAAGCATTTAACTCACAACACTTACATGAATAAAGATACACTGAAAAATGAAATCCAAGATAATGAAACACTGATCAAAGCCCGCGTCCTAGATCGCTTAATCGACCACCTAGACGACAATAAAGACGTACAAAACATCGACCTGATGATTCTGGCTAAATTTTGCCGCAACTGTTTATCCAAGTGGATGGTCGCTGAAGCCGAGGAGCTGGGTGTTGATATGAGTATGGATGAAGCCAAACACGCCGTCTATAAAATGGACTTCAAAGAATGGAAAGTCAAATATCAAAAAGAAGCCACCCAGGAGCAGCTGGATGCGTTTAATGTTTTGAAAAAGTGAAGTTTATGTCATCTTGAGCGATTAATTAATACTCACGTCATTGCGAGGAGCTTCAGCGACGTGGCAATCTCAAGACTTTGACGTGATACTTTATTTAGTGATTGCATGCACCTTGGGAGATTGCCACGTCGTTCCTCCTCGCAATGACCTCGGTTTTGTTTAGAGACTCTGACTGAATATTGAGTTCAATGTTATATGCTCACAAAACTAGCCACACCTTTGAGGTAGTGGACTAAATGCACATCAGGTTAACTGAAGTCAACAACCCTAGCACGTAGGGTGGGCTCCGCCCACCAACAGAGTTTGATGAGCAAAGCGCATCCTACAATTCTAAGATGAATTAAGTTTTTTCCATAATTCAAAAGAAGCTAAACTGGTAGATCCCATTGCTGCAATCACTGCATCACTATTAAACCCATCAACATTGTCTTGTAAATATGTTAATAACTCACTTTCACCTGTAGCACCACCGGGAAAAATCAATACCGCTTTATCTTCATTAGTAAAGAAACGCCAAAATACATCTGGAGCCCATGGGCCATCTTCAGTAGTCAAAATATCAATTTTGGTTAGTCCCTCAATTGAAACACTGGACTCAAGCCCATCAGGATCAATGACTGAAATGGAATTACTATTAAAACTGACTATAAATTGAGCTTCAATTAATGAGTTTGGATTTCTTTTATTCCTAATAAAATTTGCTAAAAGCACAGCAGAAATAAAGCACAGTGAAATTAAAAAAGCCTTCATTAAAATATCATTAATAAATCAACGCTTATAAAAATCCTTGATCGAAAACGCCAATTCAAGCGCTTGCTCGTAGTTCAAACGTGGATCGACTTGTGTGGTGTATGCTTTGGTTAAATCAGCTTCCTGAAGCGATCTGGCACCGCCTAGACACTCAGTTACATTCTCACCGGTCAGCTCTAAATGCACACCACCCAAATGTGAACCATTGTCTTTGTGAATCTTAAAGGCCAATTCAATTTCCTTACTGATGTTTTCAAAACGGCGGGTTTTATAACCATTAGAGGTGGCTTCGGTGTTGCCGTGCATCGGGTCTGCACACCACACCACATCAAGATTGGCTTGTTTAGCAGTCTTAATCAACCTGGGTAAGTTACTTTCAATGTTCTTGGCACCAAAGCGATGAATCAAGGTCAATTTACCGGCTTCATTGTTAGGATTTAAAGTGCGACACAAATCGATTAAATGATCGTCATCAGTTTCAGTACCAATCTTAACCCCAATGGGATTTTCAACACCACGCAGTAATTCCACATGTGCACTGTCAAGCTGATTGGTTCTGAGGCCAATCCATGGAAAATGGGCACTCAGGTTATAGTGACCGGCTTGTCGTGGCACTGTGCGAGTCAGGGCTTGCTCATAGTGCAAATGTAAGGCCTCATGCGCTGAGAAAAACTCAACACTGGATAAGTTATGTACCTTGGTACCGACCAACACTTCAGCAAATTGCACCGATTCTTTAATCTGGGACACCAAGTTACTGAATTTTTCTGCACTTTTAGAGTGTTTCACCCATTCAATGTTCCAATATTCAGGGTGACGGATATCAGCAAAACCACCAGCCACCAAAGCACGAATGAAATTCATGGTCATCGCAGAATGATGGTAGGCTTTAAGCATCATGTCAGGATTGGGCACACGAGCAGCCTCGGTGAATTCATTTTGATTGACAATGTCACCACGGAATGAGGGCAGACTGACACCATCACGGGTCTCTAAATCAGCTGATCTTGGCTTGGCGTATTGACCAGCAAAACGCCCCACCCTAACCACCGGTATTTGACAACCATGAATCAACACCAAACTCATTTGGATCAGTACTTTCAGTCGGTTTGATATGATGGATGAATTACAGTCATCAAAGCTTTCTGCACAGTCACCACCTTGTACCAAGAAACGTTCACCTCTAGACACTTCCGCCAGATAATGCTTTAAGCGTTTGACTTCCCACGAAGTCACCAAGGGAGGTAATGAAGACAAGGTTGATAACGCTTGGTCCAAATGAACTTGGTCAGGATAAGTGGCCTGTTGTCTGATGGCTTTATTCTTCCAGCTTTCTAAGCTCCAGTTATCGGTTTGAGCCAAAGTTTTTGTTTCGTTTTTTAATGATTTCATGAGGGTATTTTAATTATTTATAATTTGGTTTTCGTTGTTGATTCTAATAAACATCCATACAGCGGTATAGATAAACAGGCCAATAAAGCAGACCAATGTCCAAGTGGGCATGCTTAAGCCAATAAACTGCCATTGAATTTCAGCACAACTACCCGATGCCTTCAGCACCGAGGAAACTGCATTCCATACAGATGAATTTTCTAGCATCATTTCTAAGCTGGGACCGCAGTCTGGAACCAGTTCAGGTGGTAATGTTTGTAACCACACATGTCTTCCAGCAATACCAATACCAATAGCCGATGTAACTAACAACAACAGGCCAAGAATTTTTCTGCCCCAGAACATAACTGGTTTGAAACTGCCCAACAAAAACAGCACGCCAATTGCGATAAATACCACACGCTGTAGAATGCACAAATTACACGGTAACAGAAACATCACGTGTTCAACATAAAGTGCATAAGCAAGCAGGCCTGCACAGGTCAAAAAAGGTAACAGTGTCAACAGTCTGAATTGATTTTTAGTAACAGCCATATGGGTCTCTAAACGTTTATTGAATTAATAGTAATGATGTTGGTAAGGTTATCAAATATAGACCACTCAGAACACCTTTTATTCTATATAAATATAAATTAAATAATTATATAAGGCAAAAAAAACCCAGCTTAAAGCTGGGTTTTTAATGTCAACAAGATTAAATCTTATTCGCTGTCATCAGCCACTTCAACAGCAGCCATTTTAACTGGTCTGTCGACCAATTCAACGTAGGCCATTGGAGCCTTATCACCAGCACGCAATCCACATTTCAAGATGCGCAAGTAACCACCTGGACGCTCAACATAACGTGGTCCAAGTTCAGTAAATAACTTATTCACGATTTCTTTGCTTCTCAAACGTGCGAAGGCCAATCTGCGGTTAGCCACTGAATCAACCTTAGCTAAAGTGATCAGTCTTTCAGCCACTTTACGCAATTCTTTGGCTTTTGGTACTGTGGTTCTAATCAACTCATGCTCAAACAAAGAAGCTGACATGTTTTTGAACATCGCTTTTCTGTGTGATGAAGTTCTGTTTAATTTTCTACCTGATTTTCTATGACGCATGATGTTGCCCCTTATCCGATAAGACGCTCAGCAGTTCTGATCGCTGCTGGAGGCCAATTTTCTAAACGCACACCCAGAGTCAGTCCCATCTCTGAAAGTACACCTTTGATTTCATTCAATGATTTTTTACCTAAGTTGGGAGTTTTCAATAACTCAACTTCAGTTCTTTGAATTAAATCACCTATGTATTGAATGTTTTCTGCTTTTAAACAGTTGGCTGAACGAACGGTTAATTCAAGTTCATCAATTGGTTTCAATAAAATAGGATTTAATTTTTCTACTTCTTCTTTTTCTTCAACAGTGGTTTCAATCTTGAAGTCAATGAAGATAGCCATTTGTTCAACCAAAATTCTGGCAGCTGTTCTGACTGCATCTTCTGCAGAAATAGAACCGTCAGTATCGATATCTAAAATCAATTTATCCAGATTGGTTTTTTGGTGCAAACGGGCATTATCTACTTCATAAGAAACACGCTTAACTGGACAGAAACTGGCATCTAAGACCAATTGACCAATAGGGCGCGACTCTTCTGTAGCAACACGGTTGGTTGATGGCTCATAGCCAACACCTTTCTCGACCTTCATGTGCATGGTGATTGAAGCTTTCTTATCTAAGTTACAAATCACTTGCTCAGGGTTAGCGACTTCAACACCATCAGGCAATTGAATGTCAGCTGCTGTTACGGTACCGCCGGTTACTTTAATTGAAATTTCAGCCTCATCACGATCTGGCATGATGAAAGACAAAGTTTTCAAATTCAACATAATTTCAACCACGTCTTCTCTGACACCTTCCAGTGTTGAGAATTCGTGTTGTACACCGTCGATATTCACTTCAGTGATGGCACAACCAGGAATAGAAGACAGCAGAATTCTGCGGAATGCATTTCCCAAAGTATGGCCAAAACCCCTTTCTAAAGGTTCTATGATTATTTTTGCGCTGTAATCAGAGCGTTCATCTACTTCTACCACACGAGGGCGAAGTAATTTAGCTAATATATCAGACATGTTATATCTCTCTGGTCAGGGTTATTATTTAGAATAAAGCTCTACGATCAAGTTTTCATTGATATCAGCAGGTAAATCATCACGGCTAGGTACAGATTTGAACTGACCTACCATTTTTGCTGCATCAACAGAAACCCAATCAGCGAATAAATTCATTTCGCCCCATAACTCCAAAGCTTGTTTGATACGTAATTGTTTCTTTGATTTTTCACGAACTTCTACTTCATCACCTTCTTTAACTTGGTATGAAGGAATGTTACAAACTGAACCATTAACCAAAATTGATTTGTGCGTCACCAACTGGCGAGCTTCATTTCTGGTTACAGCAAAGCCCATGCGATAAGCCACGTTATCTAAACGGGATTCTAAAAGTTTCAACAAGTTTTCACCTGTGGCTCCTTTTTGCTTGGCTGCTTTTTTATAATAATTAACAAACTGTTTTTCTAAAATACCATAAGTTCTGCGAACTTTTTGTTTTTCGCGTAACTGCAGCGCGTAATCAGAAGGCTTGTTTCTTTTGCCCGCTAAGCCGTGTTGTCCAGGAGCCACATCAAGTTTACACTTGGTCTCCATCGCACGAGCTGGGCTTTTTAACATTAAATCGACGCCTTCACGACGTGCCAATTTACATTTTGGACCTAAATATCTTGCCATTTTATATCTCCTTACACCCTACGTCTTTTCGGTGGTCTACAACCATTATGAGGAATCGGTGTAATATCAATGATGTTAGTTACACGAAAACCTAGGGAGTTCAACGCTCTAACAGATGATTCTCTGCCTGGACCTGGACCTTTAATTCGAACTTCAATGTTTTTCATACCGTATTCCTTGGCTACTTGGCCTGCTTTATCAGCAGCTACCTGTGCAGCAAATGGGGTACTTTTTCTTGAACCTCTAAATCCAGACCCACCAGCCGTTGCCCACGACAAACCATTACCTTGTCTGTCAGTGATCGTGATGATGGTATTGTTGAAAGACGCGTGTACATGCGCGATGCCGTCAACAACAGTTCTTTTAATTTTCTTTTTAGTAGTTTTTTGTGGTCTTGCCATTACAATTCTCTAATCTGATATCGCTAATGATATTCTATGGATCAATTAACGTCTAATCGGTTTTTTCGGACCTTTTCGGGTACGTGCGTTATTTTTGGTTTTTTGGCCACGAACAGGTAAACCTCTTCTGTGTCTTAAACCGCGGTAACAACCTAAATCCATTAATCGTTTGATGTCCATGGCGACTTCACGACGAAGGTCACCTTCTACATCAAATTTTGCCACTTCTGCACGAAGCTTATCTAAAGCGTCTTCTTCCAACTGCCCAACTTTATGGGCTGGATCAACGCCTGCACTGTCGCATATCGCATATGCTCTGGTTCGACCGATACCATAAATACTGGTCAGGCCAATCCAAGCATGCTTATGCACTGGTATATTTACACCCGCAATACGAGCCATTTTTTACTCCTGATTCCTCAAAAGAGTCGAACCACTGACAATTTGGTCAACAATTTACCCTTTCTATTACTTAAAAAGCTCTTATCAAGCTTAGTTCATATGCCCTTTAAGGGGCGCAAATTATATATCAACCCATAAAGCAATGCCATCATTTTTTCAAACAATGGCAACGCTCAATATGGACGATAATTTACCTGCGAATCTTATTAGATCGGCGGTAATTTTTAATGTTGGTTTTCTTCAGCACAGAATCGTACTGTTGTGACACCAAGTGATTTTGTAACTGTGCCATAAAATCCATGGCAACAACTACCACAATCAACAAGCCAGTTCCACCCAATGCAAAAGGTATGGTGACAAATTGATTGATGAAATCTGGTAACAAGCTGACACCTAATAGATACAAAGCACCCCAAAATGTAACTCGGGTTAGCACACCATCTAAATAAGCTGAAGTTTGTTTACCTGGTCTGATACCCGGAATCACCGCACTTTGGCGTTTCAAGTTATCTGCAGTCTCATCGGCGTTAAAGGTCAAAGCGGTATAAAAGAACGCAAACCCAACAATTAACACACCAAAGAAAATCATATACAAAGTATTACCTGGCGATAATTGTTGTGCTAAATCAGTCAACCACTCAAAGCCTTTACTCTGTCCAACTATGCTGGCAATTGACCCAGGAAACAACACCAAAGATGAAGCAAAAATAACTGGTATAACACCAGACATGTTAACTTTCATCGGTAAGTAAGAGGTCTGTGCCTGTGTGGCTTGTCTGCCACCGCGACGTGCAAATTGCATGGTGATGCGCCTTTGGCCACGTTCAACAAATACGATAAAAGCGGTCAAAGCCAATGCCAATACCATCAACAACAATGCCCACAAAGCATTTAACTGTCCTTCACTGACCAGTTGAAATACCGAATAAACTGCGCCTGGTAAGCCAACCACAATGCCTGCGAAAATAATCAATGAAATACCATTACCAATCCCACGTTCTGTGATTTGTTCACCTAACCACATCAAAAACATGGTGCCACCAGTTAAAGAAACTGTGGCGGTAAATAAAAACCCAAAACCAGGTTGTGGCACGATGGTTATTCCACCTTGCGCTTCAAAAGTTTGCAACGCAGATGTGATACCAAATGATTGAACAACAGCCAATATGATGGTGAAGTAACGGGTGTACTGGGTGGTTTTACGACGCCCTGTCTCACCTTCTTTCTTCAATTCTCTCAGTGCTGGAACGGTATGACTCAATATTTGCATGATAATCGATGCTGTAATATAAGGCATCACACCCAATGCAAAGATTGAATAACGACCCAGTGCACCACCTGAGAACATGTTAAACATGTCAATCAGGCCGCCTGAATTTTGTTTTAACAATTCAGCCATCGCTGCAGGGTTTACACCAGGCACTGGTAAAAAAGTACCCATGCGGTAAATAATCAATGCGCCAATAACAAATAAAATACGGCTCTTAAGTTCACTTAAGCCTTTTTTATTACCGAGTAATTTTTCTACTTGATCTTGTCTGCTTGACATATTATTCTACTTTTCCGCCGGCTTTTTCAATCGCTGCTTGAGCTCCTTTGGTCACATGTAAGCCTTTTAAATTAATGGCTTTATCAATGTCACCTGTGTTGATTACTTTAACTTTGGTCACGCCTCTTTTAACAAAACCATTGTCAATCAAGTAAGCCACATCAATGTCAGTAGCATCTATGGTATTTAAATGATACAAGCAAACTTCCGCACGACTGGCAGCCATTTTTGAAGTGAAACCGAATTTAGGCAATCTTTTGTGAATCGGCAATTGCCCACCTTCAAAACCAACTTTATGAAAGCCGCCTGAACGTGATTTCTGACCTTTGTGGCCGCGGCCACATGTTTTACCTGAACCAGAACCGATGCCACGACCGACGCGTTTGCCAACTTTTGTAGCACCTTCTGCAGGTTTGATAGTATTTAATTTCATAGTCATTTACCTATGCTTATTTCACTTCTTCAACTTTTAACAAGTGAATAGCTGCATTAATCATTCCCATATTTTCAGGAGTTGCATCAACCACACGTGAATGATGCATTCTTCTGATTCCGAGTCCTTTGACACAGGCTTTGTGATTAGCCAATGATTTGTTGGTACTTTTGATTTGTGTCACTTTAACTTGACCAACTTTCTTTGCTTTAGCCATGATTTTCCATTACCTCTTCAGGAGTTTTACCGCGCTTGGCAGCAATACTTTCAGGTGAAGTCATTTGTTGCAAACCTTTGATGGTTGCTCTGACCAAATTAATTGGGTTGTTTGAACCTTGTGATTTTGCCAATACATTCTCAACACCAACCACGTCAAACACTGCGCGCATCGCA
Organism: uncultured Marinicella sp.; assembly: GCA_964352015.1. GTDB lineage: Bacteria > Pseudomonadota > Gammaproteobacteria > Xanthomonadales > Marinicellaceae > Marinicella. The sequence continues at coordinate 129,111 of CAYGPU010000012.1, forward strand.
CCACCGGCAATAACACCAGTACCTTCAGATGCAGGTTGCATATAAACACGTGAGCCTGAATGTTTAGCTTTGGTGGCATGCCACAAAGTGTTGCCTTTTAAATTAACGTCAGTGGTGTTTCTGCGGGCTTGGTCCATGGCTTTTTGAATGGCCACAGGCACTTCTTTTGCTTTACCGTAACCGAAGCCAATTTTACCTTTACCATCACCAACTACTGTCAATGCTGCAAATCCAAATTGTCTACCACCTTTAACAACTTTAGCTACACGATTAACTGTTACTAAACGCTCTAGTAAGTTATCGCCTTGATCTCTTTCTGCCATAATGTTTCTCTTATCCGTTATCAGAATTTCAAGCCAGCTTCACGCGCAGCGTCAGCCAATGCTTTGATTTTTCCATGATAGATATAACCTGATCTATCAAACCCAACAGATTCGACACCTGCTTTTTTGGCTTTTTCGGCGATTGCTTTGCCCACTGCTTTAGCAGCTTCGACGTTAGTACAAGACTTACCGTCAGCTATCAAACCTTTTTCTTTGGTTGAAGCTGCAGCCAAAGTTGATTGGCCATCACCTGAGAAAATTTGCGCATACAGGTGCTGACCTGTTTTGTGTACTGACAATGATGCCACACCCAATTCTCGCAACTTAGCCCTGGTTTTGGTCGCTTTTTTAATTCTTTGTATATTTTTCTTATGCATAATTTTAACAAAAAAGCGTTACGCTTTCTTGGCCTCTTTTCTGTACAGTCTTTCATCAGCATATTTAACACCTTTACCTTTGTATGGCTCTGGTGGTCTGATGGCTCTGATTTCTGCGGCTACTTGACCCACTTGTTGTTTATCAACTCCATTGACAACAATCTCAGTTTGCGTTGGTACTTCAAAAGTAATACCATCACGGGCAGAATAGATAACCGGATGTGAAAAACCTAAGTTCAAATCCAAATCTTGTCCTTTCATAGCGGCACGATAACCAACCCCAACCAACTGAAGTTTTCTACTGAATCCATTGGTTACACCTTCAATCATGTTATTAATCAGTGATCGCATGGTGCCAGCCATGTAAATCATTTCTTCACTGCTGGCTGTAACATTCAATTCATCGCCATTCTGTTCTACAGAAACGGCTTCATGTAAGTTCATAGTTAATTCGCCCTTAGGACCTTTAACCTTGACCACATTGTCCTTGACTTCAAAATTAATTTTTGAATCAATAGCAATGGGTTGTTTTGCAATTCTTGACATGCTGTTCTCCCAATTACTTAACGACGCAAAGCACTTCACCACCGATTTTTGCAGCGCGAGCTGACTTGTCGGTCATGATGCCTTGTGATGTGGAGACAATGGCAGTTCCGAAACCGGAATCTACTCTTGGCAAATCATCTTTACCACTGTATTGTCTTAAACCAGGTTTACTGATTCTTTTGATCATCTCAATCACAGGTTGATTTCTGTAATACTTGATGTTGATTTTAATGAAAGGATGGTTGTCCTTTTCAACAGTTTCAAAAGATCTGATATAACCTTCCTGCTGGAGTACTGACAAGATGCCTTTCTTCACTTTAGAAGCAGGTGTCACAGTACTCTCTTGATTGACCGCTTGTGCATTTTTGATGCTACAAATCATGTCTGAAATTGGATCACTTAAACTCATAATTCTTCTCTCTTTACCAACTGGCTTTTTTCAAGCCAGGAATGTCACCACGCATGGCAGCTTCACGGAATTTTGTCTTACTCAAACCAAATTTGTTGTAGTAGCCGCGAGGTCTACCTGAGATCTGACAACGGTTACGCATTCTTGAAGGAGATGCGTTTCTTGGTAATTGTTGTAAGGCTTCTTGAGCTTGCATCATTTCTTCAAATGTAGTATTTGGATCGCCAATGATTTTTTTCAAAGCTGCTCGCTTATCAGCAAATTTAGCAACAATTCTTTTTCTTTTCAGGTCACGTTGGACCATTGATTCTTTAGCCATGTTAATTATCTACCTTTGAATGGAAAATCAAAATGATCTAGCAACATACGAGCTTCCTCATCGTTCCTAGCGTTAGTGGTGATACAAATATCTAACCCACGTAACTCATCAATTTTGTCATACTCAATCTCTGGGAAAATGATTTGTTCTTTCACACCCATTGAATAATTGCCACGTCCATCAAATGATTTAGGGTTTAAACCACGAAAGTCTCTGACTCGTGGTAACGAGACATTAACTAAACGGTCTAAAAACTCGTACATTTTTTGACGTCTCAACGTGACTTTACAACCAATAGGCCAACCCTCACGTACTTTAAAACCAGCCACTGATTTTTTTGCATGTGTGATGACAGGCTTTTGACCAGCGATGGTAGCCATGTCTTCAGTTGCATGTGTTAATATTTTTTTGTTTCCCAAGGCTTCACCGACACCCATGTTCAATGTGATTTTAGTGATTTTAGGCACCTGCATTACATTGTCAAATTTGCCAGTTTCCATCAGCTTAGGAACCACTTCATCTTTATAGTATTTTTCTAATCTAGCCATAATAATTCTCTTAAGCGTCTACTGCTTCGCCGTTGGACTTAAAAATACGGACTTTTTTGCCATTTTCTAAGACTTTAAATCCGACTCGCTCACCTTTACCGGATGCGGGATTATACAGCATAACGTTAGAAGCATCGATAGGCGCTTCTTGTGTTTTAATACCACCTTTTTCCTCAATCTGAGGATTCGGTTTAACATGTTTTTTAACTGTATTTACGTTGTTAACCAACAGACGGCCATCTTGCATCACTTTGAGCACGTTGCCGCGTTGACCTTTACTGCGTCCAGCAATAACGATAACTTCGTCACCTTGTTTAATTCTTTGCATAGTCGTTTCCTTATAATACTTCTGGTGCCAATGAAATAATCTTCATGAATTTACCAGCTCTCAGTTCACGAGTTACAGGGCCAAAAATACGGGTGCCGATAGGCTCCAGTTTGGCATTCAACATAACCACTGCATTACCATCAAAGCGAATTAAAGAGCCATCAGATCTTCTGACACCCTTTCTCGTTCTTACGATTACAGCGTTATATACTTCACCTTTTTTAACCTTGCCACGAGGTATGGCTTGCTTAACGGAAACTTTTATGATGTCTCCGATACCAGCATAGCGACGCTTAGAACCACCCAATACTTTTATACATTGAACTTCTTTGGCTCCAGAGTTGTCAGCTGCTGATAATCTACTTTGCATTTGTATCATTGTCAGTACCTCTTATTTGCTTGATTCAACAATCTCAACCACTTTCCAAGACTTGGTCTTTGAAATGGGTCGACATTCAACGATTTTCACCAAATCGCCTTGTTGACATTTATTATCAGGATCATGCGCATGAATCTTGGTCGATTTTTTGATGTATTTTTTATACAACGGATGCTTGATTTTGCGCTCAATCATCACAGTCACGGTTTGATTCATCTTGTCACTGGTGACCACACCGCTTTTGGTTCTTTGTAATTTAGTTTCTGTAGTCATGACATTTATCCTTTAGCTTGGTTCATAACAGTTCTGACACGAGCAATGTCTCTGCGGACATCACGCATCAGGTGTAATTTTGTTAATTGACCATTACCACGAGCCATTCGTAAATCGAACTGCTTTTGTAACAACTTGTTTAATTCTTCCTGCAACTCTGCAAGATCTTTATTTTTTAATTCTTTCGCTTGCATCACATCACCACACGTTTAACGAATGTTGTTTGTACAGGAAATTTAGCACCTGCTTTTTCAAAAGCTGCTCTGGCCATTTCTTCTGAAACCCCTTGGATTTCATAAATTACTCTACCAGGTTTAATTGCAGCTGCCCAAAATTCGATGTTACCTTTTCCTTTACCCATCCTTACCTCGATTGGCTTGGCTGTTACTGGTTTGTCTGGAAACACACGAATCCATAATTTACCGCCACGTTTTACGTGTCGAGTTATGGCACGACGACCCGCTTCGATTTGACGTGCTGTCAATAAGCCGCGAGTGGTTGCTTTTAATCCAAAATCACCGAAACTGACTTTATTGCCACCATGAGCTAATCCGCGGTTTCGACCTTTTTGTTGTTTTCTGTATTTAGTTCTTTTCGGCTGTAACATTATTTTTTACCCCGACCTTTTTTGTTTGACTTTTTATCTGCATCACTGACGTGGTTTTCTAAATCAAAAACTTCGCCTTTATAGATCCAAACCTTGATGCCAATCACGCCGTAGGTGGTGTATGCTTTAGCCATTGAATAATCAATGTCAGCACGCAATGTATGCAAAGGCACTTGACCTTCTCTGTACCACTCTGTACGGGCAATTTCTGCTCCGTTTAAACGACCTGCAACAGCAACTCGAATACCCAAAGCACCTAATCTCATGGCACTTGAAACAGCACGCTTCATGGCGCGTCTGAACATGATTCTGCGTTCTAGTTGTGAAGCAATACCTTCAGCCACTAGTCGCGCATCTAATTCAGGTTTTCTGATTTCATTGACATTAACGTGCGTTGGTAAACCCATCATTTTCGATAAGGTGTTTTTCAACTTCTCAATGTCTTCGCCTTTCTTACCAATCACAATACCAGGTCTGGCTGTGTGGATGGTAATCCGAGCATTCTTAGCCGGTCTTTCTATTTCTATTTTACTGATTGAAGCATGCTTCAATTCTTTATACAAATAGTCGCGAACCTTGATGTCTTTAACAAGTTGGTCAGCAAACTGACCTTTCTCTGCGTACCATTTTGAATTATGCTGCTTAGAGATGCCTAATCTGATTCCTATTGGATGTACTTTTTGACCCATAATATTGCCTTTACGATGCTTCAGCCACTTTTACAGTGATGTGGCTGGTTCTTTTTAAAATCTGTGTACCTCTGCCTTTGGCTCTGGCGCGTCCTCTTTTTAAGGTCGGGCCTTCATCAACATAGATAGAGCTGACATATAACTCGTCAACATCCATTCCATTGTTGTGCTCGGCATTGGCCACAGCAGACATCAACGCTTTCTTAACGATGTGCGCGGCTTTCTTGGGGCTAAAAGTTAACAACTGTTCAGCTTGCTCAACATTCATACCACGGATCTGATTAGCAACTAATCGGACTTTTTGGGCTGATATATTGGCTCTTTTTAATTTTGCTATAATTTCCATGATTACCTTCCCTTCGCTTTTTTATCAGCGATGTGAGATCTGAAAGTACGGGTAGGTGAAAACTCACCCAATTTATGTCCGACCATTTCTTCAGAAATTAATACTGGAATATGTTGTTTACCATTATGAATAGCCAACGTTAAACCAACCATATCAGGAAGAATCATCGATCTTCTTGACCAGGTTTTGATGGGTCGTTTGCTGTTCTCTTTAACGGCCTTATCAACTTGTTTCATCAAACTGATGTCAACAAATGGGCCTTTTTTAAGCGATCTTGGCATAAATAACTACCTTATTTTTTATCTCTGCGACGAACAATGAACTTATCAGTTCGTTTGTTTTTACGCGTTTTATGTCCTTTAGTAGGCATACCCCATGGAGACACGGGATGACGACCACCAGAGGTCCTTCCTTCACCACCACCATGTGGATGGTCAACTGGATTCATGGCAACACCACGAACGGTTGGTCTAACACCTCTCCAACGAGTGGCGCCAGCTTTACCGATTTTTTCTAGGTTATGCTCACTTTTAGATACCGTACCCAATGTCGCACGACATCTGGCTGGTATTTTTCTCATCTCACCTGAACGTAAGCGCAAAGTGGCGTAAACACCTTCTTTGGCTACCAGGCGAGCTGAAGTTCCGGCTGCACGGGCAATTTGTCCGCCTTTACCGGGTTTCATTTCAACATTGTGTACTACTGTACCGACTGGAATGTTATCCAAAGGCAAAGTGTTACCCACCTTAATGCTGACTGATGTTCCTGACATCACTTCCATGCCAGGCTCTAAATCTTTAGGCGCAATGATGTAACGTCTTTCACCGTCTGTATAAGTCAACAATGCAATGTATGCGCTTCTGTTTGGATCGTATTCAATACGTTCCACTTTAGCAGCGATGTCATCTTTATTGCGCTTAAAGTCAATGATTCTGTACTTTTGCTTATGACCACCACCAATGTGACGCGTGGTGATACGACCATAATTATTTCTACCGCCAGTTTTTGATTTCTTTTCAGTCAAGCTGGCTTCAGGTCTACCTTTATACAGGCCAGTTCTTTTTACTTTAACTGTGCCACGACGACCTGGAGAAGTTGGTTTAAATACGATTAATGCCATGTTAGTTCTCCTTATTACTCAGCTTTGGTTCCGAAATCAATCATTTGATCAGCTTGAATTCGCACGTATGCTTTCTTCCAATCTGGTCGCTTGCCTGGTTTCATTTTAAAACTTTTGGTTTTACCTTTCACATTCATAACCGTGACATCTTCAACAGAAACTTTGAATAATTTCTCAACTGCTGATTTGATTTCTGCCTTATTGGCAGATTTAGCCACTTTGAATACATATTGATTGGCCAACTCACCGACACGGTTTGATTTCTCAGAAATCACTGGAGCCAATATAGTTGTGTATAAATTATTTAAACTCATGACAACCACTCCTCAACTTGCTTCACTGCATCAACAGTCATAACCACTTTTTTTGCATAAACCAAAGAGACTGGATCTAATCCATAGGCATTGGTTACAAAAACATAAGGTAAATTGCTGGTTGATCGCAATAAGTTTTCCGAAGGTTCGTTTGTTACCAAACAACCTGTTGTTACACCATGCTTGTTTAACATTTCGATGCCTTCTTTGGTTTTACCATTTTTGGTGTCTAAATCAGCCACCACAACCAAACGTTCTGTGCGAGCCAATTCTGACAAAATGGTTTTCATCGCAGCACGGTACATTTTGGTATTAACCTTCTTGGTAAAGTCTCTTGGTTGAGCCGCAAAAGCTCTACCACCACCAACCCAAATAGGGCCTCTTGAAGTACCTGCTCTGGCTCGGCCTGTGCCTTTTTGTTTCCAAGGCTTGGCTCCACCACCGCTTACTGCTGAACGATTTTTCTGTGCTTTGGTACCTGCACGACCTGTGGCCATGTAAGAAGTCACCACTTGGTGAACCAAAGCTTCAGAATATTCTCTGTCAAAAACAGCTTCTGAAACTTCGACTTTTTGTTTTTTTCCTGATACTGTCAATTCCACAATATTTCTCCGCTATCTGTTTAAACCAAAGGCCTAACAATGACTGTACCGGTTTTTGCACCAGGTACTGCACCTTTGATCAACAACAAATTGTTTTCTTGATCAACCCTTACCACTTCTAGATTTTTGGTGGTTACACGCTCAGCACCCATGTGGCCTGACATTTTCTTGCCTTTGAATACACGACCGGGGGTTTGACACTGTCCAATAGAACCTGGGGCCCTGTGTGACAATGAATTACCATGGGTGGCATCCTGCATCTGAAAGTTATAACGTTTAATTACACCTTGAAAACCTTTACCTTTAGAAGTGCCTGTAACACGGACTTTTTGTCCGTCTTCAAACATGGTCAATTCTAAAGTGTCACCAGCGTTGAACGCTTGATCGGTTCTGAACTCACGAGTGATAGACCCTGCTTCAACACCAGCTTTCTTATAATGACCAGCAGCTGGCGCATTGACTTTAGAAGCCTTGCGACCACCCGTGGTGATTTGAACCGCGTTATAACCGTCTGTAGCTGTGGTTTTGACTTGAGCCACTACATTTGGCTCAACGTTGATAACAGTGACTGGTACTGACTCGCCTTTGTCGTTGAAAACGCGTGTCATACCTACTTTTTTTCCAATAATACCTAATGACATTTTTCAACTCCTAGTTCAATTGAATTTGAACATCTACACCAGCCGATAAGTCCAGTTTCATCAATGCATCAACTGTTTTATCATTTGGGTCTACAATATCTACCAATCTTTTATGAGTACGAATCTCATATTGATCCCGTGCGTCTTTGTTTACATGCGGAGAAATCAATACCGTGAAACGTTCCTTTTTAGTTGGTAAAGGAATCGGACCGCGCACTTGCGCGCCTGTTCTTTTCGCCGTATCTACGATTCTTCCTGCAGATTGATCAATTAATTTATGATCAAACGCCTTAAGTCTTATTCTGATTTTTTGACCAGCCATGTTAATTTGCCTCTAAGTTAAAAGCAGTGGCTTTTCGCCACCGCCCATCTCTGTTTAACTAATACTTTAAAAAAGTATCGAATTATTCAATAATTTTTGCTACTACACCCGCACCTACTGTACGGCCACCTTCACGAATGGCGA
>CAYGPU010000013.1:0-15123 GCA_964352015.1 uncultured Marinicella sp.
AAAGTAGTTATGTTAACACTTTTATCTTTTAAAGGGTACTGACCCCTTTATTTTTTTAAAGGGTACTGACCCCTTTATTTTGTATCAGTAGGTTGGACGGGTGGACAGGACAACGGGTGGACAGGACAACAGGACAATATTTTCAATGATTTTAAAATTTTCAGGGATGAAATCAGGGTGATTCTTTTAAAAATCACCCCAAATCGATGGTATCAGTAGATTGGAAGGGTGGACAGGACATAATCGGGGCGTTCATATATGTCCTTGATTAGTTATTAGTTTGTTTCAAAATCACACAATTTACCTTTTCCTTCTTTTTCGTAGTAAGTAATTTTGTTAACATTAACTTGTTTAGAAAGAAAATCACAAAATGATTGAATTTGTTGTTGTTTTCCTAAATTATTTTCTTTTTGGGCAAAATGCAAAATAAATCCGTCATCTCCATAAATGTGAAAAGTGACGTTTTCTTTTACTAGCCTAATGTTTGCTGAGTAACGATTGAATTCATTTTGAAATCTTGATCTATTAGCAATACAGTAACCATTCGTTATTCCATATTTTTCAATATCACCAATAAAACTTTCTAAGCTTTTATATAGATACTCCTCAGAATCTAATGAAAACGCATCAGTGAATAAATATGAGTCAGGGTCATAACCACATTTAAACTTACTTTGACACCCATTCAGGATAGTCATAAAAACCATCATGAAAACTAACTTTTTAACCATGTTTATTTCCTTTTTTAATTACAAAAAACACCCACGTAACAGAAATTTTCCCAGAGCCCAAAATTATTCTCTGGTTTGATTTCGCCAGATTCAATATAGCCTTTTATCCTTGCATCTGGCCATGCAAATACTGCTGGAGCAAGTCTCGCATTTAAATACGAATATAACATACTACTGTTCACACCAACACCTATGCTATGTATCTGAAGATAACCGTCAAGAGATATTACTTTTCTTTCTACAGTTCCATCATGAAAAACGTGGGATGGTTCAGTATGATTAACTACTGTATATGAAGCTTCTTTAATAGAATGAGTGACATCATTTCTTTGCCCAGGCAAACCCCAAAGAGTACTCACTGTAGTTGGCCCCGCTAGTTGAACCGTTGTTACTGGGGCTGGGAAATGTCTTAATGCAAAAAACACATTTTTCTTAGTACAACCAGAAGAACCAATTTTACATATCCTCCTCTTAAATTCATATTTATGAGAATACCCAAAACCGGTTGCATGCAAACCCACATCAGCAGCAAACACCCTAATTGCATATTTTGAAATAATTCCTGCAACTCTACTCGCTGCTGCAAAACTTCCAATAGAAAAATACCCACTAGGATCAATATTATTAATCGGATCCGCATGCGTATACAAATACTTATGCAAGCTCAACGGCTCAAACTGCATACCCGGGAACGTATCCATATTCTGAAAACGCCCAATACTCGGATTATAATACCTCGCCCTCAAATAATAAAAACCAACATTATTATCATACTGCTCACCCGTAAACAGGTAATCGTTCTCAACGGCTCCGTACTGATAATCCAACTCACCAAAGGCCTGGTAACCATAAGAGTTCTGCACCACACCACTGGCATCGGTCAATATCCGGGTCGAGCCCAAACCATCATAACCAAAGGTGTGTACACCCTGGCTATTGGTCTGATTGATCAAATCATCACCGTAGGTGTAAACCACCTGAGGCAGGAATAAGTCATCCTGTTCCTCTAGCACTTGGTGGTATGACCTGTTGGGGTCTACCAAGTAATGCGTTATGACGCCGTCCACGGTCTGTGACTGTCTGATACCACCGGCATCGTAGCTGTAGCTGATGCTTGAGCCATTGGTATTGGCCGTCAACATGCGGTTGTCTTTTGAGTAGGTATACTCAGCATCCAGTGCAGCACCAACAGTTTTAGTCAAAGTATTACCATTGGCATCATAGACATAACTGGTAATAATTCCATTTTCGGTTTCTGTCAGCAAATGATCGTTGTCGTTATAAGTGTATGTGGTCACGACACCATCAATGTCCTGTTGTAGGCGATTACCCACCGCATCGTATGACCACTGGCTGAAGTGGTTGCCATTAATGGCATCGGTCACGGTTTCAGTTTCTAATCGATACAGTGCATCATAACCATACTCAACCACGCGGCCAGTGCCTTCAGTCAGGCTCAGACGGTTGCCATTGGGGCCCAGTTCGTAGGAATAACTGGCAATTTCAACGTTCAAGCTGTCAGTGTGCACCAAGTCATCCAAGCGATTCAAAGCATCGTAACTGTAAGTTGCAACGGTGCCATTGGCGTTGATTTGTGAAGCCCGGTTACCCACCGCATCGTAGGTATAAGTGGTGGTACCCGAACTGTCTGTAACAGTTTTTAATCGGTTCAGCTCATCATAGGTGTTGGTTACGGTTTGATTGGCTGTTGTTACCTCAGTTTTGTTACCATTCAAATCATAGCCATACTCAATGTAATTACCGGTAGGATAATCAATGCGAATCAATCGATCCTGACTATCGTATGAATACGTGGTGGTACCGTTTATTTCAGTGACCGTTTCCATCTGACCAGTTATGGTGTAAGTGTTTGCCACTGTGGTGAAATCACTGTAGGTCGTTAACACCAACTGATTCAGGTTGTTGTACTCATAAGTGGTGGTATCACCATTAAAGTCAGTCTTACTGATTCGGTTGCCCACCGCATCATAGGTGTAGGACTCGAATTCGCCCATCGGTAAGGTTCGGCTGGTCACTCGACTCAACGCATCGTAAGTCCAAGAGGTGGTGTTACCTCTGGCATCAGTCTGAGTCAGTTTATTACCACGCTGGTCATAAGAGTATTCGGTTCTCTGACCCAAGGCATCAATCACTGCGATCAAGTTACCAGCTGCATCGTACTCATATTCGGTACGCAAGCCAGCCAAATCTGTTTCTGCCACTTTGCGACTGAGTTGATCGTATTCAACTGTGGTGAATAAGCCGTTATCAAAGTTGGTGCGCTCTAAATTACCTAGTGCGTTGTACTCAAAGGTAGTGACACGTCCCAGCGCATCGGTGCTCTGTGTGCGACGACCCAAGGCATCATATACTGACGAAGTTTCATTCAACAAGGCATCAATGGTCTTGGTGCGTCTACCGGCATCGTCATACTCATAAGAAGTGACGTTACCACCCGCATCAGAGACTGCCACTAAGCGCCCTGCCGCATCGTATGAATTCACAGTCATGGGGTTATCGGTGTCATCACCTGGGGTTTCATCCGGATAAATCACCGCTTCTACTCGGTTCAAGGCGTCATAAATGGTCTTGGTGGTACGCCCTGCTCTATCTGTGGTTTCGATGACGTTGTTCTCAGCATCATAAACCATGGTTTCGGTTGAACCATCTGGATAACGGGTCAAGACCTGGTTACCTCGATCGTCATATTCCATTTCAGTGCGTCGTCCCAACGCATCGATGGTGGCTGATACTTTATTCAGCGCATCATATTCAGTGCGTGTGATGTTACCGAGTGCATCAGTCATTTTCACCACATCACCATTCGAGTTGTATTCATAGGTGGTGGTGTAACGGTCTGTCTCTACACCCATGTCATCTGTGATGATCTGGGTTTCGGTTAATGGCCGTGCTTCATCATCATAGGTGGATTCAGTTTTCAGCCCATTCAAATCAGTGGTCGCACCAGATAATCCTGAGTTGGTGCCGCCATTGATTGGAGTGATGTCATACTCATTCCCAGCTGCATCTGTGAAACCCGTGTTTGCCGTAGTTCCAGTGGAATCTGTGAGCCAATGGAATTCGGTCACTCTACCTAATGCATCGGTAACTGTAGATAATTGACCTGTTCCTATGGCATTAGATTGTGGTACATAAACATTAGTAATCACCGGCTGATTCAAAGCATCTACTTGAGTTAACAACTCACCTCGGTTGTTAAAAGTCGAGGTGGATATGTGACCTAATGGATCCTTCTCAGTTAACTGATTGCCCATGGAATCATAGGTCCATTCGGTGCGGTGACCCAAGTGGTTGGTGCGAGCAGTTTCCAGATAGATGTCGTTATATTCATATGACGTGGTTTCACCCAGCGCATTGGTTTGAGCTACGATGTTACCGGCGTTATCAAAGGCGTTGATGGTTGGGTTTCCACGACGATCGGTGATTGTTGAGGTCATGTTTACCAAATCATTATCATATTCAATGCGATTTCCCAATGCATCAATGTGCGCTTCTAAGCGACCTTCGGCATCATAGACATTTCGTGCCACGCGGATACCGCGCGGATCGATGATATCTTCCAGGTAATGATCCTGAATGTAGGTGAAGGTGGTGGTGTTACCCTTCAAATCAGTGAATGTTGCTAAATCTCCATTGGTGTCATAACTGTAATCAACACCCTCACCATCTTGTTTCTCGATGCGAGTGATGCGACCTTCAATATCACGAATAAAACTCACCGCCAAGCCACCTGAATGTTCGATGCCATTCTCAGTGAAGGTCAAGGTATAACCAGCGGTGGTTTCAATCTCACGGACATTAAAACCTTGATCCAAGCTGTATGTGGTGCCATCCAAAGTAGTCAGCGTATAGACATTGGGGTCAACTGGTTCAAATTCTGCGAATGGAACCAAATTACCGCCCTGCACACCCAAACCGGAGCTGCCTGTATTCGAGGTCAGTTTTGAATTGGTATCACCTTGTGGAATGAATTCAATGGCAAATAATTCTGGCGCAATGAAATCCTGACAATTGGTTTTTTCAGGCTCATCGGGCGTCGGGTTACCTACCTTGGCTTTGACTTTGAACTTTTCAAGTGAACCATCTGGCATCCGAACTGACACCAAAGGTTGCCCGGCCGGTTCAATACAGTATCTTGGGAAGGTAACTGGTAACCCCGGTGGTTGAAAATATTCAATTTGTTGATACCAACCAAGCCCTGGGATGCGGCTCTCTTGCAAACGCAATGATTGAAAACCAATTGACCAGCCTTTACCAAAGGCCCGATCTCTGTTTCTTTCACGGGTGTCATAGCCGCGGGTGATGCTGATTGGAATGCCCGCCACTGGAATGCTCATGTCTTCAAAAGCAATGGAGAAATGGCCCAGTTTCAGGTCACCTTCCAAGAACACAGAATGGGCGATGTTACTGTAAAGTCCAGTGTCATCCAGCGCTTCAATAACCAATACATAAACGCCATTCATTAACAAAGATGTATCCCAATTAGCAACCACTTCACTGGGCACATTATCTGTGCCTTCGGCTATAGTGATGCGTGGCACTTGGGTAGGATCGTCTTCGGCATAGCGATAAGATAATTTCCATGAAGCCAAATTATCATCTTCAACCAACACGCTGATGTCATTGAAACCGGTGATGATATTACCATCCCCTGGGGTCAAGATATCCACCACAGGCGGTGTTAGTACCGTATCTTCAATCACTTCAAATTCAGCAGTTAAATCAATGGAGTCATATTCATCGGTGATGCTGACATCGATGGTGTAGGTACCTAACGTGTCTGCCGGGATGGTGGCTTGGTAATTAGCATCTAAGACCAAAGGCTGACCGTCCAGAGTTGCAACTACGCTGGTGTTACCTATATTTCCTGTGGGGATTACTGTAACTTCAACACTGTTGTTGATGATAACGACCGTTGCTGATAACTCAATGTCGCCACCCAATGGAGCGCCTGGGTCTATGACCGTTATGGTCCAGCCTTGTTGAATGAAGAACTCACCATCATCCACTTGTATCAAGACATTGAAATCACCCAGTGATGAGGGTATCCAGCTGACCAATCCATTTTGATCAAGACTCATCCCATTAGGTCCTTGGATGATTTGATAGTTCAATACTGGACTGTCGTCAATCACATTGGCTATGTACTGATATGTTCTTCCAACCGCACCGATATTCGATGGAATTGAATCAATTGATGGCGGGGTATTGACCACTACCACATCATTAACTGTAACCACAAATGACTGATCTGCAAAAACACTGTCAGCATCTGTGGCTCGAATGGTTATGACATTGTCACCCACTTGGCTCTCATTTGGCGTCCAATTAACCAATCCAGTTGAGGCATCAATGGATACACCAGCAGGTGTTTCGATCAACTCGTATGTCACCGTTTGACCTTCAGGGTCTGTGGCTTGGGCTGTGTACGTGTAAGCCTGGCCAGCATCCACATTTAACGTAGGTGCACTGTTAAAAACAGGTGGTGCATTGTTTTGTTCAGCAACAGAAATATTAACGGTATAGTGGTTTAACTGACCCAGAACATCATGCACACTGACAACGATTTGATGTGAACCAACCTGATCTTGTCTTGGAGCCCAATTAATCAAGCCGGATGAACTGATGGTCATGCCTTCAGGTACATCCACCGAGTGGTAAATAACCTGTTCATTCAAAGGTAAATTCTCAGACACAAATTGTGCTTGATAGGCTTGTAATGCAGTGGCTTGAGGCAATGTTGCGGGTCTTCTTGGAGGTCGATTAATTTCTTGCACTCTGACCATGTATGCTTTTTCAGTGGTCAACCCATATGAATCTTCTAATACCCAATACACCAATTCAGAAGCTGCCTGATTATTGTGTGTGGTGCACTCAATAGCTGGGTTACTAGATGAAACCTCTGCTACCAATCGGTCTGAATTGATGTCTGTCAATGCATAAGTTGTAGACAGGGTTACGGTTTTTACTTCATTAAGGCCCAAATCATTAATTATTTCAGTGCCTAATAGGTTGGCTGGATCAATGGTTCCGTCGTAAAAACTGACTGACAATAAACCAGTGTATTGAGATGGGGTTAAATTTCTCAACTGAGTACTGATTTCATAGTCGCCACCATTGATCATTATCTGAGGGCCTTCTACATGAAAATCAGGTTTTATGGTATTCAGGTTGACTTCACTCAATTCAACTTGATAGTTGGTTTGAACCAAGCCCGTATTGCTGTTCAGCAAGGCTTGAGGCCTTAATGCTTGAGTCAACTCATCTGCAGCACCTGTCCATACGTCATCTGAACTACCAATTACATCCAGATACAATTGCCCACCACTGATGTGTGGTATGAACAAATTAACTTCTCCATCACCATTGGCATCACCAACGAAGGATTGATCATATTCTCCAGTTGCACTCCACTGGTAAATGGATTGACTGGTGATTGGGTCAATGATATTGAGGCTGCTGCTGTTGTGTTTCAATAACTCAAAAGCGCCATCATTGTTTAAATCGACTAACTTAGCGGTATCTACGGTACTGCCATTGTTGTTGTAAATGATGTTGCCATCCATTTCCAATGCCGCGCCAGCAAAAACTATTTCCAATTCGCCATCATGGTCAATATCCGCTACAGCAGGTCTGGTTGTGTTTTGGATGTTGGTTTGCCATAAAATGGTGGCATCGTGATCAAACAGGCTGACTCGGTTACTAACATCATCAACTTGAATCCACTCGCTGTGTGAATCAGAATCCACTTCAACGGCAGCAAAATGGTTCCCATATGAGCCCAAATCATCGTATATCAGCACACCCTGATTGTTATATAAAGCATCGTCATACAACACTTCTAACTGACCATCAGAGTCGGTATCTACTGTACCCATTTCAAATTGATTTCTGGATGCCAAAAAGCTTGGTACAGGCAAAGTGGCTCTGGTGGTACCATCACTGTTGAGAATTAAGTTTCCTACTAAAATCTCTACAATCCCGTCGTCAGTTAAATCAGTAACAATCAAACTTGTTCGGTAAGTGTTTGCAGCAATGGCATCATCTGACTGCCATCGCAAGGTACCATCTGTATTGATTGCAAAGACAAACCCGGACTCATCTAAAAACAAGACTTCTCTTGAGTCATCATTATCCAGGTTGGCTAATGCCAGCGCATTGTATTGACCACCACCCAAAGTCACTGAGATGCCTTGGGCGCCGCCGTAAGTCCATAGCGGGTTTAGTGTTTGACCATCCAGTGCATTGATGCCATTATCATTGACGTAAATCAATGATTTATCATCATCACCATTAACCACTCCATCGCTGGTACTGTCAGTCAATGCCGCCAGTAGAAAGTTTGGCAGCATTTTAGTTCTGCTTTCTGGCCCTAAGCTCAAGGTGGTTTCTTTGGTAGATGCCAGATTGACCCAATCAACATCACCATTGCCACACCAGTGGTTGGTGAATGCTGTTTTTTCAGTAATTGAGGTTGTGGCTTCGCCCCAAGCTAAAGTTACAGCCACATTGGTACTGTAACTCGCACCACTTGGATCAAATTTACTGACGACCATACCAGCTGGGTGGCGCTGTAAATAAAATTCAAAACTTTCAACTGCATTGACATCATTGAAGTTCATGCTGTTTTGATAAGCACTTTGTTCCTCGACTGTTCTACCAACTGATTCATTGGTTAACACGGGCGGTTGTGCTTCATCTTCATCAATAGCCAGTACATAGGCCTGGGTATCAAAGTTTCCGTATTGATCAGCCACTTTGATTGCCACAGCATAAATTTCATCTGTTGCTGTTCCCGGAACCGACCATGATATCAACCCAGTTGGGTCTATATTCATACCTTGGGGGCCTGATAGCAGTTGATAGTTGAGCACTGATGATGGGTGTGAATCCAACAAAATTTGGTATAAATAGTTGTTTCCTGGCTGAGCCACTCGTAAAGCTGAGCTGATGATTTGAGGACGGTAATAATCGCCACTGACTGTAAGCGTAAATGACATGCTGTCAGAAGCACCAGCTATGTCTAAGACTGCAACTTCAAAAGTTTGCTGGTCCTGATCAGAACTTGGCAACCAAGTGAACTCACCCGTAATCGCATCAATTGATGCCAAGTGAGCTCCTTGGGTCAGCACATAGCTGAACCTGTCACCTTTGTTTGCATCTGTGGCCACAACTTGAGACACGTAAGGTACGCCAGCTTCAGCAGTTGCAGTAGGAACAGATTCAATAACTGGAGCGACATTATCTTCATTGATATCGACAAAATATGCTTGGGTATCACTGGCTAAATCAGGATCCTCTACATTAATGCTGAAATATGACAACAGCATGGAATTATTATCAACTGAACATTCGTTTTCAGTCAATGAATTATCAATTGTCAGTGCTAACTCTGCATATTCCAATCCCGTTAAATCAAATATCAACTGTTGTTCTTCGCCTGCAGCCAAAAGACTGATGGACTGAGAATTGATCAAGTTTTGTCCTGATAACAACTGCACATCAAATTGGTTGCTTGACTCTAAGCCTCTGTTTAAAACAGTAACTTCTAATTGAGATTGGTTGATGGTTGTTGATTTAATCATTAAATCCACTTGATCAACTGTACTGACTTGACTCAATGCCTCTCCTGCTATGACCAACGACATCGCTTTTGACAAAGACTCTTGATTACGTGCAGTTCCTTGCAGATAAGTGATGTCCCAAATCGAACCACCAGTGGCAAACGTTGGGTTGATATGGTGAGTGATCACATTGGCTGAAACTTCAGTAAATGCAGCACCTGCACAGGTATAAAAACCACCATCACCGTCTGCTACATAGCCAATATTTTCGGGTGTGATTCCCATGGCTGGCGTGCCATCACCACAGGCAATTCCAAACTCTACAAATGAGGTTGAATCATCGATTACGCCGTGCATGGTAATCTGGTTGTCTAACAGCCTCTCAGTCAATGCACCCGTATCATTAGGAGTATCATCACAGTTGGCACACTTTTCATCTGTCATGTAAACAACTGATTTTGACTTGCTTTCCGTAAATTGGTAAGCATCGAGCATTTGATTCATGGTAAAGACTAAATTTTCAGTGGTTCCCATTCCACTGTTTAACCCATTCCATGGAATCGTAGTATCTATAACTTCGTTCACACTGCCCCATCTATTACCTGGCGACAACTCGATAATTCGAGCCGCATCTGCAAACAATGTCAAACCATATTTATTTTCATCAATGATGCCTAGATTTTGCCCTTTCATCTCACCATCTAACAAGGGCATCCACAATGGTATATATGCATGGGCATCATCCATAGACCCTGAACCGTCAATCATAAAAATGAGTTCTGCGCTTTGGTCTGGGTTTGGAGTTGAGATTGATGACCTACAAAGTAAGTTAGGTGAATCCAGGCCAGTTGAGAAATCTGCTCCAGGAACCCAAGAAATTAATCCTGTATTGGCATCTATATCAGCCCCCAAAGGACTGATATTAAATGAATAAGTTAAAACATCATTTTCAGGATCTGTGGCATCAACATCGTATGTGTAAAAGTTAAACTGTCCCTCTGTGATTGCATCACTGGTAATGACTGGTGGTTGGTTTATTGGTGGTTCAACTGTGATGGTAGTACTGATGTATTGCGATATCCCTTGGTCACTTTGTAGGTACATAATGATGGTGTGTTGACCCAGTTGATCAATGGTTGGGATCCAATTGATTTCCCCGGATGAGCTGATGTTCATACCATCCGGTTTTTGGTACACCAAGAAATAAATATCAACATTGTCTTGATTCCCCAGAAGTACAAAACTTTCCTGATAGTTCTGCAAGGCATTGGCCACTGGTAAAGCCTCTACAGCGTAAGGAAGGTAATCTCTTTGTTTAACCCTGATGCTGTAAGCTTGTTGATCAGATAAGCCAGTGCTGTCAGTTACTTGCCAAAAAACGTATTCTGATGAAGCCACGTTATTATCAGTTCGACACTCGTTCACTGGGATTACTTGAACCACCTCTGCAATCAAGGTCTCGCCCGGTGGGTTATAGGGATCGATGAAGTCACTTAGAACAACAGTTTTGGTTTGATTTACATCTAAATCAGTAATCAACTCACTGCCGATGAGATTATTGGCATCTATCTCATCATGGTAAAAATTAATTTGTAATTCACCCGCATAAAAAGAAGGCGTGATGTTGCTCAGCTGGGTGTATATTTGATAGCCATTGGTACTTTCACTGACCTGTGGACCGGTAACATGTAAGTCAGGTGTTAAGAAGTTCTCAAAAGTTTGGTTCAACATCACACCATAAGACAGATTCGGTTCACCCGCTGCATTCAAAGTTTGGTCATAAACACTTTGTTTAGTTTCTCCAGCTCCACCGGTCCATGCGCCATCAGCTGCTTTGATAAAATCAAGAAATACACCAGCGCCAGACCAATGCGGGAAAAGAATCTCATATTCACCGGTGTTATAGCGGTCAATCAAAGCAAAGTCATAAAAACCTCGAGACCTTTTCCATTCGAAAATACGGTCACCAGTGATGGGATCTTTGGCATTCAACTGACCCCAGTAGGTAATCAATTCAAAAGCGCCATCGGCATTTAGGTCGGTCAAACGTGAATCATAACGATTATCACCTGGCTCATCACGCATGATCGTTCCATCGGCCTTGATAGTTGCATAAGTCATGACAATTTCAAGCATACCATCATGATCAATGTCTGCAACGGAAGGCAGGTTAGCAGTTTTAACTTCTGTTTCCCAGATAACTGTGCCATCATGATTGAATAAAGTGACACTGTTATTGAGTTTCTTGACCTGGACGAATTCTAATTCTGGGTCGTTATCAAAGTTTGCTATGGCATAAAAGTTACCATTGCCCAAGCCATCAAAATAGACCGACCCATCGTGGTTAAATATGGTGTTGTGCTGAATGATTTCTAGGGTGCCATCTTGATCCAAGTCAGCGACCGCTGCATAGGTAGGTGAGGTGAAATTGAACCGACCCATGTCTATCAACAATTGTCCAGTGTGGTCAAAAACCTTGGTGCCAGCAATGATTTCTAAATCGCCATCTGCATCCAAATCTTTAGCCATGACCAAAGTGCCTCCAGCAGATTGACCATGAACGCTGTCTTCACTGACCCACAACAATTCTCCTTCATGTGACAGCACTTTTAAAAAACCATCAATGCCCATCACCAAAATTTCAGTGTTCCCATCTTGATCGATGTCTGCTGCTGCCAATTGGTTATTGAATCCACCACTCATGGCCCTGACATCCGGCTGAACCCAAGTTTGCTCTAAACTTTGGGAATTTAAGGCAGCGATACCATTTTCAAATGTATGAATGATGTATTGGGTATCATTTTGATTGGTCAGACCATCTGCATTGGTATCAGTCAATGAAGTGACAATGATATTCGCTGCAAATGTATCTCCAATGCGGGGCCCTATTTCAATAAAATCTGCCAACTGAGGGGTTAGATTGATCCATTCAGGATCATCAGTCCCACACCAATGGTTAATCTTATTGCTGTATTCCGGGTGAACTGTATTGGCAGGCTGCAATCGGTGAGCAATCAGTTCTTCGTATTGAAAATCAGGTACTGGCTGAGAGTAGTTGCTGATCGTAATCAGATCAGGAGCCACCAGAAACTCGGGTAAAAAGCTCTCAAAAGCATTGATGTCAGTGACCACAGAAGTGTAACCAAACACTTCACCTTCAATGGTAACAATGTCCATTGATGTGGTGATTATCGGTGCTTCAGCTGGCTCATCTATTGCCACCAAGAAAGCTTGCGTGTCTGTGTTACCAAACTGGTCATCAGCAACAATCACAACTGTGATCACTTCAACTTCTGAATCAACCGCGATTGACCATGTAATTAAACCTTGTGAGTCCATGGTCATGCCCTCTGCCCCATTCAATAAACGCAAGTCTACTGTTGAAACTGGGTCATGGGTCACCACCACTTGGTATTCATAAGTGGTGCCATAAATGCCGAGTCGCTCCGGCGTACTGGTGATTTGTAGTGGTGCGATGCTGTCGACTACATCAACTGTAAAGCTGGTTGATACAGATGCCCCAGCTAAGTCAGTGACGGCAATGGTAAAGACTTGTGAGATACCCACATCAGTATCAACAGGTTTCCATTCTAAGATACCAGCTTGAGAGATGGTGGCTTGTTCTGATCCTGCCATAATTTGATATGCCAGTATGTCACCTTTATTGGTATCCTCTGCAGGAATGACCACAGACAGTGTTACGCCTGCTGGGGTTTGTATATCATTGATGGGGTTGATGGTTGGTGGCACATTAGTTTCTGTAACTGACAACAAAAATGCTTGGTTGTCTGTTCCACCCTGCTGGTCGTCCACAGAAACATCAAAATAGGCCATTTTCACTGTGTTGTTGTCTGTTGAACATTCTTTGTTTGATTCAACCACCAGACTCAGTGCTCCTGTGGCTACAGTGGATAGATCGATCTCCCAGTTTTCTGTCGCGCCTGGCACCAATACGGGAACTGTGAATATCAATTCTTGACCGTTGGCATCGACCAATGACAAGTCACTGATTTGTGAGTCAATTAAGCCCCGGTTGCTGATGGCAATATTGAGTTGAGCACCATTTTGAGACAATTCTGAGAAGTATAAATCTGCAGCATTTTCAGTGGCTGTTTGCAACTGTGAGATTTTTGCAATCACTTTGGCGATTGATTCTGAGGCCGATTGGCTGTTTTGGTCAGCGCCTGAAATTAAACTCACATCCCACACTGAACCACCAGTTAAAAATGCTGGCTCAATATAATGATTAAACAAATTGGCATTGGGTGTACTAAAAACAGCATTTTTACATACACTGAAATTACCATTGGTTTCAGCCACATAGCCATTATACAAATGATCTATTCCCATCACAGGCCTGCCATCTGGACAGGTCATGTTGTAGGAAGGAATGATGGTGTGCAACACATCTTGACGAGCCGCCAACATGTCATTTAATTGCTCGGTATACTGCGGGGCATTAGGACAAGAAGAACATCCCTCATCAGTCATTAAGATAAAGATTTGTTGTGCAGCCTCATCATATTGATTGTCTTCAAGAATATCGATTAATGAATTGACACCGTTTTCATTACCGCCGCCAGGTCCGGTTAGGTCACTGATGGGCACCAATATATTGGAAATTTCATCGATGTTGCCAAACACACTTCCAGAGGGTAATTGTTGCAACAAACCTCTGCGCTCAAAACGTCCTACAGCAAAGTCAATGGCATCGTTCTGGCCCAATCCAAATGCCAGCATTTCTCCATTGAGTTGTGGCAGCCAGGTAGACAAGAAAGCCCTTTCATCACTCATTGAACCTGAACCATCAATCAAAGTAACCAACTGAACTTTTCTGAAGTCATCTGCTTGTTCAGCAATCAATTGGCATTGCTCATTGACTGAATCCAAACCTAAAGAATAATCTGCTTCTGGAGTCCAAGAAATTAGACCGTCTGAAAAATTGATGCTGGCGGTGCTGGGCCCATTTAATAGTTCATAGCTTAAAACATCTCCATCTGGGTCTGTGGCTTGTACATCATACTGTAGATCTATACCACGCAATCCACTGCTTGGCGCGGTACTGATGATTTCAGGTGGTTGGTTTATACTGGCTTCAACATTGATCGTAATGTTAACTGGTTCTGATAACAGGCCTTCAGAGTCCACAACCACATAGCTGGCTTGGTCGACACCATTAAAGCCATTGTCTGGGGCATAGCTAAACTCACCATTGTTCTCTGAGATGTCGCCATTGGTAGGTTGGTCTTGTATCTGAAATGTTAATCCTGAATCTTCAACATCTGTACCAGACAACGGTAAAGAAACTGGAGTTTGAAATGGCGTGTTAACTGATATGGCATCAGCGATAGGTTGGTCATTTATGGCGATGACTTGGATGGTGATGACTGCAGTAACCACACCACCTTGTCCATCATCCACTTGGACTGTCATGAGATCACTGCCGAAAAAGTTTTCTGCGCCCAGATAAGTTACCTGTGGTAAATCTCCCGATAGGTCACCATTAACAGGTGTATTAACCAAGGTATATACCAGGTTATCGCCATCAACATCAGTGGCGAGTAGGTTGATATCCAACGGTGTGTCTTCGTCCACTGAAAGGGTCTGGTCGGCCATAAGCGGCACATCATTTTGAGCAATTATATTGATTAAAACTGTTGCAGCAGCTGAATCATATTGACCATCATTCACCACAAAAGTGAATGTAACTGAGCCATTGAAGTCCGTATTGGGTGTATAGGTTAAATCAGGCGCAGCTCCCGATAACACGCCATTGGTCGGTTGGGTGATGACTTGGTAAGTTAATG
>CAYGPU010000013.1:15223-16754 GCA_964352015.1 uncultured Marinicella sp.
CCTTCTGGATCTGAGCCTGACAGTGTAATCACTGCTGCTGTGTCTTCAACAGTAGTGATGATCAAATCATTAGCAACTGGGGCATCATTGGATGAACTGACAGTAATTATCACCTCAACCACTGCTGAATCAACTGTGCCATCATTGACATGATAAGTGAATGAATCGGTGCCATTGAAATTGGTGTTGGGGGTGTAGGTGTAACTGTCTGCTGTGCCGGCTAAAGTACCGTTGATAGGTTGTGTATCAAGGACGAAACTCAATACATCGCCATCCACATCTGAACCAGACAACAGAATGGCTGAAGTACTATCTTCATCAACCACATAGTTTTGGGCGTTTGCAATCGGTGCATCATTAACCGCAGCTACCGTCAACAACACAGTCGCCACATTGGAATCCAACAAGCCGTCATTCACTGAATAAGTGAATGAATCTGTACCATTAAAATCTATATTGGGGGTGTAGGTTAAATCAGGCGTAGTTCCAGACAGCACGCCATTAATTGGTTGAGAAACCAATTGATAGGTTAGTGAATCGCCTTCAGGGTCTGACCCAGACAGTGTCAGATTAACTGCAGAGTCTTCATTGGTATCCACGCTTAAGTTGTTTGCAACAGGTTCATCATTACCGGCAATGACCGTGATGCTGACTGGCACAGATAATGAATCGGTGGTGCCATCATTCACATGGTAACTGAACCCGTCAGAACCGCTGTAATCTGGGTTGGGTGTGTAGGTGTAAGTGTTACCAGAACCACTTAATATGCCGTTGACTGGCTGGGTATCAAGCACATAACTCAAAACATCACCATCGATGTCAAAACCTGACAAAGAAATTTGTACCAAACCATCCTCATCAACACTGATGCTTAACGGGTTAGCTACAGGAGCATCATTAATTGAGTTAACGGTCAAGCTAACAGTTGCCACATTAGAATTGAGCTGCCCATCATTGACCAAAAAAGTGAAAGTATCGTTACCGTAGAAATCTGCATTCGGTGTGTAGGTTAAAGCTGGAGCCGTACCTGACAACACACCATTGGTCGGTTGTGTCAGTATGTTAAATGTTAAGCCATCGTTTTCTGGGTCAGAGCCAGAAATAGTGACAATCACACTTGTGTCTTCATCCGTTGTCACATTCACATCGTTGGCAACTGGCGCGTCATTACCTGAATTAATGGTAATATTGACGGTCGCCACATTGGAATCCAGCTGGCCATCATTCACAGAATAAGTGAATGAATCTGTACCGTTAAAATCGGTGTTGGGCGTGTAACTTAAATCTGGAGCTATACCAGATAACACACCATTGACAGGTGCAGAAAGCAATTGATAGGTCAGTGCATCACCCTCTGGATCAGAACCAATCAAAGTTATGTTAACAGAATCGTCTTCATCAGTTGAAAGATTCAAACTTGCAGCTGATGGTGCATCATTTCCTGAATTTATGGCGATGCTGATAGTTGCTACATTGGAGTCCAATGAACCATCATTAACTGAGTATGTGAACGAATCAGTGCCATTGAAAT